>CAWAUO010000022.1:0-67832 GCA_963785245.1 uncultured Actinomycetota bacterium | reverse complement strand
CTATCGGGCCGGCACGAGACATCGCACCCGGAGCGAGTTCGGCGAGATCTATCTGTCCGCGCCGACCAGCCTCGACCCCGCTCCCTCCCCCGAGCCGTTCGTTCGACGTCGGGTGATCTGTTCCGCGATTTCGTTATTCACGACTTCGATGCCATCCGGTTTGTGACGGGCCAAGAGATTGAAGAAGTGTTCGCTGGGGGAACCGCCGAATTCCCGGCCTTGAAATCTACGGTCGAACGATGACCTGGGCATCGCTGCGGGGCTCTGCGGCTGAGTGGAGGAGCGCAGGCCCGTTCGATGCAACGCGTCACAACCCGAGCGGGTACGACGTTCGCATGGAGTCCACGGCTCGTCCGGCGGGATCGCGGTGGGGTGGGACAACCGCATGCCGCTTGCGCCGATCTCGCCGGAGGCACCGCATCCGTCGGGTCCCCCGTACCGCGATTTCCTCGACCGTTTCGCTCCTGCCTACGGGGCCGAGATGTCCGCCTTCGTCGACCTCGTTACCGGCCGCGCTCGAATCCGTGCCCTCCGGAAGATGCCCGGGCCGCATTCGTCGCAGCACTGGCTGCGGCGCGCTCGGTTGCCGAGCGTCGGCCGTCCTGATCTCGAATTCTAATGACATGAGGAACCACGTGAGACGCGACTTCGAAGGGAAGGTCGCCATCGTCACCGGGTCGACGCAGGGACTCGGAGAGGCCATCGTCCGCGAGTTGGTTGCTCGCGGCGCCGTCGGTGTCGTGATCACCGGACGAGACACCGAGCGCGGTGCAGCCGTTGCCCGAGACGTCGACGCTTCCGGGAGTCGGGGCCTCTTCGTCGCTGCCGACCTCGCCGACCCGGATGCCCCTGGCCGGATCATCACTGCCGCCGATGAAGCGTTCGGCCGCGTCGACGTTTTGGTCAACAGCGCCGGATTCACCGAACGAGACAGCCTCTGGGACTCGACGCTCGATCACTTCGACCGGATGATGGCGGTCAACACCAGGGCCCCCTGGTTCCTCATGCAAGGGGCGGCCAAGATCATGGTGCGTGAGGAGATCGCAGGAACCATGGTGAATGTGCTCTCGATCGCCTTGCATGGCGGCCCACCGTTCCTCGCTTCCTACTGCGCGTCGAAGTCGGCCCTCGCGACGTTCACCAAGAACACGGCCAACGCGCTGCTGGAGCATCGCATCCGGGTGAACGCGCTGAACCCCGGTTGGATGTCGACGCCGGCGGAAGACGAC
Organism: uncultured Actinomycetota bacterium; assembly: GCA_963785245.1. Lineage (GTDB taxonomy): Bacteria > Actinomycetota > Acidimicrobiia > Spongiisociales > UBA5794 > JAHEEL01. The sequence goes on along the minus strand of CAWAUO010000022.1, from coordinate 66,603 downwards.
ATCCAGCGCCGCTTCCACGACGCCGAGGACGGATGGCAGGAGGAGGCAGGAAGGCGGCTTCCGTTTGGCCGCCTGATCGACCCAGAAGACGCCGCGCGAGCGGTGGTGTTCCTCGCTTCCGACGAATCTGGCTTCATGACCGGAGCCGTCGTCGACTACGACCAACAGGTCATCGGGACCTCGGACTGATGCGCGTACTCGGCCTGCCGAGGCACGAGCGAAGAACCCCGGCCCATTGGGCGCTCGGTTCGCCGAACGTTCGACACCGCGACCGATACCCTGCCGGCCCCCGCCAGAGGTCACCCCATGAGCCGTCCCACCATTCTCGATGTCGCCGAACGGGCAGGCGTGTCGAAGTCGCTCGTGTCGCTCGTGATGCAGGGATCGTCCACACGTCAGCGATGACAAGCGAGCCGATGTCCTCGAAGGCGGCACGCGAACTCGGATACCGGCCGAACACGATGGCGCGCAGCCTCGTGCAGCAGCGGTCCTACGTCCTCGGCGTCATGCTCTCCAACCTTCACAATCCGTTCTTCGCCGACGTCGTCGACGGGATCGAGGACCGGGCATTGGAGAACGGGTATCGGGCGCTCCTCAACAGCGGGCGCCGGATCCCCGAGCGGGAAGGCGTCGCCCTCGAGACCCTGCTCAGGTTGCAGACCGACGGGCTGATCCTGGCGGGCACGCTGCTCGACCTCAAGACGATCGACGCGGCTGGCGAAGAGATCCCGACCGTCCTCATCACTCGCGACCTCAAGTCGAAGGTCGTCGACAGCGTGAGCGGCGACGATCGCAGAGGGGCGCGCCTCGCCGTCGATCACCTGGTCGCACTTGGCCACACGCGGATTGCACACATCGACGGCGGTCGCGGCGCAGGGGCCCGGCGCCGCAAAGCCGGCTTCGTCAAGGCCATGAAGGCACACGGCCTCGAGCCGGTCACCGTCGCAGGCAACTACGCGGAGGAAGGTGGCATGCTTGGAGTCGAGCGGCTGATCGAGATCGGAGCCAATCCGACCGCCATCTTCGCGGCGAACGACCTCGCCGCGATCGGGACCCTGCAGGCCCTCTTCGAGGCCGGTCGCATCGGTCCCGGATGATGTCTCGCTGATCGGATACGACAACGCCTGGCTCGCGGGACTGCAGCACATCTCGCTTACGACGGTCGATCAGCCTCGCCACGAACTCGGGGCGACTGCCGTCGAACTCCTCATCGAGCGGATCGACGGGGGCCGCACAAAGCCGAAGCATCTGGTCCTCCCGCCGACGCTGGTCGAACGCTCCACCACCGCCCCACCCTCCCGCGGCCTCTAACGCTGCGAACCCAGGGTTCTCCACCTTCTATTTGGCGCCGACAGCCCACAGAATGGGACCGGCGCATCGATCCCGCCGAACCGCGGGCTCTCGGCGTCATTTGCGATGCGGAGAACCCTGGGTTCGCAGCGTGATGGGGGCTCTGGTGGCTGCCGCCTCCTGGACTGCGCGACCGAGTCGGACCGCCTGCGTGCTCGCCGCGGCGCCGGGAACATCGACCACGCCCCCGCGCACGGCCACCGCAAACGCTTCGGCCTGGCCGACGATCCCGTCAACGAACGCGTCCGTCGGTCTCCGACCCGGACACGACCTCAACACCGGACGACGTAGCGAGCCTGGTCCGCCCCGCCGGGAGGAGATCGACGAAGATCGCCCCTTGCTCCCCGAGGATCTCCGTGCGCACATCATCCGCGTAGCGGCAGTTGCGGGTCAGATCCACGGTCGCAACGGCACCTCCCGAGAGTCCGAGCACGGCAACAAGGTTGTCGATGTCGCCCGCGTCTCCAACGGCTTCGTCGACAAGCGGCAGGTTCCACGCATCGACGGTCTCGACCGGAAGCCCGGTCAGCCACTCGACGAGATCGAATTCGTGGACCCCGCAATCGATCGCCAGTCCCCCGCTGACCAGCGGATCACAGAACGCAGGCGGTGGGGGATCTGCATCCCACTGGGCGAGGCGGAGCATCAGGGGACGACCGACTGCGCCGGCGTCGAGAAGGTCCTTCGCCACCGCCCAGGGGGGTGAGAAGCGACGCCAGAATCCGAGTTGGAGGACACGCCCGGCGGATGCGGCCAGCGCCCCGATCGTTTCGCTCTCGTCAAGATCAAGAGCGAGCGGCTTCTCGCAGAGAACGTGGAGGCCAGCCTCGAGCGCCGTCGCGACTACGGCCGGATGCGTCGCCGTGGGAGTTGCGATCAGCCACGCCTCGATGTCATCCCGTTCCAGCAGGGCTGCCGGGGAGGAGGAGGCGCGAGCGCCGATTTCCTCGGCGATGGCATCGGCGACTGCCGGCACGGCATCAGCGACGGCGTCGACATCGATCGAGTCGCACGCAGCAAGGGATCGAGCGTGAATCGACCCCATCCGCCCCACGCCAACAACGGCCAGTCGCAGTGGTTCGCTCACGATCTGATGCTATCTGATTCGACCCGAACCCAGGCCGTTCAGCTCGTGCCCGACGACGCTGAGCCGTCGGCGACGACGGTCAGGAGTCGCCCAGAGTCGGCCCGAACGCCGCGCTACGCGTCGGTCGTTGTGTCGCCGGCGTCACCGGACGCAGCGTCCGGAGCGACTTCGTTCGCAGCCATCAGGAGCCGAGTCGCTTCCTCGACCGCTGCCTGAGCCTCTTCGATCTTCTGAGCCCAGGTCACGAGGTCGCCGGTGCGCATGGCCTCGTCGGCCTCCATGAACGCTTGGTCTGCGCGGGCCAGCAATTCGACGATCTGCTCCTCGAGCGTACCCGTCGGCGGCTCGGTCGTGTCCCCGTCACCGGTGCCATCGCCGGATCCATCCTGCACGCCGAAGACGGCCGTGAGCGCCTCCGACAGCGAATCGCGCATCTCGATTTGACCGTTGAACGACACGACAACTCGCTTGAACTCCGGGATACCGGTGCTCGACGCTTCATCGTTCGCAGAGATGTAGATCGGTTGAACGTACAACAGCGACTGCTCGATCGGAATGACCAGCATGTTCCCCTGGATCACCCGGGACCCACCCTGGCCGAGAAGCGTGAACTCGGCGGAGATCGCCGGATCCTGGTTGATGAAGTTGCCGACCTGACCGGGGCCGTCGATCTGGCTGTCCGACGGCAAGCCGTACTCGATAATGCGTCCGTACTCCTCGAGCGGACCGCTCTTCGCAACCATGAACGACACCATGTTGGGGCGGCCACGCGGCGTGAACGGCTGCATGAGCAGGAACGACGACCGGTCCTCACCGGGTAGCTTCATCAGCAGGTAGTACGGAAGCATCGGGCTGAATTCCTGGCCGCTCGAATCCACGAACCGTCCGCGCAGCGCCGGCCGCGGCGAAGTCGACGGATCTCGGGCGATCTGCCACGGATCCGACACCGTGAAGAACTGATCCGGGTTCGTCATGTGATAGAGCTGGTATTGATCGGTCTGAATCCGGAAGAGGTCTTCCGGATACCGGAAGTGCTCGATGACCTCAGGCGGGAGCTCCGAGCCGGGCCGGAAGACGCCGGGGAAGATCGCCTCGTTCGCTTGGATGATCGGGTCATCGGGGTCGATCACGAAGAGGTCGATCGTCCCGTCATAGGCGTCGACGACTGCCTTCACGGAGTTGCGGATGTAGTTGAACCGGTTCGGTAGTCCTTCACCCTGGTTGAGCCGCGCCGTGTTGGCAGGCGCCGAATAGGGGTACCGGTCGGTGATCGTATAGAGATCCATGATCCACTTGAGGCGCCCGTTGGCGATCACGATGTACGGGTCGGCATCGCCGTAGAGGAACGGTGCGAGGCGGGCGATGCGTGACCGGAGGTTGCGCTCGAGCAGCACCTTCGAGTCGTCCGAGAGCCGATCCGAGATCAGCGTGTCGAGGTTGCCGAATCGCAGCGCCCACGCGGCCCGCTGGAAGAAGCCGCCGAGGTTCACTCCGCCGGCACCGTCGTACGAGTTCGTCGCGACATCGGCGCCGCTGGAGCCGATCGGGAAGTCGACCTCCTGCTGGCTCGTCCCCGCAATCACGTAGTCGGTCTCCGCGTGGTCGGAGAAGTAGATCCGCGGCTGCTCGATGTTGAGGCTTTCGTCATCCGAGAGGTTGACCGGCGGAATGTCCTTGACGAGGAAGTCCGGTTGCCCCTGAACGGTCACGTCGTTCGCCGGGCTCAGCACCGAACCGAATCCGTGGGTGTACACCAGGCGCTCCGTCACCCAGCCCTCACCCGGGATACCCTGCTCCTCGAGCTCGCGGGCCGACACCATCACCTGGGTGAGTTCGCCATCGATCTCGTACCGGTCGACGTCCACATCGCCGATGTCGTAGTACGTGACGATGTTCTGCAACTGCCGGTAGGTGACATTGAGGACACCCGGATCCCACAGCCGGATGTTGCTGATCGTGGTGGCGTTCGCCTCGAGATCCTGGGGCGTGAGCACCGGCTCTGCGGCGAACGGTTCGACTTCGACGTCGGCGAGCCCGTAGGCCTCCCGCGTGAATTCGATGTTGTACGCGACGTACTCCGACTCTTTGTTCACCTCATCGGGCTGGACGGTCAGTCGCTGGATGAGAGCCGGGTAGACACCGCCGACGATGATCGAGGTCACCAGCCAGAGCCCGACGGCAACAAGCGGGAGGGTCCATCCGCGGAACCACAGATTCACCAACAAGATGACGGCGGCAACAAGCGAGATGATGATCAGCAGATTGAGCGCAGGGACCTGCGCATTCACGTCGGTGTACGAGGCGCCGAACACCTGACCGCGACTGCTGTAGAGGAGGTCCCACTTGTCGAGTTGGTAGCCGACGACCTTCAGGAGAGCCAGGATGGCGAGCAGGATGGAGACGTGTGCCTTGACGCCGGAGCTCGTGCGCTTTCCGGGCCCCTGGATGTTGATGCCGCCATTGAGGTAGTGGACGGCGACCACGATCAGGGTCAGGACGAGAACCAGTTGGAACGTCCATGAGAACACATCTCGCATGAACGGAACATCGAACACATACAGGCTGACGTCGTGGTTGAAGATTGGATCGGTGACGCCGAAGGAACCGCCGCGGAAGTAGAGCAGCCAGTTCTCCCACCAGGCGGCAGCACCGACACCGAGCAGGATTCCGAAAAACACGGAAGCGCCGAGGCGCAGGCGACCGGAACGGGGCTCAACCCATGTCTGATAGCGCATCAGCAACTCTTCGTCCGGACTCCCCGGGGTTACGCCCTGGCGGGGAGAGATCCGATCAACGATGTAGAGATTGACCCAGATAATCGCGAACGCTACGAGCGACGCGGCGAGCACGAGCCACAGCCGAGTGAAGACCAACGTGGTCCACACACCGACCTGGTCGACGCTCGAATACCACAGGTAGTCGGTCCACATCGTGGCCAGCGACCGCATGGTGATGAGCCCAATGAAGCCGACGCCGAGGATGATCCAGAGGATCCGGCGGGAGCGGCCTTTCTTGACGTACGGGATTGGTTCGCGATTGATCACGTGGTGAGTCTACGAGAGTCGTCGCATCACGGGGACGGGACGATGGTGCATGCGCACTCGACGCGTGCCGGCGGCATCATTGTGCCGCTTGGCGGTCCGGCCGAGATCGACCATGGACCTTTGGTCGCCGGGCAGTCCGCGCACGGGTGGCCGGACGCGATGACCGCCACCTCAGCGGAGCCAAGATGGGCCAGTGCTGCTGTAACGCCCGCGTGGTAGGCGGTGCGAGACGCGAACCGCACCCGGCGCTCGGCGTCGTCGGTCCGCCACGAGCGGAACACTCTCGAAAGGGAAGCCCCGGTCTCTCGGTGTCCCGCTGCCGTCTCTCGGGAACGGGCGACCGATCCTTGCACGGCGTCGACGAGCGCTGCAGTGAATTCAACTGAGGAATCTCCAATTTCGACGTTGTCGGGTTGCGGGGTCTGTGCCGTCCCGGTCATCTCGGCCGCAGCGGTGAATCCGGCGACCACACTCTCCTGCGCGAGGACTCTGAGCGCCTCGACGACCTCGTCGCTCACGATGGATGCGTCGGGTTCCCAGCCGTCGGTCAGGCGCAGGTCTTCGAGAGCCCGGTTCTGGGCCTCGACGAGATGCCTCTTCACCGTGCGAAGCGCCCGGTTCTGGACGGGGAGCAAGAGACGCTCGCGGAGGGCGAACGCGTCGAGATCACCGCCCGGCGAGGATCCGGTGTCCTCCGACGGCGCGGGGCCCGGTCCCGGGGTTGGCTCGGGAGGAACAGACTCCGGCTCTGGCGACTCGTCAGGTTCTGTGGAGAGATCCCCTCCACCCTCGGCGATGTCGTCCGACACCGCCGCCGCCCCTTGACGGGGAGGAATGGGTGCATCGGACGCCGGCTCTGATGCGGTCGCGGGGGCCCGGAGTTGGGCGAACAGCCCGGCGAGCGGATCCGGCGCCGGAGTCGGTTCGGGCACAGGCTCAGGCTCGGCACCAGGTTCCGCCACAGGTTCAGGCTCGGGCTCCGGAACCGGCTCCAGAATCGGAGCGGGTTCAGGCACCGAGACCACTTCGGGAATCGGTTCCTGCTCCGATTCCGGTTCGGGCTCCGGCACAGATTCAGGCACAGGTTCAGGCTCGGGCTCCGGAACCGGCTCCAGAATCGGAGCGGGTTCAGGCACCGAGACCACTTCGGGAATCGGTTCCTGCTCCGATTCCGGTTCGGGCTCCGGCACCGGCTCAGGCACCGACTCGGAATCGAGGACCGGCGGCTCATCAACGACTGACGACCCGCGAAGCGCTTCCACCTCGGCCACCATGGCGTCGGCATCAACCGGCTCGGTAGTGAGGATCCGGTCGGGTGAGACGATCTTGACGGAACCCTCATCTTCCGGCCAGTGACTCTCGGGCAGCGACCCGAGATCGATCCCATCGACACCTTCGCTCACGACCGATATGGCTTCGGACTCCGGAACCGGCTCAGGATCGGGATCGGGCTCAACGCCGGCGATCGTGGCACGGGCCGCTTCGAGTTCTGCCATCAACTCAGAACGCCTCACCTCGAGCGCGCGAGCACGCTCCTGCGCGGCATCGGCCTGGCGACGGGCTGCCGAGACCATGGATTCGGCTTCCTGGCGTGCGGCTGCAACGAGCCGCTCTGCCTCTTCCCGCCCGATGCGGACAGCCTCCTCGCGCTCTCGCCGAGCATCGGCGGTGAGGTGCGATGCCTCTCGCTCTGCCTCTGCTTGGACGAACAGGGATCGTTCGGTCGCGGCGACAGCAAGGGCCTCGCCCTCGGAAGCAACGTTGGCGAGGATCTCCGTGCCGGTCTCCCACACGGTTCGGCGCACATCGAAGGCCGTTTGGCGGGTGGAGTCGCGAACCGCACGCGATTCGGCATCCGCTTCTGCTCGCCAGCGCGCGGCGTCGTCCGCCGCGCGTGACCGCATCTGCTCGGCAGCGACCCGAGCTTCGGCGAGGATCCGCTTGACCTCCTCACCGACAAGATCGAGTTCGGTTGCCAGATCGGTCGGACGGTCGAGGCCAAGCTCGCTCAGCCCGGCTTCCAGCTCCGCGATCCGTTGTTCCAGGGCCGCTGCGCTCCGGGCAGCAGCGCTGATGTGGGCGTCCACCTGCTGCCGGTCATAGCCCTTGCGGGCAACGCGGAATGCGGTAGCGGGCGCGTCAGAATCGGTGGGCTCGTCCATGTGGCCAGGGTAACGACGTGACCCGTCCGTCCCGGGTATTCGACTCCGGAGTCAGCTGAACTCGAGGTACTCGAGGGCGTCGTCGATGGTCTCGACCCGGACAACCACGATGTTGTCCCCGGCAGCCACCAGAGCGTCGTCGTAGTTTGAAGCGGGTACGAGGACAACCGCCGCCCCAGCATCGATTGCGCCGTAGACCTTCTGTTGCACACCCCCGATGCCTCCAACCGTGCCGTCGCGCGCGATCGTTCCGGTTCCGGCGATTCGCCGACCATCAGTGAGGTCCTGCTCGGTCAACTGATTCATGATCTCGAGCGTGAACATCAAGCCGGCTGACGGTCCCCCAATATTCTGGGTATCGGTGTCAACTTCGATGGGGAACTCAACGATCGGTGGGCTGTTGTCGAGCAGCACACCGACCATCGGCCGGTCGGGGTCGTCGGTGTGGGCACCGAGGAAGATGTCGACCTCAACGACCTCGACCTCGTCAGATCCTTCGATCAGCCGCTGGATCGTGAGCGTGACGGGGTCGCCGATCTCTTTGGCGGAGAGACCGTCGATGACATCGGACCGGAATGCAACCTCGGTGCCGTCGATCGCAACGATGACGTCTTCCGCCACCACCACGCCATCGGCCGCTGAGTCGGGAACCGTCTCGATGACCAGCGCTCCGGTTCCGGTGTACGTCGGCTCGTAGCCGAGCTTCGTGAGCGCCACGAAGGTCGCGTCGGTCTTCGACTGCTCCATCCGTGCAAGGTTCTCGCGCCGCAGGTCCTCGGGAGAGACACCCGACGGCCGGATGTTCTGGCGCGGCGCAACCTCCACCTTCGGGTTCAAGAGTCCGGCTGCGTACTCAAAGATGTTGGCTTGGCGCAATGCAACGGTGAGGAAGAACAGCTCGCCATCGACCTCGTACTGCGCCTCGTCGCCGACGACGAATACGAAGTCTGACGTGTCATAGAGCGGCCCGGGAGACAACGTGTAGTACGGAACCTTGATCGGCCACGCGATGGCAACCGCGATGCCGATCACCATGAGCAACCCCGCGAGAACGAAGGGCCACTTCGGCATCGGCTTGCGCGACGCAACGGCAGACTCTGGCGGGTCCGAGAAGTCAGTGTCGACGGTGGTCGTTGGATCCATCCGCGCCGAGGTTACCGACGGTGGCGATTACGTACCACGGTTACGCGATGCGACGACCTGCGACCAGGTCGGCTTGAACCACGATTCGCTGGCTCGCCGAGCCTTTCGGATGGCATGCGAACAACGTCACCATTGGTCTGCCCAGATCGTACGAGATCCAGATGTCATCGGGGGTGACGATGAACGTCTCCGAGACCTTGTACATGACTGCGAATCCGGCCCTGTCGTCAAGGTAGATCAAGTCACCGACCTCGAGTCGGTCCAACGCCCAGAACGGGCGCGAATGAGTCGAGCGGTGGCCTGCAAGGACGACATTTCCAGGACCGCCTGGTTCCGAGGTCCCTGCCCAGTGAGCAACGCCGCGGTCGATTACGGAGAGCGCAATCCCTGATCGGACGGTTTCGTCAACTCCAATTGCCGGGATCTGGAGCCTGGAGACATCCGCTCCCGATTCCTGAGCTGGGGACCACGTAGGCTGCCGGCTTGGAGCGGGAACAGCAGCAGAGGTTGGCACTGCGGCATGCGCTGCCGTCGTCGTTGAGATGAGCGCGACGAGGCCAATCACAGCGATGAAACGAATCAGCGTCCGAGCGAGTCCCATGACTGTCCACATCGGCGGGTTGAGTGGCTTGCTTGAGCCGCTCACTCTCCGCAAACCGATCGAAAGGCACATCGTGCAAGCAGTCCACCCCAACGTCATCACCGGTGTCGCGCTGCCGCGCCGGGCCGCAATCACCGTCGGCCTCATGATCGGATTCGCCCTGGTCACCGCCCTCGCGGCGCAGGTGAGGATCCCGCTCCCGGGGACACCGATCGCGGTCACCGGCCAGACGTTCGCCGTGCTGCTCGCGGGTGCTGCGCTGGGCTCGAGGATCGGGGCAGGGAGCATGATGATCTACGTTGCTCTCGGTGCCATCGGCCTCCCGTTCTACGCCGGTGGGCAGGGCGGTTGGACCTACGCGACCGGCGCCTCGCTCGGCTACCTCATGGGCTTCATCGTCGCCGCCTGGCTTGTTGGTCGCTTCGCCGAACAGCGCAAGGACCGGTCGATTCGCACAGCCGTTCCGGCGTTCCTCGCTGGAAGCGCCGCCGTCTACACCCTCGGGGTCACCTGGCTTTGGGCAACCGTTGATTCGATTCCGACCCTGTCGGCCGCACTCAACGCAGGGCTCTATCCATTCGTGGCCGGCGACCTCATCAAGGCGGCCCTCGCCGGCGTCGCCCTCCCCGCCGCCTGGTACGTAGTAGACCGGTCGCGGAGATACGAGTTGTAGGAAGCCGCGAGCGACCAGCTACCGGTGGCAACTGGCGACCCTAGGAATCCATCTCTTCACCCAGGTACGCCTTGATGACGTTCGGGTCGTTCTGAACCGCCGACGGGACCCCTGTGGCGATCCGCTCGCCGAAGTCGATGACCATCACGCGGTCTGCGATGTCCATGACCAGACCCATGTCGTGCTCGACCAGGATCATCGCGATCGACAGCTCCTCCCGGATGTCGAGGATGAATCGGGCCATGTCCTCGGTCTCTTCGAGGTTCATGCCGGCGACCGGTTCATCGAGCAGCAGCAATTCTGGTTCCGTCGCCAGCGCTCGGCCCAACTCCACCCGCTTCTGAACGCCGTAGGGCAGCATCGCCACGGGGTACTTCCGCCACCGAGCGATCTCGAGGAAGTCGATGATCTCCTCGGCGACGGCCCGGTTCTCGAGTTCCTCCTTCTTGGCCGGCCCCACCCAGATCGCTCCGTCCCACCACGATGTCTTCGTTCGCACATGCCGGCCGAGCATGATGTTGTCGAGCACCGTCATGTGGGCGAACAACTCAATGTTCTGGAACGTGCGGGCGATGCCGAGCGCCGCGATTCGGTCGGGCCTCCGACCAAGGATGTCCTTGCCCTTCCAGCGGATCGAGCCCTCCTGCGGCTTGTAGACCCCATTGATACAGTTGAACGTCGAGGTCTTCCCCGCGCCGTTCGGTCCGATCACCGCAAACAACTCTCCGTCGGCGACCGTAAAGCTCACACCGTCGAGCGCCTTGATTCCCTTGAACGACAGGCTGACATCCTCGAACTCGAGCAAGTGCTCGTATGCGCCGTCGTCGGCGCCACGGTCAGATCGGAGTGCGGTTCTTCGCGAGGTCATGACAGCCACCGCTTCCGGCGCTTGTAATGCTTGATGTCGCGGAACGACTTGCGAGCTCCCTCAGCGTGCAGACCGAGATAGAATTCCTGCACGTCGGCATCGGCGAGAAGCTTCTTCGGGTCGCCGTCCATCACGACCTTTCCGGTCTCCATGATGTAGCCGTAGTCGGCAATCGACAGCGCCATGTTGGCGTTCTGCTCGATGAGGAGAACCGATGTTCCCTGGCGATTGATGTCCACGATGATGTCGCGGATCTGCTGCACCAGCATCGGCGCCAACCCGAGCGTCGGTTCGTCGAGGATGAGCAGATCGGGGTCGGCCATCAGCGCTCGGCCGATCGCCAGCATTTGCTGCTCGCCGCCCGACAGATAGCCGGCCGTGTCCTTCTGCCGGCCCTGGAGAACCGGGAAGAGGTCCATGACTCGTTCATGCGCAGCGCCAACAGACGCGCGGTCCGTATTCGTGAACGCACCGGTTCGGAGATTGTCGTCAACGCTCATCTCGGCAAAGATCCGACGCCCTTCGAGCACCTGAGCGATCCCCATCCGGACGATCGCCGACGGGTCCTTGCCGTCGATCCGCTCCCCCTTGAACGTGATCGAGCCCTTCGTGATGTCCCCCGAATGCACGTCGAGGATTCCGGTGATGGCACGGAGCGCCGTCGTCTTGCCTGCTCCGTTGGCTCCGAGGAGCGCGACGATCTGCCCGTCGCTCACCGTGAGCGACAAGCCACGCAGCACAAGGACGACGTCGTTGTAGACGACTTCCAGGTTTGCGACTTCGAGCATCGGTTCCTCTTGTTGTCGGGTGGGTGGCCGGGCCCTCAGGCCCGGCCACCCACTGGTTGTCTAGAACTGGTAGCAGGCCTCGGTGAAGTCGAAGGACTCAGCGGTCGGGCCGATGAAGTCCGTCTGGACGATCTCCGAACCCGAACCACCGGCTTCGAGATTGGCCACCGACGGACGCCACAGCGTGATGGCACGTTGGACTTGGTCCGACGTGCTCCCCGTGTAGTTCTCGGCGGGCGCCATGCCCTGGAACGTCACGTTGTCGAGCGACTGAATCGCCGCCAGCACACCGGCACGCGTCAGGTCACCATTGTCGTAGGCCTTCTGAAGTGCCGCGTGGACGAGCATCGCCTCGACGACACCAAGCCCCACGTAGTCGTTGGGCGGCATGTCGGCACCGGACGCCTCGACGAGTTGCATCGTCAACGCCATACCAGGCGAGTCGCCACCCCACGGCTGCATGTAGAAGCCGCCGTACCACATCGCCTGAATCGCGTCGGCGATCGGAGACACCAAGAACGCCGGGTTGTAGGTCGGACCGGCTCCGGACCATTTCGCGTCCACGAAGCCCTGTTGGAGCGCGGCACCGAAGACTTCGGAGAACGTACTCGGCGTCGTTGTGATGTAGACGAGATCGGCACCAGACGCCACGATCGCGTCGGCGACCGGCTTCTGGTCCTGGCCCGGGATGATGGTGCCTGAGCCGTCGTGGACAACTTCGATCCCATTGGCTTCAGCCCACAAGAGGGCACCGGCCATCGGATCGAGTCCGAAGTCGCCGGGGATCGAGGCCAATGCGAGCGTCGGAGCCTCGTTGCCCTCCGTCTTCTCCTCATCGAGCATCCAGTCGAGGAGGCTCATCGCTTCGAGGCAGTACGGTGCGCCCGTGTGCAGCACCGTCGGGGCGATCGCGGTGTCGGTCCAACCCGAGTACCACGTCGCTGGGACGGCGATCATGCTGTCTTCGACCAAGGCATCGGAGATCGCGAGCGTCTGTGACGACCCGGTGGTGTGGCTGATCGCAACCACCTGATCACGGAGTTCGTCATAGGCCGCGATGTGCTGCTCGACTTCGTACGCCGTGTCGCGGGTCTCCATCATCACCTGGAGGCCGCCGATGCCGCCGTTGGCGTTGACCCAGGCCCAGTACATCTGCTGGCCCGCCATGATCGGGGCAACCAGAGGAGCGAACGCACCGGTCAGGTCGGCGGTCTGACCGACCGTGATCGTCCCGGCCTCGAGGTCAACCCCGAAGTCGGTCATCATCTCCATCGGCTCTTCCGGCGGCGCCGTTGTGGTGGTCGTCTCGTCGTCGCCACCGCTCGGTGCTGCCGTTGTCGTCGTCTCCTCACCGCCGCTTGCCGCGGCCGTGGTGGTGGTCTCGTCGTCGCCGCTGCTCCCGCACGCCGCCGCAACGAGTGCCAACACGAGCAACAGAACGAAGATTCTTGCCTTTCTCATCATTTCCTCCTCAGGCCCGATCTCATGCCCTGGCCAGGGGCGATCGGGCGATTGCTAGTAGGTAAATGGCCACGACTTCCAGTAGTTGCGGATCCGAATCCAGATCCCGTACAGACCGAGCGGTTCGAAGATTAGAAACCCAATCAGGAGCAGTCCGTAGAGCAGAAGATTGAACTGCGCGATGTTCAAGCCGGGCGACGTTCCTGGGAGCGTAGAGACGATGCCGAAGTCGCCGTTGCTCGTCGACACAAAGACGCCGGCGATCGAAGCCGGAATGCCACTTCCCGTCTCGGCGGTCGAGGCCAGGAGGCCGGTGAAGTCCTGGACGAGACGTGGAAGGATGACAACGAACGCGGCTCCGAGCAGGGTCCCGGTGACCGTTCCGATGCCGCCGATGAGCAGGATGGCCACGAACTCTACGGACAGGATCAGCGAGAAACCCTCCGGCACGAGTCGTCCGACGAAAGCACCGAGGACCGCCCCGGACACACCTGCGAACGCGGACGAGAGGGCGAACGCCATCAGTTTGTAGCGAGCATCGGCAACGCCCATGACCTCGGCAGCGATATCACGGTCGCGGATCGACATGAACGCTCGGCCCACGCGAGTGCGCTGGAGATTCTTTGCGACGACTACCGCAAGTACGACGAGCACAAGCAGGAGCAGGTACGTCTTCGCTTCGCCGGTCATCTCGACGCCAAACCAGGAACCGTCCGCGGTCGGGTCGAGCAGCGGCACCTCTTCTTTCCAGAGTCGGATCTCGAAGCCAGGGAACTTGCGGCCGGCCTGAGCTCCGCCCGTCATCGATGGGAGGCTTCGGAAGATCCACTCGCCGATGAACACGAGACCGAGGGTGACGATGGCGAGGTAGATGCCCCGGACGCGAACCGCCGTCGGCGCGATGAGAGCGCCGATCGCAGCCGCAACAGCACCTGCGGCCGGCAGCCATATCCAGATCGGGAGGCCGAGTCCCCAATGCGACGTTCCGGTCTCCCCGCCCAGGACCGCCGCGGTGTAGGCGCCGACAGCAACAAAGAAGGCATGCCCGAGCGACACCTGCCCGGCGAGGCCCGACAGGATGTGAAGGCCGAGTGCGCCGATCGCAAAGATGGCGACCCGGCTGAGGATCTTCATCCAGTCGTTGTCGGAGAGGAATCCGAGACCCGGGATGACGCCGAACGGGACCAGGGCGAGCACTGCGAGGAAGATCAGCGCTGCGGTCTTCTGCGTCCAGGTGGGCAGCAGCGACATCTCCGACGAGTAGGTCACGAAGAGGCGGGGTCGATCCCTCATACGCGCCGGATCTCCTCGGTGCCGAACAGTCCGTAGGGACGGACGAGCAGCACAATGAGCATGACGATGTATGGCATCACACCGGAGAATCCGAGACCGAGGAACGACCAACTCGGGCCCGCGAGGTACGTCCCCGCGTACGACTCGGCCAGGCCGACGATGAAGCCACCGAGGACCGCACCGGTGATCGAGTCGAGACCGCCGATGACGATCGCGGGCAGAGCGCGGAATGCGAAGAACGCAGTCGTGGTGCCGACGCCAACGGACGACCGCGGGAACAGCGACGAGAAGATCCCGGCGATCGCGGCAAGCCCGGCGCCGATCGCCCATGCCATCGCGAAGATCCTCCCTGCGCTGATGCCCTGGGCCATCGCCGCTTCCTGGTCGAAGGCGGTGGCGCGCATCGCGATTCCGTAGCGGGAACGGAAGAACAGGGCGATGCCGACGAGGCAGATGATCGTGACGATCACGGTCGCGACTTCGGACTTGGCGATCACCGCCGGACCAAGGTCAATGACGTCTGCCCCCCACGGATCGCCGAGGGGTCTCGGATTCGCTCCGATGAGGTCGTTGGTGATCGTGCGGATCACGATGTCGAGAGCGATCGTGATCATCACCACCGAGAACAACGGTTCACCGATCATCGGGCGGATGGCCAGACGCTCGAGTAGGAGGCCAACGGCGGCGGTGATCACGACGGCGACGAGGGCCGAGAGAATCCACTGGACCGTCGTCGGTGCGAAGGTGACGTATCGACCCGGGAAGTTGATCACGGTTGCGAGATAGGCCGCGAAGAACGCACCGAGGGCGGCGATGGCGCCGTGAGCGAAGTTGAGGACCTGCGTCGCCTTGTAGATCAGCACCAGACCGAGCGCGAGCAGTGCGTAGATGGCACCGAGGGCGATGCCACTGCTGGTCGCGTTCGCGAACTTCTCGACCGCATCCTGGCCACCTGCCTGGGCGAAGGTGAGGATGCCGAAGATCACGACTCGTACATCCCATTGACGAGATCGGAGAACATGCTCTCCATGGCTCTCCGCTTGATCTTCTGTGTGGCCGTCAATTCGCCGTCCTCGTGGTCCAGTTCCTTGGGGATGAGACGGAACATCTTGAGCTGCTCAACCGTCGCGAACTTCTCGTTCGTGTCGTTGACGACAGCCTGGATGAGTTCGATCACCTCAGGCTTCTCGGAGAGATCCCGGTAGGTCGTGTACGGGATGCTCCGCGAGAGCGCCCAGCCGCCGACGACGTCGTACTCGATCGCAATGAGCGCCGTGAGGTACTTCCGACCGTCGCCGATGACCATCGCCTCTTTGACGAACGGGGAGGTCTTCAGGCTGTTCTCAATCTCGGACGGCGAGATGTTCTTCCCGCCGGAGGTGATGATGATGTGCTTGATCCGGTCGATGATCTTGATATGGGTCCCCTCGACCCATACCCCGACATCCCCGGTCATGAGCCAGCCATCGTCGGTGAACGTCTCCGCGGTTTCGGCTGGCTTTTTCCAGTAGCCGAGGAAGTTGCCGGGATGGTTGGTCTGGATCTCGCCGGTCTCGTCGTCGAGGCGGAGGCCGATTCCCGGGTATGGCTCACCGACGGTTCCGACGATGGCGCGCCCGCCGAAGTTGAGGGTGGCTACGGCGCTGTTCTCGGTCATTCCGTAGAGCTCATACAGCGGGACGCCGAAACCCATGAAGAACTGGATGACTTCCGGGGCGATCGGTGCGGCGCTCGTTCCCGCCCACCGACATCGCCGGAGACCGACGCGTTCTTTCAGGGCACGGAACATGATGACGTTGCCGACCCAGTAGGCCAGACGAGATCCGAAGGTGTAGTCGCCGCCGTTGGCCGCCCGGCTACGCCCGACGTACGAAGAGATCTTCAGTCCGAGCGCATTGACGAGGCGCTTCAGGAACGACGCGTCGTTCAGCTTGATGAGGATCGTTGCGTGGATCTTCTCCCAGATGCGCGGCACGGCGAAGAACAGCGTCGGTTGGACTTCCTGGAGATTGATCTGCACCGTCTCGATTGACTCGGCGAAGTTGAGGACTGCCCCGGACGCGCACATGGTCCACGTCGACATGATGCGCTCCGCGACATGGCCGAGCGGGAGGTAGGTGAGGATCAGATCGTTCGGTCCCGGGATCCTGCCGTCGGGTGCACGATCCTCGGCAAGGATGAGGTTGTCGATGGCGAACGTGGCGTTCGCGTTGGTCAGCATCGCACCCTTCGGGGGTCCGGTGGTGCCCGAGGTGTAGACGAGCGTCATGATGTCCTCCGCCTCCGCCTCCGCCATCGCGTCCGCCACCGTATTGGGATGCTGCTCGCGATGCGCACGGCCGAGATCGAGGAAGTCGTCCCAGAAGAGGAGCCGGTCGTCGTCGTAGGACCGCAGACCGCGCGGTTCGAGGTAGACGATCTTCTCGACGCGGGGAAACGCCTCGCTCCCCGGTTCGACGACCTTGTCGACCTGTTCCTGGTCTTCGGCAAGGTGGACGCGGGCGCCGGAGTCGTTGACCAGGTACTGCACCTCTGTGGTCGGGTTGGTCGGATACAGGCCGGTCGACATCGCACGGATCGCGATCGCCGCAAGGTCGAAGATCACCCACTCGGGCCGGTCTTCGGAATGGATCGAGACGACATCGCCCTTTCGAACGCCCAGGGCGAGCAGTCCGTGCGCCACAAGGACGATCTCTTCCCAGAGGTCGGTCCACGTTCGTTCCTGCCAGATTCCGAATCGCTTGTCGCGCATTGCGATACCGTCGGGCGAGGAGAGGGATCGTTTGCGGACCATGAGGGCAACCGTGGGATAGGCATCGGATAAGTCGGGTCGCCCCGCCTGTTCGAGCGTGCTCGTCACAGCCCCATCGCCTCCAGTTCTCCGGCCCGAATCCACAATAGAGGCTTGAACTGGCGCCTGCCGGGATCCCACGCTGCGAACCCAGGGTTCTCAGCTTCCTATTTGGCGCCGTGGGCCCACGGAATGGCGGATCGTGCCACCCGCGTTCATTCCGCGGGCTGTCGGCGCCATATCCGAGGTGGAGAACCCTGGGTTCGCAGCGTTAGTCGGGTTGGCGGCCGACGACCATCTCGGCCGCCTCGCGGACCGACGGGTTGCGATCCCTCGCCGCGTCCCGGATCGCGGGTTCGACGGCCGGATCATCGAAGACGGTCAGCGCCACAACCGCCCGGCGGCGGACCTGGGGCGGAGCTTTCGCAATCAATCCAAGCAATGCAGGGAGCGCCGCTTCATCGCCGATCGCGCCGAGCGCTGCGACGGCCGCCTCGCGACCGGATCGGTCGCCATCCCCCGTCGCCACCTCGATGAGCCATGGGACCGCCGATCCCGCCCGGAGCTCGCCGTACGCCGTGGCAACCGACTCGATCACACGCGGATCGTCATCGGCTCGGGCCCGGTCCAGGTCTGGGATCGCCGCATCGCCCGCGCCCCGAGCGCCTCCGCGGCCATGGCAGCGCGCCGCGCCGTCTTCGTCGATGGCGAGGCGTTGGCGAAGTGCCGCGATCGACTCGTCGGTCGGTCCCGAGGCGACGCACACGGAGATCGCGAGCCGACGCACGTCGGCGTCCTCGTGTTCGAGGAACTCGACCGGGTCGTCGAGCAGCCGAACCAGCGCCTCTCGATCGGCAGACCGTACCGAGTCAGGAGTGATGAA
Organism: uncultured Actinomycetota bacterium; assembly: GCA_963785245.1. Taxonomy (GTDB): domain Bacteria; phylum Actinomycetota; class Acidimicrobiia; order Spongiisociales; family UBA5794; genus JAHEEL01. The sequence continues at coordinate 48,459 of CAWAUO010000022.1, read as the reverse complement.
GATCCTCCCTCACCCACTCGGCCCCCCCGGGCCAGTGCTCCTTCTTCCAGATCGGTGCCCGCGCCTTGATCTCGTCGATCAGATAGCGGCCCGCAGGGAACGCGTCGCTGCGATGGGGCGACGACACCGCGACAACCACCGAGATCTCCCCGACCCCCAAATCGCCTACCCGGTGAATCGCGGCGACCCTGCTCACCGGCCAGCGCTCGCGAACCTCGGCGACGACCTCGGCGATCTTGTCGATGACCTGCTCGTCGTACGACTCATACTCCAGATGGGTCACACCGGTTCTGCCTGGCGAGTGGTCACGCACCGTGCCGACGAACAGCACGACGGCGCCGGCGTCCGGCGCCGACACAGCCGCAACGACGTCGGCCGGATCCACCGGATCGGCGGACACCGCAATGAGATCTGACTGCTCGGATAGGTGGTCTGAGGGCATACAATCGCTTTCGTGGACGACACTACCCATGGAAGCACACCATCGGTGCCTGAGCCCGATCCTTCTGATGAGCTCTATCCTCCGTACGTGGCGTATGTGAGGCCCTGGAGTTCGGAGACCGGCCCCACGACGCGGCCAACTCCGCCACCGCCGCCGGCGCCGGAACCGAAGCGGCGCGGCCATCTCTCGACCGGGGTTGTCGCCTTTCTCGCCGCCGTTCTCGGTGCCTTCGCTGTCGTCGCTCTCCTGGCCATCCTCGGTGTATTCGATGACGAGCCGGCTGAGACGGCTGCGCCCGAGCCACCGGCCGCCGACACGACCATCGTCCGCGAGGTCACGACCGAGATCGTGACCGCCCCCACCGCCCCCGGTGTCCCAGAGGCCGTCGCCATCAAGGTGGTGCCTTCCGTTGTGACCGTCGAAGTCGGAGACCTCGAAGGAGACACCCTCACCCTCAACGGTTCCGGATCCGGTGTGATCCTCGAGGACGGCTACATCGCAACGAATCACCACGTGATCGAAGACGCATCGTTCAGTCGCGTCGTCCTTGAAGACGGCCGCACGTACGATGCCGAGATCGTTGGATCCGATGCCTACACCGATCTCGCGGTGTTGAAGGTCGACATCGACGGTCTCCAGCCGATCGAATTCGGCTCCACGGAGAATCTCGCGATCGGCCAGATGGCGGTCGCCGTCGGCAACCCCCTCGGTCAGGATGGAGGGGTCTCCCTCACGGTCGGCGTCGTTTCGGCGCTGTCACGGACCGTCGAATTCGGCGATCAGTCGGCCCTCTACGGCATGCTGCAGACCGATGCACCGATCACATCCGGATCGAGCGGCGGTGCGCTCGTCGACGACGACGGGAAGCTGATCGGAATCACCGCGGCGATCGGCGTCAGCCAGGCCGGCGCAGAAGGCATTGGATACGCCATCCCGGTTGAACTCGTCGAACGCATCACACAAGAGATCATCGAGACCGGAACGGCGAAGCATCCATTCATCGGGATCTACGGCACGGACTACATCGTCACCGCCGATGATGGTGCGCTCACGCCGAGCGGAGCCGAGATCGCGGAACTCATCGAGAGCGCTTCGCCCGCCGGCGACGCAGGGTTCTTGCCTGGCGATGCAATTGTCGACGTCGACGGCGCCGAGGTTCGCACCATGGAGGACCTGGTTGTCGCACTGCGGCTCTACCACGTCGGTGACGAGGTCCTCGTCACGGTGACCCGCGACGAGTCGCCGATCACCGCCACCGTGCTGTTGATCGAACGCCCGGACGACCCGCCTCCTCTGTCGAACGCCGAAGAACCCGAAGAGGACGCCGGTGACGAGTGATCTCCCCTTCAGCGACGACGGCGACGACCTGTTCGCTCAGCTATTCCGCATGTTCCAGTCGTCGGGTCCCGTCAACTGGAACCTCGCGAAGGAGCTGACCAAGAACCTCGCAGGCGAGCGTCAGCCGATCGAACCTGACATCGCCGAGGAGTACCGCGAACTCGGACACGTGGCCGAACTGCGGATCCAGGCAACGGCCGACCTCCCTGCTCCGTCACCCGGCGATCTCAACCCGACCGACCGGACCACGTGGGCACTCGAAAACATCCAGACCTTTCGCATCCTCGTCGAACCACTCTCGGACAAGCTGTCCGGCGGATTCGCCGGGCTCCCGGGCGCCGAGTCTCTCGGCCAGATGGGAGCCATGCTCCAGCCACTCGGGCCGGCGCTGCTCGGCATGCAGGCGGGGACCATGGTGGGCTTCATGTCGCATCGGGTGCTCGGCCAGTTCGACACCGGTATCCCTGCCGTCGATCACGAAGAGCCGTACCTCGTGGTTCCGAACGTCGAAGCGTTTGCGTTCGAAGCCGAGGTCGACACCCGCCAGGCACGCCTCTGGGCCACGATTCACGAGATGGTCTTTCAGCGCCTGATGGAGATTGAGTGGCTCAAGGGACACTTCGTGTCGCTGGTCAACGCCTTCTACGAGACGGTTGAGTTCGACGTCTCCGACCTCATGGGCCAGATGGGGGCGCTCGACGACCCGGACCGCATCCGTGAACTCCTCGGTGAGGACGGTGCATCCACTCCGGCGCTCCTCAAGGGCTCGGCCGATCCGGTGCGACTGGCCGCGATCCAGTCGTGTACAGCGTTCATCGAAGGCTACGGCGACTATCTGGTCCGGAAGGCCGGATCAGACCTCCTCCCCGACCTCGACCTCATCGAGAGTGCCAACACCCGCCGCCGGTCCGAACCGGATCAGGCCGAGCAGTACCTCCAACAAATCGCCGGACTCGAACTCCAACGTCACCGGGCAGCCGACGCTGCCGCCTTCTGCCGCGAGGTCGAACAGCGCTGGGGCGAGACGGCGCTCGACCGCGTCTGGGAGCAACCAGACAACCTCCCAACCCTCACCGAGTTCACCGACCCCGTCGGCTGGGCCGCCCGCGTGATGATGGATCAGTTTGAGTTGTGAGGGTCGGTCGCCAGTCACCAGTCGCCAGACGCCAGCCTCTCTCCCGCTAGATTCCCGATCACACCACCAAGGAGACTCCCTATGGCTGTGCAGGTCGGTTCGACTCCGAAGTCGTTCTCGCTCCTGGACCAGGACAGGAACCCGGTCACGCTCGATGATCTCAAGGGCAAGAAGAGCCTCATCGTCTTCATCCCGTTCCCGTTTACGGGCATCTGCGACTCAGAGGTCTGTGCGATCCGCGACCAGCTCGCGGCCCTCAACGATCTCGATGCGAACGTCGTTGTGATCACCTGTCACGCCGTGCAGGTCGCGAAGAAGTGGTCGGACGAGAACGAATTCACGTTCCCGGTCCTTTCGGACTACTGGCCGCACGGCCTTGTGGCGACAACCTTCGGTGCGTTCAATTGGGATGTCGGTACCGCCAACCGCATGAGCTTCGTTCTCGACGCCGACGGCGTTGTGCGTACGATCATCGACAGCGGATCGCTTGGGACGCCACGCGAATTCGAGGAGTACGTCGCCGCTCTCGGCGAGATCGACGAGTAGGAGGATCAGCGTGGCAGAGGCGGTCGACGAATCCCAGCCGAAAACGAGCCGCGCCCGAACGATTGCGGCCGTGACCGTGACGGTGCTCGCGGTGCTGCTTGCGGCGATGGCTGTTGACGCGTTCTGGCTCCACGACCGGATCTTCAACACGGAGCACTTCGTCGAGTCTCTCGCACCCCTCCCACAGGATCCGGCCGTCTCAACGGCGATCGCAACGAAGACGGTCGAGGTACTCGGGGCCAACAGCAGCGCCGAGTCCAAAGTCGCCGAGGTGCTCCCCGACCGTCTCGCGTTCCTCGCCCCGAACGTCATGGGTCTCGTCGAAGAGCGGGTCTTCGACGCGACCCAGCGACTCGTCGCATCGGATGCGTTCGCTTCGGTATGGACCAAGGGACTCGAGGTGTTGCACTCGCGGGTCATCGGCATCCTTGACGGCGACCCGTCACAACCGACCGAGGGCGGCATCGGGATTGACCTTGGAGGGACCGCCGGACTCGTCCAGGCTGAGCTCGAAGCGCGCGGCATCGACCTGTTTGCCGATATCGAGACCGACGTGGGCGAGATCGTCTTCATCCAAGCCGACATGCTCGCCGGGCCCCGAGAGATCGTGAACGTGTTCCAGACCGGCGTCTGGGTGCTCCCCATCGTGGCGTTGCTGGTCCTCGGCCTCGCGGTTCTCATCGACAAGGACCGTCTCCGCCCGATTCAGTACTTCGGGTTCGGCATGGCGATCGCCGTACTGGTGAGCCTGGCCGCCATCCGCATATTCGCGAGCTATGCCGGCGGGAGGGTCGAGAACGACGTCTACCGGGAAGGGGCGGCCGCCGTCTGGGATGCCCTTCTCAACGGCTACCTGCTCCTGAGTGCGATCGTTGGCATCGGCGCCCTCTGCGTCGGCCTCGCAGCCTGGTGGTTCAGGCGGGCGGAGGCACCGGTCGAATCAGCCGGGTCCTAGATCCGGATCCGATCCGCTATTCGTCGAGCCGGTATCCGACGCCCCGCACGGTCTCGATTCGCGGCGCTCCGTCGACCTGCTCGAGCTTCCGGCGCAGTCGCCGGATGTGTTGGTCGAGCGTCTTCGAGTCGGTCCAGGTAATCCCCCATATCTCGTCGAGCAGGCGGTCACGGGGAACGATTCGCCCACGTTCGACCACCAACGCCTCGAGAACCTCGAATTCCTTGCGAGGGAGATCGAACGTGGCCTCGCCGATCCGGAGTTGGTACCGGTCGGGATCGAGCACCGCCGACCCGATCGTCACCGTGCGATCCGCTCCGCCTCCGCTGTCGGCCGCGGACGACGTCCGCCGGAGAGCGGCACGCAGCCTCGCCAGCAACTCCCGCACCGAGTAGGGCTTCGTCAAGTAGTCGTCGGCACCCAATTCGAGCGCGGTCACAATGTCCGATTCTGCGTCCTTCGCCGAAAGCACGATCACGGGCACGTTCGACTCTGTCCGAATCCTGCGCAGAACATCGAGGCCCGAGAGGCCGGGGAGCATCAAATCGAGCAGCACGATGTCGGGAGTCTCGCCCAGGAACGACGCAACGGCATCGCGCCCGTCCATCGCCGCGGCGACCTCATACCCTTCTCGTTCGAGAGCGACCGTCAGCGCGTCCACATAGGCGGGTTCATCCTCGACGATCAGCACGCGCATCCGTTCACTCCTTTCTCGTGGGCAGCGTGATGGTGAAGACGCTCCCCTCAGCCGGCACGGACGCGGCGGCCACCGACCCACCGTGCGTGCCCACGACGTTGTTCACGATCGAGAGTCCGAGCCCGGTGCCGCCCGACCCACGATCGCGGCCACGATCGACACGGTAGAAACGCTCGAACACGCGCCCAAGGTGCGGCTCCGATATCCCGATTCCATGGTCGCGAACCGCGATCGCGACGCGATCGTCGTAGGCCGTCATCTGGATCTCGACCTGCGAGCCTTCGCCCTCCGAGTACTTCACTGCGTTGTCGAGGAGGTTCGCGACTGCCGAGACGAGTTGCTCTTCGTTCCCATCGACGAGCACGTCGGCTTCGATATCGATGACCGATATCTCGACACCGGCATCTGCGGCAGCAACCGCGGCCCGCGCAACCGCGTCGTGAACTACATCACCGATGCAAACGATGGAGAACGGCGTCTCAAGCGACTCGATATCGGCCAACGTCAGGATGTCGTCCACCAATCGTGCCATCCGGTTGGCCTCGACGCGCAGGCGCTCGCTGAGCCTGCGGCGTGTTTCGGCATCATCGGTGTCGGCAATCGTCTCCACCAGCACCGACATCGCCCCGAGCGGCGTCTTCATCTCGTGGCCTGCGTTCGTCAGGAAGTCGCGGCGCATGGCCTCGACCCGGCGGAGGCTCGACAAGTCCATGATGTAGCCCACGGCCCCACCCACGCGATCGCCCTCTGAGAACGGCACCGCGCGGAGCCGCACGATTCTACGAACCGGGGTGTAGAGATCGAGTTCGAGGTCCTCCTCTTCTTCGCTCGTCTGGACCCGTTCGAGCAAGGCGGTGATTCGAGTGGCCGCAACCGCGTCCCCGAGTTGACCCGAGATCACGCGTTGCGCAGCCGGGTTCGCGTAGACGATCTCGCCCGCTGCATCGCTGATCACCACACCGACGTCGGCACGCTCTGTGGCGACCCGAAGACGATTCGTTGCCTGCTCGGCATCCTCCAATCGGCGTTCGAGTCCCCGAACTCCCCGATACAGCGCCCGCGACGCGACCTTCGACGTCGACGCCACCTCGAGGCGGCTGAGAATGCGGTCAACGTCGCGATCGAGTTGGCGATACCTGACGGCGAGCACCACCAGGCCAGCGACGGCGATAGCGAGGAGGAGGATCAGTACGGCAACCAACACGCCCCGATCATAGGGACGCCGGCGGAGCCCTCCGAGACCTCCGACCACTGATCGCCGGAGAGTTCACGTTCCGTTCACGTCCCGTCCCAATCCCCGTCACCCCCGCCACCTACCTTTCCGGGTCGTTGGATCCCAGATCCGACACCTCAACCGATCAGAAAGGGCCAGATCCATGAAGCGCACCCTGTGGCTGACCACAGCCATCGTCGCCTTCGCCCTCGTCGCCTCGGCCTGCGGGTCCAGCACCGATGACGAGAGCCACAACCACGGCAGCCGGTGGTGGCGATAGCTCGAGCGGCACCATCCTGATCTCCGGATCATCGACGGTCGAACCGATCTCCGCACGGGTTGCGGAGGAATTCGCCGGCGCCAACCCCGGAGTAGGGCTCACCGTCGAAGGGACCGGGCACAGGCGACGGATTCAAGAAGTTCTGCGCGGGCGAGACCGACATCTCCGATGCCTCCCGGGCCATCAAGGAGTCCGAGATGGAGGCATGCGCCGAGGCAGGGATCGACTTCATCGAGCTGTACGTCGCGATCGATGGTCTCTCGGTCTTGACGTCGCCCGACAACGACAAGGTCTCCTGCGTCACATTCAACGACCTCTACGCTCTCACCGGTCCCGAGTCGACCGGGTTCACGACATGGTCCGCCGCCGCGGGTCTCGCCCAGGAGATCGGCGGTGTCTCGGCAACCAACTACATCGACGAGGATCTCGTCATCACCGGCCCGGGCGAGGAGTCGGGCACCTACGACACCTTTGTCGAGTTCGCGATCGAGGACCTCGCCGAGGAGCGCGGCCAGGACGCCGCATCCCGACCGGACTACGTTGCGTCACCGAACGACAATGTCATCATCGAGGGCATCGCCGGCTCCCCAGTACTCGCTCGGCTGGGTCGGCTACGCGTTCTTCGCCGAGAACACCGACCGCGTGAAGGCGCTCGAGGTCAGCGACGGCGAGAGCGGCTGTGTCACTCCGACATCCGAGACCATCGCCAGCGGCGAGTACCCGCTGTCACGCCCGCTGTACATCTATGTGAACGCCCAGAAGGTGACGAGCAATCCCGTGCTGGCCTCGTTCGTTGACTACTACGTCTCGGACGCCGGCCTCGAGCAAGTCTCCGCAGCCGGCTACGTCCCGCTCACCGGACTACGGGCCGACACAGGACGCCTGGAGCAACAAGGTGATCGGACGGACCTTCTCCGGCTGATCGACGGACGCGAACAGCACCACCGCCACTCTGAGGGGCGGGGACACGCAACGTACCCGCCCCTCTACCATCCCGCCCCGGAGCCCATGACCACCACATCACCGAAGATCGACCTCAGCGGAGACCCTCGCCGGCGCGCCAAAGAGCGGACCGTCCGAACGCTGTTCTTCGCAGCTGGGTTCATCTCGATCATCATCAGCATCGCGATCGTCCTCTCGCTGGTGGGCGAGGCCTGGACGTTCGTGAAAGGCCTCATCGACGAGGGTGAACTCGGCTCGCTCTGGTCGCTGGGATGGTTCCCGCGACGCGGGCTGTATGACCTTCGAACGATCGTCGTCGGCACGTTCATCATTGCAGTCATCGGCATCCTCGTGGCCGCTCCCCTCGGCCTCGGAGCCGCCGTCTACCTCGCCGAGTACGCCAGTCCCAGGGCCCGCCGGACCCTCAAGCCGGTCGTTGAGATGCTCGCCGGAATCCCATCGGTCGTACTCGGCTTCTGGGCACTGTCCTTCATTGGCCCCGAGGTCGTGCAGCGCATCTTTCCGACGGCGGGCGCCTTCAGCATGCTCTCTGCGGGCCTGGCAGTCGGCGTTCTCATCACGCCCTCTGGTCGCTTCGGTCTCTGAGGACGCCATGAGGGCCGTGCCCGAGTTCGCTCAGGGAAGCGTCGTTCGGACTTGGCGCCAATCGAGTCACGACCACGATCCGCGTCGTGCTGCCGGCTGCGATCTCGGGCATCATGGCCTCGCTTGATCCTGGCGTTCTCAAGGGCTATCGGCGAGACGATGGTTGTGTTCATGGCTGCCGGTGCCGTCGGCGGGGCGCTGTTCACCGTCAACCCTCTCGATCCGGGTCAGACCATGACTGCGGCGATCGCGTCGCTCGCCATCGGTACCGACCAGGTCGCCGGTGAAGGTCTCGCCTTCCAGAGCCTGTTCTTCGTCGGACTGCTGTTGTTCGCCATGACGCTTGCTCTCAACTCGGCGAGCAACCGCCTCGTGCGCCGATTTCGGGAGACCTACTGATGGCCGAACGGACCAGCGCCACCCAGCGCGCCACGCGGGAAGCCGTACGTGCCACGCTCGAAGGCAAGCGCACCGAACCGGGTGCCGTGATCTTCAAGGTCATGCTGCTCGTGATGCTGCTGTCTTCGCTGCTCATCCTCGTGGTCTTGCTCGCCGACATCCTGATCGGCGCCTGGCCCACCATGCGCGACCGGGGCTTCGACTTCATCACCTCCGGGCTGTCGCTGAACCCCGAGACGGCGGGCGTTTGGACCGGAATCATCGGCTCGCTCATCATCGCATTCCTCGTGATCCTCCTCGCCATTCCCGATCGGCGTTGGAGCCGCCGTCTACCTCGAGGAGTACGCACCAGACAATCGCCTCACCCAATGGATCGACACCGCCGTGCGCAACCTCGCCGGCGTGCCATCGATCGTCTTCGGCCTGCTCGGTCTGACGATGTTCGTTGCGCTCATCAACGGTATCGGCCTGGGTGGATCCACCGAGGGAAGAACGTCATCGCCGCGGGCATCACGATGGCCGCCCTGGTGCTCCCGATCGTCATCATCACCTCGGCCGAGGCGCATCCGGGCGGTGCCGAGCACCATCCGCGAGGCGGGCTACGGGGTCGGCGCCACCAAGTGGGAGGTCATCAGAAGCCACGTACTCCCCTCTGCATTCCCGGGCATCCTCACCGGCACCGTGCTCACGCTGGCCAGAGCGTTCGGCGAGACCGCCCCACTGCTCGTCGATCGGCGTAGCGACCGGCTTCTTCTCAGCCTCGTCCGACGCGACGTCCTCGACAACCTCACGGGGCCGTACACCGCACTGCCGGTCATTGTGTTCTCGTGGTCACGCCAGACCGACCCGGCGTTCGCAGCGACGCTGGCGCCGGCAGCCATCACGGTGCTCCTCGCCGATCCTCTTTGCCCTCAATGGCGTGGCGATCTACTTCCGAAACCGATTCGAAAAGCGATGGTGAGCAGAATGGACGACGTGGTCACAACGAGTACCGACCTGGTGCCGGGCGCCGCGGACCTCGATCTCGACGCAATGATCGCTCCCACGGGCGACGAGGCAGACGACACCCATCCGATCATTATCGACGTGGAGAACCTCAACGTCTTCTACGGCGACTTCCACGCCGTGAAGGACGTGACCCTGCCGATACGTCAGAACGAGATCACCGCCCTCATCGGCCCCTCGGGGTGCGGGAAGATCGACGGTGCTGCGCTGTTTCAACCGGATGAACGACCTGGTCGAGAGCGCCCGGGTCGACGGCACGGTCGAGTATCACGGGGTCGACCTCTACTCGAAGAAGGTCGATCCTGTTGAGGTTCGCCGCCACGTCGGCATGGTCTTCCAGAAACCGAATCCGTTCCCGAAGTCCATCTACGACAACATCGCATTCGGGCCGAGGATCGCCGGATACAAGGACAACATGGACGACCTCGTCGAAGAGACGCTGCACCGCGCGCGCGCTGTGGGAAGAGGTCAAGGACAAGCTCAACGAGTCCGCCTACGCCCTCTCCGGAGGCCAACAACAGCGCCTCTGCATCGCCACGAGCGATCGCTACAAGCCCCGATGTCCTGCTGATGGACGAACCGGCATCGGCGCTCGACCCCATCGCCACGCTCCGCATTGAGGAACTGATGTATGAGCTCAAGAAGGACTACTCGATCGTCATCGTGACCCACAACATGCAACAGGCTGCCCGGGTCAGCGACCGCACCGCCTTCTTCAGCATCGAGGTTGGCGAGAGCGGACAGCGCACCGGCCGTCTGGTCGAGTTCGATCACACCAACCCCATCTTCACCAACCCCAGCGAGCAAGAGACCGAGGACTACATCACGGGCCGCTTCGGCTAGGAGAACGCCATGACCACCCTTCATCCCGAACACGCCCACGAGCAAGAGGGCGAGGTCGAGATCCGCCACCACTTCGACGATGAGCTCGACGAGATCCGTCGAGGCCTCGTCCAAATGGGCTCACTCGTCGTGGAGAACACCCGCCGCGCCGGTGAGGTCGCCGTCGATAACCGGCTGGATCTCGTCGAAGCCGTACGCGCCGGCGATCAACCAGTCAACGCGCTCTACCGAACGCTCGAGCAACGGACGTTCGAGATCCTCGCACTCCAGCAACCGGTCGCGTCCGATCTCCGATTCCTGGTCGCCGCGACCCGCATCCTCTACGAGATGGAGCGGTCGGGTGATCTTGCGGTCAACATCGCAAACCGGGTCGCGGCCCACGACGGCTTCCCGCAGCTGCCCGGAAATGCGGAGCCTTCTCGAGCGCCTCGTGAGCGAGTCGGCGAAGATCTTCACTGCAGCCGTCGTCGCGATCGCCAACCTCGACCCCGAGATCGGCGTCAATGCGGAGGCATCGGACGATATTGTCGATGAGATCACCGAACGATTCTTCAGAACGATCCACGCCCACAGCGCCGAACTCGGATTGGACTCGGCCGTTGAGCTCTCCCATGTCGGTCGGTTCCTCGAGCGGATCGCCGACCATGGTGTGAATATCTCGCAGAACGTCACGTACGTAATGACCGGAACGTTCCCCGACGAAGACAGTGAACCGCCGAGCGAGTAGCATCGCGCCCGCACCTTTCCCCCGGGGAGAGCGCTGAGCAGCTGCATTCCTGACAACAGGCGGCGGTCAGATCGGCGCCGTCTCCCGACTCAGACACCGGACGAACGTGACCGCTGAGACCGAACCCGACGACGCACTCGAGCCAGCCCAACGCTCGCGCCGGACGATGCCGGGCTGGGCTCGCGCCGCCCTCGTCATCGGCCTCCTGTATCTCTTCCTCGTCGGCGTCCGACTCCTCGAAGGCGGCATCAAGGGGGTCAGCGGCGGAGCCAACGAGAGCCTGTTCGAAGGCATCACGAACCCGATCGCCGCGCTGGCCGTGGGCATCCTCGCCACCGTCCTCGTTCAGTCGTCGTCCGTGACGACATCGACGATCGTCGCCCTCGTGGCAGCCGGCAGCCTCCCGATGGAGACCGCGGTGCCCATGATCATGGGCGCAAACATCGGCACGACGGTCACCAACACGCTCGTCTCGCTCGGCCACGCACGGCGATCCGAAGAGTTCCGTCTCGCCTTCACCGCCGCGACCATGCACGACTTCTTCAATGTGATGGCTGTTGCGATCATCCTGCCCCTGGAACTCGCGTTCGGAATCCTGTCGAAGCCGGCTGCGGCTATGGCCGAGGCATTCGCCGGTGAGGTCGGCGGTGGCAAATTCGACAGCCCGATCAAGGGAGCCGTCAAGTGGGGTGCCTCCCACATCGAGTCGTTTCTCGAACTGATCACCGACAACACCCGGGTACTCGGATTCCTCCTGCTGATCGTCGGCCTCGCGATGATCTTCTTCACCCTCACCTACATCACGAAGAACATGAAGGTGCTGATTGCCGCACGAATCGAGCGATCGCTCAACGCGGCGCTGGCGAAGAGCGGACTGATCGGGATGTCGGTTGGCGTCCTCATCACGATGGCGGTGCAATCGTCAAGCATCACGACCTCGATCCTGATCCCGCTCGTTGCATCGGGTCTGATACTCGTGCAGAACGCCTACCCGATCACCCTCGGAGCGAACATCGGGACGACCGTCACCGCGCTCCTTGCGGCGTTCGCGGCCGGGACGGTGGACGGACTCACGATCGCTCTCGTCCACCTGTTGTTCAACCTCCTCGGGATCCTCATTCTCTACCCAATTCCGAAAATCCGCGTCATCCCCATCCAGTTGGCAGGCTGGATGGCGCGAATCGCCGCCGATCGCACATGGGTCGCGATGGCGTACGTTGCTGGAATCTTCATCGCCCTGCCGCTTCTGATTATTGTTGTCTTCTAGGAGGTCCACATGGTGTTTCAGTTCTTCAAGGGGGGCGAATCAACGATCGATGTCGTCGAGGCGACCCTCGTACAAATGGTGCTGGACGGGCGCGACGTCTACGACACCGCCATGGACGCACTCTTCGGCGGCGGCAAGTCGAAGGAGACCAAGAAGGAGCTCAAGACCACCGATCGCGGCATCAATAGTGCCCAGCAGGATGTCCGGCGCGATCTGATGCTGCACGCGTCGGTCACCGACACCGTGGATCTCCCACTCGTGCTCGCCTACATGAGCACCGTCAAGGATGCCGAACGAATCGGCGACTACTCCAAGAACTTCTATGACCTCGTCAAGTACGGAGCCGACTTCGAGGGCGCTCCGGATTATGAACTCCTCGCGGGATACCGCGACCGGGTGTCTGCGCTGCTCGGAGATGCTGCCGAGACATTCCGCGAGCGCGACGAAGTGCGCGCTCGTGAATTGATCGCCAAGGCCGACGGTTTCCTCGACGAGTACGACCAACACGTCAAGGCAGCGTCCCGATCGACCGGCGCGGCATCGGACGCCGTCGCGCGGGCGCTGTACTTCCGGTTCCTGAAGCGCATCACGGCCCACGTCATGAACTTCTTGACCTCCCTGGTACTGCCGGTCGACCGTCTCGACTACTACGACGAGACGAAAGACGACCGGGCATAGGAGCGCCGACGACGTCCGATCCGGCGGTCTACCCGAACAGGTTCCGCCACATCCGTCTGAGCCAATTGTCGGTGCCGGGGAACGGGAGTTCAGCAAGCACCTCATCGAGGTGATCCGGGGGCAGATCCCCGACCAGTGCCACCGCGGTGGCCGGGGCGTTCCACAGCACCCACACACTTGTCGGCGTGATGACCCGCAGGTAGTTGCGGCCCGCTGTGGTGTACGGATACTCGCCTTCGGCGATGGCACTCCAGTTCGCTCGTCCGCGGGTCGTGAAGACCGAGAACGTGAACAACCCATCGGTGTAGAAGGCCTGCTGCCCGTTCTGTGGGCCGGCGTAGACATCGGTGAGACGGTATCCGGCGACGACGGCTGGGAGGTTCGCTTCGCCGAGCGGCATCATCATCCGGTATTCGCGGCCGTCGGTTTGGGCCATGGCCGGATCGACGGCCACGGTGAAGTCCACCATCGAGGAGTAGCGGAAGAGTTCGCCGTCTGCATCAAAGACCTTGGTCGCCACGGGTGCCGACGTGGAATTGTCAATCACCATGCGAATCCGAACGGCCCCGTCTTCGACAACCTCGAGGATGTGGGCCGGCCGGTTGAGGTGGTACGTGGCCTCACCATGCGACACCGAGTATCGACCACCGAACTCCTGGCGGGTCTCGAGGACGAATGAGATCGCGGCCTCGTCCGGTCCCCCGAGGTGCATGCGGCCGTCGCCCACCATCGCCATGCCCGACTCCGTCCCAACCGTCGTCATGCCACCGTGATGCTGGATCTCGACGATGCCGACGCTCTCGATCCCATCCCACTTCGTTCCAATGAGTCGCTGACCCGAGTAGATGGCGTTGGCTGCATCGTCGAGATAGTCCGACAGGTCCTCAGCCAGCGCAGGGCCAACGGTCGCGACCGCAGACACTGCTACGAGCCCACCGACCACAAGGAGACGCCTGATGATCACGGGAGTGCAATCTCCATGCCGGCCGGGAGGACCGCGAAGCCCGGCTCAGCGGAGGCGCGAGCGACATGCCGTGTGCTGAGGTCGTCCAGCGAGAACGCCGGTTCGTCTCCACCCCCAACGACCAAACCGACGAGGAGCGCGGCTGCTGCCGCGGCGCCGATGCCGCCGGCAACAAATCTCTTCCGATGGCTCCGCGGCGGAACCGCAGCAATCGCCGGAGTCTCGCCGGTCATCGTCGTGTCAACACCGGGCAGGGAGCGAACGGCGATCCGTGCGCGGTCGAGTTCCTGGAGTGCGATTCGGCAGTCGGAGCAGTCGACCACATGCCGTGTCACGCGACGATGCTCCATCGTGACGAGTTCCCCGTCGAGATAGGCCGAGAGACGATCTCCGAGATGGCCGTCCGGCAGCAGATTCGCTGGGATCTCGAACTCGGGGAGGAGTCGGAGCGCGGCACGGGTGCGCTGCAGCGACCGGAATTCCTGGATCGCCCCAATATCTCCGTCGAGGAGTTGGCTGACGACCTTGAGTTCTTCGGGCGTCAGTTGTCCATCGAGGTAGGCGGAGAACAACTCACCGCGCGCGTCGGAGGCGGGCACTAGACGGGCCATGTCAGCAGTTCCCGCAGTTGCTTGCGGCCGCGGTGGATGCGGCTCCGCACAGTGCCGACCGGGACGTCGGTGGCCTCCGCAATCTCGTCGTAGGTGAGGCCCACGACATCACACAGCACAACGGCCTCGCGATAGTCATACGGCAGCTTGAGGAGCGACGACTGCACATCGTCCGAGAGGCGGACCGATGCGAGGACTTCGTCGGGCGATGGGCTTGAACCGAGGCTGTGGTGGTCGCCTTCCGGGAGCGCCGACTCGGGCCGCCGCTGTTTGCGGCGGATGCCGTCAAGGAAGGCATTGCGGGTAATGCGCCAGAGCCAGCCTTCGAACGAGCCGGGCTGGTACGAGTCGAGACCCTTGCGCACACGGAGCAGAACCTCTTGCACAAGATCTGCCGCGTCGTCCGGGTTGCCGGTGAGGCGATAGGCGAAGTTGTAGATCTTGCGCCCATAGCGTTGCGCAACGTCTTCCCAGGTCGGTGTGAAATCGTCAGTCATGCTTCCCCACAACTGGGGAAGAAACGTCGTCGCCACCGATCGAGTTCCCGCAATCGCCGCCGGACTTCAGGTCGCGTCGGCGTCGGCCGGGGTGTCCTCGTCGGAGACGCCTTCTTCGACGCCCTTCTTAAACTCTTTCGCCGAGGCACCGATTGACCGGGCAAGGCTCGGGAGCTTCGCAGCACCGAACAGCAACACCACTACGAGAAGGATGATGAGCAGCTCAGGCCCACCGAGGTTCTTGATAAACGCAAAAAGCACGGGACTCCTTTCAGGTGTTCAGTGTAGGAGGCTTGTTGTCCTCCTGCGACGGGTCGTTCGAAATCGGTCGGCAGTCCATCACACGGCCTATTGCAGAGCGAAGCTGTCCACGAACGGCTGCAACCGCTCGCGCGTGATGAACCGGCACCGGGGGTCACTGCGTTCCTTCTCGTAGATGACGTACGGGCTGAACATATCCGTGATCAACAGCGCTCGCTGCGGGTTGCTCTGTGCGACTTCGATCACGAATGCGTTGACCGCACTCTCCGGGAGTTCTGGGTGCTCGCCGGCCTGGTACTCGTGCACCACAACCAGCGCCACGGATCCCGCCTTCTGGGCGAGATAGGAGTCGCCGGAACCACCCGGGCGATCGGTCAGCTGATACCCGCCGAGCTGCAGCAACGCCCGCGCGAGGATCGAGAGCGTCACGTCGCTCGGATCGATGCCCGCGGCGCGGCAGGCGCGCTTCCACCGACTTCGCGTAGAGGATCTCGTCGGTGAACGCCGGGAGATCCTCGTCGGGTGCCCGTGCCGCAACCCCCGGCTGGATCTCGAGGTCCTGTTCTCCAAGCGACGCGAGCGGGTCGAACGCCGAGACCGACGCATGGGGTACGAGATCTGGGGCCACGATCTCGGGGATCACACCGGGTGACTCGAGTTCCAATACGGCAACCTCAACCGGTTGGCCGTCCCGCTGCCCGTACACCTCGGCCCGGGTGACCTGGTCGATCGGAAGGCCGTGAGATCGCTTCTCGTGCAGGACGAGCGAAGCGTCATGGCACAACACGTCGCGCAGGTGATCACTGATCTCGTCGTCCGGCAACGGAACGCCGTAGTAGACCTTCGCCGTGTCGTCGTGGACGTGAAAACCCACCACCTTCGGACGCATGCGGTCTTGCGCATCAGGGGCCGGCTCGGACGACAGGAACGACTCCGATGTGGTGCTGCGCACCAGCGAGGCGATGGCCCAGACGATTCCGATCAGAACCAATCCGACGACGACGGCGACGATGGCGGTAGCGGTAGGACTCAACCCGGCTCCTTAGGTGGACGACACGGCCCGATTCTACCGGAGACGATCCGGGGAGGTGGGTTGCGCCGTGCAAACCGGCTACACCGCGCGGCGACGACCGATCGCGATCTGGCGCTCCTTGCGAATCTTGCGCCGTTCGCGCTCGGACATCTGTCCCCAGATCCCGAACTTCTCGCTCGAGACGATCGCGAACTCAAGGCACTCGTCGCGCACCGTGCATTCGCGGCAGATCCCCTTCGCCGTGCGTGTGGACGCGCCGCGTTCGGGGAAGAACAGGTCAGGATCAGCCCCGCGACAGTTCGCGAAATCCTGCCAAGACATGTCGAAACCATCCGCCTGGAGGGCCTCGAGAAATTCGCCGAACATGGAGCTCCCGTGGTTTTTGTAATTACAACCTTGAGATTCTCCCAACCCCGCGCGCGCTTGTCAACCTCAGATTTGCACGCGTGCCTTGTCGTACAAGGATCGCGTCCGTTTCGACACGGGCCGCGAACCCCGCGATAATCACTTCCGGCGAAACAACGGAGGGACCCACGGTGACGACGAAGACCCGTCGACTCGAAGTCAATCGGCGATCGGGATGGCAGGCGTGGCTCGGGCCATTCTTCACCTCCGACGTCGGGATGAAATGGATGATGGCCCTGACCGGCATCGGTCTTCTCGGTTACATCGTCGTTCACATGATCGGGAACCTCAAGATCTTCATCGGACCGGAAGACCTCGACCACTACGCGGAATCCCTCCGCACCCTCCTCTACCCCATCTTCCCGAAGGAAGGCGTGCTCTGGCTGTTCCGCATCGGCCTCACGGCGATGACGGTCATCCACATCTGGTCGGCGACGGTCCTCGCTCTGAGGAATCGCAAGGCCCGCGGAACGATCCGGTACGAGAAGAGGCGGGAGTACGCAGCCGCGAACTACGCAAGCCGAACGATGCTCTGGGGCGGCGTACTCATCGCCATGTTCGTCCTCTATCACCTCGCCGATCTGACCATCGGCAGCGCAAACCCCGACTACGTGGCCGGCGACGTCTACAACAACGTTGTCTACAGCTTCGAGCGCTGGCCGGTCGCCCTGTTCTACATCATCACCATGTGCTTCCTCGCGTTGCACATCTACCACGGGGCGTGGAGCCTGTTCCAGAGCCTCGGTCTCGCGAACCCGCGCTACGACACGTGGCGGCGGTGGCTGGCGGTGGCCCTCGCACTGGCCGTCCTGATCGGTAATTCGTCGATTCCGATTGCGGTCCAGCTCGGCATACTCACGGTTTCGGGTTGAGGGGGACACGAAGATGACCACTGAATTCAACGAGACCATGCTCGACTCGAAGATCCCCGAGGGGCCGATCCAGGACAAGTGGACACGCCGCAAGTTCGACGTGAAGCTCGTCAACCCCGCCAACCGTCGCAAGTACGACCTCATCGTCGTCGGCACGGGTCTGGCCGGTGCAGGCGCTGCGGCGGCCCTCGGCGAACTCGGCTACAACGTCAAGGCGTTCACCTACAACGACTCGTCGCGGCGTGCGCACTCGATCGCTGCTCAGGGCGGCATCAACGCCGCCAAGAACTACCCGAACGACAACGACAGCGTCTTCCGCCTGTTCTACGACACCGTGAAGGGCGGCGACTACCGGTCTCGCGAGGCGAACGTCTACCGCCTCGCCGAGGTGTCGAACTCGATCATCGACCAGACGGTCGCTCAGGGCGCCCCCTACGCCCGCGAGTACGGCGGGTTGCTCGACAACCGTTCGTTCGGCGGGGCCCAGGTCTCCCGAACGTTCTATGCACGTGGACAGACCGGGCAGCAGTTGCTGCTGACCGCCTATCAGGCGCTCGCCCGCCAGGTCGGACTCGGCAACGTCGAACTCTTCACCCGCACGGAGATGCTCGAACTGGTCACCAAGGACGACAGGGCCGTCGGAATCGTGACCCGTGACCTGATCACCGGCGAGATCGAGAGCCACTCGGCCCATGCCGTGGTTCTTGCGACCGGCGGCTACTCGAACGTGTACTTCCTCTCGACCAACGCCATGAACTGCAACGGCACGGCCGCCTGGCGGGCCTACCGCAAGGGTGCGTTCTTCGCCAACCCATCGTTCACGCAGATCCACCCGACCTGCATCCCGGCGAGCGACGAGCACCAATCAAAGCTCACGCTCATGTCCGAGTCGCTGCGCAACGACGGCCGCATCTGGGTGCCGAAGACAGCGGGAGACAGTCGCCCGCCAAACGAGATCCCGGAAGAGGATCGCGACTACTACCTCGAACGGCAGTATCCGGCCTTCGGCAACCTCGTTCCCCGCGACGTCGCGTCGCGTGCGGCGATGCGCATGATTGACCAGGACCGCGGTGTCGGACCGCTGAAGAATGGCGTCTATCTCGATTTCGCAGACGCCATCAATCGTCTCGGACGACAGACCATCGAGGACCGCTACGGGAACCTCTTCGAGATGTACGAGCGCATCACCGACGAGAATCCCTACGAGGTGCCGATGCGGATCTATCCCGCCCCGCACTACACCATGGGTGGGCTGTGGGTCGACTACAACCTCGAGACGACGATTCCCGGGCTGTTCGCATCGGGTGAGGCGAACTTCTCCGATCATGGAGCGAACCGACTCGGTGCCTCTGCACTCATGCAGGGCGTCGCCGACGGCTATTTCGTCCTCCCCGCCACCATCTCGGGATATCTCGCCAACTGGCTGAACGTTGCGCCGGTGCCAACCGACGACGAGGCGTTCGCCGACGCGGAGCAGGCGGTGAAGGATCGCATCGAGAAGTTCCTGTCGATCGACGGAACGCACTCGGTCGACTATTTCCACCGACGTCTCGGCAACATCATGATCGAAGAGTGCGGCATGTCACGCGACCGGGAGGGCCTCGAGGAGGCACTCCGGCAGATTCCGGCCCTCCGGGAGGAGTTCTGGAGTGACCTGAAGGTTCTCGGAGACGACGAATCGATGAACCAGTCGCTCGAACGGGCCGGCCGTGTAGCCGACTTCCTCGAACTCGCAGAACTGATGGTTCGCGATGCCCTCGATCGCGAGGAATCGTGCGGCGGCCACTTCCGCCTCGAACACCAGACCGAGGACGGCGAGGCGAGACGCGATGATGAGAACTTCGCGTTTGTCTCAGCATGGCAATGGACGGGTGAGGCTTCGCCGCCGATACGCAACATGGAGCCCCTCGAGTTCGAATACGTCGCTCTGACGCAAAGGAGCTACAAGTGATGAACCTCACTCTCCGCGTGTGGCGGCAATCCCGACCCGGGGCCGAAGGATCGTTCAAGACCTACGAGGCGAAGGATGTCAGCCCCGACGCGTCGTTCTTCGAAATGCTCGATGAATTGAATGAGCGGCTGAACGAGCAAGGCATCGAGCCGATCGCGTTCGATAGCGACTGTCGTGAGGGCATCTGCGGAACGTGCGGTGTGATGATTGACGGCCATCCGCACGGTCCCCAGAGTGGCACTGCGACGTGCCAGCTCCACATGCGCAAGTTCAACGACGGTGACACGATCACGGTTGAGCCGTGGCGCGCCGTAGCGTTCCCCGTCCTCAAGGACCTGGTCGTCGACCGGACCCCGTTCGACACGATCATCCAGGCGGGTGGCTACATCAGCGCGAACATCGGTGCCGCTCAGGATGCGAATGCGATCCCGGTGGCGAAGCCGGCAGCCGAGTCTGCGATGGACGCGGCGGCCTGTATCGGATGCGCGGCGTGTGTTGCGGCCTGCCCCAACAGCGCTGCGAACCTGTTCACGGCCGCCAAAATCGCCCACATGAACCTGCTCCCGCAGGGTCAGCCCGAACGGTACCTCCGCACCACGGCCATGGTCGAGACGATGGAGGCGTATTTCGGATCCTGCAGGAACTACGGCGAGTGCGAGGCGGCCTGTCCGAAGAACATCTCGATCGATGTGATCGCCTGGATGAACCGTGACTACGTTGCGGCGCAGTGGAAGAACCTGAGGAAGCAAGGGCAGCAGGCATAGCGACGACTTTTGATCGAACGCTCAAAATCTGGCGCTATCATCGGTAGCCCACGACGAAAGGACCACACGTGGCACAGTTTCTCAGCGAAGAGCACATGGCGATGGGAACAGCAGGACTGAACGACGACGCCGGCTTCACCGCGGCCATGACCAACGTCGACCTCGGCTTGCAGTTCAACGTCACCGACGCTCCCGACGGTGAGATCGACTACTACCTCACCGTGGGCGACGGGGTCGCCGTCATGGCCCTCGGAACGCTTGAGGACGCCGACGCTTCGGTGTCGAGCGACTACGACACCGCTGCCGCGATTGCGAAAGGTGAGCTGAACGTTCAGATGGCGTTCATGACCGGGAAGATCAAGGTCGGCGGCAACATGGCGAAGGTCATGATGTACCAGGGCCTGATCAACGAGTTCGCACGCGTCTCGAGCACCCTCGATCTGGACTACTAGACCGACCCGATTCGCGGAGAAGGAGGGGCGTCACACGGCGCCCCTCCTTCGCGTCATCTTCGCCCCTCCACAAGAGCATCCCTCCCCTTCAGTGTTGTATTCCAGCGCGTTGTTGACGCGTGCTGCTGTGCGGATCAGGGCAACACAAGTGATGGGGACGGCGCGGTCTTCGTCTCTCCCACCGCAGTGTCAAGACCGGGTTCTTGGTGGGCGGGTGTCTCGCGTCAACGACGGTCCCGAGCAGAGCACCTCAGGAGGAGGTGTCGCCTGCCCTGCGGGCAGGTTGCGGAGGGGGTCTCCACCTCTCCACGATCTCGAGAGACCCCTTCCGTCAGCGCCTGGGGGCGTTGCCACCTTCCCCCGAGGGGAAGGAATCGGGGGAAGGAATCGAACTCGTAGCTTCGGACGCGAGGAAGGGGCGCCGTGTGGCGCCCCTTCCTCCTTGTTGGCTTCTCGTCGTTGTCGGGATCAGCCGGGCTTGACCTGATCCTTGAACGCCTTGCCCGCCTTGAACGCAGGTACGCGGGTTGCCGCGACCTTGACTTCCGCACCCGTCTGCGGGTTCCGAGCCGTACGTGCCTTGCGGTCACGAGCCTCGAACGTTCCGAATCCAGTGATCTGGACCTTGCCCTGGGTCACAACGCCGGACACGATCACGTCGAGTGCTTCGTCGATGACCTTGGCGGCAGTTGCCTTCGACTCGCCGGTATTGCGAGCGACAGCGTCGATGAGCTCACCCTTGTTCATAGAGACCTCCCTAGATGGTCGAAGATGCTGAGGTAAATCACAGCGATGTAACCCTACCGGTGCGCTTGCGCGTGGGCAAGAACTGTTGCAGGGCAAGGACTCCGCTGGCCGTCCGAGCGATTAGGGTGTCACGGACGAGGAGGCACCGTTGAAACAGAACTGGAGCAAGATCGCGATCACGCTCGGACCCGCGATCGTCATGATTGCGATCGTGTGGGAGATGGCGCGAACGAACCCCGCCTACGGGTTCCTCGTCGAACCGTGGTCACTCCGCGGGTACGAGATGGACCAGGGCTGGACCTACTTCGCTATCGGCCTGGCGCTGCTGCTGCTCGGCATCGCCGTCACGCCGAAACGATCGGTCGAGACCGGCTACTCGGCCGCGGTGGTCGCCCTCGGCACGATCGCCGGAACGGTCCTTGCCCTCGTCTTCGGCCCGGACGTCATGTCAATCACCTTCTCGACGCTCGTCGTCGCCGTCCTCAGCCTGCTCCTGTCGATCATGCTGTACCGAACGTTCAAAAGCCTTGTTCTGCCAAGGGTTCAAGCGCTCGACCGCTTCATCATCAGGGTCGTGATCGGGATCGGCACGTTGGTCTTGATCTTCGTCCTCATCACTTCCGCCGTCGGTTCGACGACCGTCGAACTCAACCCGGGTCTCGCTGCATTCGCAGGTCTGGGACTCCTCGGCCTGTTCGCCCTTGCGACAGTACCTCACGGCCTCGCGGCGAACCGGTTCCTCATCTATGTCACCATTCTCGGCGGTGCAGCAATCGGCCTCTCAGGTGGTTCATTGCGCACGACGCTGCGGGAAGCACAAGTCGAGGCGATCGGCGCCGCGGGCCAGTACAAGGATGTGCAAGTCGGCTACGGGTGGTTCATCGCCCTGGCCGGAATCATCATCCTGTTCGTCGGAGCGGTGGCATTGTGGGCAACGCGACGAGACATCATCATCGCCCGGACACGTGCACGCGAACAGCGGGCTGCGGCAGAAAAGAGCGCGCAGGAGATCAAAGAGTCGCACGAACAGTACGAACGGGAGAAGGCGGCGGCCGCTGCACAGTCCTGACCGAACTCGAGGACTCGCGAAGAATGGTCCGGAGGTGACCCCGGACCATTCTCACATCTACAGACCACGAAAGCCTCAGTAGTCGATCTCGTCCATCTCGGCGACCTTTGCCTTGACGGCCACCGCCGCTTCGCGAAGGCCCTCGATCTCGGTGGCGGTGAGCGGCGCTTCACACACCTCGGTGACCCCACCGGCGCCGAGCTTGGCGAGAACTCCGAGGTAGACGTCGTTGATCCCGTACTGGCCGGTCACCCACGCGCAGACCGGCATCTCGGCGCCGCTGTCGGCGATGATCGCCTCCACCATTGCCGCAGCGGCGGCCGACGGGGCGTAGTAGGCCGATCCGGTCTTCAGCAAGGCGACGACCTCCGCTCCACCGTTGCGGGTGCGCTCCACGAGTTCCTCAATAGAGGCATCGTCAAGTGCTTCACCAAGCGGCTTCCCGTCGACCTCACACAATGACGGCACCGGAACCATGGTCTCTCCGTGGCTGCCGAGCGTCACGGCCTTGACGCTGAGGATGTCCGCGCCGGTGCGTTCAGAGATGAAGTGGGCGAGCCGCGCCGAGTCGAGCATGCCGGCCTGACCGATCACTCGGCTCTTCGGGAACCCGGAAACCTCTGCAGCCAGCGTGGTCATCTGATCGAGCGGGTTCGTAACCACAACGATCACGCATTCGGGCGAGTTCGCAACCACCTGCTCGGTCACGGTCTTGATGATTCCTGCATTGACACCGAGGAGGTCCATGCGACTCATCCCGGGCTTGCGCGGGAGGCCGGCCGTGATCACCACGACATCGCTGTCCGCGGTGTCGGCATAGTCGTTCGTGCCCGTGACGATGGTTCGGTAGCCGAGCACCGGACGCGACTGGTTCATGTCGAGGGCGAGACCCTGCGGCAACCCCTCGACGATATCGATCATCACGACTTCGTCGACGACATCCGCCTCGGCCAGGCGTTGCACCGTCGTCGATCCGTACTTACCAGCCCCTACAACAGTGACCTTGCCCATCGTGGTCCTCCCTGTGAGCGATTCCACACAAGGGTAGTTCGCTCCGGGCACCACTCACCGAGGACGCCGAGTGGATCTGCGGATACCCGGGCGTCCCCTCAGCGGCCAAGAGACCGCTACATGCGGTCGATGACGGCGGTGCCGAACTCGCTCGTCTTGACCTCGGTTGCGCCGTCCATGAGGCGGGCGAAGTCGTAGGTGACGATCTTCTCGTCGATGGCCGCTTCCATCCCCTTGACGATCAGGTCGGCTGCTTCACCCCATCCCATGTAGCGCAGCATCAGCTCGCCGGAGAGGATGACCGATCCCGGGTTCACCTTGTCGAGTCCGGTGTACTTGGGTGCGGTCCCGTGCGTGGCTTCGAACACGGCATACCCGTTCTGGTAGTTGATATTTCCGCCGGGGGCAATCCCGATTCCGCCCACCTGAGCGGCGAGGGCATCGGAGATGTAGTCACCGTTGAGGTTCATCGTTGCAATGACGTCGTACTCGCCGGGACGGGTCAGGATCTGCTGGAGGAAGGCATCGGCGATGACGTCCTTGACGAGGATCTTGTCCCCGGGGTCGCCACCACAGTCGTCCCAGCCGACGGCAACGTCGCTGAACTCGTCGCGGACAACCTCGTAGCCCCATGTGCGGAACGCGCCCTCCGTGAACTTCATGATGTTGCCCTTGTGCACGAGCGTGACCGTGGAACGGTTGTTGTCGACGGCGTACTGAATCGCCGCTCGCACAAGGCGCTTCGTCCCGGTCTCCGAGACCGGCTTGATGCCGATTCCGCTGTCGGGACGGATGTCCCAGCCGTAGGCATCCGAGAGGAAGGCGAGGAGTTTCGCGACATCCTCAGTTCCGGCTTCGAGTTCCTTGCCCGCGTACACATCCTCGGTGTTCTCGCGGAAGATCACCATGTCGATGAGCGACGGCTGCTTCACCGGCGACGGGACGCCCGTGTACCAACGCACCGGCCGCAGACAGACGTAGAGATCGAGGATCTGTCGCAGCGCAACGTTGAGGCTGCGGATACCGCCACCGACTGGCGTTGTGAGCGGGCCCTTAATCCCGACGAGGTATTCGCGGAATGCATCGACGGTGGCGTCCGGCAGCCACTCGCCGGTGGCGTCGAACGCCTTCTGTCCGGCGAGGACTTCCTTCCACTCGATGCTCCGCTCTCCGCCGTATGCCTTCTCGATGGCAGCGTCGAGGACGCGCACAGCAGCCGCCCAAATGTCCGGCCCAATGCCATCACCTTCGATGAACGGGATGATCGGATCGTTCGGGACGTTGAGACCTGTGTCAGTCATCGTGATCGTTGAACCCATGTGTTGCACCTTTCGTCGACGGGTAGCCCGCCTGGTCTCAATCGTTCTTCGCTTCGGCCAGCGCCACGGTGTTCACCATGAGGCTGGCGATCGTCATCGGACCAACGCCTCCCGGTACCGGCGTGATCGCCCCCGCCACGTCAACAACAGCGTCGAAGTCGACATCCCCGACGAGACCTTCCTCGGTCCGGTTGATCCCGACGTCCACGACCGTTGCCCCCGGCTTCACGTACTCGGCGTCGAACATGTTCGGACGGCCCGCGGCCGTCACCAGGATATCGGCCTCGCGGCACACGCCGGCCAGGTCGGGCGTCCGCGAGTGCGCCTGGATCACCGTGGCATCGACGCCCTTCGTTCCGAGCAGCAGCGCCAGCGGCCGCCCAACCAGAAACGATCGCCCGACGATGACGGCGGCCTTCCCTGCAGTCTCGATCCCGTAGTACTCGAGCATCCGCATGATGCCGGACGGTGTCGCCGGCAGCGGGGCGGGCCGCGACAGCACCAGTCGGCCGAGGTTGAACGGATGAAGGCCGTCAGCGTCCTTGCCGGGATCGACCGCCTCGACCGCCGCTCCCCCGTCGAGACCGTCGGGCAGGGGGAGTTGCACGATCATCCCGGTCACCCGCTCGTCGCCGTTGAGTTCGGCAATCGTGGCGAGAACCTCGGCTTGGGAGGCAGTCTCCGGGAGGCGCCGGTCGATCGACACGATTCCGGCCGCCTCTGCAGCTCGGTGCTTGCTCCTGACGTAGATCTGCGATCCGGGGTCGTCCCCGACCAACACGGTGGCGAGGCCGACGCTCTGGCCACGTTCATTGAGCGCCGCCACACGTTCGGCCACTTCAGAACGGACTACCGCAGCAACGGTGCTGCCGGAGAGGATGAGAGCGCTCAATGTCGGAAGTGCCTCCTGTGCGTGAACATCATGGCAAGGTCGTGCTGGCGTGCGGCCTCGATGACCTCGTCGTCGCGGATCGACCCGCCCGGTTCGACCACCGCGGTGACACCGGCGTCTGCCAGGAGGTCGAGGCCGTCCCTGAACGGGAAGAAGCCGTCGCTTGCTGCGACGGACCCGATGGACCGGTCACCGGCCTTCACGAGTGCCCGCTCGGCGGCGCCGACCCTGCTCTGATCGCCGGCGCCGACGCCCACGGCGGCCCCACCCTTGACGACAACGATCGCGTTCGACTTGGTGTGGGCGGCCACCACCCAGGCGATCTGCAGGTCACGCAGTTCGCTCTCAGTCGGACCTCGGGTCTTGGCATCCCAATCGTCAGCGCTCGCTTCGATCGTGTCGCGCTTCTGGATGAGGAATCCGTCATCGATGCTGCGCATGTGGAGGTCGTGGGGTGATGGAGGGGGCGCGGTCAGCACGCGGAGATTCCTCTTGCGAGCGAGGACGGTTCTCGCTTCCTCGGTGATTGACGGGGCGATCACCACCTCGACGAAGTACTGCGCGATCTCGACTGCCGTGTCCTCGTCGAGGGGACCGTTGAGCCCGACGACGCCACCGAACGCCGACAGGGGGTCGCAGGCCCACGCCTTCCGAAATGCCTCGTGCAGCGAGGCGCCCGTGGCGGCACCGCAGGCATTCATGTGCTTGAGGATCGCAACCGAACCGTTGGGCAGGTCGTTCGCGAGGCGCCACGCCGAGTCGGCGTCGGCATAGTTGTTGAACGACATCTCCTTGCCCTGGATCCGATCGGCCGCAGCCCACCATCCGCCGGAATCCCCCTGCGCGTACAGGGCCGCTGCCTGGTGCGGGTTCTCGCCGTACCGGGCATCGGACACCTTCGACAGAGCGAGTGCAAGCCGATCTGCCCCGTCTCGTTCGAGCCAATTGACAATCGCCGCGTCGTACTGGGCCGTTCGGAAGAAGGCCTCTCGGGCCAGGCCCTCTCGCATCTCCACGGTTGTGCCACCCTGTTCAATCGCATCAGCGACCTCGTCGTACCGTGCCGGGGATACAACCGTGGCAACCCAGGCGTGGTTCTTCGCTGCAGCCCGGATCAGCGTCGGGCCGCCGATGTCGATGTTCTCGATCACCTCGGCCGGCGGCGCACCTGAGGCAACGGTCGACTCGAACGGGTAGAGGTTGGCGACGACGAGGCCGAAGGCGGCAATGCCGCGATCAGCGAGATCGGCGCGATGAGATTCATCTCCAAGGTCGGCGAGGATCCCACCGTGAATGGCCGGGTGGAGCGTCTTGACCCGGCCGCCGAGCATCTCGGGTGCGGCGGTGACATCGGCTACGGAGGTCACCGGGATCCCAGCATCCGCAAGGGCTAGTGCCGTTCCGCCTGAGGACACGAGTTCGACGCCTGCTCCATGCATTCGTCGGGCGAAGTCGACGATGCCGGCCTTGTCGGAGACCGAGATCAGAGCGCGGGTGAGAGGGAGACGGTTCATCGACGCGGCATCTTAGGTGCCACCGCCCGCGCCGGAACGAGCAGCGTGGTCGACCTTGTCCTCAGGCCAGCGCGGCATCAACCGCTGCAACTGCATGGATCTGTGTCGTTGGGAAGTATGGGCCATCGACGGCGTCCGGCGTGACGAGGAGTTCGATCTCGGTGCATCCGGCGATCACACCCTCGGCTCCCCGCTCGTGGAGTCCTCCGATGATCTCCAAGAATCGGTCTCGCGAGGCATCGACGATCCGCCCCTGCACGAGTTCGTCGAATATCACGTCGTGGACGAATGTACGGTCTGCCCCGTCCGGAACGATCACATCAAGGCCGTGGGCCGTGAGCCGGCCGCGATAGAAATCCTGCTCCATCGTGTATCTCGTGCCGAGCAGCGCCACGGACGTCACCCCCTCGTCTCGGATGGCCCCCGCGGTGGCGTCGGCGATGTGGAGCAACGGAACGGCGATCGCGACCTCGATCTCGGAAGCGACCTTGTGCATCGTGTTGGTGGCGAGCACGATGAGGTCGGCTCCGGCAGCTTCCAGCCGGGCAGCGTCTCGTGCGAGTAGGTGCCCTGCGCCCGCCCAATCACTCGCCTCCTGCAGTTCTTCGATAGCTGCGAAGTCGTAGGACCGGATCAGCAGATCGGCCGAATGCGCCCCGCCGAGCCGTCTCCGCACCTCGGTGTTGATGATCCGCTCATACTCGACGGATGATTCCCAACTCATCCCGCCCAATATCCCGATCGTCTTCATACGGACCAAAGTAGCCGAGTAGCGGAGCAGCTACGAGCCACCAGCCGGCCATGAGCCGCGAGCCGACGTGTATCGCGCTGGATCGTGGCTCGGCCCTCATCTTGCTCGCAGCTCGTCGGTCTCAGCTCTCGTCTGGCGACTGGGGACCGGCGACCTTTCACCACCCAGGGCTTGCCTTCTCCATGGCTTCTTGCATCGCGGTGCCCATGTCGGTTGGGGTTGGGGCCATCACGACGCCTGCGGCTTCGAGGGCTGCGATCTTGGCGTCAGCTGTGCCCTTTCCGCCGGAGATGATCGCTCCGGCATGGCCCATCCGCTTCCCCGGCGGCGCGGTGGTGCCGGCAATGAAGCCGGCGACCGGCTTGGACATGTTCGCCGTGATCCACTCGGCAGCGTCCTCTTCGGCCGTCCCTCCGATCTCACCGATCATCAGAACACCGTCGGTCGCGGGGTCATCATTGAACAATCTGAGACAGTCGACGAAGTTGGTCCCGTTGACGGGATCGCCACCGATCCCAATGGCCGTGGTCTGCCCGAGGCCGTTCAGCGTCAACTGGTATACGGCCTCGTAGGTGAGCGTTCCCGAGCGACTGACAACGCCGATACGGCCGGGTGTGTGGATGTAGCCGGGCATGATGCCGATCTTGCACTCCTGCGGCGTGATGACCCCGGGGCAGTTCGGTCCAACGAGACGGACATCCTTGCCCTCGAGGTAGCGCTTGGCCTTCACCATGTCGGCAACGGGAATCCCCTCCGTGACACACACGATGAGCGGGACACCAGCGTCCACCGCCTCCATGATCGCGTCCGCGGCAAACGGCGGCGGCACATACACGACCGAGGCATTCGCATCGGTCGCTGCGACGGCATCGGCCACGCTCCGGAAGATCGGCACCTGCACGGAGTAGGTAGCGCCTCGACCCGGCACCCCGGATTGATCGACGTCGCCCTCGAAGACCTCGGTCTCTCCTGCGCGGCTTGGATGCACGGCACCAACCATGTTGGTTCCGTACGCGATTGCCTTGTCGGTGTGGAATCTGCCGGTCTTGCCCATGCCTTGAACAAGGACTCTCGTGTCGTTCCCGATCAGCACACTCATCTCGTCAACTCCAGGATCTTCTGAGCTCCGTCTTTCATGTCCGTGGCACTCACGAGGTCGAGGCCCGACTCGTCGAGCATTCGCTTGCCGAGTTCGACATTGGTCCCTTCAAGCCGCACGACGAGCGGAACGGTGAGGCCGACTTCTTCAACAGCAGCGATGATTCCTTCGGCAATGATGTCGCAGCGCATGATGCCGCCGAAAATGTTCACGAAGATCCCCTTCACGTTGGGATCCTGCGTGATGATCTTGAACGCAGCGGCGATCTGCTCCTTCTCTGCGCCTCCCCCGACGTCGAGGAAGTTGGCCGGCTCTCCGCCGACGGTCTTGATGATGTCCATCGTGGCCATGGCAAGACCGGCGCCGTTCACCATGCAACCGATGTCGCCGTCGAGCTTGATGAACGACAGATCGAACTCTTTGGCAGCGAGTTCTGCGGCATCTTCCTCGCTCACGTCCCGGAGTTCTGCAACGTCGGGGTGGCGGAACAGAGCGTTCGCCTCGAACGCCATCTTCCCGTCGAGCGCCATCACCGCTCCATCGGTGGTGACGACCAACGGGTTGATCTCGACGAGATCCGTGTCGAGTTCGACCGCTGCCTTCGTGAGAGCACCGAGGAATCGCACGCCATTCTTGAAGGCGTCTCCTTCGAAACCGAGCGCGTGCGCAATCCGCCGGGCCTGGAACGGCAGCAGACCGAACGCCGGGTCGATCTCTTCTCTGAGGATCCTGTCTGGCGTCTCCTCGGCTACAACCTCGATCTCGGTCCCGCCCTCGGTTGAGGCCATGACGATATTGCGGGAGGTGGCCCGATCGAGGAGCACCGACAGATACAACTCGGTCGCGATATCGATGCCCTGCTCGATGTACAAGCGGTTGACCTGCTTGCCTTCGGGCCCGGTCTGGATCGTGACGAGCGTCGAACCGAGCATCTGGCTTGCGAGCTCGCGAACGCGTTCTTCAGCGGCGCCGATGCCGCCGTCGATTCCTTCGGTGACGACGGTGACACCTCCGAGGTCGGGGTGTTCCTTGAAGCGGCCCTTTCCACGGCCGCCGGCGTGAATCTGGGATTTCACGACGACGACAGGATTACCGCTTGCTTCGATCAGCGGGCCCACCGCGGCAA
The DNA here is from genome assembly GCA_963785245.1 of uncultured Actinomycetota bacterium. GTDB lineage: Bacteria > Actinomycetota > Acidimicrobiia > Spongiisociales > UBA5794 > JAHEEL01. The sequence continues at coordinate 18,048 of CAWAUO010000022.1, read as the reverse complement.
CGGCTTCGCCAACCGTGGTGGCGACGCGGCCGAGCGGGACCGCGATGCCGCGGTCGGCCATCAGGGCTTTCGCCTGATACTCATGGATCTTCAAGAGGATCGTCCTCCGTTTGTCGTTACTGGTTCAGCGATCTGAGAGGTTGCCGGCAACCCACGCTTCGATGTCGTCAAGCGAGGTCCCCGGCGTGAAGACGGCGGCGACACCAGCTTCCTGAAGCGCGGGCAGATCTTCGTCGGGAATGATCCCGCCGCCGAAGACCACGATGTCGCCAGCATCGTGTTCCCTGAGCGCCTCGACGACGCGCGGGAACAGGGTCATATGGGCCCCCGAGAGCGTGGAGAGCCCGACTCCGTCGACATCCTCGTCGACGGCCGCCTGAGCAATCTGTGCCGGTGTCTGGTGGAGACCGGTGTAGATGACCTCACAGCCTGCATCACGCAGGGCACGTGCAACGACCTTCGCTCCGCGGTCGTGGCCATCGAGGCCCGGTTTGGCAATCAGGATCCGTGGCGGCATCGCGGGAAAGGGTAGCCGCCATCGCTCACGGAGGTTCCGAGACGCCGGTTCTCCCCTGGACTGCGCCGGCCTACGCCGACGGAAGCAGGTAGGCGATGACGTCGAGCGCCGAGTAGGTGTCGCGGCCTTCGGGGAGGAAGCGGGCGACGTCGGCAACGTCGTCCCCCGACGTGATGAGTTCCTGCTCGACATCGCCATTCCGCTGCGTCTGTGGGAAGCCGATGTTGGCGATCAGAGCGTTGCACAGACACTTCCGCCCAACGGTGTCTTCCACGGCTCCGCCTTTGCGGACATAGTCGTCGACCGGTTCGGACGGGCACCGCCATCCGACGGTGCCGTCGTCACGGCGGTAGGCCGTTCGAAGATACCCCAGATCGCAGATGCGTGAGCGCTTCTCGTAGACCACCGGGTTGGACATGCTGTCCTCGAGCTCCACGACCTTGAATGGGAAGCCGGTCGGCGATGCAACCGGGTCGGTGTAGATCTTGGCCCGGCCGGCCTTGCTGAGTTCGAGAATCTCGCGCTTCGTGTCGGCCTTGAAGCCGGACTCCTCGCAGTAGGCGAACGCCGTGCCGACCTGGACGCCGGCAGCGCCGAGGTCAAGCGCCGCAGCGATCTGCTCAGGCTCTGCATACCCGCCGGCAAGCCAGAACGGGAGACCGAGCTCGCGGAACACGTCGAGGTCCGGCACATCCCGGCGCCCGTAGACCGGCTCGCCGATGTCGTTGAGTTCCATCTTTCCGCGCGGCGGGGCGTTGTGGCCGCCGGCGGTTGGGCCTTCGATGACGAATCCGTCGACCCGGCCGCTCGCCTTCCTCACCAGCGCCGTGCCAAGCACGTGCGACGACACGATCGCGAGGAATGCCGGGCGCGGGGCCGGCGGCAGGCTCCCGTCACCGAAGGTCGCCGGGTCAAACTCCGTAGTGAACGCTTCGCCGCGTTCGGCTCCCTTCACGTCCAGCCGGTACTCGACGGGCAGCCCCTCATGGAGTCGATCGAGAATCCCTGGAATCGCCATCGGGATTCCTGCACCCATCAACACGTAGTCGACGTCGGCGAGCATGGCGCCGTACATCGAAGCGAGGTGGGGCGTCTGGATCTTCTCGAGGTAGTTGATTCCGACGACGCCGTCGTGGCCCTCCTTTGCGAGATAGACCTCGACGAAATTGCCGACCACCATGAGATCGAGCGCCTTCTCGGATGGGTCAACGCGGGGCATCGGTTTCGCCTTGTATCGGTCGCCCGGCGCCTTGCCTCCCTCGATGAAGTAGGTATCGAGGATCCGGTCGATGACGCCTTCCATCGGGAAGGCCGCCATGGCGCGACGCATGTGGCCGCCGGGATCGCCGTCCTGCAGACGGCGCAGGTAAAGAGCATCGAGGCCGGTTCCGGAAACAACGCCCATCTGCCCGGCCTTCGACACGGTGCGCGCCAGGCGCCAGTCGGAGACGCCGACTCCCATGCCGCCCTGGATGAGAATCGGCAGATCAGTGGTCACGATTCTGATGGTAGGCGCCTCACCGAAGAACAGCCCCAATCCAAACGAGAAGACTCTGGCGGCGCGCGATGCGCTGGCGCCTTGGTCGTTCGCTTGCTTCCCCCGTCCCGGCGACCCGCTGTCACGCCTTCTCGAGGGGGGCCCATGCCAGCAGGAGTCGCTTCTCCCCCATCCCTTCGAAAGCGACGGTGGCTTCTGCGGCATCGCCTCTCCCGACGATCTCCACCACCACGCCTTGTCCCCAATGGGCGTGCCGCACACGGTCGCCGGCTGTGATCTCGCCATCGCTGAGAGAGGCTCGCGTTTCGGCGGCCGGACGCTGATCTGAGAAGCGCGACCGCTTGACACTGGTGATGAGCTGACCGGGAATCTCGCCGAGGAACCGGCTCGGCCCGTTGTACTGCGACTGGCCCCACAGACTGCGACTCCACGCTCTGGTCAGGTGAAGTCGCTGCTCTGCCCGGGTAATGCCGACGTAGCAGAGGCGTCGCTCCTCCTCGAGTTCGGTCTTGTTCCCCAGGGACCGCATGTGGGGGAACACGCCGTCCTCCATGCCCGTGATGAAGACGACGGGAAATTCGAGGCCCTTGGCGTTGTGGAGCGTCATCAGCGTGACCATGTCCCGATCCTCATAGGCGTCGATGTCGGCAACGAGGCTGATCGACTCGAGGAATAGGCCCAGCTTGTCCATGGGGCTGAGTTCAGCCCACTCCCCGGGGCCCATGGACGCGGGACCGATCTCTTCGAACTCGGCGACAGCCGATGCGAGTTCCCTGAGATTCTCCTCGCGTCCCATGGCCTCAATCGACCGATCGGAGCGGATCATATCGAGGTAGCCGGTCTGGTCCAGGACGGCATCGATGGCTGCAGCCGGCCCATCCGCGGCCTGTTCGGTGAGATGGTCCATCAGTGAGACGAACTCCTCAATCGAGCGCTGGGCACGTGCGGTGAGCCGAGGATTCTCTTCGACGCGCCGGAGTGCCTCGAAGAAGCCGATGCCGTGCGATTCCGCGAACCGGTCGACGTGGGCGACGCTGGTATCCCCGATGGCGCGCTTCGGCACGTTGATGATGCGCTTCAAGGCAACCTGGTCGTCCGGGTTGACGACCCCCCGGAGGTAGGCGATGGCGTCCTTGACCTCTCGGCGGTCGTAGTACTTCAGGCCGCCGACGACCTGATAGGGGACGCCGTATCGGACGAAGACCTCCTCGATCACACGGCTCTGAGCGTTCGTGCGATAGAAGACCGCCACATCGGAGAGCGCCATACCATCGGACTCGAGACTCCGGATCCGATCTGCAATGAAGGCCGCCTCATCCTGCTCATCCTTGGCCTCGAAGGTGGCGATCGGTTCGCCCTCTCCTTCGTCGGTCCAGAGGCGCTTCGGCTTCCTCGAGTCGTTGTTGCTGATCACCGCATTCGCAGCATCGAGAATCGTCTGGGTCGAGCGATAGTTCTGTTCGAGGAGCACGACGGTTGCGTCGCGGTAGTCCTTCTCAAAATCGAGGATGTTGCGCATATCGGCGCCGCGGAACGTGTACACCGACTGGTCGGCATCACCAACGACGAAGATGTTGCGATGGGCGCCGGCGAGGAGTTTCACGAGCATGTACTGGGCGTGGTTCGTGTCCTGGTACTCATCGACGAGGAGGTACTGGAAGCGCTGCTGATACTGAGCGAGCACCTCGGGGAACGCCCGGAAGATGTCCACAGTGAGCATCAGGATGTCATCGAAGTCGACGGCCGACGCCTCGACGAGGCGCTGCTGGTAGAGGCGATAGACGTCCGACACTTTCTCGTGATAGAAACCTTCACCGCTGGAGCCGAAGGTCTCGTAGTCGATGAGTTCGTTCTTGGCGTTCGAGATCGCGGCGCGGATCACCTTCGGAGGGAAGTTCTTCGGATCCATGTCGAGATCCCGAATGCACATCGTGACGAGTCGCACCGAGTCGGCGTCGTCGTAGATGGAGAACGATGACCGGTAGCCGAGACGCGGCGCCTCTCTGCGGAGGATCCGTACGCAGGCACTGTGGAACGTCGAGACCCACATCCCGTCCGCAACCCGTCCGACCAGGTCAAAGACCCGATCCTTCATCTCGCTCGCTGCCTTGTTCGTAAACGTGATGGCGAGGATCGAGTACGGAGACACGCCGAGGTCACGGATGAGGTGCGCGATGCGGTAGGTCAGGACTCGGGTCTTCCCCGATCCGGCACCGGCCACGACCAGCACCGGCCCATCGGTGGCCGCCACGGCGTGCCGCTGCGACGGATTGAGACTCTCGAGAAGGGTGGATTCGGGCATCGGGCCCGGAGTGTACCGGTGCCGTGTGCGCGAACTACACAGAGGTAAGTAGCGGAGTAGCCGAGTAGCGGAGTGCATCTTCTTCGCCTCTCCCACGCAGTGGGGAGGCGCGACCACCGACCGCTCGGCCGGAGCGCGGCGGAGGGGGCTGCGTTCGCCACGGGTCGCGCAACTGCCAAGAGATTGATTGCTCGCGCCGGCGACCGGCGGAAGCCCTACGCCGTCTGTTCCTTCTCGCGGCGGAGGATGATCAACTCGCGGAGCTTCTCAGCGAGCCCACCTTCGCGGAAGTCGGCTTTGCTGAAGAAGGCGTCGACGCCGGCCTCGCGGGCACGCTCGACGTCGTCTCCCTCGGCGACTCCAGACAGCATGACGATGGGAAGAGCACCGTGCCGCTGGCGGACCATGTGAGCAAGCGCCACACCGTCGGCTCGTGGCATCGAGAAGTCGACCACGACCGCATCGATCGAGCCTGAGTGCAGCGATCCGAGGGCGTCGGCGACGCTCGCAGCGACCACGGTGTTGAAACCGCTCGTGGCGAGGGCCGAGGACACGACCTGCTGAACGCCGACGGAATCGTCAACGATGAGAACCCTGGCAGCAGGCAAAGCGGGCTCTTCGATTGCGACCGCGCGCTGCCGCTCAGCGAGGCGGGTCGGGTCGACGAGGAGCACGACCTGTTCGCCCCCGAGAAGTGCAGCGCCGGTCACCTCTTCAGCCTGTGCATCAGCAAGGACCGCACCGAGTTCCTTGGCAGCCACGCGTCGGACGCCAATGACTTCTTCGACACCCAGCGCAACCGGTCCGGCCGCACTCGTGGCAACAACAATCGACGTAGGCACTGCGTCGGTCGACAATCCCATGAGGTCGGCGAATGAGGCGAACGGCACATCTCCGTCGACTCGCTCGAGGACGGTCGTGTGATCGGCAACCGCGATCGTTGCGAGGTTCATCTCGACGACGTCGACCACTCCGGTCTCGGGGATTCCCCAGATGATCCCTCCGGTCTTCACCAGCAGTGCCTTCTGCATCGCCTGGTGGACTGGGACGACCAGCGTGATTCGGGTCTCCTCCTTGGGTGTGCTCTCAACACGGAGCGATCCATTCAGCGACTCCATCGCTTCGCGAACGACCGCGAGACCGTCGCCGTCTCCAGCCAATTCGTCGGCAGCTTCGCGAGTGGTGAAGCCGTTCCGATAGAGCAGTGATCTCAGCGCGTCTGGTGCCAATTCTACCGACGCGTCGAGAAGCCCCTGGGAGAGACCTTTCTCCCGGATGGCGCGCCAATCGATGCCGCGGCCGTCATCCGTGACGGCTACTTCGAGGTTGACATCGGATTGCTTCGCCTCGATGCGAATCGTGCCCGTGCCTGGCTTGCCTGCGCCGAGCCTTGTGTCGACATCTTCGATGCCGTGCACCGCGGAGTTGACAATGAGTTGCCGCATCGCGTCTCCCATGCGATCGAGCACCTGCCGGTCAACGAGGATGTCGTCGCCCAAGATTTCGACGCGCAATTCCTTGCCGGTTTTCCGGCTGAGATATCGGCCGAGTTGGGGAAGCGTATTCGTCACGTCCTTGAGGGGCGCAGCCGCGAGGGCGAGCGCCTTGGACTCGATCAGTTCAGATGCCGACGAGACGGGCTCGACCCCTTGAGAGATGTTTGATACGCGGTCTGAGAAGAACGGATCGGCGGCTGCGACCTCAGCAAACTCGGCGAGTTGATCTTTCACGGCCTCCACGTCCATGCGGAGCGAAACAATGTGGTTGACGAGTTCGTAGAGGCGGCCGGTGTTGACGGCGATCGCCTCCTCGGCAGCCCAAGTCTGGACGGCCTTGACGAGACCGCCGAGATCAGCGGAGTCCATCGTGCTCCGTGGGGCCGGTCGCTTGTTCGATGGCAGAGCCACGACATCCGGACCGTCGCCGGAGGCGGCAGCATCGCCCGCTTCTGGGTGCGGTGCGTCGTCTGTGTCCGTCGCGTCAACGCCCTCGCCGTCGGAGATCGGAAACTCAATCAGCGCGCCAATCGGCGGCTCTCCCGAGTCCCCGTCCGCTTGCTGGCTCCCGTGTTCGCCGGCCTCGACCGGCGGTTCGTCGTCGGCCGCGTCCTCGGGTTCGTCTGTGGTGGCTTCGACGCTGTCAGGGATTGAGAACGGAAGACCCTCATCGATATCGGTCTCAGCGTCCGCCTCGGCGTCCACGACAGTGGCTGTTGCTACCTCGGCATCATCCTCGGGTTCGGCAGCGGTGTGGTCCCCCGGTTCAGCGGCGATCGTGACAACGGCATCTTCTTGCATCATCGATCGGCGGAGTGCAGCGAAGGCGTCCTGGGCCGAACGGGCTGGATCTACGGTCTCTTCGCCGGTCGGATCTTCGGCAGCGGTCATGTCCGACGCCGAATCCTCCTCGGCAACGGCAAGCACCGGTGGCTCCGTTGCCTCATCAACGAACGGTTCGGGTTCGCCGGCTTCGCCCCCTGCATGCGCAAGCTGAGCAAACGCATCGTGGGCCGACACAACCGGCTTTGCCGCCACCTCATCAGACACAGCATCCGCAAGCTGAGCAAACGCATCGTGGGCCGACATAACCGGCTCCGTCACTCCCCCACCGGACGGGGTATCCGCTTCGGTCACCGCGAGCTCGACATCCTCGCCTACAGGCTCCGCTGCATAGTCTGCGATCGCCGGTGACGAGGAGAGTTCTTCAACGGCTGGTGCTTCGGCAAACATCTCGCCAGGCACATCCGCGTGCTGCGGCACGGCAGGCGCACTTCCATCAACCTGCGGAGCCGGAGGGAGTTCATCCGGCAAGTCCTGGCCTTCGAAGAACTCGTGGACGGTGGCCATCGCGTCTGAGAGTCCAGCCGGATCGTCGAGCGCCGAGGGGATTGCCGAGCTGAGTGCTTCGAGCACCCGGCCAAAGAGCGGCGCCGGTGTGATTTCACCCTGCTGGATCCATCTCCAGATCATCTCGAGCATCAATCCAGCGGACCCGACATCGTCGTAGCCCATGACACGCCCGGTGCCCTTGATGGTGTGACCCTCCCGGAGGAGGTCGCCGGCTTCCTGGGGCGTTACGGTTCCCGCCCGGAGCGCCTGTGCTCCCTCGACAAGGCGTGCGGATCGCTCCGTCACCTCGTCGATGAACATCTTCTGCATCTCTGGATCGTTGCTCCAGGCCACGGATGTACCTCAGACTGCGCGCAATGCTGTGCAGCAGGTATCGACCACCGGCGGGGGCGCCTTGAGGACTACGCCTTGAACCCAGGGTTCTCCGCCTTCTATTTGGCGCCGTGAGCCCACAGAATCGGATGGGTCATCGCACCGGTCCAATCCGCGGGCTGTCGGCGTCATATACGAGGTGGAGAACCCTGGGTTCGCGGCGTTGTGGAGGGTCAATCGCGCCCGAAATCGGTGATGTGCCGGTGCCGGCTACTCCCACTCGATCGTCGAGGGGGGTTTCGACGAGATGTCGTAGGCCACGCGGTTGATCCCCGGGACCTCGTTGATCACACGCGACGAGATCGACGCAAGCACGTCGTACGGCAGACGTGCCCAATCCGCGGTCATGGCATCGTCCGAGGTGACAGCCCGAAGAATCAGCGGATAGGCGTACGTGCGACCGTCTCCCTGGACTCCGACTGACCGGATCGCCGGCAACACCCCGAACGTCTGCCAGAGTTCCCGATAGAGCCCTGCCTTGTGGATCTCCTCGAGCACGATCGCGTCGGCAGCACGCAGGATGTCGAGTCGCTCCCTCGTGACATCACCGATGATCCGGACCGCAAGACCCGGACCAGGGAACGGCTGCCGCCAGACAATGTCCTCGGGCAAGCCGAGTTCCTCACCGACCGCGCGCACCTCGTCCTTGAACAGATCACGGAGCGGTTCGATCAACGACAGCGCCATGTCGTCCGGCAGGCCGCCGACATTGTGATGACTCTTGATCTTTGCGGCATCCTTCGTCCCCGACTCGATCACATCGGGATACAGCGTGCCCTGCACCAGATAGGCGGAATCGACGACATCCGTCGCCACGTCCTCAAACACCCGAATGAACGTCTCGCCGATGATCTTCCGCTTCTGTTCGGGATCGGTGACTCCTGCGAGTGCCTCGAGGAATCGATCCTCGACCCTCAGGTGGATGAGATTCATGTTGAACGTTCGACGGAACGTCTCCTCGACCTGCCCGGCTTCTCCCTTGCGGAGCAGACCGTGGTCGACGAACACGCAGACGAGTTGATCGCCGATCGCCTTGTGGACGAGTGCAGCGGCGACCGATGAGTCGACACCGCCGGAGAGGCCACAGATTACTGTGCCGTCGCCAACCTCCTCGCGGATCGCAGCGACGGACTGCTCGATGATTCCAACGTGGGTCCAGGTTGGCCGCGCGCGACACGCCGTGTACAGGAAGTGCTTCAGCATCTCCTGCCCGCGAGGCGTATGTCCGACCTCAGGGTGGAATTGCACGCCGTAGAGGCGGCGCTCCGGATTCTCCATCGCGGCCACCGGAGATTCGGCCGTCGAAGCCGTTACAACGAATCCCGGGGGCGCTTCGCTCACGGCGTCGCTGTGACTCATCCACACGGGCTGCTCTGCGGCAAGACCGGCGAAGAGCGTCGACTCGCCGGTGACCGTCAGATCGGCCGGCCCGTACTCGGCGACATCGTTGCGGTCGACGATTCCGCCCAACCCGTCCGCCAGAATCTGGTGCCCGTAGCAAATGCCGAGCACCGGAATGCCGAGTTCGAAGATCTCCCGATCGATGCCGTAGGCACCCGGTTCGTAGACCGATGCCGGGCCGCCCGACAGGATGATGCCGACCGGAGCGTGCGCCGCCACCTCGGCGGCTGTGATGTCCCGGGGAACGATCTCCGAGAAGACGTGAGCCTCACGAACGCGGCGAGCAATCAGCTGAGCGTATTGGGCGCCGAAATCGACGACCAGCACGCGATCGAAGTCGCCGTCCGAGGCGTGGCCTGTGGCTCCGCTCGCCACGTCAGCCCATCCCCACGCCCTGCGCCCGCTGCAGTTGCTTACCTTCGGTCTGCAGGGCCGGAGCGACCATGACCTCGGCCTTCTGGAACTCCTTGACGTCGGCGTACCCCGTGGTGGCCATCGATGTGCGGAGTGCCCCGAAGAGGTTCCGTTTCCCGTCGTTCTCGTGAGCCGGACCGAGGAGCAACTCCTCGAGCGTGCCAAGGGTGCCGACTCGGACCCGGGACCCGCGAGGGAGCGTCGGATGGAACGTCGCCATCCCCCAGTGGACACCGTTCCCCGGCGCCTCGACCGTCGCAGCGAATGGCGAACCGAGCATCACGGCATCGGCGCCGACCGCAATTGCCTTCGCGATGTCGCCGCCCGTTCGCATCCCACCGTCTGCGATCACGTGCACGTATCGCCCCGTCTCCTCCAGATATCGCGTCCTGGCCCCGGCAGCATCCGCGATGGCGGTCGCCTGAGGTACGCCGAGTCCGAGAACGGCCCGCGTCGTGCACGCCGCACCCGGCCCAACCCCGACCAGAACGCCCACTGCGCCGGTCCGCATCAGGTGGAGCGCTCCGGCGTAGGAAGCAACGCCGCCGACAATCACCGGCATTTCGACCTCGCGGATGAACGCGAAGAGGTCAAGGGGTTCGGTCTTCGACGACACGTGTTCGGCGGAGACGACGGTCCCCTGCACGACCAGGATGTCCAGGCCACCCTTCTTGGCGGCGTCGATGTATCGGCTCACGTGCTGCGGAGTCAGGCTCGCTGCGGTGATGATCCCCGCATCCTTCATCTCCCGCACCCGCTGCGTAATCAGATCGGCATCGACCGGGGCGGCGTACATCTCCTGCATCCGCAGGGTCGCCTGGTCATCGGGCAGCGACGAGATCTCATCGTAGATCGCCTGCGGATCCTCATACTTCGTCCAGAGACCCTCGAGGTTGAGGACGGCAAGGCCGCCGAGTCGTGAGATCTCGATCGCCGTCGCCGGGCTGACCGCGGAGTCCATCCCTGCAGCAAGCAGCGGCAACCCGAAGGTGAAGGCATCCATCTCCCAGCTCAGGTCGACATCCTCGGGATCCCGGGTCCGCCGCGACGGGACGATGGCGATGTCGTCGAACCCGTAGGCCCGGCGACCGGATTTCGCGATGCCAATCTCAATCTCCACGAGGAAGCGCCCTTCAGATAGGTGGTGGTGCCAGCGCTCGTGAGAGTAGCCAGTCGCCGGTCACCAGTCGCCAGCAGCCAACCCCGGGATTGGGCGGGCTAGAAGCGGCCGAGGCCTACGGCGTCGCGCACATCCTGCTGATGGCGTTCGGCTCTCGTGCGGGCGTCGAGGGCGCCCTTCTGGAGCAGACGGGCCACCTCGGCATCATCGAGGTTCTGAAGCGAGGCGCGAATTGAAGCGAGTTCTGCAACGATCGCCTCGGCGACCGCCTCCTTGAACCGCCCGTACCCGCCGGTTGCGTACTCCGCGGCGAGGTCGTCGACCGACCGACCGGTGGTTGCCGACATGATCTCGAGCAGGTTCGAGATCCCGGGCTTCTCAGCGATGTCGTAGCGCACCGTTGGATCCGAATCGGTAACTGCGGACTTGACCTTCTTGCGAATGACGTCTGGCGAGTCGTCCAGGTTGATCCGGTTCTTCGGATTCGCATCGCTACTCGACATCTTGGCGGTCGGCTCAACCAGCGACATCACACGGGCTGAGGTCTCAGGGATCAGCGGTTCGGGGATCGGGAACACCACCTCGAACCGATTGTTGAACCGTTCAGCGAGATCGCGTGCCATCTCGAGATGCTGCTTCTGGTCCTCGCCCACCGGGACGAGGTCGGCCCCGTACAGCAGGATATCAGCGGCCATCAGCACCGGGTACGAGTAGAGGCCGAGGTTCGACGGGATACCCTTGTCCAGCTTGTCCTTGTACTGCGTCATACGGTTGAGCACGCCGGTCGGCGTCAATGTGCTGAGAATCCATGCCAGCTCGGCATGTTGCGGTACCTGGCTCTGCATATAGAGCAACGACCGGTCCGGGTCGATTCCGATGGCGAGGAGCACCTTGGCCGTCTCGAGGCGGAGGCGATGGAACTCGGCCGGGTCGTACGGCACCGTCATCGCGTGGAGATCCACGACGCAGTAGATCACGTCATAGGCATCGTCATCCTGGAGCGCGACCCAGTTGCGGAAAGCACCGAGATAGCCGCCGAGGTGCATGGCACCCGAGGGCTGGACCCCCGAGAACACCGTCTTCTTCACCTGTTCTGTCACCGCTCCTCCTCACAAAGAAACGCCGGGCCCCGGGGGCTCCGGCGTCGGTACCTTCCTGGCGCGCGGAACCCTATCCCTTCCTACGCCACCAGGAGTGTGTTGACTTCATGCCTGAACGATACCGGCGGCCCGTCGTTGCGGCAAGACGCGACAGCTCGTCACCGGGATCCAACTCCGGCCAACGTGCACCTTCGAACGGGAAGAAGCGCTCCCTTGGGCACCGGCATTCCTGCGATCGGGCATTGACGGAGCGGACACAACCGGCCATACTCGCAACCTCATGACCCGGCCAGCCACCACCATCATCATCACCTAGGCGCACACGATTCCGTGTGCGCCCGTAACCCTCCGCCCAGCGGGGGGTTTTCTCTATCCGGAGCGACACCATGAAATCCCTCGAGATCTACGACACCACGCTGCGAGACGGCACCCAGCAGGAGGGCATCTCGCTGACCGCCGGCGACAAGCTGGCGATCAGCCGCCTGCTCGACGAACTGGGCGTGGCCTACGTCGAGGGAGGCTGGCCCGGGTCGAACCCGAAGGATGACGAATTCTTCCGCCGGGCACGCACGGAACTCGACTTCGACACATCGACACTCGTGGCGTTCGGCTCAACTCGGCATGCCGGAGCGGTGGCTGCCAAGGATGCCCAACTCGCAGCACTCGTGGCCGCCGAGACCGAGGTGGTGTGTCTCGTCGGCAAGTCATGGGACTATCACGTCGAGTACGCCTTGCGCACGGAACTGTCCGAAGCAATCGCGATGGTCGGCGATTCGGTCGAGCATCTCCGTTCGGTCGACCGACGGGTCTTCTTCGATGCCGAGCACTTCTTCGACGGCTACCGCACGAACCCCGAGTTCGCTCTCGCCACCCTGAGAGCCGCCCACGACAGCGGGGCCGAGCGACTCGTGTTGTGCGACACGAACGGCGGGACGCTGCCGCACGATGTGGACCGCGTCGTCCGGGAAGTCGCAGCCGCGATCCCCGGCGCTGCACTCGGGTGCCACTTCCACAACGACTCGAGCACCGCGGTGGCAAACAGCCTCGCGGCGGCGAACGCCGGCATCACACAAATCCAGGGCTGCGTGAACGGATACGGTGAGCGGACCGGCAACGCCGACCTCTGCTCGGTGATCCCGAATGTCTCGCTCAAGATGGGCTACAGCTCGATCCCTGAGGATCGCCTGCCGCACCTCACCCGGGTGTCCCATCACATCGCCGAGATCATCAACCTGACCCTCGACGACCACCTGCCGTACGTCGGCGTCTCTGCGTTCACCCACAAGGCCGGCCTCCACACCTCAGCACTCGCCCGCAGGCCCGACGCCTACGAGCACATGCCGGCCGCGTTGGTCGGGAACTCGACACGGACCGTTGTCTCCGAACTCGCCGGACGTTCGACGATCCTCGCCAAGGCACAAGACACCGGTTTGGCTCTCTCGTCGAGCGAGGCGCAGGTTGTCGTCGACCGTATCAAGGAACTCGAACACGAGGGCTACCACTTCGAGGCAGCCGACGGATCGTTCGAACTCCTCGTTCGTGACGCCCAGGGTTGGACGCAGCCGTTCTTCGAACTCGAGTCGTACCGGGTCTTCGTTGAGCATCGTGACGGCGAAGTCGTAGCCGAGGCAACAGTGAAGGTTCACGTCGACGGAGAACGAATCGTGACGACCCGCGAGGGCGACGGTCCGGTGGGTGCTCTCGACCTGGCGCTGCGCGTGGCCCTCGCCGACCGCTACCCCCAGGTCGCGAGGATCCACCTGACCGACTACCGCGTGCGGGACCTCGATTCGTCGGACGGGACGGCGGCTCGGGTTCGGGTGTTGTGCCAGCACAGCGACATCGCAGGCGTGTGGGGCACCATCGGTGTCCACCAGAACATCATCGACGCCTCGTGGCGCGCCGTCTGCGACGGCATCGTGATCGGGTTGATTCGGGCGAATGGAGCCGAGAACGGGAAGGGCGAGTAGCTCTGTTGTAATTCGCCAGTCGCCAGAAAGACGACCTGGTCAGCTCTGCCTATGCACTGCGACTGCGCTGACGAGGGCCGTTGCTGTCACGGTTCGCTGCTCGCTGAGGACTGCAGCAGCCTCGCCGTGATGGAAGGCAGCGGAGCGGGCAGCCACCGTGGGAGGGAGGCCGCCGGCAACGTAGGCGGCAACCATTCCGGTGAGCACGTCTCCGGTTCCGATTGTTGCCAGTTCCGGTCCCCCGGACGTGACGACCCAGGTCTCCTCGCCGTCGGTGACGAAGGTCGGATTTCCCTTGAGCAGCACCGTTGCCCCGGTTCGGTTCGCCAACGCGGCTGCCGCTTCGTGATCGGGTGATTCGCCCGTGAGGCGAGCGAACTCTCCGGTGTGCGGCGTGACCACTGTGTCGGCCTGGCGCTCGAGAGCGGCGGCATCCGAGATCGCGTTCAGCCCGTCAGCATCGAGAACAATCGGTCCATCCCATCGGTCGAGGAGACCGACGACGAACCCCTCGTCGACCGCGCCCAGGCCCGGTCCAACCGCAAGCACGTCGTAGCGCCCGGCGGCCTCGACCACGGCAGCGGCGTCGTTCGGCTCGAACCGGGTTCCGGCTCCCACACCGACGTTCATAACGCCCGGGTCCATTGCGGCGTAGGTGGCTTGCAGCGCACCGGGGCACACCACGGCAGCAGCACCGGCGCCTGCAGCAAGGGCGGACTGAGCCGTCAGCATCGCGGCGCCGGTGATGCCGGGAGACCCTCCAACCACCGCGACCGAGCCAACGGACCACTTGTGGGCGTGGCGCATCCTGACCGGGATCGGAGCGTCGATGTCCTCGCACAGCATCATCTCGGGTCGTGGCTCGCCGAGACCGATGTCGAAGACGATCAGTTCCCCGGTCCTCTCGGGCCCTTCGCCGAGCACGTGACCGGTCTTGGCTGCCTGGAACGTGACGGTGACGTCGGCGTAGAACGCCACGCCTTCGACGGTCCCGGATGCCGCGTCGAGGCCCGAGGGCACATCGACGGCGAGGAGCGGCGTATCGAGCAGTGTCCACGGCACGACGTCGGCAGGGAGGGTTCCACGGAACCCGACGCCGAACACGGCATCGACGATCAGGTCGGGACGTTCCGGCTCGCCGAGCCTCGCGATCCTGGCTCCTGCCCGCACCGCAGCGAGCGCCGCCATCCTTGCGGGCGAGGCATCACCCCGGGGATATCCGAACGGGTGGATGATCACATCGACGCCACGGCGGGCAAGGTATTTGGCCGCGACATACCCATCGCCGCCGTTGTTGCCACGGCCGGCGAGCACCGTGACTCGGTTCCCGTAGCCGATCCCCATCTCGACGGCGACGAGCGCAACGCCGAGGCCAGCCCGCTCCATGAGCATCTCCGCCGGATCCTCCGCGACAAGATCAAGCCGTCCAGATTCCCGAGGTGTGATCAGCGGTTCCATAAATCGAAGTGTATTACCTGGCGGAGTGGCTGAGTAGCGGAGTAGCCCGGACGATCAGCCGCCTCCGGCGGACATGTCGATCAACTCCCACAGGCGATCTACGTGGTCCGCGGTCGTGGTCGTCTGGCCGATCGAGGCTCGGATGAAGCTCCTACCATCGAGCTTCGAGGGGGTGAGATATGCCCATCCCGCGCTGTTGATCTCCTCAGCGAGCGCATCGGTTGCGGCATCACCGTCGACGTGCCGGAACGAAACGAGCCCGAACGGGGTCGGCGCAACCATCTCCAGGCTCGGGTGATCCTCGATCCGCTCGGCGAGCCTGGATGCCAACGCCACGTGTTCGCGGATATGGTGTCGCAGGCCCTCGGCGCCATAGGAGCGCATCACGAACCAGAGCTTCAGCGACCGGAAGCGACGCCCCAACGGGACATGCCAGTCGCGGTAGTCGATGACCTGCCCGGACTCCGTCGCCTTGTTCAGCAGATAGGGCGGCAGGATGCTCAACGCCTCGAGGAGCGGTTTCCGGTCGGCGACGTAGAACAGCGAGCAGTCGAAGTTCGTGAACATCCACTTGTGGGGGTTGAACGTGTAGGAGTCGACCAGTTCGAGGCCGTCCTGGTGGCGGCGGAACTCGGGGCAGATCATGGCGGTGCCTGCGTACGCCGCATCGACATGGTGCCAGAGCCGATAGAAACGAGCGATCTCGCCGATGGCCCGGACCGGATCGACCGCCGTCGTTCCCGTCGTCCCGACGGCCGACACAACCACAACCGGAGTGAGGCCGGCCGCCAGGTCAGACTCGATGGCGGCTTCCAGTGCGTTCGGCCGCATCGCGTAGTTCTCGTCGACCGGGATGAAGCGGGTGTGGCCGAAGCCCGCAACTCGGGCACCCTTCTCGATTGAGGAATGCGCCTGTTCCGATGCGTACGCCACCATCCGGCCGATGTCGCCATCGGCACGTTCGCGAGCAACGACGAGCGCCGTGTGGGTCGAATCCGATGCGCTCATCTGAATCACCCCACCGCCCGGTCCGGCGGTCTTCCAATCCTCGGGCAGACCGAGCAGATCAACCAGCCAGTCGACGACGACCTCCTCGACCTCGGTTGCGGCGGGACTCGTCGCCCACAGCATGCCCTGCACACCGAGACCGGCCGAGATCAATTCGCCGAGGATCGAGGGAGGCGAAGTGTTGGCCGGGAAGTAGCCGAACCATCCCGGAGACTGCCAATGGGTGATGCCGGGCATCACGATGTCGTCGAGATCCCGCAGCACGGCGTCGAACGACTCCGGCTCTTCGGGCGCCGTTGCCGGCAGCTGTGCCCGGATCGACCCCGGTTCGGCCGTCGACATGACGGGTCGATCGGCCACCGTTTCGAGGTAGTCGGCGACCCACTCGACAGCCTTGTGCCCATACCGACGAAACTCGTCAGGAGACATGTGATAGGAGTTGCCAGTCGCCAGTCGCCAGTCGCCGTCCTCGCCCGCTGCTCCCTCGTCCCTACTCGTATCGGGTTCCATGCGTGACATCTCGTTTCTCGTGTCCTTCTGGGGCCCGGCGACCGGGGACCGGCGACTCAGTCCCGGAGGTACTTCAACAGTTCTTGCACCATGAAGGCGGTCGCACCCCACAGGGTGCCTTCTTCGAACTCATAGAACCACAGTTGGTGTCCGTACCACTCGCGGGTCGTCCACCTGGCCTCGTCGAGCAAGTGGTCGATCGGCGGTTCGATGATGCTGTGCACCTCCGCGGGATCCGGGATCAACTCCTCCGGTCGATCGATGCCGCGCCACAACCGGGATTATGAGGCGGGTACGGCTTCGGGTCGTCACCGGCGTCAGCCCGCCGAGGATCTCGACGATGTTGTCGGCGGGGAGCCGGATCTCCTCCCACGACTCCCGCTTCGCGGTAGCGATCGGATCCTCCCCCTCCTCTCGTCCACCCCCCGGGAAGACGACGTCGCCCGGGTGGGTCCGCATGTGCTCGGGGCGCCGGGTGAAGATGATCCGGTCGGTGCCGCCTGCGTCCGTGTAGATGGGCACCAGGACCGCGTAGCGGGCATCAGGAGGCGAAGCCACGGGGGGAAGAGCCGCCAGTTGGGTCCAGAGATCCATCTCCAGAGCATAAGTCGATAGGCTGCGTTCGATGGCGCCGCGTATCAACAGCCGCCCACGGCACACCCCCCGCCTCATTCTTCGACCGTTCCGTCGCAGGGACGTGTCGCCCATGCACGACGCCATCCGCGCATCGCTCCCCGAACTCATCCAATGGCTCCCCTGGGCGATCGGCTATGACCGGTCGGTCGCTCAGCGCTTCGTGCGCGAATCGGCCTCGGCGTGGAGTGACGGCCGTGCGTTCGACTTCGCAATCCGCTACCCCGAAGAGCCGGATCTCCACGTCGGGAACGTGTCGGTGTGGCCTACGTCGGCACCGAACCGAACCGGCGAGATCGGGTATTGGGTGCGGTCGGACCTCACGGGTGAAGGCATCGGGACCGAGGCGACGGCGCGTGCGATGAAGATTGGCTTCGAGGAACTCGAATACCACAAATTGATCCTGCGCATCGCCGCTGGGAACGAGCGATCGGATCGCATCGCGAAACGACTGGGCTTCAACTACGACGGCATGCTCCGCGACGAGGTGCGCGTCGGCGATGTGTGGATTGATCACTCTGCGTGGAGCGTCCTCGAGGGCGAGTGGCCGCAGATCAAGAAGCAACTCCTCGCCGACGGGATCCTGAGCGGGACATAGGTAGTCGCGGGTCGCCAGACACCAGACGCCAGAAGCTGCCGAGCGCAATCTGTTTCCTGGCAGTTGCGTGACTCGTTACGAACGCAGCCCTCTCCGCTGCGTTCCGGCCTAGCGGCCGGTGCTCGCGCCTCCCCCACTCCGTGGGAGAGACGAAGACGACGCACTCGGCTACTCAGCCCGGTGACGCTCCGAGAACTCCACTTCCCGGGCGCCATCGAACAGAAGAAGGGCGGCCCCGGAGGGCCGCCCTTCTTCTCGAACTGATGGCTGGCAGCCGGTCGCTGACAGCTGGTAGCTC
>CAWAUO010000021.1:0-6988 GCA_963785245.1 uncultured Actinomycetota bacterium | reverse complement strand
CCGTTGAAACCCTTGCTCCGGCAGGGGCTTCAGTGTGTTCGGGCCCGATCGAGCCGGCGTCCGCCTCGCCGGCGCCGCCTCGGGCTGATTCTGTGGGCTCGAAGAGCGCGTTGCGCTTCGGAGTACAGTTGTTCTCAGTCTGAACAGGAGGAACGTTGACCGAGGAGAACTACGACCGGGAACTCGCACGGGTCATCGACCACACGCTGCTCAGGACGGATGCGAAGAAGGAAGACTTCGACCGGGTCTGTGAAGAAGCAATGCAGTACCACTTCCGGTCGGTGTGTGTCTTTTCGGGTGACGTCGAGTACGTGGCGCGCAAACTCGAGGGGTCGGACGTTATACCGATAGCCGTCGTGGGATTCCCACACGGCCAGATGACACCCGTTGCCAAGGCGTTCGAAGCTCACGATGCCATCGCGAGTAGCGGTGCTCAGGAGATCGACATGGTGATTCACGTGAGTGCTATCAAGAGCAAGCACTACATCCTGGTGTTTGACGACATCCAGCAGGTCGTGAAGGCCTGCGGAGACAAGCCCGTCAAGGTCATTATCGAGACGGCACTCCTCACGGACACGGAGAAGGTGGCCGCCTGCACCCTCGCGAAGACCGCAGGTGCGCGCTTCATCAAGACGTCAACCGGCAAGGAGCAGGGCGGAGCCACCGTCGAGGATGTGCTGCTGATGCGCGAGGTCGTCGGCGACGAGGTCCTGATCAAAGCCAGCGGCGGTGTCAACTCGAGGGAGTTCGCCTACGAACTCATCGAGGCCGGCGCCGACCGCATCGGCACAAGCAACTCGGTCCAAATCGTGACGGGTCAAACGGCCGAGGGCGGATACTGACAGCGACGACCCGCTGGTCCCCAAGCCTCGCCCGGCCGGTGCTCGATGGGGGATGAGGCCGAGCAGGTCGGCGAAGACCAGGAACGCTGCCCCAGGTACCGCCGACCGCGCCTCGCATTCGCGACACTTCCATGGTCGAAGACGACGGACTGGAAGGGACAACGTCCCCGGTTGTCACACCTAGCTGCCGCTGGTCTTGCGCGCGGCCGGAGCGGCGTACTCCTTGCAGGGGCACTGCGGGACCGTGCAACCCAAGCTGCCGTGGTGCTCGCGGTTGGGATGCCCGCACGCCGTGCAACGCAAGCGGTCGTCGGCGGTGCCTCGAGATGCGGACGTCTTCATCGGGGCTGCTCCTTTGCGGGGTTCATGGTGAGTGTGTCGGTCATGCGGTGCTCCTTCAGAAGCGTCGGACCGTCGGGGGCTGACGCCCCGCGAGAGGTGCGTACCGAGCCAGGCGCAGAGCGTCGACGGAGATTGCAGGTCCTGCGGTCGCTCCGCCAGACGGATCCGGGGCAAAGCGGGCGTTGTACGCCTCATGCGTACGGTGTCTCCTTCGAGCGTAGCACCCGGTGGTGCGGGTCCGACCTTGGTGAGGCGGTGGTTCGCTCGTCCCTGGCAGCTGGATCGCTCCGGGTACGCTGGAGCCAATCCCGCTGCAAAGGAGCTTCGTGCGGTCCATTCGAGCCATCGTCGCCGTGTCGGGTGGTCGGCGATGAACCGGGCGGAGCCCGCGGGCTTCGACGAACTCCGCGACCTCCTGCGGCCGGTCGAGGGTCTGAGCGTTCCCTGGTGCGTCGCCGGAGGATGGGCGATCGATCTCTGGGTCGGGACGGTGACGCGTTCCCATCACGACGTCGATCTCCTCGTCGCTCGGGACGATCAACGGGCTGTCTACGATCACTTCTCCGATCGGGACATCGTCAAGGTCCTCCCGCACCCCGAGGGTCTGGTCGGCGAAGGAACCCTCGTGCCATGGGACGGGGGCCGGATCGAACTGCCCGTCCACCAGGTCTTCGCCGATGCCGCAGACGGTGACCGGATCGAAGTGTTGTTCGGGGAGATCGAGAACGGCGTGTGGCACTACCGGAGGAACCCCGAGGTGTCCCTCTCCCTGGGTCGCCTCATCGTGACCGGCCCCACGGCAATCCCGGCACTGGCACCCGAAGTCGTGATGCTGTTCAAGGCGCCGCTCCAGCGCCCATGGGATGAGGCCGATCTTGTCACCGTTGTGCCCCAGCTGCCCACCGACCGGCGGGCGTGGCTGGTCGACGCGATCGAACGTTCCCACCGAGATAATCCATGGATCGAGCGGCTCACATGACGCCGGTCTCCGCATGCGGGACCGGACGCTTCTAGGGTCTCAGCATGGAGCACATCGAGAACCTGACACCTGGAATGCCGATCGTCTGGGGTGGCAACCGCGTCTCGCGAGTCAGTAGCGAACTCGCAGCGGCCTTCCAACCCGGGGACTCTCTGATCGTCATGGAGACGGACGGGACGCTGTTGCACGTGCCGGCGGTCGAGCAATCCGTGGCGACCGCCGCTGTGGACGCTGCCACCGCGGCATTCGATGAGATGGGCGGCGTCAGTGATGCCAAGGTTTCCGAGTTCTACGAACTCTTCGCCTCGACGCTCGCCGACGACGTGTCGTTTGCGCCGATCGCAGCGGCGAACCGCTCCGACGTGGCGAAGGCACGATCGCGCGGCCGTTCGGCGACGCGCCTCGTCCTCAGCGATCAGATGCGTGCGGACATGGTCGACGGCCTCCGTACCTGGGCGAAGGCGCCCGGTGGCCGCGGATCGGTCGTGGAAACGGTCAGCCACGACGGCTGGCGGGTCGATCAGGTTCGGGACGGTCTCGGCGTCGTCGGCTTCGTATTCGAGGGACGCCCGAATGTCTTCGCCGATGCAACCGGCGTCCTCCGCAGCGGGAACACGGTCGTCTTCCGCATTGGCTCTGATGCACTTGAGACGGCCCGGGCGATCGTTGAACACGCGCTCCGCCCCGCGTTGACCCTCACGGGTCTCCCCGCCGGCGCGGCCGTGCTCATCGACAGCGCAGCCCATGCGTCAGCCTGGGCCATGTTCTCGGATCCGAGACTCGCGCTCGCCGTGGCTCGCGGCTCGGGCGGGGCGACCGCCCAACTCGGTGCCGTCGCACGACAGGCCGGCAACTCCGTGAGCCTCCACGGCACCGGAGGCGCCTGGATCATCGCCGGATCGAACGCAGACGCTGCCTCGTTCGACGCGGCCGTCTACCACTCCCTCGATCGGAAGGTCTGCAACACGCTCAATACGTGCTGCATCGCTGCCGATCGGGCTGATGACCTCGTGCCGGTCTTCCTCGATGCGCTTGAACGGGCGGGGGAGCGCAGGGGCGTGCGTCCCAAGCTCCACGTCCTCGAATCCTCCGTCGAAGCCGTCCCCAAGGCGTGGTTCGCCAGGCGTGTTGCGGTCGCCCGGGCCGATGGAGAGCACGAGGAGCGGCAAGCTGAGCCGATTGAAGAGAGCGGTCTCGGCGACGAGTGGGAGTGGGAGGAGAGCCCGGAGGTCACCCTGGCCATTGTCCCGGCCGTGGACACCGCCATCGAGTGGTTCAACCGCTACAGCCCTCGCTTCGTCGTCTCGCTGATCTCGGACGATGCTGGGGAGCATGGCCGATTCTTCGGTCTGATCGACGCCCCGTTCGTCGGCAACGGATTCACCCGCTGGGTCGATGGTCAGTACGCGCTCGACAAGCCGGAGCTCGGTCTGTCGAACTGGCAGCACGGGCGGTTGTTTGGTCGCGGCGGCATCCTCTCCGGCGACTCGGTCTACACGATCCGGACGAGAGTGACCCAGGACGACCCAAACATCGGCCGCTAGCGCTGCGAACCCAGGGTTCTCCACCTTGTATGTGACGCCGACGGCCCACAGTTCAGGCTGAAGGCGAGAGCGGCGTCATTCTGTGGGCCCACGGCGCCAAATACGATGCCGAGAACCCTGGGTTCGTGGCGTTAGGTGACGACGATGTTGACGAGATTGGGCGGACGGGCGATGACCTTGCGGACCTCGCCCTGCGCCAGCCACTCCTGGATCCGTTCGGTCCCCATCGCAGCTGCGACCGCGGACTCCTCGTCGATGTCGGGCGATACCTCGATGCGGTCACGGACCTTCCCGTTCACCTGCACCACCAGGGTCACCGACTGATCGGCAGCGACCGTCGGATCGGACTCGGGCCACGGCTGAACATGGATGCTCTCGTCGTTGCCGCGCTGGTTCCACAATGCCTCGGAGATGTGCGGAGCGATCGGCGCCAGCAACAGCAGCAGCACATTGACGGCTTCATCCCAGGCCGCGAGCGAGACCGTCCGCGTCCGCCGAGCCTCGAGCAGTTCGTTGCGGAGCGTCATCAGAGCGGCAACGGCCGTGTTCCACTTGAAGGCTTCCATGTCGCGGTCGACCTTGTCGATGGCCTGATGGGCCGCCCGGCGCAACGCCATCGACGCCTCATCGTTTGCCGCATCCGGTTGGTAGTCCGTGGTGCCGATCTTCCAGACATCGTCGACAAAGCGACGGGCACCCGCGATTCCGCGTGAGTCCCACGGGCCGCCCTTCTCCCAGTCGAAGGCGAACATCAGGTAGATGCGGACGGTGTCCGCTCCGTAGCGTTCGACGAGCTCGTCCGGATTGACCACGTTGCCCTTGGACTTGGACATCCGTTGGACCTCGAGGTGATGGCGGAGTTGCGTCACGTCGTTGATGCCGTCGATACCCGGCACATCGACCTCGGCGCCGTCCGGGACCTCGACGGTCACCATGCCATCTGCGGTCACGACCTGCAGTGTCCGTTCGGTGCGTCGGATCAGCTGGCCCACAACGGGGGCCGCATCATCGTGAGCGTGCTCATCGACCCTGACCGACTCGGCGACGAACCGTCCGTCGACCCAGTCTCCTGCGATCACCAACCGGTCTCCTGGGCGCTCCTCGCCCAGGATCTGGCCCTGGTTGCGCAACTGGAGCATCGGCTCGTCGAACAACCCCTCTGGATCACGGCCGTACTCGGCCATGACGCGCTCAGTGTCCTCGAACACGCCCAGATCGCGCATCGCCTTCGTGAAGAACCGCGTATACAGCAGGTGCATCGTGGCGTGCTCGGCACCGCCCGTGTAGGTGTCGATGGGAAGCCAGTACGCCGCTTCCTCCGGGTCGAACAGGTACTCATCGAAGTGGGGAGAGAGGTACCGGTAGGGGTACCAGGATGAACACATGAACGTGTCCATGGTGTCGCTCTCGCGGCGCGCCGGTTCGCCCTCGGAATCGGTCGTGGCGAGGAAGGACTCGTCGGTCGCAAGCGGGCTCGGTCCGCCGGTGAATTCCGGCGCTTCAGGGAGCAACACCGGGAGGTCCTTCTCAGTTTCGATCGTGCCGTCCTGGCGGTAGATCATCGGGATCGGACTGCCCCAGTAGCGCTGGCGGGAGATCAGCCAGTCCCGCATGCGGTAGTTGACGGCCTCGGTACCCGCGTCGTTCTCCTCGAGCCAGTCAATGGCGGCCGCAACCGACGGATTGGCGCGACCCTTGGCCTCGGTCGTCTCGACGCCGTCGATTGGACCACTGTGGACCATCGTCCCCGGTCCGATGTACGCCTCCGCCATCGTGTCGGCGTCGAGCGGTTCGACGCCTTCCGGTTGGATCACGGGGGCGATCCGAAGGCCGAACTGGCGGGCGAACTCGAAGTCTCGCTGGTCGTGCGCCGGCACGGCCATGATCGCTCCGGATCCGTAGGACAAGAGGACGTAGTCGGCGATCCAGACGGGAACCTGGGCTCCGTTCACGGGATTGATGGCGTAGCCGCCGGTGAACACACCGGTCTTCTCGCGATCGGCCTCCATCCGCTCCAACTCAGACTGGGCTCCGGAAGCGGTCCGATAGGCATTGACAGCGTCCCGGTGGTCCTCATCGGTCAACGTGTCGACCAGCGGATGCTCGGGGGCGAGCACCATGAACGTCGCACCCCACAGGGTGTCGGGACGGGTGGTGAACACGGTGATGTCCTCACCGGCCTCGGTACCGAACACCACCTCGGCGCCCTCGGAACGGCCGATCCAGTTGGTCTGCATCGCCTTGACCGGCTCGGGCCAGTCGACGGTCGAGAAGTCGAGGAGTTCATCGGCGTACTTTGTGATCGCAAAGAACCACTGCGCCATCTTCCTCTGGATGACCGGCTGGCCCGTGCGTTCATCCTTGCCGTCGATCACCTGCTCGTTGGCGAGCACGGTCTCGAGCGTCGGTGACCAGTTGACGATGGCCTCACCCCGGTAGGCGATGTCGCCTTCGAAGAATCGGCGGAACAACCACTCGGTCCACGCGTAGTACTCGGGATCGCACGAAACCATCTCGCGCTCCCAGTCATACATCGCTCCCATCGACCGCAACTGGCGGCGCATGCGTTCGATGTTGTCCCAGGTCCAATCAGCCGGATGGACGTTGCGCTGGACGGCGGCGTTCTCTGCCGGGAGGCCGAAGGCGTCGAAACCCATCGGGAAGAGCACATTGAAGCCCTTCATGCGCATGTAGCGCGCCCTGGCATCCGACGGGGTCATGGCGTACCAGTGGCCCATGTGCAGATCGCCGGACGGATACGGGAGCATGGTGAGCGCGTAGTGCTTGGGGCGGTCCCAATCGACGACGGAGCGGTAGAGACCATCCTCGCTCCATCGGTCCTGCCAGTACTTCTCGATCTGCCTGTGGTCGTATGCCATGTCCCGTCCCGGTGCTGTGGAGGGGCAATGGTAGGAGGCAGGGGAGTCTTGAGCTGCAAGTCCGAAACACGGACAAAGGTCTCCGGGCGATATCGTTCGCTTCCATGAGGACTCGTTCGATATCGATGCAGGCGGCGATCCGCGAGAGTGGGGGTGACGCCGACCCGGC
Organism: uncultured Actinomycetota bacterium; assembly: GCA_963785245.1. GTDB lineage: Bacteria > Actinomycetota > Acidimicrobiia > Spongiisociales > UBA5794 > JAHEEL01. Next base: position 233 of record CAWAUO010000021.1, on the reverse strand, counting down.
GTTGTTGGGTTCCGTTGTCATTCGAACGGTGCCTCCCTGGTTGGGTCGGCTCTGGACCAGCGGCACCGACGCCATGACGATCCGCAACGTCATCTTCGCCTCCCCGTCGGCCCTCGACCGGATCGACGACGGCGACGCGCTCGTGCTGCTCACGCACGAGGCCGTCCACGTCGAGCAATGGCGTCGGTACGGCTTCGTCGGCTTCCTCCGGCGGTACATCGGGGACTACCTCC
>CAWAUO010000020.1:0-25793 GCA_963785245.1 uncultured Actinomycetota bacterium | reverse complement strand
CTGTCGGCTGAGCCCGCCGGCGTGATGTCGGTGACGATGCCGTCGCGAATCACAATATCCACCGAGCCGGCACCGGACCGACGCCGGGCGGACCGAATGGTGAGTGAGTTGGGACCCTGCATCGCTGTTCCGTTCTCTGGGAAACCGACATCGATCATACGGCTCCGGGAGACACCGCACGGGCAGGTCGGACAAATGGGGCTAGTCGCCGTCGACCTCCTGGGCGACGACCCACCGATCGACGTCCGCCCACGTCTCGAACAGCCAGGTCTTGCGGTCTGACTCGTCGGCAGGGATCGCTTCGTTCGGGATGCGATGGAACCGCATCGCGATGGTCGAACCGACGAGGCCGCCAGCCCAGATGTCGCGGACTTCGGCGAACCCGTCGAACCCGTGGTGGGCCAGGACGACGACATCAAGCGGGCGTGCGCTGAGGATCTCGAGCGTGCCGGCCGTTCTCGGCGGGAGCACGCGCTGGTAACCGGCAGCGATCTCGCCGATCGTGCCTCCTTGCTCTGACACCCGGCCGGTGAACTTGATGCGCTTGGCCTCTGAGTACCGCGTCCCCTCCGGGTAGATCAACACCCCTTCGTTGTCCGGCATCGTCGTCACGAGGTCGCGGATGGATCCGAGTTCGCTGGCCGTGTCGCCGCCGCGATCGACGAACACGTTGGGAAGTCGGTTACCGGCGATGTCGAGCGCAGGGTCGACGAGAAGTTCCTTCTTGAGTACGTACCGGAGCCGGATTCCGAGAGCATCGGTGATGGAGTGGCCCGGCAGCAGGGTGTCGATGATTGATGCGTGACGCGAGAGGACGAGCATCGGCGGGGGCGGGATCTCGGAAACGCCCTCAACGGTGAACGTGAGGTCGAACAGGACCCGAACCGTGTTGAGATTCCAGTGCAACCACACCGACTGGAGGCGGTACGTGACCGCAATCGATCGTTCCTTCGGCAGGAGGCCGATCACGGCCAGGACGGGAATCGCCCAAGCCTCTCCCAGCAGATACACCCAGCCGAACGCCGCCATCCGAAGCGAGACCGCCGGAGTTCTGGATGCAATCCAACGGAATCCGTCGATCGCGAGACCTGCGAAGAACACCACGGGGAGGAGGAGCGTCATCAGGATGAACGCGAGGTAGACCACCGGGATCGTGATCAGGCGACGCGACCAAGCGTGGTTCATCACAATTCGTGCCGTCCCGGTCGTCTGCTCGTATCCACCGTCGCCCCGTGAGTTGTCGCTCCGCACCCGTCGCGTCGAGATCGTAACGCTTTGCTCCCCGATGTGGCTCAGTGGATGATCTCGGCGGTGAACCGGGACAGGCGGATCGGTTCGTCGGGGGAGAGGCCGGCCTTCCTCCTGGCGATGTCGATCTGCTGGTCGACGCTCGTGATCCCAGGGATGGCGGGCAGCAGGAGTCCGGTCCGGCCCCGGCCCTCGACGATGACACCGAATCGCGCGGGATCGAGTTGGTCGGGGCCCTCGATCGGTTCGGGGTCACCGAGCAGATACACGGTCACGTCGAGGCCGTCGACTTCACCCGGCTGCAGGGGAGGGAACCGGGGATCCGAGACGGCGGCCGCCACTGCCGAACGGGCGATCTCGCGGCGGACTGAGTGTTCGCGCGGCCGGATTGAGCCAATGCAGCCCCGTAGTGGACCCTCGACCTGGCCGGGGTCCGCGGGCTCATGCAGCGAAACGAAGACCCCGCTTGGTGGGGGGTCCCCAGCGAGCGGCGGTGGGTCGGGGACTTCGTTGGTCGCGAGATAGACGCTGATCGCCGATCTTGCGACGGCAATATACGGATGCTCGCTCGTCGTCACCGTTTCACCGTAGACGCCCCCGGGCAGCAGCGTGAAGGGCCGGAAGTCCATGGACGCCACCTGGTGGCGGGCGTACCGTGGAAGGCGACCCCGAGGAGGTGGATCATGGCCCCGATCGTTCGGCCCCCGGCGGTCGCAGGATCGTTCTATCCGCACGGCCCGGTGCAGCTCGAAGGCTCCGTGAGGCGCTATCTCGCCGAGTCCGAGCCGGTCGACACCGGCTTCCCGGTGCGGATCCTGATCGTGCCCCACGCCGGATACGTCTACTCGGGGCCGGTCGCGGCGACGGGGTACCGCCTGCTCGAACACCTTGACGACCTCGAACGCATCGTCCTGCTTGGGCCCTCGCACTACGTGTGGTTTCCCGGGCTCGCGTTGCCGGGAGCGACCATGCTCGAGACGCCGCTTGGGATGGTGGCGGTCGATATGGAGCTGGCAGGAGAGATGTCGGTGGGGTCGCTCGTCTCCGACGTGCCGGCTGCCCACGAACGTGAGCACTCGCTCGAAGTCCAGTTGCCGTTCCTCCAGGTCGTGGCTCCCGGGATTCCCGTCGTACCCCTCCTGACCGGGGATGTCGATCCGGTAGATGTCGCTCACGTGGTGATGCCATATCTCGACGAGCACACCCTGCTCCTGGTGTCGTCGGATCTGTCGCACTACCACGATGCTGAGACGGCGCAGCGGCTGGACGGCGACACCGCGGCTGCGATCGAACGCCTTGACGAACACGCCGTGACCCGCGAGTCGGCGTGCGGACACACCGGCGTACAAGCAGCGCTCCATGTGGCACGTCGCAACGGATATCGATGTGAGGTCCTCGACCTGAGGAACTCATCCGACACCGCCGGTTCACCGGACCGGGTGGTCGGCTACGGAACGTTTGCGTTCGGCGCCTAAGCCCATTCGGCGAGACGCACCGGCCGGCGCCGCGCCCCCCATGCCCCGGGCGCCGTATCGAACACCCCGGCGCACGCCGTGCCGCAACCGGCACACACGCCACCCGCCGCGAGGCCCCATGCGCCGAGCCGATACCAGTCGCGTTCGATCAGGACGGTGCCGCAGGCGTGGCAATAGGTCGTCTGTCCGGCAGCGTCGCTCACATTGCCGGTGTAGACGTAGCGCTCACCGTTCGCCATCGCGATTGTCCGGGCCCGGGTGAGGGTCGCCGACGGTGTTGCCGGCCGATCGCGCATCCTGAAGTCGGGATGGAACGCGGTGAAGTGATGCGGCACGTCGCGACCGAGATGCTCGACAACCCACTTCGTCATTGCGTCGATCTCTACGGTCGAGTCGTTGAGGTCCGGTATAAGCAACGTGGTGATCTCGAGCCACACATCGGTCCCGTGACGGACGTACTCGAGCGTCTCCAGCACCGGGGCGAGGGCACCGGCACACGTCCGGTGGTAGAACTCCTCGGTGAACGCCTTGAGGTCGATGTTCGCCGCGTCCATGTGGGCGTAGAACTCGCGCATTGGTTCCGGGTTCACGTAGCCGGCCGTGACGGCAACGGTCTTGACTCCTCGCGCTCGGGCGGCGTCGGCTACGTCGATGGCGTACTCGTGGAAGATCACCGGGTCGTTGTAGGTGAACGCAACGCTACGGCATTCGAGATCCTCGGCGACCCGTGCAACCTTCTCCGGTGTTGCCTCGTCGGCGAGGACGTCGTACTGCTTCGCCTTCGAGATATCCCAGTTCTGACAGAACCGGCACGCCAGGTTGCAGCCCGCGGTCCCGAACGACAGCACGGCGCTCCCCGGCAGGAAATGGTTCAGCGGCTTCTTCTCGATCGGGTCGACGCAGAATCCGCTCGACCGGCCGTAGGTGGTGAGGACAATCTCGTCATCAATTCGGGCCCGCACGTAGCACAGGCCCCGTTGCCCCTCACGGAGCTTGCATTCGCGTGGACAGAGGTCGCACTGAATCCGCCCATCGGCCAAACCGTGCCAGTACGCGGTCGAGACCACGGATCCGGGTGGGCCCAGGTCCTCGCGTTGAGGTGCTTTCGGTGGTGGCAACATGGCGACCTCGGGTATGCCTATTCACCGAGCATACGCCGTTGGACTCCCGCCTCCCTCCGTTGCGGAGGTCTAGGCTCGGTGCATGCCGACATCACACATCTCCGCCGAACCCGGCGACTTCTCGGACGTCTGTCTCCTACCGGGCGATCCGCTCCGCGCCCGATTCATCGCGGAGCGATTCCTCGAGGATGTCTCCATGGCTACGGCCGTGCGGAACATGGAGGGCTACACCGGCACCTATCGCGGCCGACGGGTCTCCGTGATGGGCACCGGCATGGGGATCCCCTCAACGCTGATCTACGTGACGGAGTTGATCCAGTTCTACGGAGTCACTTCGCTGATCCGCGTTGGGACGGCCGGCGGGATCGCGACCGACCTCACCCTTCGTGACCTCGTGGTCGCCGCAGGCGCCTCAACCGACTCGAACGCCAACAGAGTGAGATTCGGCGGTTTCGACTTCGCAGCGATAGCGGACTTCGGTCTCACCCGCCTTCTGGTCGAGACGGCAGAGCGGCGGGAGACGATTGTCCGCGTCGGCGGGATCGTCAGTTCCGATCAGTTCTACCACCCACAATCCGACTTCCTGGAACTGACCCGCTCGATGGGCATTCTCGCCGTGGAGATGGAAGCGGCCGGTCTCTTCGCCGCTGCCGCAGAGCACGGCGTTGCGGCCGCAGCCATCCTTGCCATCACCGACATGGTTGAGGGGGACGGAGGCTTGAGCTCCACCGAGCGGGAGCAAACCCTCGACGAGATGGTGGTTGTCGCACTCGAGGCGGCACGGAGGATCTGATCGCCGGCACGGCACAGACGCATGGGAGGCCGAAGATGATTCCGTCGGTCGAGACCGCAGGTGTTCCGTTCCTGACGACCGAACAGATGGTCGAGGTCGACCGCGTGATGATCGAGGAGTACGGGATCGACCTCATCCGGATGATGGAGAACGCCGGCCGGGGGCTCGCGAGTCTTGCTCGGTGGCTCTTCCTCGACGGGGATACTGCCAGCAGCGCGATTGTCGTCATGGCTGGAACGGGCGGCAACGGCGGGGGTGCGCTCGTAGCCGCCCGCTGGCTCCATGGCGCAGGAGCCGACGTGACCGTGCTCGTAACGCGCACCGATGAGTCCTTCGGTCCGATTCCCCGCGAGCAACTCGACATCGTCCGGCGCATGGGGATCGTCGTCGGATCCGCTTCCGACGTTGGTTCGCTTGGTGATCCCGACGTCGTCATCGACGGGTTGATCGGCTACAGCCTCCGGGGAGAGCCACGAGGGGACGCCGCTGCGTTGATCGCGTGGGCGAATGCGTCCCGGGCTCCCGTGCTTTCGCTCGATGCTCCGTCGGGTGTCGATACCACCACCGGTGCCGTCTTCGATCCGGCAATCATGGCGGCGGCGACCATGACCCTTGCCCTTCCCAAGCAGGGTCTGCGCGCTCCCGGAGTGGCCCGCAATGTCGGCGACCTCTACCTGGCAGACATCAGCGTCCCGCCGGACCTCTATCAGCGGTCGTTCGGCATGACCGTCGGTCCACTCTTTGCCCAATCCGACGTCGTTCGGTTGGTGTGACCGGCAACGCGGGTCTCATTCCCCGGTCCAGGCGGTCGCACCGAGGGCGAGGGAGTTGTTGAGGACGGCGGGTCCCCAGGTACCCGCTTCGTACGGGTGGATCTCCGCGTCGAGGTCGAGAATCGGACCGTAGAGCCGCCACGACGCCTCCGCCTCATCGGCTCGCACGAACAGCGTTTGGTCGCCTTCGACAACGTCCTGGATCAACGCCCGGTAGGCCTCCGGAAGCTGGCCATAGACATCGTCATGGCTGAAACGCAGCGCCTGCGGCTCGATCGTCAACGGTTCGCCTGGGGCCTTCACATTGAAACGTAGGGTGAATCCTTCGTCCGGCTGCAAGGTGATCAGGAGTACGTTCGCATCGATGTCACACCCGTCACGGTGTCCATGGAAGATGCACAGGGGAGGCCGTCGGAACGTCACGGCGACTTGAGTGAGGCGCTGCGGGAGACGTTTGCCGGACCGCAAGTAGAACGGAACGCCCTGCCACCGCCACGTGTCGATCTCGAGGCGAATACCGACGAACGTCGAGGTCTGGGAGTTCGGATCAACGCCATCCTCGTCGCGATAGGCAACGACCGGCTCCCCGCCGACCACGCCGGACTCGTACTGGGCGAAGACGACACTCTCGGACGAGATCGGCGCGATCGCCTCGATGACCTTCACCTTCTCATTCCGGATCTGCTCGGCGTCGAACGAGATCGGCGGCTCCATCGCGACGAGGGCCAGGACCTGAGTGAGATGGTTCTGAACCATGTCACGCAGGGCGCCGGCGGACTCGTAGTACCCGGCCCGGGTGCCGATCCCGAGATCCTCCGCGACCGTGATTTCGACGGACTCGACCCGATCCCGATTCCAGACGCTTTCGAACATCGGATTCGCGAATCGGAACGCCAGGAGGTTCTGGACCGTCTCCTTGCCCAGGTAGTGGTCGATCCGATACACCTGGGACTCCGTGAACCATCGATGAACCAGGTCGTTCAGTTCGTGGGCCGATGGAAGGTCGGTCCCGAACGGCTTCTCGATCACCAGCCGGGTCCAGCCGGGACTCTGGTCGAGGCCTGCCCGTCCGAGGCGCTCAATTGCCGAAGGGAACGAGGACGGTGGCACCGCGAGGTAGAACGCTCGGTTGCCAGAGAGATTGTGGTCTGCCTCGATGGTCTCGATGCGCCGGCGCAGTGGGTCGAACGACGGAGCATCGCGATCCACCTGCTCGAAGTGCACGTTGTCGTCGTTCCACGAGGCAAGGTCAGCTTCGGACACTCCGGCGTCGCCGAGGGCGTCCCGCGCCCACTTGCGGTACGTCTCGTCGTCGTAGGCGCCGGATCCAACGCCGAGGATGATGCAATCGTTCCCGATGTCGGTCTCGGTGATGAGGTCGTAGATCGACGGAATCAGTTTGCGCCTGGCGAGGTCACCGGTGCCGCCGAAGATGACGAAGAGGTGACGTCGGTCTGCCTTCGTTTGGGTTGGATCCACGGTGCGCCTCTCGTCGCTCGTCTTGTCCCATTGTGTCATCGACCGGATCGGTACCCTGACGATTGCGGCGCCAGGCCCTACGGTGTCGGCATAGGGGAGGCCACAGAATCATGTTGCGTGTGATCAATGCAGGTCCGGACCTGGCGGCTGTTGCCGCCGATGTGATCGGCGAGGAGTTGCGAGCCAGAATTGCGATCGGCGGCGGAGCGTCGGTTGCCGTCTCGGGAGGGAGCACCCCGGGGCCCGTGTTCGAGCGCTTGAGCGATGCTGCCATTCCGTGGTCGGCCGTCGATGTTTTTCAGGTCGACGAGCGAGTGGCGCCCCGCGGCAGTGCCGACCGAAATCTGACAGGCCTCGCTGCGACGTTGCTCGATCATGTGCCGGCGACGGCCCACCCGATGCCGGTGGATGCAATGGATCTCGACGCGGCCGCCGACTGGTACGCCGCGGAACTCCCACCATCACTCGACGTGGTGCATCTCGGCCTCGGCGACGATGGGCACACGGCCTCGCTCGTACCGTTCGACCCGGGCGTCCTGATCGACGACCGTCTGGTCACGGTCACGGACTACTACCGCGGTCACCGTCGGATGACGCTGACCCGTCCAGCCGTCGATCGAGCCGGCTTGATCGTTTGGATCGTCAAGGGGGCGGACAAGGCTGCGATGGTCGAACGGTTGATTGCAGGGGACACCACGATCCCTGCCGGTCTCATTTCGCAGGAACGGGCGGTCCTCGTTACCGATGCGCTGTGAACGCGTTGCCACCTACTCGGTCGCTTCCGAGCCACTAGGGGAAGGTCGCTGGAATTCGCCGGTTGTGTCGCGAGTCGGTTCCATCAGGAACCCGAGGTCTTCCCGGGACTCCCCTGTGCCGAACACGGTGATCGTGTCACCGACGTCGATCACCGTCTCGCCGTGCGGGATCAGGACCGACGACCCGCGTCGGATGGAGACGAGGATCACACCGTTCGGCCAGTGCACATCCTTCACCTGCCACCCGACGATCGGAGTCCCGCGCCGCACCATGGCCTCGTAGAACGCCGCACCGGGTTGGGCCCGAACCTTCACGCGATCTCGGTACAGTTCCCGGCCGGTCGCCAATCCGAGCGCGTGGTGATAGGCCCGAACGACGGACTCGCGACGGAACATCCCGACGAGGCGGTTCGGGTCGTCGTCGGCAACGACCGGGAGACGTCCAAGTCCGAGCGATGCCATGCGTGCGAGGGCCACCGAGACGGGGAGGTCGGGCGTAACGGTGATCGGGTGTGGCGACATCTCCTCGCCAACTGTTATCTCGGCCTCACGCCCGGCGACCCGCTCGAGGTCGGTGACACTGATGACGCCGACGAGATCGCGCGCCCGCACCACCGGCATGCCATGGTGCCTCGTCCGGTCGAGGAGGGTCTCGAGTTCGGCCATCGTCATCGACGGCGCGGCGACGACGTCAACATCGGACATGACCTCTCGAACGTCGACCGTGTCGAGCAGATCGATGTCCTCTGACTTCGGGAGACGGATGCCCTTACGGGCAAGGCTCATCGTGTAGGCCGACTCGGGATGCATGCGATCGGCGACCAGCGTCGCAAGGGCCGCGGCGAGCATCAGCGGGAGCACGAGTCCGTAACTGCCGGTCAACTCGAACACGAGGATGACGGCGGTGAGCGGTGCGCGTGCCGTTGCCGCCAGGGCCGCCGCCATGCCGACGAGCGCGAACGCCCCCGGATCGATGCGCGAGAACGACCAGATCGGATCGATCACGATCGCAAACCCGGCACCAACGGCTCCGCCGATCACCAGCGCCGGCATGAAGGTGCCCGCCGACCCGCCGCCCTTCCGCGTGAGGGCCGCCGTCACGGCCTTGAGTGCGGCGATGATGAACAGAGCCCACCACACGAAGTCTCCGGGGTTGCGGAGGGCAAGGAGTTCGGTGAGGAATTGCTGCCCGGTGCCGAGCGTCTCTGGATAGATGAGTCCGATAAGCGCAACCGCGATGCCCATGAGGACGGGGAGGACCCAGCCAGGGATCCGGGACGAGAGGCGGGCGATGCTCGTGCGATCGAGAATTCGGAGAAAGAACGTGCCGAACAGCACGGCGAGTACCGCAAGCAGCGCGTAGAGGATCAACTGGAGCGGGTCGTTCAACTCGTAGGCCGGGGAACGAAGGAATGTCTCTTCGCCGACCAATGCGTGGGTCGTGACCGCCGCGGCCACGGACGTGACCACGATGGCGCTGACGTGACGAATCGCGAACGAACTGAGGATGACCTCGAGGGCGAACATCATCCCGGCGATTGGCGCGTTGAAGCTTGCGCCGATACCGGCACCGGCACCGGCCGCCACGAGGCTCTTCACCTGGTCGAGACCGAATCGCGTATAGCGGGCAAGGGACGATCCAATGGCACCGCCGATCAGGACGATCGGGCCCTCTCGACCACCTGAACCGCCGGCGCCGAGCGTCGCGGCGGTCGCGATGATCTTCGTTGGCACCAGTCTGGTCGGGAGGTAGCCACCCTCGAGATTCAGGCCGACCATCGTTTCGGCGACACCGCCGCCGGAGACATCCGGACCGAGCCAACGATTCAGGGCCCAGGCGCCCAGAAGACCGAGCGGGATCGAGATGAGGAACACGTATTTTCCGAGTCCGAAGAACGCATCGGTCTCGGTCACCCCGTGGGCCACCAACTCCATCGCCCAAACGAGCAGTGCCGCGCCGATGCCGACGAGGACGCCGAGAAGGAGCGACGCGGCGAGGAACGCGGTGTGCCCGCGCGCGAAGCGCCGAGCGAATACGGGAGATGACGGTAGCCATACGCACCTAACGGTACCCCGGTCCTGCTGTGTCACCACTACAAGGGGAGTCGCCAGTCGCCAGTCACCGGTCCCCAGTCGCCGGTCCCGGGTCCTGATTCATGAGTCGCGACAGGCCTCAATGTCGCGATTCGGACTCCCGGAGCCCCCTCCGCTGCGCTCCGGCCCGGCGGCCGGTGCTCGCGCCTCCCCCACTTCGTGAGGGAGGCGAAGACTGGTGACTGGTGACATCCCCATATCATCACTGCCGTGACCGAGAGCAGCGACGCGACGGATGAGGCCCCCGGATCCACGGCGAACGGTGTTCGTCCGCGGATTCGGTCAATTGCGCTCCCGACCGAGCACGGGGGATGGGGATTCACCCTTGAACCGATTCTGCTCGGTCTGCTGGTGGCTGCTTCGGTGACTGCCTGGGAACTCTCCGCTGCGGCCCTCGGCATCTTCCTCGCTCGGCGTCCGGTCAAGATCGTCTCAACCGACATCGTGCGGAAGCGCTGGCTGCCGCGCTCGCGGATCGCGCTGGTCTTCTCGCTCCTGTACGCGGGCATCGCACTTGTCGGAGTCGTTGGAGCGTTCTTCACGGCAGAAGGCCCATTCTGGATTCCCGTTCTGGTCGCTGCCCCGTTCGCTCTCTATGCGCTGCGCGCCGATGCCCACAGCAAGAACCGCGTGCTGCTCCCGGAGCTCTTCGGCTCAATCGCCATGGGGGCCACAGTGTCTGCGATCGCACTCGGAAGCGGATGGGGTCTCGCCCCGGCGTTCGGCCTGTGGCTCGTGCTCGCGGCGCGTGACGTCGCCGCGATCGTCCTGGTGCGCGGGCAGATCCGCAGGAACAAGGGGAAGCCGGTGGGTGCGTCGAAGGTCTACGCCGTCCAGGCAGCGTGCACTGCAGCGGTTGCCATCGCAGCAGCGTTCGGCATCATTCCGTGGCTCAGCGTGCCGGCCATCGGATTCGTGGGGGTGGTGGCGCTCGTCTCTCTCAACAGACCACCGGTCGAGGCGCGCGTGATCGGTTGGACCCAGATGGCCGTTGGCCTCATGGTCGTGCTCCTCACGGCCGCCGGCGTGCACCTCGGCTGGTAGCTGGAAGCAGGCCGGTTGGCGAGTCGGAACCAGTGGCATCGCCCGATGCAAGAGCCGGGGACCCGAACCGACGGCGCCGGATCAGGTGAGGATGCCGGTGGCCACCACGACAGCCGCGAACGAGGCCATCACGCCGGTCATGGTCAGCATGTACGTCCGAGTCTGGTCTCTCAGGGCCGCGTGGAATCCGTCGAGTTTGGTATCGAACCGGACCATCGACGCCTCGAGCCGATCGAGGCGGGTATCGGTGCGGTCGATGCGTTCATCAATACGGTCAAAGCGTTCGTCCATGCGATCGAAGCGTTCGTCCATGCGATCGAAGCGTTCGTCCATACGGTCGAAGCGTTCGTCCATGCGATCGAATCGGCCATCGACGCTGTTGCTGAGCGCGTCGATGTCCGCCTTTGTGGCCAGGTCGGTCTCGGTCGGGATGTGGTTCATGAGAATCCCGGCGGGTTCGGCTCCAAGCACCTCTTCGAGCCGAGCATACAGGAGGTTGCGCTCTCGCAGACTCGACATGGTCAACTCCTTCGCTCATGTCCTCCGCGACCAACGTATCCGCGGGCTGTGACAGAAATGCTCGGTTCGCATCACAGTTCTCTGTCATCTTTCGCGGGGGATCCCGGGCACCGACATGTCGTCAGGCCGGCGGGTCGGACATGCGGGTCGCGACGGCGCTGGCTGTCCGGACCGAGAGATTCCTCGCCTTGGCGAGGGCTGCCTCGTGCCGCTCGACGATCTCGCTGACGTCGGCCTCCAGGCCATCCAGGTTGATGCGCACGTTCAGTGACGCGCCTTCGGCCGCGGCAAGTGCACAGGCGGCCGCCACGCCTGCGTCCGACACCGAGTTGGGATTGCCGTCCAAGGCGACAGCGAGTGCAAGCTCGAGCGCCTCGACACTCCGTTCGAGCACCCCGAGTGGCACCATCGTTGCCTTGAGGTTCGCCTCTGCCATCGCATCATCCCGCGCGGCACGGTCCTCATCTGACCTCCTCGGCATCCGGATCGCTGCGAGCACGTCGTTGAATGCATCCGTATCCCGGTCGACGGCCGTGAGGAACCAGTCCTTCAGCACTTGAGCGTCCCGGCCCGCCGACTCCATCGCCGGCCGGGATGCTTCCATCCCCAGTTTCGAGAACGTGAGTGCAGCGACCATCGACGAGAGTGAGGCGGAGAGGGCGCCGGCAAGCGCCGCGACCGATCCGCCGCCCGGCGCTGGCGACTCGGTCGATAGTTCGTCGGAGAACGCGGCCAACGTCTTGTCGGCCAATCCGGTCGGTGCTCCACCGAAGCGGTACTCCACGATCTTGGCAGCGGGGTCGAACGGGGCGAATTCATCGAGGCCAAGCGACACGACAGCCGCTGCAACGCGGTCACGCTCCGGGATGGCCGTCGAACGGCCTTGCGCCGTGAGGAAGTAGTCGCCCGCGGCGAGCATTGACCCAAGGGGCACCAGTCCGACAATCTCAGACCCGGTGACCCGCATGCCGCGGCTCGCTGCCTCCTCGCGGCACGCCTCGAACACCTCGTGCATCGGCGATACCGACGTGTCCGTGAGGTTCAGGGACACCTGGGCCCGGTTGTACTCGTCGATGTACCAGCCGACACCCTTGACTTCCTCAAATCGACCGGGGGCAAACACGGTCCTCCCGTGCTCGTTCTTGATGATCTTCCCATCGGCACCTCGAGTCGCTGTCCCGAGCGTCCGCACGGCAGACGCCACTTGATGCGCCAGTTTGCGGTTGGTCGTATTGAGGTTCACGTTGTAGGCAATCAGGAATTGCCTCGCTCCGATGGCGGTCGCTCCGGCGGTTGGGTTGATCGCCGGGCCGAAGTCCGGCGAATCCGCGCGCGTCGTCAGACCCTCGTACTCGCCGCTCCTGGCGTCTGCGAGCGAGCGTCTGCCGTCTGGTGCCGCGTGTTCATAGAGGTAGACGGGGATTCCCAAGTCGTCGCCGACCCTGCGTCCGAGACGGTGGGCGATCTCGATGCAGTCCTCGAGTGTTGCCCCCTCAACCGGAACGAATGGGCACACGTCGGTGGCTCCCATCCGTGGGTGTTCGCCGGTGTGCCGCGTCATGTCGATGAGTTCGGCGGCTCTCGCGATGGCCGCGAACGCAGCGTCCTCGACGGCCTCTGGAGATCCGACGAAGGTGATGACCGTTCGGTTCGTGGCCGCGCCCGGGTCGACGTCGAGCAGCTCGACACCTTCCACCCCGACGATTTCGGCGGTGATCGAATCGACCACCGAAAGGTCTCGGCCCTCGGAGATATTGGGGACGCATTCGACGAGTTTCACACGACCTCCCTCGGTTGTAGGGAGAAGGCTAACGCCCTGTTTCAGCCGCGTGGATGCCGACCGCGATCGGGCCGCGGCAGTTTCGGCGGTGGAGCGATTGCTAGCCTCGGATGGTTGGGGGTCTCGTCCTCTGGTGTTGGTTGTTCGGCGCTGGAGGTGCACGAGAGGCGGCACCCGAGGGTCACGGCGGGTGCGGCCGCGAGATCGGTCGAGCGGGAACCCGTGCCGGGCATCTGAGCGTTGACGTTGCGTGGGGAGTGCGGGGGTGAGCGGTTCCATATCGGGCATCCCCGGTCGGAGACGGGACGACGAGGAATGACCGAAACGAGTACCAACCTATCGAATCGGCCCGGCCTCGCCGCGGTGCTGTCCGCGGTGATCCCCGGCGCCGGTCAATGGTATGGCGGCCGGATTCGGCGAGCGATCCTCGCGTTCCTCCCGACGTTCGTCTTGGTTGCGGTGGCGGGCGCCTTCTGGTCCCGCGGTGTTCTTCGCATCCTCGAACTCGTAGTGCAACCGGCCGTACTGTGGACGTTGCTTGCGGTCAATCTCGCGATTCTTGCCTGGCGGGAGTGGGCGGTGATCGACGCCTTCCGGATCAACCGGCGGGGCCGGAAGCCCGGTTGGCTCGCCATCGGGGTGCTCTCGGTCACGGTCGTTGCCGTCGGAGTACCTCATGCTGTCTTCGTGGCGTACGATCTCGAAGCGATCGACCTGCTCGAGTCGGTGTTTGTCGACGGCGAGGTCGCAGCCCCGATCTTCGTCGAAGCGTCGCCGCCGCGTCCCGCACCGTTCGCTCCCGACGACACTGCGATCATCTCGGTACCGGACCCGGCGCTTGTGGCTGCACCGGTCATCGTGACGCCGCGATCCACCAGGAACCTGATCTTCCGAAGCGGACTCGGAGATCCGGAGGCAATCGCGACCTGGCCTGAGATCATCGCGCCCCCCGTCGAAGCGAGACAATTGATGCCGTCGGCCGATACCGAGGGGATCGATCGGATCACAATCCTGCTCGCGGGCGGTGATGCAGGCCCGGGTCGTGGCGGTCTCCGGACCGACTCGATCATGGTCGCGACGCTTGACACGCTCACGGGTCGGGCGGCGCTCATGAGCATTCCGCGAAACATGGTGCAGGTCCCGCTCAATCCGGAGTACAGCCTGGCATTCATCGATCTGGAGCAACGACTCACACCGTGGGAGGAGCGACGGGAGTGGACTGACGACAACGGTGATGGTGTGCCAGATCAGTTCGTTCCATGCAATTGCTTCCCCGACCAGATCAACGCCATCTATCCGTTCACTCGCACGTGGACCGACACCTATCCCAATGAAGTGGACCCGGGCATGGCGACGCTCAGGGATAGTGTCGAGATGCTGCTTGGGATCAACATCGACTTCTACGCGTTGGTCAACATGTCGGGGTTCGTTCGGGTGGTCGACGCCCTCGGCGGCGTTCGCACGTACGTGACGGGTTCGGTGGAGGCCGAGGTCTCGCCGGCCCGTGAGGGCGAAGATTGGATTGAGGTCAACATCCGACCCGGGTGGCGTCGGTTGAACGGCCATCAAGCGCTCGCCTACGTCCGGGAGCGCAAGACCAGCAGTGACTACGTCCGCATGAAGCGCCAGCGATGCATGCTCAAAGCGGTTGCAGCGAGCGCCGACCCGGTCACGATCGTTCGTCGATTTGCCTCCCTCTCTCGAGCGGTGAAGTCGTCCGTGCGAACGGATATCCCGCTCGACTATGTGCCAACGCTTGTCGCGCAGGCGGCCGCGCTCGACTTCGATGACATTGTCACCGTGGGATTCACGCCGCCCGACTATGCCCCAACGGGCAACCACCGCAACCAGCCGATCCCCGACCTTGCGGCGATCCGGGCCAAGGTCCAGCAGATCCTGAGCGCCGACGCCTCAACCCCCACCGAGACCGGCAGAGACACCGAGTGCCGGATCTAGCAGTCGCCAGTCGCCAGTCCCCGATCCCCAGTCCGATTCCCTGCACGCTTCGTGCCTCGTACCTCGTACCTCGTACCTCGTAGCCGTTCGCTTGTCCTTCTGGCGACTGGTGACCGGTGACTGGCGACTTCTCCCGGGTCGTCTTTCCTCGGGTTCTGGGATAGGTTGTGCCCGATGGACGGCGAGTTGACTGCCAAACCCGAACCGGACGCGAAGAAGCCCGGGTTGGCGGCTGCCCTCTCTGCGCTGATCCCGGGTTCGGGGCAGTGGTATGCGGGGCGACTGCGGCGTGGGCTCCTGGTCGCGTCTCCAATGCTGCTCCTCATTGGCGCGGTGCTGTTCGGAGCGTGGGGTGGGGTGGTTGGAGTTCTCGAGGCCGTCGTTCGCCCCGCTGTCCTCTGGGCCCTCCTGGCTGTCAACATCGTGGTGCTCGCCTGGCGGGTGTTTGCGATCGGGGATGCGTACCGCCTTGCTGCGGATGGAGCCGGTCGCTGGTCCCTCGGCGTCCTGGGAGTGCTCATTGCTCTCGTCGCTCTCCCGCACTTGATCTTCGGGGTCTACGGATTCCAGAGCGTGCGCTTGATCGATCGGGTGTTCGTCTCTGCCGAGGGCGCGGACTCGACGTCCGTCACGCTCGCCCCGCCGTCGGTTGAAGCCGACATCGTTCCGGATCCACTGACGGTTGAGACGACCACGACCACGACGAGCATCCCGCCGTCTACGACGACCACCGAGGGCCCTCCCAATCGGAACCTGATCTTTCGGCCCGGCATCGGGGATCCGGAGGCGATCGCTGCGCGTCCGGACATCACGTCGGGGACATCCCCGGCTCCGTTCCTGCCGTTCGAAGACCGAGTGGACGCTGATCGGTTGACATTCCTCCTGGCCGGCGGCGACTCCGGTCCCGGGCGCGGCGGCCTGAGGACCGACACAATCATGGTGGCGACCATGGACCTGCAGACCGGGGAGGCCGCGCTGTTCGGCATTCCCAGGAACATGGGCCAGATTCCGATGCCGAAGCGCTTCAGGAATGCGTTCGTCGACTTCGAGCGCAGGATCTCACCGATCAACGATCCGTCGACGTGGACGGACGCCGACGGGGACGGTGTCCTCGACCAGCCGGGATTCTCTTCGTGTCACTGCTTCCCTGAGCAGATCAACGCCCTGTACCCATACACGCGCAAGTGGACCCGGTCCTACCCGAATGAAGTAGACCCGGGCATGGCGGCGCTCCGTGACGTCGTCGAGCACATGATCGGCCTGAACATCGACTACTACGTGCTCGTGGATATGAAGGCATTCGTCGAATTGATCGAGGCCGTCGGCGGTGTTGATGTCTATGTCCACGAGGCGCTCGAATCTGAGGTCTCTCCCCCGGAGGAGGGCGGAAGGTGGGCGACCGTCGACGTTGAGCCGGGCATGAACCATCTCTCCGGCACCGAAGCACTGGCCTATGCGCGGGCGCGCAAGGGCTCGTCCGACTATGCACGCATGGAACGACAGCGATGCCTCCTGCGGGCAGTGGCGGGGGAGGCAGACCCGTGGACGCTCTTCCGATCATTCCCCGCGATTGCCGGCGCGATCGAGAACTACGTGGTGACGGACGTACCGGTGGCATTCCTGCCCGACCTGGTCCGTGCGGCGGCGACGCTCGACTTCGATCAGATCGCCTCCGTCGGGTTCAATCCGCCGTACTACGGCCCCGAGCGGGACGCCAGGTACCACCCGATCCCGGATCTCGGGCGGATCCGGTCGAAGGTCAAGAAGGTGATCGCAGAGGGCGTATCGGCTCAGAGCGCGAGCGGTGTGAGCGAGTGCGATCCGCCGGTTGAGTAGCCGAGTGGTGGAGCGATCGGGCTGCCCCAGTCTGGGACCAGGATCGCCCCGGCCGTGTGACCGGGGCGAAATGCGTTGGCCATCGAGGACCGACTACGGCAGGCGATCCGTGTTCTCTTTGATGGCGAAGATCACCATGACGAGTTCGAACATGATGCGGTAGAGCAACACGAACAGCAGGAATCCAAGGCCACCGAACACGATGCCGCCGAGACCGGCGCCGAAGCTGCTGCTGAATCCGCCGATGATGGCGAAGAGCCACAGCAGTCCCGCGAATACCAGGACGACGATGAAGGCAATCTTGATGACAACCGGCGTTACGAACTTGGTGAACGTCAGGTCAAAAATGTCGCCTGGGCTGAACTTCTTCTCCATGATTGCCTCCTCGGAATGCGTTGCCGGACACGGCATCGTAGGGACGGCATCGGCCGCATCCGGGTAAATGAGTGGTAGCGTCACCGCCCTCCGTGACCGACCGACTGAGCCTCTCGACGTCGATCACCGGCCGACGACGGCTCGCGGTAGCAGCTGGCGGTGCGGTCGGTGCCATCGGACGTGCTGCCGTCATCGACGTTGTCGATGCGACAAGACTCGACCTGCTCTGGTCCACATTCCTCGTAAATGCTCTCGGTTCGCTCGTTCTCGGCTACGTCGTGGCCCGGCATGCCGGCCGCTCTCACTCTTCACCGTTCTTGATCCCGTTTGTCGGCGTCGGGATCCTGGGTGCGTTCACCACGTTCTCCCTGTTCTCAACCGAGGTACTCGAACTCGCGAGGGCGGGGGACTGGCTCCTGGCGATTGGCTACCCGGCCGGATCGATCGCGGTCGGCTTCCTCGCGGCGCTCCTCGGAGTGCGGTTTGGAGGGTCGAAGTGACGTGGGTGGTCATCGGTGCGTTCGGCGCCCTGGGAGCCCTTGCCCGGTACGGCGTGTCCGGGGCGGTTCAGCGTCTGTGGCGCACCACGTTCCCGGTCGGCACCCTCGTCGTCAACCTCACCGGTGCCCTGGGAGCGGGGCTGCTGCTTGGCGTCGCCGTTGGGCGGGACATTCCGGACCTTGTCCTGCTCGGTGCCGGTGTTGGTTTTCTCGGCGGCTACTCGACGTTCTCGACCTGGATGGTCGAGACCGTCCTGGCTGCCGAGTCCGGTGGCGGAGCCGGTCTCCGGCGCGCCGCTGAGAATCTCGCAATCCCCCTGATCGCAGGTGTTGCTCTTGCCGGTCTCGGGTTGACGATCGGTCAGTGGTTCTAGCATGGGACACATGGCGACCACTCCCGACGGCCGGCTGCTTCGCATCTACATCTCCGAGAGCGATCGCGATGACGGTCATCCGCTCGACGAAGCCATCGTCGACGTTCTCCTGGCGGCCGGGATATCCGGTGCCACCGTCATACGCGGCGTGGCTGGATACGGCGGTTCAGCAGTCCTCCACACCACTCATGTGCTTCGACTCTCCGAGGATCTGCCGCTGGTCATCGAAGCGGTCGATACGGTCGAGAGGATCGAAGCCGTGCTGCCGCGCCTGGTGGAAATGGCAGGGGAGGCCGTGATCACGACGACTCCGGTCGACGTCCACCGGCCGCCATCGGCAGGCTGAGCCGGCGGTCCGAACCCCTTCCATCCGCTTGCCGGCATTGATAGGTTGGGCGCATGCCATCTACGAATCGCTCCTTCCGGCCGGCACTGTTCACCTATCTCACCGATCTCGCTGCGAACAACAACCGAGAGTGGTTCGCGGAGAATCGGGACCGCTACGACCGCTATGTCAAGGATGAGGGCCTCCAGTTCATCCGCGACTTCGAACCCTATCTCCATGAGATCAGCCCGCACTTCGTCGCCGACGATCGCACCGTCGGGGGATCACTATTCCGGATCTACCGGGACACCAGGTTCTCGAAAGACAAAACGCCATACAAGACGCATATGGGGATCCAGTTCCGGCATGAGGCGGCCAAGGACGCGCATGCTCCCGGGTTCTACCTGCACCTCGATCCCACGGGGAGCTTCGTGGGCGTCGGGCTCTGGCGGCCCGATGGTCCGTCGGCGCTCGCGATCCGACAGGGCATTGTCGACCGGCCAAAGGTCTGGACGGCGGTGACGACCGACCCGGATTTCGCCTCGATCTACGCGATGGAAGGCGAGTCGTTGAAGCGGCCGCCGCGAGGGTTCGATCCGGACAATCCGTTGATCGAGGATCTCAAGCGCAAGGACTTCATCGCTTCGACCAAGGTATCGCGCAAGTCGGTGACGGCACCCGACTTCCTTGAGCAGTATGCGGGGATGAGTCGGAACGCTGCCGCCTACATGGAGTTTCTAACTCGCTCGCTCGGCCTGCCGTTCTAGACCGGAGGCACAGCTCCGTCCGTTCGCGCCGATTCCGCCATACGCGCCAAGGGAAGCGTTGCCGCATGCTCCTCGTGTTCGATCGTCTTGGTCGGTGTTCGCGACGTTCCGCCGCAGGCAGACCGCGAAAAACAGCAGAGACCTGCAGGGATTTCATCCACTTCACGGTCTGGTTCCGAACACGTTTCAGGTGGGGAAGTTCTCCGCCAAAGAAGAGGAGCAAGCAATGCGACGAACTATCACGGTGCTCTTGGCCGTCTTCATGCTTGCAGCGCTCGCGGTGGCCCCCGCGTCCGCTGCCAGTCCGGGGAAGGCTGAGCTGAGCGTTCTACACGGTATTCCAGGTGCGATTGTCGACGTGTATGTTGACGGTGACCTGACGATTGACGATTTCGAGTTCACGACTCTTGCTGGCCCACTCGAGTTGCCGGCGGCAAGCTACGAAGTTGAGATCATGGCGGACGGCGACGTTCCGTCGACCGACACCCCGATTCTCGCCGGCGAGATTGCCCTCCCATCCGGCGGCAACGTCACTGCGGTGGCGAACCTCGACGCGTCGGGAGTACCAACGATCTCGGTCTTCAACAATGACACGACGCTGAGCAACGTGGGGCAGGGCCGAGTCACGGCTCGTCACCTCGCCAAGGCTCCGGCGGTCGACATCCTTGCGGGAGGCGCCGTCCTCTTCGCTGGAGTGGAGAACGGCGAGTCGGGCGCTGCTGATGTTCCTCCCGGCACCTATGGCGTCAGCATCAATCTGGCCGGTACCGCTACCCAGGTGTTCCCGAGCACCGGGACGATCCCCGTGCCCGTCAGCACCAACACCGCAGTGATCGCCTACGCCATCGGTGATGCCGGCGGCGCACCCGGCGACTTCACGGTTGTCCCTCAGGTGATCACGCTCGGCGCTCCGTCGGGCTATGGCAACGTGAGCATCGTTCATGGCGTGCCTGGGTTGACGGTCGACGTCTATATCGACGGCAACCTGACTATCCCGAGCTTTGCACCCGAGACCATCACTCCTCGGCTGCTCCTGCCGGCCGGGACCTACGACATCTCGATCTACGCCGCGGGCGCCGACCCGCTCAGTGATGCAGCAGCGATCGTCGCTTCGGGCGTCGCAGTGCCGAAGGGCGCAAACGCATCTGTTGTTGCCCACCTCGATGCGAGCGGTAACCCAACTGCATCGGTGTTCATCGACGACCTGTCAGCGACGGACGACGGTGAGGGCCGCGTGACGGTTCGTCACACCGCTGAGGCCCCGGCAGTCGACGTGCTCGCCAACGGTGGCGTGCTCTTCTCGGACGTCGAAAACGGTGAAGGTGGAGCGGCGGATGTGCCTGCCGCAACCTATGAGGTGACGTTGAACTCGCCTCCCGGCAGCGGTTCGCAGGTGTTTCCGGCTTCAGGATCGGTAGCGCTTCCGGTTGCTGAAGGTGCGAACACCTTCGTGTACGCGATCGGGTCCTTCCCGAGCACGTTCACGCTGATCGTCGGTGTCTCGGAAGGCCTTGGTGGCTTCTCGGATATCGCGGAGTCGGTGCACCGTGACAACATCATCAAGATGGCCAACCTGGGAATCACGCAGGGGTACGTGGATGGGTCGTATCGGCCGGATGACGACGTAACCCGCGGTCAGATGGCAGCCTTCCTGCGCCGTGCGTTGAACCTTCCGCTCTCGGATAGGGACTTCTTCACGGACGATGACGGCTCGATCTTCGAGGACGATATCAACTCGATTGCCCAGTACGGGATCACGGTTGGCAGTGGCGGGAAGTACTTCCCAGAGGCCAGCGTCACACGCGGTCAGATGGCGGCGTTCATCAACCGGGCTTTCCAGCTCGGCGCTGGTGGAGCCACACCGTTCACGGACATCTCGTCGTCGGTCTTCCAGGGTGACATCGAGGCGATCTACGCCGCCGACATCACCGTCGGCACGTCGGCGACCACGTACAGCCCACAGGACCTGGTGACCCGTGGTCAGATGGCCACCTTCCTCGTCCGGGCGCTCGGTCTCGCGTAGTCCGTCGAGAACCGAAGACGACTGTTGAAGGGCCGCCCATCGGGCGGCCCTTCAACGCGTCGGCACCGCTGGCATTGGAGACCAAAGGCGCCTCTCCTATGTCAGTGCCGCTGTGATCGCTTCCTTGAGACGAGGAAGGTCGGCTGCTCCGGCGTCGCCGAGACAGATCATGCCGACCGGACGACCACGATCCTTCAGGGCGGCCTGGTCGCCGAATGACTGGGCGGCGATCAACTCGCCGAACGTGAACTCGGTCTCCGGTACCTTGAGGTCGTTCGTCGGGTGGTCGACGATCTGGAGGAATACGCCGCCGGCCGGTCCGCCTTTGTGGAACTGGCCGGTTGAGTGGAGGAACCTCGGGCCGATGCCGATCGTGACGACAGCGCCGGTCCCTTCAGCGATGGTGTCGGCAATCACATCGAGTCGTTGCACCGTCACCCCGTTCGCCGGGAGGTAGGCCTGGATGGCGACGTAGCCGCCGGGTCCTGCAGACGACAGAAGCGTCCTGAGATGTGCGACCGTGTCGTCCGTATCGAGCGACCACTCGTCGACGTCGATTCCGTCAATACCATCCGTCATTGCTGTGTGGGCGAGCGACTTCGCCAGTTGCACGTCAGGCTGATCGAACGGATGGACATCGAGGATGGCGCCGGCAGCGGCCGTCGCCATCTCCAGGATGTACATGGCGGCACCGAGGTCGTACACATTGTCGAGCGTCATCGTGATCGACGGCTGCTTCTCCGAAACCGCTCCGCCAAGACCGACCACGAACGGCAGACGGTCGGACGCCGGTGACGGACTGGCGTTGGCCACGGGCAAGATCCCCTTGCCGTCTTTGCCGAGCGACTCGGCGACGAGTTGCTCGATCCATGCCGGGAAGGCAGCGAATTGCGGTTGCGGTTCGAAGACCACCTTGTCTCTCCCGGCGAGCGCGAACTCGCCGAGCGCCGCACCGAGGCGAAGCGCAGGGTTGTCTTCGACGGGCACGTCCGGTCCGCACGCGAACGCGGCTTCGTCCGTCGCCGCCAGGAGGCGGCTCACGTCGACGCCGATGAGTGCCGCAGGCACGAGGCCGAACTCGATCAGGGCTGAGAAGCGTCCACCCACGTCCGGGGGAGCGAGGAACACGGCCCGGAAGTTTCGCTCGCTGGCGAGGTCGGCCAGCGATGAGCCGGGATCGGTAATCGCAACGAAGCGGCTTCCCGGATTCTCGACGGTGTCGCTCGTTCGTGCCCAGAGGTACCGGAAGAACGAGAGGGTTTCGAGCGTCCCCCCAGACTTCGATGCAACGATGAACAGCGTGGTAGCTGGATCGACGGCGTCGGCGACGCGTTCGACCGCATCGGGGTGCGTCGAGTCGAGGACCGTCAGTTTCGGTCCGTCGACGTCGCTGAACACGGAAGTGAACACCTCGGGGGCGAGACTCGATCCACCCATGCCGAGGAGCACGACGTCAGTGAGTCCTTCGGCCGTTGCGTCGGAGGCGAACGCCTTGATCGGGCCGAGGCCCTCTCGCCCACCCGGCGTGAGCCAACCGAGTCGGTTCGCGATCTCATCGCGCGGCGGGTCAAACCACAGGGTCGGATCGCGGTCCCAAAGACGCACGCCGAATTCCGCCTTGCTCCAGGCAGCGAGCCTGGCGTCGATCGAAGGCTGGAGATCGCCCGCGTCGATCGCGACAGCGACGGTCATGACCGGCCTTGCTGCTCTTCAATCGCGGCAAGGAGCCCATCGAACGCCTTGGCGAACGATGCGACGCCATCGACCTGCAGCGCAGCCGTGATGCCGTCGACGTCGACGCCCAGAGCGGCGAGTCTCTCGATGTGCGCCTCGGCTCCGGCAACGTCGGTCGTCAGCGCAGTGGCGTCGATCGTTCCGTGATCGCGGAAGGCGTCGACGGTTGCCGGCGGAATGGTGTTGACCGTGTTGGGGCCGATGAGTTCGTCGACGTAGAGCACATCTGAGTAGGCCGGGTTCTTGGTCGAGGTCGAAGCCCACAGGGGACGCTGCGGGCGAGCGCCCCGTGCACGAGCGACAGCGAACGGTTCTCCGTCGAAGATTTCCTGGTAGCGGCGGTAGGCGAGTTTTGCATTCGCCACCGCGGCGATGCCCCGGAGGGCGAGCGCCTCGTCGGTGCCGATCGCGTCGAGTTCGGCGTCGATGGTGTTGTCGACGCGACTCACGAAGAACGACGCCACCGACGCGATTCGCTCGGGGACTTCGGTGCGTTCGGCACCCCGGACGTACGCCATGGCGACGTTCTCGTAGTCCTCCATGCTGAACATCAGCGTGGCATTGACGTTGATGCCCGCAGCGATGAGCTCCTCGATGGCGACGATTCCGGCCGTGGTCGCCGGGACCTTGATCATGAGGTTGGGGCGGTCGACACGATCCCAGAGGCGGCGGGCGTCTGCGATCGTCGCCTCGGCATCGTCGGCGAGGGTCGGGGAAACCTCAAGGCTGACATAGCCGTCAAAGCCGTCCGTGGCGTCGTATACGCCGCGCAGTGCGTCGGCGGCGCCTTGCACATCGGCGATTGCGAGTGATTCGAAGACGGCGAGCGGGTCACCATCGGCGGACGCGATCGTCTCGTCGTAGAGGTCGGAACCGGCGATGGCTGCTTCGAAGATCGAAGGGTTCGATGTGACACCCGTGACTCCCTCTTCGATGAGGGCGTCGAGTTCGCCATTCGACACCATGTCACGACGGATGAAGTCGAGCCAGACGCTCTGACCTGCTGCTCCGAGTTCCTTCAGCTTGGACATCGCTTGCCTCCATTGGCGGGTGGGATTGACGTGGATTCTCGCAGATTCACGGACGCATGATGCTCGCTCGCCCATTCCGCGGGCTGTCGGCGTCACATACAAGGCTGCGAACCCAGGGTTCTCGGCTTTCCATTTGGCGCCGTGGGCCCACAGAATGGAGATCTGCGCCGCCCGCGGCTATTCCGCGGGCTGTCGGCGTCACATACGAGGTGGAGAACCCTGGGTTCGCAGCGTCAGGGGAGGAGTTGGCGGAGTGTGGCTTCGACGTCGCCGCCGAGGTCGTCCCGTTCGAGCGCCAGTGCGACGTTCGCTTCGAGGAAGCCGATCTTGTTCCCACAGTCGTAGCGCGGTCCGTCATGCACGACGGCGTGGAATGGCAGGCCGCCGATCAGACTGGTGAGCGCGTCGGTCAGTTGGATCTCGCCGCCGGCCCCCTCCTTGCCGAGGGCCAGGATGTCCATCACTCCCGGTTCGAGGACGTATCTGCCAATCGCGGCGTACTGCGATGGAGCATCAGCCGGATCCGGCTTCTCGACGAGTCCCTCGACTTCGATGACCCGACCGTCCTCGGCTCCGGGTGTGATGATCCCGTATGACCCGGTCTCGTCCCTCGGGACCTCCATGACCGAGATCACGTTGCCGCCGGTCTCCTCGTGAACGTCGATGAGGTCGAGCAGCGGGGGCCGGTCTCCGCGGAGGAGTTCATCGGCGAGGAGCACCGCGAACGGTTCGTGGCCGATCAGGTTGCGCGCGCACCAGACGGCGTGGCCGAGTCCGAGGGCCTCCATTTGGCGGACGTAGGCGATCCGCCCCGGCGTCGTGCCGTCGATCCGGGCGAGGTCGACCATGTGGCTGTTCCCTCGTTCGGTGAGGAACCGCTCGAGTTCGAGATTGCGATCGAAGTGGTTCTCCACCGCGACCTTGCCGTGAGCGGTGATGAATACGAAGTTCTCGATTCCGGCATCGCGTGCTTCCTCGACCGCGTACTGGATCAGGGGCTTGTCGACGACCGGGAGCATCTCCTTCGGCACGGCCTTCGTCGCAGGGAGGAAACGCGTGCCGAGTCCACCGACCGGGAAGAGTGCAGTGCGGATGCTCATCCTTCCACCACCGATCCAGCGACCCGCTGGGCATGGCCCGTCGCCTTGACGTTGTACCAGGCGTGTTCGATGGTCCCGTCGTCGGCGATGACGATCGTCGAACGAATGAGTCCCTCGTATTCGCGTCCGTAGTTCTTTTTGATGCCCCAGGCGCCGTATGCGTCGGCGATCGCGTGGTCCGGGTCCGAAACGAGCGGGAACGGCAGGTCGTGCTCCGCGCGGAACCGGGCGAGTTCGTCGGGTTCGTCGGGGCTCAATCCGACGATCTCGTAGCCCGCGTCCGCAAACGTCTGGTAGCGATCGCGGAAGTCGCATGATTCGGTGGTACATCCCGGCGTGAACGCGGCCGGATAGAAGTACAGGACGACGCGACGGCCCGCGAAATCCTCAAACGTCACCGTATTGCCATCGTGGTCGATACCACTGAATGGCGGCGCCGGCTGTCCTGATTCGAGTCGCATAGATGTCCCCTCCTTGGATAGAGGAGGCTACTCGGTGCCTCGGCGCAGTCGGAGTTGTCCGCAAGCGGCGTCGATCTCCTGGCCACGCGTGTCTCGCAGCGTGGCGTTGGCGCCGCTCGCGAGCAGCGTTGCGACGAAGCCGTGGATGCGGTCGGCATTCGAGGGCCGATCAGGGCTGAGCGGCGTCGGGTTGAGCGGGATGACGTTGATGTGTGCTCTGAGACGCCGTG
>CAWAUO010000019.1:0-151394 GCA_963785245.1 uncultured Actinomycetota bacterium | reverse complement strand
CGCCGGGCCGGCAGCGTCGCTCAGCGTGTCGCCCTCGACCACGACACCAACCGATGGCAACTCCGCCTCCAGGGCATCCGAGGTCGCAAGCGCCGTCGCCGGATCAGCGCCGATTGCCTCTGTCGCGAACCGGGCGGCGCGGATCTTCGAACCCTGCTTCACGACCGCGGCATCGACCACCGCCTGCACATCGATGCCGCCGGCACTCGCGGTCGCGAAGTAGCCGATCTCGACTTGCCCCCCGCCCTCGAGGCGTTCTCCGTAGTCGGCCGGGATCACGATCACAGCGTCGATGTCGTTCCGGCGGAGACGTTGCCAGCGCGTCATCCTCATCGCTCGACTCGACCGTCTCGAAGGCGGTGGACGACGCGATCTCGTCGAAGAGTTCTCGCGCTTGTTCATCACCGGCCGGCACCACGACCGCTACCCGGCTGATGAACCCGGAGCCAAACACCAGTCCGAGCACGAGAATGAGAACGATCGGGAGGACGAACACGAAGAAGATGTTCGATCGGTCTCGGAAGAGTCGGCGCAGGCTGTTCGCCGCGATCGTGAGCGTCTTCATCAGTACTTCACCAGGTCCCGGGCCCGGACGAGTCCAATCCCGCCGAGCACCACCGCGAACAGGAGGATGGCGCCGAGCGCCGGCAGGATGTCGGGAATCCCCTCACCGGCTGAGAGTCGCTGGAATCCGTCCATGAGCCAGAAGTGTGGAGCGAACCGACTCACCACGACGAACGCTCCCGAGACTCGCGTCACGGGGAAGAACACTCCTCCGAGTACACCGAAGACCACGACGATGAAGGCGGTGATCGCCCCGGCCTGTTCAGCCGTGGTCGTGAACGTCGCGATCGCTGCGGTGAGCCCCATCGCCGCTGCGACGCCGGCGAGGATGAGGATCAACACGCCGATCGACGACCCCCAGTCGGCGCCCATCAGCAGGGTGGTGGCGATCCAGAGCACGACCGTGCTCGCAACACCCATCAGGAACGACGCGGCCAACTTGCCGACGAGAATCGACTGCTTCGAGATCGGGGCAACGAGCAGCCGCGGCATTGTCCCGGTCTCCCGCTCGTCGATGATGCTCAGCACGCCGAATTGGACCGTGAAGAAGAGGAAGAACACGGCGATTCCGGTCGCGTAGAAGGTGGCGAAGTCGAAACCCCTCCCCTCGGTCTGCCCGGAAGCGAGGACAATTGGCGAAGGTTCCGCCGCTGCCGAGGCCGCAAGCGCCCCCGGATTCTCGGCGCCGAGAGCGAGCGCCGTCGCGACCGAGAGTCGGACCGCATTCACCTCCCCTGCGAACCCCTCTGCCATCGCTCTGCCGACTTGTGCCCCAATGGCCTGATCCGGGTTCGCAACGACCGTGATCTCAGCATCCCGGCTCATCCCGACCGCGTCAGAGAACCCCTCGGGAACGAGGTAGGCCGTCGACACTTCGTCGGCATCGATCATCGCCCGCGCCGCCGCCTCGTCGGCAGCCTCCGACACGGTGATGAAGCCCGCTTCTTCGACCTCGGACAGCATCCCTGAGAATGCCTCCGACACAGGCCCTCCGTCTGCGTCGGCAACTGCAACGTCTGTGCTGAAGGCCTGGTCGGTGATCGGGCCGAGCGTCAAGTTCATGATGAACGCAAGTCCCAGGGGCACAACGATTGCCAGAACGATCGCGGAGCGGTCCCTGAGACGCTCCTTGAGATCCTTGGCGGCGATCGTCAGCGCAGCGTGCATCACTCGCGCAGCGCCTTCCCGGTGAGGTGGAGGAACACCGACTCGAGATCCGGTTCCGACACATCGACCGAGTGAACGTCCAGGCCGTCGCGTGTGATCGCAAGCACGACCTCGGGAAGGGCACGCGAGGCGTTCAGGGCCACAACCTCGAGCGCCGACCCGGCAGCGGAACACGACTCGACGTCCGCGAGCGCCGTCACGTCTGGCACGACCGTCGACGGGTCTCCGGACGTCTCGACATGGAGCCGATCCCGACCGCCAACGAGGGCCACCAGTTCGCGGCGAGTCCCCTCGGCGATGATCTTGCCCTCGTCGATGATGCCGATCCGGTCGCAGAGGCGTTCCGCCTCCTCCATGTAGTGGGTCGTGTACAGCACCGCCATGCCCGCTTCCCCAAGTCGCTCGACGTTCTCGAGAATGGCGTTCCGGCTTTGTGGGTCGACCCCGACGGTTGGCTCGTCGAGGATGAGCAAGTCCGGCCGATGCAGGAGTCCCAGTCCAATGTTGAGCCGGCGCTTCATCCCGCCGGAGTACACCTTGGTCTGGTCGTCGGCGCGGTCGGTGAGTTCAATGATCTCGAGCACCTCGTCGACGCGCTCGTTGAGACCCGCGCCCATGGCGTAGAGCTTTGCGAAGAACCGCAGGTTCTCGCGACCGGTCAGATCCGGGTAGATCGCCAGATCCTGCGGCACAAGTCCGATTGCGGCCTTCGCCGCCGTGCTCTTCGTGGTGATCTCGTTCCCGACCACAACCGCCGATCCACCGTCCTTCTCGAGGAGGCCCGCGATCATCGAGATGCTGGTGGTCTTGCCGGCGCCGTTGGGCCCGAGCAGGCCGTAGGTCTCCCCTGCGGCGATGGTGAAACCCACGCCGTCGACGGCGACGATATCGCCGTACGACTTCCGCAGATCAGTGCACACCAGGATTGTGTCGGTCACCGCTGAACCCTCCCTCTGCTCCACCCCCAGGCTACCGATCGGAGCGGTGGGTCAGGTTGTGAGAAAGCGTCGGAGGACGTCGAAGACGATCTGGAGATTCTCGACCGGAACCGACTCGGTCACCTGATGAGCGTGCGCGACCTCCCCCGGTCCGTAGTTGACCGCTGGGATCCCGCGACCGGTAAGCCGCGCAACATCGGTCCAGCCCTGTTTGGCGGTCCGTGCACCACCAACGAGGTCCTCGAACCGGGCGAGATGGGCATTGCCCTCTGGGACGGTGCCGGCAGGGGCCCGGTCGGTGATGACGACTTCGTCGGCTGCCAACGCAACGTGGCGCAGTCGGGCTTCGGCCTCCGAGAGGTCGTAGATGGGCGGGAAGCGGTAGTTCAGGTTGACGGTGAACCGCGACGGCAGCACGTTGTTCGCGATGCCGCCGTTGGCCCGAGTGACGGAGAACACCTCTCGGTACTCGAGTCCGGCAATCTCGACCCGTTCCGGTTCACGGTCGTGCATCGCCGCGAGCCATGCCCCGGCCTTCGTCACCGCGTTCTCTCCGAGCCACGGGCGGGCGCTGTGTGCGGCGTGCCCGGTGAAGATGATGTCGGCGTTCATGGCGCCATTGCAGCCAAGCTCGAGGCTGAGGTCCGTTGGTTCGAGGACCACGGAGAACTCAGCCTCTGCGAGCCAGCCAAACGCGTCGAGCACGTCTTCGAGGCCGTTGTCGGCCGACGGACCCTCTTCCTTGTCGTAGAAGACACCGACCACGTCGTAGGGACCATCAAGGACGGCGGGATCTTCGAGCAGATGGATCATCGCCGCCACCCCCGACTTCATGTCAGAGGCGCCGAGACCGCGGATCCGACCGTCCTCAAGCACGGCAATCCCGTTGTCCTGCTCGGGGACGGTGTCGGTGTGTCCGTAGAGCACGATCATCGGCTTGCCGCTCGGCTCCCCGACTACCAGCGCGTTCCCACGTCGGGCCACGGGGCGCGACGCCGCCAATCGGAAGTCGATCGCGGTGGCGATCTCATCTTCGTTGCCGATCACCGAAGGGATGTTGATGAGCTCGACGAGCGTCTCGGCGAGACTCATACGTCAACCTGGAACGTACGGAGGGCGTCATTCAGCGACGTCTTGCGATCGGTCGTCTCGGATCGGTAGCCGATCAACAGCGGTGCCTGCAGGTGATAGGTGCCGGCCGGGAAGCTCTTCGCTCGCGTGCCGGGAACGACGACGGCATTGGCCGGAACCCGACCCCGGATCTCGACGGGTTCATCTCCCGTGACGTCGATGATCGGGATCGACGCCGACAGCGTGGTGTTTGCACCGAGCACCGCTCCAGCCTCGACGAGCACGCCTTCGACGACGATCGACCGACTGCCGATGAACGCACCATCTTCAATGATCACTGGCCGGGCACCGGGCGGCTCCAGTACGCCGCCGATTCCGACACCACCGGAGAGGTGGACGTCGCGGCCGATCTGTGCGCACGATCCGACGGTGGCCCAGGTGTCGACCATCGTGCCGGACCCCACGTAGGCGCCGATGTTGATGTATCCGGGCATCACGACCACACCGGGTTCACAGAAAGCCCCGTAGCGCACCGTGCCGGGCGGGACGACGCGGATTCCGGCCTCGTGGAGACCCGTCTTGGTGGGGATCTTGTCGTGGTACTCGAACGGACCGGCTCCCATCGTCCGAACCTCGGTGATCCGGAAGTAGAGCATGATCGCTTCTTTGACCCATAGATTGACGACCCACTCGCCTTCGACCTTCTCGGCAACCCGGATGGTGCCGGCGTCGAGGTCGGCGACGGTCCGGTGGATCGCCTCCTGTGCGTCCGGGAGGAGGGTCAGGTCGGCGTACGCGGCTTCAATTAGTTCTCGATCAGTCATGAGACGATTGTATGCAGGGCCACCGTTCTCGGACGAGCCATCGCCACCGGGGCTCCGGAACCGAGGTCGCCTAGCCCAGAAGGCTCCGAAGCACGTTCGCGGCATCGCCGCACTCCGCGACGGTCGGGACCAGAGCCAGACGGATGAATCCCTCGCCGCCGGGCCCGAAGAAACGGCCAGGCGACACCACGATGCCCTCATCGAGGAGACGGTCGGTGAACGCCATATCGTCCTCGACCTTGATCCAGAGATATAGCCCTGCGCGTGAACCTACGATCTCGTACCCGAGTTCATCGAAGGCCGCCTTGAGAACCCGGCGCTTCTCCGTGAAGATTGCCCTCCGCTCGGCGGCATGAGCGTCATCACTCCACGCCGCGATCGCCGCACCCTGCACGAACTCCGGAGATGCGGTGCCGGTGGTGGAGCGCAGCGCCTTCAACGCGGCAATCGCCTCCGCATCTCCGACGATGGCGCCGGAACGATATCCGGTCATACCGGACCGCTTCGACAAGCTGAGGTACGACAACACGCCCGGACTCCCGTCGCCGGCAACCTGCAGGGCCGACATCGGTCCGTCGGGATACACGTCGTCTTCGTAGATGTCGGAGTAGCACTCGTCCGAAAGGAGCATGGCGCCGGCATCGACGGCACGCACATAGAGACCTGCGATGTCTTTGAGGCTGGCGACCGAACCGGCAGGATTGTGCGGAGAGCAGGTCCATACCAGCCGGGCGCGCTCCCATGCCTCGTCCGGGATGTCTTCGGCACGGAGGATGAAGTCGCCCGACAGTTCGATCGGAAACACCGTCGCCCCGGCGAACAGCGAACCCCGTTCGTAGACCGGGTAGCCGGGCGTCGGATACACGACCGCATCGCCGGCATCCCGGTCGATGAACGCGAACGGTGTGTTGAAGATGGCCTCCTTCGCCCCGCTCGTCGGAATCACCTGCGTCGCAGGGTCGACGTCGATGTCGAAGCGGCGCTTGACGTAGCCGGTAATCGCCTGCCGGAGTTCCAGAAGACCGGCAGCTGTCGGATACTGAGAGATCGGCGGCACCGAGGCACTGAGGGCGTCGACGATGAACGACGGTGTCGGCTCGCGGGGATCTCCGATCGAGAAATCGATGACCGGCAGACCGGCGTCGCGGAGGTCCCGCGCTCGCATCTGGATTTGGGCGATCGGGTAGTCACCGAGTTGGGTAAAGACGGGGTTGAGATGCATCCGGACAGTCTCAACTCTCCGGCGCCGCACTGCAAGTCCAGCGACAGGAAGTGCTGAGATGGCGAACCACTCGGGCCTACGCTGACCGGCGATGAGCCGCACCACCTATCGCGTGATCCTGCTCCTCCTCGGCCTCGCGTTCATCGCAGTCGTCGTGGGGGCGGTTCTGTTCGCTCCGTCGGGCACCGACGACGGACTCCCCCCGGCGCTCGAGCGTGTGGATCCGGTCGATGGCAGCCTCATGTTCGGGCAGCCGCGGATCATCGTCGACCTCGACGGCGGCTATCGGGCGCACCTGACGATCGACGACGTCGCGGTGCCAGATGACCAGGTGATCTGGACGGAGGCGACCGGTCTCCATGTCTTCGAACCGGGGCCGGGCAAGGTGGTGGAGGCATGGACACCTGGGTTCCACGTCATCTCGGCGGATTGGGATCGTGCCAGCGGTCTCCCGGATCCGGGAATGTACACCTGGAGTTTCCGCGTTCAGTAGGGAGACAGGAGTGGACCGACATGGCCAATGACTACACATACGACCCGCGAAGCCTCGACCCGATCCTGGCCGGAGTGGCCGCGGGATCCGTCGGGGCGATCGCCGCGTCGCTGATCGCCCTACCGATCCACACACCGGACGAATTGGTCGCCAACTCGCTCACGGTGACGATCGCAGCCCTGATCATCGGCGCCCTCTCCGGCCTCCTGTGGCGGCGGATCCGGGTGATGAAGAACGCATCCCGCACGTTCGCTTTCACCATGGTCGCTGCGTTCTTCATCACCATGATGGCGGCAGCGATCATCGACCAGACGACGCTCGACCGCTTCATCCCATACGCCGGAGCCGTGTCGCTCGTCATCTTCCTCTCCGTCGGCTTGCTGACACCTGTGTTCTCGCGAGCGGTCGCTCCCGCCTGGGCGGCGCTCATTCCTGTGATCATCGCCCTGATCGTCGGTTTCGGCCTGTTCGGAAGTGGCAACGCGGCCGATGGTGCATTGGAACTCGACGACCTGGCTTCGACCACGACCACCAGTTCGGTATCGGGTCAAGCATCCGGGTCGGCTGTGGAGTCCGCACGCAGTGGGGCGTACACCGTCGTCGGCGGAGTGGCAACGTACACCGTGCCGGAGACCCTTCGGGGTCTCGCGGTCGACGCGGTCGGCCGCTCCGAGTCGCTTGCGGGTTCCGTCTCGACCAACGGTTCTTTCACCTTCGAACTCGATCTCACCACGTTCGAGTCCGATCAGTCCCGGCGAGATAGCCGTGTCTCGTCTCTCTTCGCCGCTGACCCGATCGCCGTTTTCACGTCGAGCACGTTCGTGTGGCCGGACGAGCCAGACGGCACGCCCGTGGAACTCGATGTCACCGGCACCATGACGATCAACTCCACCGAGCGCGACCTCACGTGGCAGGTTGAGGCCCGCAGGGACGGCAACACGATCTCGGTGACCGGCGAGACCGACATCACACTCACCGAGTTCGGTATCGAACCGCCGTCGATCGCCAGCATCGTCGAGGTTGAGGATGAAGCGCGGCTCGAGGTCTTGTTCCAGGCGGTTGAGGGCGGAGTAGCGGAGTAGCTGAGCGGCTGAGCCAGCGAGGTGGGTCGCAGTCTGAGGCCAAAATCGAGTGCCGATGGTGCCCGCATGAGCGTCTCCGCTAGTTGGTGGGGAGGATGATCTCGGTCGTGGTCTGTGTGCAGGTCATTCGGTGGGTTCCGCTGCCGCCTTCCGGGAAGGTCTCGCCCACGCTGGTGGTGATCCGCACGAAATAGGGAACGTCCTGCGGATAGTCGGAGCGGGCCGTCCACGAGACCTTCGGGGTACCCGACTCGCTGCAGTACGTCTCCGGACCATCGGCGATCGTGAAACACACCTGGATGCCGTCGTTGGCGAATGCCTCCGCATCGATCACCACCGTCTCGGGCCCGACCTCCCCCCGACACAACTCGGGGCTACTGCACCCGGTGAGCAGTACAAGGACGACCATGCCCACCGTGAGCCACCGCAGACGGTTCGCCATCTCTTACACCTCCCTCCGCCGCCGACGTTCTTCAGCGTCCTTGATGGTGCCGAGACGTCACGGGGCGGACATCGTAGGGCCTGAGTTCGCGGCAGGAAGCACGCGACACCGCCGAACCTGGCGATGTAGGCTCGAACTGCGGGTCGTCAAGGCGACCATCCCGACCGCGTGCTGCACCGCCCGTTCTCCGACCCGGGTGCCACGAACGATCAGCCCTTCACTGGAGGCGACATGACCGCTGCCCTGATTCCCGGAAAGCACGCCGGGACCATCGTGCTCGCCGATATTTCCGGATACACCGCATTCCTCGAGGACGTCAAGCAGGCCCACGCCGACGACGCCTTCGCCGACGGCCAGATCCCATATGCATATGGACTCATGTCCAATCTCCTTGGCGGGATCGTGGAGCAGATTGATCCGCCGTTCACGCTCGTCAAATTCGAAGGCGACGCTGTGTTCGCTGTCGGTGAGGACAGCGTCGGGCCGGCGGGCTCAGCCCTGGTCGGCTGTATCACCGACTGCTACAACGGCTTCACGGCGAGGCTGGACGAAGCCGGTCTGACGTGGACGTGCACCTGCAATGCCTGCAAGGTCAAGAACACCCTCGACCTCAAGTTCGTTGTTCACCATGGGAACTACATCGTGCAATCCATCGGCACCTACGTGGAGGTCCTGGGACCCGACATCACTGACGCACACCGCCTGCTGAAGAACACGGCGGCCAGCCGTGTCGGATCGCCGGCCTATGCGCTGTTCACCGAGGCAGCCGAACAAGCCCTCGATCTCAGTCTCGCCGGAGGCATTCGGTTCGCGGAGCCGATCGAGGGCGCGGCGTCCATCGGTACCGTCGCCATCCCCCTCGGAACCTGAACGCGGAGCGACACCTCGCTGAACCCCATGTCGGACACACGGTGTCGGTGGGCACGTCATCCAGCCCGCTCAGGCCGGCAGCGGGCAGCCTCCCTACCCGGCCTCGACCGATCCCATCCCTTCCTCCAACAGCTGCACAAACGCCCCCTCATCCAATACCGGAACACCGAGATCAATGGCTTTCGTCTGCTTTGATCCGGGTGAGGCACCGGCGATCAGCGCTGTGGTTTTCCCCGAGACCGATCCGGTCACTCTCCCGCCGCGGTTCTCGACCGCGGCCTTCGCCTCGGAGCGCGAGAATCCGTCGAGTGAGCCGGTGATCACCACTGTCACGCCCGCGAGCAGGTCACTCCCCCGGCTCTTGTCGACCGGGTCGGACATGCGAACACCGGCAGCGCGGAACTTGTCGACGAGACGGACGTTGTCCGGGTCGCTGAACCAGGTGATCACCGAACTGGCGATCTCCGGCCCGATCCCTTCGATCACGGTGATGTCGTCCTCGGTCGCCGCAGCGAGCGCTTCAATGCTTCCGAAACGACGGGCAAGCACCCTCGCCACCGTCCCACCAACGTGGTCAATCCCGAATCCGGTAAGCAGCCGACCGACGTCGCGGTCCCTCGCGTCGTCGATCGCGGAGAGGAGGTTGGAGACGGAGGTCTCTCCCCAGCCCTCCCGCCCGAGGAGCGCGTCTGGTTCAAGGGTGAAGACATCGGCCGGGTCGCTGATCAGGCCCTCGGTGAGCAGCAGATCCACGGTCTTGTAGCCGAGGCCTTCGATGTCCATCGCCCCGCGTCCCGCGAAGTGGGCGAGGTGCTCGCGGAGTCGGCTCGGGCATTGGTAGCCGCCGGTGCACTTCGCCTTCGCCTCCCCTTCGGGCAACACCGAGCGCGTGGCCGCAGAACGGGCACGTCTTCGGCATGTTCCACGCGGGCAATCCCTCCGGTCGACGGGAGATCACCGGCCCGACGACTTCCGGGATCACGTCACCGGCCCTGCGGACGATGACGG
Organism: uncultured Actinomycetota bacterium; assembly: GCA_963785245.1. Classification (GTDB taxonomy): domain Bacteria; phylum Actinomycetota; class Acidimicrobiia; order Spongiisociales; family UBA5794; genus JAHEEL01. Next base: position 141,713 of record CAWAUO010000019.1, on the reverse strand, counting down.
TGTCGCCGGGTCGGACATCCCGACGGTGGACCTCGCTCTCGTTGTGCAGTGTGGCGTTCGTGACCGTCACGCCGCCGACGAACACCGGATCGAGGACTGCATAGGGGGTCACCGCTCCGGTCCGGCCGACGTTGATCTTGATATCGAGAAGGGTGGTGGTCTTCTCCTCGGGTGGAAGCTTGTACGCAACGGCCCATCGCGGGCTCTTCGCCGTGAAGCCGAGGTCTCGCTGGTCGGCAAGCGAATCGACCTTCACCACGATCCCGTCGGTGTCGTAGTCGTGCGTGTGGCGCTGTTCCTCGGCGAGACGCACGTACTCCTCGACGGCCTCGATGATCTCCACGGTCCGGTTCTCGGGGTTCACCGGAAGACCGAGTGTCGCGAGCCAGCCCATCTGCCCGGTGTGCGATTCGAGCACAGGGCCGCCTTCGAGGTAGCCGATCTGATAGGTCCACAGCAGCAGAGAACGGGAAGCAGTCACCGCCGGGTCCTTCTGCCTGACCGAACCGGCCGCGGTGTTCCGCGGGTTCACGTACGGCGGCTTCCCCGCCTCGGCCTGACGGTCGTTGAGTTCGTTGAACGCCGAGACGGGCATATAGATCTCGCCGCGCACCTCGATGACGGCAGGAGCATCCCCCGCCAGCAACGGCGGCACATTGGCCATCGTCCGAACGTTCGCTGTGATGTCCTCCCCGGTGATCCCGTCACCGCGCGTCGCAGCGCGCACGAGATGCCCCGCCTCATACGTAATCGAGATCGCCAGGCCGTCGATCTTCAGCTCACAGGAGTAGCCGGATGGTTCGCGATCGAGCAGGCGGACAAGCCGTGCGCGCCAGGCGTCGAGATCTTCGAGACTCTCGACGTTGTCGAGGGAGAACATCCGTTCTCGATGGGTCACCGCCGAGAACGCCTCAGCAACGGCCCCGCCGACGCTCAGAGTCGGAGAATCGGGGACCGCGAGATCTGGATGGGCCTTCTCAATCGCTTGGAGTTCTCGGAACGCCTCATCGAACTCGATGTCGGAGACCTCTGGCGAGTCGAGGACGTGATAGCGGTAGTTGTGGTGCCGGAGGAACGCTCTGAGCTCGGCCGCCCTGGCCGCTTGGTCAGTCATCGAGCAACTCCACGGCTGCGTGCACGCGATCCATCACCACCCCTGCTCCGCCGACGCTGAGGCCCGCAAGACCGCACGCCGGCGTGGCGATCGAGGCGTGGGTGAGCCGCTCGGCCGGTGCACCGTCAATCACGAGTCGCGTCACAGCCGTACCGTACCGCGAGCGGATTCGGTCGGTGTCGACCGGGGCAGGGTCGGAGGGGACCAGGCCCCACATGACACCCGTACCGTTCGCCACCGCCTCGGCGATCGCGTCGGTTGCGGTGAGGAAGCCATCACCAAGACCGGCCAGATCCCATGAGAACCACGCCGGTCGCAGCCCGGCGACCATGCGCCAGTCGGTGTCGCCGCAGACGTGGATGCCAACCGGAGTCGGGGCTTGCGCCATCACACGCGAGAGGGCGCCGGCCGCTGCTTCGATTGAGACCGGGCCGTTCGAGCGATCGGGGGCGAAGGTCACCAGCGCCGGCTCGTCCATGATCGTGATCAGTTCGACATCTGGTCGGAGTGCCCGTATCGAGCGCGACATGGTCGCCGACCCGCTCGACAAGACCGTCGACGACGCAGTCCCAGAGTCCCTGGTAGGGGCATCCCGCGGCAAGGAGGGCGAGGAACATCGTCACCGGCCCTGTGAACTGTGTCTTGAGTTCCACCCCTGCGACCGTGTCCAGCATCGTTTCGGATCCGCCGAACGCTTCGCCCGTCGAATCCTCCGGCTCACCGAACCGCAAACCGATTCCGTCGTCGGTTCCGCCGACTCCGCACAGCCCCTCTCCCCACTGTCGCAGCATCCCTTCGGATGTATGCCGATTCGGGAGTTGCGGCAGGTACGGGACGTCGGTCGTTGAAGTCACGAACGCCGCCGCCGCTTGAGCATTGGTGTGCGGCAGGCTTCCGACGCCGGTGATCCTCATGACCGAACCACCCCGTCGATGATTCCGCCGCCGAGGACGCGGTCTCCGTCGTAGAACACGGCGGATTGGCCAGGTGCGGGAGCCGGGTGACGATCGACGAACGACACCTCCCACCGGTCACCGGATGGTGCGAGGACGGCGGGGACGGCCGTCGCTCGATACCCGACCTTCACCGTGACCTCCGAGAAGGTCGGAGGAGCGTCGGACGTGAACGTCACGTCGATCACCGTGCAGCCGTCGACCAGGAGATCCTCATAGGAGCCGACGACGACCCTGCGCTCGAGCGGTTCGATGTCGACGACGTACCGAGCCTCACCGACGGCGATGCCGAGCCCGCGACGCTGGCCAATCGTGAAACCGGTCACGCCGGCGTGCTCGCCGATGATCGATCCGGAGGTATCGACAACAGGCCCCGGCAGGGCGGTCTCCGGGAAGTTGTCACTGAGGAAGTCGCGATAGTCGCCCGATCCAACGAAGCAAATATCCTGGCTGTCCGGCTTCCCCGCCGTCCGCAGCCCCAGATCTGCGGCCCGCTGTCGCACTTCGACTTTCGTCATCTCGCCGATCGGTAGGCGGATCCGGGAGAGCTCGTCCTGACCGAGCATGTGGAGGACGTACGACTGATCCTTCGTATCGTCGGTCGCCCGGAGCAGGTGCCACCCGTCGGCATCGTGCATCACCCTGGCGTGGTGGCCGGTGACGAGGACATCCGCATCCAATTCCGCGGTGCGCTCGAGCAGCGCTGAGAATCGCACCTTTCGGTTGCATTCGATGCACGGGTTCGGCGTGAACCCGGCGAGGTACGCGGCGCCAAACGGTTCGACCACGGCCTCCGTGAACTCCTCGACGTAGTCGAGCACGTAGTAGGGAACATCGAGTTGGGCTGCGACACGACGCGCATCCTCGGCATCCGACACGGTGCAGCATCCAGCGGTCGGCATCGCGCCACCGGCTCCAACCCACTGCTTCAAGGTCACACCGACCACGTCGTAGCCGGCATCGATCATGAGCGCCGCGGCAACCGACGAGTCGACACCGCCGGACATTGCCACAAGGGCTCTCATAGGAGTTCCTCGACGACGCCTGCCACGGTGGCTGCAGCGATCGCCCCCGTCGACTCGTCATCATCGCGGCCGAAGCTGAAACGGACGGACTCGGCCGCCGCCGCCGGCTCGATCCCCATCGCGGTGAGCACGTGGCTGCTGTCGATGGCACCGCTGTGGCACGCTGCACCGGCTGCGGCGGCCACGCCCGCGAGGTCGAGGCGTACCAAGAGCGTCTCTGCGGCGATTCCGGGAAAACGGAGGTGCGAGTGAGATACCAGCCGCTCGGCTTCGCCTGCCGTGCTTTCGACGTTGATCCGGGAACGCAGGTCGTGCTCGAAGCGGTCCCGGGCAGCTGCGACGCGTGTGCGGTATCCCACGCGTTCTGCGACCGTGGCCTCAACCGCCGCACCGAGTCCCACGATTGCCGCGACGTTGTGCGTGCCGGACCGGCGGCCGAGCTCCTGACCGCCGCCGTGGATCACCGGCTCGAGTTCGATTCCGTCTCGAACGAAGAGGAATCCGACACCCTGTGGTCCCCCAATCTTGTGCGCGGAGACCGAGATGAGATCCGGTCCACCGTCGTACACGACGACCGGGAGCGAGGCAAAGGCTTGGACCGCGTCGGTGTGCACGCGGGTCCCGTCACTCACTGCACGGACAGCGTGAGCGGTCTCGGCGACGGGCTGGAGCACACCGGTCTCATTGTTCGCCATCATCACGGAGACGACCGCCGTCCTCTCGTCAACGTGGGCGGCGACCTCCTCCGGTGTCACGCATCCACGTCGGTCGACCGGCAGAATCGAGACGGTGACTCCGAGCCGCTCGGCGAATCGGGCCGACTCGAGGACCGCGGCGTGTTCGACTGCGGTGGTGACGATCCCGCCGCGAACCGGCCACGCCGCCCCGAATACGGCGAGGTTGTCTGCTTCGGTCCCGCCGCCGGTGAACACGATCTCGAGCGGACTCGTCGCACCGATTGAGGCTGCGATCTGCTCACGGGCCGCCTCGATGGCATTCTTCGCCTGTTGCGCGGTGGCGTGGACCCCGGACGGGTTCCCGAAGCGCGCTCCGACGAACGGCGCCATCACGTCCCGGACTTCGGGTCGCAGCGGCGTGCTGGCGGCGTGATCGAGATACAGCATGGACCCAAGTCTGCCCCATTCCGCGTCGTTTCGGTGCGGTTCTCAGCCTTCGTCCTCGACGAAGCTCTCGAGGAAGGCCATGACCTCGGTCTCGTACCGGGCTCGGTCGACGTTCCACAGATCGCCGTGGGCACCTTGCTCGAAACGGATGAGCCGGGCAAGGTCGGGTCGGGCGGCGACGAAGGCCTCGGTGAACTCAATGGGGGCGATCTCGTCGCGGGCCCCGTGGAGCGCCAGCACCGGAACGTCGAACTGGCCGGCTCGGGCAACCTGATCGAGTTCGTCCCACTCCATGCCGAACCGGAGCCTCGACATCTGGAGACCCAGTTCTCCGACGACCGAGGCGACTGGGCCCGAGTTGTAGTTCATGCTGCCTGCGAGGTCGAGCACGGGCGAATCGAAGACGACACCAAGGATGTTGCCGACCTGGTCGGACTCGTGCAAGAACGTGGAGACGACCTCGGCGCCGAGGTCGTGGCCGATGAGGAAGTAGTCCTGCGCCCCTTCGCGTTCGGCGAGGCGGATCGCCGCGTCCAGGTCGCGCCACTCCGCCAACCCCCACGACCGGAGCCCCGACGGGTCCCTCGGCGCACCGTCGTCGTTGCGATAGCTCACCACCAGCACCGGGTAGCCGGACTCGACGAAGCTCGGAATCATCCGCAGGGCCTGCGTCCGACGGTCGGTGCCCTTGCCGTGGGCAATGATGACCCACGTCGATCGACGGCCGTCGATCAGCCAGGCCGGCAGGGGTCCGAGTTCACCCGGTGCCCGCACGTCGTCGAAGCCGAGTCCAAACGCCTCGTTGGGGTCAACCGGGAACGCATCGACGTCGATCCGACCCGAGATGCCAACAGTTGCCTCCTCACCGAATGCGGTTGCTGCCCACTCGGTCTCGGACTCGGACCGATTGAGGAGCGAGGTCAGGTGGGTGTACGTCGCTTCGGCCTCAAAACCCCACGTGCCGGCCCGCGGCGGTTCGTCTGCGCTCGCTATCACCATCCGCGCCGGCGGTGTCCGAAGGACCTCGATGTCGTATGGACGATCGTCGGCGACCGGCAGCAGGACGTCCGAGCGAATCTGGTTGGCCGACAGCCATGCCACGACGAACAGCACCAGCACCGCGATACCGATGCCCATGAGCGCAGCGGTGCCGGCCCAGTGAGGAAGCTTTCGAGTGGCCATATCGCTCCGAGGCTATCCCGATGCCACGCAATGAGCGATCAGGACGCCCTGGATCGGAAGCCGCACGCTACGAACCTCCGAATTGGGGCTTCTGCTTGGTGAGGAACGCCTCCACTCCGACGAGTGCATCGTTCGTCCCAAACGCTCGGGCAAACTCGGCTGCCTCGATCTCGAGACCGCGGTCGAGCGACTTCCCGTATCCGTCGGCAAGCGCCTGCTTCACCGCCGAATACGCGACGGTTGGGCCTGCAGCGAATTCGGCGGCGTCTGCCAGCGCGATCTCGAGCAGGGAATCACCAGGGGCAACCTTGTCAGCGATTCCGATGCGAGCGGCCTCCTCTGCAGGAACCTGCCTGCCGGTCAGGCACATCTCGAGCGCCCGCTGGTATCCGACCAGGCGCGGGAGACGTTGGGTCCCTCCGGCACCGGGGATGATCCCGAGGAGGATCTCGGGTTGCCCGACGCGGGCGTCGTCCGAGAGGTAGCGGAAATCGGCGCCCATGGCGAGTTCGAGGCCGCCCCCGAGGGCGAATCCGCGAATCGCGGCGATCGTCGGCTTCGCGAGCGACTGCAACCGGGTAACGACCGCTGACAGCGACGAAGCGAGATCGGGGTCGCGGTCTCCGTCGAAGGCAGCCTGGAATTCGGTGATGTCGGCGCCTGCGGCGAAGTGTGGAGTCCCCGTGATGACGACGGCACGAACCTCGGGGTTCGCTGCCCGTTCCAGCGCCCGGCCGATGTCGGCGACGAGTTCCGCGTTGAGCGCGTTCACCGGCGGTCGATTCAGTGTGATCGTGGCCACCGCGGCCGAGACCGTGAAGTCGACGAGATCCATGACGTTCCCTCCAACGCTCGCGTGGGAGAGAGGCTACCGCGCGTCGACGATGCCCTCGGCTGCCGTCCATGGATCGATCTCTCGAGCAACGACCCGAGCGAGGACTGCATCGTCCGCAGGCCCGAGCGTGGCCTTCCGCCGCAACCCGGACCGCACAGCCGCTTCGATCTCGCGCAGCGCCCGGTCCTTCCGGATGTCGGCCAACATTCCCATATCGATGAGATAGCGACGATGGTCCCCGATCGCGGCCAGCAACGCTCCGATGCCCGTGCCGTCAGTGGCGATCGTGGTCACGACGGGTGGGCGCCACGGTCGGATCGGTCCCGCATCAAGCATCCGGTTCAGATCCGTCACCGCTTCGTGGGCTCCAGTACGGTCCGCCTTGTTGACGACGAAGACGTCACCGATCTCGAGGAGACCGGCCTTCGCTGCCTGGATTGAATCTCCCCAGCCGGGGCTCACCACCACGATGACGGTGTCTGCGGAGGCTGCCACGTCGACCTCTGCTTGACCAACACCGACGGTCTCGACGATCACGCTCGCGAAACCGATACCGTCGAGGAGAGCGACCACGCGTGGCGTCGAGTCGGCGAGACCACCGAGGTGACCCCGGTTCGCCATCGACCTGATGTACACGCGCGGATCGTCGGTATGTCGCTGCATCCGGATTCGGTCGCCGAGAACGGCGCCACCGGTGAATGGGCTGGACGGATCGACGGCAATCACCGCCACGCTCCCCTGGTCTGCTCCGTGACCGACCAGACCGTCAACGAGGGTCGACTTGCCGGCGCCGGGGGCTCCCGTGACACCGGTCACCCATGCAGATCCTCCGGCTGGGTAGACGGCGGCAAGCGCCGCTCGACCTTCCGACGTGTCGTCCTCGACGCGGCTCACGAGACGGGCGAGCGATCGGCGGTCGCCTTCTCTGGCGCGTTCAACGAGCATCACAGGAACAGGTTACGGTCGGAGGGGCGTCGCTTGCGCGCAACGACGATCAGATGGCTTCGACGGTGACGACACCAGGGACGCGATCCTGGAGGATTCGTTCGATTCCGGCGGTGAGCGTCATCGTCGAGAGCGGGCACCCGCCGCACGCGCCGACGAGTTGCAGCGTCACCTTTCCGTTCTCGGCGCCGAGCAGCACGAGGTCGCCGCCGTCGGCCTGAAGGGCCGGGCGGATGTACTCGAGAGTGGTCTCGAGGAGGGAGAGATCGATCTCCCCTGCGCCGTCGAAACCCGCCTCGGGCTTGTCCGTCGGGGAGGCGATCTCGATCACGTTCTCTTGCTCAACAACCATGTCCACAAGCTAACCGCGGATGAGGCGCTAGTGCGGACGCATGAGGTCGTGAGCCCGGGGTCAGACCCGCTCGATGCGAGCGCCGAGCGCTTGGAGGTTGCCGACGAATCCGTCGTACCCCCGGTCCGCGTGATGCGCTCCGACGATCGTGGTTGTTCCGTCAGCCCGGAGGCCGGCGATCGTGAGTGCGGCCGCTGCCCGGATGTCGCATCCGTCCACCTCGCACCCGCTGAGTTCCTCGACGCCGCGGATCACGATGTGCTGCCCGTCGGTGTGGATGTCCGCACCCATGCGATTGAGTTCGCCGATGTAACGGAAGCGGGCGGCGTAGACGTTCTCCGTGGCGATTGAGGTGCCATCCGCGACGGAGAGAAGCGCCACCATCTGTGGATGCATATCGGTGTGGTAGCCGGGGAACGGCAGGGTCGCGAAGTCGATCGGCTCCGGTCGTGCCGGGCCTCGCACAGTGATCCAATCATCTCCGGAGGTGACGTCGGCGCCTGCATCGGCGAGTTTGCTCATCTCCATCCGGAGATGCTGCGGGACGCAGTCGTGGATCGTGACCGTGCCTCCAGTCATGGCGGCCGCAAGGATGTACGTCCCGGCTTCGAGGCGATCCGGGACGACGCGATGGTCGGCTGGGTGGAGTTCGGACACTCCGTTGATCACAACCGTGGACGTTCCCGCCCCTTCGATGTTGGCACCCATGGCGATCAAGTAGGCGGCGAGGTCGGCCAGTTCGGGCTCGCGGGCTGCGTTGCCGATCGTCGTCGCTCCCTCCGCCAGGACGGAGGCAAGGAGGATGTTCTCCGTGGCTCCGACCGACGGGAATTCGAGGTAGATCTCTGCTCCGTGGAGTCCGTCGGGGGCCGTCGCTCGCAGCACGCCGTGCTGAAGCTCGAAGACGGCTCCGAGATCCTCGAGACCGCCGAGATGCAGATCGATCGGACGAGAACCAAAGTCATCGCCTCCCGGGAGCGCGACCCGTGCTTCACCGGTCCTGGACAGCAGCGTGCCGAGAATGAGGATCGAGGCACGCATCTGCCGGACGAGATCGAGCGGCGCTTCCGGATTCGGGTCTTCCGGAACCACGATCGTGAGCGTGGTCCCATCCCGCTCACAGGTCGCTCCCACGTGCCGCAGCACGCTGCCCATGATCTCGACATCGAGGATCCGGGGCACGTTCGAGAGGTGATGGATCCCCGGTGCGAGCAATGTCGCCACCATGTGTTTGAGCGCCGCATTCTTCGCCCCGAGAACCGAAAGCTCCCCTTCGAGGGGTGTCCCGCCGACAACGCGCAGCACTTCAACACGATTGTCCATGAGCGGAAGCCTAGGGACCGAGCGCGAAACCGTGGGGGTCTTTGGGTGGGTAGCCAGTCGAGCTGCAGTAGCCCCGAGGCTGTCGATGCATGAGTCCGACGATCGAGATGCGGGGGTTCCGGGCTCGCAGCTCTGCTAGCTCGCAGCTCGTAGCTCCGCCGTCACTACCCTCGCACCTGTCACACAAGGAGCTCTCTTCATGCGCGTTGCAATGGGAACGGATCACGGTGGGTTCGTCCTCAAGGAGGACATCAAGGGTCGGCTCGTCGCGGCCGGGTACGAGGTGCTCGACTTCGGGACGGATTCCGAGGACGCGGTCGACTTCCCCGACTACGTGGGGCCGGCGGCGCGTGCGGTCGCTTCGGGCGAAGCCGACCGGGGTGTGGTGCTCTGCGGATCCGGTGCGGGTGCGTCGATCACGGCAGGGAAGATCCGCGGCATCCGCGCGGCCATCATCCACGATGTCTACACCGCGCACCAAGGCGTGGAACACGACGGCATGAACGTCATCGCCCTCGGCGGCCGGGTCATCGGTCCGGAGCCGGCGTGGGAGATCGTCCAGGCGTTCCTGGAAGCGGAGTTCTCCGGTGAAGAGCGCCATCTCCGACGAGTCGCGAAGATCGACGAACTCGACCAATTCGGAGCCTAGGACCGTCGGATCTGCTCGTTCGTCATCCCGCGTCCGTCGGTATGATGCACGGCGTTCCCCACCGGCAAGGCCCATGGACCCGACCAACAACACTCCGTACGTCAACCGGGAATTGTCCCTGCTCGTGTTCCAGGAACGCGTCTTCGCACTGGCCGAGGCACAGGACCGACCGCTGCTCGAACGGGTCAAGTTCATCGCCATCGTGTCGTCGAATCTCGACGAATTCCACCAGGTACGGGTTGCGGGGTTGCTCGAGCAGGCCGAGAGCGGCGTCACGAAGTCCGGTCCCGATGGTCTGACGCCGCGCCAGCAGTTGCATGCGATCCACGAACGGGTCACCGCGCTCAACGACAGCATCGACCGCCTCTTCAACGAGGATGTTCGTCCGGCGCTCGCGACCGAAGGCATCGAGATCGTCAACTACGGCGAGTTGGCCGACAACGATCGGGCAGCGCTCGACGCCGTGTTCGAGGAGTCGATCTTCCCGGTTCTGACACCGCTTGCCGTCGACCCGTCTCATCCGTTCCCGTTCATCTCCGACCTCTCCCTGAATCTGGCGGTTCTCCTGAAGGACCCGGACACGAAGAGCCAACGATTCGCCAGGGTGAAGATCCCGCAGAACGTACCGCGGCTCATTCGCCTCGACGATGGGCAGCGTTTCGTACCCATCGAGCAGATCGTGAGCCACCACCTCGGGCGGTTGTTCGGAGGACTCGACGTTGTCGGATCGTCGACGTTCCGCGTGACGCGCAGCGCCGACCTCGCCGTCGAAGAGGAGGAAGCCGACGATCTCCTGCGGGCGATCGAGAGCGTGCTTCGCTATCGGCAACGTGCGGCACAGGCCGTGCGTCTTGAGGTTGAGGCCGGTATCCCCGACAACGTCCTCGAGTTGCTCCTCCACGGCCTTCAACTGACCCGGGATGAGGTCTACGTGCGTCACGCTCCCCTCGGCCTTGCCGGATTGTGGAGTGTCTACGGCCTCGATCGACCCGAATTGAAGGACGCCGTGTCGCCGCCGACCACCCAGCCACGCCTCGCCGAACGCAGCGGGCGGACGCTGGATTGGTTCGCCGAGCTCCGCAAGGGCGACATCCTTGTCCACTACCCATACGAGTCGTTCGCCACCTCGACCGGAGCGTTCCTCGCCCAGGCAGCAGCCGACCCGGACGTGCTCGCGATCAAGCAGACGCTCTACCGCACCTCGATACCGGATGACCCGGCGATCGGCGGCGAAGAGGCCGTCGTGAGGACGCTCATCGAGGCGGCAGAGGCGAACAAGCAGGTTGTCGTGCTGGTCGAACTGAAGGCCCGTTTCGACGAGGCCGCGAACATCAACTGGGCGAAGATGCTCGAATCCGCAGGCGTGCACGTCGTGTACGGGGTGCAGGGCCTGAAGACCCACACCAAGACGCTGCTCGTCGTACGGCGCGAGAAGGACGGCATCCGCCGTTACTCACACGTCGGTACGGGCAACTTCAACCCGAACACCGCCCGGATCTACGAAGACCTCGGGTTGTACACGGCCAATGAGGACATCGGCGCCGACCTCTCCGAGTTGTTCAACCACCTCACGGGCTACGCCCGACCGGCCACGTATCGGAAGCTCGTCGTGGCCCCCGACTTCCTTCGTCCGACGATCATCGAACGGATCCGGGAACAGGCCGCTCTGGGCCCCGAGGGACACATCCTGCTGAAGTCGAATCACATCGTGGACACCGAGGTCATCGACGAGTTGTACGCGGCGTCCGCGGCAGGATGCCAGATCGAACTGATCGTGCGAGGAAACTGCTCCGTCCGAGCCGGCGTTCCAGGTCTCTCCGAGACGATCACCCTGCGGTCGATCGTGGGCCGGTTTCTCGAGCACTCCCGGATCTACCGATTCGGCAAGCCGGGAGCCGACGCCGTCTACTACATCGGTTCGGCGGACATGATGCAGCGCAACCTGAACAACCGCGTTGAGGCGCTCGTCCCGGTCACCGATCCTCGCTTGAAGGTGCGCCTTGAGGAGATCCTCGAAGTTGCCCTCTCCGATGACGTGCTCGCATGGGAGGCGAATCCGGACGGCACCTGGACCAAAGTCGTATCGGAACACGGAATCGACACCCACCAGCAACTTCTCGATCTGGCGACGGCCCGAGCGCGGGGCGAGGTCCCGTATCCGTCATGAGCCCACAACGATTCCGAGCTTCGATCATGGCCGCGGGCGGCGTCCTGCATCGCACGAACGATGACGGCAAGCGAGAGTTCCTCCTCGTACATCGACCGCGGTACGACGACTGGTCGTTGCCGAAGGGGAAGCTCAATCGTCGTGAAGGATTCCTCGAAGCCGCATTGCGCGAGGTCCGAGAGGAGACCGGAATCCAGGGGAACCGACCGGTCGAGGTCGGATCGGTCGGCTATGAGACGGATGCCGGGAACCGCAAGGTCGTTCGTTGGTGGCACATGGAGATGGTCGGCGGGAGATTCCGCCCGAACCGCGAGGTCGACGAGGTCGCGTGGCTAACCCTCGGGAAGGCGGACAAGCGGCTGCAGTACACCAACGACCGAATGGTGCTGAAGCGCGCGAACCTACTGACGGACGAACCGACGTTCTCGAAGATCTATCTCGTTCGCCACGCACAGGCTGGCACGAAGGCCCGGTGGAAGGACAAGGACCGCAAGCGCCCGCTGGATACGCGGGGGCGGAAGCAGGCTATCGACCTCGCCGTTCGCTTCAAGGCCCACCCGGTCACGCGGATCCTGACCGCGGACGCACAGCGCTGTGTGCAGACCGCAAAGCCGCTCGTGAACGCCATCCGGATGCCGGCCATCCTCGACCGCCGTCTGCGCGTCGGGGGAAGTACGGACAGCGTGTTGAAACTCATCCGGCAATTGCAGGGCGAATCCGCGGTCATCGTCACCCACGGCGAGGTCATCGGACCGGCGATCGAGAAGCTCAAGAAGTCCGACGTGGAACTTGACGGGCCGATGGAGTGGAAGAAGGGCTCGGTCTGGGTCCTGGAGGCGCGGAAGGGCCGAGTCCACTCCGGTCGCTACATCCCCCCCAAACGCTAGCGCTGCGAACCCAGGGTTCTCCACCTCGTATGTGACGCCGACAGCCCACGGTATCGACAGCGTGTGCGCCTCTCCCCATTCCGTGGGCCCACGGCGCCAAATAGGATGCCGAGAACCCTGGGTTCGCAGCCTTGGGTTTCACGCCGACGGCCCGCGGAATGGGATCAGACCCGGGCGTTGATCCAATTGGCCGTCGACCCGATCACCGCATCGAGGGCCTCCTCAGTCGTTCGTGGACTCCGCTTGAGCATCTTGAACGAGTGATCCCCGTCGTCGACGACCTCAATCGCCCCATCCGGAACGCGTTCCGCGATCGGGCCGATGAGCGCCGGGGGCGAGAGACGATCCCTGGTGCCGGCGAAGAACAGCTGCGGAACCTCGATCGCATACAGGTGATCCGTCGGCCGGGGTTCGCCTTTGCCCACGGGGACGAGCGGATAGCCGAAGTAGACCACTGCCGCAGCGGGCCATCCCTCATCTCCTACGAGATGAGACCCGACGCGTCCGCCCATCGACTTGCCCGCGATCACGACGCGGTCACACTCCCCCGCCAGTGCATCCGCCGCCGCTCGATGAACCTTCAGCAGCGTCGGGAGACGATCGGGTGCCCGTCTGCCCGCGTCGGTGTATCGATAGTTGAACGACATCACGAACAGTCCGCGTGATGCAAGCCCCTCGCGCAGGGTGACCATCCACGGATGGTCCTGTCCGGCCCCGGCCCCGTGCGCGAGCAGCACGCCGACATCGCCGGACTTGCCGGCCGTGATGCCGGTGACCGTACCGCCGTCGTATGTGATTCTCTTCTCCACAGCCCCAGTCTCGCGGATTCCGCCGACATCCGACCCGCCGGTCCTTCGCCACCACGCGAGACACGCTCCTCAGTGGGTCGACGGTACAGTTCCGCCGACGGAGAGGCGGAAGTCACTGTGGTACATCGGATCATGCCGTGGATGGGTGTTCTTGTTGCGGCGTTCATGCTGACCGCCGCGGCATCCGCCGACGCCCTTCCGCCCGGTGGGTCGTTCTCCGACGACAACGGCAACGTTCACGAGGGTTCGATCGAGGCGATCGCCGCCGTCGGCGTGACCAGAGGATGTAATCCGCCGACAAACGACCGCTACTGCCCTCATACGTCGGTCTCGCGGGGCCAGATGGCGGCATTCATGGCCCGTGCGCTCGGTCTCCCGGCAGTGGCCAGAGACTTCTTCGTCGACGACGATGGATCGCTCTTCGAGAGCGACATCAACCGGATCGCAGCGGCAGGGATCTCGAAGGGCTGTGGTCCGCCGGCCAACGACCGGTATTGCCCAGAGACCGCCGTTACGCGCGCGATGATGGCGGCGTTCCTCGTGCGCGCGTTCGGATACGCGGAGACCTCCCACGGCACGGCATTCATTGACAGCAGCGACTCCCCGTTCTCTGGCGATATCAACAAGCTCGCCACGACGGGGATCACGAAAGGCTGCAATCCACCGGCCAACGACCGCTTCTGTCCGAAGGGACTCGTCACGCGTGATCAAATGGCATCGTTCCTCGCCAGGGCGCTCGATCTCGACCCGATCGTGCCGCCGCCGGTGATCCTCGATCTCGAGATTGTGCCGCGGGAGGATTGGGGAGCGGCGCCAGCAGACGTGTCCAAGATGACCCCCCACACCATCGATCGTCTCACCGTGCACCATGCCGGTGATCAGAGCGCCACACCAACCGGACCGCCTCGCTACCGATCCTGGCAGGCGTTCCACATCAGCCGTGGGTGGGGCGATCTTGCGTATCACTCTGTCGTTGGAATCGATGGCACCGTGTACGAAGCTCGCGACACCGGGTTCAAGGGAGCGACGGGTACGAACTATGACCCCGACGGCCACTTCCTGGTCGTCCTCGAGGGCAACTTCGAGAACGACGTGCCGACACAGCGTCAGCTGGGTTCGCTCGTGGACGTGCTGGCGTGGGCAGCGACCGAGTTCGATGTGTCCCCATCGACCATCGCCGGGCACCGCGATCACGCTGTCGACCGCGTGTCCCGGCGGCAACCTCTACCCCTACATCGCAAGCGGCGACCTAGAAGCCGACGTTCGCGCCGCGATCAGTGCCTCAAGCTCCTGAGTCAATCCGGCGACCTACAACCCACCGGTACGTATGGCTTCGATGATGAACTGGCCAATCGGGGTCGAGGCCTCGAGGCGGCCGGCCTTGCCGGTCACGGCAGCCTGGATCTCGGCCTGCGTGCAGCCCAACTCGATGGCCCGCTCGTCGATCTTCGCCGCGTCTTCCTGGAACTCCTCGACCGATGGAAGCTCTCCCTGTGTCTCGATCAACTCCTCGACCGACATGTCGCCGACTTCTCTCTCGACATCGTCGATGAGTCCCTGCATCAGGTCGATGGTCGCATCGGCGATTTCGTCGCATGTCTCCGGTTGGCCTCCACCGCAGGCGGACAGGGCGAGGATCAGCACAACGGCAAGGAGAAGCGTTCTGTACAGCACGACGCGGAGGCTAGGCCCTGGGTCCCGATATCCGGGGGATCACGCCATGTCGATCGAGTCGATGATGCCCGCGATGACGGCTCGGATCGGACCGGTCGTCAGGCCGAACATCTGACGTGCCGAATTGCCCTCGTCGATGATCAGCACCATGTCTCCGACACCGGCGTCGACGGTATCGACCGCAATTGTGTAGCCCCCGAGGGGTTCGCCGTCCGGGCCGATCAGGTCACAGATCATCAAGCGTTGGCTGTCGAAGAAGGGATGGTTGATTGTCGACACGACGTTTCCGGCGACGTGTCCGATCTTCATGCCGACACCTGATCCACGATGCCGACGATGGCATGGTCGACCGGCACGAATCTCGGTTCAAGAGCCTCGGCTGCCTCGCGGGACGCGACGAAGTACACGAGTTCTCCCGGACCCGCCATGGAGACCGCATCTGCGGCGATCAATGGCTTTCCGACCGGTTTCTCATGCTTGTCCAGCGGTTGCACAACCAGGAACTTGATGCCTTCGAGACCCTCGGTCTTGACCGTGGCAACGACCGTCCCCGTGACGCGACCCAACTGCATCAGCCGTCCCCCGTCTTCCTGGCGAGACGTTGGTTGAAGCGCAGGTCGTCGGCAAGGTTCTGCCGCATCTCGGCATGGATCTGGGCGATGATCACATGCCGGAAGAGATGCCCGGTCGGTGCCGTACGATCGACCGCCGCTTCGAGGGCCGCCTCGACCTCGGCGATCGGGCCAGTGAACACGGCGTATCCCTTCCCCCCGAGGCCATCCGCAAGGCGGACCGCAGGGAGGGAGACCGCCGCAGCCTTGACGCCGGCATCTGCCGCCTCAACGACGCTGGCCACAGTGTCGGTCTCGACGATCCCCGCGGCATCCCCGTCGAAATCGGCGGCGTCGACCAGCGAGACGATCGCGGACACGACGTCGGGGTGCACAGCCGGGAGAAAGATGGAATCGATGACCGAGCCGACGCCGGCCTCGCGTCCGGTTTCGAGCGCCACCTCGACGCTTGCGGTGTCTCCGGACACCAGCACGAGGTATCGCCCGGGGTGGACCGTTCCTGCATAGATGGAGCCGATCGGCGACGACTTCACCATTGCGTCTCCGGTGAAGATCCCGGAGGCGATTGAGTCGAACTCGACGATGGCGATGGCGGGATCAGACAATGCGCATCGCTCCGACCACGGTGACCCGCCGTATCCGGGAGAACGTCCTGGGCCGGGTCAGTCCCTCACCGGTCGGACTTGCAATTGAGAACGAACTGAACCCCTCGCCGCCGTCGCCGAGGCCGGAGACATTGGGTCCGTTCGCAACCATGATCGAGCAGTTCATCTCGCGAGCCATGTGGGTGATCGTGTCGACGTTGGTGGAGTGGATCGACGCGGTGTGTCGGAATCCGTGCTCGGACCGGACCGCGAGATCGATGGCAGCTTCGACATCCTTGACGCGGACGACCGGCATCACCGGCATCATCTGCTCGGTCCACACCAGATTGTGCCACGCCGGGACTTCGGCGACGAGCATCCGGATATCGGTGTCAACGGACACACCGATCTCGGCGAGGATGACTCCGGCGTTCTTCCCGATCCACTCCGGATTGATGACGCCTGGCTTTCCTTGCGGCCCCATCTCACGGAAGATGACCCGCTCGAGGCGCTTGAGTTCGTGTTCCTTGAGCCGGTAGGCGCCGTGGGCGGTCATCGCCTGGACGAGGCGATCGGCGACGCTGTCGACGACGATCGTGGTTTTCTCGTCCACGCACACGATGTTGTTGTCGAACGAACCGCCGCGCACGATGTCGCGACCCGCCTGATCGATGTCCGCGGTCTGGTCGACCACCGCGGGCGGATTGCCGGGTCCGGCGGTGATGGCCTTCTTCGGCATTGCCAATGCCTCGCGCACCACGCCGGGCCCGCCCGTGACGAGGAGTACCGGCACGTCGGGGTGCGCCATGAGGCGTTTCGCCGAGTCCAGCGTTGGCTCTGCGATGGCGGTGATGAGGTCCGGCGGTCCGCCGGCCGAGATGATCGCCCGGTTCAGAATTTGGATGTTCTCAACCGAGACGTCCTTGGCACTTGGGTGGACGTTGAACGTCACGGCGTTTCCGGCCGAGATCATCGCAATCGAGTTGTTGATGATGGTCGACGTCGGGTTCGTCGTCGGCGAGATCGAGCCGATCACCCCGTAGGGAGCGAACTCCGTGACCATCATCCCCGAGTCGCCGGTCACCGCTTGCGGTTCAAGATCCTCTGGGCCGGGTGTCCGCACCGTGACGAGGCGATTCTTGACCACCTTGTCCTCGGCGCGACCGAGACCGGTCTCTTCGCGGGCGAGATACGCAAGGCGCTCGCCCTCAGCGAACATCGCAGAGCGCATTGCATCCACGATCACTCTGCGCTTCTCGAGGCCCATGCCGCGGTACGTCAGGAACGCACGGCGAGCGGCGCTCACCGCCTCGTCGATGCCGGTGTAGATGCCGTCGCCGAGCTTTGATGAGAGCGCGGCACGTTCGGCGGCGGCACGGAGCGCCGGTCCGGTGTGGTTGCGGCCTTCCACGGCCTTCACCTTGCCCTGAACCCGATCGATGATGTCGGCGATCTCTTGTTCGTTCAGCACCAGTGGCTCACTTCACGAACACCGTCTCACCGTCGACTTCCCACGTGTCGACGATCGCCATGATCACGGCATCGCACGGCCGGTCCTTCGTCCGTTCGGTCTGCCGCGCAGAACTGCCCGAGGCATACAGCACGACTTCGCCGACCCCCGCTCCGACGGCATCAACCGCCACGACAAACGAATTCGTATCGGTGTTGTCGGCGTTGATCTGTCGGACAACGAGGAACGTCAGCCCCTCGAGCAGGGCTTCCTTCCGACTCGACACGAGCGTGCCCGTGACTCTCCCAAGCTGCATCTATCCCACCTCCCGGGTGTGTGAAGCAGTGGGGACTAACCGAGTTCGTCCGATGCCTGATCGGCACGACCAAGTGGCAGCACGAGATCGATGTTGAGGTGGGGACGGGCGATGACGTGCGTCGAGATGACCTCGCCGACCTTCTCCGCTCCGCGAATACCTGCATCGACCGCGGCCTTCACCGCTGCGACGTCGCCACGCACGATGGCCGTCACATAGCCGCCGCCGGTCTCCTCGTATGAAACCAGTTCGACTTTCGCTGCCTTCACCATCGCGTCCGAGGCTTCCACCATCGCCGCGAAACTCCGGCACTCGATCATCCCAAGTGCATCTGCCATCTGTGTGCTCCCTCTGTGATTGTCTCTGACTCTAGGCCCTCGTCACCATCGGGATGAGGGGCCGATTCGTTGCTGCCGGCGGCCTACCGGCAGCTCACCATTCACACCACTCGTCCGTCGAGACCTTCGAGTGATGCGACGGCGGCCCTCCAGCCGACGTCGATGTCCCGCTCTTCTCCTCCGAGGTAGATGCGACCCATGGACCCATGGGACCGAACCTCGAGGATGTTGATCTCAGCGGCCTTCTCGGCTTCGTTCGCTGCCAGCGCCGCATAGGCGGCGGGCTCGCACTCGAGCACGTACAGCGTCTGACCAGGAATGATCAACTGGCCGTGACGCGTCCGGTTGATGAGCTGCGCATGGTGATCGTCGATGCGTCGAATGATCTGCGACGACAGGATCTTCGGCTTGATCCGATCGGTCTCGACATGGTCGACCGATTCGAGGATCGCCTCGCCCGCCGCCCTCGTCTCGGCCTGGTCCGGCGAGTGGACCTCGAGCAGCCCGTAGTAGCGCTCGATGATCTGCATCCCCGGCTTGACCGTGGTCGCCTTCAGTGCAACGTCGGTGAGGCGGTTGATCTCGATCCCCGGTGCAACCTCGACGAAGAGCGACGCGTCGCCCGCCAGGGGAAGAAATCCCTGTGCCACCGTTCCGAGGAACGCCGCGTACTGCGGCTGCAACGAATCCAGGAAGGCGTACGACCGGACCTCAATACCCTTTGCCACCGGCATCTCCTTCCGATCCACCAACGATTTGCACTCCGGCCGAAGCCCCAATCCTTGTGGCCCCGGCAGCGATCATGTCCTCGGCTTCCTGGGCGGTGTGAACTCCGCCGGATGCCTTTATTCCCATATCCGGACCGACCGTCTCACGCATCAACGCCACGTCGTATACGGTCGCCCCTCCCCCGCCGAATCCGGTCGAGGTCTTCACGTAATCGGCCTTCGCCTGTTTGGCGAGCGCCGAGGCAATGACCTTCTCCTCGTCCGTGAGCTTCGAGGTCTCGAGGATCACCTTCACGATTGCGCCGGCTTCGTGCGCCGAGTCAACCACCTTCTCGATGTCGGTGCGCACGAGTTCGAGATCGCCAGACTTGAGGGCGCCAACGTTGATCACCATGTCGACTTCCCGGGCACCATCCCTGATCGCCCGACGGGCTTCCATCGCCTTGATCTCCGGCGTCGATGCGCCGAGCGGGAACCCGATGACCGAGCAGGTGATCACGTCGGAGCCTCGCAGGCGATTCCCGACTCGCTTCACCCATGTCGGGTTGACACACACCGAGGCAAAACCGAATTCCATGGCCTCATCGCACAACACATCGATCTCGTCGGCGGTCGCCTCCGGCTTGAGCAGGGTGTGGTCGATGTACTTCGCAACGTCGATCGGTACATCTGCCGCCGTCCCGTGGAATGCCACCCGATCTGCGCCATTGGCGACGACCTGACGGACAGCCTCAGGGTTCTTGCAGATGTCCGACCGTTCCGAGAGCGCGGTCAGTACTTCCTTGGTGATGAGTTCGACCAAGATCTCCCGGTCGAGAATGTCGCTGGTCACGGAGACCCTCCGGCGTATTGGTTCTGGATAGTTGTGATCTTGGCCACACGATCGGCGTGGCGTCCCTCGGCCCATGGCGTCGCAAGCCACTCCTCGACGATCTGAAGCGCGAGGTTCGGCCCGATGAGACCGGCGCCGAGCGTGAGGACATTGGCGTGGTTGTGTTCCCGGCTGTTGCGAGCGGTCGAGATGTCGTAGCACAGCGCCGCGCGCACCCCGGGAACCTTGTTGGCGACCATTGCCGAACCGATGCCGGCTCCATCAACGATGATGCCCCACCTGCAGGTGCCATCGGCAACGAGTCGCGCGACCTCGTGGGCGTAGTCCGGGTAGTCGACGGCATCCGTCGAGTTGGTTCCGCAGTCGTGAACGTCGTGGCCCGTCTCCCTCAGGCGGAACGCAATCCGTTCCTTGAGGGGGAACCCGCCGTGATCTGCGCCGATCGCGATGGTCTCGATGCCATTGGTTGGAGAAGGCGGGGCGTCTCTCTCGGGGAGCGGCGGGATGCGTCCGGCGTCGTCGAGGACTCCCGTGACGATGTTCCTGACGAGGTCGCGGACCTCTTCCTGCAATTGGGGAGGTTGGTCTGGCATGCGGCTGTCCTTCTCGCTGTATCGACCATCCTAGGAGACTGCCGGATCAGGGGCCGACCGGGCGGACGACCGCTAGCCTCGTAGCTCATGGATGCCGCGAACCGATGGGAGACCGAAGCGATGCGCGAATCACGCGATCGCCGGAGTCGGCGCCCCGCGGTTTCGCAGGACCGCGAATCCGCATCGCACACCAGTGAATGGCGCACGCTGCGCGAAGCGTCTGACCTCACCGGAATCCCGATCGGCACCCTCCGCAAGTGGTGCCGGCGAGAGACCATCGACTCCTACCTCGAGTCTGACGGCGGATTGACGCTCCGCATGGTGGAGATGGGGTCGGTTCGGGCGCGGTCGGCGGCGTTGCACGGGAGCGACGGGGAGGGGGCTGCGAGCCACGAAGAGGTTGCCAGTCGAGAACACGTCGCCGGTCGCCAGACGCCGGTCGCCAGTCAGGAAGAAACGGATCCGGGCCCGGAGCCGCCGGAGACCATGATTGTTCCGGTTGATGCTTGGAACAAGATGTTGAACCAACTCGGGAACCTTCACGAGGCCGGACAACAACTGGCCGAGGCGCGGGAACGAGCGGCGAAGGCTGAGACCGAAGCCTTGTTCCTGCGCGAGCGGTTGGCTGAGATGAGAGAAGATGTCGCCGGTCGCCAGTCGCCAGTCGCCAGTCCCGAAGCAGTCGACGGTCGCCAGTCGCCAGTCGCCAGTCCCGAAGCAGTCGACGGGGAGAGAGACGAAGCTGGGACCGCAGGGTCGGCCGAGGCTGTGTCGTTTTGGCGGTATGTGGCGCGGGGATGGAAGGGTCGGCGGCGGTGAGGCGCAGACCAGCATTCATCATCGGCATCCTGCTCCTGCTCGGCGTTGCAGCACCCGCGCTCGCTCTGGAAGACGGGATCGTTGAGACCAGCAGCATGACCCCGAGCGATGACGGCTCCGGCTCCGCCTTCGAACGCACCGTCACCAATACATCGGATGCCGTCGTCGAGGTCGAACCCCGGGACCTCCGCATGGCCGAGTATCCGACGATGACGGCAGCCGAGGTCACCGTGGGGAGCTTCGCCGGAGGGATCTGGACCATTGGCGTGCTCGAAGCGGGCCAGACCGCGGCCATCGCCTACGCCGGAGTAGCGGCAGCGCCGGAGGAACTCCCGTTCACCGGTCCACAACCGAGCCCGACCGTACTCGCCGCTCTCGGCCTTGCCCTAATCGTGCTCGGGGTCTCCGCAATCCGCTCGACCGGGGCGTGACCGTCGTATGAGCCGTTCCGCGTGGATCGCGTTCGTCGTCGCCGCCGTTGGCTGGGGAACGGGAGGCGTCGCCGTCCGTGCCGCCTTCGACGAGGGAGTCGGCCCCTGGACAACGGTCGCTCTTCGCGTTGCGATCGCTGCCGTGCTGGTGATCGGACTCCTCACGCTCCGGGGACTCAAACGACCTGACCGGCTCACGAT
Source organism: uncultured Actinomycetota bacterium (assembly GCA_963785245.1). Lineage (GTDB taxonomy): Bacteria > Actinomycetota > Acidimicrobiia > Spongiisociales > UBA5794 > JAHEEL01. Next base: position 119,810 of record CAWAUO010000019.1, on the reverse strand, counting down.
GAGGATCGGGACCGTGCTCGCCGTCACGAACATCCTGATCCCGTATGTGCTCTTCACCTTCGCCTATGAGGAAGCGTCCGCTGGATTCGTTGGCCTGTTCGCGGCGCTCATCCCCCTCGCCACGGCGGTGTATGCCCATTTCATGCTCAACGACGAGCACCTCAACGGTGGAAAGATCCTCGGTCTCGCCATCGGGTTCGCCGGCGTCGCTGCACTTCTGATCTCAGGAGACTCCGGTCTCGGGGCTGAAGGTCGCCCGCTCGTCGCTGCGGGACTCGCCCTCGTCTCGGTTGCGGCAATCGGATACGCCGGCGCCTACGCGAAGCGCTACGCCGGGCGCTACGACCCGTTGGAGATCACCGGAATCCAGTTCATCCTGTCGACCTTCGTGCTGATTCCCGCAATGCTCTGGTTCGAGGGACTCCCCAACACGCTGACCGGCTCGGGTTGGGCGCTCGTGTTCTACATGGCCATCGCATCGACGTTCCTCCCGTTCTACCTCTACTACCGACTCATTGAGTCGGCACCGGTCACTACGGTCTCCCTTGTTGGCTATCTCGTACCACTCGTCTCCCTCGCTGCCGGTGTCATCCTCCTCGGCGAACAGATCGAGAGCGGGATCGCGATCGGTGGCGCCCTGATTCTCATGGGCATGGTGATCACGGACCGAGCCGGGAGAACGCGTGCCGTCGGTGTTCCCCATTGAGGCATAGTCACCAGTCAGAGTGTGTGGACGTCGCCGGCCCTGAGGCGCAACTCGACCTCAGGGTCCTACCCGGGGAGTCCCCCATGGCGCTCTTTGCCTTGTTGCGGCACGATGTGTGGGTGAGACAGCTGATCCGACCCCTTACGCCGTCTCAAGACGTGGATGCTTCCTGCCCTTCGATCGATTGGCGACCGGCGGCTGGTGACCGGCGACTCTACGCTCCAGATCTGCGAGCATGGAGGTCTCATGTCTGACGCTCCCATCCTCTCGGCTCGCGGACTCGGCCTCGCGTACGGCTCGATCGTGGCGCTCCACGGCGTCGAGTTCGATCTGCCGCCGGGCCGCACCGGACTCGTCGGGGCAAATGGCGCAGGCAAGACGACGCTCATCAAGATCCTGCTTGGCATCCTCAAGCCGACACTCGGCACAGCCACCGTCCTCGGCTTCGATGCGACGGACGACATGCTCGACGTCCGGTCTCGTATCGGGTACATGCCTGAGAGCGACTGCCTCCCCCTCGACGTGAACGCCTCCGAGTTCGTTGTCTACGCGGCGGGACTCGCCGGCCTCCCGAAGAATGCGGCACGCCAGCGAGCGTCCGACGTCCTCACACTCGTCGGTCTCGAGGAAGAGCGCTTCCGGCCACTTGGTGGATTCTCGACGGGCATGAAGCAGCGCACCAAGCTCGCGCAAGCCATCGTTCACGACCCGGAACTGGTGTTCCTCGATGAACCGACCGCCGGACTCGATCCGGAGGGACGCGAGGAGATGCTGGAGTTGATTTCACGGCTTGGCGGCTTCGGGATCAACGTCTTGGTGTCATCGCACGTGCTCGGGGATATCGAACGGACCTGCGACTGGGTGCTGATGCTCGACGGCGGGCGGGTCTTGCGCTCTAGCCCCCTGTCGCATCTCGTCGACGCAGATATCGTCGCCGTCGAGGTCATCGGCGACGCCGAGGCGGTGGCCGGCCATCTGTCGGCAGCCGGCGCCTCAGTCGAGACGTCCGGCTCGCGCCTGCTCGTCTCGACCACGGACGACGACCCGTTCCTCCTCGTTCGCGATGCGCTCGCCGACACCGGAGCCGGCATGCTGTCCATGGGCCCGAAAGCCACGACGCTCGAGGATGTATTCCTGGAAGGGAGTGGATAATGAGCGATCGCGGCGTCGTCTACGACCTCGGGTACGTCCCGTACGAGGGTGAGCGTCGGGAGCGACGCGGCGCGATAGCGACGACGTACCGCGACGGTTTGAAGCGCGTCTTCGGCATCCGACGCCGTGCCCGCAAGAAGATCCTCCCCTGGAGCCTCGTCGTCCTGGCCATCCTCCCGGCCGTCGTCTTCGTCGGCTTCGCCTTCCTGCTATCGACGTTCTCGCCAGAGGCCGAGTCACCGTTTGGAAGTCACGCCGACTACTTCTCGCTCTCAGGTGGCATCGTTCTGCTCTTTGTGGCCCTCGCAGCACCTGAACTGCTGATCCCGGACCGGCGAGAGGGCGTACTCGCGATCTACTCGTCGCGACCCCTTCGGCCGGACGACTACGTCGGGGCCCGCGCCACGTCACTCCTCACGGTCGTCGCCGCCTTCATGCTCATCCCGCAGACGCTCATGTACATCGGGTTCGCTGCGCTCTCGTCTGACGGCTTCTTCCAGGCGTTGGTGTCGAACGCCGATGAAATACCAAAGATCCTGGCGACCGCCGTCGTCTACACGCTCGCATACGCCCCGCTCGCCCTGCTGATCTCCACCTTTGCCGCACGGAAGGCGGCGGCCACCGGCGTGTTTCTTGGTGTCATCATCGTGGGAGCGGGTCTCGCGGCGTCGCTCGTAGCAGCGACATCCCTCCCCGGGAGTCGATATGCCGCCCTCCTGGCGTTCGACGGGCATCCCGACTTCGTCAGGGACTGGATCTACGGCCGGGGCCCGGACACCGACATCGCGATGTCGAACGCCGGGTTCGATCCCTGGATCTCCTTGGCCGTCATCATCGGCGTAGCTGTGCTCTCTGCTGTGCTCGTCGTCTGGCGCTACCGGAGGCTGATGTGAACGCGAACCCCGCGCTCGTCGAATCCGCCACCGTCGAACTCGACGACGTGTCGAAGTGGTTCGGGCAGAAGGTCGCCGTCTCAAACCTCACCTGTTCGTTCGGTCCGGGCGTCACCGGACTCCTCGGTCCCAACGGCGCAGGCAAGACGACGCTGCTCCGCATGCTCACCGGCCTGATCCGTCCGTCGCAGGGGTCGGTGCGCGTCCTCGGCGTGTGGCCCCGGACGTCGCCATCCGTCTACGCCAACGTCGGACTCGTCCCTGAGGAGGCGGCCGTGTATCCGGGCCTGACCGCCCGAGACTACGTGCGATACGCCGCGACCCTCTCGGGCGTTCCCGACGTGGACGAAGCAGCCAACCGCGCGATCGACGCGGTCGACCTCGGCCCCCCGGCAGACCGCAAGCTCGCCGGATACTCGAAGGGGATGCGGCAGCGGGCAAAGGTCGCCGCCGCGCTCGTTTCCGATCCGCAGATTCTGCTGCTCGACGAACCACTCAATGGGACCGACCCAGTGCAGCGCCTCCATCTCATCAATCTGTTCCAGCGACTCGGTGACGAGGGGCGAACGGTGATCGTCTCCTCGCATATCCTCGATGAGGTCGACCGGATGTCCGATCGTGTGCTTGCGATCGTCGACGGCCGCCTCGCGGCAGCAGGTGACGTTGCGGCGATTCGTCGTGCGATGTCCGACATCCCCTACCGGGTACGGATCGAGACCGATGCCAATCGTGTCCTGGCCGCTCGTCTGCTGGAGGAAGCGCTCGTCCACGGCGTCTCCGTGGACGACGACGCACTCATCGTCGAGACCGGCGACCTCTCGGCACTCGGACGGCGCGTCCCGATCGTCGCCCGAGAGGTCGATGCCAGGATCACCACATTCCAGCCCGAAGATGCCTCTCTCGAGAGCGTCTTCCGCTATCTGGTGAAGCGCTGATGCGGGCGGCATGGGCCATCACCAACACGACCGTCCGGCAACTGCTCGGCGTTCGGAGAGCGGTCATCTTCGGACTGGCGGAACTCGCCCCGGCGGCCGTCTTCTTCCTGTTGGTGCAGACCATGACGGAGGAAGCGGCGATCACGCACGTGGTCGCGATGATCGTTGGCCTCTACTTCCCGTTGCTCATCCCGATCGTGGCGTTGATCATCGCTTCATCCGCTCTCGGCGACGAACGCCGCGACGGCACGCTGTCCTTCCTGGTCCTGCGACCGATCCCCCGCTCCGTCATCGCTCTCACGAAGTTCACGGGCGCGGTGACGGTCGCCGCCGGCCTCAATGCGCTGGGCGCACTCGCACTCGGCGCGGCGTACGGTATCCAGACCGGGTCGTGGGCCCTGCTGGTGCCCCTGGCAGTTGGCGGGGTCATCGCGAGCGTCGTCTATGCGTCGCTCGCCGTGCCGCTTGGATTCTTCACCAACTGGTCGGTCCTCATCGGCTTGGTATTCGTCTTCATCTTCGAGAACGCGGTCGTGTCCGCCCTCAGCGGACTCTCGTCGTTGTCACCGTGGAGAATCGGCCTCTCGGCATTCTCGGGCTTGGTTCCGGATGACGTCGCAGCCGAGTTGTCCGACATCGGCATCGCAAGTCTCACCGGGAACGGGAACGGCTCTCGTACGCACCGTCGTCATCACCGCCGCCTCGATCGGAGTCATCACGCTGGTGCTCCGCCGGCGCGACCTCACGTGAGTAACCCCAATCCGGGCGTCCAACGATCTACGATCGTGGAGATATGAGCCGCTCCACCGATCGTCCGATGCGGAGCCGGATGGGCATCGCCGCCCTCATCGTCTCTGGGGGAATCCTGATCTCCCGGATGCTCGGAGTGGTTCGCGAGATGATCTTCGCCGGGATCCTCGGTGCCGACGACGTCACCGACCAGTACGTAGCTGCATTCCGTATCCCGGACTACGCCAATTACCTCCTCGCCGGCGGGTTCCTCACGATCACGTTCATCCCCATCTTCTCGAAGTTCCTCGCCGACGACGACGAGGAGGGGGGTTGGAGGGGCTTCTCCTCGATCGTCCGCTGGCTGGCTATCAGCATTACGGTCTTGATCGTCGCCGCGTGGTTCGCCGCACCGTGGGTCATCGAGACGATCTACCCGGAGTTCACCGCGGACCAGATCTCGACCACGGTCCGCCTCACCCGCATCGTGCTGCCGGCCCAGTTCGCGTTTGTCGTTGGCGCAATGTTCACGGCGGTGCAGTACGCCAAGGGCGTCTTCACCATCCCGACGCTCGCCCCCATCATCTACAACATCGGAATCATCGCCGGCGGCGTGATCTTCGCCTGGGTCACCGGCACGGCGGATCCGGAGGGTTTCGTCTGGGGAGCCGTTGCGGGAGCGTTCATCGGCAACTTCGCGATCCAGTGGTGGGGTGCCCGGCGGATCGGGATGCACTTTGACCTGGCCGACGGATGGTTCCCGCCGGCCGTGAAGCAGTATGTGTTGCTGGCGATCCCGCTCATGATCGGCCAGTCGGTCGTCGCCCTCGACGAGACCTTCATGTCGGTATTCGGCGACCTGGTCGGCGACGGCACGCAGACCCACCTCCAGTACGCGCGTCGCACCATGCTCGTACCCGTCGGGATCGTCGCGCAGGGTGCAGCCGTGGCCGCCTACCCGTTCCTGTCCCGTCTCTTCGCCGAGGGGAAGATCCGGGTGATGCATGACACGGTCGACAAGGCGATGCGGTGGGTGCTTGTTCTGTCGATCGCTGCTGCCGGACTGCTGGCGGCGTTGGCTCTGCCGGTCACTCGGGCACTCTACGAGCGCTTCGCGTTCGACGTCTCTGATAGTTCGGCAACCGCTGCGGCGCTCTTCTTCTATGCGCTGGCGATCCCCATCTGGGGGGCCCTGCAAATCCTCACCCGTGCGTTCTATGCCCGTCGGTCGATGTGGACGCCCGTGATCGTGGGCACTGTCACTACGGCCATCGCGATCCCGCTCTACATCATGCTGGCCGACGCGTTTGGTATCCGGGGCGTGGCGGTGGCCAGTGTGCTCTCACTCCTGCTGTACACCGGTGCGCTCGCGCTGCTCTGGTATCGGGGATCGGATGGACGGGCCCGTCTTCGCCAGGTACTCGGGACGGCCGGCCGAGCGATTCCGCCGACGGTGCTCGGCGCCGGCGCTGCGTTCCTGATCGGGTGGGCCGTGATGACGAACCTGCCGGGGCAGACCACGATCGTGAGCATTGTGGCAATCCTGCTCGGTACGGCGGCCTTCGCAGGAATCGCATTTAGCCTCGGTTCGTTCTTGTACGACATCCTCACGGCCGCCGCACGCCGGCGCCCCCCGGCCGACCCGGGTGACACGGATGTGATGGAGTTGATCGGGTAGGTAGCGCAGAGCGCCACCTACCCGTCGCCAGTCGCCGGTCGCCAGTCCCGGATGGTCAGAGCGCAGCGGAGAGGGCCCTGGGGTTTAGAACGAAACGATGAGGCCTGCCGCGATTCGGGAGCCCCCTCTGCGATCGAGCAGCCGCTCGATCGCGTCTCCCCCACTTCGTGAGGGAGACGAGGATCAGGCCCAGAACGCGAGCGACCCCTTCCATCAGCGCCTTGTGGCGCTTCCGCCTTCCCGCAGAGGGAAGGAATCGGAAGGGGTCGTTCTCTTGACCGGTGACTGGCGACTGGCGACTTACGCAGGTGGGTAGACGCCGGCACCCTTGGCCTTCTCGGTGGCCCAGAAGACGTCAGAGACGTCGGAGATGAGGTCGATCATCTTCTGCGACGCGGCCGGATCCATTGTCTTCTTGGCCTCACCGGCAGCCTTGGTGGCACGCCAGAACAGATCGTGCAGGTTCGGGAACTGCTCGACATGCTTCGGCTCGAAGAAGTCGGTCCACAGGACCCAGAGATGATGCTTGACGAGTTCGGCGCTCTGCTCCTTGATCGAGATGGCCCGGGCACGGAACACCTCATCGTCCGATGCCTGATACTTCTCGGCGATCTTCAGGCACGAGACGGCTTCGATCATTGCCTGCGCCGGGTCGTAGGTACCGCAGAACAGGTCGCAGTGGGCATGCGTTTCGTAGCGCGGTGCGAGGATCTTCTCGACGATCTTCATGGTTTCCTCCCATTGGGTCGGGGTTCTCGGTCACCCTACCGGACCGCGTGATGGCAAATCGGTGGTTCTCTCCCGTACACTCCCCCCGGCTGAGGAGGGCATATTCGCAAGCGAGGTATTGCGGCGGCGACCACCGGCGTCGTCATGGTGGGTGCGGCGGCAATTGGCGGACGAACGCGTCGTTTCGCCGTCGTCGACGACTCGATGCGGCCGACATTCGAGCCCGACGACTGGCTCCTCGCTCAGCGGATTCGGGGCACACCGGGGCGCGGCGACGTCGTGGTCTTCACGCATCCGTCGTATCCGGATTGGACGCTCATCAAGCGCGTCGTCGGCCTGCCGGGTCAACGGGTGACGGTGTCGAGCGGCCACCTCCACGTTGACGGCGAAGTCGTTCCCGATCCATGGGCCAACGGTCTGATGATGGCCGACTCAGACGACGTCGTTCCGGCCGACGCCGTGTGGGTCATGGCCGACCGGCGCGCCGTGTCATCGATCGATAGCCGCGTCCTCGGGGCCATCCCGATCGCCGACGTCGGTTGGAAGGTCATCGCCCGCTACTGGCCACCGGCACGCGCCGGTCGGGTCTAGGTCCGCGCAACGCAGACGACGTCCAGAGCGTCGCCGTGTTCCGTGGGTCGTATCACGCGCTCATTCCGAACGATATCGAGGCCGGCGAAGTCATCCGCGAGTTGCGTCTCAGTGAACAGCCAGTCCGGGTTTGAGGGACCGCCCGTTCCATACTCGAGATTGTCGAGATGGTGGGCGATCACAACGATGCGTCCGCCCGGAGCCACGGCACTCACCGCTGCTGCGTGAACCGCCTTGCGCATGTCCTCCGGCAGGTGGATGTAGGCCAGCACCACAAGATCCCATACCTGCCCGTCGGGATCCCAGGCCATCAGGTTGACGGCCTCAAACCGTGCGTCGAGACCCTGCACGGCGGCCATCTCTCGCGCCTGTTCGATCGCAATCGGCGAGAGATCGAGGCCCGTGACCGTGAAACCGAGGCTGGCAAGCCAGAGGGCGTTCCTCCCTTGCCCGCAACCGAGATCGAGCGCCGTCCCACGATCGAGGCCTTCGGCGACTTCCACGAGGAAGCGATTCGGCTCACTCCCCCAGACCGTTCCCCGCTCCCGGTAACGGTCGTCCCACATGTGTTTCATGGTGTCCGGATTCATGACCAGAAGGTATCAGACGTCGAGATGTTTGGTTGCTTCCCGAAACGACAACCCGGAGAGCTCGGATCGGTGGCCGAGGACGAACGCCGACACAGCCGCCGGGTCGGTCTTCGCATAGTCCCGCAGCGCCCACCCGATCGCCTTCCGAATGAAGAACTCCTTCTCGTGCATGCGACTCCGGCAGGCGCCGAAGAGAAGCCTCGTGTCGGTGGCGTCCTTGTGTCCGATCTGGCCAATGATGGAGCTGCGACGGAGCCACAGGTCCGGGTCGTCGGTCCAGGCGGCCACTTTGGGCGTGCTCGCTTCTCGTTGGTGAAGCAGCACCTCCCCGACGAGGTGGATCGCAATCGCATCGACGAAGTCCCACCAGGCCCCGTCGACGATCAACTTCCGGTAGAGGGGAATCGACGAAACGGTGATGTACTGCGGAAACGAGCACGCGTAGTCGATAGCGAGGTAGCGCTCCTCGCGGTGCGGCTGGTTCCACAGGGCAAGGACCGCGCCGCGGTAGTCTGCACGACCCTCCGGCGGGAATCGCCGCACCAGTTCGCGGTGAACGGGGAGCCGCCCTGCCTTCTGCACGCCGTAGAAGGGCGTATCGGTCTTCATGTAGGCGGCCATCGGAGCGGCCTTGGCCGGGTCGGCCGCCTCCCCGAGCCGAGCAGCAGCCAGGCCAACCAAAGCGTCAGTGTCCAAAGGCCACCTCGAGCCATTGATCGCCGACGCCTCCGAATGGTTCGATGCCGCGCTCGACGGCGATCGCCAATCGAGCCGTCTCGGTCCGCGCTTTGTCGACGATGTGATCCGGATACGTCCATGCGACCCGGTGCTCTTCGAACTCGTCTTCGTCATCGATCTCGACGGTTCCGTCGCTTCTTCGGACGACGTCGAGGTCGAGATCGACCATCCGCACCGTGTCTCCGTCCCACGCCGCAGGCGTGATCATATCGACATAGGTGTGGATCGACCGACCGTCGGACCAGGGTCCCTCGTTCCAGATAGCCGTCCACCACGCGTCGGGGGTGATGAGTTTGACGAACCCATGCTTCGCAGCGATCGGAGACTCCGAACCTCGTTGGAGTTGGGTCCCACCACGTGCCCACAACCAGGTCCCGTGCTCGTCCTCGCCGAGACGTTCCATGTCGAATGCCCAATGGGGTGTTCCATCCCACTTGGAGAATTGGACACGGACCATCCGCTTCACGTCTGCCATTTGGGCAGCGTAGCGATCGGACCCGCGGGAGGCGCGCCAGAGTCGGACACGATTCCGTATAGTCGACCATTCGGAGCCGGGGATGCCGCTCAGGTGAACCGACCGAACTGCCGATGCAAGATGCAAAGGAGGACCATTGCGCAACCGAGTACCGGTCGGCGGGGCATTGCTCGCGCTCGTACTGATCATCGCGACCCTGGCCGCGCCATCTCCGGCTGAAGCCGCATCGGCAGATGCTGGCATCGTCGTCATCGGCGGAACATCCGTCGTTTCTGATGGTGTCGTCGAGCACCTCAACTCGTGCAACCCGGACGGGGTCACGCGAATCGCAGGCTCCGATCGATACGCGACCGCATCGGCGATCGCTGAGGACTGGGCAAGTGCAGACACGGTCTTCCTCGCCACTGGGCTGGATTTCCCAGACGCCCTCGGAGGCGGACCGGTCGCAGCTCTCAACGACGCTCCGATCCTCCTCACGCAGAAGCATTCGGTGCCGGCGGTGACCGGCCAAGCACTTTCCCGGCTCGCACCCGACCGGATCGTCCTCCTTGGAGGAACAGCGGTGATCTCGCAGGCCGTGGAGAATGACCTCCGGTCGAGGTACGCTCAGGTCATCCGCCTTGCCGGCGCGAACCGCTACGAGACGGCGGCAGCGGTGTCCGCGTGGCACTTCGGTGCCGGTGCGTCGACGGTCTACGTCGCGACCGGCGAGAAGTACCTCGATGCCCTGGTTGCCGGTCCCCGGGCAGCGGAAGAGGGCGCACCACTCCTCCTCGTCGGTGCGAATGCCGTACCCCCGGCAACGGCTCAAGAACTGCGCCGGCTCGATCCAAGCCACATCGTCATCGTTGGCAGTTCGGGTGCCGTGAGCGAGGCCGTGAAGACCGAGCTCGCCGACTATGCAACGAGCGGCGCCACGAGGATCGCCGGCGCGTCGAGATACTCGACCGCGGCTGCAGCCGCAGCGATGGCGACAGGCGACCGGGTGTTCGTGGTCACCTCAACCAACTTCCCCGATGGCCTGGCCGCGACGCCTGCAACGCGTGGGGCGCCAATCGTGTTCGCCTCGGTCTCCAGTCTCAACTCAACCACCGCGGGGGCAATCGCAGCGCGGACGGGCGTCGCGTGTGCTGAGTGGTCTCCGCCGTACCCCCAGGTCGGGTCCGGCAAGCGGATCATCTACTCGAATTCAGCGCAGCGGATCTGGTTGATCGACGCGAACGAGCAACTGGTAGACACCTATCTCGTGTCTGGCCGCGTCGGCATCCCCCACTACAACACCTACAAAGTGTTCTCCAAGTCGGTGAACGCATGGGCTCCCTACGGCGGGATCACCATGAAGCACATGGTGCGATTCGTCCGGCCGGGTACGTGGGGCAACCAGTGGTCATATGGCTTCCACTCGATTCCGCGCTACTCCGATGGGCGGCCGCTGCAGACCGAGTCCCAGCTCGGAACCCACCGATCCGGCGGTTGTGTACGACAGGCTGATCACAAGGCCGCCGCGTTGTACCAATGGGCTTCGATCGGGACGACCGTTCACGCCATTCCCTGAGCGAGCCGGTCAACCCAACTGGACTATCGAACGACCCGAGCCTCCGGACCGTCCTCGGGCGCCGGCGCCTCTTGCGACCACCCGCGCAACTGCCCGTGCGGCCGCCCCCGCCTGATCGGTCGCGCTGCACTGTCGTCTGCTACCGGGAGACAGGTTCGATGACGCTTCGATCTCACAGGAGGTCTACCGCCGGTAGTCAGGAGGGGACCAAGCCGCCCGGGTAGGCGCCATGCGGCTATCGATCGAACGCTTGCCCCTCAGAGTGCGGATCGGTCACCGAACCCGACCGCCCACGGTCACCGAGTACCGAGCCGAGCGGAGTGCAGGCGGATGCGAATGGTGCTCCCAGCGAGGGGTTACTTCCAGAGGGGCATGTCATTGTTGTTCAGGATGTTCCAGAGGCGCATCGCCACCCGGGGCTTCACGGCCGCAGGACCGCCGAGTGCCACGACGTCGGTGGCTCCAAGCCGAGCAAGCTCGGACTCAACTGCAGGATCGAGATCGTCACCAACGAGGAGAATCGGGGCACCGTCGCGAGCGGCAACCGCGATGCCGGCAAGGGCGTCGACGTAGGTGTCGCTTGTCGCGAGGTACGCAGTTGCTGCCCCATCCTGCTGTGCCCATTCGGAGATCGCGACGGCGGTCCCGTAGGCGTCGTCACCGGCCAGCCGTTCAACCCGTCCCGACAGGGCGTACGCTGCGAGTTCTTGTTCGACGGATGCTCCGACGACGCCGGTGCCACCAAGCACAATGATGACGTCGGGCCGGAGACGCGAGAGTTCGTCACGTGTGTAGGACGGCAAGCTGTCCGGCCGTGTGAGCACCATCGGAGATCCGGTCTGAGCGGCGGCCGGGGCACCGGCAACTGCTGCGGTGAAGTCGAGGCCCCCGGTGACGAACGCATAGCTCACACCAGGATCGAAATGCATGCTGGAGATCTGTGCGGCCGTGTCATATCGATCGCGACCCGCGAGTCGCAGGATGTCAACGCCAAACTCGGAGAGGTCCTTGTCAACCGTCGCCGCGAGAGCAGCCTCTCCTCCGAGGATCACGACCCGCGATGGATCCAGGCGGCGGATCTCGTCGAGGGTCACTGCCGGGACCGATTCAACCTCCGACAGCAGGATCGGACCGTTGGTGCGTGCGGCTCCGGTTCCGCCGGCGAGGGCGTCAGGGAAGTTGTACGCCGTAGCGAGGTAGACGACGCTTGCACCGTCTGGATACGCGCTCTGTGAGATCTCCACGGCGGTGGTGAAGCGGTTGGCTCCGGCAATGCGGGGCATGTCGATCGTGCTCGCCGCCCGGAGAGATGCATATGGGTTGATCACCCTGCCATCCTTGTGGAGTTCGAAGTGCAGGTGCGGGGTGACCCATTCCGCATTGCCGCTATCCCCAACCCAGCCGATCAGTTGCCCGGCCTCGACCCGCGTACCGACATCGAGACCCGGCACGAAGCCCCATCCCTTCCCGTCATCGGTACCCGGGGTGTCGTTGTTCATGTGGATATACCAGGTTTCCCAGCCATCATCGGCGGCGAGACCCCAAATCGCACAACACGCGCTCCCCGACGAGGCAGTGGTGCGCTCGATCACGCCGTCGTGCGCAGCCACGATCGGGATACCCTTCCACCCGTACCCCATGATGTCGATGCCCTCGTGAGTCCTACCGCCCGACCGCGCGGCGCCGAACGTGTCCGAGTAGTAGGTGTCACCGACGACCGGGAAGATGAGCGGGTACGTCTCAGTTGACAGCAAGTCGAGCTGCGGCTCGCTGGTTTCGTCTTCCGCGACCGCAGCAGCGTTCGCGAAGGTGATCGAGGCGAGCGTCGCCAAGGACGCAATTGCGACCAAGATCGTGGTCCGGGCGCGGCGTAACGTCATACAACTCCATCGGTAGATCGGGCACCAGTCTGTAGCACTTTGGGCTATATCGATACCGCTTGCATCCCTGTCCGGTAGTATCGCGAACCCAGGCAGCCACCCGAAAGTCCAGATGTTCCATGCGTAGCCTCTTTGTCACGCTCGTCGCGGCAGCATCGATCGTCGTGGCGGCCCCGGTTGTTCCCTCCGCTGCGGCATCGGACGGGGTGGATATCGTCGTTCTCGGCGGATCGAGTGTGGTCTCTGACCCAGTCGTCGAGCATCTCTCATCATGCACGGGCGGAACAGTCGCGCGCATCGCCGGACGCGATCGATACGCAACGGCGGCCGCAGTGTCCAAGTCGGCGTTCGACTCAGCCGACATCGCCTACCTGGCCGTAGGAACGTCATATCCGGAAGCCGTGGCTGCCGGGCCGATCGCGGCACTTCGGAACGCCCCCCTGCTGCTCACCCGCACGGAGTCGCTGCCGCCCGAGACGCGGACCGAACTCAAACGCCTCGGCGTATCCGAGGTCATTCTCCTCGGCGGAACGGGTGCCGTTTCTTCCGCTGTAGAGGCGGACCTTGCGGCCTCCTACGAGGTGAGTCGCATCACTGGTACCGATCGCTACTCCACCGTTGCAGCGATTTCCGCATCGTATTTCGAACCGAACGAGGTCCCCGTCGCCTACGTCGCACGCGGGGACCTGTTTCCCGACGCGCTCGCAGGAGGACCGGCAGCGGTCACCAACAACGGACCGGTCCTGCTCACCGACCAAACCGGGCTCCCGGCCGCTACGGCAGCGGAGTTGCAGCGTCTCGCTCCCGACAGCATCGTCATCCTCGGAGGCCCTGCAGCGGTAACCGACGAAGTCAGGGCGTCGCTCGGCCAGTACACAACAGGAGAGGTGAATCGCCTCGCAGGCCGGGATCGGTATGACACGGCGGCAGTGATCTCTTCGACCCTCCCGCCCGGCCCAAACACGATCTATCTCGCGACCTCAGAGAACTTCCCGGATGCCCTGGCCGGAGTACCGCTTGCGGGGTCCGATCCACTGCTCCTCGTATCGGACAAGGCGGTCCCGGGCCCAACGGCAAACCGTATCGCCGCGATTACGGGCAAGCCCTGCAACCCACGAGTGCGCGTGTCCACGTTCACGACCTTCTACACGCCGGGACAAGACCGAAACGTGAACATCCAAACCATCGCCAACGCCTCGGACGGAGTTGTCGTCGCGCCTGGAGCAACGTTCTCGTTGAACGGGCACGTCGGTCAACGAACCACAGCGAAGGGGTACGTTGCCGCGGGAGCGATCATCAATGGAGAGATCTACTGTTGCGATAGCCCGGTGAACATCGGCGGAGGCACGAGCCAATTCGCAACAACCCTCTTCAATGCCGTCTTCTTCGGCGGCTACGAGGACGTGTACCACCGCCCTCATTCCATCTACTTCTCTCGATATCCGATGGGAAGAGAAGCGACTCTCGGATGGACCGGCCCGGACGTGAAGTTCCGCAACGACACATCGACTCCGCTCATGATCGATACGTCCCATACTCGGGACTCCGTGACGGTCGATTTCTGGGGTTGGAATGATGGCAGGGTCGTCACGGCCGGAGTCAGCGGTTGGGCTACGACGGCCGCCGGAGGGGTCGTTGTTTCGACCCGGGCGATCCGTCATGCAGACGGCACGATCACGACCGAACGGTGGGCGCACAGGTACAACGGACTGCTCCCGATCGACTGAGCCGGGCCCGCGACGCCCGTGTCCTCCGTACGGCAGTCGACCGGGTAGCGTTCCGCCTGTCAATCACTGATCGATCCCGCGGAGGTGGCGGTGCACTTCAAGACGACCGCCGATCGACGCGTCGCCATGTTCATGGCGGCTGCCGTCCTGATACTCGGGGTCGCGGCAGCACCTCCATCGCCGGGCGACCGGAATGCCGACGTCGCCGGTCAAGACGACACCGTGGAACCCGGGACCGTATTGGTCCAACGGAGTGCCGCCCCTTTGCCGCGATCAGGGTCGCGCACCGGAATGGGAGGCCGTTCCGGTGCGACCGAGCGAAACGCCAGAAGAGGCGGTCGAACGCCTGAGCCTGACACCCGGGATCGACGCCGCGAGCCTCAACTACAGCTACGAGTTGTTCACCTCCCCTCCGCCCAACGACCCGTACTTCCCTGATCAGTGGCATCTCTCGGATGTGGGCATTCCAGACGCATGGGACATGGGAACTGGGGATGGAGTCACACTGGCCATCATCGACGGAGGCGTCTCGGCGGGTGGCGAAGACCTGACGTGCCATACCTTCCGCTTCCCCTACGATGCCACAACTGGAGCCGCTTCTGCCGAACCGGAGCCGGACAATCCTCGGGGAAGTCACGGTACGCACGTTGCCGGAACTGCGGTGCAGTGCACCGACAACGGAATACGAGCCGCCGGGACAGCCCCGGGCGCCGACCTTCTGCCGGTCAAGGTGTCTGATGCGTCGTACGACATCACTTCGGAGCACTTGGCGGAGGGGATTCTCTGGGCCAGCGATCACGGCGCCGACGTCATCAACTTGTCCCTCGGTCGACGCTGCGACTCGGACTGGCCACAGTGTGGAGCGGAGGATCAGGCACTCAACGACGCGATCGACTACGCCGCTTCGAAGGACATTGTGATTGTTGGTGCATCGGGCAATTTCTCGGGGGGCTACGTGTCCTATCCGGCGAATCATCCCGAGATCATTGCGGTCGGCGCCACGACCGCGGACCGGGTCAAGGCGGGATACTCGAACTTCGGTTCGGCGCTCGATCTGGTCGCTCCCGGCGGAGGCAGCGCCACGGTCGACGGGATCCTGCAGGAGTCGTTCGACTACCCCGGTGGAGCGTGGGACGTCTACGCGCAGGTGGGGACTTCATTCGCAGCTCCGATCGTTGCCGGCACCGCGGCCCTGATTCGCTCGGTGAATCCCACCTTGTCCAGCTCGACCGTACGCAGCATCCTGGCCTCCACCGCGCTGGATCTCGGAGCGGCGGGGTGGGATCCGCTCTTCGGAGCGGGTCTCGTCCAAGCCGATGCTGCCGCCGCTGCCGCTTCGGTCACTCCACCACCCGGCGATCCGACGATCGCAGGCGGGCCCGCAGCCGTCAGCACCGCGGTTGCTGCGCAGATTGAGGCCATCACCGGTGCTCCCTCGGATCGCATCGCAGGAGCCAATCGCTATGCCACAGCGGCTGCCCTTTCCGCAGCAGCGCATGACCCCGGCGTTCCGCTTGCTTATGTGACGATCGGCACCAACTACCCGGATGCGATCTCTCTCGGCTCCGTCGCCGCTCTTCAGTCGGCCCCCGTGCTGCTCGTCAACAGTGGGATACCCACTGAGACTCGGATCGAGCTCTCACGGCTCTCGCCAGACAAGATCGTTGTGGTTGGTGGACCGGCCGCCGTCTCGGTAGACGTAGCAACGCAACTTGCCGAGTACTCGTCCGAGCCAGTCGAACGGGTATTCGGCCATGATCGCTACGCCACATCCGCGCAGGTCTCGCGCTCAGTGTTTGCACCAGGGGCGGCCAACGAAGTGTTCCTCGCGTCAGGCCAATCCTCCTGGGACGCGCTGGCATCCGGAGGTGCCGCAGCGGCTTCTCCCGGACCGGTGCTCCTCACCCGGTCCACCGATTTGCCGGCAACAGTCCGGGACGAGATCATCCGGCTCGACCCTTCGCGCATCGTGATCGTCGGCGGAACCGATGCGGTGTCCATAGATGTCGAGCAGACGCTCGTGGACCGCGGATTCATCGTGGAGCGGGTGGCCGGTGTCGATCGATATGACACCTCCGCTCGGCTCTCGCGGCGTGCGTTTCCGGCCACGCCGATCCCCATGCTGATCGCGACCGGCGAGAACTACCCAGACGGGCTCACGGCAACATCGTACATTGGTCCACGCGGAGGATCGCTTCTCCTTACCCGCACGGCAGGCTTGCCCGCCGTAATCGCTGCCGAAGTTGCCCGCCTGAGCAGCCGATGACCCGCCAACCGACGATGGGCTGCCGACCCCTGCGGCGGGCACTCGCGAGTAGAGTCTGAGATCGCATGCGACTCCTCGTCGACGTCCTACACCCCGGTCATGTGCACTTCTTCCGCCACGTCATCAACGAGATGACAGACCGCGGCGATGAGGTGCTGGTCACCGCGCGCCGGAAGGAGGTCGCCGTTGAGCTTCTCGAAGCATACGGTATCCCCCACGTCGTCCTCTCCAACCAGGCCACTGGTGTGGTCGGCCTCTCGGCCGAATGGGCGACGCGTACGGCTCGGCTGGCGTCGACCGCTCGGAAGTTCTCTCCCGACGTGCTTGTCGGGATCATGGGTGTCTCGATCGCTCCGGTGGGTCGCCTCCTCCGACGACCAGCACTGGTCTTCTACGACACCGAAGTGGCCACACAAACCAACCGTTTCGTCTACCCGATGGCGTCGTCGGTGATCACGCCGGATTGCTACGCCGCTCCGGTGCGAGGCAATCACGTCACGTATCCGGGCTATCACGAACTTGCGTACCTGCATCCCGATCGATTCACACCAGACACTGATCACCTTGCGGGATTCGGACTGTCGCCGAACGATCCGTTCACCGTCGTCCGATTCGTCTCGTGGGAGTCCTCTCACGACGGTGGAGAAGTGGCGCTTGACGCCGCGCAGAAGGTCGCGCTCGTCGAACGTCTCCGGAAACACGGAGGCGTCGTCATCAGCTCGGAAGGTCGCCTCCCGAGCCAACTCGAGCCGCTGCGGCTGGCTGGACCGGTCGAGGACGTCCACCACGTCCTCGCATACGCGAGCCTGTACGTGGGAGAGTCGTCGACGATGGCCAGCGAATCGGCCGTCCTCGGCACACCCGTCCATCCACATTGCGCAGACCAGCCGCGGCTACGTGGACGATCTCGAACGCCGTTATGGATTGGTGGAGCATTTCCAGCCGAAAGATTTCAACGCCGCGCTCGCAGCGTCCGAAGAGGCGGCTGCTCACCCAGACGCTGAGGGCGCAGAGGATGCTCGTATGCTCATGCTGACCGAGAAGATCGATGTCACTTCCTGGATGATCCAGCACCTCGACGGGCTCCGTACGACACCGGACGCCTGATGCGAATCTGCATGGTCGGCAATGCGACGGCCGTCCACCTTCAGCGATGGGCCGAGGCCTACCGAGACGCGGGGCACAAGGTGAGTGTGGTCTCGATCCGGTCGGCAGCCATCCCGGGAGTCGATGTCCGTACCATCGCAGTTGGGCCCGCGAATTCCCCGAGCCCGATCTGGACGCTCCTCTCGTACCTGCGCCTCGCTGCCTCGGCCAGAAGCGCGGTGCGTGCCTGCTCCCCCGATGTCGTGAATCCCCACTTCGTCACCACGAGCGGGACTGTGGCCAGGATCGGAAGCATGCGCCCGATCGTCCTCACGGCGTGGGGCTCCGACGTCATACCTCCCGACGGCAGGCGTCTCGGGGCGCTGACCCGATTGCTGAATCGCTGGGCGATCGCCGGCGCTGACCGGATCACAGCGGCAAGTCGCTACCTGGCCGACTGGACAGAACGCGCGTCTTCCGGATCGGTGGTAGACATTGTGCCGTTCGGTGTCGATACGGCGCAGTTCAATCCCGCGTTGCGGATGGATCGAACGGATGAACCGTTCACTATCGGTGTGGTGAAATCCCTCGAACCGCGCTACGGCATCGATGTAGCGATCCGGGCAATGGTTCCCATCGTCAAGATCGTGCCCGATGCTCGCCTCGTGATCGCCGGGGCCGGTTCCGAGGACGCCCGGCTCCGAGCGCTCGTTGGGAGTCTCGGGCTCGTCTCACACGTGGCATTCGTTGGCAAGGTGCCCCACGACGATGTCCCGGCGCTGATGGGTTCCTTCGACGTCGTCGTGAACCCGACAATCGTCCCGGAGTCTTTCGGAGTCGTGATCCTCGAAGCTTCTGCAGTGGGCCTGCCGGTCGTCGCGACCGATGTCGGCGGAGTACCAGACGTGTGCGTCCAAGGCACGACCGGAATGCTCATCCCACCTCGTGATCCCGTCGCTCTCTCCGATGCCATTGTCGAGCTTGCCTCCAGACCCGCGCTGCGTACGTCAATGGGAGCCGCTGGCCGGTCATTCGTCGAGCGTCGATTCGAGTGGGCAGAAACGGTGGAGACCATGCTGGGTGTCCTCGAGTCAGCGAGAGACGGCCGATGAGCAGCCACCGGGAACCCATACGAATCCCGGTCTGGCTGTCATTCGGCATTCTCGCTGCTGCGCTCGGGATCCTGGGGTGGCTGGTCATCCGCGATGTCGACTCCCTCGAAGCACTTCGGAGCATCTCCCCGGCTGCGATCCTCATTCTCCTACTCCTGCAGGGGCTCTACCTTGTCCCGGAGAGCTACCGGCAGCAAGTCGTGGTCGAATCGGCCGGGCGGAAACGGCTCCCCGTGTTCGCGTGGTTCCGGATATTCGTCATCGGGCGCTTCCTCAATTCACTCATCCCACAATCCGGAAACGTGTATCGGGCCATGCGCCTCAAGATCGACTTCGGCATCGGATACGTTGACTTCGTTGGATCGATGGTGCTGTTCCTCATCATGAGCATCTCGCTCAACCTCGGTCTGGCTTCGCTCCTCATGGCGATTGATCCGGAAGACAACAGCGCGGGAGTGACCGCAACACCCTGGGTGCTGCTCTGCCTTGCCCTGATTGTTGTTGCAGCACCGATGCTCCTGTGGTGGGCGCTGGATCGATTCGAACTGCCAGACCGGACGTGGCTGGCACCGGTCAGGATTCTTCGTGACCTCCTGGGCTCGGCTGTGAGCGCAATCCGCGAACCCGGACTCATCTACCGGTTCGTTGCTGCCTGGGTGGTGACACTCGCAGTCGTAGTCGCCCTCTACGGCGTCGTTCTGTCGACCGTGGGAGCATCGGTGGGGCCAGGAGAAGTCATTGCGTTGTACGCCCTAGTGCAGGCGACCTCGTTCGTGGTTCTCACTCCGGGCAACCTCGGAATCCAGGAACTCGGCTTCACGGGCCTGGCGGCGCTCTTCGGAGTGCCCCTTGCTCAGGGTGCGGCCGCCGCAGCGATCATTCGTGCCTCGGGTTGGATCGCTCTCGCGATACCCGCCTTCATCCTCGGCGGACAGGATGTTGTCTCCGCTCTCCGGTCGTCTCGGGACTAGCGCCTACTTCGCGATGCGTCCTCTGCCAGTACGGCCCGCCGGCATCGCTGGGTATTCCCCGGTGTACCTCGAATCGCCGATCGCGACCTAGGGCCGGAATGCCCTGGCCCGCGATATCACCAGACGGTTGAGTCAGAAGAGACCCCGCACACTTCCGGCCGTGGGATCCGAAAGGGGGTGCGCCGACGGACCACCAACTCATGCGAACCGCAGGCCGCACCGCGGCTCGGATTCCCGAAGCCGCCCACCCACCTGAGAGGTCACCGCTATGAAACCACGCAGAATGATCCTGATCGCGGCATCAGCGCTCGTCGTGATGATTCCGCTCACCGCGCACGCTGCCACAAGTCTGTTCAACGACGTCCCCGACTCCAGCATCTTCGTCGACGACATCAATTGGATGAAGACCGCAGGCATCACCAATGGCTGCAACAGTGCCGGCACGGAGTACTGCCCGGAAGACAACGTCACCCGACAGCAGATGGCGGCATTCATGCACCGTCTCGCTGCCAAGCGCGTCGTCGACGCCGGCACACTCGATGGCAAGGACGGCACGGACTTCGTGTTCAACGCCGAATGGCAGTCGAAATCGGCGAATTACACCAACATCGCCCCGGGCGCACAGGTCACCCTCGACAACGTCTGCCCGGTCAAGAAGTACGTCGTCTCGGGCGGCGGCCAATCAACCTACAAGCAACTCCTCATGGCGACCAGCCAACCACTCGGTACTACGACCTGGCGGGTCACATGGACGAATACAGGTGCCACCACGATCAGCCCAACGGTGACGGTATGGGCTATGTGCGCTGGATCCGGTCTCATTTCGCTCAACCCGTAGACGCTCGGACGACGCTCTCGCTGGACGAGCCAACCACAGGCATCGGCGATATCCCCTGATTGCCGACGCGAGGTGCATGAGGGGGTGGCGTAGCGCCGCCCCGTTTCCGCGAGATTCCCGGCGGGCCGCTACACGTGCTGCGTTCGAGTCTCAGCCGCCGTTCGCTATGGGCGAGGGAGCGCCGCCAGCCGCTGTGTGAGTGCGCCTTCGCCAATGCCCTCCATCGCCTTGATCACCTCAGGAGCAACCACCGACTCGCTACCGATGACAACGATGCGCTTCGCCTGAAGGCGCCGGAGTTCGTTCACGATCGATCCGGGCGCTGCACTCGGGTTCACCAGCAACAGGGGACCGCCGAGTTCGTAGGCAGCCGCGCCGGCCGCCACGGCATCCGGGAAGTTGGTCCCGATGGCAACGAAGGCCGTATCGGCTCCCCCTGGGAAGGCGCTCGCCGAGACGGCCGCCGCGGTCGCATAGCGATCGTGCCCCGCAAGACGCGTGACCGAACCGGGGGTGTAGCGTGCGAGATCGCTCTTCACCCGCTCGGAAACGGCCACAGGACCTCCGAGGATGACGATCTTGGAGGGCCGGAGGCGCTCCAATTCTGCAGCGGTCACAGCCGGCACGTGCTCTCTGACGAGCAGGATCGGGGCCCCGGCGGTTCCGGCCGCAGGGACGCCAGCGAGGGCGTCGGGGAAGTTGAGTCCTGTTGCGATGTATACCGTGCCTACGCCGGGTTCGAACGATGCCCGGGAAACCAGTGCCGCCGTCTCATATCGATCGACCCCGCCGTACCTGACGGCGCCTTCTGGAGCGAGCGCCGCCAGTTGACTTCCCACGGTCTCTGAGATCGCGGCCGGTCCACCCAGAATCACGATCGTGCGCGGCTTGAGCCGTCTGATCTCATCGGCGACGGCGCCGTCGAGACTGGACCGCGACGTCAGAAGGACCGGCGCGCCGTCAACCGCTGCGGCGGCGCCGCCGGCAAGGGCATCCGGATACTTGTCTCCGGTAGCGATGTACACGACGTCGGCGGAGCCAAAGGCAGTGCGGGAGATCGCTGCCGAGGTGGAGTACTTGGACGGGCCAAACACCCGCTGTGTCGCATCGGACTCGCCGCCGAGACCGTAGCCGAGGCGGGTTCGAATCCAGTTTGCTTCCTGGCCAAACCATGAGAGGAACGAAGTCCCACCGCCGGTCGCCGACGGCTGAACGATTGTCGTACGGAACGGCGCATCCTCGAGTTCGGCGAAGAACGGCGTTACGCCATCGAATCGTCCCAGGAACCACGATCCCGTGTAGGCGTCGAGGGCAACCACTTCTTCCGTTCCATCGCCGCCGTAGTCGAACGGAGAATGCCTCAGACCAATGATCGGTCGATGGCGTCGTGACCGTGCGCCCGGCATCGAACGCGCTACCGCTCGACCGAAGGAGATGCCAGGTCTGCGAGGAATCGTGGAACGCTGCGATGTCGTCGAACACCGTCGCCACTCGAAATCTCCGGCAACGACGTACCGCCATCCGGAATCCGGAGTGATGTCTGCCCACGTCGCCGCCGCTCCAAACGCGCTCCCGTTCGACGGTGCGACAACGCAACCCGCCCCCTCGCGGAGAACCCGGCAACGTCGTCGAAACCATCACCATTGAAATCGCCGGCCACGATGAACGAGAACCCACCACCGAGCGTCCCCCAACGCCCGATTCCGGCGGAGCTCACCACGTCGAGGCGCCGGACGAGTTCACGTACACGACAGCGCTGGCGCCCTCCCCCGTGAGGTCCGCGATCGCCGGGCTGCCGCCTCCGCGTTGCCGACGACAATGATCCGACTGTTGCCGCCGAGAAGCCTCCCGAGCCCACTCCGCAGTTCGGTCACCGTCGCTCCGGATCGGGTGAAGATCGAATCCCTGCCGTCGCCATCGAGATCGGCGGTCACGGCCGAATCGAACCGGGCGCCGTCCGGTCCGTCATGCCAGACCGACGTCGCTCCCGAGCCGCCGTCGGTGACCGACCATGTACCGTCAGACGTGCGATAGACCGCACCGTCTGGGCTTCGTCTCCCATGAAACTGCCGACAACCGCGCCGAGTAGTAGTCATCGGGCAGTGGCTTCCACATGGTCGCGACCCGGCTACGGCTCGACGGAAGAGCGTTGTACATGACAGTCCCGGGGCAGGCGGTGTTCTGAAGATCGCGATGACCGTTGATCACCGGCACGGTGACGGTGACACCCTCGTCGTGCTTGTAGGAACCCTTCGACACAACGGTGGTGGTCCCCTCCGGGTCGAGATTGTGGACGCCCAGTTTCCAGGCGAGCAGGCCCTCGAGGGCGGTCCGCTGTGCCGATGAGGGGGACGTCCTCGTGTAGTTGCCGATGAGGGCAATGCCGGTCGAGTAGCTGCTGAATCCCGCGGTGTGCCCACCTCGGATACCCTTGTCGACACCACCCGCTCGGCCCTCCCATACCGTTCCAAACCGGTCTACGAACAGGTTGTAGGCCACATCGTCGTAGCCCCTCGAGTTCCGGTGATACAAGCAGTACGCGAGAAGAATGTTGGGAACCTCACTCGCACGGTATGAACGATCGATTCCCGTGTGGTGCACGACCGCCATCATCACCTGAATCTCCTCGGGAGTCTCGCGGGTGGGCACTGGTCGGCGGGATCCCAGTCGGCGCGAGGCCTGATGCTCGGCCGCGCTGGTACAGCATCCGCTGTCGCCGGGACGAAGTGGTCGAGAACCTGCTCGACCAACGGCTGCGTGCGTGTCGTTGTGTCGATGAGCGTCGCTCGACCGTCGCTCGGAGCGAATCCGGAGAATCGGAACTGGATACGATCCTGCTCCCCGACATAGACAGCATCGGTACCGAAGCGCTGGCTCTCGTATTCGGAGGTACCCGGATCGGGACCGTGACCAACGTCGAAATAGAGTTCGTTCCACTGCGACCACCCGATGCCGTCACCGACGCGGTACCAGACGGAATCAGGTGCTTCTCCCTCCCACGTGAAGCCGGCCATTGTGAACGGCGCCTCGACGACCTCCGTGAGCGTAAAGGAGTCACCTGCAGCGGATCCGGGTCCCGGCGTCATGGCGATTTCGACAGCGGCCGCGTGCGGCCCGCGTTCGCTCGTTGCAGCGCCGAACAGCAACATGGTGGCAATGATGGATCCGCCGAGGACGGCAGACAACCTGAAGTAGTTACGCATCGATGTTCTCCTGCGACCTATGTCGGTCGGCTGCCCAAGTGCATTTTAGTACTGATCACGGCGAACCCGTGGCATCCGCCGGCACCGCGATACTCCCGCGGGTTCCGAGCATCACCATCGCCCGAGACGGTGAACGTGGCCGAAACCCCGTCTGAGACGCCGGGATGCGCGGAAACGTCTGCCAATTCGGAACACCGCCGATGCCGAGAACGGCGAGCCAGAAGCCGCCATACGTTCTCGAAGGGCCCCGACACCTCCTCTGCAGCCACGGGTGGAGGTGGTCGCTGCAGACGGACTATGGATCGTTGCCGACGGAGCAATTGGCGGCCGCCAAGGGTCGCGCCATCCCTCCGACGGCTACACGCAACGGTGCCGGACCGCGCGTGCACACGCCGGAACCCTTGACCAGCGTCCGCAAGCCAAACCGTCGGAACCCTGCGGACGCGAGTGGACCCCCGCCGTGCGGGGGTCCACGTCCTTTCGCTTGATCGGTCAGGTAGTGGCTACGGGTTAACCACCCACTGGCTGATTCCCGATGCCGCCGACTCGTATGGGGTGACATCGAAGTTCGTCGCTACCGACGGAACGTCGTTGAACGTCCACATGCGCTTCTCGAAGTCAGCCTGACTGATACCGTTACCCAGGCCGGCAGTCGGCTGGAAGAACTGGTCGTTGGCGTCCCACTGGAACCAGTGATACGCAATGCCTGCTCCACCGTCGACATAGCCAACCACAGCCTTGGCGGTCTCGTCCGCCACCAAGACCGGGAGCAGTCCAGTGCCCCCCGGCACACTCGGGGCCACGACCACCCAGTAGAACGGGTTGTCGAGGCTGGTGAAGTTGGCGCCGGCAGGATCCACCCGGACGTCGAATCTCCTCCAAGGCAGAGTTATCTTCCTTGTCGGTACCGGACCACTTCCACGCGTAGGTCAGTATCGCCTTGCCTTGGCTATCGGTGGTGCGAGTGACCGGAACGGCCCCCACCCCAATGGCTGCAGCAGTCGCATCATTGTCCGAGGTGAACTCGACCGCGACGTTCGGCATCGGATTCCCGTTCTGGTCCTTGACCAGCGCCGTCACCGAGTTCGTAGCGTTGTTGGCCGTCACCGCGTACTCGGTCGGCGTCGTCACCGTCACCGATGTCGCTACCGAAGTCGGCATCCGACCAGATCATCCGGAGGGGTCCATCGGCCCCACCGGATCCAGGGTCAACGCGGCCGGCGCCAACGGAATCGCCCTGCGAACCATTCCGTCTGACCGGTCGTCGGGGTGTCCGGGTCCGTCTTGGTCTGCGTGACGACGATCTGCCCGTTGGCATCCGTCTTCAGCTTGATGCCCGTCGTGATCTGAACGTTGCCCAGGTAGTCGATGTGCCGTTGTGGTGAGTGTGAACGCCCAACCGGCCTGGGCAATGGCCTTGTCATCGTCCGTGACCTGGATCACCCACGTCGCTGTCTCGCCGAACTTGTTGCCCTGCGGCGTTCGTCGTCGAACCATCGAGCTTGAACGTGTAGCCATCGGCCGACAGCCGTCGGCTTGATGGTCACCATCGAGTACGTGCGTGGTGTCCTTGTCGAACTTGGCACCCGTGGCGCCGGTCCAGGCATACACCATCGTGCGGTACACCCGGCTGGCGTCGAGCAGGACGTACGGCGTTGCCAGTTGCCGAACCCGTCCGTTGCCGAATCGATTGCATCGAGGGCGCAGGGGTGCCGGGGAGGAGCCATCTGGCAGTCTGGATGCCGAACAGTGTCCGGCTTTGCAGGTTCCGTCGCTGCTGAATGGCGTCGGTGGCCAGGTTGGTCGTCGTGGCGAAACGCGAACTGATCGACGACCGTGTTCGCAATGCCGGCGTGAAGTCCGCGTGTACGGACCGTCACCGAAATGTCGACTCGTCAGGTCCGCCGGCGGCCGGCACGATGTCGTTGCCCGTCGTCGGAGTCAGCCTGAATGTTCACACCGGCCGGACGCACGTTCATGTGCGCCGCGAGACGGGTCAGGAACAGCGACATCTGGCCACGGTTCACGTTGCCAAGCGGATCGAACGTCGTCGCCGTGTTTCCGGCGGCAACACCGAGATGGAACACCTCTATTGATGGCCTTGTTGGCCTCGACTGTGACGGTCCCAAGATCGGTGAAGTTGGACTTCGTTCCGTCAGTCTTCGCCACGTGGCCTTGGCCTGGACACCGCCAGGACCAGCCGTCGGTGCCGAAGCGGCATCCGAGAATCGGGTCGAGGAACAACGCCATCTGCTGACGCCAGACCGTGTCGGCCGGCGCATACGTCGTGGCCGTCTTGCCCTTGACGATGCCCTTGTCAGCCAACGCGTTGATGGCCGTCTGGGCCTCGGCGCTCAACTCACTAGATGTCGGTGAAACCAGCATCCGGAGGCGTGCTGTCGAGCACCACACCGGCCACACCGGCCATGCGATACAGGAACACGGCCATCTGCGCACGTGTCACGTCGTCAGCCGGACCATACGTCGTCGGCGTCGTCCCTGTCGTCACCGTGTAGTACGCGAGACAGTTGACGGCATCATCAAAGAAGGATGCGGTCGGAATGTCGGTGAATCCGGCATCCGGGATATCTGCATTGTCGGGACAGGCACTGAACGTAGCCGGACTATTCGGCTTGATCGGATCCGCTGCGCTTGAAGTACTGGCGACCGCGAACAACAACGTCGCGACCATCGCCAACACCGCAAGGACCGATAGCGGCCTCCGTACGGAAAGAGCGCTCATATCGAGACACCCTCCTTTTCTTACTCGCTTACATGTACAACTACCTGGCCCGACTTCGCGTAGCCAGCGTCAGAAGCATACCCCTTGATATCGCCCCTGAGTCCGATTGTCGATCCGGACTGCTTCCAGCATACCCCCTGCGAGTTCGAATGACCAAGCCATTCGCAAAGTCCCCGAGGGACCCCTACTCGCTCGTCCACGTGCCGCCGGAACGCAACAATGCCGCAAGGTCGCCGGTTCCGCGCGCGGCCTGCGCCTCGGCGATGTGGGAGACCATCATGTCTTCGTAGACCGCCCGCTTCACATCACGGAAGATGCCGAGCGGCGTCGGACCGTGGGGCCCGCGCGACAGGCGGCTCAGGGCGAACGCCACACCCGGCTCAGGGTCCTCGGCGTTGTGCACCTGGATGGCGCCGATTCCGACCGCCGAGACTTCGACGATCTCGGCACCCAATTCGCCGATGCGAATCCCGAACTCGTTGTCCGGGCCGAACAGGATCGGCTTGCCGTGCTCGA
The DNA here is from genome assembly GCA_963785245.1 of uncultured Actinomycetota bacterium. GTDB lineage: Bacteria > Actinomycetota > Acidimicrobiia > Spongiisociales > UBA5794 > JAHEEL01. Next base: position 92,697 of record CAWAUO010000019.1, on the reverse strand, counting down.
GATACACGCGGTTGTCGTCGCGCGTCTCACGGCTCGTGAGTTCGATGAACGCCTTGTCGTTGAAGACGTTGCAGTTCTGGTAGATCTCGATGAACGATGTGCCGCGATGCTCCGATGCCGCTCGAAGCACGTCGACCATGTGAGTCCGGTCCATGTCGATCGTTCGGGCAACGAACGTTGCCTCGGCTCCCAAGGCAAGGCTCACCGGGTTGAACGGGTAGTCGATCGATCCCATCGGAGATGTCTTTGTCTTTTTCCCCAGCTCGGACGTCGGCGAGTACTGCCCCTTGGTGAGGCCGTAGATCTGGTTGTTGAACAGCAGGATGTTCAGGTCGACGTTGCGACGCAGCGCGTGGATCAGGTGGTTCCCGCCAATCGAGAGTCCGTCGCCGTCACCCGTGATCACCCACACGGTGAGATCGGGATTGGCACTCGCGACGCCCGACGCGATGGCCGGCGCACGCCCATGGATTCCGTGCATGCCGTAGGTGTTCACGTAGTACGGGAATCGGCTCGAGCAGCCGATGCCCGAGATGAACACGTGGTTCTCCCGGGCGATCCCCATCTCGGCGAGGAACGTCTGCACCGATGCGAGGATCGTGTAGTCCCCGCAGCCCGGGCACCAACGCACCTCCTGCGCAGCCTGGAAGTCGGACCTCGTGTAGTCCTTCACATCGATCGTCATGAGTTGAGCCCCCGGCAGAGTTCTACGAGTTTGTCTTCGATCTCACCCGACTTGAACGGGTCACCTTCCATCTTGCTGAGTGTCACAGCGTCGACCAGGTACTCGGCTCGGATCAGCTTCGCGAATTGGCCGGCGTTGAGTTCGGGTATCAGCACCACTTCGCGTCCTTCGAGCACATCGCCAAGGTCCGGCGGGAGCGGGTTGAGGTGACGGATCTGGGCGTGGGCGACCGACAGTCCATTCCTGCGCGCGTTGAGCACGCCCGCTCGAATAGCACCGAACGTCGAGCCCCATCCGAGAACGAGGATCTTCGCATCGGCGTCTCCGTGGACCGTGATCGGTGGGATGTCCTTGCGGATCGCATCGATCTTCGCCGCGCGCAGTTCGGTCATCAGCTGATGGTTCTCACCGTCGTACGCGACGGCGCCGGTGAGGTTCTGCTTCTCGAGACCTCCGAGTCGGTGCTCGAGACCTGGCGTACCCGGGATCGCCCACGGGCGAGCATGGGTTTCGGGATCCCGAACGTATGGCAGGAACGTGTCGCCGTCGTTCGGCTTCGTTGTGAACGAGACCGGGAACTTCGGAAGGTCGGCCACGTCCGGAATCAGCCACGGCTCGGACGAGTTCGCGACGTATCCGTCCGAGAGGAGGATCACCGGCGTCATGTACTTGGTCGCGATCCGCGCCGCCTCGATGGCCGTTGAGAACGCGTCGGCCGGCGTCGCCGCGGCGATGACGGGAAGCGGCGCCTCTCCGTGGCGACCGTACATCGCGAAGAGGAGATCGGATTGCTCCACCCTCGTCGGCATGCCGGTTGACGGACCGGCCCGCTGTACGTCGATCACGATCAGCGGCAACTCCATCATGAAGGCGAGGCTGATGCTCTTCGGACTTCAGCGCAAGCCCGGGACCCGACGTCGTCGTGGCGGCCAGGTTCCCTGCGAACGCTGCCCCGATGGCGGTGCCGACAGCGGCAATCTCGTCCTCGGCCTGGAACGTCTTCACGCCGAAGTGTTTCTGCTTCGCCAGTTCTTCGAGAATCGAGGTGGCCGGTGTGATCGGATACGACCCGAGGAACAGCGGCAGGTCGGCGGCTCGCGCACCGGCGATGAGCCCCCATGCGAGTGCTGCGTTCCCGGTGACGTTGGTGTACTCCCCTTGCGGCAGCGAAGCTGGCTTCACCTCGAAGGTGTGGTGGAACTCCTCCGTCGTGATGCCGTAGTTGTAGCCGGCACGGAGCGCCGCCAGGTTTGCCGCGGCAACCGGGCTATCAGCGCCGAACTTGCCGGCATTCCACTCTTCGACCGGAGCGAGCGGGCGGGAGTACATCCAGGACATCAACCCCAGCGCGAAGAAGTTCTTCGACCGCAGCACCGCCCGACCCTTCACCCCGGTACCCACCAATGCCTGCTTGGTGAGTTCCTCCATCGGAGCCGTCAGGACATGGAACCCGGTCAAGGAACCATCCTTGAGTGGACTGGCTTCGTAGTCCGCCTTGGCAAGGTTCCGCTCATTGAACGCATCCCTATTGACGATGATCAACGCACCAGGCTTGAGGTCGTCGATATTCGCCTTCAGCGCCGCCGGGTTCATGGCGATCAGGCAGTCGGGGCGATCCCCCGGTGTGAGGATGTCCCAGTCGGCGATGTGCACCTGGAACGAGGAGACTCCGGCGATCGTGCCGGCAGGCGCGCGAATTTCTGCGGGGAAATTCGGGAGCGTCGCGAGGTCGTTGCCGAACATCGCAGAGCTGGCGGTGAATTGGGTTCCGGCCAATTGCATGCCGTCACCGGAGTCGCCGGCGAAGCGGATCACGACCCGATCGATCTTCTCCGGTGTCGGCTGGAATTCGGTGTCGGTGCCTGATGACACGGTTGTGCTCCTCATCGCGAGTGGAGGATCGGGATGGACCGTCCCCCGTATACAGGCAGTGAGTCTATGCCCTTTTCGTGTGGTCAACGGCGATCTCTGCAGACGCCCCGCACGCCATGCTCAGATACGAGTCGGCGGCCGCCCGACGCCGACGACGCCGGCCGACTCGAGGCCGAGTCCGATCTCGAGCAGAGCGGCTTCTCCCCACCGCGGGCCGATCAGCTGAAGGCTCGCCGGTGGCGTTGCACCGCTCTCGATCGGCAGAGCGAGCGCGGGATTGCCGACACGGTTGATCGGCCACGTGTTCTGGGCAAGCACCGCTCGGTGGAAGATCCGATCCGTACCGATCTCCATGTCCGCCTCGCCGATCATCTTTCTGCTCGACCCGACCGTGGGGGTGATCAAGATGTCGAAACGGTGGAAGAGGCGGGCGAGCGCGTGTCGTGCGCGGGAGTCCCACGCCATGACGTCGACCATGGTGTCGAGTTCGACGGTGCTCGCCTTGGCAAGGCGGGCGGCGACATCGCGACCGTACTGATCCGGGTACCGCTCCCACCGGTCTCGATGTATGCGGAAGATCTCACCAGAGGAAGCGAGACCTGCGGCCTCGGTGATAGCAAGCCCCGGTTCGTCGACCGTCTCAACCGATGCGCCGACTGCGACGAAGCGAGCGACGGCTTCATGGAAGGCTTCGCGCGTCGCGTAGTCGGTCGGGGCGAGCATCCACTGCTTGAGAACTCCGACCAGGATCGTCGACGGGTCGCGGGCATCACCGGCAGATTCGACGGTCCGGGACGCCGACCATGGGTCATGCGGGTCGTCGCCGGCGATCGCAGCGTAGACCGCAGCCGCATCACTCACGGTGCGCGTGATCGGCCCCACGGTGTCCAACGACGGGGCGAGGGGCGTGACACCGGTCAGAGGCACTCGTCCGTGGGTGACCTTCAATCCCACGACGCCGCACAACGCGGCCGGCACGCGGACCGATCCCCCGGTGTCGGTGCCGATCGCGGCCGGCACAACGCCGGCTGCGACGGCAGCAGCCGACCCGCCGGAGGAACCGCCGGGCGACAGGCTCAGATCCCACGGGTTTCGGACCGGTCCGAAGTGCGGGTTCTCGGATGTGAACCCGAATGCGAATTCGTGGAGGCCGGTGCGTCCGATGATGACGGCGCCCGCATCCTCCAGGCGCTTCACGACGGTGGCCGAACCGACGGCGGGGGCTGTTTCGAACGCAGCCCCATTGGTCGTTCGTTTCCCGCGTTGATCGATGAGGTCCTTGAGGCCAATCGGCACGCCGGCAAGCGGACCCGGGTCGCGACCAGTTGAGATCAAGCGATCCACTCGGGCAGCTTGCTCCAGTGCCCCGGTGCGATCGATCGAGGTGAAGGCGTTCAGGGCCGACTGCGTCGCTTCAGCGGCATCAAGTGCGGCAGCTACCGTATCGACCGCCGTCACGGCACCGGAGTGAACCAGAGATGCGACTTCGGCGATCGATGCCACCGGCTACTCCCAGGCGATCGAGCGGCCGTTCGGGAAGATGTTGATCCAGACGCGGCCTGGGGGCAGCACAAGGTCATCGCCCGCGGTGTCAACCACACGAATCGTGTCGTCAATCGTCTCGCGTTCCCAAGTTGCCTCGACAACGCCTCCGCCGTAGAACACCAATGCCTCGCCGGAGCCGGTCGTCGTCATCGCCGGAACGGATGAGCCCTGACCGGAGGGATCCTTGGCGGTGTATCGGTCGGCATAGATCACGACGAGCGTATCGAATGCGACCTGGCCGGTCTCACCGTCTTCGTCGACCCACTCGTGAGGGCTCGTCCCGTTGAATCGCAGATACTGCTCTCCGTCCCACTCCCAGACAATGTCTGGCGCATCGGACCAGTCAAAGGTGATTGACTCGGCCGACTCGACGGCGGCTGCCGGATCATCTCCGTAAACGAAGAGCGCCGGCGGCGCGTCATCCGACCAGCCTCGATCGTCGGCGAAGGTGCGAATGGCGGGCGTTGATGTGTAGAGATTGTGCGGGGCAGAGCGGTGCCCCATGCGGTAGGTCGTGACGCCGTTGTCATAGACGACGAGGGTCCCATCTGATCGGAAGACGTTCTGGACCCACGGCTGGGCACCGGAAATCTGGAGGGGACCGCCAAGGGCCTTCATGACTCTCGAATCGGTGGGTCGACCGGATCGATTCGGTCCCACATACTCGCTATCGGATTGTTGGAACAAGGCGATGAATCGGGTAAGCCCCCCTTCAACAGGGATCTCGTACGCAGCATCGGCGATCTCGAGTCCGGATTGCGGGCGGGCGTTCGGATGGTTGTCGATCTTGACGCCGACGACGCGGCGATCCCCGGTCCCGTCTGCGCCGGGAAGGCCGTTGATGGTGGGCGCGATACCGGGAGCGATCGTCGTTGTCGTCGTCGTGGTCGTGGTGCTTGTCGTCGTTGTCGACGAAGTCGTCGTCGCCTCGGACGACGTCGTTAGCTCGGCGAATGTCGTTGTGGACGGTTCAGCGGCATCGCTCGTGGAGCAGGCGCTCGCAATGGTCGCGAGCGCGACGACAACAAGCAGAATCTTGGGAAGGAGTTTCATGCGGCGAGAGTGTAGGAACCGTCTCTGCACAACTCTGAAGCACTCGCGTCCGACCTACTTCAGGATTCGCCTGAGCTCATCGATGATGACGGGCGGGGTCTCGACCGGGTCGGTGAGCAGGAAGGGGACGTTGAGTTTGCCTGCCGCCGCCACCCCGGCAAGAGCATCCGGATAGGCCATCGCGGTGGCCAGCAGCACCGAAGGTGCTCCCCCGGTGAAGGTCTCAGATGCGATGATCGCAGACGTTGCATACCGGTCCGATCCCGCGATTCGCCGCACCCTGGCGATACCGAGGTTTCGCACCTCGGCTTCGATCGTCGGACGCAAGCTCGGACGTCCCGCCGACGAGGACGACCTCCGACGGCGTCAGCCTCCGAATCGCAGCGACCGTCTCCGCCGGGAGATGGTCGGGAGTGGAGAGCAGCACCGCTCCATCGACGGTCACGGCGGCTGCTCCCGCCGCGAGCGCGTCTGCGAACCCGAGCCCCGACGCCAGGTAGACCGCTCCGACGCCATTCGGGTACGCCGTGGTGGCCACGGCGGAAGCCGTCCCGTACCGGTCTGCGCCGGCGAGTCGATGGACGGTCCCCGAAACGGCGTATTCCCCGAGATCGTCGACGACGGTCGGCGAGACGACGACCGGGCCACCGGCGACGTAGATTCGCTCAGGACGGAGACGTGTCAGTTCGGCCCGCGTCTCTGCTGGGATGGTGTCTCTTCTGACGAGCAGCAGCGGCCCGTCCACGCTGGCGGCTGCTGCCCCTGTTGACAGAGCATCTGCGAAATCCTCACCCGTGACAACGTATGCCGCAGAGACGCCGGGGCTGAAGAGCGCTCGCGAGACGCGCGCTGCCGTCGAGTAGCGGTTGGCCCCGGCGATCCGGCCCGGCATGCCGCCGAGCGCTCCAGCGATGTCGTACAGCGCGTCGTCGGAAACGGCAGCCGGCCCTCCGAGCACGACGACATCGTCGCCGCGAACGCTGGACACCGGCACGGCGAGATCGCCGTGCGCGAACCAGGAGTCCAGCGGCCATTCGTACGTCGTGGATGATCTCGCCATTGCATCGCGCCACCCGGCGGACACGGTTGGCTTCGCCCATATGCGCCAGTCGGTCTCCTTGTCGAAGTTGAACCAGATCAGCCCGACGACGTTCGGATCACCCGAGAGATAGGTGAAGGCGTTGTCGATCCAATGGTCCTGGTCCCCTCCGCATGCCGAAGAACGTGGCGCCGCCGTCTGGGCGATGACGTACGGCTTGGAGGCGCTGACCGTCGTCCGCAGTTCCTTCAATGCCGGTCCGTAGACCTGTGCGGGAGATTCCCAGCGAGTTCCGACGCACCTCCCCCAGTTGTAGGCGGAGATCCCGATCACGTCGACGTAGGTATCACCGGGGTAGTAGTCGGCAATCGAGCCGCAAGCGGGTGACGTCCAGTTGTTCGGTGCGAACGACCACCGCACCATTGTGTCGTCCAACCCCAACGATCGGAATGTGTCGACGAACTTCCGATATGCCGTCCGGTAGCTCCCCGGGTCACACCCCCACGGAGTCACTTCGAGATTCATCTCCTGAAGCGGAGCGATGATGACGCTGCGGCCGCCGCCCAAATCGAGGTACTGCTTCACGTGGGTTGCCCACACAGCGATCTTCGCGTCGAATGTCCCGCGGGCGATTTGATCGACAGAGGCGTCGATACCGACATTCGCGAACGGGGTCGCTTTCCCTTTCCACACCTCGTCGAGGATCTCGCGGGTGTTCGACCAGGAGTTGGTGAGGTGGTCGTTCTCGTTGATGTTGTGGAAGGTGCCGCCGAACGTCATACGCTTGCCGGTCGCCGAGGCGAGCGCATCCAGGTCGGTCGAGATCGACCATTCGGTCGAGTAGATCCCGCCGTCCACGCGACCGGCGGCAGGAACCTCGATCGTGCTGCCGGCCTCAGCTTCCGGTAGGAACACCGCCAGCGTTGAGGCAAGCAGCACCACGGAGAAGAAGAGTCCGAGTGGTCGGAGGCGAACGAAATCGGTGTGACGCATGGAGTCCCTATCGGCTGCCGTGCGAGGAAACATTGAGGCTCGGAGTTGGGAGATGCCCTCGGTATCGGGCGGGTTGCGATCGTGAACGAGCGGCAGACCCGACGGGCATCGGTAACCTGTCGCAACGTGCCGTCTCCACCTGTAAGCATCATTCTCCCCGTGCTCGATGAGATTGCGAACATCGACGGCGTCATCGACTCGCTCGCCGAACAGCGGTACAACGGTACGCTCGAAATCGTCGTTGCGGATGGGGGTTCGAAGGACGGCACGCGGGAGCGTCTCAAGGAACGCGCCGACCAGGATCCGCGCATCGTGGTTCTCGACAATCCGAAGCGCCGCCAACCGTCGGGACTGAACCTCGCAGCGACACGGGCTACCGGCGAGATCCTGATCCGAGCCGACGGGCACACGCTCTACGACACGGACTACGTCCGGACTTCGGTTCTCGCACTCACCGAAACGGAAGCGGTCGCCGTGGGCGGGCCGATGAATCCGGTGGCCGCGCACGGATTCGCCGCCTCGGTCGCGGGTGCGATGAACTCTCCTCTCGTCCTTCCGGCCCGGTTTCACCACGCTCGAGCGCGCGAGGAAGTCGACACCGTCTATCTGGGCGCATTTCGGAAATCGGACTTCATGGCGATCGGCGGGTTTCGTACATTCCCGTCCGGCACGGCCGAAGATGCCGACATCTATGCTCGCTGGCGATCCGAAGGACAGGTCGTGTTGGTCGATCCGGCGATCAGGTCGATGTACACGCCTCGCAACTCACCGTCGGCGCTGCGGAGGCAGTACCTCCGATATGGAAACGGCAAAGCCGAGATGCTGTGGGCGAACCGTCGGCTCCCCTCCCTGCGTCCGCTCGCGCCGGCACTCCTTCTCTTGGGGCTCGTTGCGTTTGCGATCCTCGCCATCGCAACCTCAGTGTGGTGGCCGATGATCGCTCTCGCCGGTGTGTGGTTGGCGTGGCTGCTCTTCGTCGGAATCCGATCGCGGGGATCCGTCGCCGGGGTGATGACCGCAGCAGCGATCATGCACGCGTCGTACGGCCTCGGTCTTCTGTGGGGTCTGGTCCGGGGTCCGGGGCCGGTCCGCCGCTCCCTCGACTCCTAGCACTACCGGTGTGGACGGTGTGGCCCCAGCCGCTGGCCATGGCACTTGCGATACGAGCCGGGATCCACAGGATGGCGAGGATCGCCAGGAACGGGTAGCGGACCAGATGCTTCGGTGCGACGCCGTCGCGGGCGAGGAACGGGATCGGGACCAGGAACTGCACCAGGGTGATCGCACCCCAGATCGGCCACGGGAACAGCCGCCGGGAACGCGTCAACCAGGCGGACAGCGCAAGACCGCCGGACAGCGCAGCGATGAACGACCTTCCCGGTTGCACCAACCGCAGACCGACATCGAACAGGCGCAACGAACGCTGCGAAGCGGCTTCCCGCCAGATCCGCCGGAGATACCGGCGTGCGACCGTCCGCCGTCCCGCCATCCATCTCGCCCGCTGGCGGACGGCAGAGGCGGCCTCGGCGGGCTTCTCGTCGTAGATCCGAACGTCATGGAGCCATTCGACCTTCCGTCCGGCCAGAGCGAACCACACACCGAGTTCCTGGTCCTCCGTCAGGCTGTCGCCGAAGCCCCCCACCTCGGCAAGAACATCGCCCGTAAAGGCCATGCCCGTTCCGCCCAGATCTGCCGACCAGCCGAGGTTCGAACGAGCAAGCTGGACCATGCGATTCCCGGCCCAATAGGACAAGGCTGAGGCGAGAGCCAAGGGAGACTCGTCCGGGTTTGTCACGTCGAGGTAGCACTGGACGATGTCGTGCCCAGAGGTAATCTCGTCTGCGATCCGTCGGAGCACATTGGGGGGAACCCGATTGTCGGCGTCAAAGACGATCAGGATCTCCGCCGGGTCGAGCGGTTCACGCTCCAGGTACCAGGCCAACGCGGGCCCCTTCCCCTCCGGGCCTTGATTGCGTTCAACGACGCGAACCGGCCCGGCAGCACGCACGGTGTTATCGGTGCAGCGGTCGGCAATGACGACGATCTCGACCAGGTCGGACGGATACTCCTGAGCCTGAAGATCGGAGACGAGGTTGCCAATCACGACGCCCTCATTGTGAGCTGGGATGACAACCCGCATCTTCCGCGCCCCGGCGGAAGGTGCCGGAGTCCGATTCTTCCAACCCCCCAGAGCGACGACCATGTTGTAGCCGGCGAGGGCGGCGATCGTCGCCTGCGGGATGAGTGCGAGAAGCCGTAGCATGAGGATCCGCAGCGTACCGCGTACAAGGAGCAGGCAGGACTCACGGTGACCGAACTCCCCGACCGATCCGTTGCCGTTGTCCTCGGTACACGCCCGGAGATCGTCAAACTCGCGGGCCTCGTCCGCCTCCTCGGACCCGCAGCCCGCGTGATCTACACAGGCCAACATTACGACCCGGAGTTGTCCGGCATCTTCTTCGACGAGTTCGGCATGACCCGGCCCGACCTCCACATCGGGATCGGTGCGGAACGTCGCGGCACCCAAATCGGCCGTGCAACCGAGGGTATCGATGCCCTGTTCGCAGAAGACCGTCCGCTCGCCGTCGTTGTCCAGGGCGATACCAACACGGTCGCCGCCGGGGCACTGGCCGCGAACGCCGCCGACGTTCCCTTGGTCCACGTCGAAGCGGGTCTGAGGAGCTTCGATCGCCGGATGCCCGAGGAGCACAACCGGGTCGTCGCAGACCACCTCGCCGACCTCTGTCTCGCACCCACCGCCCTGAACCGGGAGAACCTCGTCGCCGAACGAATCGACGAGCGTCGGGTCTTCGTCACCGGCAACACGGTCGTCGAGGCCGTCGAGCGACTCCTTCCCGACGAGACCAGAACGAGCAACCACCCTCGACCGGTTCGGGGTTCGACCCGGTGGCTTCGTGCTCTCAACGTTCCACCGGCCCGAGAACGTCGACGATCCCGAACATCTCCGACGCATCCTCACCGAACTCGCGGCCCTCCCCATCCCGGTGTTGCTGCCACTCCATCCCCGGACGATCCGCCGCGTCGACGAGTTCGGGTTCGCGTCGTTACTCGATCGGCTGATCGTCGTCGATCCCATCGGCTATCAAGATTTTCTTGCCCTTGGATCCGAATCGGCGTTGCTGGTCTCCGATTCGGGCGGCGTGCAGGAGGAGGTCTCGGTCTACAAGCGTCCGCTCATCGTGGTGCGACGCTCCACGGAACGACCAGAAGTTCTCGGAACCTTCGCCGAACTGGTGGACCCGGGTCCGACAATCGGCGCCGTTGCAGGTGATTGGCTCGGCAGACTCGACAGCCTGCACCAGGAGCTTGCGCTCATCCCCTCGCCGTACGGCGATGCTTCGGCGCCGCAGAACTGTGTCGACGCCATTGTGAGCCTCGTCGATGGTTGATCGCATCCGCAGATTCGTAGCCAAGCCACCCGCAACGGAGCCCGCATCGGTGAGTCGCTCGTTCTCCTCATGGAACGATGTCGACCCGACGACTGTTCAGGTCTGCCATCCAAATTGGCACGGCGTACGGACCGCTACCCGCGCGTTCCGGACTCCGATCATCGAGTCGACGGATTTCACGACCCACGCGACCGCGCTCGCCGAGGAATTGAAGACGCACGGCGCCTCGACCCTCGTCGTCCAAGCATGGCCTCCCGGGGCCGCAGCGTTGATCGAAGCGGCGGCAGAACGCGGTATCGCGGTCCGGATCATCTCCCACTCGTCGATGGCCCAGCACGGTACCGACGCCGGCGAGGTCGAATCGATCACCGATGCGTTCTCGCTTGTCGACCGCGGCCTCGTTCAGCGCGTCGGATTCGTCAAGGAAGGACTGGCGGAGGCATTCCGGGCATTGGGATATCCCGCGGCATACGTTCCGAACCGGGTTCCGGAATTGCCAGACTATGAGACAGCGGATCTTGGTCCCGGCCTCCACGTCGGCGTCTTCCTCGATCCCTACTGGCGCAAGAACGTAGCGACGCAACTCGCCGCGGTCGCCATGATCGGCGCCACCGCGCACGTGACCCGACTCCCCGACGTCGGGTATCTGGACGGTCTCAGCATCGTGGAACACGGGAGTGTCCCGTGGGACTCGTTCATCGGTCTCCAGGCAAGCATGGACGTCAACTTCAACGTGACGCTCTCGGAGTGCCATCCGATGTCACCCATGGAGTCGTATCTGTCGGGCGTGCCGTGCCTCGTCTCGGCGACCTCGTCGCTGTTCGTCGACGATCCCGACCTCTACGCCATGACGACGGTCGCCGAAGCAGACAATCCACGAGCGATCGCCGAGCGAGCGGCCCTCCTTCTCGAGAATCGGTCCGAGGCTGTTCAGCGGGCGATCGCATGGCTGAACGCTCACGACACGATCGCCGAGGAGCGGTTCGCCGCCTTCGTTGCTTGACGGAATCGACCTCGTACACCCGATAGCTCTCGTCCCCACCCTCGTCGTCGGCGGAAGGAGAGGCCGCCCCCCGCAGACACGTAGACTCCGCGGTTCATGGATATCACTGTCATCGGAACCGGCTACGTCGGTCTCGTCACCGGAGCCTGCTTCGCCGAACTCGGACACAACGTCACCTGCCTCGATACCGACGAAGAGAAGGTGGCGGCGTTGCAGTCCGGAGCCATCCCGATCTTCGAACCCGGCCTCGAGTGGCCTCATTTCGACCGGGCGCGACAGGCGGACCGTATCCGACTTCACGACTGACTATGAGACATCCATCACCGCAGCGAAGGCCGTGTTCATCGCCGTCGGCACGCCTTCGTCAGGATCGGGCCAAGGCCGACCTCTCGCAGGTCGATGCCGCCGTCGCAGCCCTGGCCCCACTATCTCGATCCCGATACCGCCGTGATGATGAAATCGACGGTGCCCGTTGGGAACGACGCGACGCATTTCGGAGACGCTCGCCGAACTCCGACCCGACCTCCAACCCCCGGTCGGATCCAACCCGGAATTCCTGAAGCAAGGAGCCGCGGTCGAGGACTTCATGCACCCCGATCGGATCGTCATCGGATCCATCGACCCAGCTGCCGAAGCCACGCTCCGACACATCTACCAACCGCTGCTCCGCGCTGGACGCGCCGGCGCTGTTCACGGACCTCGAAACGGCGGAACTCGTCAAGTATGCCTCGAACACCTTCCTTGCCACCAAATTGGCGTTCATCAATGAGATGGCGGACCTCTGCGAACAGACCGGAGCCTCGATCGGCGATGTCGCCACCGGCATGGGGATGGACTCCCGGATCTCCGAGTCATTTCTGCGTGCCGGGCCCGGGTATGGCGGATCGTGCTTTCCCAAGGACACGCAGGCTCTGCTTCACGAGAGCCGTACCCATGGCGCCCCCTCGCGGATCGTCGCAGCCGCCGTCGATGTGAATCACAATCGCAAGATCACAGATGATCGACAAGGTCGTCAACGCCCTCGGCGGCACCGTCGCCGGCCTCGACATCGGTACTCTCGGCGTCACGTTCAAGGCCAACACCGACGACCTCAGGGAGAGTCCCGCCATCGAGATCATCCGCGGCCTCATCGGTCTCGGTGCAACCGTCCGTGCCTACGACCCGCAGGGGATGGAACGCGCTCGGCGAGGTTCTCCCATCCGCTGTATTGGTTCGGGATCCCTACGAAGCCGCGTGAGAACGCCGACGGCCTGATCATCCTGACCGAGTGGAGCGAGTTCGCCACACTCGACCTCGGCCGGATCAGGCGGAGCTTGCGCATCGCCCGTGATCGTCGACCTGCGGAATCTCTACGATCCTGCCGACGTCGCATCCGACCGGCCTGGCGTACTACTCGGTTGGGACGCCTGCCTGCGACCCCGACGGTCTCCTGAGTCTCAGTCGCGTCGCCGTCGCGAGCTCGGCGTGCATGTCCACGACGCGAGCGTTCTTCCCGTAGTGAATCGCCGGTCTCCGAACGATTCAGCACCGGAGTGCTCGCCGCCGGCTGTGTCGACCCCTGCGAGTTCGATGATCCTCGCTACGCGCTCGCTCCAGGAGTGCTGGTCGATCATCGATGCGGCATCGGGCTGCGCACGCCGAGAGCGCAGCCGGACCGCCTCAGCGAGATCCTCGTTCACGGCGACTCCGTCCAGCCCATCGAGGGCGCGGAGCGGTGGAGCCGCCACCGGCACGCCCGATGCGAGGTACTCGAAGACCTTGAGGGGACTCACCGCATGTGTCATGTCCGAGACGATGAACGGCAGCAGGCCCACATCGAACCGCCTCACGTATGCCGGAAGCTCGAACTGCGCCTTGAGACCGAGAAAGAAGACGTTCGTTGGCATCGCAGGATGACCTGTCTTGTCATCGCCGATCATGACGATCCGAGCCTCCGGGAACGAGACCGCGAGACGCTCGAGGGCAACCCAATCGAACCACCCTCCGTACAGCGACCCGACGTAGCCGAAGACCGGACCGTCCCCGATTGGGAAATCCAGCGGGATTGCCTCTTCGGTCGATCACCGAAGAGCTCGGCATTGACACTGCGTTCGGGACGACGGCCGCGGTCGCCCCCATTCGCTCCGACCGGTTCGCCAGATCGACAGCTGAAGCGATGACCTGATCCGCCGATCGCATAAACCACGCCTCGGTTTCGACGTCGTACCAATCGCCACCCAGGGCGGGATCGCTCCAGTCGTCGATGATGTCGTATACGACGGTCCACCCGCTCTCGCGCAGAGGTATCGACCGGTGGCCGATAGCCGGCCGCGGGACCTCAGCGACAACGAGACCGGGTCCGGCGACGCGCGAGAGAAGATCGTCGGCGTCGAACGCGTCGGCACGGACCTGCTCAAGGTGTGGGTGGATGAACCGGAGGCCGAGATCCGTAGACTCCTGAGTTCCGTAAAGGGCGACATAGGTGACGTGGCATCCACGCCCGACGAACTCGAGTGCCAGCTGCGTCGCTCGTGAACCGCCGCCGATATCGTGCATCGGAACTGCTGAGAGGATTACGACGGGCGTGCTCGGAGATGGGTCCGCTCGGGAAGCGTCCACAGGGAGGCGGCGGCGACCGGAAGGAGCGCGATTCTCCGCCCGGCGTCACGGACTCGTTCGAGCAAGCCTGGCAGCGCTCCCTCTCCATCCGGCGCACCGCCAACCTCGGTTACCACCGCGGAAGATGCGGCAATCGCTATCGGGTCCAAGTCGCGGTTCCGTCCGCCTCCGCCCGACGATCGCTGGAGCGTCGACTCGGGCCACGACACCGACCTCGACGCCAGGGAACCCGAGTAGTTGGATCGCCGTCTCGGAATCTCTGCCGAATACATCGATGTCGCGAACCATTGCCCCGTCGTCGATAGGCAATGGCGCATCGACGACGCGGTAGGTGTCCGGTGTAGTCGCCAGCCACCGCCTCCGCTCCCCTGGGTCGCTGACCACGACGTCGATGTTCGTTCGCACCTGGCGTGAGTGCTGTGCCAGCCGGAACCGGGCCATGAGGCGATCAGGGATCAGCGGCCGAACGAATCGCTTGAATCGATCGGATGCGCTCATCGGGCATCCACCCAGCCAGGGAGCGGCCCTCTTCCTCCGGCCGTTGACGCACGACGGGGAGAACTCGACCAGCGACGCCCATTTCGGTCGGCACGATCCAGTCGTCCTCCGGGCACCGATCTGGAGACGGCACGATGCCGAGATCGAGCCCGGTGTTTGGGTCGAGCAGTTCCCAACGCCGGTAGACGGTCAGGCTGCCGTCAGTCACCGCCCCCAAGCTCGGATCCCGTTCCAGTCGATCCATCAGCATCGCCAGGTTGTCGGTCGTTTCGCCATCCCAGAACGCCACGTACTTCCCGCTTGCGGCGGCAACCGAGGCGCACCGTCCCGCTGTGCCGTCGACGAGTCTGGATATCGCCGTAGGCGCCAGTCCCTCGGGTGCTACAACCGAATCGGTGATCACGGAGAGAAGCGGGTAATTCTTCGGCCTTTGACAGACGGATCGCGGTCGGTTCGTAGAGGGCCGGATGCCGATCAATGATGCGGCGCCTGCCCTCATCGAATGCGGCCTCGTTCGTCACGCTCATGGAGATACCTTCTTTGCGATACCGATAGAGGGGCTCGCGGATCTGACGGTTCCCCCATCCGGCCTCCTGGTAGCGGATCCACAGCTCCCAATCCTCGTTTCCCCCCAGCATCGTTTCGTCGTAGCCGCCGACCTCGTCCCAAGCTGCCCGCCGCATCGTTGCCGTCTGCAGGACCGAGTTGGTGAGGAGTTCCGTGTAGGGGTTGTACGGGCGGGTCGCCCACACCCAGTTCACATCGCCGAACAGTTCGGCCCAGCAGTGAGCGAACGCAGCATGGGGATCGGCGTCGAGCGTCTCGACCATCCGGCTGAGATAGTTCGGGAGGAGTTCATCATCGGCGTCGAGTGGGACGATGAACTCACCTCGCGATGCGCGGATTCCAGTGTTCCTGGCGGCCGGCAGTCCCGCGTTGTCCTGATGGAGGACTTCGACGCGGGGAAGGTCCAGATCCGCGAGAACCGCGATGGTCTCCGGATCGGTTGAACCGTCATCGACAACAACGACTTCCCACGATTCGTAGCTCTGCTCGAAGACCGAGACGAGAGCATCCCCAACGAATCGACCGTGGTTGAAGCAGGGCATGATGATCGAGACCCTCGGTGATTCCGCCGTCCGAAATGCCCCCTCGGCGATCCGGGCGCGAACCGCGGCTCTTCGCTCCTCCAGTCGCCTTCGTTGTTGTTCTGCCGGCCAGGAAGCCACATCCCTGAATCGGTCCTTCAACCGTTTCGGCACGATCGTGACGGCTGCTCTGGCCACTGAGTCCGGCATCACCCTCAGAAGGCGCCGCGGCGAACCGCCGCGTTCCATCGGAGCCCGGGTCCGGCGTCTTCGACCTCTTCGTCGAGCCGATGGAGCGCAGCCGTCGCGAGGCCCGCTTGGCTCTGCGGGTGTCGGGGCGTTGGAAGATCACCAAGATAGGCAAGGCACGGGATCGCCGTACGACCGGCAGGGGTGCCGCGCGAGGCTCGTCGAGGACTGATGGGTTCGGCCATGGCCTCGGACACGACACGGCGAAGGTCACCGTCGGTGCCGTCGTAGAGCAATGCACCGTGCTCCTCATCGAAGTAGTCCGCAACAGCCGGGAGGTTGCGGGCGATGAGCGGGAGGCCCATCGCCCGGGCCTCGTGGGCGGCAAGGCAGAAGCTCTCAAGCCGGCTCGGCACGAGCACAGCCCAGGCTCCCGACAGGTACGCCGGGAGATCCTCGCGGGGAACCGGATCGGTGAACACGATCTGGCCCCGTACGCCCGGGGACGCCAGCGTCGCGGCCCAATCCCTCATCGGCATGTCGGCTGTGGCGCTCCATCCATCGCTGCCAACGAACTCGAGGGTGAGATCGGGATTTGCCTCGAGAATCGGGCCAAGGGAGCGAACCGCATCGTGTGTGCCCTTCTGCTCGCTGAGGCGACCGACAACGACAAGGCGCGGGGCCGGTGACCGGTCGCCGCCGACTCGGTCGACTCCGGCTATCGGGGGGGTCCCGTGAACGATCCGTTCCCGTTCGGTCCCGTATCGCTCGCAGATCGTTTCGGCCATTGAGGGTGCCTGAACGATCACAGCGTCGGCGCTGCGAAGCGACGCTCGCTCCATCACACGCACCACGTTGAATTCAGGTCGTACGGCGCCGATCGCGTCGAGGATATGATCGGCTGGGAGGTGGTAGCGAACCACGATCGGTGTCGTCTCGAGCGGCGTCCCGTTGCGGTGGGTGAGCGTCCAGAAGGCGAGTCCCTCGAAGTCCTGGAACTCGATGAGATCGGCCGGATGATCGTGGGCGAGTCCGAGTACCGCTTCGAATGCCGCCTTGGATGCCGCTTCGGCCGTAGCCCTCCTGCCGTCTGCCGGCGCGGGGTCAACGACGACAAGCCCGGGCTGACCCGCTACCTGGGCGTCGGTGACCAGCACGACGGTGACCACGACCCCGGATTCGCTGAGCAGTCGATCGAGTCCCGCGACGACCGCGCCGGCGCCGCCGGGGACGACCGGGTCATACTCGGTCGTGACGAAGACGACGTGGCGGCTCATGGCACCTGCCGTTGGTTCGTCTCATCGAGACGAACCAGAAGCGGATCGAGTCGGCGCGACCAGTCTGCGGCACGTGCCGTGGTCGAGGCCCGAGCCAGCCACGCCGGATCCAATGCGTCTTCCTGCGCTTCGGCGAGTGCCTGAGCGAAGGCCTGCGGACCTCCGGCCGTTCGGACGACGGGAATGGCTTCACATGCCGGCAAGGGTGTCGACACGACGGGAGTGCCCGCGGCGAGCGCCTCGTAGACCTTGAGGGGCGTGACACCCCGGGTCAATTCATCAACGACGAACCACACCGCTTCGACATCAAACGCCTGCGCGTA
Organism: uncultured Actinomycetota bacterium; assembly: GCA_963785245.1. Taxonomy (GTDB): domain Bacteria; phylum Actinomycetota; class Acidimicrobiia; order Spongiisociales; family UBA5794; genus JAHEEL01. Next base: position 75,124 of record CAWAUO010000019.1, on the reverse strand, counting down.
GCTCGGCATAGCGTCAGAGGCGCGCTCCCCCATGAAGGTCACGTTCGGAAGGTCTGACAGCCGATCGACCTGGGCAGCCACGCGGTCGTCGATGGGGCCGACGAGGACGAACCGCCATCCCGGTTCAGCGCCGGCAACGGCACGCAGGAGATCGAAGTCAAACCATTGAGCGATCGCACCCCGGTACCCGATGAGCGGTCCATCACCGGCCGGGAGGTCCGCCGGTCGGCGGGCCGGCTTCGAGAACTGCCCGGCATCGACACCGTTCTCGACGAGGATCACATCGCTCCGCTCCGGCCGGTGACGTTCCTCGAGGACGGCGTTCGAAGCGATCACCTGGTTCGCTCGATCCACGAGGAACGGGTGGTGGTACGCGACGGTCCGCTCCGTGGGGATCCCGACTTCGTCGGCCTCGTAGATGGACAGGTCATCGAGGATGTCGTACACAACGATGGCATCGCTGAATCGGTTGATCAGCTCCCTCAGTGGCGCGAAGTGAACGTAGAGGATGACGTGCTCCCCGGGGACCTCATCGAGCGAAGGGACGATCGAGACTCCCCCGCTCGATCGCTGCGCCCGCTCACGGGGATCGACGAAGTAGACGGGGTGCCCAGCGTCGGCGAAGGCCTCGAGGAGGAACTGCGGACGCTGACGCATCACGTCCCATCGCGCCCACGTCGGGAGGTACACCACCGGCCGTCGAGTTCCGGAGCGCGGCATAGGACCGCCCGGCCGGCCGGTCGCCATCTGCCGCAACCGACCAGATCCAGGAACGACCTTCGCGAAGCGACGGACCGACGCAGGCAACCGTGAACCGAGCGCCCAGACGGCACGCCTCATCATTCGGTGCGATCAAGCGGAGTCACGGTGGGTCCTGTACCAGTCGATCGTGGAGGCGAGCCCGGCAGCGAGCGGCATCTTCGGGACAAATCCGAGAGATCTGAGTCGGTCGCTGTTGGGGACGCGGCGGCTCGGACCGGCCGGCTTGGTCACGTCGAACTCGAGCGTGACGGTCGGTGCCGCGAGGTCCTTGATCATGAGCGCCAGATCCCGGATCGTGACCGCATCGGATGTGTCGACGTTGTAGGCGGTTCCTGGTTCGCCCTCATCAAGGATCCGTTCGATCGCTGCGGCCACGTCTTGAACGTGGATGAAACTGCGCACGGCAGAGCCATCGCCCCATACGGTGACGCTCCCATGCTCCGGTGCGTCGACCATCCGGGAGATCAGGCCGTGGACCACCGTCGAGCGGGCCGGGTCGAACGACGCCTCGGGGCCGTAGATGTTCCCGAAACGGCCGACGACGGTCTCGATCGCATCTGATCGCTTCGACCAGCCGGCGAAAACCTCGTCCGTCGCTTTCGACCAGGCGTAGCCGGTCGGTGCATCGCCGGGGCCAACGATCGGATCGTCTTCGTCGATGGTTCCGGAAACCGAGTCCCGATAGACGACCGCAGACGACGCGATGAACACTCGATCGATGCCGTTCGCTTGGGCGGCTCCGAGCACCGAATCGGTCAAGCGACGGTTCTCGGCGTACAGGCTGTGGTGTGTCGACTCCTGCAGTTGGATCCCGCCCGAACGGGCCGCGAGATGAACGACTCGCGAAACGTCACCAAACGCCGTCGCAAGCGCAACTTCATTGCCGGCGTCGAGCGCCCGCACTTCGGCCGGGAACGTCTCCGGTATTGCGTCTTCCGGCCGAACGATCGCGACGACGCTGTCCCCGCGATTTGCCAGCGAGCGTACGACGTTCCGGCCGACGAAGCCGGCGGCACCGGTGACGGCGATGGGACCGTGCTTCACTCAGACCTCGAGTCCGTGCGCTGCCATGTCGGCGATCACCATCTCTTCGACGAGTTCCGTGAACGTCGTTTCGGGCTCCCACCCGACGGTCTCCCTCACCTTCGTGATGTCGGCACAGAGGTAGTCCACCTCGGCAGGCCGGAAGAACTGCGGATCCACCACGACATACTCCTGCCAGTCCAGGTCGACGAGGCTGAAGGCCGCGTCCAGGAAATCCCTGACAGAGTGGGCCTCGCCGGTCCCGACGACGACGTCCATCGGTTCATCGAGTTGGAGCATCGCCTGCATCGCCTTGACGTAGTCCCTGGCGTGGCCCCAGTCGCGTCGCGCATCGAGGTTGCCGAGACGCAACTCCTTCTGTTCTCCGGTCACAAGCAGCGGGATGGTCGACGTGATCTTCCGCGTCACGAACTCCTTGCCCCGGCGGGGGCTCTCGTGGTTGAAGAGAATCCCGTTGCTTGCGTGTATTCCGTAGGCTTCTCGGTAGTTGATCGTCGACCAATACGCGAAGACCTTCGCAACGGCGTACGGGCTCCGGGGATGGAAGTGCGTGTCTTCGCCTTGCGGCGGAGGCGTCGATCCAAACATCTCACTCGACGAGGCCTGGTAGAAGCGAATCTCCGGGTCGATCTGGCGAATCGCCTCGAGCAGGCGTACGGCTCCGACTCCGGTGATGTCTCCCGTGTGGATGGGCTGGTCGAATGATGCACGGACGTGAGACTGCGCGCCGAGATTGTAGACCTCGTCGGGCTTGATCTCAGAGATCAGCCGCATCAACGATGCCGAGTCTCCGAGGTCGGTTACGTGCACGGAGAGTGCGGGATCGTCGCCTTTGACGATGGCCCCGATCCGTGTCTCAGCGAGGTCCTGGGTGGTGGTACGGATCGTCCCGTGAACGTCGTAGCCCTCGTTGATGAGGTACTCGGCGAGGTAGGAACCGTCCTGTCCGGTAACACCCGTAATGAGCGCACGCTTCGGCATGGTCGTTCTCCCGTGGTCGAATCCTGTGAGAATACCCCGCACACACCACGAAGCCAGAGAAGCGACCGAATGAAGATCCTCCATGTTCCCCACGGGTACCCCCCGGCACACGGCGGGGCCGAAGACCTGATCGCTGGATTGAGCGAGGGCCTCGCGGCCCGCGGACACGATGTCCGGGTCGTCGTAGCGAACCTCGCCACCCCGGAAGGCCTCTACCGGTTCGGCATCGGGCCCTCCGATGACTCGAATCAGACGATCGACGGCGTGTCGGTTCGGCGGATCGATCCCGGCATTGCATATCGCGTCGGGAACGTGGCGTACCGGCGCGACCCGTACAGCGCAACGCCGACCGCCAATCGTCTGCGACGATCGGTCAACGCGCGATTGTCGGCCGCCATCCGAACCGAGATCGAAGCGTTCCGACCGGACGTGGTGCTCGCCCTGCCTCATCTGTTCGAGAACGTGCGGATCGCATTTGAGATCCACCGCCGCGACCCGTTCCCGTTGGCATGGATGCCGTTGCTCCACGAGGATGATCCATATTGGCCGTTCGATGACGTACGGCGACTGTTGCCGGCGGCCGACGCGGTGGTGGCCATGACGGCACACGAAGCCACTCGACTCGTCGACGGGTACGGAGCTGAACCGGATCGGATCCATGTCATCCCGCCAGGCGTCGTCGCCCCGACCAATCCACCAGAACAGACGACGGGGCCACCGACGGTGCTGTACCTCGGTCGAATCGCGGCGTCGAAGGGCATCGACCGACTCGCCCGTTCCATGGACACCGTCTGGCGCACCGTTCCCGATGCGCATGTGATCCTCGCCGGTGCCAGCACCCTGGAGACGGCCGGCATCCAAGCCGTTCTGACGAGTGCTGCGGCACGGTCGGGAACCGGCACGGTCGATTTCCTCCCCGACTTCTCAGATTCGGACAAACAAGGACTGCTGCGTTCCGCTTCGGTGCTTGTGCTCCCATCAACCGTCGAATCGTTCGGCATCGTGCTCCTCGAAGCATGGGCATCGGCGACGCCAGTCGTCGCTCTCGACACCCCGACCATGCGCGACGTGGTCACCGATGGGGTCGATGGTCTCCTCGTCGGCCCCGACGACGACCGGGCGATGGCCGAAGCAATCATTGCGTGCCTCGCCGACCCGGATCGCGCTCGGTCCATGGGTCTCGCCGGCTTCAGAAAGGTCGGCGAGAGCTACTCGTGGGCAAAGGCCGCCCGGCACCTGGAAGCCGTATACCGGTCGATCCGCGACCGCTGAACGAACATGCCGCAGGAATCCGACCGGCCTTTCCGCCGCCCGCAAGCTCCCATCCCGCCGGCTACAGCACGCGACTCAAGTGGAGTCCGAGGTCGCCGGCGTAGCGATCGAGAGAAGCGGCTTCGGTGGCTGCCGCTCTCGCTGCAACTGCCTTCGTAGCGACCTCCTCGGGGCGCGTCGCCGCATGCCTCATCAGCATTGCCGCATGCTCACCATCCGGCAATGCCCAGATCGATCCTTTCGGATACGGCCCGGCGATCTCTTCGGTTCTGATGAGGTCGTAGTCGACGAGCCAGGAATTGTCCGGCGTCGTGAAGTCGACGTTCCCCGAGTACCCGGTGCAGATCGCCGGCGTTCCGAGGCTCATGGCTTCAAGAATCGTCAGGCCGTAGCCCTCGGCCGCGTGGAGGGAGACATAGACGTCGGCAGCCGCCATCAGGTCGTACACCTCTTCGTGATCCATGTACCGGTCGATGACGGTGATTGCAGGCGTCGCCGCTGCCATCTTCATCAATCGTTCCCGATCAACCGGCAGCTTGTTGAGATTCGATGCCTTGACGACGAATCGAACATCGGTGAACTCTGGACCGAAGGCGTCGATGAACGCCTGGGCTGCCAGTTCGGGGTTCTTCCTTCCGTGCGACGAGAGGGCGTCGTAGACGAAGAGGAACACGAACTCGTCCTCGGTGAATCCGAGTCGAGATCGATCGACGGTTCGCCCCTCCGGCAACGGAGAGGCGAGACCGATGTTGTGGACGGGAACCCGCCCGTACTGGCCCAGGACGTCCGCGAGATATGAACTCGCAACCCATAGCTCGTCCACACGGTCGAACGCGGCGAGCTTCCATGCGGGCAGATTCCCCGCTTCCCAGAACCACATGGCGGCGTTGAAGCGCCCCCCGAACCGGTGGCGGAATACGGAGTCGTTCATCTTGACGATCTCCATCGCATTTGCGTGGATCAGGTTCACGTCGCCCGTGGCACCGAACGTCGACCGATCGAGACCGATCGCCGCCGAGTTGCGCGAGGGGTACTTCTCACTCGTGTCGATGTAGGAGAACGGGATGTCGAGCGCCCGGAGCGCACGGAGGCTCGCCGCGAAGCCTGTCCGAGTCCGCTCTCGGCCCGGAGGCATCCGATGAGCGTCAGCGTGCGCGGGGACGTGCCCCACGGTGCCGGGGTTCGGGCGACCTCGAGTCGATGGGGCGGCTCGGTGCCCTTGCCGGCCTGCGGCCCTGAGACGACGTCGAGGCCGAGTACGCGGCGCTCCTCCGCAGCTGCGACGCCGGGGACGAGACCCTTGACAACATTCCACCGCCATCCGACGGCATTCCTCCAACCGCCCTGGGGCTCTTCGCCGCCTGCTGCGCTGGGGACGCCCGGCGAGGGATCCCGGTTCAGAAGGTCGAATCCGAGCGATCGCCTCCCGTCGGTCCGGCACCACGCGAGATAGCCCTCGGAATCGGTGCGTGCCTGCGGGAATCTGGAGCGCACCCCCTCGGAGGCATACCAGAACAGATCGGCGATGCGGGTCACTCCGTGGCGATTCCGTTCGTACAACCACGCCTCGAATCGATCGCTCTGCCCTGGAGCCCACATCGCTCCGGTTGGGTCGCAGCTTCGTCGGATCTCCCGGGTGAGCGCCTCATAGGGCGTTGTCGGTTCGGGCGTACCCGCACGTTTGATGCCTTCACGCATCCCTGCGATGAGCGGGTCGAGCGGAGATCCGTCGTGCACCCGCAGGTCGACGAGCCGATACTCCGCCGGGGTCATTTCGCCGCCGACGCGTTCAGTATCACCGCCGGTCAGTTCCCAGAGTTCGGTGGCATCGACAACGAAGGTCGTCACATCCGGCCGGCCTCCGGCCGACATCGACGCATAGTCGGCCCAGCCCATCACCGAGCCGGTCCCCTCGATCGCCACGTCTCCGCGACCGAGCAGGGAAGCGAGGATCGCCGGCCTCAGCTCTGATGGGAGCGTTTGGTTCGGGTCGAACAGCGAGTCGACCATTGACTCCTGCCAAGCGTGCAGGGCGTCGAGCGACCCACGGCCGGCGGCGACAACCGCAGAAGACACAACGTGGTCCGGTGTCCGCAGCGTGAGCGCGGGCACGGTCGTGTCCGAGGGCGGAACAACCTGCGTGGCCGTCAGCACCAGTTGCCGGTCCCGGAGTGCCAACGCCAGGGCGCCCGGCGCTCCGACCACGAACGAGCCCGCCGCGATCGTGGCCAAGGCGGCTCTGTCTGCGAGCAGATGCTCCATGGCGAACGGCTCTGCGAAAGCAAGGAGATCGTCATCACAGAGGATCTCGCCTGCAACCGAGCCCGTCGGAACGACATCGGACGCCAGGAGGACGTCAAAATCGTCGCAGTGCCGTGCGACTCGTTCGGTAGTGAGGAGGATCGGGCTGATCGCAGGATCGGAATCAATCACCGATCGAGCGGTAGCGAGGGCCTGAGCAATCGACCCGGAACCGGCGAGGATGAGGATCGTTTCGATCACCGGCTCCGAGTCGGTTCCCATGGCGGCTCCCTGCGTCTGCTTCGACCCGCCGGCGCTGCCAATCATCGACCCGCGTCGATGCATTCGGCCCACGCCGTGCGATCGTTGTTCTTCGAAGTCGCTGAAACGATACAGGGCAATTCCGAACCGACTGCTCACCTCTGCGGACGGCCTCCGCGTGAGGGTTCGCTCGGGCTCCGGGTACCAGATGTAGGTGCCGAAGATCGGATCGACGCTGCACGACTCGGAGGGCATCGAGGCGACGAAGAGTTCCCTCCCCGCCTGCGCCCAACTCGTTGAGACCTCAACCATGGTCTCGGCCGAAGGAAGCTCGGCAGCGCCGGAAACCGGAAGCTCGCAGAAGGAGCGCAGCGCTGGTTCATAGACCGACCGAAGTCGCTTCGAGACCACGAGCACGGCGGCATCGTCTCCGAGCGCCGCGCACACGTCCCTCGTCGTTCCATACATGCCGACCTGGGTCGTTGAATCGACGAGCGGTGCGGTGAAGATCGCAGGCGGCACGAGGACGACTGCCGTCATCACGGTGGCAACGGAGACCGAGACCGTTCGGTTCCATCGATTGCGGATGACCGGAACCAGATGCTGGGCAAGGACGAAACAGAAGAGCACAAGTCCGGGGATCGTGAGCGTGAGGAAGCGTCGCATCATCCAGAGGTGGTCGGGCGTGTTGGCCGGTCGCCACAGGAACGCGATGGTGACGGTCGAGAACGCGAGCAGGAATGGGACGAGTCGCTTCATCCGGCCCATGAATCCCTCTCGGGTGGCCCACGCCCATCCGCCGACGCCTACGGCGAGGCCCCCGATGCCGAGGTACCAGGAGAGCCAGTGCATCGACATCTCCCAATAGCGCCTCGTGCCATCGAGCGCGAGATCTTGGAGGCGTTGGTAGTACTCGATGACATCGACCATCGCGTCCGATCGTTCGACGAACAGCAGTGGGCGAACAAAGAAGAGGAATGCTGAACCGGCGAGGATCAGAATCGCCGCACCGTTCCCGAGGCGTTTTCTCCGCATCTCGGATTCGGGAGCGTTGCCCCAGGTCCACGGGCGCAACGTGACGGACAACAGCAGGCCGATCCCGACGACAAGCCCCATGATCGCGACTCCGCGGTATACGTTCGGCATGAGGTCCCTCAGGTACTCAGGGCTCGCGATCATCAGGTCAACGATGCCGAGGCCGCCCGTGATCAGCATGCCCGCGCCGACGGGGAGCGCTACGGCCCGTACGCGGCCCCGCCAGCCTTGACGCGCCGTCCAGACGTCGACGAAGAGGAACGCAACGATGCCAGACAGCGCGAGCCACGCGTCGATGCGAACGAGCGCCGTTCCGCCCAGCATCAGGCCGGCGAGGAGCGACCCGGTCCACTGCTCCAGGCGGCGCGCCCGATCCAGGAGCCAGAGTCCCGAGAACAAGAAGATCATGAAGAGGGACTCCGAGTATGCGTCCCTCCCGAAGTGCAGGAAAACAAGGTTGACCGCAAGCCCAGCCGTGGCGGCGGCCGCCCACCACGGCCGCAGCACGATCCGAGCGAACGCGTAGAACGCTGCCAGTGCGGCACCGGAGAACAACCCCAACGACTTCAGCATGAGCCAGTCGCCGCCAATCCATCGGGCGACCGCCATGGCGACCGCCAGGCCATGCTGGAACTGCGTGTACACCAATCCGTCCGTTCGGCCGCCGTAGTGACCTTGGCTCACCCCGTCGATTCCCGGTACGTTTGCAAACCCGCCAATCGCTCCTTCGACGAGGAGCGTTCCACGCGAAGCCAGCCACCGCGCCGTCGTCACATAGACACCGGGATCCCGGTCGGTGAGAAGGTGTTCTGCGGCAAACCGCACGCCAAGAACGGTGAACGCAACGATCACGCCTCCGGCCGCGAGGACGGCGATCGGAGTTCTCCACCTGATGAGCACCCGCTCTCCTCCCACGAGGAAGAGAAGGCCAAAGAGGAGAGCGAGGGCGACTCCAAGAGCGGCTACTGCGATCGGCACCATCCACCCGGCCAGCGCAGCGATCAGACCGGCGACCACAGTCGCAAGCAGGACGAGCGCGCTGCCGATGATGAGCGCCACGAGCCAGTCAACCGACCGGCCGTCCGGCGGATCGAGGTGATCGCTCATCGAGACGACCCTTCGTCCAAGCCACGGCCGATCAACGCTCCCGATCCGGAAGCACAGCGATGGATGGACCGCGTGGTCCGCATGAGCGTGTACCCCTATCGTGGGCGGCGGCCGGATTCGAGAACCCTAATGGTTCGTCACCACCCATCGACATGCACCGATGGCTGCGCCAACCGCTCCGCCGTGCCGCCGCACCATGTCGCCGGTAACCTGTCCCGGTCACAACCCCAAGAAGGTCAGGTGCGCAGCATGTTGAAGAAGATCGCACGAATCCTCCTCGAACCATTCACGGCGGTGTTTCGGAAGTTCTTCGATCCCCGATTCTTCAGACTGGAGTCGGCGGATGCGAAGACGTACGCGAAGCTCGACGCCGTGGCGGAGGCAATCTGGAAGGACAGCCACGCAACATCGGTGAGAGACGAGGCCATCCGCGACGGTCTCACGCTCACCAATACGCGCATCACCCGGATCGAGAGCGAGCTCGCCGCCCAACAGGCCTATCTGCAGGACACCCAGAGGAAGCTCGACTTCCTCATGACCGACATCGGCCTGCTCCAACCGATCATCGCCGACCTCCCTCCGGAGGTTCGCAACCAGGGCAGCGCGGACGACCTCACGATCGGAGCCGCGGCGTTGCTCAACTATGCGGAGAGCCACCGGGGCTTCCGGTCTCAAGCCGGGCTCTGGTTCAATCCGCCCGATATCGTCGAGTACGTCGACGGGAACGTTTCGCTATCTGCGATCACCGAACGGTCGGTTGAGATTCCGTTCGTGCTCTCGGCGGTCACGTCGAGGAAGGCGGCCGGTTCAACCGTGCTCGACGTCGGGTGTTCGGAGAGTCTCGTGCCGCTCGAGTTCGCATCGCTTGGTTACTCGGTTACTGGTATCGATCTCAGGGCGTACCCCCTTCACCATCCGAATCTCCAGACGTTCGCGACACCGCTCGAGGATTGGGACACCGACGCTTCGTTCGACGTCGTCGTGTGTCTCTCCTCGATCGAGCACTTCGGACTCGGAACGTACGGAGAGGAAGCGGCCACGGACCGCCTCGATCATCGGGCAATGCGCATGCTGCTCGACCGGATCGAACCCGATGGCCTGCTCGTGATGACGATTCCGTTCGGAGAGACGGAGGTCACACCGGTCCAGCGGATGTACGACCGGGATGACCTCGAGGCCCTCCTCGAAGGCTGGGTGATCGACACGGTCGAGGTTGCGGTGCCGGCTGAAGAAGGGTGGATCGTTCTCGACGAGATCCCTGCACCCGCCCCCACGGCCGATCCGCCCGTCACTCGGCAGGTCGCACTCATCACCGCTCACCCGGATGTCTGACCCGCGGCGCATCGCGATCGATCTTCAGCCGATCCAGGGGTACTCGTCGAGAGGCCGCGGAATCGGTCGGTACATCCTCGAACAGGTGAAAGCGATCGTGGCCCATCATCCCGACCGCGTCCACTCGCTGTTGGTGAATCCGAACCGGGGCCTTCCCGCCGAAATCGAGGCGTTCCTCGACACCGGTCTCGTTCGCGCGCACCGTCCCGCGGCTCCCATCGTGGACGGCGCCCCTCCGGACGCCTACTACGTAACCTCGCCGTTCGAGTTCGACCTGACGCTTGACGAGATCTGGCCGATGTGGGCTCGGGACCCGTCGGTCGAGACGGTGGTGACACTCTACGACCTCATCCCGATGCTCTTCCCCGAACACTATCTCTCCGACGCCATCTGGACTTCGCTGCACTGGGCGCGGCGAGAGTTCGTCCGCCAGGCGGATCTGCTCCTGTGCATATCCGAGGCAACGGCGACGGATGGCATACGGCTCCTCAGCCTTCCGGAGCAACGAGTGGTCAACATCGGAACCGGAGTCTCCGACCACTTCTTCCCTCCGAAGGACCGCCGGCGTGCTCTCGCGGATGCGCTCGCCGATGTCGATGGCCTGCGTCCAGACTTCCTCATGTACACCGGCGGGATTGACTTCCGAAAGAACCTTCCCGGTCTCCTCGAGGCGTACTCGCTGCTCCCTGCTGATGTGCGCAACGAGCATCAGCTCGTCATCGTGTGCCGGGTGCTTCCCCCGGAACGCGAGTCGCTCATGAATCAGGCCCGTGAGCTTGGAATCGAGGACGGCGTCCTCCTTACCGGATTCGTCCCGGACTCGACGCTCTCGCTGTTGTATCAGAGCGCCGATCTGTTCGTCTTCCCTTCGATCTACGAGGGCTTCGGTCTCCCGATTGCCGAGGCGGTGCTCTCTGGGACCCTCGCCATCGCATCCAACTCGTCATCCATGGTCGAACTCGTCACGGACGCGGCATTGCAGTTCGATCCCACCGACCCGGCCGACATCGCTCGATGCATTGCCGACACGCTCAACTCCCCGGAAGCCGACGAGCGACGCCGCGAGCAGCTCGCCCACATCGGAGAGCAGTTCCGATGGGACCGGGTCGCGGACCGGACCATCGCGGCAATCGACGCGCTCGTCGCCCGCCCACCGGCGGTACCGGTCGTTCGCCGGCCTCGCCTCGCAATGGTCACTCCCCTGCCGCCCGCCGAGTCCGGTATCGCCGACTACTCGTGGCGGCTTGCCCACGCAATCGCACCGATGGCCGACGTCGACCTCGTCGCCGAGGATCCCATATCGCAGCCAACACCCGGATCACCCAGCGTGCGCTTGATCACCGGCCCGGGCCTCCTCGAGCGAGACGTTCTCCTGCCGTACGACGCCGTTGTCTACGTCATGGGGAACAGCTCGCACCACTCCCAAGCCTACGAACTCATGGCCCGGCGCCCCGGTTCGGTCCTGGTCCACGAAGCGCGATTCGCCGGGTTCTTCGAGTGGTACGGCCGGCACTACGAGGACGGGCCCGAGTGGTTCCACGAGTTCCTCCACGACGAGTACCAGGGTATTGAACCGCCGCTCGGTGAGATCGGGTGGCTCACGTGGGAGGAAGCAGCCGACGCCGGCCTCTACCTCCTCGGCCCCATGATCGACCGGGCTGAGCGGGTTCTGACGACCAGCGCCTTCACGGCTGAACTGGCTCGACTCCAGCGTCCCGATCGGGACGGCGACATCATCGACGTCGGGTTTGGGTATCCGCCGACCGAATCCAGCGAGGTCCGGTCCGAGGCGCGTTGGATTGCCACGTTTGGCTACCAGCACGAGATCAAGGCCACCGACCTCATCGTCGAGGCGTTCAGCCTGCTCGCAGCCGAGGATCCGCAACTCCGACTCGCGATCGTCGGCGACGTTGCAGTCGAACTCGCTCCGGTCATCGACGGCCTGATCGAGGCAGCAGGTCTTGTCGACCGCGTCATCATGACGTCGCGCATCGATGCCGCGGGATATGAAGGGTGGCTGAGACGTGCGGACATCGCCGTACAGCTTCGCCGGGCGACCAACGGCGAGGTCTCGGCGGCTGTCGGAGACTGTCTGAGGTTCGGTCTCCCGACCATCGTCACAGCACTCGGACCGGCTGCGGATCTCCCGGGCGACGTTGCGATCAAGGTTGCATCCGACATCGATCCGGTAGGACTCGCTGGTGCGATGCGAGCGCTGATCGCCGACCCGGAGGAGCGTTCGACTCTCTCCGCCGGAGCCTTGGCCTACGTCGACGACCGCGACTTCGAGACTGCGGCGCTGCGACTCCTCGAGGCTGTCGGATTGTCCCCGGAGCGGTCGTAGGCAGATCCGAGCGCGAATTGTCCTCCCGTCCCTAACCTGACCCATCCGCAAGCACCGGTCTGAGCATGTCCACACTGAATACTCTCGGCGTCGTCGCGGTCCTCGCCGTGATGCTGGCGGTGCCCGGGGTTCCGGCGGCGCTCCTCATCGACCGGAGGCGCCCGGCTCAGATCGCACCAACACTGGTTCTGGGCCAGTTTCTCGGACTCGGCATCGTGCTCGCAATTGCCGTCGGACTGGTGCACGTCGACCGGTTCACGCTCCCGTGGTTCATTGCCTCACTCGGCATCGTCGCTGCCGGCCTCTGGGCGGGTGCGCTCCGGAACTCGGTCAGCATCCGACCACCGAAGGCGACGATCGCCGGCGGTGCGATGGCTGCCGTCCTCGGAGCGGCGATCTTCCTCCGAACCGATCCGATCTACTTCATCTTCCAGACCGCCGACTTCGGCGAGTACGTCAACCGGGCCAATCGCGTCGCTGCCGGTGGTCAGTTCGGTGAGTGGTTCCTCAGCCTGTTCTCGGCAACCCTGGCCGTCCCAAGCCTCATATTCGGCAGCATCCACACCGTCGATGTCATGCCCCTGCTTGGTCTGCTGCTCATCGTCGGCGTCGCCGCGACGTCGGATCGCATGGGTTTCTCGCCCTGGATCACGGTGACGGTCGCCTTCGTCGCAGCGTTCCACATCCTCCCCGTGTGGTTCTCGGAGTTCCCCGTGTCCGAGATGCTCTCGGCGGTGCTGCTCATCGGGATGCTGCTCGTTCTCGTCACAGCACTCTCCGAGGGATCCCCGGCTGCTGCGTTGACCGCCGGGGCGTTCGGATTCCTGCTCGCCATCGCACGCGCCAATGCCGTGCTGCTCGCCCCTGTCGTGATCCTGGCCGCCATCGCCGCCCTTGTCCTGCTCAACAAGCAGGCAGCGAAGACAACCAAGAGATTCATCGGCGCGTTCTTCGTTGCCTCTTCCGCCGGCTACTTCTACGACCTCACGTTCAGCGCCCCATACTTCGTCGACCACCAACTCGGATTCTTCCTGCCCGATTCGGTCCTCGAATACGTGAGCCGCCTCCAGAACCCGCTCGTCTTCACGATCTTCGCGGCCGGCGCAGGCGCAGCGGTGTGGGGTTTGGTCTTCGCCGCTCGTTGGATCGCGAGCTACCAGTCTCTCGCTCGCCTCCTCTCGACCGCGGCCCCCCTCGTGCTGCTCGGCGGTCTCATTCTCTTCATCGCCCGGCGTGCATCAACCGGCGCCTATGAATCACCCGGAGGGAAGATCATGATCCTCGGGTTGCTGCTGGTTGCGCTCACAACCGCCGGCATCGTGATCGGAGCATTCCGCTTCTCACCCGATCATCCGGACCGGCATGTCATCTACTGGATCGCAACGGCAGCGGTCGTCGCCTTCACCGCGCTGCAGTCGGTCCGCGTCGACCTCCCGAGCAACGATGTTGCCCCCTACTACCTCTATTGGCAGCGGTACTACCTGAGCGAGATCTTCCCCCTCGCCCTCCTCCTCGCCTTGGGTCCGCTCGAGTGGGTCACTTCCGGTGTCAGCCGTCTCGGCGGTGCCACCAGCCGATGGCGGAAGCTCGCTCCGGTCGCCGTGGCGGTAGCCGTCATGGTTGTTGTTGGTGTCGAGGCATCGCGCCCGAATCTGGCGGTCGCTTCCGGTTCGATGTTCTCCGGCGCCTACGAGACGATCGCAGACCTCGACCGAATGACATCCAGCCCCGACGACACACCCGTCATATACATCGGTTCGAACAACCTCCCCGAGGGTTGGTTCTGGTTGAACACCGCGAGGCTCGTCGCTCTCCCGCTGGCAGAGACATTCGGGCGCCGCGTGATCGGAAACGAGGGAGCGCGAGAACCGGACCTGCGATTGACCACCGAGCAGCTCGGTGAGCTTCTCGCCGAAGTTGACGTAGATAGGGTCTTCGTCGTGACCGATGCGGAGACGGTTCCGGATGCCGGCGCGCTGGCGACAACCGGATGGGACGTGGTCGACGTCGGCAGCCTGGAACTCACCATCGAACGCCTCCCCTGGCTTCCGGACACGGGTCCCGGAGACCAGCGCTACGTTTCGACAACGCTCGGCCTGATGGTGTTCGAAGTGACCCGGCAAGGCAGCGACGTATGACGGCGCCGTGTCGGATTCTCGTTTCGGGGTGGGTCGGGGCCGACAACGCCGGCGACGAACTCATCTTCCGATCCCTTGCGACCAAACTCGCGGAGCGCGGCGCCGCTGTGACAACGATGTCCACCAGGCCCGATGCGACCCGGCGCGCACACGGCGTCGACGCCATCGGCTGGTCGGACGTGGCGGGCACGGTCCGAGCGATCAGATCAACAGATGCCCTGATTGTCGGCCCGGGCGGGATCTTGCAGGATGAGACATCAATCTGGAACCTGCCCGCACACTTGCACCGGGCACTCGCAGCCAGGGCGACACGTACCCCGATCCTCGGCCTGGGCCTCGGCGCGGGGCCACTCGATACCGCCTCCGGTCGAATCCTCGTTCGTTCAGCGTTGCGGTCCGTCCCCCTGACGGTGCGCGATGACGACTCCGCCCGCCTCCTGTCCGAAGTCGGCCTTCGCAACGTCACCGTCACGGCAGATCTCGCGTACGGGCTTCCCGTTCCCACAGCGGACGCAGCCGAACAAATCGTTGCCTGCCTGCGTCCCTTCTCCGGCAGTGGGGGTCTCATCCCGGCCCGCCGCTCGGATCTCCGCACGCTCGAAGGCGACGAGCGTGTTGCGGCGGCCGCCGCCGGCCTCGATGAGCTCTCACGCCGATCATCGCTTCCGATCCACCTCCTTGCGTTCGAGGCGGAACGCGACGACCGATATCACGGCCTGATCGCCGAACGCATGACGCAACCGGTGACCACCGGGGTCGCCACGGTGGACACCGCGTTCGACGAGGTGGCTCGGAGCCGGCTTGTCGTCGGCATGCGCTACCACGCGGTCGTGGCGGCCGTCATGGCCGGCCGACCCGCCGTTGTCATTGGCTACTCGCCCAAGGTCCGATCCCTTGCCCACCGCCTCGGAGACGCAGGCCTGCTCGTCGACAACGATCCCGCGTCCTATCGCCACGTGGCCGAAGGGGTTGATCTCCTCGGCCGGGACGACAGCGTTCTCGGAATTCGTGCAGAACGCCGAGCAGCCGAGGCCGGCAACGATTCGGCCCTCGACCGCTTCCTCTCGAGCCTCTGAGCAGATGCAACACGAGGCCAACCCGCGCGGCGGTACGATGACCCGCCGCCACCATCGAATGCGGCAACGGGCATGACATGAGCTCCCCCCACGACAACACCCCCGGCTTCGACCGCGACGAATCCGATTCTCGCGGATCGCAGCGCCACGAAGCCCTGACGACCGCGCTCATCATCCTGACCGTCACGGTCATCCATGTGATCGCATTGATCGGGAACCGCGGGCCGGTGCTCTACAGCGACGCCCTCGGCTACCTCGGGAATGCCCGATTCCTCGCCGGAGGGGCCCAGCCGCTGTTCGACGGTTCGTTCGAGTACGCGGCGGGATACTCCCTGCTGTTGGTCCCGATCTACTGGATCACCGAGCGATCTGACGTCGTGTGGGCGGCCGCCTCAATGCTGAACGTGATCCTCTCCATCGCCATCATGCTCCCGGCATGGTGGCTGGGACGTCACCTCTTCGGGCTGGGTCGACGACGCGCCCTGCTCGTGGCCGCCGCAGTGTCGCTCACGCCTGCGCTGCTTCTGCAACCGGGGCGCATCTGGACCGAGGCCCTCTTCCCCTTCGTGTTTCTCTCTGCGGCGGCGTTCACCTTCGCACTGTTCACAACGAATCGATCGCTCTTCGCTCTGGCCGCCGGTGGAAGCGCCGGATATCTCGTGTTCATTCATGGCCGGGGAATGGCGGTTGCTGCGGCGTTTGCGATCGTCGTGTTGATCGCCGGCGTGGCGCGGCGCCTGGCCATCCGCCCCCTGATCATCGCGCTCGTGTCCGCCGGAGCCGTGGTTGCAGGCGATCTCGCAATGAGCAATTTCCTATCCGATCGACTGTGGTCGGCGGGGTCAACGGCCGCGAACTCAGGCGCGGCTTCGTCGATCATCGCGTCGTTCTCGCCATCGAATCTGGGCGACACGCTGTCCACCGGCCTCGGACACGTCTGGTATGTGGCAACGGTTTCGTTCGGCGTCGGCATCGTGGGCGTCGTCGCCCTGGTGTGGCTGATCGGACGGTTCAACCCGTTCGCCGACTCGAGCGGTGGGGCACGGCTGACTGCACTCTTCGCTCTCATCGCCGTCGCCGGCGTCGCCGCGCTGTCCGCCGGACTGCTCTCGGAGGTGAACCGTGTCGATCACCGGGTCTACGGACGCTACCTCGAAGGCGTGTCTCCAATCCTGATCCTGGCCGGAAGCGCATGGCTGGTTCGGGCAAGGGTCGCCTGGAAGGTGTGGGTGATTGGCGCGGTCGCGGTTCCAATCGCAGGAGTCGCCCTTGTCATCTGGCGCGGAGCGGAGCAGTTCACCGGCAACGTTCAGAAGCTGTCGATTCCCGGACTCCTCGGATTGCAGACGCTGGTCAACCCCACGACTGATGTGTTCCTCGAAGGGTTGAACATCATCGCAATCTCCCTCGTATCCGCGGCAGTCGGTCTCGCAGTGGCCGTGTTCGCTCGATACCGGGCGAGCGCAGCCGTTGTCCTCATCGTCGTCGCCTCGGTCGCGTTCACGTTCGTTGGCAAGACGACATCGTGGGATCCGTTCGTGTCGTTCTGGTTCGATGCCTACAACCAGATACCAACGGCGCTCTCGGAACTGCCGGATGACCAACCGGTCAACTACGACCTGCGGTTTCTCGATCCTGATGCACGGAACCTCTACGAGTTCCGGCTCGCACCGCGACCGCTGGTGTACGTCGACGGTCCATGCGATGCGTCGGCCCGAACGATCCTCATCTCATCGGACGACCCGGAAGAGTCGGGAATCGCCGGGATGGCGCAAGCGGCCGATGTGGTCCCCGGCCAGGGACTCTGGATCCTTGATGATTCAGCGGTGTCGGCGTGCAGATAGCCGCGGCCGATCGCGCTACAACGTTTCCTGCGCCTCATCGGGGAACCCGCCCGCGGTTCGCCCCGCCAGATACCGCACGCTCGCGAGGCCGACGCCGAACGTGACGATGAGCGCTGCGGCGCGGTCGATCAGCGAGGCGAGGAGGGCGAGGTCGGGATCGATGTTGAGCAGGCTGGCGCTGAACACGACGGCGCCCTCCTTGAGACCGATGTTCCCAGGGGTCAGGGCGAGGACGAACGCAACGGCCGCCGTAGCCTGGATGACCATCATTCCCGAGAAATCGACCGGCACACCGACGGCGCGAAACGAGAGCCACAGCCGGAAGCCCTGCGCTGCGAACAGCCCGACTGTCCAGAGAAGGAATATCCCGAGGTTCGCTCGGGACTCCGCCCACATGGTCATGCCGGCGCGAAAGCCTCGGACGACCTCGGCGAATCGGCCGTCACCTTTTGCATACCCGGAGAGCAGAACGGCTGCGCCCACCCCGAGCACAACAGCGATGCCAACTCCTGCGAACGTCAGAAGGCCCCGCTGGTTCATGTCGCCGCTGATTGAGGCGCTTGCGATGACCCCGATGAGACCGATCGCCGCCGCGACGAGGATCGTCAGTCCGGTGATCGAGACGGTGAGCGCGCCATACCGGGCGAGCGGGAACCCGTAGACCCGTTTCATGTAGGCGGCGCGGACCACCATGCCGCCCCGTGCGGGCAGGTAGTAGTTGGCCATCGTGTTCGCTGCCGTCAACGCGGTCGACTCACCGATCGGCATCGTGATCGCCTGGATCCGCACTGCCGCCCGGAACTGCATGGCCTGAACAACGAGCGCACCGAGGGAGACGGCGACCAGCACGATCGTCATCCACAGCGGGATTGCCCGGATCGCTTCGAGAACATCACGCTGGAGCGCGAGATACCCGACCATGGCGGCGATGGCGACCACCGCCACAATCGCCCCAACGTACTTGCGGTTCATGGCTTCCTCGACGGAGGAGTTCCGCGACGACGCACGCCCAGGTTACCGGCCGGGTCGGCCGCGGCTCTCATCGGGAGGCGGAGAGCAGTGTGTCGAGCACGATGCGAGAAGGAGCAGCGTCCAGATCCAATGGTGGTCGTCGGAGTGCGTCCAGATCGGCGAGGAAGTCGGCGGTGATGTCCGCTCGATACTCGGAGAGCACGACGTTGGATCCGAGCCCGTCCGGGCGTTCGGTCGCTCCGCGCCAGAGCAAGGTCGGCACGCCCAGGAGAGCACATTCCTCCTGAACGCTTCCGCCGTCGGTGACCACGAGCGGAGCGGTCGCGAGCGCTCGGGTGAAGTCACCGTGGGGCATGAGTTCAGTCGTCTCGATCCCGGCATCAAGCAGGGTTTCCAGGACACCGAATTTCGCGAGCGTCGGCTTCGTCGGTCCGTGGAGGACGAGAAGTACCGGATGGTCTTGGACGATCTTGAGTAGGAGCCTGACGAACCCCTTCACCCGCTCCTTGCGTTTGAGGTTCTCAACACGGTGCATCGTTGCGATGGCCGGACCGATCGGAGCGACTGGTGTGTCGCTCAGCGCATGGGCCATGGCCTCAACGCTGCTGTTGGCCTGCGTCGGTACCCCACGGTCCGACAGTCCCATATCCGCAAGATTCGCCATCGCTGAGATCGTCCGGGGCGAACAGGTATCGACTGAGGCGCATCGTGGCGATCCTGATCAATTCCTCGGGAAATGGCTGCGTGAAACTGTGGGAGCGGAGGCCGGCTTCGAGATGAGCGACGTCGAGTCCGGCCCTCCGTGCCATCAGCGCTGCGAGCAACGTCGACGGGGTGTCCCCGTGGACTACGCAGATGCCGCCTCGACCACCGAACACCTCGGCGTTCAACTTCGACGGGGAGATCAATCGACCGCCGAGCCGTCCCGACCACCGCACGGCCTGGCCGACAGAGTTGATGTCGCCGCCGCTGGCGAGGACGACATCCGGTTCTCGGATCCCCAGTTCCACCCGCAGTTCTCGGCTCAGGTCTGCGTGTTGCCCCGAATCGATCAGCCGGTAGTCGACATCCTCTTCGTCCATCAGCCGCAGAAGCGGCGCGGTCTTGATGTACTGAGCCTTGGTGCCTATGAACACGTGGATAGTCGGGCGAGACCGTGAATCCGGAGCAGTACTCATGACGACTATCCAGACTCTTCAACCGCTGCAGGGTCGACGTCATATGGAGGTTTGGTCACCTGAACGATGAGATCTGCCAATACGGCAACGAGCAATACGATGAATCCGCTCGCGAACACCAGGAGGGTATTTGTTCCAACCCGCCAGTCCTTGGTGGCGAGATCGTAGAACAGTTTGCCCGTTGCGAATCCGAGGAGCAGGACGGCCCACGGCATGAGCACCCGAAGCGGATCGTAGGTGAGCACCATGCGAACGACCTGGAGGAGGTAGCGCCGGGTGTCGGAGTACCAGTGGAATTTCGACTTGCCGGCCCTCTTGGCGTAGGGGATGCTCATGTACTTGACGGAGTAGCCGTTCGACAGGAACGTCATCGTCATCGTGGTCACGTGCGAGAATCCGTCAGGGAGGAGATTGAGGAACTGCAGGGCCACGTCCCGACGGAACGCTCGAAAGCCGGAGTTGAGATCGGGGATGTCAGTGCGGCTCAGGTATTCGGCGAGCTTGCGGATCGCCCACTTGGCTGGCACACGAGCGGCCTTGTGCGTGCCCTCCTCGCTGGTCCGGGCACCAACGACTTGATCGCTTCCGACAAGCTCGCGGACAAGTTCGGGGATCTGCTCGTTCGGGTAGGACATGTCCACGTCGGTCCAGACCACGATTGGGGCCTTGGCCTTGTGGGTACCGATCTTGCGGACTGCCCCCGCTCCCCGGTTCTCCGTGTACTGAATCAGCCGGATTCCGTCGATGGTCCGCAGTTCCGCCGCGGAGCCATCCGTCGAGCCATCGTCGACGACAATGATCTCATACGAGAATTCGGAGGCGTCCATGACGGCCTGGATGCGCTCGATCTCCTCGCGAAGATGGCCCTGTTCGTTGTAGATCGGCAGGACGATCGAGACATCCAGGTCCGTGTCGCTCTCATGCTTCGATTCGTTCATCCGACACTCGCTTGATAGGCGGCAACCACTTCTTCCGGATCGCCCTCGAGCCTGATCAAGCCCTGGTCGAGCCACATCGCCCGGTCGGCAATCTCGAGGACCGTCTGCAGATTGTGAGATACCAGCACGACCGATGCACCGTCGTCGATCATGTTCTTCATCCGCTCCGCCGATTTCTGTT
The DNA here is from genome assembly GCA_963785245.1 of uncultured Actinomycetota bacterium. GTDB lineage: Bacteria > Actinomycetota > Acidimicrobiia > Spongiisociales > UBA5794 > JAHEEL01. The sequence goes on along the minus strand of CAWAUO010000019.1, from coordinate 54,418 downwards.
GGAACGCAGCATCGCCGACGGACAGCACCTCGTCAACGATGAGGACGTCGGGATCCGTGTCGGTCGCCACCGAGAATCCAAGGCGAGCGAGCATCCCGGACGAGTAGCTGCGGAGCGGCACGTCGAGAAAGTCGTCGAGGCTGGCCCAGTGGGCGATCTCCGGAGCGCGTTCTCGCATGAATTCGGGCTGCCGCCCAAGCAGCGTTCCGTACATGACGATGTTCTCGTACGCCGTGAGTTCCATGCTGAACCCCGCTCCGAGTTCGATCATCGGAGCCACGGTGCCACGCACTACGACGCGACCTTCCGTTGGGGGCAGGACCCGGGCGAGCATCTTCATCAGCGTGCTCTTTCCTGCGCCGTTGGGTCCGACGACTCCGAGAACTTCGCCGTCGGCGACGTCGAGCGAGATGCCCTTGAGGGCCCACAGTTTCTCGTAGGTGATCTGCCGCTTCACCATTTGGATGGCGGCCTCTTTGAAGGTCCCGGCCCGTGAGCGTGAAAGCCGAAACGCGAGCGACGCGTCGCGAACCTCGATCGCCGGCGTCGTCACAGCAGCACCACGAGGGAGCGCCAACTACGGGAGAACATCCAGACGCCGAGGAGGAGGGCGATGATCGAGGTGGCCACCATGTAGGCGAACATCCACCAGTCCACGAACTCTCCGCCGTACATGAAGCCGCGGAACACGGTGAGGTACGAGTACAGCGGATTCAGGTACACCACGAACAGGAACTTGTCGGGAATGATCGAGATCGGATAGAACGACGGGGTCAGATAGCTGACCAGCTGGATGAATACCGCAGCGAGGTCGATGACGTCGAAGAAGTGGACCGCCGCTGCAGCAATGAGCAGACCGAGACCGGCCGTCAATCCCAGCATGGCGAGCACGGGGATCGGGATGAGGATCACCGTCCACGGGATACCGACACCGGTGATGATTTGAACCACCAGCAGGATGATGATGCTGATCATGAAGTTCGCGGCGGCGGAGAGCGCAGCCGACACCGAGAACACCTCGGGCGGCACGTACACCTTCGAGAGCACGCCGGCGTTGCCGACGATGGCCGAACCAGCGGCAATGGTCGCCTGGCTGAAGAATGTCACCAGGAGAATCCCGGACAACAGATACACGATGTAGGGGATCCCTGCTCCGACATCGAAGCGGAAGATCTGACCGAACACGATCCACATGACGCCGGTCGTGAGCAGTGGATTGAGTAGCGTCCACCAGATTCCGAGCGTGGATCTCTTGTAGCGCAGCGTGAGATCCCGTCCAACGATGAGCCTGATCAGTCCGCGATTGTCCCAGAGGTTCTGAAACTCGGTGACGAGCGGGCGGCGCGCCTGGTCCGAGTCGTAGTAGGTGGTGCTCGTCATCCTGTAGCCCTGGGGTACTGCCGGAATCTCGCGACCGGCGGGGAGCGGGAAGCCTACCAGCGAAGACCCTGCACCGGACTGATCAGCGCGCTCCGAAACCGGTCAACACGGTCCAGATGCTCTTGCCGAGAATCTGGAAGTCGAGGCCGATCGCCATATGTTTCACGTAGTACAGGTCGTACGTGAGTTTCTCGATCGCGTCGGCTTCGTCGTCCGCGTAGCCGTAGTTCACCTGTGCCCATCCGGTGACTCCCGGGCGGACGAGGTTCCTGTTGTTGTAGAACGGAATCGTTCTCACATACTCGTCGACGAAGACGGGCCGCTCCGGTCGGGGACCGACGAGGGAGAGGTTGCCCTTGATCACGTTCCACAGCTGCGGCAACTCATCCATCCTTGTCTTGCGAAGGAGCCGCCCCGCCCTCGTGAGTCGGGGGTCGTCTTCGGCCGCGAACTTCGGTCCGTTGACTTCGGCATCCTCGACCATGGTGCGGAATTTGTAGAGGATGAACCGCTGTCCGTCCTTGCCGACCCGCTCCTGGTGATAGATGACGGGGCCCGAAGAGTCGACCCGCACGGCTACCCAGATAGCCAGCCCCAGCAATAGCCAGATCGGTAGCGTCACCACCGTCAGCACGACATCAATGACCCGCTTCAATGGTTCGTAGCTGTTGATGTGCACCGGTTGGGACAGCTCCCATCCCTCCGCGAGGTGAACCATCGGGATCCGTCCCGTGTGTTCCTCGTAGGTCGGGGACATCGCCCGGATTCGCGAACCGGCGATGCTGGCCGACGACACCCACTGTGCCATCTCCTCGGTGAGAACCGCACGGAGGTCAACAACCAGCGTCGTCTCGGCTGGCAGCGGATCTCCCGGCGGCTCGTCCCTCGGTCGGTAGATGGCTATTACGTCGGTGTGGGGTACAGCGTCCAGATCCGCTGCGAGAGATTCCTCGCCGGTGACGAGCACCATCTGCTCGGTCCACGGGCGACGTCTGAGAACGTACCGGTAGGCCAGCATGATCACGAGCCACACAAGGAGCGCAACTACGAGGAATTGCCGAGACCAGTACGTCCGGGTGACAACGAGTCCAACTGCAGTGAAGGCGACCGTGAAGCCGACGATGCCGAAGGCGCGACCGTACGACGGTCTCGGCGCGACCTGCGCCCAACTCACGTAGCTGAAATACGAAGCCATCGTGGCACCAAGGGCTAGCAACGCAACGAGCGGCCAGATCGAGCCACCAGCGGGAGGAGACACCGTCCAGATCGCCGGCGTTCCGAAGGCTGCCCACGAGCCGGCGAGGATGCCCAAGATGAGAGCGGCCATGTCGCTGAGGAAGATCGATCGGAGGAAGCGGTTCGCCATCAAGGCTGCAGGCTAACGGCCCGCCGCCGCGGAGGTGCGGCGACGTCCGGCTCTGACCGCGGAGCCAGAGCGTCGAGAGCACTCGTCGAAGGATCCGCCGTGACCGTGGGCGTGGCTCGTTGAGCACCGATGGGGCAAGCGCCCGCTTCAGGTGGGATCGCCTCATCCCAGGCGATGTCGCTCTCGTAGGTGTGCACCCCCGGTCGCCGAAAGCATGGCCGCCCTCACCTGGATCAGCGACGGAGGAGGTGGAGAACACAACAGACGGATCGTTCCCCGACGTCTCGCTCTGCAGCCGGGCACAACCGCCGTGCCGGTCCTGCATCGGGGCGAACGATGTCAGGGTGCTGACCACTCCGCCAGCAATGCCACTGTCGGCCGTGTCTCCGAGTCCGAGACGAGATGAGCGTCGTACCACTGCCATCGCCCAAGAGCCGGCAAGCCTCATTGGAGTCCGTGCCTGCGGATCGGCGTAGGCGCACCCGTGGCGGTAAGCGAGAGACATTGCCCAGCGCCGCAATCACCACGAATGCGCCGCCTCAAAGCCTACGCGGAGATGACGGCGCCCACAGGGCACAATCCGGCACCCATTGGCGTTCTCGCAATCCTGCCGATCGCGACGCTCCTGGCAGGCGTTCGCACGCGATCAAGGGAGACTTCTTCGTAGCATGCAAGCCCAACGGGCGGCGGTAGCGCCCCGTTTCCGGTCTCGTCCGTCCTCGGCCAAAAGCGCACCGGTGCGAGCGGCAGCCGATCAGTCGAACAGTGCGTCGATCGAGTTGGCTACCCCGGCGGAGACTGCTGCGGTTCCACCCAGGATCACGATCCGGTTGGGGTCCAGGCGGACCAGCTCGTTTGCGACGGTCTTTGGTAGGGAGGTCGTCGACACGAGCAGCACCGGTCCGCCGGCCTGAATCGCTGCCGGTCCGACCGCGAGCGCATCGGGGAACGTTCCTCCTGTTGCGACGAAGACGACATCGGCACTCGGATACGCGTGTTGCGACACCTTCACCGCAGTCTCGTAGCGGTCGGATCCCGATATCCCCGTCACTGAGCCAAACGCCTTCAGATCGTCGAGTACGGCCTGCGAGATCGAGGTCCCCGCGCCGATGACGACGATCGAGGTCGGCCTCAGCCTGGCGAGTTCGCTCAGGGTGGCGCCGGTCAAGGCCGTTCCGTCGGTGAGGAGGAGCGGACCGTTCTTGTGGCCAGCAACTGGAGATCCAACGAGGGCGTCAGCGAATCCCTTGCCGCTTGCCACGTACACGACGTTGGATCCTGCGGGATAGGTCGCCTTCGATATCTCGGCTGCAGTGGCGTAGCGATCTGAGCCCGCGACGCGGGTGACGGGTGCGAACCCGCCGAGTCGCGTGGCCACTGAGGAAGACACGGCCGCAGTTCCGCCGAGCACGTAGATGCGATCCGGGCTGAGCCGTCGGATCTCGTCGATGGTCTCTTGAGGAACGCTGTTCGTCTTCGTGAGGAGTACCGGGGCGTTGCGGTCGCGGGCGAGAGGCGCCGCCGCAAGGGCATCCGGGAAGTTCTCACCGGTTGCGATGAACAGGACATCCGCCCCGCTCGGGAACGTCGACTTGGAGATCTCGACGGCCGTCACATAGCGATCCCGCCCCCACCAGCGATCCAATTCGAACTCAACCGGGGTCGGTGGAGGCGGAGACGGAGGGGTGCCGTCGGTCGGGACGCTGACCTCGAGAATGCGAGGAGCGTAGAGACGGTACGACGTGCCGGAGAAGAGCGCCATGAACTGGGTGGCCGTGTAGTGCTTCGTGGTTGCGACGCCGTTCTTCTCACCGGAGACCGCGATGTCGCTCGGCGATCCGGAGAGATAGGTCGAGAGGATCTCAGCTGATGTCACCGTGTCGAGGCCCACCTTTGCTGCGAAGTACTCGATGGGGATTTCGCGAGTCCAGGCGCGCGCCCAGTTCCCGCTGTTGAGATCGAGCGGATCGGGGGTCGATCGGAGGTACGAGAGTGGAGCGCTCCCCCAGATGTCTTCGTTGTTCTCCGACGCGCCACCGTTCGACGCCGAGTAGTTCGCGGAGACGTAACTGCCGTTCCTCGTCAGCAGCTTTCCCGCAGTGTCGTTGACGGCGCCAACCCATCGGCTGGCGTAGCTGCCGAAGACCGAAGGCTCATCGAAATCCCCACCCGAGATACACCTGGTCGACGCTCGTGTCGTAGATGGAGCACCAGCACCACTGCCGATTGACCGGATCGGCCCGGACGACCTGCTGCATGTAGCGGGCAAACGATCGAGCGGCCACGGCCTGAGCCTTGAGTGCGTCGGTATCCCACGAATACGGCATCTCACCGATGCCTCTCGCGTAGTCATCGAGGGACAGTTCCTGAACCACGTTGAAGCCGGTGTCGTTCGGTTCCGATTCGTCGTAGTCGTCGGGCCGGATGTGCATCTCGCCGCGTGAGTACGCGCAGTCGAGGGAGGTCCCGATCGTATGGACGCAGTCGAGTCCGGTCGCTGCCGGCGTGTCGTACTCCCAGCGCTTGTCGATGACCACTCGCGTTGTCGGGCTGCCGCTCCAGCCGTCCCATTCGAGATCGATCACACACGAGCCTTCGACCGAAGCGAAGGTCGGCGCAGCCGTCGCAGGGTCCGTTCCGGCTGCGAACGTCGAGAACGTGCATCGGCGCGGATTCCTGATGGGTGAGACGACGGGACCCGACCGGTCGAGATACTCAACGACGAGCGTGTCACCGGAGACGAGAACGGCTTCTTCGAGGATCCCGCCGTAGGCACCGGTGTCGTCGCGAGTCACCGTGACGGGCGCTCCGCCCGGAGATGTTCTCCCGAACCTTGAGCTGCACCTTCACGAGTTCGTCTTCGAGGTTCACCCAGAGCGGCTCGTTCGAGGGGTCCTGCCCGAGCGTCGTTCCCTGGTAGTAGGCGGCGAGAATCTGGCCATAGTCCTGGCCTGCCAGGGCTCGTCCCTGTGCTCCCCACTGGCTCATGCCGACGCCGTGGCCGTTGCCGGCGCCCGAGATCGTGACGACACCACCGGCGGCCTGGGAGCTGAGGCCTTCTCGGAAGAACGACACCCGAACCGGCGTCTGCCGGACTCCGACCTGTTCTCCGGTCCCGTCGATGATCGACGGTCCGCCGGATGGCTCGGTCCATGCAGCAGACGGATCCGACTGCCGCGCCGGCGACTGCGGGAGTCGCGGCGAGCAGAGCGATGGCGAGCGTCAGTACGGTGATCGGTCCGGCGAAGAGCTTCATGTCCACATTTTCGGCATGTTGTCGTGCCCCCATGAGTGATTCGCAGTGGCCTTGCGATCAACGATACGGCTCGACTCGAATAACCGGAGACAAGCGACGCCGGACCGCCGATCGGCAGGCGGTAATTGCCGTCTGTCCGCCGAGCCCACCCCACGACGTTGTGGCAACCACAAGCCCGATCAGGCCTTCCGCGGCCAGAGACTCGAAACCCGACAAGCCTTCCCCGCTACTCCGACGGACGCATCGAGCCCGTGAAACTCCGACGCAGCGGATTCCCAAGCCGCACGGACTGATCGGTCGTGAGGTGGGTCTTCCGGCCCTGATCCCACAGGCGATCGCTTCAGGACGATCAACTGCGACGCGTCGGAGCGCCGGTATCGATCCAGTGCGACGACACGGCAGTCGGCGTCGACCGGTCCAGTACCGGGACTGCTCCGATCCTCCGCGATTGGGATGCGCTCGGTCCGTTCCTGCAAGACCCTGAGATCTTCGACTGAGGTAACCTCAAGTTTCGCGCCACAGGAGGCATATGGGTCGGAACTTCCTCGTAACGGGGGGTGCTGGCTTCATCGGATCCAACTTCGTGCGCTGGATCCTCGAACATGAGGCGGACGCGCGAGTGACGAACCTCGACGCGATGACTTATGCCGGGGTTCCGGCGACGGTCGCGGAACTTGGCGAGTACCCGGGTCACACCTTCCTGAAGGGCGACATCCGTGATGCAATCCTCATGGACGAGATCGTTCCCGGCCACGACGTCGCGGTCCATTTCGCGGCCGAAAGCCATGTTGATCGATCCATCTCAAGTCCCACGATATTCCTCGAAACAAACATCGTCGGCACCGGAGTCCTTGTCGATGCCGCATACCGGCACGGCGTTCCTCGGTTCATCCATGTCTCGACCGATGAGGTGTACGGGTCGATATCTGACGGCTTCGCATCGGAGTCCTATCCCCTTGCCCCGTCATCACCGTATTCATCCTCAAAGGCGGGATCCGATCTCCTCGTTCGATCATACGGTGTCACACACGAGTACGACGTGGTGATCGCCCGTTGCACGAACAACTACGGTGCGTACCAGTTTCCCGAGAAGTTGATACCGCTATTCGTGACGAACCTGCTCGAGGGCAGGAAGGTCCCCCTCTACGGTGATGGTCGCAACGAACGGGATTGGCTGCATGTGGACGATCACTGTTCGGCCTTGCACCTGCTCGTCGACCGCGGCGAGTCGGGAGAGACCTACAACATCGGGGCGAACGCGCAACTCTCGAATCTGGCGCTCACCGAATGCATCTTGGGAGCGCTCGGTCTCGACGACTCGTGGATCGAGCATGTCCCTGATCGACTCGGCCATGATCTGCGATACGCCGTCGATTCGTCGAAACTACGGAGCCTCGGTTGGCGTCCCCAACACCGCTTCGAAGACCGACTGGCCGAAACGATCGACTGGTATCGACGGCGCCCCGATTGGTGGCAACCGTTGAAGGTGGCGGGATGAAGGGCATCGTTCTCGCCGGCGATACCGGGACCCGCCTCGAGGCGACTACGAGGGGAGCGAGCGGACAACTCCAACCGTCTACGACAAGCCAATGATCGACTACCCGCTCGCGACGTTCCTCCTCGCTGGTATCCGAGACATCCGCTCATCTCCGCGCCCTCTGATCTTCCCTGGTTCTCGTCGCTGCTCGGCGATGGGCTTCGACAGGGACTCTTCCGGTTCTGCCCTCTCCGCCCAAAACGAAGGGCATCACGCAGGCGCTGCTAGTCGGAAGAGCGTTCGTTGGCGACGAACCCGTAGCCCCGATCGTCGACGGCAGCGTCCTCTACGGGAACAGGCTCCTCAGCAAGACCATCGAATCCATCTTGATCATCGCCGGTGTCAGCTGCCGGCTCCGGCAGGCTTCTCTGCGTGCGCGCGTCGGGCGATCCGCCGGTCGCTACGATCGGGTGTATGGCAACACTCTTCAGCAGAATCATCAGCGGCGAACTACCGGGACGCTTCGTCTGGCGCGATCCGCAGGTCGTTGCGTTCCTGACCATCGCACCCCTGAGACAAGGCCACGTGCTCGTCGTGCCGATCGAGGAGGTCGACCACTGGATCAACCTCGAACCGGAGCTCATGGCGCATGTGATGCGGGTCTCGCAGACCGTCGGTCGGGCGGTCGACCGAGCGTTCACGCCCGAGAAGGTGGGCATGATGATCGCCGGCCTCGAAGTGCCTCACACCCACGTCCACATCGTTCCGATGTCGGGTGTTCGAGATCTCGATTTCGCGAACGCGGACCCCGACGCATCGGCCGAGTCGCTGGATGAGGCTGCCGAGCTCATTCGCACGGCGTTGATCGAGCAGGGCGAGGATCCCGGGCCGGTGTGAGGACCGGACCGTCGCTATCCTCGCCCCATGCCATCAGCCACCTTCTCCGAATCCGTCGTCATCGATGCCGACCCGGCCGTCGTTTGGGACCAGCTCCAGGAACCAGGGACGTGGGAATCCCTCGGACCTGTCCAGAAGGTGTGGGATCCCGTCTCCGAAGACGGAGTCCTCACCGGCTTCAAATGGTCGACGGATATCGGCGGCAAGGTGTACGAAGGGACCGGAAAGGCGCTCAGTCACCAGCGCCCCGATCGATATGAGCTCATGCTCGACACATCCGAGATGTCGGGAACGATTACTGCCGATCTCACGCCTGCCAATCCGGGTGGGACTGAAGCTGTGGTGGCCATCGAGTTGCGGTCAAAGGGTCTCCTCTCGTCCATGTTCTTCCCGGCGATCAAGAACGCCATCGGATCAGGCTTCCCGGAGCAGGTGACCACCATGGGAGCGAAGATCGGCTCATCGGCCGCATAGCCGAACGTGACGGACATCATGACCGTGACTAGTCAGTTTCCCCATTGGTCAATGTCTCTTGTCTCCACTGACCGTCCCGGATAGCTTCGCACCAGCAAACGGACGGAGAAACATGACGATCGGGCAATCTGACGTGCGACCCGTCTACGCGGTGGCCGTACTCCTGGCGCTCGCGATCACGATCGCAACCGCGCAGGTGACCCCCGCCGAGGCGAACATCGATGAGAGCTTGACGGTGGTCTCATCCACGGTCCTCGGTGAAGACACCTTCACGATGACTGCCTGGAACGCAGGCCTCACACCGATCGACGTGAGCCTTCTCCCGCCCGGGGTGGTGTCTGCAGTCAGCGTCGATGCGGGCGACTTCGACGGAATCTGGACGATCGCAGGCCTCGAATCAGGTGCCACTGGGACAATGACCGGCTTCATTGAGTCCTAGGTTGGAGTCGGCATCAAAGCGCCACAGCAAGACACATTCTCGGTCGCTGGGCTGGACCAAACGCCTGAACTCGAATTGAACCCGAACGGTTCGCACCGTTCCTAGGTGCTGGACGTATCTTCGTCTCTCAGGGCCGCGGCAGCCTGCCTTGCCTCCTCGAGGCCGCCGTCGGTGAGGCGGGCCCAGTCCGTGAGGAGGGTGACTTCGTTGCGGAAGATCTGGAGAAAGCCGCCATGGATCCCGGCCGACGTGACCCCGTCCTCGTGGTGGATCACGACCGCACCGGTGGCGAGGGCCGCCATCGTCGGTTCGTGATCCGCGAGGATGCCGATGTCGCCCTCGATGGTCCGGGCGGTGAGCATCTCTGCCTCACCGGACCAGATCACCGCCTCAGGCGTCACCACGTCAACACGGAAGGGCTTCCCCATCAGGCAGAGACCTCGATTTCCTTCGCCTTGGCCTTCACATCCTCGGCACCGCCGACCATGTAGAAGGCCTGCTCCGGATACTGATCCATCTCACCGTCGACCACCGCCTTGAAGGACGCCACGGTCTCTTCCATCGGCGTGTAGATCCCGGCCTGGCCCGTGAACTGCTCGGCCACGAACATCGGCTGCGACAGGAACTTCTGGATGCGCCGTGCCCTGGCAACGATGAGCTTGTCGTCTTCGGAGAGTTCGTCGATACCGAGAATGGCGATGATGTCCTGAAGGTCGGCATACCGCTGCAGAATCTGCTGCACATCGGTCGCCACCTGATAGTGCTCCTCACCGACGATCTGCGGATCGAGCGCCCGGCTGTTCGAATCGAGCGGATCAACCGCCGGATAGATGCCCAGCGCGGTCAACGGACGAGACAACACGGTCGTGGCGTCGAGGTGGGCGAACGCCGTGTGCGGCGCCGGGTCGGTGATGTCGTCGGCCGGCACGTAGATCGCCTGCAGCGACGTAATCGACCGTCCCTTGAGCGACGTGATGCGCTCCTGAAGCACACCCATCTCGCCGGCAAGCGTCGGCTGATAGCCCACCGCCGACGGCATGCGTCCAAGAAGCGTCGAGACTTCGGCACCGGCCTGCGTGAAGCGGAAGATATTGTCGATGAACAGCAGCACGTCCTGGCGCTGCACGTCACGGAAGTACTCGGCCATCGTCAGTGCCGACAGGGCGACACGGAGGCGCACGCCGGGCGGCTCGTCCATCTGACCGAACGTCAGCGCAGCCTTGTCGATGACGCCGGATTCCTTCATCTCGAGGAAGAGGTCGTTGCCCTCACGGGTACGCTCGCCGACTCCGGCGAACACCGACACGCCACCGTGCTGCGTAGCGACGCGGTTGATCATCTCCTGGATGAGCACCGTCTTGCCGACACCCGCACCGCCGAATAGGCCGATCTTTCCGCCTTCGAGATACGGGCCGAGGAGGTCGATGACCTTGATGCCGGTTTCGAAGATCTTCTTCTGCGGCTCGACCTCATCGAACGGTGGGGCCTCGCGGTGAATCGGCCACCAGTCGCCGGTGAACTCGAGATCCGGAGCGTCGAGGGCGACACCCCAGGCATTGAAGATGTGACCGAGCGTCTGGTCCCCAACCGGGACCATGATCGGTGATCCGGTATTGCGCACTTCGGCGCCGCGAATCAGGCCGTCGGTCGGAGCCATGGCGACCGCACGCACCAGGTTGTCACCAAGCTGCTGCGCGACCTCGCACTTGATCGTGCTCGTGTTCTTGCCGATCGTCAGATCAACCTCGAGGGCGAAGTTGATCTCAGGCAGAGCGTCGGGCGGGAACTCGACGTCCACGACCGGCCCAGCCACTTTCACAATCCGGCCGGAGGGAAGTGTGCTCTCGCTCATTGGTGCTCCATCCTTCGTTACTCAATCGTCGGCGAGCGCCGTAGCGCCGCCGACGATCTCTGAGATCTCGGTCGTGATCTCTGCCTGCCGGGCTTGGTTGGCCCCTCGGGTCAGGATCCTGGTCAGTTCGTCTGCGTTCTCGGTTGCTGCCTTCATCGCCCGGCGCCTCGCGGCGTGCTCCGATGCCGAGGCGTCGAGCAGGATTCCGAAGATCGAACCCTCGAGGTAGCGAGGAAGGAGCCGGTTGAGGATGCCCTCGGGGGACGGCTCGAACGAGTAGCCGATCGGAGCTGCGGCTTCAGCGCCCTCCAGCTTCGGAGCCGTGATCGGGAGCAGCGTGCGGTGGATCGGGTTCTGGGTGAGGGCCGAGATGTACTCGGTGGTGAACACCTCGACGGAGTCGACGCTGCTCTCGGCGTAGTCGTTCAGCAAGACGTTGGCGATCATGCGGGCGTCGGCGTACACCGGAAGATCGGTGACGTTGAGCCAGGCGTGCTCGATGGCCTGCTTCCGGTAGGCGAAATAGGACTGGGCCTTCCTGCCGACGACGTAGAGGTTGACCCGGCGCCCTGCCGCCAGATGGTCGCGGATCGCCCGCTCACCGAGGCGGATGACCGAGCCGTTGTAGCCACCTGCGAGCCCGCGATCCGACGACACGATGACGATTCCTGCCGTCTCGATGTCGCGTTGTTCGAGCAGCGGATGAGACGCTCCCCCGGCTGAGGCGACGTTCCGAATCACCTCTTCGAGCTTCGCGGCGTAGGGCCGTGCTGCGACGAGGCGGCTTTGTGCCTTGCCGATCCGTGCGGTGGAGATCAGCTCCATCGCGCGCGTGATCTTCATCGTCGATTCGACGCTGCGGATCCTGCGACGGATCAGTCGAAGCTCAGCCGAAGCCATTGGTGGCTACGCCTCCCCGACCGGTCGGCTGTGCTCGCCCTCCCGCATGGCCTTCGCGTCGATGTCCTCGGCGCGCCGCGCGGCCGCTTCCGCCCATGCGGAGCGGCCAGCGCCCGACCACGAAGAGGCGAACTCCTCGATGGCGGCGCGCATGGCGTCCTCGTCCATCTCGCCGGTCTCAGCGATCTGGTCGAGGAGGTGTGAGTAGCGAGTCCGCATGTGGTCGCGGAGCTGCTCTTCAAAGGCGTGGACCTCGCCGACGTCGACGTCGTCCATGAACCCCTCGGTCACGGCGAAGATGGCGACGACCTGGTCGGCCACGGGAAGCGGCCGGAACTGTCCCTGCTTCAAAACTTCGACGACCCGGCGACCCCGGTCGAGCTGAGCAAGCGACGTCGCATCGAGTTCGGATCCGAACTCGGCGAACGCCGCGAGTTCGCGGAACTGCGCCAGGTTGAGTCTCAGCGGCCCTGCGATCTTCCGCATGGCCTTGACCTGTGCGTTGCCGCCGACACGGGAAACCGAGATGCCGGCGTTGATGGCCGGCCGGATGCCGGAGAAGAACAAATCGGTCTCGAGGAAGATCTGCCCGTCGGTAATCGAGATCACGTTCGTCGGGATGTAGGCAGAAACGTCATTCGCCTTCGTCTCGATGATCGGCAGTGCCGTCAACGACCCGGCGCCAAGTTCGTCCGAGAGCTTCGCGGCACGCTCGAGGAGCCGGCTGTGGAGATAGAACACGTCCCCGGGATAGGCCTCGCGGCCGGGTGGGCGGCGCAGCAGCAGCGACAGCTCGCGGTACGCAACAGCCTGCTTCGACAGATCGTCGAAGATGACCAGGGCGTGCTCACCGTTGTACATCCAGTACTGGCCGATGGCCGACCCCGAGTACGGAGCGTACATCTGGAGGGCGGCCGCATCGGAGGCGGAGGCGTTCACGATCACGGTGTAGTCCATAGCCCCACCCTTTTCGAGGGTGTCGACGACTTCTGCAACCGTCGAGTTCTTCTGACCGATCGCGACGTAGATGCACTTCACGCCGAGACCCTTCTGGTTCAGGATCGTGTCGACCACGACGGCGGTCTTGCCGGTCTGGCGGTCACCGATGATCAGCTGGCGCTGTCCCCGACCGATCGGCGTCATCGCATCGATTGCCTTGATGCCGGTCTGGAGCGGTTGGCTCACCGGCTGGCGCTCGACGACCGACGGGGCCTGCGTCTCGAGGAGGCGGGTCTCGGTCGTGTCGATCGGACCGTTGCCATCAATCGGGTTGCCGAGCGGGTCGATGACCCGGCCAAGCAACGCATCGCCGACGGGAACGGAGAGCACCCGCCCGGTCGAACGGACCTCGTCGCCCTCTTCGATGTGGGACGACTCACCAAGCAGCACGGCTCCGATGGAGGTCTCGTCGAGGTTGAGCGCGACGCCGATCAGCCCACCCGGGAAATCGAGGAGTTCGGAAGCCATCGCACCGGGGAGGCCGGAGACGCGGGCGACGCCGTCGCCGATCGACATGACGTAGCCGATGGTCTCCGCCTCGACCGACGGTGACCAGTCGTCGAGATTCTTGTGGAGTGCGGCGGTGATCTCCGCCGGATCCAGTGTCAGTTCAGCCATCTACCTAACCCCACTGCTCTCGTACGTCTGCAAAACGGCTCTTCACCGAGCCGTCGAATATCGTGTCTCCGATCTTGGCGACCAGCTCCCCCGATGAGGGACGGGTCGGTCACGACCTTGGCCTGCACCTTCTTGCCGGTCGCCTTCGACAGGGCGGCTTCGAGTCGTTCGACCTGGCCGGCGTCGAGCGCCACCGCGCTCTGCACCTCGGCAACGACCGTGCCCTCCTGCTCTGCGGCGAGATTGGCAAGGCGCGACGCAAGGTCTTCGAGGTGCTTCGCCTCGCCGACGGCAATCACGAAGTTGATCGCCGCAACGACGACGCTGTTGACGCGCATGCCGAGGACGTCGGTGATGATCCCCTGCTTCCGGGCGACTGGGATGCGCTGATCGGTCAACGAGTCGCGGAATTCGGCGTTCTTGGAGATTGACGTGGCGGCTGAGTAGAACTCATCGACGAACGCATCGGCATCGCCCTCGGCTCGGGCGATGTCCATCAGCGCCGAGGCGTAGCCGTCGAGGCGGCCGGAATCTGCGGAGAGACTCATCAGCTAGCGCACTCCTCCGAGATCGTCGATGTAGCGATCGACCAACTCGCGCTGACGCGCATCGTCGAGGTTCGACCCAACGACCTTCTCAGCAACGTCGATCGAGAGATCAGCGACCTCGACGTCGGAGTTCACCGGCCACGCGATCACGCTCACCGACGAGATCGCTCTCGGCCCGTGCCTTGATCTGATCGGCCTCGGCCTCGGCCCGTGCCACCACATCGGCCTTCACCTGCTCACCGGCGGTCCTGCCCTCGTCGACAATCTGAGCAGCCTCGGACTTCGCGCCCGCGAGCTGTTCCTGATAGTCATCGCGAAGGCTCTGGGCCTCGACCTTGGCGGATTCAGCTGCCTCGAGTTCGGCCTTGATCGCCTGTTGACGGGCCTCGAGCGTCTTGTTCAACGCAGGAACCGCCCACTTCCACACAAAGAAGAAGACGATGGCGAACGCGATAACTCCCGCGATGGCCTCGTTCTTGTCGGGGATCAGCAAGTCGATACCGCTGGGCTCTTCCTCTGCGCCGACCGCCTCCTCAAGGAGGAGGAAGGCCTGGGTCATGAACGACAACATGCTCAGTTCCTCCTAAGCGATGAAGAACAGAACGAAGCCAATCAGAGCAAGCGCCTCAGTGAACGCGATACCCAGGAACATCGTGGTTCTCACCATGCCGGCGGCTTCGGGCTGACGGGCCATCGCGCTGATGGCTGCAGCGACCACGAGGCCGATGCCGATACCCGGGCCGATTGCGGCGAGGCCGTAACCGACGAGGGCAATCGCACCTTTGATCTCTTCCATTGTGTGCCTTTCCTTTTACTCAGTGCTCGGGATGAACAGATGTCTGGACGTAGACCGCGGACAGCAGCGTGAAGATGTAGGCCTGCAAGATGATGACCACCACTTCAAACATGTAGATGCCGAGGCCGAAGACGAACCACGGGATTCCGATGAGGGCACGGGCGCCGATCGTGGTGACACTCGACATGAAGACGTACCCCGAGACGAGCAGAAGTGTCAGCATGAGGTGACCGGCTACGAGGTTGGCGAAGAGTCGGACGGCCAGCGTGATGGGCCGCAGGATGAACGTCGACACGACCTCGATGAGACCGACGAGTGGACGCAGCGCAAGCGGAACCGACTTCGGCCATGCGAGACCGGTGAAGTATGAGAACCCGTTCTTCTTGAAGCCGACGAACACGAAGATCACCCAGGTCAGCAGGGAGAGTCCGAGGGGGATCGCCATGCGCGATGTGACCGGGAAGTTCACGAGCGGCAGGACCTCGAAGGCGTTGCCGATCAGGATGAACAGGAAGATCGACAACAGCCACGGGAAGTACTTCGATGCCCTCGGGTCCGATGATGCCGACGGCGATCTCATCGCGGACGAATACGACGAGACTCTCGATCGCCACGCCGAACTTCGACGGAATCACGCTCTTGCGACGCAGGCCGAAGAACAGCAGAGAAAGCACCACGAGCATGACGAGGAAGATCAGGAGGACGGTGCGGGTGAATCCGAGCGGCCCGATCGTGAACAGCGGGTCGGAGAATTGGAAGAGGTCGACCACGTTCTCCGGCCGACAGATGATGTCAGCTGAGGGATCGCACTCCCCGGCCGCCAGGATTAGTTGCTCCACTCGAGGTCCCTTTCCGCGCCGTTCATGACCGCCACTGCCTCCCACGACAGCAGCACCAGATAGCTGACCACTACCGAAATACCCATCGCCATCCGATCGAGGTCGGTCACGTTGGCGATGATCAGCATCGTCACCGTGATGAGTCCCAACCGGATGAGAAATCCGAACAAGGCGGCGGCATGATACAGGTTCATGGATACTCGCGCCGCCCGGGACATGATCCAGCCGCCGAGGAGGAAGTTGCCGACCACGATGGCGACGCCGACGAGGGCCGCAATCGCACCTGACCAGCCCTGGATGAGTCCCGAAGATGAGGGCAAGAATCGGGGCGACGATGAGGCCCCGCTTGGCAATGTGCCGGCTGATGATCGCTTCAATCGGACGCTCGTCGGGGACGGGTCCGTAGCGGACAAGCGGGTCGACGTCAGATGCCATGACTGATCCCCTCGGCGTCCTCTTCGAGCGATGCCGAACGCACCCACATGCGCCAGGAGCCGACAGCGATGCCGAACAGCGACCACAGGATGGTCATGAAGGGGCTCCACCCGGTGAACCAGTCGAGGAGCAGGCCGATGAGGAGTCCCGCAAGGATGTAGGTGAAGAAGTCGGATCCGTCGGAGAACCCACCGGTGATCGCCTCTTTCGGTGGGATGCCTCGACTCCTCGGACCGTCCATCTGCAGGTATCTCCCAGGTTGTCAGGGCGGAAACACGCGCCCCCACTTGCCGCCCCAGAGGCTACCTCTCGTCGCCCCGGTAGTGAAACTAGAGATCGCGGCAAGGTGGAAACCCCTTCCGTCACCGGCAATGCAGGGATGCATTGCCGCTGCCACCTTCCCCTGAGGGGAAGGAATATTCTGGGAGGGGTTGAACCGTTGGGCGGGATGAATCACTGTGCGACCATGCCTCGCTTTCCTCGAGATGAACACGCCGAACGGAACGCGAAAGTGCTCCGGCGTCGACTCACCGAGGAGGAAGCTCTGCTCTGGTACCACATCCGCCATGACATCCCAGCCAAGTTCCGACGGCAAGAGCCTATCGGCCGGTACATCTGCGACTTCGTCTGCTACGAGCATCGGCTGATCGTGGAGATCGACGGCAGTCAGCACGTTGGATCACTGCACGACACGTACCGCGACCGGTGGCTCAGGTCGCAGGGCTTCCGGATCATCCGCTTCTGGAACGACGAGGTGATGCACCATTGCGACGACGTCCTGGACGCTATCTACAACACCGTTACCGGCCAAGACTCCAAATAGGAGTCAATTCCTTCTCCCCTTCGATTCCTTCCCCCTCAGGGGAAGAATTGGAGAGCGGGGTCTCTCGGGTTCTAGGCGTAGCCGGGGAAGTCGGCGGGGTAGGCGGGGAAGGCTTCGATCAACTCGTCGACGGCTTCCTTGATCGTCGCGACCGCATGGGGGTCGTTGCGGCGCCGGAGGAGTTCGACGATGGCGTTGCCGAGGGTCAGCATTTGCTCTTGCTTCATCCCAACTGCGGTCACCGCCGGTGTCCCCATCCGGATACCGGACGTGATGAACGGCGAGCGGGTATCGAACGGGATCGAATTGCGGTTCAGCGTGATCCCCATCTCATCGAGGAAGATCGCGGCTTCCTTGCCGGTGAGTTCGGGATCGATGCTCGACGTGTCGACGAGGAACATGTGGTTCTGCGTGCCGCCGGAAACGACGCGTGCGCCGTCTTCGATGATCGTGTCGGCGAGCACCGTGGCATTGCGCACGATCTGGGTCGCGTAGTCGGCGAACGCCGGCTCCGACGCCTTCTTGAACGCCAGCGCCTTGCCGGCGATCTGCTGATTGAACGGGCCACCCTGGGCATACGGGAAGACGCTCTTGTTGATCGCCTTCGCGTACTCCTCGGTCGAGAGGATCAGACCGCCGCGAGGACCGCGCAGCGATTTGTGGGTCGTTGCGGTGACGATGTCGGCGAACGGGACCGGGCTGGGATGAGCCCGACCGGCAACGAGGCCGGTGATGTGCGCCATGTCGACGAGCAGAACCGCGCCGACCTCGTCGGCAACCGTCCGGAAACCGGCCCAGTCGGGGATCTGCGAATAGGCGGAGTAGCCGGCAATGATCATCTTCGGCCGATGCTCGATGGCGAGCCTGCGCAACTCGTCCATGTCGATGCGTTCGGTCTCGGGATCGACGCCGTATGCCACGATGTTGAACAGATCACCGGAGAAGCTGACGGGAGAGCCGTGCGTCAGGTGACCGCCCTGATCGAGACGCATCCCGAGGATCGTGTCACCAGGCTCGAGCACCGCGAGGTAGGCCGCCATGTTCGCCTGGGATCCCGAGTGAGCCTGGACATTGGCGTGCTCGGCCCCGAACAATGCCTTCGCGCGTTCGATCGCGAGGCTCTCGACGGCGTCGATGATCTCGCAGCCTTCGTAGTAGCGCCGACCGGGATACCCCTCGGAGTACTTGTTGGTCAGGACCGAACCGACGGCCTGCAGCATCGCGTAGTCGGCGGTGTTCTCGGACGCGATGAGATGGATATGGCTGCGTTGGCGATCGGCCTCGCGTCCGATGAGGTCGGCGAGGACCGGATCGACGTCCGGAAGCGGCGTCATGTCAGTGATGGGTGCCCCCCTGTGTGGTTCGAGGAGTCAGGGTAGTGCACGGTCAAATCACATTCTGGCGTCAGGACGCCGCTCCTTCGACCTGCCGATCCGCGAGTCGCATTGCCACGAGGGGCAGCAGCGGGGCGATAAACGCCCATACGCCGAGAAAGATCACCCCGGAGACGACGACGAGGATCCCGGCGACTCCCGATGCGATCAGGCGCCACGCGATCTGTCTGCTCCCGCCGTCGGCGGGAGAGGCCACCGCTCCCCCGACGCCGAGCGTCACAGCCGGCAGCAGCAAGATCAGCGTGCCGGCGTTCGTGACCGCAGCGAGTCCGAATAGGGCCACGCCGGCGGCAAGCCCAATGCTTGCGCCGCGAATCCCCTGGGTGAGCGGATTCGGTACGCCGGAGAAGGAGGCCACCGCGATCATCGAGGTCACGACCGAGACGCCGATCACGACGAGGCCAAGCGGAACACTCGAACCAAGAACCAGCAGTGACAACCAGAATCCCGACGCAGCGATCGCCGTGCCGATAAGGATTCCGAGATTCGTTCGACTCACGGAGTGATGGGACCGTCTCTCAGCACCCACTCGGCGGGCTTGGTGAGGTCGATGATCGTCGAGGCGCTTCCACCAACGGCTTCGCCCTCGAGGTACACCGCGACATCGTCGCCGAACAGGTTGCGGGCGCCTTCGGCCGTGAGCACGGCAGGGCGTCCCGAGATGTTGGCGCTCGTCACCGCGAGCGGGCCGCTGACGCTCAGAAACTCGAGCGCAACCGGGTGGTCCGGGCATCGCAGCCCGAGCGTGCGTCGGTCGTTGTCGCCGATCCACTCCGGCACCGACTTCAGCTTCGGCACCACGAGGGTGAGCGCTCCCGGCCAGTGCTCCTCCGCGAGTTCGAGGCCTCGTTCGCCGAATGCGCCGAGTTCGAGCGCCTGCTCCAAATCGGCGACGAGGATCGCGAGCGGCTTGATGCCGGGGCGTCCCTTCGCGATGAAGATCCGGTCGAGGGCATCCGGATTGAACGGGTCGGCGGCAATGCCGTAGAGCGTGTCCGTGGGGATGCCCACGAGATCGCCATTGTTCACGGCCGCCAGTGCTGAGGAAAGGATCTCTGTGTCCATCCCTACAACCTACTGCGGCGAGACCCGATGACGAAGCGTTCCTTCCCAGAAAGATCGATTCGGATCTCGCCGTCGAGGGTCGAGAAGTGCTCGGCAACGGCACGGCCATGGAACTCGGAGATCTCGCAGACGACAATGCCGCCTGGACCGAGCCACTCGGGCGCACCCGCGGCAATCCGCTTCAGGATCTCGTCACCGACCGGTCCGGCGATGAGGGCCGTCACCGGTTCGTGGTCGCGCACGTCGACCGGGAGGCCGCCCAGTTCGTGCTCTGCGATGTAGGGCGGATTCGAGACGATCAGGTCGACACGGCCGGCGAGATGGTCCGGCAATGGTGCGAACAGGTCACCATGGAAGACGGACACGTCGAGTCCGGCCCGGCGGGCGTTCGCTCGGGCGAGGTCGACGGCGTCGGACGACAGGTCGGTGGCGTAGACGATTGCGTCGGGGAACGTCGCCTTGAGGGCGATGGCGAGATTCCCGCTCCCGGTGCACAGGTCGACGATCACCTTGGGATGGTCGATTGCGTCACGGGCGAGTTCGAAGAGTTGCTCGGTCTCGGGCCGCGGAATGAGTACGCGAGGGTCAACGGTCACTTCGATGGGGCCGAACGAGGCCGTCCCCTCGATGTACTGGAGCGGTTCCTTGCTCCGACGCCGCCCCACGAGGCTGTTGAACCGCTCGACTTCGACGGCCTCCACGTCGACACCGAGAATCAGATCCGTCCAGTGCCTCCCCGTCGCCGCCACCAACAACCGCTTGACCTCGTGGTCCGGAAGATCAGGCGCGGATCGAAGGAGTTCAGATGAGTTCATGGTCACAGCACCGACCCCGAGGATTCGGCATGCCAGACGCGACAGACCTCATCTTCAGTCTCCAAATCCCCAGAGGCCCCTCCGCTGCGCTCCGGCCGAGCGGACGGTGCTCGCGCCTCCCCCACTCCGTGGGAGAGGCGAAAGAACGCGAGCCTCATCCTTCGGCGAGGGCTCGGGCGGCTTCGTCGGCGACCAACGCATCGTGGAGTACTTCGAGGTCGCCGTCGAGGACTTGCGGGAGGGAGTGCACGGTCAACCCGACGCGGTGGTCGGTGACGCGGTTCTCCTTGAAGTTGTAGGTGCGGATCTTCTCCGACCGGTCGCCGGTGCCCACCTGGGACCGCCGAACCGACGCTCGTTCGCCGACCTGTTCGGCCATCTGCGCTTGATAGAGACGAGCTCGCAGCACCCGCAGCGCCTTCGTCTTGTTCTGCAACTGCGATTTCTCGTCCTGGCATGACACCACGATGCCCGTCGGCCGGTGCGTGATCCGCACCGCCGAGTCCGTCGTGTTCACGGACTGGCCGCCCGGTCCGGTGGAGCGGAATGTTTCGACGTCGAGGTCGTTGTCGTTGATCTCTACTTCGACCGCTTCCGCCTCCGGGAGCACGGCGACGGTTGCCATTGATGTGTGGATGCGTCCCTGCGACTCGGTCTTCGGCACCCGCTGTACGCGGTGCGGCCCTGCTTCGAACTTGAACCGCGAGTAGGCGCCCTTGCCCTTGACGGCGAACGTCGCTTCCTTGAGGCCGCCCGTATCGGACAGCGAGACGTTGATCGGTTCGACGGCCCAGCGGCTTCGCTCGGCAAAGCGTTCATACATCCGGTAGAGGTCGCCGGCCCACAGCGCTGCTTCCTCCCCGCCTGCGGCGGAGCGGATCTCGACGATGACGTCCTTGTCGTCGTTCGGATCCTTCGGGATCAGCAACCTGCGCAGCAGAGCCTCGATCGGTTCGAGCTCCGCCTGCTTCGTCTCGGCCACCTCGTTGAGGTAGGCAACCATCTCGGCATCGTCTTCATCGGCTGCCATCTCGCGCGCTTCACTCGCCTCGATGTCGGCTTCGAGGTAGCGGCGATAGGCGTCGACGACCGGCTTCAACTCTGAGTGACGGCTGGTGACCTTGCGGTACTCCGTCTGGTCGGACAAGACGTCGGGATCGCCGAGTCGTTCGAGGATCTCATCGAATTCCTCGGACGTTGCGGTCAGCCTGGTCGCGAGGCGTTCATCCATCGCTCAGGGCGCCAGAGTCGTACTCGACCACGAGGGCTCCGGCGACGACCGGGCCACGGCTCTTCACTTCTTCAACAGCGTCTGGCTGGAGCGCCGCGAGCAGCGAAGCGACGGCGACCTCGACCATGTCGTCGGTGGGTTCTTTGGTCGTGATGGCTTGGATCCACATTCCGGGCGTCGAGGCCCATGCGAGCCATTGATGGCCGGCGGCCGCCTTCAGGATCTCGTAGGAGATCCCGGCGATCAGGGGGATCAGGACGATTCGGGCGACGATCTGCCATATCAGCGGCAACGGCGCGAGGAGCATGAACACGAAGAACGCGACCATCGCCACGATGATGATGAACGACGTGCCGCAGCGGGGGTGGCGCGGGCTGTACTTCTGGATCGCTGCGATGTCGAGCGGATCGCCGTTCTCGTATGCGTGGATCGTCTTGTGCTCGGCGCCGTGGAACTGGAACACGCGCTGGATCTCATCGGAACGTCCGATCAGCCAGATGTAGCCGACGACGAGGCCGATGCGAATGAGGCCGTCGATGACGACGAACGCGAAGTTGGAGTCGTCCAGGTACCCGCTCAGGAAGTTGGCGGACAACACCGGTACGACGATGAACAGACCGATCGCGAGGATGACGGCCAGGACCATCGTCCAGACCACCTGGGTCTTGGTGACTTCCTCGCCTTCACCGCCGGCCTTCTCGGCCGACCACGACAGGGCCTTGAATCCCAGCGTCAACGACTCGACAAGGACCATGACGCCACGGATGAGCGGCAGCTTCGCTGCCTTCGAACGACTGGTCGCAGACGGCAAATCGTTCCGCCGAGCCTCGATCACCCCATCCGGTCGACGCACCGCGACGGCCCACGCCTCGGGGGCGCGCATCATCACGCCTTCCAGAACGGCCTGCCCGCCGACGCTAGCGCCCGGAGGGCGGCTCAATCAGGACTCCTCGTCGGAGGAATCGCCTCGTTCAGCGTCAGTTGTGCCGGTATCGATACCGGCCTTCGCGTAGCGCTTGCGGAAGCGCTCCACGCGACCACCGGAGTCGACCATGCGCTGCTTCCCTGTGTAGAAGGGATGGCACTGGTCGCAAAGCTCGACGTGGAGCTCAGCTTCGGTTGAACGGGTGACAAAGGTGTTGCCACATGAGCACGTGACGGTGCTCTCGACGTATTCGGGGTGGATGCCGGTCTTCACGGTTTCGTCTCCTGATCCTGCTTCGTTCGGAACTGTAGCGGTCCGGTCACTGACTCGACTTCGCGACGCTGTCGAGGAACTCTCCGTTCGACTTGGTCGACTTGAGGCGATCGATCAGCAATTCGAGGGCGGCGCCCGATTCGAGCGCCAGCAGCACCCGACGGAGCTTCCATACTTCGACCAGCTCGGAGCGATCGAAAAGCAGCTCTTCGCGGCGCGTGCCGGAAGCCTCGATGTCGATGGCCGGGTAGATCCGCTTGTCCGCAAGCTTGCGGTCGAGGCGGAGCTCCATGTTGCCGGTGCCCTTGAACTCTTCGAAGATGACCTCGTCCATCCGCGAACCGGTCTCGACCAGTGCGGTAGCGAGGATCGTGAGGCTCCCACCTTCTTCGATGTTGCGAGCCGCACCGAAGAAGCGCTTCGGCGGATACAGAGCGGTGGAGTCGACACCACCGGAGAGGATGCGTCCCGAGGCGGGCGTCGCAAGGTTGTGCGCCCGAGCGAGTCGCGTGATCGAGTCGAGCAGCACGATGACGTCTTCGCCTTGTTCCACGAGACGCTTCGCCCGCTCGATGGCCAGTTCAGACACCTGTGTGTGCTCTTCGGCAGGGCGATCGAACGTGGAGTAGATGACCTCACCCTTGACCGAACGCTGCATCTCCGTGACTTCTTCCGGGCGTTCGTCGACGAGGACGACCATCAGGTGGCATTCCGGGTTGTTCTCGGCGATCGAATGTGCCACGTCCTGTAGAACGGTGGTCTTGCCAGCCTTGGGCGGCGAAACGATCAGACCACGCTGACCCTTCCCGATCGGGGAGATGAGGTCGATGATCCTGGCCATGATGTCGTCGGGGTTCCCGTCGATTTCGAGGCGCAGACGCTGATCGGGGAACAGCGGTGTGAGCTTGTTGAACTGCGGCCGCTTCATGGCCTCTTCAGGGTCTCCGCCGTTGACTTCAACAGCACGGACCAGGGCCGGGAACTTCTCTTTGCCACGGGCCGGTCGGACCGGGCCCGAGACGATGTCGCCCTTGCGCAGCTTTGTCTTGCGCACCACGTTTGCTGGCACGTAGGCATCCATGTCGCCGGGGAGGTAGCCGGACGCGCGGAGGAATCCGTATCCCTCGGGGAGGATGTCGAGGATCCCCTGGCGGGTCTCGAGGCTGGACTCGTCGATCGGCTCGTGTTGCGGGGAGCGGTTCCGGCGGTTCCGGCGACGACGGCCTTGGCCCTCTTGCTGGTCTCCACCCTTGTCGTCCCTGCGTTGACCGTTGTTGTCCTTGCGGGGCGTTGCCGCAGCAGGCGCTTCGATCGTCTGGTCGGCCTCGGGAACCATCGCCGCGTCGAACTTCTCGGAGTCGAGAATGGCAGCGATGAGCTTCGACTTCTGCAAGCCCTCGGGGTCTACTTCGACGGTTCCGGCCATGGACCGGAGATCGTCAAGACCGAGTTCCTGGAGCCTGGCTCTCGTGGTGCTCATGTGTGTTGTTGCCCCTTTTCAGGACGAAGGGTCGGAAGACCCGGAGATTGGGGACCCCGGACGGCGCAATGGCGGTCCGAATCACCTTGGAATGCTCCCCTTCGTACAGCACGCGAAACGCGGCCGAGAAGGAGTGGATAGGGGGATTGTAACGGTGTTCGCGTCTAGTTCAAGTGGATATGGTCCATGGGCAGCCGAGTGGGCCAGTAGCCGAGGAGCCGAGGACGCGGAGTTCCGGGGTGCGATACTCCGCTCCTCAGCTACTGAAGCGAGCGCTCCTCCGCTACTGCGCAGCGGCTACCAGCCGAGGACTTCCAGCACTGCGTCCAGCCGTGGGCTCGCCGCACCCGGGAGGTCGGCCTCGATGACTGCCGTCTCGGGGTCTTTCAGACCGTGGCCGGTGAGGGTGCAGACGATCGAGCCGTCCGGCAAGTCGTCCCGATACTTGAGGATTCCCGCGACGCCGGCGGCGGAGGCCGGTTCGCAGAACACGCCTTCCTTCGCGGCGAGGAAGCGATAGGCGGCGAGGATCTCATCGTCGGTCACGGCCTCGATACGGCCCTCGGATTCGTCGCGGGCAGCGACGGCGCCGTCCCAGGATGCCGGATTCCCGATGCGGATCGCCGTCGCGATCGTCTCGGGGTCGTCGATGATCTCTCCGTAGACGATGGGGGCGGCACCCGCAGCCTGGAAGCCCCACATGATCGGGGCTTCGTCGACATCCTTGTAGCCCTGCCAGTAGGCAGTGATGTTCCCTGCATTGCCAACTGGGAGTGCATGGACCGTTGGAGCCTCGCCGAGGGTGTCGACGATCTCCCATGCCGCGGTCTTCTGCCCGGCGATGCGGTACGGGTTGATGGAGTTCACAAGAGCGACGTCATGGTTCGCGGTGAGCTCCAGGACGATCGCAAGGGCATCGTCAAAGCTGCCATTGATCGGGACGATCTTGGCACCGTGGATGATGGCCTGAGCGAGCTTCCCCCGGGCGATCTTGCCGGAAGGGATGACGACGATCGAACTGATCCCGGCCCGCTGCGCATACGCCGCAGCCGAGGCTGAAGTGTTGCCGGTCGACGCACACGCCACAGCCCGGGCCCCGTCCTCCACCGCCTTCGAGACGGCGAGGGTCATGCCCCTATCTTTGAACGAACCGGTCGGGTTCATGCCCTCGAACTTCAGGTAGACCTGGCGCTCGACCGCCTTGGAGACGTGTGGAGCCGGGATGAGCGGCGTGTTGCCTTCGAGGAGGGTCACCACCGGAGTGTCGGGCCCCACCGGGAGTCGATCGCGATACGCCTCGATGATTCCCGGGTGGCTCATGCTTCTTCACTCTCGACGCGGATGATTGACGCGACGTTGCGGAGGGCGTCGACCTCACGCAGATGTCGCACCGCCTCCCGTTGCGCGGCTTCGCGGGCGCTGTGGGTGACGATCAGCAGGAGCGCCTCGCTCCCCTCGCCCTCCTGCCACACGGACTTGATCGACACGCCGGCGTTCCCGAACGCACCCGCAATCTGGGCGAGCACCCCGGGGCGGTCGTCGACCTCGAGGCGGACGTACCACTTCGTCGAAACGTCACCGAACGGCACGAGGTCACCCGGTGAGAATCGGATGCGGGGGGCAACCTGTGCTCCGGCGAGCGTCTCTCTGGCTGCGTCGATGATGTCGCCGAGGACGGCAGTGGCGGTCGGCGCGCCACCGGCGCCCGGCCCAGAGAACAACAACTCACCGACCGACGGGCCCTCAATGAAGATCGCGTTGGTCGCTCCTCGGATGGACGCGAGCGGGTGATCAAGCGGAATCATGACCGGGTGGACGCGCGCGGAGACGCCGTCGCCGATCCGTTCGGCGATGCCGACCAACTTGACCGCATATCCGAAGTCGGCGGCGAACGCCATGTCGACCGGCGAGAGCGAGTCGATGCCCTCGTGATAGACGTCGTCGAGGCCAACCCAGGTGCCGAAGGCCAAAGATGCAAGGATCGCAGCCTTGGCTGCCGCGTCGGCTCCCGACACATCCGCGGTCGGGTCCGGTTCGGCGTAGCCCAGTTCTTGCGCTTCGGCGAGCGCGTCTCCGTAGTCGGCGCCATCCTCCGACATCCGGGTGAGGATGAAGTTGGTGGTTCCGTTGACGATGCCGAGGACACGCTCAACGGGCTCACCCGCCAGGGTCTCGGAGAGGGGTCGGATGATCGGGATCCCGCCACCGACCGCAGCCTCGAACAAGAACGGCACACCGGACCGCTCAGCGGCGGCGATGAGTTCCGCTCCACGCGAAGCGACGAGCTCCTTGTTCGCTGTCACAACCGGCTTGCCGGCTTCGAGCGCTGCGAGAACAAGGTCGAATGCGAGATCGCGACCACCCATCAACTCGACGACAAGGTCAATCTCGGGATCGTCGATGACGCTCAACCGGTCGTCGGTGAGCACGCCGTCGGCGACGGTGAACGCCCGTGGCTTGTCGAGGTCCCTCACGGCCACCCGCTTCACGCGGAGGTCAAGACCCGTCTTGGCAGCGATGGCTGCGTGGTCGTCTACGAGGCGAGCAATGAGGGTGCCGCCAACCGTTCCGGCCCCCAGGACGCCAATTCCGATCGATGAAATCATGGTTAGACGATAGACCGGCAGGTGTGTTCAGACGTCCCGGCGGACGAGGTCCTCGTATGTCTCGCGCCGGACGACCTCGCGAGCCGTGCCGTCGCGGACGAAGACAACCGGTGGACGACGGATCATGTTGTAGTTGCTGCCCATCGAATGCCCGTACGCACCGGTCACTGGAGTCGCCAGCACGTCCCCCACCCCGAGACCCTCAGGGACGTCGGCCTCGGCGATGATGACATCGCCCGATTCGCAGTGCTTGCCGACGATCCTCACCCGCACCGGACGCTCGGCGTCGGCGGCTCTCGGGAGGAACGCCTCGTATCCGCTGCCATAAAGGCTGGGCCTCGGGTTGTCGCTCATCCCGCCGTCGACCGCCACGTAGGTCCGGATGCCCGGGATCTTCTTGATCGTGCCAACCGTGTAGAGCGTGACGGCGGCGTCGGCCACGATCGACCGCCCCGGTTCGGCCGTCACATGTGACTTGATTCCGGCGACTCGACAGGCCTCGGTGACGATGTCGGCCCACTCCGTGATCGACGGTGCGTCCTCACCGGTCACGTAGGGAACACCGAGGCCGCCGCCGATCGAGAACTCGGGGAGGTCGAACGGAACGACGAACTCGGCGAGGACCGCGACGGCCCTCCGGTAGGACTCGCCGTCGAAGACCTGGCTGCCGATGTGCGCATGCACCCCGACCAGGTTCATTCCCGACGACGCCCCGATCCGCTCGAGCGCTGCCCCCGCGTCGCCGGACGCGACACCGAATCCGAATTTCGAGTCGGCAATGCCGGTCTGGAGGTACTCGTGGGTATGGGCCTCGATCCCGGGGGTGATCCGCACGAGCACGTCGGGAGGCGGCGCCCCTGCGGCTACGAGCGCCTCGATGCGGTCGACCTCAACGGACGAATCGACAACGATCTGCCCGACACCAGCATCGAACGCCTCCTGGAGTTCCTTCGTCGACTTGTTGTTGCCGTGGAGCACGAGGCGGTCGGCGGGGACATCGGCCTGGAGAGCGACGAACAACTCGCCGCCGGTCGCGACGTCGAGGCGCATCCCCTCTTCGTAGGCCAGTCTCGCCATGGCGGTCGTCAGGAATGCCTTGGTCGCGTACGCCACCCCGTCGCCGAACGCCGCCACCGCCTCACGGCACCGCGCCCGCATCTGCTCCTCGTCGTAGACGAACAACGGCGTCTCGAACCGCTCCGCAAGGGCGAGCACGTCCATCCCCCCGATGAACAACCGCCCCCCAACGATCTCAGCACTATCAGGCAGCAGTCGCCAAGGAATCGGGTTCATGTGCGTCTCCCCGGCGACCGGCGACCGGCGACCGGCAGAGTTCCCCTCACATTCGGTCCGGAATCTCGATGCCCAACGTGTCGAGCAGGAGGGCCAGGGTTCGGAGGGTGAGATCGACGAGGGAGAGCCAGGACGCCTGCCGGACTGCGTCCGATTCACGGAGGATGTGGCACGCTTCGTAGAACCGATTGAAATCCGTCGCCAGCTCGTAGGCGTACTCCGTGATGACGTTCGGTGCCCGCACGTCGACCGCCCGCTCGATCACCTCCGGCAACCGGAGCAGGCTCAGGATCAGACCCCGTTCCTGGTCCTTGGTCGGAGCAATGATCGGGCCGGGTTTGAGTCCGGCCTCCGCTGCACGGCGAAGGATCGACTTGATGCGAACGGCTCCGTACTGCAGGTACGGGCCGGTCTTGCCCTCGAACGACGTGAAGCGATCGAGGTCGAAAATGTAGTTCGACGTGCGATGGTTGGAGAGATCGCCGAACTTCAGCGCACCGAGACCGACCTGGCGGGCGATCCGGTCGCGCTCCTCCGGCGGATAGTCCTGGGCAATCGCCGCCTCATCGAGGCGCCGGCGAGCGGCGTCGGTCACGATCCCCATCAGGTCGGCGAGGCGCAGGATGCCGCCTTCGCGAGTCTTGAACGGTTTCCCATCCGCACCGTTGACCGTACCGAATGCGATGTGCTCGAGACCGATCTCGTTGGGGGCGATCCCGGACATCCACGCGACGCGGAAGACCTGTTCGAAGTGCAAGCCCTGTCGGGCATCAACCACGTAGAGGAGCAGGCTGTAGCCCTCTTCGGCCCGCTGGTCGAGGGTTGCGAGATCGGTGGTCGAATAGAGGTAGGAACCGTCGGAGCGCGTCAGGAGCAGCGGCGGCATCTCCTTCTTGTCGTCGGGTTGCTCCACCTGAACGACGAGTGCGCCGTCCGACTCGTAGGCGAGATCAGCGGCACCGGTGAGACGATCGACAAGCGGTGCAAGACGGTCATGGACCGTGCTCTCGCCGCGCCAGAGATCGAATTCCACACCGAGCGCCTCAAAGTCCCTCTTCTGCTCGGCGACCGACACGTCGTGGTAGTGGCGCCACAGCGCGAGATACCCGTCTCGACCGTTCTGGAGATCGAACGTTGCCTGCCGGGCCCGCTCTGCCTCGTCGGGATCGTCCTTGCAGCGCTGCACGACCACCGGGTACATCTCGGACAGATCGTCGAGGGTGACCGGCGACTCATCCGGATAGGGACCGGCGTATGAAGCGTCGAAGTAGGGAAGGTCTGGCTGCCGGCGCTCCAACTCGATGATCAACTGGCCAATCGGCATCCCCCAGTCACCCATGTGAATGTCGCCGGTGACATCGTGCCCAGCGACGCGGAACAGCCGTTTGAGGCTCTCACCGATGATCGACGCACGGAGGTGCCCGACGTGCATCGACTTCGACATGTTCGGACCGCCATAGTCCACCATCACCTTGTGGGGCGGCTCGGGCGACGGGATACCACACCGCTCGTCGTCTTCCATCACCTGTGCGTAGCGAGCGAGGTAGTCGTCGGTAACGACGATGTTGATGAAGCCCGGACCGGCGATCTCGAGCGACTCGAACGGGGACCGGTCAGCGAGACCGTCAACGACTTCCTGAGCCAACTCTCTCGGATTGCGGCCAGCCCGCTTCGCTGCGGCGAGCGCCCCGTTGCACTGGTACTGCGCGAGTTCCGGACGCTGTGAGAGGACGACGAGACCGGCCGATCGGTCGACGCCTGCAGCAGCGAACGCGTCGCCGAACAGTTCGGATAGATCTGAGACAAGGGACATAGAGAGATTCCACCCAGGGAGTTGCGAGGACCCGAAGGTTACAATCGTTTGCAGCGCCCCAGTAGCTCAGGGGATAGAGCGCCGGCCTCCGGAGCCGGGAGCGCAGGTTCGATTCCTGCCTGGGGCACCAGACGCGCATCCTCACTTCGGTCGACCCCTCTTCGGGTTCAACCTCGTGCCCTCGGTCGTTCCTTCCCGGCCGAACGGCTCGCAACCACGCTCCTCGCGAGCTCGGATCTGACGACGCTTCGGCAATCGTCGCAGGTTCGATTCCTGCCTGGGGCACCGGCGCGCATCCTCACTTCGGTCGGCCCCTCTTCGGGTTCAACCTCGTGCCCTCGGTCGTTCCTTCCCGGCCGAACGGCTCGCAACCACGCTCCTCGCGAGCTCGGATCTGACGACGCTTCGGCAATCGTCGCAGGTTCGATTCCTGCCTGGGGCACCAGCGCGCATCCTCACTTCCTTCCATTCCCGCCTGGGGCACCAGCGCGACCTTCTTCGATTCCTCCCCTTCAGTGTCGGAGTGGGGCGCGGGGTTCCCGCGTGCGGCCGTGTGGGCCAGAGAGACACGAGTGGATGAGAAGGGCGAGGTCTTCGTCTCTCCCACGAAGTGGGGGAGACGCGATCGAGCGGCTGCTCGATCGCAGAGGGGGCTCCCGCATCGCGGTAGGCCTCATCTTCACGATTCGGCCTCCCAGAGCCCTCTCCGCTGCGCTCCGGCCATCCGGCCGGATGCTGGCGCCTTTCCTACCACCGGCGGGAGAGGCGAACATACGAGACGAGGATCGCACCCTGTCCGCACCCCGAATCCTCGAACCCTCCGGACCCGACTTAGGGCCGATTTGCCCTAAATCTGGAGAGCTATCCTTTGGGGGCAAGGCTTTTCGGCTCTCGAGCTTGTGAAGGACTTCACATCGCGCGGTGCCGATTCCTAGCATTCCGTTAGACAACGGAGGCGAGTCCAGGTGCAGCTCTCGAGCGGCAGATTCGGATGCCCGGCGACCGGTCGGGTCGATGAGACTGGAACACGCCCTTGACCGCTTCGGACCAATCGCCATCCGCTCACTCCAATGCCCCGGAACCGTCCAAAGAGCACAGTCGCCGCGATTGGGTCATCGGGCTGATCGCCATCATCCTGCTCGTCATCGGACCGATCGTGATCTTCATCGGCGTCCGCAGCTCGGTCGAGGCCGCCAACGCCGACGACGCCTGGTCCGGCGTACCCGAACCACCTCCCCACACCGACCACTCGCTCCTCATGCCGGGCCCATACGAGACGGGCTCCGAAGTCACCGAGGGTTGCCTCGAATGCCACGAGGAGTCGGGCGAGCAGATGCTCCAGAGCGAACACTGGCTGTGGGAGAACCCGCCGGTCTCCCTCCCGGGTCGCGACGAACCGGTCGCGCTCGGCAAGAAGAATGCGCTCAACAACTTCTGCACGGGCATCCAGGGCAACGAGCCGCAATGCACCACCTGCCACGCCGGATACGGCTGGGAGGATGCGGACTTCGACTTCACGGACGAGACGAAGATCGACTGCCTCGTCTGCCACGACCAGTCGGGGCAGTATGGAAAGGCGGAGTCGGGCTACCCGGCCGAGGCGACCGACCTCGCCGTCGCGGCGCAGAGCGTCGGCCGGCCGGCGCGGACCAACTGCGGTTCGTGTCACAACACCGGCGGTGGCGGCAACGGCGTCAAGCATGGCGATCTCGACAACACACTGAATCACCCGAACGAGACGATCGACTATCACATGGGCGTCCTCGATTTCCAGTGCGTCGACTGTCACGACACCGTCGACCACCAGATCTCAGGAACGTCAACATCGGTCAAGCTCGTCGACGACAACCCGGTAGCGTGCACCGACTGCCACGCCTCCGAACCTCATCAGGACGACCGCCTCAACAGTCATACGGACCGCGTCGCGTGCGAGACCTGCCACATCCCCGAGTACGCCGTCAAAGACCCCACGAAGCTGTGGTGGGACTGGTCGACGGCAGGGCAGGACGGGATCTCCGACGATCCGCACGAGTACCTGAAGATCAAGGGAAGCTTCGTCTACGGCACGAACGTCATCCCCGAGTACTTCTGGTTCGACGGCACCGCAGACCGATACATCCTCGGTGATCCTATCGACCCGGACGGAATCACCGACCTCAACGCCCCGAACGGCGGCATCGACGAAGCGGCGGCGAAGATCTACCCGTTCAAGGTCCATCGCGGCATCCAGCCCTATGACAGCGTCAACAACTACTTCATCCAGCCGAACCTCGTCGGCGATGAGGGCTACTGGACGATCTTCGACTGGGAGATCGCCATGCAGAACGGTGCAGACGACACCGGCATGGAGTACAGCGGCAAGTACGGCTTCGCTCGCAGCGACATGTTCTGGCCGCTCGATCACATGGTCGCCCCGGCCGGGGAGTCGCTGCAATGCACCGCCTGCCATTCGGACAATGGGCGCCTCGATTGGAAGGCGCTCGGATACGACGCCGATCCGATGGACACCGCGGGGCAGCGGACGACCGCGGCGGGTGACGGATGAGTCGGCGCAAGGTAGCGATGGCATTCGGCGCGGCGGCCCTGCTCGCGTCGACGTTCATGGCAGCGGCCGTCGGCCCGTCGGCCGCGAGCACGACCGATCATTCCGACGGTGGTGTCGTCATCCCGCCCGGCGGCGGCGTGATCCCGCCCGAGGAAGTCCAGGATCTCGTCAACCCTCCGCCGCCACCGGAACCGGCTGGCAGCACCATGCACCCGGACTATCCGCTGCTGGACGGCCGAGGCACGAACGTCCTGTCAAGCGGCAACCCGGTCTCGACCCTGAAGACCTGTGGTCAGTGCCACGATTCGAGCTACATCGCGGAGCACAACTATCACTCGTCCGTCGGTCTCGATGCCCTGGCAGAACCGGGAACAACGGCCTCCAGACGCGCATGGGACACATCAAACGGATGGTTCGGTCGATGGAACCCCATCGTCTACCGCTACCTGACCCCTGAGGGCGACCCCCTGCTCGACCTCAGCACGGCCGAGTGGATGATGACCCTCGGTGCCCGCCACGCAGGAAGCGGACCGGCGACGACGTCACGCAGCGGTGCGCCGCTTGGGAGCCTCGATCCGAGCCTCACCAACCCTGAGTCCAGCCTGCTGACCGGCGACACCGTCCTCGCATGGAACTGGGGCAACTCGGGCGTCGAAGAACTCAACTGCTTCCTCTGCCACGTCCCGACCTCCGACAATGAGGCACGAATCGCCGAACTCGAAGCCGGGCGCTTCGAGTGGGCAAACACGGCGACCCTTGCGGGAACCGGAGTCGTCGAACAGGCCGGTGACGGATGGGACTGGAACCCGGGAGCCTTCGACGAGTACGGCAGGATCAACCACGAGAACCTGCCGGTCGGCAAATCCACCAACGAGTTGTGCGGCCAGTGCCACGGCACCGTGCACATGAGCGCCGATCCCATCGACGGAACGTCTCTGCTCAACGGGTGGGAGACCGCCACCACCGGACAGGTCTACTCGGACCAGCGTCTCTCGACCTCCGGGCTGAACCTGCCAGACAAGGACGACCTCAGCCGCGCGTGGGACATCCACGCCGAACGCGGACTCGACTGCGTGAGTTGCCACTCATCGATCAACAACAGCGCCCAGGTCGCTGAGGACGCCGCGAGCAAACCAGACCACCTCATCTATGACCCGAGGCGACCCAACCTCGACGAGTACCTGAAGCAACCGATCCACGAACTCGCGAAGGGCGACACTGCGCAAGGCACCGTCGCGCCCGAGTACGACGGCACGATGCGCACCTGCAGTGGCTGCCACGATCCGTCCGAGTCGCATGATTGGCTGCCGTACCAGGACCGCCACATGCAGGTCCTCGCCTGCGAGACCTGCCACATCCCGACGGCGAACGCACCGGCTATCGAGCAGTACGACTGGACGGTCATCCACACCGATGGGACGCCCCGCACCCAGATCCGCGGCGCCGACGGCGCCGTCGACAACGCAGCCACGATGATTGATGGATTCAACCCCGTGATCCTGCTTCGGTCGGACAACGCCGGTGACATCAGCCTCTCGCCGTACAACCTCGTCGGATCCTGGTACTGGGCCCACGGCAACGGAGATGCCGAGCGGCCTGTGCGATCAGTGGACCTCGAGGCGGCCTATCTCGATGGTTCGGGCGGATACGACCCCGCAATCGTCGCCGCGTTCGACGCCGACGGCAACGGCACCGTCTCCGAGTCCGAACTGGCCGTCGACACCAGCGAGAAGCAAGCCGTCGTGGCGGCGCGGCTCGAAGCCCTCTCCCTCACGAACCCGCATATCATCGGCGAGGTGCAGCCGTACAGCGTTGCCCACGGTGTTGCCGGCGGCGACTGGGCGATCAGCGACTGCACGGCCTGCCACTCGACAAGCTCACGCCTCAGCGCTGGTATGCGCATCGGCACCTATGTGCCTGGGGGCGTCCTCCCAACCTTCGTCGCAGACAGCAACACTGAGACGACCGGCGTGATGACGGTCGCCGACGACGGCTCTCTCGTCTACCTGCCGGAGACCACGTCCGGCGAGATCGAGGTTCTCGGGAGCGAGACCGCCGACTGGTCAGACTGGATCGGCCTCGCCGCGGTCCTGATCGTGCTGATCGGCATCATCGTCCACGGATTCCTTCGGTTCTGCGCCCGTCGCTGCTGGAACCGCGGCTCGGCGGTGCGACATCCCGACACCGAAGAGGTCTACATCTACACGAAGTACGAGCGCTTCTGGCACTGGATGCAAGCGACCGTGATCGGGGTCCTGATCGTCACCGGCATCGTCATCCACTGGCCCAGCAACGCCACTGCGTTCGGCTGGATGATCATGGCGCACAATGTGGCGGCCGCCATCCTGGTCATCAATGCCGTGATCGCCCTCGTTGATGCCCTGGCCACCGGATCGGTGAAGCGGTTCATCCCCCACCCGCAAGGATTCTTCAGTCAGGCGATCGACCAGACCGTCTACTACGCCAAAGGCATCTTCCTCGGAGAGCCACACCCGCACGAGAAGCGCGTTGGCGCCCGACTCAACCCGCTCCAGCAGGCCACCTACCTCGTGATTCTCAACATCCTCCTACCGGGCCAAATCATCACCGGCATCCTGATCTGGGGGGCGCAACGCTGGCCCGAATTCACCTCCCGCCTGGGCGGACTCGGATTCCTCCTGCCGATCCACAACCTGATCGCATGGTTCT
The DNA here is from genome assembly GCA_963785245.1 of uncultured Actinomycetota bacterium. Taxonomy (GTDB): domain Bacteria; phylum Actinomycetota; class Acidimicrobiia; order Spongiisociales; family UBA5794; genus JAHEEL01. The sequence continues at coordinate 19,191 of CAWAUO010000019.1, read as the reverse complement.
TCGCAGCGTTCCTCATCCTCCACATCTACCTGACAACCACCGGTGTCACACCCGTGGCCAGCCTCAAGGGCATGGTGACGGGCTGGGAGGAAGTCGAAGTCTCGTCTGTCGTCGAGGAGGTGAAGCCCTCGTGACCATCAAGCCGGTCGGTCCGTCGGTTCGGAAGGACAAGGAGCCCAACCCGCGGCCGTTCCCAAACCCCTACCTCGTCGGTGTCGGCCTCGGCACCGTCCTGTTTCTCTCGGTCCTCATCACCGGTGACGGCCTTGGTGCATCCGGCGCCGTGCAACGCATCTGGGCCTGGTTCGAGAGCTTGATCGTCCCGCAACATGTCGACAACAACATCTACCTCGTCACCTATGCCGGCGGCGACGCGCAACCGCTCAACCACTGGATCGTGATGCTCGCCATCGGAGTTCTCATCGGCGGATTCATCTCAGGCCTGATCGGTCGCCGTGTCTACACCGAGATTGTGAAAGGCCCCGCGATCTCGAACGGAACGCGGCTGTTGTTCGCCCTGCTCGGTGGCTCGTTCGTCGGCTTCGGCGCCCGCTTCGCCAGGGGTTGCACATCAAGCCAGGGACTCTCCGGCTCGGCGCTGCTGTCGGTCGGTAGCTGGGTCTTCATGATGGCGTTCTTCGCCGGTGCCCTCGCTGCGGCGCCGTTCTTCAAGAAGCTGTGGAACGACTGATGCCCTTCCCCCTCGACCTCCACGAACTCGGCACTCCCGTCACCTACACGATCTTCGTGTTCATCGGCATCGGGTTCGGCTTCATGCTCGAGCAAGCCGGCTTCGGACGCAGCACAAAGCTCGCAGCGCAATTCTACTTCAAGGACTTCGCCATGTTCCGGGTCATGTTCACCGCGGTGATCACCGCCATGGTGCTGATCTACGGAGCGGTGGCCATCGGCATCCTCGACTTGCGCAAGGTCTACGTCCCGGGAACCTTTCTGTGGCCGGTCGCCATCGGCGGGTTCATCCTCGGCGTCGGCTTCCTCATCGGCGGTCTCTGCCCGGGCACATCGATCGCCGGCGCTGCAACGCTGAAGCTCGATGCGATGGTGTTCCTCGTCGGCGTCGTCATCGGCGTCTTCATCTTCGGCGAGACCGTGCCATTCTTCATGGGGTTCTGGACGTCCTCGGATCTCGGACGGTTCACCCTTCCTGAATGGCTGGGCATCCCGGCCGGTGTCATCATCCTCTTCATCGTGGTGCTCGCGCTGCTCCTGTTCTGGGGCTCCGAGCAGCTCGAGAAGAAGATGGGCGGCGCCGACCCGGCCGAGGCACCGAAGGCTCGCTACTACGGCGCAGCGGCGATCGTCCTCGTTGCCGTGATCGTGCTGTTCCTCGGAAGCCCGGGCACCAGCGACTACTGGGAGGCCGTGGCCGCGGACGAGCAGGTCCGCATCGACAACCGTGAGCTGCAGATCCACCCGGCTGAGCTGCTCGGCCTAATGAACGACACCTACGTGAACCTCGTCATGCTCGACGTGCGCGATGAACGCGACTACAACCAGTTCCACCTGCGGGCCGCCCAACAGGTCGATCCGACGCTCGAGTCCGTCGAGGACGCCGCGCCGGACCTCATTGGGCTTCACCCGCGCACTGTGATCGTCACGATGAGTAACGACGAGAGGGACGCGACCGAGGCGTGGAAGACCCTCACGGCGAACAACGTCATCAATGTCTACATCCTCGAAGGTGGCGTCAACGAGTGGCTCAACATCTTCGGTGAAGATGCCGAACCGAAACCGACGGCGTACCCCGATCAGTCCGCGTTCGTCTTCACGTCAGCCCTCGGTGGCCGCTGCGTCGCTTCTGACCCCGACAGCGACGACCTCGAACTCGTCTTCGAACCAAAGGTCGTCATCGCCGGTCCCACCGCCGTCGTCGGCGGCGGGTGTGGTTGAGTCGCCGCCTCTCCGACGGAGTCGGAGAGGTTGCGCCTGCTGCGCAGGCGCCAGTCCGCCCCAGTGCGTGGGCGGAGTCCATATTGATGGGGCATTCGCGACGCGTTGAAGGGTGCCTGCGTTTCGCGGGCACCCCTCGTCTCTGTCTCTGTTGTTCTGTGGGCGGTTGCTAGCGGCGGCGGCTGACTCGACGTGCGGTACGGCGTCCTGTGCGTCGCACAACTCTGCGTGGTCTTGGCATGGTGCTTCCCTTTCTCCGGGGATTGTCTGTGAATCTGCGTCCTAGATAGCGTTCGCGAGCGCCTCGTACGCCTCGGCTTCATCGGCGGCCACAAGGCCGACGGCGATGAGGTCGATCGGGTCGATGAAGCCGTCGCTGCTTCGTACCCCGCCCGCAGCGGCGAAAGCGTCACGAAGCCCCACGGCCCACTGGTGCTCAACGAGCACGAGCGCCGCGGCGGAGTCGTTCGGGATCTCGTCGATGACGTCCCAGGCATCCTCGTCGGAGAACACCTCGAGCCCTTCGGCACCGGCCTCGGCGCCAAGAACCGCTCCGATCTCCAAGCCATCCTCGCCTTCGATCCCGAGGCCGACGAGCGCTCCGACGACGCTCCCGATCTCGATGGCCTCTTCCATGGTGAGATTGCTGAGATGCGCGATCTCGATCTCTCCGTCGGCGTCCTTGTGGACCCCCAATGCGTCAATCACTCGGATCGTGCCACCGTCTTTGAGGCGCTCGAGTTCGTCGATGATCTGACCGGGGAAGTCGGGACGATCAAAGCCGAGTACGAAGAGTTGAACTGGACCTATCGCCATGATGTCTCCATTCGGCAGCGTTGCAGAGAACGTGTGTGTCCGCCGCCTCATGCAAGCGTGCCGCCTGGCTCCTGATTGCGAGACGCCGCGAACTACAAGCGACCACACTCGCCTCTGTGGGCGCAAGGATGCGCGAGGAGAGCGATTCAGGTCTTGCTGGTAGCTGGCAGTTGGTAGCCGGCAGCTAGGAGCTATCCCGCCAACGCTTCATTGACCAGGCGGGCTACGAGGGAGCCGTCAAGGTCCTCACCGGATCGCATGACGGCACCGATGACCTGGCCGGTCATCTTCGGGTCGGTGGCACCGACGTCGGCGATCGCCTGGTCGACGAGGGCACGCGTTGCCGCCTCGTCCAGCTTCTGCGGCAGGAACGCCGACAGGTAGTCGATCTCGAAAGTGAGCTTGTCGGCTTGCTCACGACCACGCTCCCCCAGGCCCTCGTACTCGGTACGCGCCTTCGTCATCCGCTTGACGTAGGTGGCAATGGTCGCGAGGTAGAGATCGTCGTCGACCTCGCCGGAGAAACCGGGAGCGGCTTTGGCGACCGAGATCTCCGATTGGACCTGCCTGATCGCGTTGAGCGTCTGCCGGTCGCCGCCTTTCATGGCGGTCTTCTGGGCTGCGGCAAGCTGTTCCTGGATTGTCATCTGCTCCAACTCCGGTGGCTTGGTTTGGAAGGCTACCGGGTCCAAAGACCCTTATTTACAAATCGTTTGCGTCCTTCCAGGTCGTGGCAATACACTATGTCTCACCCCGTCGACATATGTTCGTATGACCGGGCACCTTGTGAAGTATTTCACATTCACGAGGACATATCGGAATCCGCTTCGAGGAGAAACCACCGTGCTAACCGTCACCGACTGGCGAGAACTGGCCGCTTGTCGCGACTCTGATCCAGACCTGTTCTTCCCCATCGGAACGACGGGTCCCGCCACCGACATGATCCGCCAGTCGGTGGCCATCTGCTCGGCCTGCTCCATGCAGGAAGAATGCCTCCAGTACGCCCTGGAAACGAACCAGGAAGCCGGCGTCTGGGGTGCCTACCCCGAAGACGATCGCCGTCGCCTCCGGAAGCGCTGGCTGGCCGAGCGGCGCCGCCAACGCCAGGCAGCGAGCTAGACCCTCTCGAAGCGCCCTCTGGGTCCAATCGGACCCGCCGATCGTGCCAACTAGGACTCCACCGAGAACCCTACGTCGCGCCTCATTGCCGCCTCGATCTCCACGAACGCGACCTTCTCCAGGACGATGCCGTGCCGGTGACCTCGCGTGTCGGGGATCCAGAGAAGCGCCGCCCCGCTGTTGAGTGCCGCTTCGAACTCGTTCGCGATGTTGTGACCGGGTTCGACTTCGATTTCGAGTTCGCGCGTCGCTGCCATCCCGAATCGGACCTTGACGGTCTCGTTGATCATCTTGCTCATTTCCCCATGTCTCCTCAGTAGCCCTGTTCTCGTTGATCAGTTGTTGACGATGAGTTCCGGGTGACTCCGGGCCATCGGCTTGCGATCCTCGACCGCTTGCGCGAGGCGAGCGAATGCCGCAACAGCTTCGCCGTCGGGATCGACGGCCACGGCCGGGAGTCCACGATCCGCACCCTCCCGAACAGCAGGAACCAACGGCACCTGTACGAGGAGGTCGGTCGAGAGGTACTCGGCCAGGCTGGCACCGCCGCCCTCCCCGAAAATGGTGTAGCGCTTTCCATCGTCGCCGGTGAACCACGCCATATTCTCGACGATACCGAGGACTTCCTGGTTGACCTTCTCGGCCATCAGACCGGCCTTGACCGCCACGCGACCCGCGGTCGGCTGCGGCGTCGTAACCACGATGGTCTCTGACCGGGGCAGGAACTGGCTCAGCGATATAGCCACGTCACCGGTGCCCGGCGGCATATCGATGAGCAGGAAGTCCGGGTCGTCCCAGAGCACGTCGACGAGGAACTGTTCGAGGGCCTTGTGCAGCATCGGGCCGCGCCAGATGACCGCCTGGTCGGGGGCAATGAAGAAGTCCATCGACATCACCGCCACGCCGTAGGCCTCCGGCGGGATGAGCATCTCGTCGATGACAACGGGCTGGCGATCGATGCCGAGCATCTTCGGAATCGAGTAGCCCCACACGTCGGCATCGATCAGTCCGACCCGGTTCCCCCTGGCGGCGAGCGCAACAGCGAGGTTGGCGGCAACCGAGGACTTGCCGACACCGCCCTTGCCTGACGAGATACCAATCACCCGGGTCTTCGACCCGGCCTTCCCGATGGTGACCTCGCGCGTCGGCTCACCACGAACCGTCTCAACGACACCGGCCCGATCTTCGTCACTCATGGTGCCGAAATCGACGCTCACACCGGTCACCCCTTCGACCGTCATCGCAGCGGCCGTGACATCGGCCGTGATCTTGTCCTTCAACGGACAGCCGGGAACCGTGAGAGCGATCGTTGCGTGGACGCTGTTGTCGGGCCCGATCATCACATCGCGGAGCATCCCCAACTCTTCCAGGCTTCGATGCAATTCGGGGTCCTGGACCGCACCGATGGCGGCCCGAAGCGCGTCAACATCAACCACGAACAACTCCTATCGAGATAGTGGATAGAAACTATAGTGAGGACCGGTCATCCAGAATCTCAACGGGAACGGCATGGACACCGAAGCATTCGACCAACAGGTATCGGATCTCGCCGCCACACTTGGCGACGCGACTCGGCGCGGCATCTACGTCACCGTTCGGGAATCCCTGGAACCGCTCACCGCCTCCCAGATCGCCGTGTTGTTCGATATTCACTCGAACGTGGCCCGCCACCATCTCGACCGACTCGTCGCAGACGGCTACCTCCAGGTGACCCGAAAACGACCGGCGGGACGCACGGGTCCGGGTGCGGGTCGGCCTGCGAAGCACTACGAGCCGACCCGGAAGAACGTCTCCGTCCAGTTCCCCGCACGCCGCTACGACCTCCTCACCGAACTCCTCCTCCGCGTCATCGAGCGGGTGGCACCCGACAATGCTGCGGAGATCGCGGAGGAGATCGGTCGGGAGTACGGCCGCGAACTCGCCGCAGAGATCGGATTCCCGGACCAGTCTGGCTACGAGGTCGCCACAATCGCCGTCGCCAAGGCGCTCGTTGGTGTCGGCTTCGAGGTCGAGGCCCATCCGGGCGAGCACCAACTCGTCACCCGCTTCTGTCCCTTCGGGGAATCGGCGAAGAACCACCCCGCCATCGTCTGCCAGTTGGACCAGGGTCTCGTGTCCGGTCTCCTCGAAGGCACCGCCCAGATCCCCGTAGCCATCGTCAACCCACACGGGAATGCCGAAGGCGACTGTGTGACGACGTTCGAGTAGCGGAGGAGCGGAGTAGCACCTTGTTCGCCTCTCCCACGGAGTGGGGGAGGCGCGAGCACCGGCCGCTAGGCCGGAGCGCAGCGGAGGGGGCTTTGGGGCCCTGGATCGCGCAGATGAGGTCGACCACGAAACCTGAAGGGCCCCGACGAACGCGTCGATCTCGGGCTGCGACGTCAGGCGCACCAACGCCAATTCGGACCATTGGGCGTCGTTGAAGCGGTTCCCGTCTTGGGTACGAACGCGGGCATGACGGGTCCAGGACCAGAGGATCGCGTTGTTCTCGGGCTTCAGATCGACGACGTTCAGCCAACCTTCCTCGTACCCGTTCCAGAGTTGCTCACTACGGACGCCCGACGAAGCGTTCGGTCCACGACGCGCCGCGTCGTCTCGGCGCGCGGTAGATCAAGCCACACCACCGTGTCGGCTCGTAGCCAGACGAGATCGGCGATTCCCCGGCTGGTGGGACACCGAATCCAGTTCGAGGTGCGGGATCCCGAGGGCGGACGACATGGCTCGCGCCGTCGTCGTCTTCCCCGAACCCGAACTGCCGACCACAGCGATGCGTTGCATGGGACGACTCTCACCGACCTGTGACCGGTAAGGTCGCCGCATGGGTTGGATCGACACCATCGACGACAACGAGTGGGGCGGCGACCTCGGCGGGATGCGGGGACGGGTAGCCGATCCGAAGACCGGGAAGGTCGATCACATCATGTCGATCCACTCGCTGAACCCCCAGTCGCTCGCGGCGCACGACGCGTTGTACCGATCGGCGATGAGCGGAACGGCGACGCTGCGCACGGTCGACCGCGAGATGATCGCCCTCGTCGTCAGTTCGATCAACGAGTGCCACTACTGACTGACCCACCATCGGCGCGGTCTGCGCCGACTCCTCAAGGACGACGACCTCCTTGCCGCAATCGAGGATGACTGGGCGACGGCAGGACTCGACGAGCGACGGACCGCGATGCTGGGCTTCGCAGCGCGTCTCACCCGGTCGCCCGCAGAGATGAGGCCGGACGACATCGGGGCCCTCCGGACCGTCGGTTTCTCCGACCGTGATGTGCTCGACATCGTGGAGGTGACCGCCTACTACGCGTATGTCAACCGGATCGCGGACGGTCTCGGTGTGACGCCAGAACCGTGGATCTCCGATGACTGATCCGGTGCAGCAGGCGCAGCAGATCCACGCGAGCCTCCCGGTCATCGATGGGCACAACGATCTTCCGTGGGCGCTGCGGGTCCGGGCCGGATCGGACATCGACAAGGCCGATCCGTGTGTCGCCCTCGACGGATACCACACGGATGTTCCCCGCCTCGCTAAGGGCGGCGTCGGTGCGCTGTTCTGGTCGGTCTTCGTCCCGGCTTGGGATCCAACTCCGTTTCTCACGACGATTGAGCAGGTCGACCTGGTCCATCGCGTCACCGACCGATGCGATCGACTGGCCTCAGCTGACTCGGCGACCGACGTTGGCACCGCCCGGAGCCGCGGGCTCACGGCGTCGCTCATGGGGGCGGAAGGCGGCCACTCGATCGAGAACTCCCTGCCGGCGCTCCGGACGCTTCGGCGCCTCGGTGTCCGCTACATGACGCTCACACACGCCGACACCCTCGACTGGGCCGACTCCGCCACCGACGAACCGCGCCACGGCGGCCTGACCGCATTCGGCGAGGATGTTGTGCGCGAGATGAACCGCATCGGCATGATCATCGACATCTCACACGTCTCCGCCGACACGATGCGCCACGCCCTCGCTGTGACGGATCGACCGCTGCTGGCATCCCACTCGAGTGCCTTCTCGATCGCACCGCATCCGCGCAACGTCCCAGACGACGTTCTCGAGTTGGTCCGAGACAACGACGGCGTCGTGATGGTCAACTTCTACCCACCGTTCGTGGACAAGGCGGCCGCCGAGCAGTCCCTCGGCCGCTTCGCCGTGGCTCGCGAATTGATGGCGACGCTGGGCGACGACCGGGCGGTCGAAGCCGAGCTCGAGCGGATGCTCGAAGCCGACCCGTATCCGGATGTCACCGTCTCCGATGTCGTCGACCACATCGAGCACATCGCGGGAATCGCAGGCGTCGGACACGTCGGAATCGGCTCCGACTACGACGGCGTCGACGCGATGCCGCTCGGCCTCGAAGATGTCAGCACCTACCCCGCCATCACCGTCGAACTCCTGACCCGTGGCTGGCCAGAGCCCGACATCCGCGCGGTCCTGGGCGAGAACGCGTTGCGCGTCCTCGCCGCGAACGACGCTGGCTGAGTAGCCGAGTAGCGACCGTCGACTGGCGACTGGCGACTGGCGACGCCTACCTGGTAGCGCTTCTCAGCTCTGCTTTGTTCGCATCTTCGCGAGAGCGGCGTGGGCGGCGTTGATCAGGGGGTGGACGGTTGGGGCTGGACCCAACAGGGGGTGGGTCGCGATCTGCATCATGTCGAGTTCCCGCACCGTCGTCTTCTTCTGAATTGCGACCGCAATCACGTTGATCAACTCGCCGACCGACGGACCGCCGGACGCCTGACCGCCGAGAAGGATCCCCGACTGATCAGCAAAGACCAGTTTCACCTTCATCGGCATCGCACCGGGCAGGACTCCCGGATGTCGATCCGGCGCCTCGGCGGTGGCACACACGTACCGGAAGCCCTCTGCCTCCGACGCGCGGCAGGTCATGCCGGCGCTCGCGTATGAGACACCGTTGATCTGAGTTGAGAACGCAGCGATCGTTCCCGGGATCTGCCGGAGCACCCGTATCCCGAACAGGTTCGTCCCAGCGACCCTCGCTTCCGCCGTCGCCGTCGAGGCGAGCCAGACCGGTACGGCCTTGCGAGTGAAGAAGTCACGCTTCTCGGCGCAGTCGCCGACGGCGAAGACTCCATCGGCGCTGGTTCGCATGTAGTCATCCACCCAGATCGACCCGTTGCCGGCAAGACGCAGACCGCCCCTCACCGCCAGGTCAACCGCCGGCTTGGCACCGATACTCACCAGCACCGCATCAGCAGCAAGTCTGTCGCCGGTATCGAGAACGACAGAATCCACCGGACCGTCGCCTTCGATGGCCGCCACGCCAACTCCCGTGTGCACGATCACGCCTTTGGCTTCGAGACGCTCTCGCACGTCCTGACAGAACTCAGCATCGAACGCAGCCGGCAGGAGATCGGGCATCAACTCCACGAGGTGGACTTGGAGGTCGTCCATGTCCCCGAGTTCATCCGCGAACTCCGCCCCGATGAACCCGCCGCCGACAATCACAACGTCACGGGACTTCTGGAACGTCTCTCGGAGGGCAACCGTGTCCTTCATGCTCTTGCGGACTGTGTACACACCATCCCGGTCGATGCCGGGAATGGGCGGCAGCACAGCGTCGGTTCCGGTGGCCAGGACCAGCTTGTCGAATGTGTAGGTCTCGCCGCTTCCGGTGGTGAGCGTCCGGGCCTCCGTATCGAGGTCGACCACCTTGTCGACGACGATGTCGACCCCGGCTTTTTCGAGCGGCAAATTGCCCATGATGTTGTTGGTGGGGTCATCCATGGTGTCGACCATGTAGGGGATGGCGCACGGGATCACGCCGTCGCCGATCTCCTTGATGAGGCACACGGCCTTGTCGGGATACACACTCTTGGCGGTCACGGCCGTGATCAGGCCTGCGGGTCCTCCACCGACTACGACTACGTCCTTGTACATGTCACGTTCCTTCCTGGCGCGTTGACCGAATCGATGGCTCGCTTGGATCGGAGCCATGGGGCCACGCTGCTGCGTTGAAGGACCCCTCGATCGCGGTCATCTCGCCGCTCAGGCTACGACGCCGGATCGAGGGTCAATCCGTGCTGTGCTTGGACTAGGGGCCTTCGGCCCGGGTTATGTCAGCTTGCCATGTCGCGGAGGACCATGTGCAGGATCCCGCCGTGGCGGAGGTAGTCGACCTCGATGGGCGTGTCGCAACGAGCGGTGGTCGTGAATGTGACCGATGTGCCATCGGCCTTCGTGGCGGTCACCTCCACAGACTGACGCGGCGTCAAGGTGTCGTCGACATCGAATGAGAAGATCTCGGTCCCGTCGAGTCCAAGTTGCTCGGCGCTCTCTCCATCAGCGTAGGTCAGCGGGAGTACCCCCATCATCACCAGGTTCGAACGGTGGATCCGCTCGTAGCTCTCGGCGATCACAGCCTTGACGCCGAGGAGGAATGTCCCCTTCGCTGCCCAGTCCCGTGACGAACCCATGCCGTAGTCCTTGCCGGCAAGGACGACAAGCGGAACGCCTTCAGCCTGGTAGTGCATCGACGCGTCATAGACGGGCTTGACCTCACCGTCGAGGAAGTCGAGCGTCCATCCGCCCTCGGTCCCAGGAGCGAGCTGATTGCGAACCCGAACGTTCGCGAACGTGCCCCGTGTCATCACACGGTCATTGCCGCGACGAGACCCGTAGCTGTTGAACATCGCCGGCTCGACGCCCTGGTCGATCAGGTAGCGGCCGGCAGGTGTATCGACGGCAATGGCGCCCGCAGGGCTGATGTGGTCGGTCGTGACCGAATCGCCCAGCTTCAGCAGCACCCGGGCATCATCGATGGGAACGATCGGCTTCGGCTCCGGCGCAAGATCGACGAAGAACGGTGGTTCCTGCACGTACGTCGAGTCGGGATCCCACGCGTAGATCTCGCCGACTTCCGTGTTGACGTCCTGCCACTCTGCAGACCCATCGAAGACGGCCCCGTATTCGGTGATGAACTGCTCACGATTGACCGACGCGGCGACGACCTCCGCGACCTCTGCCTGGGTTGGCCAGATGTCGGCGAGGTAGACGTCGTTGCCACCCTGGTCCGTGCCGAGAGGTTCAGTCGAGAGGTCGATGTCGACCGTCCCGGCGATTGCGTACGCCACAACGAGTGGCGGGGACGCGAGGTAGTTGGCGCGAACGTGAGGGCTGATGCGACCCTCGAAATTGCGGTTGCCGGAAAGCACCGAGGTCACAACCAGGTTGGCTTCCTCGACGCCGGCAGCGACCGGAGCCGGGAGCGGACCCGAGTTCCCGATGCAGGTCGTGCAGCCGTATCCGACGATCCAGAATCCGACGGCCTCGAGGTCCCCGAGCAGGTCGGCTGCGACCAGGTAGTCCGTGACGACCTTGGAGCCCGGCGCCAGCGATGTCTTCACCCACGGCTTGCGCTTCAGCCCCCGCTCGTTCGCCTTGCGGGCGACCAGACCGGCGCCGATCATAACGTCGGGGTTCGACGTGTTGGTGCACGAGGTGATCGCGGCGATCACCACGTCGCCGTCTCCGAGGTCGAACGTCTCATCTTCCGATGTCACCGATGCGGTGGTTCCGGCGACCGATCCCTCAGGTCTGAGGCCGCCTTCAAGATCGGTGTGCCACTGGGACTTCATGTGGTCGAGTTCGATGCGATCCTGTGGGCGCTTCGGTCCGGCGAGAGCGGGAACAATGGTCCCCAGATCGAGATCGAGGTGGGAGCTATATGCGATGGAGCGACGCTCGTCGCGCCACATGCCCTGTTGCTTGTAGTACTGCTCGACGGTGGCGATCAACGCCTCGTCCCGACCGGAGAGACGCATGTAGTCAAGGACCTGGTCATCGACCGGGAAGAACCCGACCGTCGCTCCGTACTCCGGTGCCATGTTTGCGATCGTTGCCCGGTTCGCCACCGGCATCGCATCGAGTGCCGGGCCGAAGTACTCGACGAACTTGCCGACCACCCCGTGCTCACGAAGCATCTCGGTGACCCGCAGAACGAGATCCGTTGCGGTCGCCCCGTCCGGCAACGTGCCGGTGAGGCGGAATCCGACGACCTCGGGGAGCAGCATGTAGATCGGCTGTCCGACCATCACCGCCTCGGCCTCAATCCCTCCGACACCCCACCCGACGACACCAAGACCGTTGATCATCGTCGTATGCGAGTCGGTGCCGACCAGCGAGTCCGGGTAGAGCGTGCCGCCGTGATCCCACACGACCTTGGCGAGGTACTCGAGATTGACCTGGTGGACGATGCCGGTTGCCGGAGGCACGACCCGGAAGTCATTGAACGCCGACTGCCCCCATTTGAGGAACTCGTATCGCTCCATGTTCCGCTGAAACTCGATCTCCGAGTTGATCTGCAGGGCATTGGGTGAGTTGAACACGTCGACCTGCACGGAGTGATCGACGACGAGGTCGGCGGGGACCTGGGGATTGACCTTCGCAGCCGACGTCTCATCGCCCGTCATCTGCACTACGGCCGACCGCATGGCGGCGAGGTCGACAACGGCAGGCACGCCGGTGAAGTCCTGAAGCACGACCCGTGCGGGCTTGTACGCGATCTCCGTCTCACCGACATTGGTCGCATTGAACTGGGCGACCGATTCCACGTCGGTGTCCCTCACCACGCGTCCGTCATGGTTGCGCAACGCCGACTCGAGGAGAACCTTGATCGAATACGGAAGGTTCTCGATGTCGCCGAGTCCCGCCAGCGAGTCGAGGCGGTAGATGACCCGCTCTCCGAGTGGCGTGTCGATCGTGTGGCGTGCGCCGAAGGGGTCGTGGATCTCAGTCATATTGTGTCCTCGCAGACGTGTGGCGTCGTGATGTCGGAACGCGGCCATGATATCCGGAAGCCGTCCCGACGTTCCTGAAGCGTCGATGCCGTGGGCCCCGTCGCTCCCGGGCCGTCCGGCCGCCTCGATATCGGTGCCCTGGAGGTATCGTCCGGCCATGGTCACCGACCTGCACTCCAATCGACTCCGCCTTGGGCTCATAGCCTTGTTCGCTGCACTCGCTCTGGTGGGCGCGGCATGCTCAGACTCAGGTTCGGAGGAACCTGCGTCCGCGGCGAACGCTCCCCAGGGAGACGTGGCGGCCGACTTCACGGTGATGACGCTCGACGGCGGCGGATTCACCTTGTCCGAGCACCTGGCAGACGACGGACGACCGGTATTCCTCAACATGTGGGCCTCGTGGTGCCCTCCGTGCAAGGCAGAAATGCCGGACATCAACGCCGCGTCGGAGTCACACGGAGACGTGAAGTTCGTCGGGGTCGCCGTCAACGACGACCCGGCGGCATCCGCTGACTTCGCTACCTCAACCGGCATTGCCTACACCATCGGCTTCGATGCAGATGGCACGGTCGCCGACGAGTATCAGGTTCGCGGCCTCCCCGCGACGTACATCATCTCCGCCGACGGGATCATCCTCGAACGCATCTTCGGGGCGGTCAGCGAAGCCGACATCGACGAAAAACTCGCCCACTGGTTCTCGTAGGTCAGCGTCCGCGCCACCGGGGATCGCGTTTGTCGAGGAACGCCTTGACCCCTTCCTGAGCATCCTCCGTCGTTGCCACCGCCGTCAGGCCAACATGAAGATGGTCGAGGGCGGTATCGAGATCCATATCCTCCACGGCGTAGAACGCCGACTTGCCGAGGGCAAGGACCGCGGGGCTCTGTGCGGCGAGCGCATCCACGGTCTCTCGGATCGCCTGGTCGAGATCTGCTGCCGGTACCGCCCGATTGATGACACCAAGCTCGGCCGCCTCTGCTGCCCCGAAGCGACGTCCGGTAAGCATCAACTCGAGCAGCGGCCGACGAGGGACCAGCGGCCGAAGGACGGCAGTGATCATCATCGGCCACAGGCCGACCGAGATCTCCGGAGTACCGAAGATGGCGTCATCCGATGCGATTGCGATGTCGCAGCCGCCGACAACACCGAGACCGCCGCCGAGGGCGTAGCCGTTCACGCGGGCGACAATCGGTTGGGGACATCGCCGCATCGCGCGAATCAGGTCGGCGAGCGCTCCGCGTTCCCCGTGACCGGCAATCGGCTCATCGACGAATCCCTCTGCAAGATCGCCTCCGGCCGAGAACGCCCGATCCCCCGCGCCGGTGATGACGATGACACGTACCGTTTCGTCTGAGCATGCAGACCGCACCGCGTCCGCCAACTCCCCCATCGCCGCGTTTGAGAGTGCATTCGCCTTGTCTGGATCGTCAATGGTGATGGTGGCGGTGAAACCGAGAATCTCAGAGCGGATCATGGGAAGAAGCTACCAGCCAGAAGGTCGCCAGTCACCAGTCGACGGTCGGCTACTCAGCTACCCACTCCCCCGCATCCGCCCGCACTTCTCACGACCCCACGAACGCTTCAGCGGCACTACCGTTGGTGTGTGCTTTGGATGCTGCTCGTGCTCGTCATTGCGATCGCGGTCGGGCTGGCTCGAGGGGGGAAGCTCTCGAACCTGACCGAGATCGGTGTCCGCGCGTGGTGGCTCCTCTTCATCGGCTTCGGCCTTCAACTCGGCGCTACTTTCCTGCCTCTCTCGATGCACGATCTCGCCGTCGGATTGATCCTTGCCTCGTACGTCCCGCTGCTGCTGTTCGTGCTCCTCAACCGTCAGATGGCGGGCCTCTGGGTCGCCGGCATCGGGGTGCTGATGAACTTCACGGTTATCGCAGCCAACAGCGGAATGCCGGTAATGCTCGAAGCGGTGATCCTCGCCGGCGGCTCGGCAGACGTCGCCCTCGGTGCGAAACACGTGGTCCTGACCGAGTCCACCCACCTCGCGTTCCTGTCCGACATCATTCCACTGCCGGGAAGCGTCATCTCGCTGGGTGACGTGTTCGTCGCGATCGGTGTCGGAGTGTTCCTGGAGGATCAGGTCCGTCGCCCCGTGCGGCTCTTCGCCCACCGGGTACAGGGGACGCCGGGGAGTGCCGCGGAACGATGAACGCCACCACTCGATGAGCCTCGCCTGAGCCGGGGAGCCGAGTAGCTGAGGCAGGCCGCTCTTAGGCCGCGATTACGCCGCGCTGGACCAGGACTCTGCGGAGTGAGCCCGAGACTTCGGGGTCGAAGTCGTAGGCGGATCCACGATGGATGCGCTCGAGGGCTTCGAGTGGTGAGAGGTGCATCTCATGGACCGACTGGTCGTAGGCGCTGGCGACCTTGATGATCTTCGAGATCATCGGCACGTCCGGATCCTTCGCTTCACCGGGACGCCGGTACGGGTTGTGCTGCACCCGGACGTACTGCGAGACCTCCTGGAGATACGGGGCCTCGGCAATGATCTGTGCGCCCCACCGGGCGATGTCCTCGTCGGTGTATCCGGCCTTCAGGATTGCCGGTTCGGTCAACGTGATCCGACCGACATCGTGCATGAGCGCTGAGTATTCGAGTTCGGTGACCTGGTTCGGATGGAGGCCGATCTCTCTCGCCATCGAGACGGCCAAGTCGGCTGTTCGTGAGGAGTGTCCTCTCGGGGCGAGGTCGGCGACCTCAGGAATCTGGGCGAGGGCCCGGATCATCTGCCCGTACGTGATCCGCGTCGAGTGATACCGGACGAATGCGAGATGGCTGAACGCGTACGGAAGGATCGCAACGGGGAACGCCCAGAGTCCCATCTCCGTCCACGTCATCCCGAAGAGCGCACCACCCGTGAAGATCGAGAGTGCGACGGTCCAGTCCTCGAGAGCGAGCAGCCACAGGTAGCGGGAGGCGAGATCCTCACGTTCCGTGCCAACCCATGCCGAGATGAGGGCGCGAACCACGAACCACACGACGGCCCCCGACGTGATGGAGATCAACTGCTCCCACGCGAGCGGAAGCGCGGTATCGGCAAGCGCGGCAAGGATGCCCGAGGCGACCAGACCGAACGCGACCATCGATACCGACTCGGCGATGTAATCCGAATCGGCATCGCGGTCCGTCTTCGAGCGCCGGCGGAGCACGATCCATCCGCCGAAGAGCCCGACCGAGATCGCGGTCATCACGGCGAGCACGTTCGGCAGCAGGATGACGGCGGCCACAGCGGGGCCGATCGCAAGATTGATGCGCTTGCCAGACGGCGTCGGCACGGAGAGAGCGTGGGAAGCGGCAATCGTGACCGCCCACAGCGCCACGTTCAACCAGGGATCGCCCTCCTGGAAGAGCAGAATGGTCGAGGCGGTGGCGAGTGCCGTGACCAAGAAGAACAGCACAACCGAAAGTCGATGGAGGCGGTTCTCAGCCATCGGAGGCACCCTCCCCCATCGGTGCGAGCGGGAAGTCGCGGCCGTGTACCTGATCGGCCTTCCGCATTGCGTCGAGGCCCTCTTCAGCGATGCTGCGGGCCTCGTCGTCGGTGAGTTCGATCGTCGATCCGTAGCTGTTGCCCGATTTCTCCATCGATGCGATGAACGCCTCGACCACCTCGGGATCGAACTGGGTTCCAGCGTGCCGTCGGAGTTCGGCGTAGGCGTATGGCTGGGTCAGGGCGACGCGATAGGACCGGGTCGAGGTGATGGCATCGAACGTGTCGGCCACGGCGAGGATGCAGGCTTCCTTGGACGGTTGGTCACCGTGCTCGTGACCGGCGCCGTGGTAGCCGTTGCCGTCGTAGTCCGCGTGATGGTTGGAGGCAATGTCGATCATCGGCTTGAGGAAGTCGACGTCGTCAAGGAGATCTTCAACGAAGTGCACGTGGTGCTGCATCACCTGGTACTCGTCTTCGCTGAGGCGGGACCGCTTGCGTATCAGTTCGCGCGGGACGGCGAGCTTCCCGACGTCGTGGATGAGGGCCGCCCACCGAATGCGTTCGAGTTGGGTGCCGTCGTAGCCCATCTCCTTGCCGATCATCTCGGCGAAGCGAGCGACCCGTTCGGTGTGACCCCTCGTGTACAGATCCTTCGCCTCGAGCGCCTTGATGAATCCCCGGATCGTTGACTCCTGGGCTTCCCTCAGCCTCGCGTACGACTCGAACGCGAGGTATCCGACGAAGAACACGACGGCAATGAGCGGGAGTGCGGCCGTCCCGATGATGAGGTAGGTGGCGCCGAGCATGCCCCCGAGGAAACCCATCCCGGTCATGGGCAGCAGGATCGCCCCGATGTGCGACCACGGCCGGACTTCGAGACGACCGTAGACGCGGCTCACCGCGAAGAGGACCATGCGGTAGTTGACCGTCCCGTACACAATCGCAGCGAGCGCCGACCCGATCGCGATCCGCCACAAGCCCGAATCCAACACGGAGGTACCGGTCGGGACACCGACGCTCAGAAAGAGCGAGAGGACGGTCGTGGCAGCGGCCGCCGAAGCGACCAACTGCCCGAAGTTGGCGATCGGCTGGAACCACCGTCGCTCCCGTATGTCTTGTGGTGTGGCAACCGCCAAAGCCGCCATTGCGACGGCTCCAACGACCGCGCTTCCGGGTCCGAAGATGACGGCTGCGGTCAGCAAGACCATGATCGAAGGACTGGCGAAGAGGCGATCGTTGACCTCGACGGAGTGCCACTCGAAGTAGACGAACGCAGCGGCAAACGCAGCCCAGAGGAACGGGTCGGGGAACGTCTGCCACGGGGTCCAGATCAGGAATGCCAGGATTGCGACACCGAGCGCGCCGAAGCCGGCCGCTACCTGGACCTTCGCCCTGTGCTGTCGTTGGGCTACCGCCCTGGACATGTCTTCTCCGATCGGAAGTTGGGGAAGGGTCGCCCGGACGCTTGCTTAACCGATCCTCAGGCTCGCCACGCCGGCCGTTAGGGCTGCGGCGAGGCTCGCAATCGTTAATCCGAGTCTGACCAACTTGTTCTTCACGAACCTCTCCAAGGGAGTGCACTCGATCACGACATAAACGTCGGTCACGGGACGCTGTTCCGCTTCGCTGAGGTTGATCCGATGCCCGGGTTTCCCTACCCAATCCCGGCCGTCCATAGGACGGCCGAAACCTTCAAATGTCTAGGTGCTCGCCCGGCCCCACCGGAGAACGGTGCCTGTTGGCACATACGATCGACTTGCCCGCCCAAGGGCGCTCGCCGCATCGCTGCAGTGAGCACCACCACGCTAGGGGGTTTATCCACAGGTGACAAGCGTTTCCCTCCCGGCATGGCACCACGGGCCGACGCCAACCCGCTACCCTTCGCAGTCATGGCGTTCAATCACCGAGAACTCGAAGAGTCCATTACCCACCTCGAATCGGTCGATGCGGCACGGGTCGTCGCGGATGGCTCACGCATCACCGAGGTCCACGTCATCGCGGCGCCCGGGAAGCCGGCCAAACAAGTCGTTCGAGACGTCCAGTCGCTCGCCATGGCGAGGTTCGGAGCGTCGATCGACCGACGCGTCGTCTCGGTCGTCCAGATCAGCCCGACCGACCTGGCCGGCGGCATCTCATCATCCCGCCCCGCACTCGTCGGAGTGCGTGAGGAACCCAACGGCACCCGCACGACACTCAAGGTCACGCTCCGACTCGACGACGAGGACCGCACCGGCACCGCAATCGGACCGGCTGTCGCGTCCACCCGCCTGCGCCTCATCGGCGAGGCAACCATCGACGCAGTGGAGCAGACGTTCGACGGCGTGCCGCCGATCGCCCTCGACTCCGTCGCCATCACAAGCGTCGGATCCCGGCGGATCCTCGTGGCGATTGTCGTGAGCGCCGGCGAAGGCGGCGGCGAGCACCTCACCGTCGGTTCGGCGATCACCACCGGAGATGACGGGGAGGCAACCGTACGCGCCGTACTCGACGCCCTGAACCGTCGCATCGAACGCCGCATCGACGCATGATCGGTCCCGCCAGGGATCCCAACGCCCCGGTCGGCACCGGTCCGCTCCCGGCAGACGCCGCTGTAGCCGTCACCCCTCACTACCTCGCATCCGAGGCGGCGCTACGCGCCATCAAGAATGGCGGGACAGCCGTCGATGGAGCAATCGCAGCCGACGCGACACTTGCCGTCGTGGCCCCCGATACGTGCGGACCGGGCGGTGACCTGTTCGCGATCGTCCACCGACCGGGAGACGACCGGCCAACGGTTCTGAATGCGTCGGGCCGGGCCGGTTCCGGTGCGTCGGCTGCCGGCCTCCACGAACAGGGGCTCACATCGATCCCCATGCGGAGTCGATGGTCGATCACAGTCCCGGGGTGCGTCGACGGTTGGGAGGCGCTGGTCGGCCGCTTCTCGAATCTCACACTCGCAGACGATCTCGCGCCGGCGATCGAGCATGCCCGAGAAGGCTTTCCCACCTCCATCGAACTCGCCTCATCCCTCGAACGGATCAAGGAGCTGGTTGGAGATCAGGCATCCGCTGCATCCCTCTACCCCGGTGGCGCGGCACCGCCGATCGGAGCGATTCTCAACCGACCTGCGCTCGGTGAGACGCTCGAAGCTATCGGCGACGTCGGTCG
>CAWAUO010000018.1:0-13645 GCA_963785245.1 uncultured Actinomycetota bacterium | reverse complement strand
TACGCGGATCAGGGTCGTCTTGCCTGCGCCGTTCGGCCCGAGAAGGCCGTAGATCTTCCCGCGCTCGATGGAGATCGAGACACCGTCGAGCGCCGGCACGTCGGACTTCTTGTAGGTCTTGTAGATGTTGTCGGCAACGACGGCGAGCGTCATCGTCCCTCCCCAATTCGTTGAGTAGTGATCCCGCCCTGAGACACGACCGGCCGGATCGATCCTGCGGTCAGCCGAGCCTAGGGGTGCGCGCTCCGGCAATGAATGGCGAATCCGGCTCGGTGGCAACGAGGTCTCAAACCGATGCTGTGGCGCTGCGCCGACCCCGAAGGAACCGTGCGACCCCGATGCCGACCAGCGGCCCGAGCAGCAGGACGACGACAGCGACGACGCCGACAATCGGGTACTGGTCGAACACGTCGCCAAGTGTTGCCTCGTATCCGTCATCGATCCCCGAGTAGATTACGACATTGACAGCGACGATGGCGCCCACGATCGCACCGACGATGCCTCCGACGACGATATCGATGATCCAGCCGCGGGTTCCTGGTACCACCGCGTCAGCGTCGCGCCGATCGGTTCCCATTGCAACCAGCAACGCCAGTCAGTCGGCTTCGGGAAGCGAAAGCTCGAAGATGCTCTCGCCGTCTTCGTAGCGGTAGGTGAGGTCGCCGCCCATCAGGCGGGCCAACCTCCGAGAAATCGCAAGACCAAGACCGACCGATCCGGACCGCCCAGGCATGCCGTGCGCGCTCTCATATGCCTCGAAGACCCGCTCCCGATCCTCCTCCGGAATACCGGCTCCGTTGTCACACACCCGCAGAATCGCCGCGCCGCTGCGGCGATCGAGTTCGAGCCGCACGGCTTCGCCGCCATATCGCTTGGCGTTCGTGAGGAGGTTCCGGATGATTTGCCGAACGCGAGCTGGATCTCCGATGGCAGCCGCTGCTTCCCCAGCAGTCGCGATCGGAGCTCTCTCGCGTTGCGGGAATCCCTCGAGGACCTGTGCCGCCTGCGCCCGGAGGCTCACCCGGACATTGCTGACCGTGAGTGTGCCCGAATCTGCCTTGGCGGCCGCGAGGAGATCGGCAACGATGTTGGCCAGATCCGTTCCCTCAGCAACGACCATGTCGAGGAGTTCGGCACGCTCGTCAGGCGACAACTCCAGCGACTCGTCGCGCAGCAACTCGCTCGATCCCACCACGGTCGTCAACGGCGTGCGGAGTTCGTGGCTCACACTTGCGAGGAACATATCCTTCGAGCGGATGGCGTCCATGAGAGTCTCCCGTGCGCTGTCCCGTTCCCAGAATGCGCCGATCATCGTTGCAGCCGCGGCGAGCAAGGATCGATCCTCGTCAGTCCACTCACGTTCCGACTCACGTTCGGCGAGGCCGATCAGCCCTTCCCACTCCCCGTTCACGAGAATGGGGACGTCGATCTCGGAAACGACCCCGACTGGATCCTCGGCGTAGACCTCAAACTCGGGGCTCTCAAGCTCGGAAGGAACGATCACCACCGTCTCGCCCTTCTCGAGAGCGCTTCGGGTTGTCGGCATCCGATCCCACGGCATGAGATCCCAGTACGAATCGTGCTCATGAGCGAGCCGTCCCGGCTGTTCGACTTCAGTCACAGTCCGGGAGCAGAGTCCGAGTTTCGGATCCATCACATTGCGCTCGACGAACACATAGCTGGCCCGGGTAGCGGCTGGGAGCGATGCGACAGCGCGCTTCAACCGGTCTTCGCCGCCGCTGGCGAGCAAGTGCTGCGCGCACCGGGCCAGTGCAGCGTGGTGCTGAACGCGCCGTTCGCGCGCAACCGCGTCTCGTTCGATCTGCAACCGCGTCCGGATGTTCTCCTGCGCCCCGCCCAGCACGTTCGCGGCGGATCGAAGGAAATCTGCATCTTCGACCGTGAAACGCCGCAGCCGACGTGTGTACGCTCCCAGAACGCCATATGGCTTGAACTCGCCAGGAATCACCACGCTGATACCGCTCGACACTCCGTGATCGGTGAGCAGTGATGGGCCATGGAACCGTTCCTCGTTCGCCAAGTTCGCGACGATGACCGGCTGTTCCCTCATGACCGTGAATCCCGGTTGAGAAGTGAGAACTGAATCGACCGTCGTCTCTCCAACCTGCACATGATCATCCCAACCACTGCCCGCAACGATCAGCATGGGCGCACCATCATGCGGCTGGTGCAGGACCTTCACGAAGTCAACGTCGAGGACCTCTGTGATCAACTCAACGGCAAGGTCGAACAGCGCATAGACGTCGAGGCAGTTGAGGGCGGACTCTGCGAGGAACGCGATAAGCGACAGGCGCGAGTAGCCGTCGGGAAGACGGTTGCGAAGCGCAATCTCTTCCGACGCTCGCGTTGGCTGAACGATCGAGTGCATGAAATCTCTCGCGATTGAAATGTCCCGACCCTGAGGGATCGGCCCCGTTGCTTCGCGACTTGAGGATCGCTGCCGAAGCAAGACCGACGCTGCTTGTCGAGCGCCGGGAGACGTTGCCTCTCGCCGCTGTCCGCCGCGTTCAGATTCTCTTCGGCGCAGGCGGCCCGGCTTCCGGCAGTTCGATCGCGATCCGCGTGCCGCCCGACTCGGCGCGGGAGGCCGAGACCGTCCCGCCGTGCGCCTCCACGATCGCCCGGACGATGGCCAAACCGAGACCGGCGCCACCCGACGATCGCGACCGGGACGGGTCGGCCCGGTAGAACCGGTCGAAGATCTGGTCGAGCGCTGCCTCGGGGATCCCGGGTCCATCGTCGATCACATCAATCGACACCACGCCGCCCGCCGGTCTCACGATGACATCGATCTCGGTCCCTTCCGGTGTGTGCACCCGAACGTTCGCCAGCAGGCTCGTGATCACTTGTATCAGACGCTCTTCGTCGGCTTCGAGGATCACCGACTCCGGAGCGTCGACGCGGATGGGTCGCTGCGGATCAGTCGCGGCGTGGTCGCCGGCGGCATCCCGGACGATCTGGGCCGCATCAACCGCGCCCACTCGCAAGCCCTGGCTCTGATCAAGCCTCGCCAAGACGAGCAGGTCCTCGATGAGGAGGGCCATTCGCCCACTCTCGCTCTCGATCCGCGACCATGCCTTCTCCTCATCCTGCGGTGTCGGAAGGCCGCCCTTGCCGCGTAGTTCGGCGTAGCCGGCGATGGTCGCGAGCGGTGTTCGGAGTTCGTGAGACGCATCGGCGACGAAGCGGCGGAGCCGCTCCTTGGCGTCGCGCTCGGTCTCGACAGCGTCTTCCAAATGGGCCAGCATCTCGTTCAGCGAGAACCCAAGGCGTCCCAACTCCGTGTTCGGGCTCGTCTCGGGAACCCGGCGGGTCAGATCCCCGCCGGCAATGGCCTCGGCGGTATCGACCATCTCGTCGACCGGTCGCATGCTCTGGCGAACCGTCCACCACGTGGCGGTGGCACCGAGCAGCAGCACCCCGGCGCCGGCGAGCAGCAGCGTGCGGATAAGTTCTGACGTCGCGGCGCCGACCTCTTTGAGCGGCCACGCGAGCACGACCTGTTCCCCTTCCGGCAGATCCCGGACGAGCGCCCGATACCGCAACGTTCCATCCACGGCATCGAGGTACAGGAAACCCGAGCCGTCCTCGAGACCCGCGACATCCGGCAAGGGATCCGGATCATCGGCGAATCCGGAGGGTCGGGCGATGACCACGACCCCGTCTTCGGTCAGTACCACCTCGGCCGTTGGCCGGAGGAAGGTGTCGACGTCGGATTGCTCGTCCTGAGGGGGTGGTTCGCTGCTCGGCGAGGCTTCGCCCGGTCGGGGGTCTGGGACCGGCCCACGTTCGGCGATTCCGAGCAATGTGCGGTCGATCTGGGAGACAAGGATGTCCTGAGTCGATTGAGAAGCCACGAATCCAACGGCGAGGATCGCCACCAGCAGCAGCACCGTGAACGAGATCACGAGCCGGGTGCGCAGGCTCATGTCTGAGGTATCCGGATGACGTAGCCGACCCCGCGCACCGTCTGGACGAGCGAACCGTCGGTGTCACCGAGTTTCTTGCGGAGATAGGAGATGTAGGTCTCGACGATGCCGTAGTTGCCGTCGAAGTCGTACTCCCACACGTAGTCGACGATCTGGCCCTTCGACATCACCCGGCCCCGATTGAGCGCCAGAAACCGCAGCAAACGGAACTCGGTCGGTGACAGCTGGATCTCCTCAGAACCGACAAAGACCTGGTGAGCGTCCTCGTCGATCACGAGGTCGCCGACGACGAGGCGGGAGGACTCGGATCGTTCCCCGGACCGGCGCAAGAGTGCCTCGATGCGCAGCCCCAGTTCTTCGAGGCTGAACGGCTTCGTCAGGTAGTCGTCGCCGCCCTGGCGGAATCCTGTGCGGAGGTCGTCGATGTCGTCGCGGGCGGTGAGGAAGATGACCGGAATCTGCACGCCGTCGCGCCGGATCCGGCGGCACACTTCGAAGCCGTCCATCTCCGGCATGTTCACGTCGAGCACGATCAGGTCGGGTGTCGCCGCCTTCACACTGCGAAGCGCGTCGAAACCGTTGCCCACGGTCTGCACGGTGTAGCCCGCGAACCGCAGTGCGCTCGACACCAGATCGGACAGCGCTTCTTCGTCGTCGACCACGAGAATCGTGGCATCCCGGTCGATTCGTACATCCATAATCAGTGAAGATACCGACCCTTCCTGGGAGTTTCCTGAGAGCACAGTGAGAGATGCCGCGGACTCCGAATGGAGGGGCGACATCTCCTAGACCCGTCGTGCGCTACCAACCGGGGCGGATTGTGGCCATCGCGATGAGGAGGCACCCGGCGATCGCCACGATCGCCGTGCCGACGAGCACCACCACACTGGAGGGTGATCGACCGGGTGGACTCGGAGCCGGGCCCGCCGCCTCCCGCGTACGCACCCTCACCCGGCAACCCCGATCGTGTCCACCGCTGAGCGATCATCCAATACTGCCCGGCGCGTGGTCGGCAGTTCGAACCGCACCTCCACGGATGTGGTGTTGTTGACCAGATCGACCTTGCGGACATTCACCCGGTGGATCTTGGCGTCGAGGAGGATCCCCAGGTACTCGGTGAGCGCCGCTTCGTTCGTGTAGGCAACGTCGAGCGTGAGCACTTCGGTCCGATACCCGGCAAAGAGCGCCGGGTGATCGCCGACGTAGAGGCCCAAGAGGATCGCTCCCATCAACGCCGGGATCGTCCAACCAGGGGTGGTCGCGATCCCGGTGAGGAGTCCGAGGGCGAGCGCTGCGAAGTAGTAGGCCACCTCCTGCTGGTCGAGGGTGTCCGACCGCAGGCGGATGATCGACAAGATGCCGAACAGGCCGAGGCCCAAGCCCGCCGCGATTGACGAGGAGGACAGCACGTAGGCGACGGCGACGACGCCCACGTTGGCGCCGAGGTAGGCCACCACCATTGCCTTGCGGCGATGGCGCGGGAAGTACAGGACGAAGGTCAGGATTGCGATGGCGACGAGATCGATGGCGAAAAGCATGGTCTGAGACATGGGCTGCTCCCTGGTTGCTGGCCTATTGACCACAGGTTCGTCCCCCGACCTGGGGAGAACCTGAGAATCGGCTCCCGACATCCTGTGAATCCCCAAACCGAGGTTCACAGGGAACTCACAGCGGATCCCGAGGGAGATCGAACCTTCGCGCGGTTTCCTGGTGACACGACTCAAAGGAGAACCACATGTCAGCCATCCTCAGTACCAAACCGGCCCGTCTTCGACGTCTCGTCGCAGCGACCACGATGATCATCAGCGTCGGACTCGTTGCTTCATCGTGCGCCTTCGCCACTGACGAGGCCGCCGCCGAGGTCTCGGAACCAGCGGCCGCAAGCACGACCGAAGGAGGCATATTGGATTCCTCTGTGGTGCACGAAATCGCGGTCACGTTCGACGAAGACGCCTATGACGCGATGATCGAGACCTACTCCGCAACGGGCGACAAGGAGTGGATCGAAGCCACCGCAACAATCGATGGTGTGACGTTGGAACGCGTCGGCCTTCGACTGAAGGGCAACTCCTCGCTCCGCGGACTCGGCACCGATTCGGGGGCCCAGGGTGCGACCGTGTCGGCCGACGACCCCGCCGGCTTGCCGTGGTTGATCCGCTTCGACAAGTACGTCGACGGACAGGACTACGACGGCCTCTCCGACCTGGTCGTCCGCTCGAACAACACCGAGACGTCACTCAATGAGGCGATCGCTCTCGATCTGCTCGAACTCGCCGGCCTGGCCTCCCAAGATGCCATCGCCGTCAGTTTCAGCGTCAACGGGAGCGAACCCGCGCTCTGCTTGGTGATCGAGCACCCCGACGATGTGTGGCTCGAAGACAACTTCGAGGACGACGGCGCGCTCTACAAGGCGGAGAGCACCGGCGACTACACCTACCGGGGCGACGATCCCGAGTCGTACGACCAAGTGTTCGACCAGGAAGCGGGGAAGGACAACGAGGACCTCACGCCCCTGATCGAGTTCCTGGACTTCATCAACAACTCGGACGACGCGACGTTCAATGCAGAACTCGCCGATCACCTCGACGTCGAATCGTTCGCGACGTACCTCGCAATGCAGGACCTGATCGACAACTTCGACGACATCAACGGACCCGGCAACAACTCCTATCTCTACTACGACTCCGAGACGGAGGCGTTCACCGTGGTCGCCTGGGACCACAACCTTGCGTTCGGTGTGCAGAACAACGACGGGTTCGGTGCCGGCGGTGGTCCGGTCGGGCAACCCGCCGGTGCGGATGCCGCCGGTGTGGCGCCCGGTGGCGCGGCACCCGGCCAGGCTCCCGGTGGCGCGCCACCCGACCGGGCAGCACCCGGCGGTATAGCCCCAGATCAAGATGCCGCCGGTGTTCCGGGCGGCGGAAGGGTCCAACCGAACGTGCTCGTCGATCGGTTCCTGGCCAACCCCGAATTCGCAGCGCTCTACGACGAGGCGCTCGCCGATCTCGATGCGGCGCTGTACGAGAGCGGCGACGCTTCTGAGGTCCTCGCCACCTGGGTGGCGGTCCTGTCAACGAGTGACCTCGTCGACGCCGACACGATCGCGGTCGAGGCCGCAGCGATCTCCCGCTACTTCGCGTAGCCCAGCAGACGAATCCGCTGGCAGCACTACCGTCCGTCTCACGTGAGGGCGCGAGGCGGACGGTACGCTCTCTCCCCTGGCCACATCGAGGAGTGCACCGGTGGGTTCAATCGATCTCGGTCCATTCCCCACGGTCGACGGCTTCGTAGAGGCAGCAGCGCTGGACGAGGCCGACGCATTGCGGTCGTTCGCCGACCGCTTCGTGCCGACCGAACCGGATGTGATCTACCTCGATGGCAACTCGCTCGGGCGCCTCCCGGTCGCGAGCGTCGCCCGGGTGCACGACGTCGTGGACCACGAATGGGGCGACCAACTGATCCGGTCGTGGCCCGAACGCTGGTGGGACCTCGCCGACGAGGTCGGCAGCCAGATCGCTCCCCTGATCGGGGCAGAGCCGGGCGAGGTGATCGTTGCCGACTCGACCTCCGTTGTTCTCTTCAAGCTCACCCTGGCAGCGCTGCAAGCTCGCCCGGGGCGATCACGCATTGTCACGGATGACATGAACTTCCCGACCGACGCCTACGTCACGATTGCCGCCGCCGATCTGGCGGGGGGTCGCGAGATCGTGGTCGTGCCGTCGGCCGATGGAATCAACGGGCCGGAGGATGCGCTCGTCGCCGCCCTCGACGACGACACAACGCTACTCACGCTGACGCATGTCGCGTTCAAGAGCGGCTACCGGTACGACATGGAACGGCTCACACGGGCCGCCCACGACGTAGGGGCCCTCGTGCTGTGGGACCTCAGCCACTCGGTCGGTGCAGTGCCCGTTGATCTCGGCGGTGCCGGAGCGGACCTCGCCGTCGGCTGCACCTACAAGTACCTGAACGGTGGGCCGGGGTCACCTGCCTTCCTCTATGTGAACTCCCGTATCGATGCCGAGGTTGAGAACCCGCTCTCCGGGTGGTGGGGCCACGAGCGGCCGTTCGCGTTCGACCTCGAGTACACCCCGGCATCGTCGATCCGCCGCTTCCAGACCGGCACGATGCCGATCCTCTCGCTCTCGGCGATCGAGACCGGGGTCGCCCTCACGACCGAGGCAGGGATCGACAACCTGAGGGCGAAGTCGATCGGCCTCTCCGAGTTCCTCATCGAGCAGAGCCGAGTGCATCTCGAGCCGCTCGGGTTCACCCTCGCATCTCCTGCCGACCCGGTGAGGCGAGGGTCGCATGTATCGCTCCGCCACGAAGACGGCTGGCGCATCGTGCGGGCCATGATCGAGCACGGCGACGTCATCCCCGACTTCCGTGAACCCGACAACCTCCGTTTCGGCCTCACCCCCCTCACCACGAGCCACACCGAACTGCACACGGCCATCATCCGCATCAAGGAGCTGATGGCTGCCGGTCTCCCCCAGACCTACCCCCGAACTCGCAGCTCGGTGACCTGACGCACCACGTCTCGTCTCCCCCGCCGCCAGGTGGGGAAGACGCGATCGAGCGGCTGCTCGATCACAGAGGGGGCCTCTCGACGGCGCGGCACGTGGTTGACGCCCCGTCGCTCAGCGGAGGTCGCCCTAGGATCGTCGTATGACGATCGATATGGATCCTGCTCCATGACGGACGCCGCAGCAATCGAAGCGTTCTACCGGGCATTCGCCGACCGCGACTATGAACGGATGGTCGCCGGTTACCACCCGTCAATCCGCTTCTCGGACCCGGTGTTCCCCGACCTGCGCGGTGACGAGGTACGGGCGATGTGGCACATGCTGTGCGAGCAAGGCGCCGACCTCCGGGTCGCGCTCACCGATGTCACTGCCGAGGACAGCCGTGGCAGCGCTCACTGGGACGCCGACTACACGTTCTCGCCGACTGGCCGGAGGGTACACAACAGCGTCGATGCGATGTTCGAGTTCGAGGATGGCTTGATCGTCCACCATGCCGACACCTTCGACCTGTGGCGGTGGACACGCATGGCGCTCGGCCCAAGCGGCATCCTGACCGGTTGGACCGGATTCACCCAGGCCAAAGTCAGAGCAACAGCAGACAGGGGCTTGCGGCGATTCATCGGATCGCATCCGGAGTACGACGCTCCCGGGGCCCGCTAGCTCAAGCACCAGGGTGAGCAGAGGCGTCGGGACCCACAACGACAAAGCGAACGCCGGGGAGACCCCGACGTCCGCTCTTCGAATTGCTTCTGTTTGGCTTGCTAGGAGATGGTCGGGCCTGCGGCCACGATCTCCTCGGTCACGTCTGAGGCGAACTCTTCGAAGTTCTCGACGAACAACCCTGCGAGTTCCTGCGCCTTGACGTCGTAGGCCTCGGGATCCGACCACGTCGAGCGTGGGTCGAGGATCTCGGTCGGGACGCCGGAGCACTCGGTCGGCACGGCGAACCCGAAGTTCGGATCGATGCGGTACTCGACGTTGTCGAGGTCGCCGTCGATCGCGGCCTTGATCACGGCACGGGAGTACGCGATCTTGAACCGCTCGCCGACTCCGTAGGGGCCGCCGGTCCAGCCGGTGTTGATGAGCCACACCGCCGCGTCATGCTCGGCGATCTTCTCACCGAGCAGTTCGGCGTAGACACCCGGATGTAGCGGCATGAACGGTGCGCCGAAGCACGCGGAGAACGTCGCCACCGGCTCCTTGATCCCGCGCTCGGTACCCGCCACCTTGGCCGTGTAGCCGGAGATGAAGTGGTACTTCGCCTGCTCCGGGGTGAGTCTGACGATGGGAGGCAGGACGCCGAAGGCGTCGGCCGTCAGCATGAAGATGTTTTTCGGGTGGCCGGCCATGCTCCCGTCGACAATGTTGTCGAGGTGGGTGATCGGGTAGGCGCCTCGGGTGTTCTCGGTCTCGGCCTCATCGAGGTCGAGGCGGCGGGTGCCCGGGTCGATCGTGACGTTCTCCAGGATCGTGCCGAAGCGACGCGTGGTCTGATAGATCTCCGGTTCAGCCTCGTCCGACAGGCGGATCATCTTGGCGTAGCAGCCACCTTCGAAGTTGAAGATGCCCGCGTCGCTCCAGCCGAGTTCATCGTCGCCGATCATGGCGCGATCCTTCTCGGTCGAAAGCGTGGTCTTGCCGGTGCCCGACAGTCCGAAGAACACGGCGGAGTCACCATCAGGGCCGACGTTGGCCGACGAGTGGAGGCTCAGCACGCCCTGCAACGGCAGAAGATAGTTCATGACCGTGAAGATCGACTTCTTGATCTCGCCGGCGTAGCTCGTGCCGCCGATGACGACCATCTTGCGACCGACGTTCAGGAGAATGAACGCCTCGCTGCGGGTGCCCTCATGCTCGGGATCCGCTTCGAAGCCGGGGCAGTGCAGGACGGTCCAGTCCGGCTCGAAATTCTCAATGACCTCACGGTCGAACTCACGGATGAACATGGTGCGAGCGAAAAGGCTGTGCCACGCATGTTCGGTGATGACGCGGACCTTGATCCGGTAGTCCGGGTCGGCTCCGGCGTAGCAGTCCTGGACGAAGACCTCCTTGTTCTGGAGGTACGACCGGAGTCCGTAGAGGACCTTCTCGAAGTTCTCGGTGCTGAAGGGCTTGTTGATCTTGCCCCACCAGATGTTGTCCTGACTCGAGGGCTCTTCAACGACGAACTTGTCGTTGGCGGACCGTCCGGTGTACTTGCCGGTGGAAACCACGAGTGGTCCGAGGTGACCGACGTGGCCCTCGTTCCTCTTGATGGACTCTTCATAGAGTTCCGACGTCGAGAGGTTGTGATACGTCTTGCTGACGTTCGCCAGGCCGACGGCTGAGAGATCTACCACACTGGACTCCTATCTCGGGTGTTCGTGTGCTTTGAACGATTTCAACTCTACGCCGCTCGGAGTGCTGTTCGCAGGGAGCGCCGCGAACGGAGCCAATCAGCCGATTCGCGAGCGGACTCAGTCGCCTCGGTGCCCGATTCCGTTGCCCCCAAACGATCCTCGGTGCGCTTCGATCCGAGGCCTCAACGCGAACCCATCATCCCCACGCGAGGCTGCTGCGTGTCCCCCAGTAGTCGTTCGGGTCTTCCGCGAGGCTCGGAATCGCGTCAAGGATGCTGGCAGGAACCGTCAAGGCACTCACATTGCTCTCGAGTTGTTCGGCAGTGGCAGCGCCGCTGAGAACCACGCTCGACCACCGTTCGTTCAGGCACGCGGCAATGGCAATTGCATCGAGCGACCAATCCCCTGCTACCCCGGCGACTCGTTGGGCAACGTCCGCGTTGCGCGTCGTCAGCCGTCCGTTGGCGACCGCCTCTTTGATGATCACACCGAGACCGGCGTCGGCCGCCTCGCCGAGGGCCGGTCCGGCGGACGGTTCGAGGAGGTTCCACGTCGACTGGACCGCGCCGAAAACGGGGCGTCCTCCGACTTCGACGTCGAGCGCCCGGCGGATCGTGTCGGCCTGCGCCGGCCCACTCGTGGAGAGCCCGACGATCAAACCCTCGTCTCGAATCTCGGCCAGGCGTTCCACGACCTCGGGATCGTCCAGAACACCGCTGTCGAGCGTGGCGGAATGGATCTGATAGAGGCGGAGGAAGCCGCCGAGTAGCGCCATGCTCTCGACGTGCTGTCGGTCGAGGTTCTCTCTCGTGTGGATCTTGACCTCATGGACGTCCGCATCGATCGTCCAATCGGCGGTGTAGACGTATCCCCACTTCGATCCGACCACAACGTCGGACGGCTGGACGCCGCGACTATCGAGCCAGCGTGATACGAACTCCTCGGCCTTGCCATAGGACCGGGCTGCGTCGAAGTAGGTGACGCCCGCGGCGAGCGCAGCGTCCATGACCGTCCCCGCGTGGTCCTCGAGTCCAGACGGCGACGTACTACCGGTGAGGTCGTCCCCGTGGCCGAGGTTGATGTATCCCGGTCGACCGATCGCCGCCATCCCGAGTCCGATTGCCGACACGCGTACGCCCGAGGCGCCAAGGGTTCGATACTGCATTGGCCCATCCTACGGATGCCAGGCCCGCCCGAATCGCGGCAATCATCGCTCATCTAGCCTGCCGGCCCATGACCATCTGCCTCTTCGATCTCGACGGAACCCTCGTTGACTCCACCCAGCCGGTCCTCACTGCCCTGAACGCCGCCCTCGACGATCTGGACCTTGCCCCGGTGACGGTCGAGGACCTCAGCTTCATCATCGGTCCCCCGCTCCGAGCAACGTTCGTCACGTTGGTGGCGGAACGTGGTGGCAACGAGGCGACAGCGGACCGCCTGCTCGACGCGTACCGGTCGGGGTACCGCACGACGTCGATCGATCTCGCCGTCTCGTACCCGGGAGTGCCGGGACTCCTCGACGACCTCAAGGGTCACACACGGCTGGGTGTCGTCACGTCGAAGCCGGCCGCGTACGCCATCCCGATCCTCGACGCCCTCGGGTTCTCGTCGATGATGGAAGTGATGGAAGGTCCGGGCGTCAGCGAGACCGAGGCGAAGCCGGCGACGCTTGCACGAGCACTCGACCGTCTCGGCGTGGTCTCGAACTTCGCATCGGTCTACATGATCGGCGATCGATATCACGATATCGAAGCGGGCCGGAGCGTCGGTGCCCGGACGATCGGTGTGACGTGGGGCTTCGGCAGTCGGGAGGAACTCGCCGGAGCAGGCACCGACTTCGTGGTCGACACGCCCGACGAGATCAGCGGCATCGTCCTGGGCTGAGGGGGGCCGTTGCGCCGACGTTGGGCTGCTCACGAGAAGGTGTCGCACTGCGACGGATCGCCGGTCTCGAAGCCACGGGTGGACCACTCGACCCGCTGCGTCGACGGACCGATATCCGCCAATATCACCGTTCAAGAGCGAGTGCCTAAAGGCGACTCACGGCAAGCGTTGCCAACTCGACGAGTGCATCTCGCGGCTCGGCGGGTTCCGCGTAGCCACCGTTCACGCCGAGGGCGATGAACCCGCCGCTTCCGGCATCGACAGCCATCCCGCGCAGATCCTGGGCGTAGACCGCTGCCGCACCAACGTCCGGGATCATCTCGGCACCGCCCTCGTCGACCAATGCCAGGTAGCTGTCAAACACGTTTGACGGCGCAAGGAACCCCCCTTCCGCGTCGTCGGTGTTCACGAGGACCGCGACACCGGCTTCGTCACCAAATTCGTAGACGCACGATGTCGGCGACGCTTCTCCGGACTCGACAACGGTGAGCCCGGTCGCCGCCGACACTTCGTCGGCAGTCACCAGGCTGCACGGCGCAGCCGACATGGGCACTACCTCGCCGCTCGCCGCCGGACTCGTAGTTGTCGTCGTCGCCGAGGCATCGACTTCGACCGTCGTGTCCTGATCGGACTCGCCACCACAAGCGGCGAGGAGCAGCAACGCGCCACACAGAATTCCCACCAAACGCATCGCGTCGGGCCCCCTTTCGCGGGGTCATCTGGTGCCACCAGCAGTACGCCGCCGACTCCCTGGTGGCTTGGCCGCCCAGAGGCCATCGGCGCGGCCCAGCACGCCGACAGGTTGCCGAATCGCGGCAGAGCCAAACGGTTGGAACGTTCCAACGATCAGGGGTAGTATCGGACCGAACATCCGTTGCAGGATCGTGGTGTGGGCGTCGCCACCAGCGCCACATGCCCCCCTCGCGCGAGGACTTCGGATGCC
>CAWAUO010000017.1:0-149125 GCA_963785245.1 uncultured Actinomycetota bacterium | reverse complement strand
GTCCCCGCTCGCCGGAATCGGGGCCGCCTCGAGTTGGCCTGCTGCCCAGGTCTCGAAGTCGGTTTCGGAATCTACGAACACGCGGAACCGCATGTCGGCGTGGGCGAGTCCGCAGTACTCGGCGCACTGGCCGGGGACCATCTGCCCGGCGATGTCGGCATCCGGGGTGATCTTCATAACGGTGTCCCGACCGGGGACCACGTCCCTCTTCCCGGCGAGGCTCGGCACCCAGAAGCTGTGGATCACGTCGACCGAAGTCATCGTCAGTTCTGCCGTCTTGCCGGCGGGAATGTGCATCTCGTTCGCGGTGGTGAGCGGTCGACCGTTCTCGTCGACGAAGTCCGGGTACTGGAACTCCCACCACCACTGGTGACCGATCACATCCACGCGTACGAAGTTGCCTTCTGCGGGGCTTCGGAGATCGAAGAGCGTGGTGAGGGTTGGTACGGCGATGATCACAAGGAGCACAACCGGGATGAGCGTCCAGCCGATCTCGAGTTTGGTGTTGCCGTGAACCTGCTTCGGTTCTGCCTCGTTCCCCGGCCGCTTCCGGAACCGGATGATGGCGTAGGCCAATGCACCAGCGACGATCGCGAAGACAACGGTCCCGAGTATGAGGATGAAGTCCCAGAGCTTGTCGATGGACTCGGCCTCCGCAGACCGTGGGTTGAGCGACGACTGGGGGAGGTCGCTTGAACATGACGCCAGGAAGAGCGCGAAAAACACCGTCGCGATGAGAGCAATTCGAAGCAGGAGGCGGCGGCGAGCGTCGTCGTTGCCAGCGGTTGTGTTCACGTAGTTCCCCAGGACGGCGACCGAAGTGGGCGGGATAGTAAGCGACGGAGTTGTTTGCTGCAACGAGTTCTACCGGAAAACGGCGCTAAGTCGCCGATTCGGTGTCTGAGGGAGCGAACCTCGCAGCGAGCCAGGTGGTGAGCGGGACCGCAGCGACGAGACCGATGCTGCCCACGAGGGTGCGCACGATCTCGACCGCCACGACCTCGCTGTTCGCGATCGTTCCGAGCGATTGGCGAGCGAGAACGAAGAGCACCAGGAGCGGCAGTGACGCCCCCGCATAGGCCAGCAACAGCGTGTTGACGATCGACGCGATGTGGTCGCGACCCACGCGCAGCGCCCGGCGGAAGAGACCGACATGCCCGAGCGACGGATCGGCGGCCTTCAACTCCCACACCGTCGCAGCCTGCGTGATGGTGACGTCGTCCAGGGCGCCGGCGGCTCCGAGGACGATTCCCGCAAGGAGCAACCCGGTGACGTCGATGCCCTCGAAGAACGTGAGGAGCGAGGTCTCCTCCGTGACGAATCCCGTGAACCGTGCCAGGTCGACGACGATCGCGGACAGGACGGCGGTCAGAACAAGCGCTGCAGTCATTCCGACCAGAGCAATCGTCGTCATGCGCCCGAATCCGTGGGCCAGGTACATCGTGACGTAGGCGATGGCCGCCGAACCGACCACCGCCACCAGCACCGGACTCCGCCCGTCGAGGATGGCGGGCAACACGAACGCCAGCAGGATGAGGACGCTGATCACGAGGCCGACCAGGGCGGTCGCCCCGCGCCAACCGCCGAGCACCACAACCACGAGGGCGAACACGATGGCCACGCCCACCAGTACGAGGCGGCGGTCGAAGTCGGCGAACTGATAGATCGACTGCGGGTCAACGAGGCGCACAGAGAGGATCTCCAGTTCGTCCTGGTCGTAGACATAGTCGACCAGCACCGCGTCCCCGGCGGAGACCGAGGCAGCCTCTTCGCCCCGATACGCCTCGAATGCTGCTCGTCGCTCGTTCCCGTCATCATCGACGAGCAGCGCGATCGCGACACATTCTGTCTCTGCGTCGAACGAGCAGGGTGCCGTGGCGACAGCGGTGACGGTGGCCGTGGGGGCGACGCGAGACAGCACCACGCGGTCGCCGGGAGAGAACGAAGGCGTCGTTGCTCCTGGGAGGAACTCCTGAACGTAGACGAAGCCGGCTTCCGGGCCGTCGTCGAGTTCGAACTCGACCACGAGGCAGGTCTGCGTAGCGATGCCGGAACACGGTGCCTCCGTGATCTCCTGCACCGTTGCACGGTGGAAGTCGGTCGGGACGCCGAGAGCGGCGAGATCATCGGCCTGCTGCTGGGACACCCCGGTCGGTCGCAGAACGATCATTCCGAGGACGATGACGATGCCGAGAACGCCACCGAACACGATGAACGGGTCGACCCGTCGGCGTTCGGTGGGGACCGGCGAGTCGCTCCCATCGACATACGCCTGCCACTCGTCGGCCCGGCCAGAATCGAAGGGTCCGTCTTCGGCCATGTCTCAAGTATCGCAGCCTCGACCGGTGGCTCGGTTCCCACCCCTATCGTTCCTCGATGTCGATCGCCGGTCTCGTCATCGCTCTGCTCGTGACGTTCTTCGCCGCGGCAGTGCAAGGTGTCCTGGGCATCGGATTCGCAATGGTGGCGGTTCCGATCCTCGCCCTCATCGATCCTGGCCTCGCACCAGTCCCTCAGTTGCTGATCACGATGCCGCTGACGATCTCGATGGCGTGGCGCGAACGGAACCACATTCAGTTCGCCGACGTGACGTGGATCGTGGCAGGTCGCGTTCCCGGAGTGCTCATCGGTGTTGGATTGCTCGCCGTCGCCACACAACGCTCGATCGACCTCGCGATAGCCGCAATGGTGTTGCTCGCCGTCGCGATCATCGCTTCCGGCCACAGCTTCCGCCGCACGAAACTCACCGAGTTCGGCGCCGGCACCCTCTCCGGTATCTCGAGCTTCGTCGCCTCGATCGGTGGGCCGCCGCTCGCTCTCCTGTACTCGCGAGACGATGGCCCGACGCGTCGCTCCAACCTGGCGATGGTGTTCACGATCGGGCTCTCCGTCACCCTGATCGCCAGAATCGTGTCAGGGAACATGACGTGGGATGACGTTCTCGTGGCCTTCATCCTGTTCCCAGCACTGGTTCTCGGCTACGTAGCGAGTCTGCGGTTCAAGAGTCTCGTGCCACAGCGGTTCGCCAAGGTGACGATCCTGTTCCTCTCAACCGCAGGCGCCGTCGGGCTGATCGTGCGAGCGATCACGTAGCCCGATCAAACCTCTTCCGCCCACATCGAATCCCACACCTCCCCGACTGATCCGAAGAGTCCGGCGAGCGCCCACACCAGGACCCAGGCGAGGATGAGCAGGATGACCACCGTGAGCGCGGCGCGGAGGTATCCGAGCCAAGGATTGCCGGGGTCATACAACGTCGCAATCCAGCCCTTCACGCCCGTCGGCTCGGGTTCCGGCACCGAAACGACACCGGAAACGCGACTGGCGCCCATCTGGGTCGGCTGCGACGGGTCCTGTACCGGGGCGTGGGGTGGCACGGCTGGTGGCGGCATTGCCGGCGGGAGGGGCTCTGAACCGATGAGTGCAAGGTCCGATTCGTCGAGGCCCAGAACCGTCGCCAACCGGTCGACAACCCCCTGTGCGGGCACCCCCTCGTCCCGCTCCCATCGCCGCACGGATGCCGTGGACCGTTCGACCGAAGTCGCGAGCTGTCCCATCGACATCCCCTTCGCGAGGCGTGCCTGCCGGACGACTTGTCCGAAGGTTCTGGGATCGCTCATGGGGCCAGGATATCTGTACCGGGAGGTTCCCACGGCGTATGTTGAGCGATGCTTCACTATCGTCGGGGCGAGCGAGCGTGGAGGCACCCGTGGGAACGAACTTCCGAAATCTGGTCGAGCTCTATGAGTCCAGTGTCGACCGGTATGCCGACAACCAACTGTTCGGAACGCGCCATACCGAGGGGTGGCGGTGGATCACCTACGGAGAATTCGGCAAGCAGGTCGATCACGCCCGCGGTGGGCTCGCTGGACTCGGCATCGAATCGGGCGACCGCGTCGCGGTGATCTCGGACAATCGGGTCGAATGGGCGATCGGGGCGTACGCGACCTACGGCTTGGGCGCGGCATGGGTGCCCATGTACGAGGCACAACTCGCCAAGGAGTGGGAGTTCATCCTCGGCAACTCCGGCGCCAAGATCGCCATCGTCGGCGACGACGGAATCAGGGCCCAACTCGACGATCTCCGAAAGGATCTCCCCGAACTCGGTCAGATCGTCGTGATTCGCGGAGAAGCGGGTGGAGATTCGATCAGTTGGGCCGAGATGCAGGCGCGCGGGGCAGACAACCCGATTGACACCGTTGAACCGGCCTCCGAAGACCTCGCCTGCCTCATCTACACGTCAGGGACCACGGGTCAGCCGAAGGGCGTCATGCTCTCCCACGGCAACATCACGAGCAACGTCAACGTGTTCCCCGACATGTTCGACATCGGCCCCGACGACCGGACGGCCTCATTCCTCCCGTGGGCACATTCGTTCGGCCAGACGATCGATCTGCACTTCATGATCGGAGCAGGCGCTTCGGCCGGTCTCACCAGTGCCCAGACGCTGATGGACGATCTGGCGGATCTCAAGCCGACGATCCTCGTGTCGGTGCCGGCCGTCTACAACCGCCTCTACGACGCCCTGCAGAAGATGATGGCCGCCAAGGGCGGGGTCACGAGGACGCTCTTCGATCGGGCGCTCGCCAACGAACAGAAACGGGCCGGCCTCGCTGCTGATGGCAAGACCACGCGGTGGGTGGAAATGCAGCACGACATGTACGACAAACTGGTCTTCTCCAAGGTCCGCAACGGATTCGGCGGGCAGTTGAGGTATTCGATCTCTGGCGGTGCGGCGATCTCCGTCGAAGTCGCAGAGTTCATCTCGGCGCTCGGCCTGACCGTCTACGAGGGCTACGGACTCACCGAGACCTCACCGGTCGCCGCGGCGAACACGCCGTCATACCGGAAGGTCGGATCCATCGGCAAAGAGATCCCCGGCGTCACCATCGACATTGACCGCGAGTTGACCGACGACCCGGAGATCGGCGAACTCATCATCCACGGCCCGAATGTGATGCTCGGCTACTTCAACCTGCCGGAGGAGAATGAGAAGGCGCTCACCGCCGACCGTGGCTTCCGCACCGGTGACCTCGGCTATCGCGACGACGATGGGTTCCTGTTCATCCGGGGACGCATCAAGGAGCAATACAAGCTCGAGAACGGCAAATACGTCGTGCCGTCACCCATTGAGGAGCAACTCCAACTGTCCGGCTATGTCACGAACATCATGGTGTACGGAGAGCAGCGACCGTACAACGTGGCCGTCATCGTCCCAGACATGGACGCGCTCACGAAGTGGGCGGCCGACCACGGTCTCGGCGATCTCTCCGGCGAGGCTCTGCTCGAGAGCGACACGGTCTCTGATCTGTACCAACGCGAGATTGACCGTCTGTCCGGTTCAATCAAGGGGTACGAGCAGGTGCGCGGGTTCGTGCTCGAGGACGAGGAGTTCACGCCCGAGAACGGGATGCTCACTCCGAGCTTGAAGGTGAAGCGCAAAGCCGTCCTCGACCGCTACGGCGACGATCTGGAGAAGCTGTACGAGAAGTAGACGAGAGTGGCTGGTCGCCAGTCTTCGCCTCTCCCGCTGAGTGGGGGAGGCGCGAGCACCGGCCTCTCGGCCGGAGCGCAGCGGAGGGGGATTTAGGAGCTCGGAGCTGAAGATGAGTTCTGCCGCGGCTCTTGACCGGCGACTGGCGACCTAGAGCTCCTCGACCGGCTCCATGCCGTGCTTGCGCATTCCTGCCTCCACCACCGCGATCGCGGTCTCGAGGACCTCGACGCGGGCGAGCTTCTTCGACTCGCCGGGGATCACGAACCACGGTGCCTGGTCCCACGACGTCCGTGCGAGCATCTCTTCGACGGCAACCTCGTACTGGGCTCGCTTCTCTCGGTTCCGCCAGTCCTCGTCGGTCAGCTTCCACCGCTTGAGCGGGCTCTGCCGGCGGGCGCCGAACCGCTCCAATTGCTCCCCGTCCGAGACATGCATCCAGAACTTTGCGAACACCATGCCTTCGGCGACGAGCGTTCGTTCGAAGTCGATGATCTCGGTGTAGGCCCGTCGCCATTGTTCCACGTCGGCGAATCCCTCGACGCGTTCCACGAGCACTCGGCCGTACCAGGATCGGTCGAGGATCACGACATCGCCCCAACCGGGCAGATGAGGCCAGAACCGCTGGAGCCAATGGTGTCGGAGTTCATCTTTGGAGGGAGCGGCAATCGAGATCACGTTCACGTGGCGAGGGTCCATCGGCGAAACGAGTCGTTTGATCGCCCCGCCCTTGCCTGAGGCGTCCCAGCCTTCGAAGACGAAACAGACGGGTGGTCCGAGTTCACCGGTGCCGAGCTTGCCTCCAAGTTGAAGGCGCAGTTGCAGCATGCGAGTCTGCGCTGCTTCGAGCCGTTCTCTTGCTTCCCCCTTCGAGATTCGTCGAGAGAGATCGGCGTCGGAGAGGGACGGGATGATCGGTCGGTCGCTCATGCCGGCGATCGTAGCGCGAGGAACGGTGGCGCCCTCAGCGGGGGTCTCCGTATGGCCGTGAAGCGATCACGAGGCGGATCGTCCCACCGGCAACCACTGCGAGGAGGCCGACGGTTGCGGCCAACTTGAGCCAGATCGCTCCCTCGGATCGCCACGTCAGCGATATGAACGCAAGGCACATCACACACAAGAAGGCGATGGCGAGGATGAGGAACACCCAGGTCACAACAGATCGCGGACCGTCCATGGGCTGATTCTACGCGGCCAGGCTGACGGCGCTAGGGCAGCCAGGGATCGACCCGGATCGGGACACCGAGGCTCGCCGTAGCATCGTCGATCGAGATCCAGGTGTCGTTGGCGCACGTTTCACAGGAGGTCCACAACTCGTACGTGTGCCGCCCCAACGGCCGCCCGTTGACGAAACCGCGAACGCCCCTCCGCGCGCAGTGCATGCAGTAGTTGCGTACCGACACTCCGAGCAGTTCCGCACGCGCGACGCGTCGACAGCGCTCCTCCTTGACGCTCGGCGGCTGCCATGCGACGGCACACAACACCGCCACGGGGAGGATCGTCGCGTAGATTCCGCACGAGAGGTCCCGGTCGAGCTTCGCTCTCGAGTCCCACACCCGGAGACCGCACTTGCAGTGCTCGAGGTGGCCGGGTTCGAACGGGTCGCCGCCCATGTGGCAGAACGCGGCATCGGTGACCGACCAGAGATCCACAGCTTCATCGGAGTACAACGCGGCGGTGTGCACCTCGCCGTCGGTTGCGAGCCTCGCACGTTTCCAGCCACGGGGTCTCCCCGTGGGGATCGCATCGGGATTCCCGTCGGGCCATGGTGGCGGTGTCCGGCCGCTTCGCGGCGTCGACGGCGCGGTCACGCGAACCCGCCGAATGCGGCGACGAACGCGTCCGCCCGATGATCGACCTGGCCTCGTTGCATCGGTGCACCGTAGGTCATATGACCACCGCTCCGCCAGGGACGAACGACCCGAGGATCGCGCAGGGCGTGATATCGGCCACCCGCCGGGCGCGACAATTCTTTGGCGGAGGCGGACGGGAATCGAACCCGCCAGGGCACTCTCGCACCCTCATCGGTTTTGAAGACCGAGGGACCCACCAGGCGTCCGGACGCCTCCGTGGAGAAACCTACCCGACCCGACGGGGTTTGCCGTCATGTACTGTCGGATTCGAGACGCTTCTCGAGAATGGCGGTTGACCAGTATCGGCCCATCTTGTAGCCAACGTCGTCGAGCGTGCCGACGAGGCGGTATCCCAGGGATTCGTGCAGGCCGATCGATGCCTCGTTCGGAATCGTCACGACGGCGTAGGCGCGGTGAACGCCTTCAGCGGCGAGTGTATCGAGCACGGTGGAGAGCAGCAGACGCCCGATGCCGGCTGCCCGGTAGTCGGGGTCAATGACGACCGTTGTCTCCGCCGAGGTTTGATACGCCGCCTTGTCGCGAAACTGGCTGCTGTAGGCCGTCCCGACGACATGCCCATCGACCTCGGCCACGAACACCCGGTACGGTCCGGTATCGCGGTAATGCGCCCACCACTCGTGCCGACGCTCCATGTCCCAGGGCTCGAGGTCGAACGAGATGGCGGAACCGACGATGGTGTGGTCGTAGATCTCGTTGATTCGGACGAGGTCACGCGCGCGTGCCGAGCGAATATCGACGTTCATGCTCCGATCGTAGTGAGGGTCCGGATGCA
The DNA here is from genome assembly GCA_963785245.1 of uncultured Actinomycetota bacterium. Taxonomy (GTDB): domain Bacteria; phylum Actinomycetota; class Acidimicrobiia; order Spongiisociales; family UBA5794; genus JAHEEL01. The sequence goes on along the minus strand of CAWAUO010000017.1, from coordinate 140,985 downwards.
CGCTTCTCGGAAGTGTGCACCACTACGTCTCACTATCGGCCAAGCACGAGGAGCAGAGTCCGCGATAGACGATGTGGGTGGTCTCGATGCGGCCGACGTCGGTATCGAGAGAGAGATCGTCCGCGGCGAAGGTGCGTGGCACATCCTGGATCGCTCCGCAGCCGCGGCAGACGAAGTGGTCGTGGCCTTCGTCTGCCAGTTCATAGCGAGCGGCGCCGGGTCCGGCAGACGCCACGGTGACCAAACCCGATGCCGCGAAATCATCGAGAACGTTGAACACCGACGCTCGGGCGACCGAGGCGCCGCGATCCCGAAGCCGCCGCACGACGTCATCGGCGGTCGGATGTCCGTCAAGTTCGGCGAGCGTCTCAAGAACCGCGATACGAGCCTGCGTCGCTCTCAGACCCGTCTCCCTGATCTGGTCGGCTGCTTCGGACGGGTGGTTCACCGCAGGTGGGCGCGCAACATCCAGAGTTCTTCTTCGAGCCCTTCGATGATGGTCTGCAACAGACCGTCGGAGATCACGTCGAGATCCTCGACAATCGCCTGCTGCGCACGGGCACGTCGGGCGGTCGCTTCGACACGCTCGGCGACCAAACGGATCGCGTCCCCGTCAGCGAGCCACTCGAGCGGGAACGGGCCCATGTCGCCCTCTTCCACGACGTCCTCTGCACGACCACGCGGCAGGGCACCGAGGGTGACGATGCGTTCTGCGACGCTATCGCTCCAGAGGCGCCACTGGTCCACGAGCACGTCGAGGCGCTCATGGGCCGATTGGAAGCGTTCACCGACGACGGTCCAGTGGGCCTGCTTGCCGATCAGGTGAAGGTCGATGAGATCAACCAGGGTCGGTTGGAGTGCTTCGGCGGTCTTCGATGCGGCATCTCCGGGCAGGACGGTCCACGTCATTGTGATCCTCCACAATTCGCTCTTTTGACAGTGTCCAGCCTAGCTCCGGACAACGATGCCGAAGTCGGCCCGGGGCCCTGCGACGATGGAGCACGGGGCTAGCGTTGAGGCCATGTCACGATCATTCCAAGTCACGTTCGATGCACTGGACACCAGGGCCCTGGCAGCGTTCTGGGGCGAGGCCCTCGGCTATGTGCTGCAACCGCCGCCCGACGGCTTCGACTCCTGGGAGGCGTTCGCCGACGCCGTCGCGATCCCGGAGGAGGATCGGGACCGACTGGCGGCGGTCGTCGATCCGGACGGTGACGGCCCCCGCATCCTGATCCAGAAGGTCCCTGAGACGAAGACCGCGAAGAACCGCTGCCACCTCGACGTGGTGGTCACCGACCGATCGATGGAACCAACGGAGCGGAAGGTCGCGATCGAAGCCGAAGCCGAACGGTTGGTGGCGCTCGGGGCAACACGGGGAGCAAGCTTCGAAGAGGCGATCGGGACGTGGACGGTGATGCAGGACCCCGAAGGCAACGAGTTCTGCCTCCACTAGACGCTGCGAACCCAGGGTTCTCGGCATCGTATTTGGCGCCGACAGCCCACAGAATGGGCAGGGACCGCGCACCATCTCGTTCCGCGGGCTGTCGGCGCCATATGGAAGGTGGAGAACCCTGGGTTCGCAGCGTCAGCCGGTGATGTAGCGCTCGAGGTCGGCGATCAAGTCGCGCTGCTGCGCCATCATCGCCTTCACGATGTCCCCGATCGAGACGATGCCGACCAACCGGCCGTCGTCGTCCACCACCGGGAGGTGGCGAATACGGCGATCGGTCATCAGTTCCATGCACTCCGCGACCGACGCCGTCGGAACCACGGTGACGACGGGTTTGGTCATGATGCTCGCGACCGGCGTGTCGCCGGACCCGAGCGCCGCCAGTTTGATCTTCCTGGCGTAGTCCCGCTCGGTGAGGATTCCGCTCAGATCATCGCCGTCGAGAACGAGGACCGCCCCGATGTTGTGCTGCGCCATCGTCTCGAGTGCCGACAGGACCGTGTCGCTGGGCGATACCGCCCATACACCGGTGCCCTTCTCGTCGAGAATCCCTGCGACCTTCCGCTGCATATCGACCCCTTCCCTTCTCCACGAACCTAGTCGGGACCCGAGCATCGCGCCGGAGAGATTCATTCGACACCGAGCCCCCAGCACGACCTACACTCGCCGGACGTGTCACGTCGTGCCCGCTTCGTATGGTTCTGGCTCGCAACGACTCTGATCGTCGCGTTCTCTCCTGTCGCGTCCCTTGCCGCCGGCGAATCGATCGGCGGGAAGCTCATCCAGACCGTCGGCGAGGAGAAGTCCCCCGTCGAGGGCGTCACCATCGTGGTCAGCTTGGAAGGTGCGGAAGTCGGCAGCGGTGAATCCATCGCAGACGGCACCTGGGAGATCCCGGTACCTGGGTCCGGTATCTATCAGGTCCGCCTCGACACCACAACCCTCCCCGATGGCATCGGACTCACCGATCCCACCAAGGAAGAACTCGACGAGGTCACGGTTCGGGAGGGTCAAGCGAAGAAGGTCATCTTCCCGCTCGGCGAAGGCACCGTCTCATCGACATCGGCGTATGAACGGGTCGGAGCCCTGCTCATCTCCGGCCTGAAGCTCGGTGCCATCATCGCACTGTCCGCGGTCGGCCTCTCCCTCGTCTATGGCGTCACCGGACTCGTCAACTTCGCCCACGCCGAAATGGTGACCCTCGGCGCCGTCGCCGCCTACTTCTTCCATGCCTCTCCAGCCGGGCCTGAGTGGCCACTCGTCATCGCCGCCATTCCCGCCATCCTCGTTGGGGCCGGATTCGGTTGGGCCCAGGAGCAGGGCCTCTGGAAACCCCTCAGGATTCGGAACACGGGCTTGATCGCAATGATGGTGGTCTCGATCGGCCTCTCGTTCGCAGTTCGTCACATCATCCTCATCATCTTCGGCGGAGAACCGCGGGCCTACCCCGACTTCGCCGGTCAGCCACCAATCGAGATCCTCGGCATCTCGGTCGTTCCGAAGAATCTCATCACCATCGGCGTGGCGCTCCTCGTCCTCGCCGCCGTGGGATTGTTCCTCCAGAAGAGCCGCGCCGGGACGGCGATGCGTGCGGTCTCCGACGACGCCGACCTCGCGGAGTCTTCGGGCATCGACGTGAACCGGGTGATCCTCATTACGTGGATGCTGGCTGGTGGGCTTGCGGCGCTCGGCGGCATCTTCTTCGGACTCAACGAGGCCGTGCAATGGGACATGGGCTTCAGCCTCTTGCTGCTGATATTCGCGGCCGTTGTCCTCGGCGGCCTCGGCACGGCCTACGGTGCCATGGTCGGCGGCTTCGTCGTTGGCGTTGCGGTCGAGATGAGCACGCTCTTCGTCCCGAACGAACTGAAGACCGCGGTTGGTCTTGCTGTGCTGATCCTGATGCTTCTGGTCAGGCCGCAGGGACTCTTCGGCACGAAGGAGAGGATCGGCTGATGGACTGGGGCAGCGTCTTCATCGACGGCATCCTTGCCACAATCGGCCCCGTCACCGCGGCCTATGCGATTTCGGCGATCGGACTCAACCTGCAGTTCGGCTACGCCGGCCTGCTCAACTTCGGCCATGTGGCGTTCATGCTGGTCGGCGCATATGGCATGGCGATCACGGTCGACTTTGGCGGCCCTCTGTGGCTGGGGGTCATCGTTGGAGTCATCGTGGCAGCCTTCCTTGGGTTCCTCCTCGGACTTCCCACACTCAGACTCCGCGCCGACTACCTGGCCATCACGACCATCGCCGCCGCCGAGGTCATCCGCCTCGTGGCCCGATCGAGTTGGGCAGAGCCGCTCACCAATGGCGTGTTCGGTATTCAAGGATTCGCGGACTCCTTCTTTTCCATCAATCCCTTCCCACCGGCAGAGCTGTACGGCATCGGAAGCCTCGTCGTAACGGGCCGAAAGCTGTGGGTCATGATTGTCGGCTGGACGATCGCAGCGCTGCTCACGCTGCTGATTCGGCGCTTGATCAACAGCCCGTGGGGTCGCGTGCTCAAGGCCATCCGAGAGGACGAAGACGCCACGACCTCACTCGGCAAGAACGTCTTCGCCTACAAGCTCCAGGCGCTGATGATCGGTGGAGCGATCGGCGGAATCGCAGGAATGCTTCTGGCGATCGAGCAACAGAACGTAACGCCCGACGCATACCTGCCGCAGGTCACGTTCATTCTCTATGTCATCGTCATCCTCGGCGGCGCCGGAACGATCCTGGGACCGATCGTGGGAGCCGTCGTGTTCCAGTTCCTCTTCTTCACCATCGACGCGCTCATGGTCAACACCCAGGCCAACATCGACTGGGTCGGCGATCTCCTCACGCCGGCCGCGGCCGGTCAGGTGAAGCTGGTCCTGGTAGGCATCGGAATGATGGTGCTGATGGTCTTCCGCCCGCAGGGCATCTTGGGTTCCAGGGAGGAGGCGCTGATCGATGAACGCTGATCACCCCATGTACGGCATCGCCGCAGAGCCGGGCGTCCGCAAGCCGGACCCTGTGCTCGTCGCCAATGCCCTCCAGCGGTCGTTCGGTGGACTGACGGCCGTCGACGTCAAGCATCTCGAGATCCAGCGTCATACCGTCACTTCGCTCATCGGACCGAACGGTGCCGGCAAGACCACTCTCTTCAACCTGCTGACCGGATTCGACACACCGGACTTTGGTGAATGGCACCTCAACGGCGGCGCACTCGTCGGAATTGCGGCATTCCAGGTGGCGCGTCGCGGCATGGTGCGCACATTCCAGCTCACCCGTTCGCTGGCCCGCCTCACCGTCATGGAGAACATGCTGGTGGCGGCCAAGGACAACAAGGGCGAGGACCTCTGGGGAGCATTGACCGGAGGCTGGCGTGCCACGGAAGATGCGAACGAAGTCCGCGCGAATGAACTCCTTGAGCGATTCGGCCTGGATCACATGAGCGACGAATTCGCCGGTGGACTATCCGGCGGCCAGCGCAAGCTCCTCGAGATGGCTCGGGCGCTCATGATGGAACCCGAGGTCGTGATGCTCGACGAGCCTATGGCCGGTGTGAACCCCGCCCTCACCCAGTCACTCCTCCAGCACATCACCGGTCTGCGGGATGCGGGCAAGACGGTGATCTTTGTCGAGCACGACATGGACGTTGTCCAGGAGATCTCGGATTGGGTCGTGGTAATGGCCGAAGGTCGCGTGATCGCGGAGGGTCCACCCGAAGTCATCGCCAAGAACCGTGCCGTCATCGACGCCTATCTCGGCGAACACCACGGGGAGGCCGCATCGTGAGCAAGCATCTCCTCGTTGCAGACCAGGTTGTGGCTGGCTATCTCCCCGGAGTCGACATCCTGCGGGGTGTCGACCTGACGCTCAACAACGGCGAACTCGTCGGGATCATCGGACCGAACGGTGCCGGGAAGTCGACCCTCATCAAGGCCATCTTCGGTCTCGTGACGGTCAGAGACGGCTTCGTAACGCTTCGCGGACGGGACATCTCGAATCTGGCTGCCCATACACTCGTCGGCCTCGGTGTCGGCTATGTTCCGCAACGGGCCAATGTGTTCCCATCGCTGACCGTCGAAGACAATCTGCGGATGGGCCTGTACCTCAACCCGAAGGCCTGGGACGAGCGCTTCGCGGCGGTGGTCGACATATTCCCGCTGCTCGCCGATCGCTCTGATCAGCGGGCCGGCTATCTGTCAGGTGGCGAGCGGCAGATGGTGGCGATCGGTCGGGCCCTGATGATGGACCCGAGTGTGCTTCTGCTCGACGAGCCGTCCGCCGGTCTCTCCCCGGCCAATCAGGACCTCGTATTCGAGCGCGTCCGCCTGATTGCCGACTCGGGGGTGTCGATCATCATGGTCGAGCAGAATGCCAGGCGGTGCCTTCAGATCGCCGACCGAGCCTACGTCCTCGATCAAGGGACGAATGCACACACCGGAACCGGCAAGGAACTCCTCCACGACTCACGAGTGATCGATCTGTACCTCGGAACACTGGGCAAGGTCGATTAGGTCCGCTGGTCTCGGCAGCCGGCCAAGGGAGTCAATGAGTGTGGGGCCCTGCAGATGCCGGGCCCCACACTCATTTTTCGAGGTCGTCGTTGGGACTAGCCGCCGGCGACAATCTGCAGGAGGGTCGAGGTTCCGCCCTCGGCGTCATAGAGGAACACGTCGTACGTGCCGATGCCGGGCTCATTGCTCGGACCGAAGTCGAGCGGCCCCGATGCGCCGTCATAGTCGATGTCGGCACCGGTCATCAGCAGGTTGAAGCAGTCCTCGAAGAGCGAGCACTTCTCACCACCCTTGGTGACGTTCCCAATCTCGGCAATGAACACGGCCGGATCGGCGCTCTGTGCCGCCTGGGCAGCGAGCACGTTCACCATGAGGCAGTCGTACTTCTGTGCCGAGAAGATCGTTGCTGTTCCGGGGAACGCAGCCTCGAGCCGCGCCGGGAACGTCGCCTCACCATTCTCCGGAGAGGCCGACGGGGCCGTGCCCTTGATGCCCTCGAGCAGCGCGGTGTTTCCGCCGAGTTGATCGGGGCCGACCGTGTCTTTGAAGCCGTCGGCAACGTAGACCTGACCCGTGAAGCCGGCACTCTCGAGGTCGAGCAGGAGCTGCCCACCCTCTTCGAACGTGATCATCGCGAGCGCCTCGGCACCGCTCGCAACGACGGCTTGCGCCTCGGTAGCAAACGAACCGGCGGCGGCGTCGTAGGCCTGAGCGAGCACAACAACACCATCGAGTTCGGCAGCAAGCAGCTCACCGAAGCCGACGCCGTAGTCGTCGTTGCGCCACAGAACCGCGACCGAGGCCGGGGCATCACCGGCGATGACGTCGGCAAGTGCCGGCGCCTGCAGGTTGTCGGACGGTGCCGTGCGGCTGTAGTAGGGGTCATAGTCGGATGAGCTGAGCGAGGCCGCGGTGTTCGAACCCGAGCACATCGCAACTTCGCTGCCCTGAACCTTGTCGACGATCGAAAGCGAAACGCCGGAAGCGGCAGCCCCGATGATCCCTGCGAAGTCACCCGTCAGGTACTTGTCGACCGTCGTCGAGGCGATGTTCGGGTCGGTACCCGAGTCGCCGTACTCGACCGAAACGAGGCCGTCCGAGACAGCGTTGATCTCATCGACGCCCATCTTGATCGGGTTCTCGAGAGCCTCGATGATTGGTGCGAGCTGTCCCGTCTGGGGAAGCACGGTCCCGATCTTGACCGGGATCGGCTCGAACGCCATCGGCGCTTCGGTGGACGACGTGGTCGTTTCTTCCGCGACCGTTGTGGTGGTCTCTTCCGCGACCGTTGTGGTCGTGGAGTCCTCAACAGCTGTCGTCGTCGTATCTGCTGCAGTGTCGTCGTCTCCGCCGGCGTTCACGGCGATAACAACGACAATGATGACAGCGACGGCGGCGACCAAGATCCACGGGAGCCACTTTTTCATATTGTCACTCATGGTTTTTCCTCCAAATGAGAGCCCTGGATAACCAGGAACCCCGGACAAACGCCGGGGTCGAGGCAAGATAGGCCGGAAAGACCCGGAAGCGCAAGGGCTTCGCCCGTCGCCGGTCGCCTGTCGCCCGTCCGAAGCTGTAGCCGAGTAGCCGAGTAGCCGAGTAGCCGAGTAGCCAATCGGGACCCGCTCGTTGCCCCCGCATGCACGCCATACTTCGGCCCATGACGGATGATTCTCGATCTCATGTGGCGCGGAGTCGACGGCGCCTCACGGCGTCGGTCACCGACCTCGATGTCGTTCGGCAGCGAGCGCTGCTGATTGGCGTGGTGCGCGACGGAAGCAAGGTCGCCGAAGGAGATCACAGTCTCGAAGAACTCGAACTGCTCACCGAAACGGCAGGGTCCGACCCCGTCGAGGCTGTGCTCGTTCGCAGGGACCGCCCGGATCCGGCGACCTTCATCGGCAAGGGGAAGCTCTCGGAACTCGTCACCGAATCGCACATGCTCGACATCGATGTCGTCGTATTCGACAACGAACTCTCTCCCGCCCAGCAACGCAACCTCCAGCAGGCATTTCAATGCGATGTCGTCGACCGCGTTGCGCTGATTCTCGACATCTTCGCCCAACACGCCCACACCCATGAAGGCCGCCTGCAGGTGGAACTGGCGCAGCACCGGTACCGACTCCCCCGCCTCCGAGGCAAGGGTGTTGAACTGTCCAGGCTCGGCGCCGGCATCGGGACGCGTGGCCCTGGTGAGACCAAACTCGAGACCGATCGTCGCCGCATCCTCGAACGGGTCTCCAGGATCGAGCGCGAATTGAAGGAAGCCGCCCGGTCCAGAGACACGAGAGCCAAGTCCCGGAAACGCTCAGGCCTGCCCATTGCCGCGATCGTCGGATACACCAACGCCGGCAAGTCAACGCTGTTCAACCGGCTCACCGAAGCCGATGTCCTCGTGGAGGATCGTCTCTTCGCAACGCTCGGTTCGACGGTCAGACGACTCGATCTCCCGGACGGACACCGAGCCTTGATGTCCGACACGGTCGGCTTCGTTCGCCGCCTCCCACACGAACTCGTCGAAGCCTTCCGCTCGACACTGGATGAAGCCGCAGACGCCGACCTTCATGTCCATGTCGTCGATGCCTCAGATCCGGATCCCGACGGCCAGATCGCCGCAGTGCGAGAGGTCCTGGATGAGATTGACGCAGCCGAAGTGCCGGAGATCCTCATCTTCAACAAGACCGATATCGCGGAACCGGCCGTCGTCCGTCGTCTGCTCACGGTCTACGAAGGCTCGGTCGCCACATCGGCACTCACCGGCAAGGGCACCGAGGGAGTGACCGCCGCCATCGTTGAGGGGCTCGACGCCGTCACCACGAGAGTGGATCTTCTGATCCCCTACGAGCGTGGCGATGTCGTTGCCGCCATCCATGAGGCCGGAGAAGTGCTCGATGAGCACCATGGCGAGGACGGCACGGAGATCACCGTTCGCCTCCCAGCGGCAGCGGCGGAACGTCTCAACGAGTACCTCCGCAGCCGGTAGCTCCTACAGGATGTTCGCTGCGTACTCGGCCAGTGGACTGCGGACCGTGCGGTCCAGGGTGATGTGTCCGAACAGCTGGTTCCCTTTGAACTTCTCGATCATGGCTGCCAGACCTCCGAACGGCGAGATGTAGGGGTTGTCGACCTGGGTGAGATCGCCGCAGAACACCACCTTCGAGCCGGCCCCCATCCGGGTGAGGATCACCTTCAAGGTTGGCAGTTCGAGGTTCTGAGCTTCGTCGACGATGACGAGTTCTCCGGTGATCGACCTCCCCCGGAGATAGGTGACCGCCGCCATCTCCAACACATCCCGCTCGAACAGTTCATCGACGGCATCACGCGGCGACCCCTCGGCGTTGCCGAACAGGGCGTACAGGTTGTCGTGAACCGCGGCCATCCACGGTTCCAGCTTGTCGGTCAGATCCCCGGGAAGAAACCCGACCTCCTGGCGGCCGACAGCAACCAACGGTCGATACACCGAGACTCTCCGATAGCGCCCGAGTTCGAGCACTTGCTCCAAGGCGGCGGCGAGGGCAAGAAACGTCTTGCCCGTCCCGGCCATACCCATCACGGAGACCGCAGCCACGTCAGGATCCATCAGCAGGTCCAGAGCGAACGCCTGCCGCATGTTCTTGGTCTCAACGCCGAAGACGTGCTTGCTGCCCGGAACTCTCGCGACGACGGTGCGATCGCCGTCATCGACCACCCGCCCGAGTCCGGACTGCGAGCCCGGTCCGTGGAGCACGACGAACTGGTTGACGACCAGGCCGGGATCCTCGACGGTGGCCTTCCCCCTGCGGAAGAGTTCATCGACCGTCTCGCCCGGCACCTCGAGGTCTGCGACGCCGCTGTAGGACTCCTCGACGGGGACCGTGTCGCCTCGGTAGTCCTCGACGGTGACGCCCAATTGGGCACCCTTGATCCGCAACGCTGCGTCCTTGGTCACCAGCACGGTCCGAATGCCACCGTCGACGAGGTTCAGACAGGTCGCAAGGATTCGATGATCTGGCGTGTTCGGGTTGAGAACGTCCGGGAGGCGATCCGAGGTCACACCGTTCAACTCGAGACGGAGCGATCCGCCGTTCGGGAGCGTCGTCGGGCTGGCGAGCCCTCCCGGTTCGGATGCGCCGAACTCCTCGAGGAGTCGGATTGCGGAGCGCGCATTGGCTCCGACTTCATCCATCCGCGTCTTCTGGCGGTCGAGTTCTTCAACCACCACGAGCGGGAGTACCACTTGATGTTCATCGAATCGGAGTGGGGCATGTGGGTCGGCCAGCAGAACACAGGTATCAAGGACGTAGTTCGTGGTCGTCAAAGGCCCTCGCTCTCGCGGCGTATGTGTCGGCGTCAGCGTCGCCGTGTTGCGATCGGAATTCAAGGACCCCGACCCGGACGTCCTCCATGTCATACTCTGGGAACGGGAGAGGAGGACGTATGAAGGTTGCGGTGATAGGCGCCGGGTCCTGGGGAACGACCGTTGCAGCGATGCTCGCTCCGAGGACCGAGACCGTCTTGTGGTGTCGACGCCCGGAACTCGCCGACCAGGTCCAGAACGGCATGAACTCGGACTACCTCCCGGGGTTCGAACTCCCCCCGGATCTGGGTGCGACTCCGGCCATCGAGTCGGCGGTGGTTGACGCTGAGGTAGTCGTCATGGGGGTCCCCTCGCACGGTTACCGCGCCGTCCTCGAACAGGCCGCACCGTTCCTCGCCTCCGGGACACCGATCCTGTCGCTCACCAAGGGCATCGAACAGCCCACGCTGATGCGCATGACCGAGGTCACCGCCAGCGTCCTCCCGGACCACGATCGCTCGCGCATCGGCGCACTCACCGGCCCCAATCTCGCGAGGGAGATCATGGCAGGCCAGCCGGCGGCAACCGTGATCGCCATGGAGGATGAGGAGACGGCAACCGAACTCCAGGCGCTCTTCATGGGGCCGCGATTCCGGGTCTACACGAACACCGACGTCGCCGGTGCCGAAAGTGCCGGGGCGCTCAAGAACGTGATGGCACTGGCCGCCGGCATGGCAGAGGGCCTCGGATTCGGTCTGAACACCGTCTCGATGCTGATGACGCGGGCGCTTGTCGAGATGTCCCGTCTCGGGGTTGCGATGGGTGGCCGTACGGCCACGTTCGCCGGTCTCGCCGGGATGGGCGACCTCATCGCCACCTGCATGTCGACCGAGAGCCGCAACCACCGCGTGGGGCTGGGCCTCGGTCTCGGCAAGACCATCGATGAGATCGTCTCGGAGATGAACATGGTCGCCGAGGGCGTCAAGTCCACCGAGGGCATCCTGGCCCTCGCCGACCAGTACGAAATCGAGATGCCGATCGCCGAGCAGGTAGGCCGCGTCCTCTACGAAAACGCGCCGGTCCCGGAAGCGATCGCACTTCTCATGGGGCGGTCGGCGAAGCCGGAATAGGGTGGAAGTCACCAGTCGCCAGTCAAGACAGAAGACAGAGGTGACAGCTGGTGACCCGAGGCCCGGTGTCCCGGCCCGTCTGGCGACTGGCGACTCAAACAGGCTCCGGCCGTACGAATCGGGCACGTTCGGACTCGACAGTCGCTCGACGCTCACAGGACTCCCCGTGGTCGTTCACCAGCCCCATTGCCTGCATGAAGGCGTAGGCGGTGGTGGGACCGACGAAGGTGAACCCTCTCCGCTTTAGTTCCTTCGCCAGGAGCATCGACTCGGGTGTGGTAGCGGCCATCGTCGGCGGGGCCGGGGTCGGTTCGAACGACCAGACGAGAGCTCCGAGCGAGCCGACATCGGCGATGACCTCGAGCGAGCGCTGGGCGTTGTTGATGGTTGATCGAATCTTGCCCTGATGTCGCACAATCCGTGCGTCATTGAGCATCCGGGCGACGTCGGCATCGCCGAAGCGGGCCACGCGTTCGATGTCAAAGCCGTCGAACACGTCGCGAAACGCTTCCCGCTTCCTGAGGATCGTGATCCAGGAAAGCCCGGATTGAAAACCCTCAAGGCTCAGTTTCTCGAACAGCCGTTGGTCGTCGTCGACAGGCCGACCCCACTCATCATCGTGATAGGCGGCGTACTCGGGTGATCCGTTGCCCCAAGCACAGCGGCTCACGCCATCGGCTCCCAACTCCACGTACTCCATGTCGTCGACGCTACCCGGCGACGGGCTCCTCGTCGCGTGCAACCGCTACCACCTGGGCGGCACGGCTATGGCGCAGTACCACTTCCATGAGTTCCTGGGCGTAGTCCGGATCCATACCGATCGCCTCCGCATCCTCGCGCATCTCAGCGATCAGTTCGGCCTCGCGTTCCGGAGAGCGCAGGGCAAGGTCTCGCACCGCCTTGATACGGGCAATGTCGATTGAGTTGCGGAGCCGCCTGCCGAGGAGTCGGATGACCTGGCGGTCGATACGATCGATCTCGTCGCGCAGCGACGGGATGCCAAGCGCCTCCATGAGCGCTGTGAACCGCTCAGGATCGAGATGCGATCCGTTCCCGGCAAGAGCCCCGGCCGGGTCGGGATGGAACGGAACCATGAGCCCATCCGCGCCGGCGCTTCGCGCTGCGAGCGCCAAGGGCTGGATGAGTTCCGGATGACCGACCGTTGGCGAAGGATCGACGATGACCGGCAGGTGAGACAATCGCTGCACGGTTGGGATGGCGGAAATGTCGAGCGTATCGGTCGTCCGCGGATCGAACCCGCGGCTCCCCCGCTCGCAGAGGATGACGTTGTTGTTGCCTGCGTCCAGCACGTATTCGGCAGCCAACAGCCACTCGTCGATCGTCGCTGCGGAAGCCCGATGGATGATGATCGGCCGCCTGGTCGCGCCCACGGCGCGCAGGAGGACGAAGTTCTGCATGTTGTCCGGGCCGACCTCAATGATGTCGACATGCTCGGCGACAACGTCGACATGGTCCGGTTCGAGCACCTCGGTGCTCACCGGAAGACGAGACTCCCGTCCGGCATGCTCGAGCATCCATAGTGCCTCGCTGCCGAGGCCCTTGTAGGCGTACGGGGACGACCCGGCGAGATAGGTGCCTGCCCGCAGGATCGACCCACCGTTCTCCGCGACGATCCTGGCGGCCTCCACAATCTGGTCTTCGCTCTCGACCGCGATCGGTCCAGCGACCACCGGGTACGAGCCGTCACCGAACTTGACGGTGCCGACTGAGACGATGGTCGTCTCAATGCCGGGTCGTCGATGGCTCTTGAGGATTGGCTTTTCTGGCATGACGCCTCCTTTGTGGAGGGCTCCGGGAACACCACAAGACCCGGAGCCTTGGCTCCGGGTCTCCGTGGGGGTGTGTTGGTGTGTGGTGCCGCTACCGCCGTATCACGTCGACCCGGGCGCAAGGCCCGGCGAAGAAATACGGAAATCGATAGCGTGCGGTCACGGACAAGAGCGTACTGGCATGCCCGTCGACAGTAAAACCGGGGGCATGGGGGGAAACGGGTTGGCCTCGTCTACGCGGCCGACGTCCAGACCGCTACGACGAGCATGATCGCTCCGGCCAGCGGCAGCACAACCTCCACGACGTTGCGCACCGGTCCGACCAGCCGGCGCTCCGGATGGGTGAAGAGTTCCCGCGCAACGATCACACCCAACCCCCCAAGCAACAGCACCGACCCCACAACAACGAACACCAGATCGACCGAGTTCATCGCAGCCCCCCGGACAATCGGACCGGCGACCGGCGACCGGCGACCGGCGACTTCACCCTCATCCCAACACCAGCACATCGATCGCGATCGCCAGGAACACCCCGGCCAGATACCCGTTGGTCGCGGTGAAGTACCGCATGGCCATGTCCGTGTTCGCTCGGAGGTGGAACGCCCCCGCGACGAGCCATGCACCGAGCACGATGACGGCAGCGAGGTAGATCCATCCCACCCACGGGACGAGCAACAGCGAGACACCGACCGTCACCAGGCTGTACAGGACGATGTGATCGACCGTCATGGCCGTCCCCACAACGCCGGGGAGCATCGGCACGCCCGCGGCCTGGTAGTCCTCGTCGTAGCGCAGGGCCAATGCCCAGAAGTGGGGCGGTGTCCAGAAGAACACGATGGCGAACAGCACCCAGGCGGGTGCTGCCAGCGATCCGGTGACAGCCGCCCACCCCACAAGGGGCGGCAGTGCGCCCGCTGCTCCACCGATGACGATGTTCTGGGTCGAGGTTCGCTTGAGGAAGAGTGTGTAGACGATCACGTAGAAGAGCAGTGCGATCGTCGAAAGTGAGGCGGCGAGCAGGTTCGTCGTCACGAGCAGCCACACGAACCCGAGGATGCCGAGGACGATCCCAAATACCATGGCCGCCTGCTCACTCACTCGATGCGTCGGGATGGGGCGGCCGCGTGTTCTGCGCATGACCCGATCGATGTCGGCGTCCATCACCTGGTTGATGACGTTCGCCCCCGCAGCGGAGAGCGTTCCCCCGATCAGTGTTGCGATCGCGAGCCACCAGCCGGGCCAACCCTCGGCCGCAAGCACCATCGCGGGCAGAGTCGTCGTCAGCAGGAGTTCGATGATGCGCGGCTTCGTCAACTCCACGTAGGCGCGAACGGTGCCGGACGCGCTCGGCTTGCGAGGATCGACAATGCGCGCGGTCTGACTCACACAGTCTCCTCAGCCGGTTGGTCGGCATCAGCGTGATCGCCGAGCAGGGCTGCTGCGAATATCACATACGCAATCCACATGGCGTCGGCAATGGCGAGGTGGATGACCTGGGTCTCGAGCGGGGCCGCAAGCATCACGTTCACGAGTCCGGCGAAGAACTGGATCCCAACCAGTCCCATGATGACCGCCGCGATCCGTTTCGTTCGGTCGACGGCCTTGGAGGACAAGCGCATGACGAGGTAGGCGACACCGAAGCCGGCGGCGATGGCCACGACCGGGTGGAGCACCCTGACCTGCACCAGCCATGGCGCGTCTGCAGCGAGTTCCTGCTGGACGCCGGAGAAGAAGCTGTCCACGGGGTAGAGCGTGTCGCTGAGGGCGTTGAGGGCCCCCATTGCGCCGACCAGGAGCAGACCGATGGCTCCAAGGCCGAGGCGTCGATCCAGGCCTGGCTCGCGCTCCGGTCCCGGACCCGGGTTCCCGGACGCCCACCAGGCGGTCAGCGTCGACGCACCGAGCAACAGGTAGGTGTTGGTGAGGTGGAGCGGCACCACGATCATGCGGGCGATGGACTCATCCTGGGCGACCCAGCCGAAGACCACCAGTCCGGCGCCGAGGAGCGACTCCACCCCCATCAGGATCAAGGCTGCTCCGGCGGCCCGGCGGACGCGATGACCATGAGCGTAGAGGCGACGGGCCAGGAGATAGAGCGCGAGGACTCCGAGAATGGCCAATCCGCTCGTGATCCGGTGACTGAACTCGATCACGGTCTCGACGGCCGGGTTTGAAGGGAAGATCCGATCGGTGCACGCCGGCCAGGAAGCGCCGCAACCGTCTCCGGATTCCGTGGCCCGAACGATCGCGCCGCCGAGAATCACGAGCACGGTGAACACGAGCACCGACCACGCGAGAAGTCGATATCGGTTCCGTCGCTCTTCCGAGGAGGTTTCCACGGCTCGCAGGGTACCGATCTCCCGACCGGCAACACAGTCGAAAACGGGCGGAGTCGTGAGCGTGGCGGCGGGTATGCTTGGAGCATGAAGAAACCGCTGCTCGGACTCATCATCCTTGCTGTCGTGGTCGCCCTCGGATTCAAGATCTACAAGGCGATGACGGTCGAGGTCCCGGTCGAGGATCAGGGCTGACAAGCCCCCGCTCGACCTCGCCGTCCGGTGCTTTGGCGCCGGGCGCCGGGTTTGCGCGCTCCACGGATTCACGCTCACCGGCGCCCAATTTGCGCCCTTCTCAGCCAACGGCCTGGAGATCCACGCCGCGGACCTACCGGGCCACGGAGCCACCCGCCTCCACCCCATCGATGTCGACACGACGGTCGCGGCGATCGGAGAATGGCTGGCGTCGTTCGGCAGACCGGTCCCCCTCGTCGGCTACTCCCAAGGCGGCCGCATGGCGCTCCTCGCCGCGATCGAGCATCCGCACCTCGTCGAGCGACTGGTGCTGGTGTCCGCATCTCCGGGAATCGAGGACGACGAGGACCGGGCACAGCGTCGGGCACGCGACGAACGTCTCGCGGATCACATCGAAGCCGTCGGCGTCGAGGCCTTTCTCGACGAGTGGCTTGCCGGACCAATCGCCGGGACCGGGCACGTCGGCGACGACGCTCAGCGGCGAGACCGCGCTGTTCGTTCGGTCAACACGGCGACCGGCCTCGCGTCGGCGCTCCGAGGAATCGGCCAGGGGGCGCAACCGTACATCGGGAACCGGATCGCCGATCTCGCGGTCCCCCTTCTCACGATCTCGGGCAGCGCCGACGCGGCATACACACGCCTTGGCCGCGAGATGGCGGACGCCGCCGCCGTGGGGTCCCACATGTCGATCGACGGCGCAGGCCACAACGTGATCCTGGACGCTCCAGAAGCGCTGGTCGCGGCCCTCGCCGGCTTCGGCATCGCCTGAAGGCGTCGGCCTCAGTCGTCGCTGAGGAACGAATCGATGGCCGCGACGTACTCTTCGGACCGGGACATGATCGACTCGTGACCGACGCCGGGAATCTCGACAACTCGGTCCGGATCAATCAGGTTCGCAAGCTCGTACTGGGTGCGGGTTGCAACGATCTGGTCGTTGGTCGGGATGATCACCATCGTCGGCACGTCGATCTGACCGACCCACGCCCGCGAGTCGAACCTCCATGCCGCCTTTCCCGATTCGTAGTAGAGGGTCGGGTCACGGTTGAGCATCGCTGCCCAGAACCACCTGGCGTGCCTCGCCTCGACGATCCCGGACCGCAGCAGATACCGATACGTCAGAATGACCACTTCCTTCTTCGACAGCCTCGCCACCGCTCGCGAGATCCAGAAGACGAAACGAGTGGGGATGCGCAGACGGTCGACGGGATAGGCGGCCGTGCCGGCGAGGACAAGTCGCCGGACACGGTCGGGGTATCGGTAGGCCAGGACCTGGGCGGCCATGCCACCGAGGGAATAGCCGAAGACGTCGAACCGCTCGCAGCCGAGTGCGTCGAGGACCCCAATCGTCTCGAGGGCGAGGTCGGCTATTTCGACGGGTCCGCGTATCCGATCCGACTTCCCGTGGTTCCGATGGTCGGGGACGATCACTCGGTAGCGCTCGGCGAGCGCCGGGATCATCTTGTAGTAGGTCATCTCACCGTCGAAGCCCCATCCGTGCATGAGCACGAGCGGCGGGGCCGATTCGGATCCGGCTTCGCGTATGAAGAACTCGCGCTCACCGACGAGTACCGTGCGTCCGGGGATGGTGAGCGGGCGTTCCTGTTCACCCTTGAATTCCGGTTCGACCTCGGGGCCGAGCAAGCGCCACAGCACCCAGCCGAGTCCGACGGCGCCGAGCAGTCTTCGTATGAACCTCACCGGCGAATCGTAGAGGTCCGGCCGATCCAGCGGTAGGTAGAGTGACGGCCCTCATGAGACTCCATACGCGTCGATTCGGCCCGGACACTCCGACCGTGCTACTCCTCCACGGTCTCAGCTCGGCCGGACCCGTCTGGTGGCAGATCGGAGCGATGCTCGCTGCCGCCGGATACTCATCAATCGCACTCGACCTGCGCGGCCACGGAGAGAGCGGCCATGCCGGCGAGTACAGCCTCGACGGCTATGCGTCCGACGTGGTCGAGACCTGCCCGGGACCGTGGCCGCTGGTGATCGGGCACTCGCTCGGTGGCGCTACGGCCGTCCGGGCGGCCTCGCTCAAGCCGGACTTCGCCGCCGCATACCTCCTGATCGACCCGGCAATCGACTTCGACCCCGCCGCCGCCGAGACGGTGCGCGCCGAGCTCGTTGCCGACGTCAGCGATCCGCCGACGATCGAGCAACTCCTGGCCGATCGCCCCCACTGGAGCAGGGAGGATGCAGAGCGGAAAAGCGACGCCCTCCGCGCCACGTCCGTTGACGTCATGAATCGGAGCTTCTCCGACAACCGTGGTTGGGGTCTCGGTGCCGAACTCTCCCGAATCCCCGCCCCCGTTCACCTCCTTGGCGCCGAGGAGGAGCCTCTCTACACCGCCGCCGCCTTCGCCCGACACAGCGCGGACGGCGAGAACCTGACCTTCGAAGAAGTTCCGGGCACCGGCCACTCGATCCACAGAGACGACCCGGAGACGGTGGTTGAGCGAGCGTTGGGGATGCTGAACTCTGGTACGTAGCCGAGTAGCAGAGTGCGGCGAGACTCAATGGCCACGCCCAGGGCTAGGCGGGCTTCCTCAGCTACTTGGTTGCTCAGCTACTCAGCTACTCCCATCGGATCCACCGCGAACACGTACTCCTCGACCGGGACTCCCCCAACCAGGTGTTCATCGATGATGCGGTCGATGACGTCGACGGTGACCGAGTGGTACCAGACGCCGTCCGGATAGACGACGGCGATCGGGCCGCGTTCGCACACACGGAAGCAGTCGACCTTGGAGCGGAGGACCGCGCCCCCGGTGCCACCATCGTCCGGCGGCGGTTCGTCGAGATCGATCCCGCGCCATGGCGCGGGAGCCGAGACCAGGCCAAGATCCTTCAGCCGCCGCTTCAGGTGACGCCAGACCGCCTGGCTCTCCTCTGCCGTCGAGCAGCGAGGCGTCGACTGGTCGGCACACAGGAAGATGTGACGGTCCAGAGATCCGATGCCGATCGAGCGAGAAATCGCCTCCAGGCGGCGTTGACTGTTGTCGACCATGGCGAGAGTCTGCACCGAGGCCGCGTTCCCCGCAAGCGACCATCGCTACGATGCCGTGAATGGAATTCATCCGTCTCACGTCGTACAGCCACGGATCCGGCTGAGCATGCAAGCTCGGAGCTGACGAGCTGGCGCAGGTTCTGCGCCGTTTGCCTGGGAGCGAGATCACCGAACACCCGAATCTCCTCGTCGGGATCGCGGGGTCGGATGACGCCGCCGTCTACCGCATCTCCGAAGACCTCGCGCTCGTCCAGACCGTCGACTTCTTCACGCCGATCGTTGACGACCCGGCCGAGTGGGGCCGCATCGCCGCCGCCAACGCATTGTCCGATGTCTACGCGATGGGCGGCACACCGCTGACGGCGCTCCAACTGCTGTCGTGGCCGCGAGGAGAACTGCCGTGGAGTGCTGCAGCCGATGTCATCGACGGCGCGGTGGAGGTGCTGACCGAGGCACGGTGCACGCTGGTTGGCGGCCACTCGATCGACGACCGGACGCCGAAGTTCGGGTTTGCCATCACCGGTACCGTCCGACCGGATCGCATGATCACGAACGACGCCGCCCGTGCCGGTGATGTGCTGGTCCTGACCAAGGCACTCGGAACCGGCCTCATTGCAACCGCGATCAAGAGCGGCGTTGCCCCGGCGAGGGCGCAGGAAGCAGCGATCGCAACCATGCGAAGGCTGAACGCATCGGCATCCCGCGCCGCCGTCGAGTCCGGTGTGCGTGCCGGCACCGATGTCACCGGATTCGGTCTCCTCGGTCACCTCGTGGAAATGCTCCGGGCGAGCGACGTCTCCGCCGTTCTCGACGCCTCGGCGATCCCTGTCCTCGAGGGCGCGCTCGATATCGCGGCCGACGGCACTGTGCCGGGCGGCACGAAGCGAAATCACCGCTCGGTCGAATCGATCGTGGACTTCGGTGCGCTACCGCCAGAGATGCGGACGTTGCTGGCCGACGCACAGACGAGCGGCGGACTGCTCCTCGCCGTGCCGGAGGCCGATCTCCCAGCGCTCGTTGCCGGGATCACCGATGGTGGGGACCTCGCTGCCGTCATCGGCCGGGTTGCGCTCGCAGGTGCCGATCCACTGGTCACGGTCCGCTAGCGAAGCCGCCGGTGTCGGTGGTATCCATTTGCTACGCTCAAACTACCGCCGGTCCGCCGGACCGGTCGCGCATGCCCCCTCTCCCCCCGTGGGGGCATGCCCAGTTCCGGAGTCGATTCGGCTCCGGCCGTCAAGCGATAGGCTGCGCATGTCATGCGCCTGAGATTCCCGCGCCCGCGGAACGTCACCGAGACGCTCAGAGACCTCGCTCGTCGGCGCCCCGACGAGGCCGAGGCCTACCTCGACGTGCACCAAGACGAGTGGGAGGAGATCGCGGAATCCACGCCGGAGAACGCTGCCGACATCCTCGAGGCACTGGAGGAGGAAGGTGCTGCCGATCTCCTCAAGGATCTCGACCCGGACGACGCCGGCGAGGTTCTCGACGAAATGCGGCCCGAGGCGGCTGCCGACGTCCTCGAGGCAATCAGCCCCGCACGAGCGGCCGAGATGATCGCGATGATGGACGCCGATCAGGCGGCCGACGTGATCGCCGTCCTGGATCCAGAGGGCCGTACTGCAGTGCTCGCGGCCCTCGACAAGGATGCAGCTGCCGAGATCCTGAACCTCCTCGCATACGCCGCCGACACGGCGGGCGGCATGATGACCACCGACTTCGCCGTCCTCCCCGCCGGGGCCCCTGCAGGTGAATCCATCGAGGCATTGCGTCGCCTCCACGAGCAACTCGGATCGAACCTGGCGTACGTCTACGTCACCGACGATCGGGGCCTCCTCCGAGGCGTCGTGTCGTTCCGTGACATCGTGTTCGCCCGCCCAGCCGATGCGCTCGAGGATGTGATGCTGGCCGACCCGGTCTCGGTGAACCCATTGACGGACCGGGAGGTTGTTGCCGAACTGATGCAGCGCTACCACTTGCTCGCCATCCCCGTGGTCAGCGACGACGGTCGCTTGGTTGGGATGGTCAAGGTCTCGGAGGCGCTCGAAGCGATCCAGGCCGAGGCCGGTGAAGACATTGCCCTGATGGTGGGCGCCGGCGAGGAGGAGACGATCTTCACGCCGGTCTCCGTGTCGGTGCGTCGCCGTCTGCCCTGGATTGCGTTCAACCTGGTGGTCGGGGTGGTTCTCGCCTTTGTGATCGCCCAGTTCGAGTCGGTACTGGCGGGCGCCGTCATCCTCGCTGCATACATGCCGCTGGTTGCGCTCCTCGGCGGCAACTCCGGTGCGCAGAGCCTCGCCGTCATCATCCGCTCCATCGCGATCGGCGACCTTCCCAGGGGCCGCGCGCGCCGGGCAGTTCGCCGAGAGATGGCGGTCACTGCGATTGATGCGATCGCCATCGCGATCCTGGCAGCCATCGTCGGCGCAATCACCGTCAGACTCTTCGGAACTGCGACCGGTGTGGACCCGTGGCAGATCGCCGCGATCCTGTTCGTGTCCGTGATCGTATCGATCAGCACCGGGGGAGTCGTCGGAGCAAGCATCCCAATCATCCTGCGTCGTCTCGGTCAGGATCCGGCACTCGCCTCGAACATCTTCCTCACCATGACCACCGACCTCGTGAGCTTCGCCAGCTTCCTGATCACGGCCGCGATTCTGTTGTAGCGAGGTACGAGCCCGGATGAGTGGCGGAGGAGCGGAGGAAGTCGGGGGAACCGCCGTTCTCCGGCGCCGCAGCCGTGCCGCAGTTCGCGGTCGGTTCGGTACTCGGCTACTCAGCTCCTCCTCAGGACCGCCGACTCAGGACCCCAGGACCGCGGTCCCCGAATCCTCGAACGGTCCCAGGTACACGATGCGGAATCCGTCTTCGAGTCGAGCGAGGTAGTGGACTTCGAGGATGCGTTGCTGTCCCTCGTCCGGTTCTTCAAGCAACACCGCTTCGGCGGCTACGGGTGAGTCGACGACGTGAGCAAGGAAGATTGGGGGGAACCGATCCGCCGCATCCGCGATCACCTCGTAGATGTCGAGATCCGAGAGACTCGTGTATGAAGCCGGGTCGAGCAGGAGCACCACGGTGTCGCCCGTCTCGGGGACGACGATCCGTTCGACGATTTGATACTCAGGGAACGGCGGGGGCTCCTGAGGGACCGTCGTGGTGGTCGTCGGCGCGGTCGTGGTCGTCGTGGTCGCGGGGATCGTTGTTGTTGTCGTCGTCGTCGGCGCGGTCGTGGTGGTCTCTTCGCTCGAAGACGAGCACGACGCAATGACCATCGCCATCGCCGCCATGAGAAGGATTCTCGCTGCCATGTGCGCGGATTCTACCGGTTCCGGCTGTTGGGGTCGACGTCGGCCCATGTTTCGTAGTCGACGCCCTCCATCCAGGTGGCCCCGTTCACGATACGAAACCGGCGGCGCACCTCGTCGAAGCCGTCCTGTGATGGCGACTCCTCGAAGTCCCGCTCGGCAAGTTCAAGGCCCGGGCGCCACGCGGGGATGCCGACGGCGATGTCCACCCGGGTCTCCCACGATGGTTCGCCCCGGTAGCGAGCGGCGTCTGGCGACGACCAGAACTTCTGGAGCTTCCCTGCGATCCGGATCGCTCGGCGCAGCGACCGAGCCGTCACCTTGTCGATCGACTGGGCGTCGATCGCCACGTTCTCCAGCCATTCGGCGTACGCCTCGTCACCCCAACGGTCCGGGTCCATGACCACATCTCGATAGAGATCGTCGATTGCGAACGCAAGCGAGAGGCTCATGGCCCAACCTCCTCCGCCACCATTGCACGGAAGCCCTCCTGAAGTGCTGCGGTTCCCGCACCGGGTTGGAACGGACGATCGTCGATGCATGAGACGCCCTTGATCTCGCGAACCGTCGACATCGCGACCACCTCGTCCGCCTGGGTGACCGTGTCGATGTCGTAGACGCCCTCGCGTACTTCAATACCGACCCGCTCCGCGACCTCGATGGCGGTGCACCGCGTGATCGATTCGAGAATGCCAAGGTCGAGTCCCGGCGTGAAGAGAACCCCATCGCTGATCCAACCGACCGAGAACGTGGGGCCTTCGAGCACGTGACCGCCACGGCCGAGGAGGAGCGCATCGTCGAACCCGTCCTGCTGGGCGGCGACGGTTGCCGTGAGGTTGAAACCATAGGAGAGCGCTTTCGCTCCGGTGAGTTCGAACCAGTCTCCATCACTGTGCCACGGAGCAATCCGCGACTGAAGCCGCATCGTTTCGGGTCCGGGATGCACCGACTCGGCGAACACAACGATCTTCGAGTCGGTACCCGGCCGGTAGGGGTCGATACCGCCGGAGATGAAGACCCGCACAACGGAGTCTCCGGCCTCGGCTGCGACCGAACGACACCAATCGGCGATCGTGCCTCGATCGGGCGCCGGCAACCGGAGCTTCGTTGCGCTCATCTCGAGACGGGTGAGGTGCTGATCCAGGCGGAACACCGTTCCGTCGTAGGCACGCATCGCTTCGAAACAGCCGTAGCCACGCTGGAAACCAATATCGAATACAGAGATCGCTGCGTGCTCAGCGTCTGATGGGACACCGTCGATGAGAACAGATCCAAGAACAGCCATACATGAAGCGTAGAGCCTCGTCGAAGGTCAGCCGCCAATGATGAGCTACGGGTCGCCAATCACGAACCTGGCTGCCCGTCCTCGCCCTGCTGGTAGCTGTCAGCTACTGGCTGAGGTACCGATTGGTGATCGGAAGCCGCCGGTCCCGGCCGAATCCCTTGCGGGTGATCTTCACACCCGGGGGTGCCTGTCGGCGCTTGTACTCGTTGCGGTCGACCATGCGGCCGATGCGGGACACCAACGCTCGATCGTATCCGGCCGCCGCGATCTCCTTCACCGTCCGGTCCCGTTCGATGTACTCCTCGAGCACCGCGTCGAGGACGTCATACGGTGGCAGCGAATCGGTGTCAAACTGATCGGGACGGAGTTCGGCGGATGGAGCCTTGTCGATGATCTCCTGAGGAATCATCACGCCGTGCCGGTTCCTCCAGCGCGCAAGCCGATAGACAACGGTCTTGTAGACGTCCTTGAGCACGGCATACCCGCCGGCCATATCGCCGTACAGGGTCGCATAGCCGACGGCCATCTCCGACTTGTTCCCGGTCGCCACGACCATCCCGCCGAACTTGTTGGAGATGCCCATCAGAATCGTCCCACGGATCCTGGCCTGGAGGTTCTCTTCGGCAACACCGGACACAGTGCCGTGGAAGAGCGGATCGAGCGTCTCAAGGAACGCTCCGAATGCGTTCTCGATCGGGATCACCGTGAACCGGCAACCGAAGTTGTCAGCCAGCGCTCGGGAGTCCGCGACTGATCCCTCGGACGAGTAGCGCGATGGCATCGTCAGCGTGTGAACCGCGCTCGGACCGAGCGCATCTACGGCGACAGCGACGGTCAACGCGGAGTCGATTCCGCCAGACGACGCGATCACCACCTCCTTGAACCCGTTCTTCGTCACATATCCCCGAAGCGCGGTGACGAGCGCCTCGTAGACGGCGCCTTCGTCCGAGAGGCGGCCGACCGAGGCCGGTATGCCGATCGGCTCACGGTCGACCATCGCTTCCACCGCCGGCACAGCTTCCATGGTCCGGTCACGGTCAGACGGGACCGGAACATCGAGCACGAACAGTTCTTCGCTGAACTGGGGTGCCCGGTAGATGAGGGATCCTTCGGCGTCGAAGACCATCGAATCGCCATCGAAGACAAGTTCGTCCTGACCTCCGACACAGTTGACATAGACGATCGCCGCGGAACTTCGCTTCGCCTCGGCCGACAGCAGTGTCACTCGCTCGGCGCCCTTGCCGGCGTGGAAAGGCGAGCCGTTCAGGTTGAGGAGCAGCGTGGCTCCGGCCTCGGCCTGGCGCGCAGGAGGACCCTCCGAGGACCAGATATCTTCGCAGATCGAGACGCCGGCAGCGACACCGGCGATCTCCCACAGCCGCGTCGGCTCGCGGCTCTCAGCGAAGTAGCGAGCCTCGTCGAACACCCCGTAGTTGGGGAGGAGTTCCTTGTGATACACCCCCACGATGCGACCACCGGCGAGCACGGCCGCCGCATTGGCGACGCGCCGCTCAACCGAATCGTCATCGAGCACTCCACGGTCGAGCGGATCGACAAATCCGACCACAACCGCGCATCGACGGGAGGCCCGGGCCAGTCGATCCAGCACGCCCAGGTTCTCTTCGACGAACCCCTCACGCAGGACCAGATCCTCGGGCGGATAGCCGACGATCGCGAGTTCGGGAAGCAGCAGCACATCGGCCTCGGCGTTCTCCGCGAAGTGCATCGCCTCGAGAATGCGTTCTTCGTTGCCGACGAGGTCCCCGACGGTGAGGTCGATCTGCGCTCCGGCGACCCTGATCGTGTTCATAGGCCCGCAACCGTCTCTTCGATGAGGAAGTCGACCACGCCGATCAAGGCTTCCCGCTCGTCTGCACCCGACGCCAGGGCACCTTCGTAGACGAGTCGCTGGCGGTCGGCGCTCGTGCCGCGCCGCAGGATCTCCCTGACGTGAGTGATCTCTTCGACGCAGTCGAGGCGGCGGGCGTCCTCAGCGGTGAGTTCGATCAGTTCTTCGACGAGCTCGGGGATCGGCACGAGCTTCCCAATGCCGAAGTCGATCAGTGATTCCGAGATGCCGTAGCGCTGAGCGCGCCAGATGTTCTCCTTGAGGAGCATGCGGGAGTAGACCCGCCAGCGCTGGTTGTCTTGGCGGAGTCGCCACAGCATCGACAGCAACGACACATAGAAGGCGGCGAGCGTGATGCCGTCATCGAGGCGGGTGGCGATGTCGGTCGATCGCATCTCGAGCGTCGGGTAGCGGCCGGACGGACGGATATCCCACCAGAGCTTCGTCGTGTCCTCGATCACACCCGAGGTCACGAGGATCTGGGCATGGCGCTGATAGTCGCTCCAGTCGAGGAACTCATCCGGCATGCCGGTGCGGGGCAGCGTCCGGAACACAGCCGTGCGGTATGAGTTCAGCCCGGTGTCATCTCCGTGCCAGAACGGCGAGGACGTCGAGAGCGCGAGCAGGTGGGGCAGGAAGTACAGCACCTGGTTCATCAGGTCGATGCGAACGTCCTCATCCTCGATCCCGACGTGGACATGCATCCCGCAGATCAGCAGACGGCGCACGACACCCTGGAGGGCCTCGGCGAGTGTGTTGTACTGCGACTTGTCCGTGTGGAGCTGCTCATCCCACGCCGCGAACGGGTGGGTCGATGCTGAGATGATCGCCATTCCATATTCGGAGACGACGTTTGCCACATCGGTACGCAACTGGGCGAGGTGAGCCCTGGCTTCCTTCACGTTCTGGCTCACCGGGGTGCCAACTTCGATCTGGGATCGGATGAACTCCGGACTCACCATCCCCTCGGTGATCTCTTCGCACGCAGCGAGCAGACCGTCCGGCATGTCGGGGACGAGGTCGCGGGTCTCCCGATCGACGATGAAGTACTCCTCCTCGATTCCGATCGTGAAGGTGGGCTGTCTCGGCATGGTTCCTCCTGGACCCGTAGCGTAGGGACGGTCGAGTACGCGCGAAACCCTTAGAATCTCTCCAATGCCCAGCCTCGCCGAACGTGTCGCCGCGCACGCCACCACCATCGCCCCCGACGCCATCCGGATACGCCGCGACCTCCATCGCCATCCCGAGATCTCATGGTCGGAGCGGCGGACGACCTATCGCATTGCCGAAGCGCTCTCAGAACACGGTCTCGAACCCAAAGTCCGGGACGACCTTGTCGGTCTGACGGTCGAAGTCGGCGATGGGCCGCCCGTAGTCGGGTTTCGTGCCGACATCGACGCCCTCCCCATCCACGAGAACACGGGCCTCCCCTATCGATCCCAGACCGATGGGGTGATGCACGCTTGCGGACACGACGCCCACGCCGCAATAGCTATCGGGATCGCCAGGACCCTCGCGCTCGTCAGCGACCTCCCTGGCACGGCGAGGATCATCTTCCAACCGGCGGAGGAGGAGCTTCCGTCCGGTGCTGCCAAGCTCGTAGAGGAGGGCGTCCACCGGAACCTGCAGTCGCTGATTGCCTTCCACGTCGACCCGACGATCCCGGTGGGGGTTGTCGGGCTGAAGACGGGCCCGATCACCAGTGCAGCCGACAAGATCACCGTGCGACTCACCGGTCCCGGTGGCCACACGTCCCGGCCGCATCGGACCGTCGACTTGGTCCATGTTGCAGCCCGCATCGTCGTCGATCTTCCGGCGATGGTCCGTTCGGAACTCGATCCCCGACAGCACCTCGCCATCGTGTTCGGTCGGATCTCCGGTGGCGACACCGCAAACGCCATTCCCACCGAGATCGAGATCTCGGGGACCGTACGGGTTCAGGACGGCAGTGTCTGGAACGGTCTCGCTGAGATCATCGACCGTCAGGCTGAGGCGATCGCCGCACCGTTCGGCGCTGACATCGAGGTCACGCATCGCCGCGGGGCACCGCCGGTCGAGAACGACATCGACGTGATCAAGACGATCGAATCGGCCGCGACATCCGTCCTGGGACCCGACGGCATTCAGCCAACACCGCAGTCCATGGGTTCGGAGGATTTCTCGTGGCTCCTCCAAGAGGTCCCGGGAGCTCTCATCCGCCTCGGAGTCGGGACGAACGAGCATCCGGTCGATCTCCATTCACCGACCTTTGACATCGACGAGGGCGCGATCGAGCACGGCATCGCAGTAGGGGCAATCAGTCTTCTTCGCCTGATGGAACAGCAACGCTGAACTTCTCGGCTTCGAGCGATGCCCGCAGGGCCGCTTCGTGGCCCGCGCGAACCGACAGCGTCAGGATTCCGCCTCCGCCGTACGGTGCATGACGCAGTTGGAGGTCCCGGAGGTCAACACCGCTGTCAGCGAGCGCTCGGCCGACAGCCGCCATCTCTCCCGGGCGGTCCTCGAGCGTCACACGGACCACGCCGAGACCGTGACCCAGGGCGGCACGCAGATGCCGGGCATCAGCAAGGGTCTCTGCCAGCTGCTCTTCGGACTCCAGCACGGTCGCGAGGCGGGCCCGGAGCCACTCGATGGCGTCGGCCACCTCATGTCGGTTGGCAGCGAGAATATCGAGCCACACGTCGGGGTCCGAGGACGCAACGCGTGTGAGGTCCCGGAAGCTGCCCGCTGCAAGATCCATTGCCTGAGGAATCTGGTTGGCTCCCTCGAGCAGTGCGGCGGCGAGGATCTGCGGAACATGGCTGATGCGAGCAACGGCGGCGTCGTGCTCTGCAGCTGTCATCCGTACGGGTCGGGCCCCGAGATCCGAGACCACTCGCTCGACGAACCGGACGTCTGCTTCGTCGGCGCCGTTCGGGACGATGACCCACGTTGCTCCCCGGAAGAGACCGGCACGAGCCGCATCCGGTCCTGTGACTTCGCGTCCTGCCATTGGGTGAGTACCGACGAAACGTGGAGTCCGGGAGGCAGCGACGATCGGTCCCTTGACCGAGGCCACGTCGATGACCAGGGCCTCGGTCTCCAGTAAGGCGACGGCTGCAAGAACCGATGACGGAGGAGAGGCAAGGACCAGCAGGTCATCGCGTCCGAGATCTGCGGCTTCGATACTCCCAACCGGATCGACGGCACCAACGTTGGCGGCACCAGCGAGGGCTTCAGGACTCGCGTCCCACCCGAGGGTCTCCCACCCGAGGTCGCGGAGCCCCAAGGCGATCGACGTGCCGATGAGACCCGTACCTGAGATGAGCGCTCGGGCCATCGAGCTAGACCTTGACGTGCATGGCGGCAGCGAGCGCCCTGACCTCGTCCATGAGTTCGGCGAATTCGCCGGGGAGGATGGCTTGCGGTCCGTCGACCTGCGCCGTCTCCGGCGAGGGGTGGACGTCAACCATGAACCCGTCTGCGCCCGCAGCGACGGCGACCCGGGTCAGCGGTGCCACCAGTTCGCGCCTGCCGCCGGAGTGTGAGGGGTCGACGATGATCGGCAGATGCGACAGTCCCTTGACGACCGGTACGGCTGCAATATCCAGCGTGTTGCGCGTCGCGGTCTCGAACGTCCGGATGCCGCGCTCGCAGAGGACCACGTTGTGGTTGCCCTCTTTGTAGATGTACTCGGCGGCGTTCAGCCACTCCTCGATCGTCGCGGTGAAGCCCCGCTTCAGCATCACCGGCTTGGGCTGGCGCCCCAGTTCGGAGAGCAGCGAGAAGTTGGCCATGTTCCGAGTCCCGACGCGGATCAGGTCGGCGTAGGACGAGACCAGGTCCACGTCCCGCGGGTCGAGCACCTCGACCACGAACGGCATCCCGAACTCCTCACGAGCTTCGGCAAGCAGCACCAGGCCGGCCTCCCCGAGGCCCTGGAATGCGTAGGGTGACGTTCTCGGCTTGAAGGCATCCCCGCGCAGGATGGTCGCGCCTGCCTTCTGCACGGCCTCCGCAGACGCAAACAGCTGATCCCTGTCCTCGACGGCGCAGGGTCCGGCGATCGGGGCGAAGTGCCCGCCGCCGATCTTGGCTGGACCCACATCGACAATTGAGTCCTCCACCTGGAAGTCGCGGCTGACGAATTTGAAGGGCTTCAGGACGGGGACGGCACGCTCGACCCCGGAGAACGCCTCCCACGGCAGCTGCTGGACCCGGGTGCGGTCTCCGACGATCCCGATGACCGTGCGGCGACTGCCCTCGGAGACGTGGGCTTCGGCCTCGACCTCCGCGAGTCTCGCCAGCACGTTGTCGACGTCCTCACGAGTCGCGTCCGAACGCATCACGATGATCAAGCTTCCGTCTCCCGACATGGTTCCGTTTCGTGTGGACCCCGTAGCGTAGGAGTGAATCCGCCCGCACCGACCGCCACCCCCCTTCGACCGGCGACTGGCGACTCCTCTCCCGGCTCGACGGAGCCAGTCGGCCTTCTCTACTCTCTACGGGATGCGACGCGTCCTCGTCACGGGTGCGGCCACCCGGACCGGTGGCCGCATCATTCAGCATCTCGAGCAGATTCCCGGCACCGAGGTGTTCGCCGTCGACGACCTGGATCCGGTCGAGCGGTTCACCTCCCACTTCGAGCGGCTGGATATCGATCACCTGTCGTTTGCCCGTTACCTCCTCGACCTGGAGCCGCAGACGGTGGTCCATCTCCAAACGGTTGATCGTTCCGCCCTCCACGGGTCGACGCGGGCCCACGAGGAATCTACGGTCGGTGCTCAAGCCCTCTTCGGCGCTATCGGACGCTGCGAGGCGGTGCGTCACGTGATCGTGAAGTCGGACGGCGCGGTGTACGGAGCCAGCCCCCGCTCGCCTTCCGTGGTGACGGTCGACTCGAGCCTGGAACGGTCCGGCGGCCGATACCAGCGCGACCTCGAACAGATGGAACTGTTCGTCCGCGAAACCGCGGAACGCCACGATCACGTCGACTACACCATCCTGCGCCTTGCCCCGATCTTCGGCCCGACGATCAACAACCCCATCAGCGCCTACCTCACGCTTCCCGGCGTGCCGACACTGCTTGGCTTCGATCCACGCCTCCAACTCATCTCTGAGCGGGACGCACGCGACGCGTTCCTCCACGCGATCGAACGTCCAACACCGGGAACCTTCAACGTCGCGGGACGTGGCCAGCTCTACCTCTCTCGCATCTTGCGTCTTGGCAGACGAGTACCGCAGCCGCTCCCGAAGCGAGCATTCCACGCGGCGCTTCGGGGCCTTGCAGGCACCGGGATCCCACTCCCGAAGCACACGATTGCGCTCCTCAAGCATGGGCGCGTGATGGAAACGTCGGGCATGGAGGACGTCCTCGGGTTCCATCCCGAACTCACCTGTCGCCAGACGACGATGGTCGCCTACAGCCGAGTCCCCCGCGAGGCCGGACGGTGAACCGGGACACGCTTGCAGCGCTGACCAAGGCCGAACTCCTCGACCTGGCGCGCGCTGCAAGCCTGGCCGGCCGCTCGAAGATGAACAAGGCCGAACTCGTCGAGGCGCTCGCCACACCGACGCCCGCAGGGGCGGGAACCCTGATCGAGGATGCCGCCACGCTCTTCCCGATTCCCGGGGTCAGCGAAGAGGACCGCGCCGAGGCTCGCGTCCGGCGCGCCGGTCTGTACGCCCGGCTGGCAGGTCTCGTCGATCAGGATCAGCGCTGCCAGTGGCGCGGCATCGAGGGACACGGCTGCGGGCTCCCCGTTGTTCGCGGAGCCGAGGCGTGCACGCTACACGGTGGGCCAGACCGGTATGACGTCGCCGTGCCGGCTACCGGGCGGCTCGGCTTCGACGTGTGGCCAACCCTGTTCCGACACCTGCATCTGGCCACCTACGACGTCGATCCCATCGGACTCGACCCGGTGATTCACGAGATGGCCTGGCACGTGATGAACGGCCTCTACTACGACTACTTCCGCGTCGACGTCACGGGGATCGAGAATGTGCCCATGGAGGGTCCGGCGATGCTGGTCGCCAACCACGGTGGCGCTGCACTCCCCTACGACGCGGCAATGCTGGCTCTGGCAGTTTTGAACGGCGCGCCGCGCCCACGGCGGGTTCGAGTGAGCGCAACCGAGATCTTCAACATGCTCCCGTGGGTATCGCACATGTATCGCAAGGTCGGAGCCGCATACGCCAGCCGTGACGACGCCCGGTACCTCCTCGAACACGGTGGGCTGCTCGGTGTCTTCCCCGAAGGATCGTCGGGCTTCATGAAGCCGGTGTGGGAGGCATACCACGTGCAGCGGTTCGGTCGGGGTGGGTTCGTCCACCTCGCCGAGACGACGGGCGTACCCATCGTGCCGGTCGCGATCCTCGGTGCCGAAGAGGTACATCCGGCGGTCGCCGTCTCCAAGCGCCTCGCCCAGTTGGTGCGGATGGTGTTCCCGCAGCAGCGTGTGGAGGAGATCGCCATCTTCCTGAACCCCATCCCCCTCCCGGTTCGTTGGCACATCCAATTCCTCCCACCGGTGCTTCCCGAGAACCCCGGCTCCGAGCCAGACCCGTTGCGGATGCTCGAAAGGTCCGAGGACATTCGACGATCGGTTCAGACGGCGCTCGATACTCAACTCGCTGCGCGCGGTACCGCCTTCTCGTAGCCGGCGGCCACGCACACCGACAAGTGCTAGCAATAGTTAGCACTCTGCGATATGCTGCAATCATCGTGAAGAGCCCGACAGTCCCCGATGTAGGGGCATTCATCAAAGAGCAACGGACGCGATCCGCGATGTCTGTTCGCAAGCTCGCCGATCAGGCAGGGATCTCAAACCCCTACCTCTCACAGATCGAGCGCGGCCTGCGCAAGCCGTCGGCCGAGATCCTCATGTCGATCGCCAGGGCCCTCGACATCCGGACCGAATCGCTCTACGAGCGTGCGGGCTTGCTCGACGACATCGAACATTCCGGCGTCGAAGAAGCAATCGCAGCAGACCCGGCCCTGACCAAGGCCCAGAAACAAGCGCTGGTGGAGATCTATCGAAGCTTCGCCCGCGACGAACAGGAGGAGGCGACATGACCTCAGTCATGGACACCCAGAAAGAGAACGTCACGAAGGCGTTCTACGCAGCCGTCGGAGCACCGATGGTGACCGGCCGTAAGTTCGTGGAATTCGGAACGAATCTGTTCACGGAGACCTCGATCGACGACCTCGAGGCCGCCGGCCGCGAGGTGACCGGTGCAATCCGCGACTCACGCGTCGCCGAGCAGATCCAGGAGAGCGTCGATCTCATCCAGGAGGCGAAGGTCGTCGAGCAGATCCAGGTCAGGGTCGACGTCGACCAGTTCCAGGAGCGCGTCGAGGTGCTCCGCGAGCAACTCGAAACGGCACTCCACAACTGGCGCGAGCAGTTCACGCCAGGCGTGGCGGGGCCGAAGCCGGTCAAGGTCGAGGTCGAGGTCGAGGCAGAAGAGACGACGTCCGCCCAGAAGGCGGATTCCAGGAAGACGACGGCCAAGAAGACCACGGCCAAGAAGACGACGGCAGCCAGGAAGACCACCGCCAAGAAGGCTACACCCAAGAAGACGGCGCCCAAGAAGACCGCCGACGACAAGTAGCAGTCCCATCTCGAACCGAAGTCCCGACCGATCGGTCGGGGCTTCGTCGCGTCCAATCTGGATCGCTAGTGGGTGACGAGCGGTTCGAGAGCCTTCGCCTCGTCGACCCAACCGGCGACCATGCCCTCAGTGGGGAGGCGACGAACCAGCCGTTTCCTGAGATTCAGTTCGGTCATCGCCTCGAGCAGACGTTCAGAATTCCGTCGACGGAGTTCGCGGATGGTGTCGACACCCGCGACCTCGAGAAGGTCTGCATACTCGGATCCGACGCCGGTGATCCTCAACAGATCCGCCCGGTTCGCCCAGGAGAGGATGTCGCTCTCCGGCAAACCCGTCTCTCTGGCCAACCGCCGCCGCCCGGTGCGCGTGGCCGCTACCTTGAGCAGCGAGTCTGTGGTGCGCACCCCCGCTTTGCGCAGCTTGGTCTCGTTGCGGTGGCCCATGGACTGAATTGCAGAAATCGATGCCATCCCGCTCCCCTTTTCCAGACACTCTGAAGCGATGGGGCCGCAATCCTAACGGACGCGGTCGCCGTCGGGCCAGCCGCCCGCCTGCCGCCCCGGAAGGTCGCCGGGTTCCAGAATCCGCGGAGCAGCGAGGTGTTCAAACCAGATCTCCTCGACCCGATCGGGATGCGTCTCGAGCAGATCGAGGATGTCGACGTCACCTTCGGACCCCAACAGACGCTCCCAGATCCCTCTCCCGAGGATGACGGGGAAGTCCCGCCGGTATCGGTACTTCGGAACCGACGCGGCTGCCCCCTCTGCCGCTTCGATCAACTCGACAACGTCCTCTGCCGTGACTCCCGGTTGGTCGGCACGAGCGATCAGGACGAGATCGGTCGCCGGACCCCGCATGACCACATCGAGGCCGACCCGGAGCGAGGCTGCGGAGCCTTCCCTCCACTCCAGATCGATCACCACCGTCGCGTCGGTTGGTGCCATGCCGGCGAGAATATCCTCGGCGTCTGGGCCGAGAACGACGACAGCTTCATCGACCGGCCACGTCGCGACGTCGGCAAGGACCCGGTTGATCAGCGGGGTTCCGCCGATGTCACTCAGGAACTTCGAGCCGGTGAAGCCGGTTCCGGGTTCGTTCGCAAGAACCACAGCAACGGTTCGCGCCACAGTCTCTCCTTCACGGGGCGGGTAACGCTACCGCAGTAGCCGTTCCGTCGAATCGATCCGTGGTGCCAGGCAGCTCACGATCAGTCGGCTTCGGATTCGATGGTGCCGTCGGCCTACGCCTCGATCGGTGCCTCGGCCTGTTCGCGTTGTGCGTTGATCCAATCCTCGAAGTCCTGTCGCGACACGCGCCACTCCCTGCCGAACTTCACCGCCGGGAGTGCGCCGGAACGCAATTGACTCGTCACAACGAACGGGGAGACATCCATGTATTCGCATATATCTGCGACGGAGAGCCACTCCTTGTTGATGTCGACGGTGATGCGGTTCACTCCCCTGTTCTACCCCACTCAGCGCCGATCGTCCAGGAGTGTCTTCGAGAGCCAGCGTGCCGACGACACGGGAAGACTGTGGATAACCCCTTGCGAGCCCCTCATTTCCGCCGTAAGGTTCCGCCTTGACTGCGGCCAACCCGGTCGCTCTGCATGGTTTGCAGGGGCAGCAACGGATGGAGCATTCCGGGGAGAATGACGCATGAAGATTGAGGCCACAACCGTTGAAGCGCACCGATTCGGGACCGTACGCCGCAAAGGCTATGACCCCGTCGAGGTCGACCGTGTCATGGATCGCTTGGTTGCCACGCTCCGATCGTACGAACACGATACCGACCTCCTCGAAGCCAGGGTTCAGGAGGCCGACGAGTCAGTGGACGCCATCCGGCGGACGTTCGTCGCCGCACAGCACACCAAGCAGGAGATGATCAGCGAGGGAGCCGCCAGGGCCGATCAGATCGTGGCCAACGCGCAGCGCGATGCAGCCCAGCGCCTCGAGACCGCTCGCGTCAAGATCGACCAGATGCACTTCGAACGCGACCAGGTGATCATCGAAGCGCACGGCCGGTGGGAGAAGCTTGTCACCGAGGCCGACGAGGCGTCATTCGAGATGATGCTCGAGGCGGAGACCGCACGCGCCTCCGCCATCGGCGACCGCCAGCACGTCATCGAGCTCAGCGAACACGCCGCGGAAGCCAGATTGGCAACGGCTGCAGAAGAGGCCGATCGGATCGCAAACGAGATCGTCGGCGAGGCGAGCCGCGAGGAACTCCGCATCTCTGCACGCCTCGATCACCTCCGCGCAGCGATCACCGAAGTCGAGATCAAGATCCACGATCTGGCGGCCGTCGCCACGCCGTATACCGAGCAGATGGCCGACATCATCGACCTGACCAACGTCGAAGAAGACCAACCGCTGGCAGGCTCAGGGCGGAGCTAGAGGGGCCCGCTGTCGATTGCGGGCCGTCCGCCACCGGGCGGCCCGCGCGCAGCGCACCGTGATATCAGTTCTTGAGTGGCCTCTGCTGATCGGCCGGGCCATACTGGACCTATGACTGACCAGTACTACCAGGAAGACAGCCAAGCGACCACGGTTCTCGTCCTCGGGATCCTGTCGCTCGTGCTGTGCCAGATCCTCGGCCCAATCGCATGGGTGATGGGGAACAAGGAACTCGCCGGGATCGATGCCGGTCTGCGACCGCCGCAGAATCGCGGCACCGCTCAGGCCGGGAGGATTCTCGGTATCATCTCAACGGTTCTGATGATTATCGGGATTGCGTTCCTGTTCTTCGCTCTCGTCATCGGCTTGTTCGCCGCCACGACGTGATCACAACGTTCGCCGCGAGGTCCCGACTGGGACAGGGATCGCTGCTTGCGATCCCGTTCGTCGCGGCGATCGCACTTGCGACCGTCAACCCCTCGGACGCGAGTCCGACGATCTGCGGGTTCGCCAACTGCACCGGGGTGGCGTGCCCCGGGTGTGGAATGACGAGGGCCGCCGGTCACCTGGTCAGGGGCAATGTCATGGAGGCGCTGCGCTACCACCCCCTCATCCTCCTGGTTGTCGCTGAACTCCTCGGAGCTTGGACCATCTGGCTGGCGCACCGAGCGGGTTGGATCCAGTGGCATCATCGCCGATGGGTCAACTACGTCCTTGGAGGAACGGCAGCGCTCCTGCTGGTCGTCTGGGTCGTTCGCTTGGCGAACGGCACGACGCCGCCCGTCTGACCTGCCCTCATGACGCGGCGTCGAGGTTGACCAGAACGGTCGGGGACCCCTCCGACTCGTGCTCCGGAACGATCAAGCCTTCGATGTAGAGGTCGGCGATGAGGCGCGCTGCAGACAACTCGAAGAGACTGAGGTGTTCAGCGACCTGCTGAACCGTTGCACCGCTGCCGATTGCGGCGAGAATCGGCCAGGCCGGCGCCGGGATGACCGCCCGGGTCACACCAGGATCGAGGTGGGGACGCATGACGAACCGGACAGAGGAGTCGGGCAGAATGCGGGCGATCTCGGCCCACTCCTTGCGCCGCCCGTCCGCCGCTGCGAGAACCTCTCCTGCCTCGAACCGTTGGATCTCCGTCTCTCCATAGGCCCGCGTTGTCACACCTTCGACGAACCAGAAGCGCCCGGCGACGTTGTGCTCGAGACGGACGAGCACCTCGCCGATCTGCTGCAGAATCAGCGGGCGGGCCGGATCGGGCCACTTCCCGCCCGGGTTGCGGCCGCGGCGATCGCGTTCCGGTCGGCTGCCGAGGCGGGCGAGGGCCGCGATGGAACCATCTCCGTCGCGCGTCGTGGCATACGTCACACGGCCATCCACGAAGAACACCCGGCCGGTCAGATACCCCGTCTCAACCCGGAGCACCCCGGTCTGATGCCGTTGCGCGAGCAGCACCACAACGTCCCGCAACGGGAACGCAGCAAGATCCCCCTGAAGTAGGTCCATGTCCCCCTATCGGCCCCCGAATTCCTTCCCCTTAGGGGAAGGTGGCAGCGCCGCCAGGCGCTGACGGAAGGGGTCACCACCTCTCCACACGAGCGAGAGAACCCTCCGCCACCCATACTCCGCTCCTCGGCTCCTCCCCGCCGGACCGGCGACCGGCGACCGGCGGCAAAGAGAGCCCGCCCCCGGCTCCCCTTCGTCGGGGGCCAAGGACGGGCTCTCGCTGGTAGCTGGCAGCTGGCAGCTGGCGCTGCAGCTGGTAGCTGGTAGCTGGTCCTACCTCGGGTTCACGATCTGTGCTTGCGCTGCTGCGAGACGGGCGATCGGTACACGGAACGGTGAGCAGCTCACGTACTTCAGACCGAGATCGTGGCAGAGAGCGATCGAGCGTGGCTCGCCGCCGTGCTCGCCGCAGATGCCGGCCTCGAGGTCCGGGCGAACCGACTTCGCCTTCTCGAGCGCGATGGCCATCAACTGCCCGACACCGTCGGGGTCGATCGTGAAGAACGGGTTGTCGGCCAGGATTCCCTCCGACAGGTACTCCATGAGGAAGCCCTTCTCGGCGTCGTCCCGGCTGATGCCGTACGTCATCTGCGTGAGGTCGTTCGTCCCGAAGGAGATGAACTCGGCGTACTCGGCGATCTGGTCTGCCGTCACGGCAGCACGTGGGATCTCGATCATCGTGCCGAATTTGTAGTCGACCTCGACACCCTGCTCGGCCATGACGTCCTTGGCTTCCTGCTCGAGAACGCTGCGCTGACGCGCAAGCTCGTTCACATGGCTGGTCAGCGGGATCATGATCTCAGGATGCACGTCGACACCCTCGCCGGCGACCAGGCAAGCTGCCTCGATGATCGCCCGCACCTGCATGCGGGTCAGTTCGGGGCGCAGAATGCCGAGACGCACCCCGCGCAGACCCAGCATCGGGTTCTCTTCGCGCAGTGCCTCGACACGGTCGAGCATCGCGGCCTTCTCGGCAATCTCTGCCTCGATCGCAACCGCATCGCCGCCGGTAGCGAGCGCGATCCTGAGATCAGCGATCTCGTTGGTGAGTTCGCCCCAGCCGGGGAGGAACTCGTGCAACGGTGGATCGATGAGACGGATGACGACCGGGTAGCCGTCCATGGCCCGGAAGAGACCTGCGAAGTCCTCGCGCTGCATGGGAAGCAGCGAGAACGTCACTTCCTCACGCTCGGCGAGGTCGTCGGACAGGATCATCTTCTGGACGATCGGGAGCCGCTCCGGTTCGAAGAACATGTGCTCGGTCCGACAGAGGCCGATACCGCGGGCGCCGTAGAGACGGGCACGCTCAGCATCGATCGGGTAGTCGGCGTTCGCCCACACTTCGAGCTTGCGCCGCTCATCCGCCCACTCGAGGATCTTCGTCAGCCATGGATCGTCGATGTCGGGGACGTCGGTCTCGACCTTGCCGAGGAAGACCTCGCCGGTCGTGCCGTCGACGGAGAGCCAGTCGCCCTCGTTGACCACGATGTCGCCCATGACCATTGTCCGAGCCTTGAGGTCAATATCGAGTTCGGAGGCACCGACAACCGCCGGCTTGCCGAACTGACGAGCGACCAGCGCCGCGTGGCTCGTGCGCCCACCACGGGTGGTGACGATGCCTTCAGCGGCGAGCATGCCGTGAACATCATCCGGCTTGGTCTCGGGACGACCGAGGATCACCGGCTTGCCCTCCTTCGCCCAGGCCTCTGCAAGGTCCGGATCAAAAGCAACGACACCGACGGCAGCGCCCGGTGAGACGTTGAGGCCGAGGGCGATCTTCCGATCACCTTCGAGCGCCTCGGTCTTCGACGCCAGGTTGAACTGGGGATGGAGGAAGAAATCGACGTGATCGGTCTCGACGCGCATGAGCGCCTCGTCCTTGGTGATCATGCCTTCATCGACCATGTCGACCGCGATGCGGACCGCAGCCTGCGCGGTGCGCTTGCCGTCACGGGTCTGGAGAAGCCACAGCTTCCCCTTCTCGACCGTGAACTCCATGTCCTGCATGTTGCGGAAGTGGGTCTCGAGCTTCCTGGCGTAGTCCTCGAACTCCGCGTAGGCCTCGGGGAGGTCACCGGCGAGTTCGGCGATCGGGTGCGTCACCCGGATACCGGCAACGACATCTTCGCCCTGGGCGTTGATCAGGTAGTCACCTTCGAGACGATTCTCGCCGGTGGTTGCGTTGCGGGACATCGCGACGCCGGTGCCCGATCCGTCGCCCATGTTGCCGAATACCATCGTCTGCACGTTGACGGCGGTCCCGAGGTCGTGGGCGATCTTGGCGGCGTCGCGGTATGCGAACGCACGCTTGCCGTTCCATGACTTGAAGACGGCTTCGACGGCCATCAGCAACTGCTCGCGAGGATCCTGCGGGAAGTCCATGCCGGTCTCGGCCTTCACGATGGCCTTGAAGCGCTCAAGCACCTTCGCCAGAGCGGCAGCATCGAGATCGGAGTCGGTCTCGACGCCGGCTTCCGCTCGGGCCTCCGTGAGCACCTCTTCGAACGGATGGTCATCGACGCCCATAACGACGCTGCCGAACATCTGCACGAGGCGGCGGTAGGAGTCGTAGACGAATCGCTCGTCGCCGAACGCAACGACCATCCCGGGGAGGACCTCGTCGTTGATGCCGATGTTGAGAACGGTGTCCATCATCCCGGGCATCGAGAACTTGGCGCCGGAGCGACACGACACGAGGAGCGGCGAGTCGGCCGATCCGAAGTTCTTGCCCAGGCCCGCCTCGACGGTGGCGAGGGCGTCGTTCAGCTGGTCGAGGAGGCCGTCGGGGAAGCTCTCATTGTTGTCCAGGTAGGCGTTGCATGCCTGCGTTGTGATGGTGAACCCGGGGGGAACCGGCACGCCGGTACGCGACATCTCACCGAGGTTCGCGCCCTTTCCACCGAGCAATCCGCGCACCGCGTCCCAGTCACCACCGACTGATTCTTCGGCCTGGTCAACCTCGTCGAACCGATAGACCCACTTTTGCATCCTGTGCTCCTTCTCTGCCTGGATTGAAAACGACTCGGTAACGCGGGTCGCGCAAGCGCGCGCGAACGACAGCATTCCGAGCCCTGAACGGTACCGTTCTCTCGATGCATCGAATCCGATTCCTTCGCGTTCTCGGCTTCTTGGCACTGGCGGCCGTCATCGGGGCCTGTTCGGACGGCGCGGCAGCGTCTTCCCCGTCGACGACTGCGTTCGCGACGATCACCACGCTTCCTGCTCCGACGACCACGGCAACAACCTCGACAACCGCTCCTCCACCGCCGTCGACCACTGTTGTGGAGTCCACAACAACGCCCTCCACGGAGCCACCGCCCGAACCGAGAGAGCGCCTCGTCATCAACGGGACCGGCGATGTGAACCTCGACCCGACCTTCGTTCGGTCCTTCCCCTCAACCGGCTACGAGTACGCATGGTCCGGCCTCGACGACGTCTTCCACCGGGACGACCTCACCGTCGTCAACCTCGAATGCTCCGCATCGGATCTGGGCACACCGTGGGACAAGCCCTGGACATTCCGCTGCGACCCGGAAGCGCTGCCCTCGATGGCAGCGGCCGGTGTGGACGTGGCGAATCTCGCGAACAACCACGCCATCGATTTCGGGTTCGAAGCGATGCTTGACGCCCGCAGCAATCTCGAAGCCGTCGGTATCGATCCCGTCGGCGCGGGCAAGAACCCTGCTGAGGCCTACGGCCCGGTCCTCATAGAGCGGAACGGGTGGACGATCGCGATTCTCGGAGGTGGTGGCGTGCATCCCGAGACGGGATCTTGGATCGTCACGGATGAGCGGCCCGGGATGACCGACGGCGATTCGGCAGAGGCGATGACGGCGGCGATCCGCGCCGCGGATGAGATGGCAGACCTTGTTCTCGTCACGATCCACTGGGGCGAGCAGGGGACCACGAAGCCGCGTCCGTTCGAGATCGCTCTCGCTGAGGCGTTCATCGACGCCGGCGCCGACGGAGTCTTCGGCCACCATCAGCACATGCTCCAACCGCTCGGCTGGTACGAAGGGAAGCCGATCGCCTGGGGTCTTGGCAACTTCGTCTGGCAGGCGCATCCCGCAGAAGCCCGGAAAACGGCCATCGCCCAGTTCGTCTTCGAACCGGATGGCCGTATCGGCGCCTGCCTCGTCCCCGTCGTGATCGAAGACACCGGCCACCCCGTCCTCCAACCCGGCTCAGAAACCCCCTGCGCCCCCGCCCCCGGCGCGAAGTGAGGAGCCGAGCAGTCGAGGAGCGGAGTAGCTGAGGAGCGAAGGCGACGGTCTTCGCCTCTCGCACTTCGTGGGAGAGGCGCGAGCACCGGCCGCCATGCCGGAGCGCAGCGGAGAGGGCTTTGGGAGCCCGAATCGCCCAGATGAGGCCTGCCGCGCTCTGCGCTACACGACCCGGAACACCGGATGGCTATCCGCAACCGCGATGAAGTCGTCGACGGTCGGTTCCTTCGGGACGTCGAAGTAGGCGCCGACGATGCGTTCGAGGGAGTTGAAGTATGCCGCCAGGACGGGTCCTGCCTCTTCTGCGTCAACCTCGACGACCGTGATGTGGTCGTTTGACCCGCCACGTCTGAGGGTGGCTTCGCCTGCGGCCCGGATGTTGTGCACCCACGCCGTGGCCCCGTATGGCGCAACGAGATAGCGAGCCCCGTTCATCTCGACCGGAGTGACGGGGACGGTCCGTGGTTCGCCGGATCGGCGGCCGGTGACCGTCAACTCCCACGAGGGACCCTTCCCGAGTCGCGCCATCGTCGATGCCGTCTGGTTGATGGCCCGGCGCATGCGGGTGACCTTGTATTGCTTCGGCATGGCGCGACTCTACCCACCCCGACGCACCCGGTGCCTGCCTCCTACAATCGCTCTATGAGTACGGTCATCGCAGTCGCGAATCAGAAGGGCGGAGTGGCGAAGACCACGACCGTCCACACGCTCGCTGCGGCCCTCGTCGAACGTGGGCGGCACGTCCTCATGGTGGACCTCGACCCGCAGGCGTGCCTCACCTACGAGAACGGACTCGATCCCGACCATCTCGAGGCCACCGTCCACGATGTCATGCTCGGCCGCGCCGACATGGCGGACGTCATCGTGACGGTGAACGGCATCGACCTCGTCCCTTCATCCATCGACCTCGCCGGTTCGGAGATCCACCTGCTGACGAAGACGGGACGGGAGTTCGTCCTCGGACGTGCGCTCAAGGCGGTGGCCGACAACTACGACTACGTGTTCATTGATTGCGCCCCGTCGCTCGGCATCCTCACCCTCAATGGACTCACCGCCGCTTCACACGTGCTCATCCCATTCCAGGCCGAGACGCTCTCCCACCGGGCTGTCGGTCAGCTTCTGGAGACGATCGAAGACGTCCGCGCCTACACCAACGCCGACCTCGAGGTGCTCGGAGCGGTCGCAACCATGTTCGACCGCAGGACGAATCTGGCACGGCAGGTGCTCCTCGAGGTATCCGAGACCCACGGCATCGAGGTGCTCCCGCCGCCGATCCCGCGTTCCGTCAAAGTCGCCGAAGCGCCGGGAAGGGGCCGCTCGGTTCTCACCCATGCTCGTCGATCAAAGAGCGCAGAGGCTTACCGGGAGCTCGCCGCGCACATCGAGGACCGGACATGACGGGCCGCTCTGACCCTCAGGGCA
Organism: uncultured Actinomycetota bacterium; assembly: GCA_963785245.1. Lineage (GTDB taxonomy): Bacteria > Actinomycetota > Acidimicrobiia > Spongiisociales > UBA5794 > JAHEEL01. The sequence continues at coordinate 98,729 of CAWAUO010000017.1, read as the reverse complement.
AGCGTGCGCTCTTCGAAACGCCGCCGGCGGAGATCGATGATCCACTCGCTGACGATGTGCTGCATGAACCCGAACGGCGCGACGGACAGGCAGCGCTGTTCTCCACAGGCGAGCACCAGTTCGCCACCGGCGTCATCGATTGCTCTCACTGCGGCACCAAGACCCGAGCGTCTCACATCGACATCGGTGTTCGGATCGCCCTGATCTCGTTGTGGATCCCCGGCAAGCACTTCAGCCGGTGGATGCAGTGCCCGAACTGCCAGCGGCGCTCTTGGTGCCGTGTCGATTGGCGGGGCTAGGCCGTCCCCAGGAACCGCAACCGATCGACAACCACGCGGGTGTGGTCGCCGGTTGCCACCGTCCGGTCGCCTTCGTGAGCCGTGAGTCGGAACGAAACGGATCGGCCGGCCGTACGCACGACCTCAGCGGTCGCGATCACCGCTGCCCCGACGAAGGACGCTGCCAGGTGATCAATGGCGACCCGTGTGCCGACGGAGGTCTCGCCGTCGCTGAGGCCGTCTGCAATCGAGGCGACGGCGGCCTCCTCGAGGAGCGCGATCAGGCGGGGCGTGGCGAGAACCGGTACGTCGCCGCTCCCGAGAGCGATCGCGGTGTCCGATTCTCCCGCGGTGAGGGTCACCGATGCGGTGGCGCCGATCTGGATTTCCATATGGACCAGACTGTACCGCTCTGCCCACGGATCCGAACGGTGAAGGAATGGTCCATCTGATGATCGATCTCGCCCGAACGGACGTCGTCTGCCGGGAGGCGACGACACCGTGAGGCACCCCATCGACCAACTCGGCGGTGCGATCGTCTCTCACGGCCCGCAGCGCCTCCGGTTCTTCACCGACGGCTGGGGCGATCTCTCGGTGATTGACAGCATCACCGTGCCAACCGGCGTGCCGGACCCGGTCCAGATCGAGTGGGTCTCGGAGACCGCCGAGGACGGTCTGGTGACCTCGGTCGGCATCTTCGAGAGTCCTGCCGAAATGCTGCCTGCCCACGCCCACCATGGAGCCGTCACTCGCGTCCTTCCTGCTGAGGGAACCGATCGGACCGTCGTGCTGATGGCGGCCTGGAACGAGCACGACTCGCGGGCCCGTTTCGGGATCGCCCGGCGCCTTGCCCGGAGAGGGATCGGGAGCCTTGTCCTCGAGAATCCGTACTACGGAATCCGCCGTCCGGACGACCTCGACGGACAGCCCATCCGAACGGTCAGCGACTTCTTCCGCATGGGCATCGGGGCGGTGATGGAAGGACGGGGGTTGCTGGCGACCGTTCGGGAGAGCGGCGAGACGCCCGGTGTCGCCGGCTATTCGATGGGCGGGAACATGTCGGCGCTCGTCAGTTCCACGATGCCGTTCCCGGTCGCGACCGCGCCACTGGCTGCTGCCTACTCGCCATCGCCGGTCTACCTCGATGGAGCACTGCGCGGCGGCATCGCCTGGGACGCTCTCGGTGGTGTGGAGACCGCGGAGCCACGGCTGCGGGAGGCCCTGCTCGCTGCCTCGGTCCTCGACCGTCCCGCTCCCGATCACGCCAAGCATGCCGTGCTGGTCTCGGCCAAGTCGGACGGGTATGTGCCTCCGGCCACGACGCAGCTCCTCCACGCCCACTGGCCGGGTTCGGAGTTGCGATGGATCGGCGGTGGGCACGCCTCGCTGCTGTGGTTCCACAAGGCCGCGCTCGCTACTGCGATCGCCGACTCGTTCGATCGGCTGTCGCGGTCCGGATCGGCGCCCGCCTCCTGAACTAGCCTCGGGTCGAGCGAGAGCCAATGGACCCAACACTCATCATCTACACCGCGGTGGCGCTGTTCGCGTACGCGCTCGTCTCGAAACGGTTGACGACGACCCCCATCTCGGCTCCGATGGTATTCGTGGGTCTCGGCGTCGCCGGGTACGCGTTCGGAGTCCTCGACACGGTCCAGGTCGACGGGTCCGGTATCGGGGAGGTTCTCGAACTCACGCTTGCGCTGCTGCTCTTCACCGACGCCACCAAGGTCCACGTACAGTCGTGGGAGACCGATATGGATCTGCCGATCCGGCTTCTGACGATTGGGATGCCGCTGACGATCGTGCTCGGCACGATCGGGGCGGCGCTCGTGTTCCCGGCGATTGGCCTCGTGGCGGCGGGACTCATCGCAACGATTCTCGCGCCCACGGATGCGGCCCTTGGCAAGGCCGTCGTCACGAATCCGAGCGTCCCGAGCCGCATACGCGAGGCGCTGGGGATTGAGTCTGGCCTCAACGACGGGATCGCTCTCCCGATCATCCTCTTCCTCATCGCGCTCGGTGAGTCGGAGGAGGGGCGCAGCCTGTGGGGGCTGTTCATCGAGGGTATCGGCTTTGGCGTCCTCGTCGGCCTTGGCCTCGGAGCCGGCGCAGCCCTGGCGCTCGGATACGCCATTCGGCGCTCGTGGATCGCACCGGTGTGGGTCCGGATCACCGTTGTGGCCGTGGCGTTCCTGACGTTCCTCGTTGCCGACGAGATGGGCGGCAGCGGTTTCATCGCCGCCTACGTTGGCGGGAACGCGTTCGGTCGCCTCGTCGAACCCCTCGACCACTCGTCTGGCGAGTTCGGAGAGGACCTGGGGACCATCCTCACGATGATCTCGTTCTTGATCTTCGGTGCATTCATCCTCGGTCCCCGTCAATCCGCATTCACCACAGCGACCGTGATTTACGCGATTCTGAGCCTCACCGTCGTCCGGATGATCCCGGTCGCGATCTCGATGATCGGCAGGGAGTTTCGACCACCGACGGTCCTCTACCTCGGGTGGTTCGGACCACGAGGTCTCGCCTCGATCATCTTCGCCGGCCTGTTGGTGGAAGAGACCGGCTTGGCAGGATCCGAGGTCATCGTGTCCGCGGTCATCGTCACCGTCACCCTCAGCGTCGTGCTCCACGGCGCAACGGCACCATGGGGCGCCAATCGGTACGCAGCATGGGTTGCCGCCCAGGAGACGATCGCTGACGACGCGCCTGAAGCGTCTTCCGCCACCGACGACTGAAAGTGTCCGGGTTGCTAGGCGCTCTTCACCTGGAAGCCGGCGATGATCTGCAGGATTCCGTCGAAGATGAAATAGATACCGGCGATGATCGCGAGCACCGTCAGAGACGCCGCGGGCCAGAGGAGGACGACGGCGCCGGCGAGAACCGCGATGACGCCGCCGGCGATCACCCATCCGCGGTTCTCCATGTCGCCGTCTCCGATGCCACGGAACACGTCGACGAGACCGGTGATGATCCAGAAGATCGCTGCGATGAGCACGATGATGCCGATGGTCTCGGACGGGTTCCGCATCACGACGATGCCGAGCACGATGCCGACCACACCAACGATCGCCAGCACCCACCGGCTGTCCGAGTCGCCCCCGAAGAGCGCGATCAGGAACCGCATGATGCCGAAGAAGAGCATCCAGATGCCGATCAGGAAGCCGACCACCGTCAGCGTCTTCCCCGGCCAGAACAGCAGCGCAGCACCGATGAAGATGCTGATGACTCCGGATATGAGCAACAGCCACCAGTAGCTCTTGAGTTCCTTGTACACGGACGCCTGCATGCGTCTTCCTCTCGCTTGGATGCCGGGATGCTACCCGACCACCCGCCACGAACCCAGGGTTCTCCACCTTGTATATGGCGCCGACAGCCCGCGGAATGAGACCGCGTCGCGATCGGTCCGATTCTGTGGGCTGTCGGCGCCAAATGGGATGCGGAGAACCCTGGGTTCGTGGCGCTAGGCGACGATGGTCTCGCCGTCGAGTTGCTGAACGACGAATGCGACGACGAGGGTGTCACGGCGCGGCCACCCGTCGAGGTGGTCGGTCGCCGTTGCGTTCGCGTAGGACTGGAATTCGGCCGGTGACATGACCGGTTGCGGTTGCACGACGAGTTCGAGACCCGGGCGGGCCTTCAGGTCCCCGCCGACGAGGTCGAACGCCTCCATCTCCACGACGGCGAGCCTCAACTCCTGACAGCGGCGCACGAAGTTCAACGCTACGTCTCGCGGGAAGAACCCTTCTCCGTCCTCAGAGCGGAACGCGGCAAGCGGGTCGAACTCCGAAAGCAGGTCGACCGTGGCCGGATCCTCTTCCGACCAGTCGTCTGCTTCGTCCTCGCGCTTCGCCTGCGCCCTCGCTCCTCCGACCTGCACCAAGCCGTCAACCTGGTCGAAGGCCAACGGGTCGACGATCCGTTCGGCCATCTCCAGAACGCGGAACAGGTCGCGGACTTCGAGGTCGTGCACATCATCTTCGCCTGCGGGATAGATCTGGACGACCGTCGACGATCCATCCCAGAAGACCATGCCGACGAACTCGTTCTCCATCCAGATCTCGACGACCGGTTCGTCAAAATCCTCTCGGTCGGTCTCGATGATGCGGAGGGGGATCATGTGGCTCCGTGGTAGCGGACCGTCAGGATACCGCCCGTGCGGCTACGCCTCGATCTGCACGCCGCGCCAGAAGGCGACGCGACCGGCGATCTCGGCGGCTCCCGGCTTCGGGTCGTCGTAGAACCAGGCAGCGCCCGGATTGGCCTGGTCGTCGACGCTCACATCGAAGTATCCGGCGGTGCCCTTCCACGGGCAACGGCTCTCGAGATCGCTCGGAGCGAGAAACTCGCTGTTCAGCGATTCACGCGGGAAGTAGAGGTTCCCGTCAACGATCACGGTGTCGTCGCTCTCGGCGAGAATGGTTCCATTCCATACGGCTTTCGGCATTCGTCGGCTCCCTGGTCGGTTCGCCGCTTCAACGCACGAAGCGGTCCGTGCATTTCCGCCGGGCGCGACTACATGACCCGCGGAATGATGCGGTACGGGATCGCCGATCGATACTCCCGGTAGCCGGGGACGTTCTCGACGAGTCGGTCCTCCTCGAATCCGGTCTTCGCCATGAAGAACGGGATGAACACGAGCGAGACGATCACCGTGGCCGGATTCGCGAACGCGAGCGCCAGCCCGACAGCGCCGAGGATGACGCCGAAGTAGATCGGGTGTCGCACGAGTCGGTACGGCCCCTCGTCGACGAGCGTGGCCTCCTCCACCGGATGCGGGAAGATCGTGAGGTCCTTGCCGAGGATGACCATCGACCACGCCCCGATGCCGATGCCAATCACCAGCGTGACGACGCCGGTGATACGGGCAAAGCCGAGTCCGAAGCCCTCGGTGAGGGAGTCGGTCCCGACGAGGGCGTAGACGTACAGCGCGAACAGACCCAGTTGGGCAAGCACCCACCACCCACCGCGATCGGAGAACGTCACCGCTCACCCCACGGCTTGAAAACTGATAGTATAAGACTCAAGTTTTCTGGCACAATCACATCACCCTTGGTGTTGAACTAGGAGCGACCTCGAACTTCAACGGAATGGACACCATGGACTTCAACAGTTTCACGCAGAAATCGCAACAAGCCACGCTCGCGGGCCGGGAACTCGCAACGCAGCGTAACCACCCGTATGTGGAACCCACCCACCTCCTCGCCGGTCTGCTCTCACAGACGGACGGCCTCATCTACCCGATCATGGCGGGTCTCGGGATCCACGCGACGGACGTGACCGGACCGCTCGATCGCGCCCTCACCGCCATCCCGTCGGTGGTCGGCGGTGGCGATGTCTCGTTCTCCCCTGCCACCCTCGAGATCCTGGACCGCGCCGACGCAGAACGGGGCGCCCTCAAGGATGACTATCTGTCCGTCGAACACATCCTCCTTGCCCTCGCGGCATCCGACGACTCGGTCGGTGACCTGCTCCGAGGACTGGGGATGACGAAGGATGCGATGCTCGGAGTCCTCGCCGACGTTCGCGGCAGTCAGCGGATTACCTCGCAGAATCCGGAGGACACCTTCGCTCCCCTGGACAAATACGGACGCAACCTCACCGAACTCGCCCAGCAGGGCAAGCTCGATCCGGTCATCGGCCGTGACGAGGAGATTCGCAGGACCATCCAGGTTCTCTCACGCCGCACGAAGAACAACCCGGTGCTGATCGGCGAACCCGGTGTCGGGAAGACCGCCATCGTGGAAGGCCTTGCGCAGCGAATCGTCGACGGTGACGTGCCGGAGGGCCTGAAGAACCGGCGCATCATCGCGATCGACATGTCCAGCCTGGTCGCCGGCGCGAAGTACCGCGGCGAGTTCGAGGAGCGCCTCCAGGCCGTCCTCGCAGAGATCCAGGCTGCGGAAGGCCGCATCATCACGTTCATCGACGAGATGCACACGATCGTCGGTGCAGGGGCCTCGGAAGGCTCGGTGGACGCTTCGAACATGCTGAAGCCGATGCTGGCCCGAGGCGAGCTACGCCTCATCGGAGCGACCACGCTCGACGAATTCCGCAAGTACATCGAGAAGGACTCGGCGTTGGAGCGGCGCTTCCAGCCCGTACTGGTCGAGCCCCCATCGGTGGAGGACGCGATTGGCATCCTGCGTGGACTCAAGGAGCGCTACGAGGTGCACCACGGGGTGCGAATCACCGATGCCGGCCTCGTCGCCGCGGCGGTGTTGTCCGACCGCTACATCACCGGACGCTTGCTCCCGGACAAGGCGATCGACCTGGTCGACGAGGCCGCATCGCGCCTCAGGATCGAGATCGACTCGATGCCGGAGGAGATCGATGAGTTGACGCGTCGCCGTCGCCAGCTCGAGATCGAGCGTCAGGCGCTGACCAAGGAGACCGACGACGCGTCGCGTGCCCGACTCGACGCGATCGAGCAGGAACTCGCAAATCTGGGGGAAGACCTGGACACGCTCAGCGCTCACTGGCAGCTCGAGAAGGACGCCATCGACGGCATCCGCGGCACAAAGCACTCGATCGAGGAGACGCGGGCATCGGCGGATCGCGCGGAGCGTGACGGCGATCTCGAACAGGCAGCGCAGCTTCGGTACGGGACCCTCCCGGACCTGGAGCGTGAACTCTCCGACCGCCAGGTGAGGCTCGAGGACCTCCAAGCCCACACAAAGATGCTCAAGGAAGAGGTCGACGACGAGGATGTTGCAGAGGTCGTCAGCCGCTGGACCGGTATCCCGGTCTCGAAGTTGATGGAGGGTGAGGTCCAGAAGCTAGTGCGACTCGAAGACCACCTTCATGAGCGCGTCGTGGGACAAGACGACGCGGTGTCGTCGGTCGCCAACGCGATCCGGCGGTCACGGGCGGGCCTGTCCGATCCGAACCGTCCCATCGGCTCGTTCCTGTTCCTGGGACCGACCGGTGTCGGCAAGACCGAGCTTGCACGTGCCCTTGCGGGCTTCCTCTTCGATGACGAGCGGGCGATGGTCCGTATCGACATGTCGGAGTATATGGAGAAGCACTCGGTGAGCCGCCTCATCGGCGCGCCTCCGGGATACGTCGGGTACGACGAGGGGGGCCAACTCACCGAGGCGGTCCGGAGGCGCCCCTACGCCGTCATCCTCCTCGACGAGGTCGAGAAGGCGCACCCGGACGTGTTCAACACGTTGCTCCAGTTGCTCGACGACGGTCGCCTGACCGACGGGCAGGGCCGCACCGTTGACTTCTCGAACACCGTGTTGATCATGACCTCCAACCTCGGATCGGAGTTCATCGATCCGGACCTGCCTGAAGAGGTAATCCGAGACCGCGTGATGGACGCGGTCCGGGCGCACTTCCGCCCGGAGTTCCTCAACCGGATCGATGACGTCATCGTCTTCCACCGACTGTCGAAGGAGAACCTGCGCGAGATCGCCGCAATCCAGTTCAGCGGATTCACGGGACGACTCGCCGACCGGCGCATCACACTCGAACTGTCGGCCGAGGCAGCCGACTGGCTGACCGAGAACGGCTACGACCCGGTCTACGGAGCGCGGCCGCTGAAGCGCCTGCTCCAGACGGCGATCGCCGATCCGCTGTCGCTGGCACTCCTGGACGGTACGTTCCGGGACGGTGACACGATCGCGGTGATCGTCGACGGTGACGCCCTCGGGTTCAGGTCGCTCTAGCCGCCGCCGAACCCGACGGGAGGGGGCAATCGATCAGCCGATCGCCATCGTGCTCTGTTGTACGATGGCGATCGGTTCCGGTTCCGCTACCTCGACTGCGAACTCGACCACGAAGCATGCACCGCCAAGGCGTTCCGACTTCCGGTACGACGCCCGACCACCGTGTGCCACCGCGATGTTCTTCACCATGGCGAGCCCAATTCCTGTACCGGGGACGACCGCGTTGTAGCGATTGGGGCCTCGTTCGAATCGATCCCAGATCGTCAGCTCGTACTTCTTTGGTACCCCGGGACCGGAGTCATGTACCTCGATGACCAGGCGACCGTTGACCACCCGTGCCACCACGGCAGTCTCGTCCCCGCCGTAGCGGCGCGCGTTGGACAACAGGTTCACCAGAATCTGTTGGACACGATCTGCGTCCACGACTGCAGTGAGACCTGGTTGAACCTCCGTCTCAACACCACCACGGCCGATCCCCGATGAGATGATCGCGCTCTCGACGAGCGGTTCGATACGCCACTCGGCCGTCCTGAGCGTCATCTGGCCTGGCTCGTCGTGAGCAAGCAGGAGCAGATCCTGAACGATACGCTCAAGGTACGCCGTCTGCTCCATCACGACATCGATCATCTCGATCCGGTCTGCAAGGTCGAGTTTCGGGTCTTCCTGCAGAATCGCTACAAAACCAACCGTCGCGGTCAGCGGAGTTCGGAGTTCGTGAGAGATCGAGGAAACGAGATCGGAACGCTCGCGCTCGACGACCCTCCGATTCTCGCGAATGGAAATGCCTTGACGAGCAATGACGAGTATGGCGACCGCAATCGTGGCGACCAGGAGAACGCGGTCCCCTGATGTGATCGTCCCTTCCCAGATCTCGATGCTCAATACCGAGACCATCACCGCTGCGAATGTGTACGGGATCAGCATCGTCCAGAAGGGGACTCGACGGTCCGCATACTCCCTCGCGGGAGGTTCGCGATCCACCACAAGACCTGTGATCAGGAACAGGGCGGCGGCACCGAGATAGGCAACAAAGAGAGGTTCGGCTTCCGCGAAGTTCCTGCCAGCCCCTTCCACGAGGTAGCTCACATCAGCGATCCCCTGGAGGAGGACGGCGCCGATAAACAGGAACAAGCGGAGGTCGAATCGCAGCGCCGACCTCCGAATGGTGACAATCATCACAACGATGATGACGGCAACATCGACGAGCGGATACAGAGTTCCAAAGATGCGATCGGTGAGGGGCGCATCGTCCAATCCGACCATGATCGGCTCGAGGATGAAGACCCACGACAACGCACCGATCGACACCGCCCCGATGACCCCATCCAGCGCGATGCGGGTCCGCTGGAGTGGGTCGCCGTCGGTGTGGGGAAGGGATGCAATGCCAAGGAGGATTACCAAGTAGCCAATGATGAAGCAGACGTCGGAGATGCCGAATGTCGGAGTGTCTCCGAAGACCACTTCCTGCAGAGCGAGGATGGCGATCCCAGTTGAAGCCGTTGCAAGGCCGACACCCACCAAGGTCCATGCTCGCCTCTCGGCACCGCGGAGATGCCTGGAACGGCGGACGAAGATGACGCCCGCAACGGCGTCGCCGACCAGGATGCCGATCGGAGCGACATTGCGCGCGACACTCGGCCCACCAAACACGGCAGCCACAGCCGCGATGACGATCACCACGAAAGCGGCCGTGGCATACCACGGCACATGAACCGCCTCCCGTGTCGGTATCCACGGCCTAGCTACGTGCATGCCCTTCTATCGGCACAGATGCACTCGGGATGTAGCGATCATGTGGTGGCGGGATCGGGGGACTCCACCAGGAGATCGGACTCATCCCGAAGGTCGACAACAACCTCGAGATCGGAGGCCACAGCCGGAAGATGGTGCGCAATGGCATCCAGGAGTCCAAGGGTCTGTTCGCGAGTGTTGTGGAGGGTCTGAGTGAAACGGATTCCCCCGTAGCCCAACGGCACGGCCGGGTAGGTGGCTGCGTTCAAGTAGTAGCCGTCTTTCATCAGGCGAACAACCATTTCCGCCACACTCTCCGGTCCGCCAATCCGAATGTACCAAATCGGTGTCATGTCGAGGGATAACACCGGCAACTGCCGGTCAACGATCTCGGAACGGCAGGCGGCTATGTCGGCGATAAGACGCGCCTGCCGCTCGGCGTGTTCGTCGGAAAGGTGGATGGCAGCAGATTCGACGGCGGCGCCGAGAGCAGCCGGCGGTACGGGTCCGGAGAAGGTCAGAGGACCACCGGTGAGGCGCACCCTTCGAGCTGCAGCGGGATCGCCGAACGCGAGCACCGCACCCAGCGTGCCGAACGACTTGGACAGGCCGGCAGCCACAACCATTCGCGGGTGAATCGGAACCTCGTTCAGAACATGGCCGCGTCCATGGAGTCCTTGCCACCCAAATCCATGAGCATCATCGAAGTACAAGTGAAGGTTCTCGTAGGCACCCAGAAGGCCAGCTATCGCAACGACCGGAGCCGTGTCGCCGTACATCGAGTAGATCCCGTCGGCGAGGTACCAGACCCTGTGATACAGCCCCGCTCGGGCATCGAGCGTCGTCCGCAATGCATTCATGTCGTTGTGCGGCACCACTTCGACCGTGACGCCGTTCCCCCGCAACGCCGCAGCAGCGAGCTGCACCGAGTCGTGAGTCTGGGCGTCGACGAGGGCGAGATCCTCTGGCCCGACCAGGATCGGTAGCGCGGCCAGGTGAGCCAGCGTCGTCGTTTGAGGGATGGCGACTACGGCACCGGTCATGTCACGCAGCTGGGCCTCGAGTTCGTCGTACAGTCCGAGCGCCGTGTACGTTGGCGAGGAGGAGTAGGAAGTCCCGAATCGCTGGACAGCCTCTATCGCACCGGCTTTGAGGCGGGGATCTCGGTTCACGCCGAGATATGCACACGAGCTGAAATCGACGAGTTTCGCCCCGTCGAGCGTGATGATCGCCCCGTCGAGTTTCTCGTCTTCAATCCGTCGTTGGATCAACCCGCGCTCGACTCCGAGGCTCAGCCTGCGCTCGGCGAGATCGAGGATCCGGTCATGGCGTGACCGCATCTTCCTACCTGTTCGTTCGGCTGCATGGACAGCCGCCCGTAATGCCCGCTCTCAAGATAGCCGCCCACCGTCCAACCGTGCGCCATTCGCTCCGATATCCATTGGCCGGCAATCGGTCGTAGCATCCCGATCCGATGAAGACCCTCCGATCCATTGTGGTGTTGGCAACGGCAGCACTCGCCGCTGCCGGCTGTCAATTGAATGTAGGGAACGACGCATCCTCGACGTCGACCACGTTCGATGCGATGTCGACCACCACCACGATCGAGACAACCACGACGGCGGTCCGTGACAGCACAACCACCTCCACAACGTCCTCCACGACCACCACCACCGTTCCTCAATCGGAGTGCATCGTCCGATCGGTTGGGACCGACGAGGACTTCTACCGAGAGACCTGCGAGCAGACGGGCATCGCGATCGTTGCCGGGGACCCGGTGGTCTCCGGCGCTCTCGAAGCCGCGGCCGACCGCATGGCCGCGATGCTCGCGTCTCGCCCGGACATCGCCGCCGCCCTTGCGTCCTCGGTCGAGCATGTCGCAATCATCGGCCGAGACCAGCGCATCACCACCCTTCCGGACTTTGAGGAGCTCTACTCGATCCATCCCGGGACCGACTGGAACCGGCTCGGGCGATCGTTCCCCGGTACGGAAGAGATACCGGTCCCTGCCGGCGCCGAGGAGAACCTGCTGTGCCTCGAGTCCGACCGCTACGAAGGCGAGGACATGTTCGTCCGTGACTTCGGCTGGTCGATGCGACGCTTCGGGATCGCCGCCGTCGACCCGACGCTCAACCGTGAGATCGAGGATGCCTACAACCGCGCCATCGCCGCCGACCTCTGGCGCAACACCGTCGCCGAAGTGAACTCCGACATGTACTGGGCGGAGGGCGTCCAGTCGTTCTTCGACGTCAACAACGAAGAGAAGGACGAGAAGGACCAGGTCCACAACCAAATCGACACCCGCGACGAACTCCGTGCGTATGACCCGTCGCTCTCCTCGCTCCTGGTTGAGGTCTTCGGCGAGTCCGAGTGGCGGCCGGAGTGCGGGTTCGACGGTTGATCAGCACGTACCGCATCGGCACGAGTGTGGGGCCACGGTCGGTCGGTCCCCTCGGGGGCCATCCGGCGAAACCACCTTGCCAACCCACCCAATCCATGATATATGTTGATACAAGGTATTCTATGAAACACAATATCTAACATCGCAAGACTTGGAGGGAGCCGGACGTGGACCACAATTCACAGCTCCTCAAAGGGGTGCTCGACATGTGCCTACTCTCGCTGATCGCAGAGGAGCCGAGCTACGGATACGAGATGGCGGCCAAGCTGAAGGACCGGGGCCTCCAACTCGTGAGCGACGGCAGCATCTACCCGACGCTCTCCCGACTCCAGAAGGCCGGTCTCGTCGAGGGATACTTCGTCGAGGCGGACGGGAGCGGCCCCCCGAGGAAGTACTACCGGATCGTTCCGACCGGACGAGAACGCCTGGACGAGTGGTCGGGCGAGTGGAAGGACTTGAGCACCGGAGTGTCGACCATACTGAATGGAGGTGAGCATGAGTGACCGCAGCATCGACCAGGTCGTGGCCGAGTGCTCCCGCTACTGGCGGGACACGGGAGTGCCGAGCGACCGCGTCGCGGAAATCCGCGACGAACTGAATGATCACCTCAACGAAGCAGTCGCCGCCGGCCAGTCTGTCGACAGCGTCGTCGGCCCAGACCTCGCCGCGTTCGCTGAAGAATGGGCCACGGCATACCGGAACCCGGTGAGGACACGCCCACCCGAAGATGAGAAGAGCGGCTCGAGCGCGATATGGATCGGGCTCACCATTGGATTGATCGGCACTGCCTTTGCGGCGGTGGCGATCCTCGCACCGAAAGGAACAGACGTGGACGCTGAACAATGGAGATGGATCTGGATCGGTGCCGCCGTGGTGCTTGCCGTCGGAGAGCTCTTCACGGCGGGCTTCTTCCTCCTGCCATTCGCCGTGGGAGCGGCCGCGGCCGCAGTGCTCGCGTTCCTCGGCGTATCCGTGCCGATCCAACTGGTCACGTTCGTCGTGATCTCGGTCGTCTTCCTGGCGGTGCTCCAGCGATTCGCCAAGAAGGAGCAGGACGACACGGTTGCAGCCCGTGCCGGCGCCAACCGATTCGTCGGGAAGCTCGCCGTGGTCATCGAACCTGTGAAGTACCTCGACACCAACGGCATGGTCCGGATGGGCACCGAGGAGTGGCGTGCGGCCGTCGATTCCGACATCGTGATCCCGAATGGTGCACGAGTCGAGGTCGTCGAAGTCCGCGGGACACGACTCGTGGTCAAGCCCATCCCGCCAACAACCGAATAGTCACAAGAACAATCAGATCGAGTGAAAGCATCTAGGAGAGAGGGAGAACAATGACTGCAGCAGCAGTAGTCGTCCTGGCCTTCATCGTGCTCCTGGTGATCTATGTGGCGCTTGCCATCAAGATCGTCCAGCAGTACGAGCAAGGTCTCATTGAACGGTTCGGGCGGTATCGCAAGACCGTCGACCCGGGATTCCACATGATCGTCCCGTTCATCGAGCGAATGGTGAAGGTCGACATGCGGGAGCAGGTCGTCGACGTTCCGCCGCAGGAGGTCATCACGAGGGACAACGTCGTCGTCACCGTCGACGCCGTCGTGTACTACCAGGCCACCGACCCGGTGAAGCTGAAGTACAACGTGTCGAACTTCATCCTGGCAGCGACCAAGTTGGCGCAGACCAACCTTCGTAACGTGGTCGGCGACATGGATCTCGACGACGCCTTGACGTCCCGCGAGACCATCAACACCGAACTCCGTCAGATCCTGGACGAAGCGACCGACGTGTGGGGTACTCGCGTCGTCCGTGTCGAGATTCAGCGGATCGATCCCCCGACCGACGTCACGCAGGCCATGCACCGTCAAATGAAGGCCGAGCGCGAACGTCGTGCGGTCGTCACCGAGGCCGAGGGTGAGAAGCGGTCCCAGATTCTCCGTGCGGAGGGCGTCAAGGCCTCCCGCATCCTCGAGGCCGAAGGTCAGGCGCAGGCGATCAAGGAAGTCGCCGAGGCCGACAAGTTCCAGAAGCTGACCGTGGCAGAAGGTGAAGGCCAGGCCATCGAGCGAGTCTTCGGAGCCATCCACAACGGTGATCCGACACCGGACCTGATCGCGATCCAGTATCTGAACGCGCTCCAGGGCATCGCAGACGGCAAGGCAACCAAGTTGTTCCTGCCGCTCGAGACGAGTGGAATCCTCGGATCCCTCGGCGCCATCGGCGAGATCTTCGGATCCACCGACGACACCCTGGCCTCGTAGAAGGAACCGACCAACTAATCGATGGAGGGAGCGGACACCCGCTCCCTCTTTCGCGGCCGGCGACTGGGTAATCTCCCTTTCGTCCAATCTTCGTCCAGTCAAACCCAAAGAGGGGGGACCGCCATGGTCCAGGAATTCCGCGACTTCATCGCCAAGGGCAACATGATCGACATCGCCGTCGGCTTCATCATGGGTGCCGCGTTCGTTGCCGTGATTGGTGCGCTCGTCGACAACGTGCTCATGCCGATCATCGCGATCCCGTTTGGGGAGCCAAGCTTCGACTCGATCATCTGGACCGTCAATGGGTCGGAGATTCTGATCGGCTCGTTCATCACTGCGGTGGTGGCGTTCCTGCTGGTTTCCTTGGCAGTGTTCCTGTTCATCGTCAAGCCGTACAACGCCTACCGGGCGCGCACGGAGACTGACGAGGAAGAGGATGCCGGTCCCAGCGAGGTCGAACTCCTGACTCAGATCCGGGACTCGCTCGCACGCAAGAGCTAGCCAAACGAACACGACAGAGGAAGGCGGGTTGCCCCATCGGCAGCCCGCCCTCTCAACTATCGTGAGCGCGTCGCCGCAACCAAGGAGCACCACATCATGTTCGGCTTCGCCGGGAAGATCCTGCACGTCGACCTCACGACCGGCAGCCTCGAGATCGAGGAACCGCCGGAGGAGCGCTACCGAACCTACCTCGGTGGCAGCGCCCTCGGCCTCTACTACCTGCTGAAGAACACTCCGGCCGGCGCCGATCCGTACGGGCCCGAGAACACGCTCGCCTTCATGCTCTCGGGCACGACGGGCGCCCCCGTTGCCGGGCAGAGCCGCTGCACCGTCGTCGCCAAGTCACCACTCACCGGCGCGGTGGGAGACAGCCAGGCAGGCGGCTTCTGGCCGGCTGAGCTCAAGTTCGCCGGCTTCGACGGCATCGTCGTTCGCGGCACCTCCCCGAAGCCGGTCTACCTCTGGATCAAGGAGGGCACGCCCGAACTTCGCGACGCTTCACACCTGTGGGGCAAGACCACGAGCGAGGTCGACGAGATTCTCCAGGAGGAACTCGATGACCGTCGCATCGAGATCGTCCAGGTGGGTCCAGCAGGCGAGCAGAAAGTCCGGTTCGCAGCCATCATCTCAATGGCGAATCGGGCGCACGGCCGCACCGGTATGGGCGCGGTCATGGGCGGCAAGATGCTGAAAGCGATCGTCGTTCGCGGAGGCAAGAAGAAGCTCCCGATGGCCGACCCGGACGCGCTGCGAGCGATCGTCAAACGGTCCATCCCCCTCGTTCGCGACGATGAGGACGTCTGGGAGCTCGCCAAGTACGGGACGATGAGTATCACCGAGAGCCAAAGCGCCGTTGGCGGCCTGCCGACCCGCAACTACCTGAGCGGTTCGTTTGGCTTCGACAAGGCGAAGAAGATCGGGGCAGACGTCTACTTCGACGAGATCCTGCGCGGCGCGGCGACCGGCGATCAGCTCAAGCAGGGCCGCGACACCTGCTACTCGTGCGCCGTTCGGTGCAAGCGAGTGGTCGAGGCGGAGTGGCAGGCGAAGGCACTCAACCCCGAGTCCGGCGGTCCAGAGTACGAGACCGTCGCGATGTTCGGCTCCGACTGCGGTATCGATGACCCGTACGCCATCGCATATGCCAGCCAACTCTGCAACGAGTACGGGGTCGACACAATCTCGGCAGGCGCCACGATGGCGTTCGCGATCGAGTGCTTCGAGAAGGGTCTGATCACCGCCAACGACACCGGCGGGATCGAACTGGCGTGGGGCGACGCGGACGCGATGATCGCCATGCTCGAAGCCACCCTGAAGAGGGAGGGATTCGGTGACATCCTGGCCGAGGGCTCCGCTGCCGCGGCTGTCTCGATCGGCAACGGCGCCGAGGACTTCGTCATCACCTCCAAGAATCAGGAACTCCCGGCGCATATGCCGCGGGTGAAGCCGACGCTTGGCGTCATCTATGCCGTCAACCCGTTCGGCGCCGACCACCAGTCGAGCGAACACGACGGCATGTACACACCCGAGACGATCGAGGAGAGCCCCGACAAGTATCAGAAGCGGATGGCCGACATCGGTCTCACCGATCCGCAGCCGGAGGACGCTCTCAACGAGGAAAAGATCCGCTACGCCCTCGTCACCCAGTACGCGTACTCGGCAATGGACACGGCCGATGTCTGCCAGTTCGTCTACGGCCCAGGGTGGGAGATGCTCGGGATGGCCGACCTCGCCGACGTCATCAATGCCGTCACCGGTATGGGCATCACCGTCGACGACCTCCTCACCTACGGGCAGCGCCGGCTGAACCTGCTCCGGGCGTTCAACGCACGCGAGGGCATCACCCGCGAGCGCGACACGCTGCCGAAGCGCCTCTACGACGACCCGATCGAGGACGGTCCCAGCCGGGGCCGAACCCTCGACCGCGACACAATCACCGAGGCCCTCGACACCTACTACCGCCTCGCCGGCTGGGACCCCGAGACCGGCAACCCGCCGCGAACGCTGCTGGAAGACCTCGATCTAGCCTGGGTGGCCGACGAGATAGGCGTGTGAGTCGCCAAGTCCCCAGACCCCAGTCCTAGCCTCTCCCACGAAGTGGGAGAGGCGCGAGCACCGGTCGCCAGGCCGGAGCGCAGCGGAGAGCGCCTCTGGGGCCTGAACCGCTGAGATAGGGCCTGCGGAGGCCTTTCCGGCGACTGGTCACTGGCGACTGGCGACAGCCCGGACCCCCTCACCCTGTCCCCATTACCATCCACGCCATGCCACCAACGCCACCACCTGAGGACATCCGGATGCGGGGGTTTCGGGAGCGGTCTTCGGTTGAGGATGCGCTTGCGGCTGCACTGGACGGCATCGGCCCGCTCCCTCGAGAGGGGATCCCGGTCACCGAAGCGGCCGGGCGGGTTCTCGCAACCGATGTCGAGAGCACCGTCAACGTGCCCGGCTTCCGGCGGGCGACCATGGACGGATACGCCGTCCGTGCCGAGGACACGTACGGGGCGTCGGCCTACAACCCCATCCCGTTGCGCGTCCTCGGATCGTCGATGCCCGGCACTGGCGACAACCTGCCGATCGGACCGGGCGAGTGTCTTCGCATCATGACTGGGGCGCCAGTCCCGGACAGCGCGGACGCGGTGCTCAAGGCGGAAGACACCAGCGGTTCCGGTGTCCAGATAGAGGCGACCGCTGCCGTGCCGCACGGCCGCAACGTTGGCCGCATCGGTGAAGACGTCGAGGCCGGCGACCGGATCCTCGGCGCCGGACGACGTCTCCTCCCCCAGGACATCGGCCTGATCTCGGCGGTCGGACATAGCCCGGTCGCTGTCGTGCGCCGGCCGACGGTCCGCATCATCGTGTCCGGGGACGAACTCCTGCCACCGGGAGGCTCTCCATCCGGGTCCAGCATCGTCGATTCCAACTCCCCAATGCTTGCCGCGCTCGTCGAGCGTGATGGAGGAATCCCCGAGGTCGTCTCACTCCCCGATCAGCGCGAGGCCATGGCAGACGCACTCTCACGCCCCGATACCGACCTCGTCATCACCGCCGGTGCGGCATCGGTCGGCTCGGAAGATCGGGTCCCCGTCCTCGTCGGTGAACTCGGCCGGCTTGCCGTCCACGGCATCACCATGCGGCCATCTTCCCCAACCGGAGTCGGCACCGTCAACGGCGTTCGGATCCTGATCCTCCCTGGCAACCCCGTCGCTTGTCTCGCCGCCTACGACTTCTTCGCAGGACCGGTCGTGCGGACCCTTGGCGGCCGCTCCCCCGCCTCTCCGTATGGGACGATCGAGCGAAGGCTGTCCGGGCGGCTCGTCTCGCAGATTGGCCGCACCGACTACGCGCGGGTCGTGGTCGACGGCGACCGGGTGAAGCCGATCGCGATCTCGGGATCCTCGGTGCTGTCGTCGGTCACGGCTGCAACCGGATTCGTGGTCGTGCCGGTGTCGTCCGAGGGCTACGCCGAAGGCACCCGGGTCACCGTCCACTGCTACGACGGGGGCTGTGCCGCATGAAGCAGCGACAGTTCCTCAACGTCGTCGACGAGGATGTCGCCCACGACGTCTTTCGAACGGCATGTGCGCACCTGAACCCATGCACGGAAGCGGTTGCTCTCGAATATGCCCACGGCCGTGTCCTCGCCGAAGACGTGATCGCGAAGGTCGACGTCCCCGGGTTCGATCGCAGCAACGTCGACGGATACGCGGTCCGTGCGGTGGACACGTACGGGGCCGAAGAGCTCGACCCGGTCGCGGTTGCCGTCTCCCCGGTCACGCTCGCTGCGGGTGATGCCCCACCGGACGACTTCGAAGCACCGCCCGGGACCGCCGTTCAGATCGCAACCGGCGGCGTCGTGCCCCGCGGCACCGACGCAGTCGTGATGGTCGAGTACACCGAACCGACCGAAGGCGGGATCGTTCTATCGCGCTCCGTCGCTCCCGGGTCGAACATCTCGTTCGCCGGATCCGACGTCGGTCGCGGCGACACCGTGCTCCGGCGTGGCATCGTGCTGACGTCACGCGATACCGCGGTGCTGGCCGCCGTCGGGTCGGCGTCGGTCGACGTCGTGGCCCGACCGCGGGTGGCCGTGCTGTCAACCGGGGATGAGATCGTCCCACCCGGGTCGATCCCCCGTGTCGCCCAGGTGCCGGACTCGAATCAGCCGATGCTACTCGACGCGATTCGCGAACTCGGGTGCGAGCCGATTGCCGCCGGCATCGCCCCGGATGACCTCGCTCTGGTCGAGTCGACCCTCGAGGCGCTGATCACCGGCCAAGAGGCCGTTGACGTCGTGCTGCTCTCGGGAGGCACCTCGAAAGGTGAAGGCGACATCAATGCCGATGCCGTGGCCCGCTTGGCGGAGCGCCTCCCGCACTCCCCCGGCATCGTCGTGCACGGTGTCGCCCTGAAGCCCGGCAAGCCGGTCCTGCTCTCCGTCATCGCGGGCACGCCGGTGGTCGTCCTTCCCGGCTTCCCCACCTCAGCCGTCTTCACCTTCCACGAGTTCGTGGCACCGTTGCTGCGCCGACTCTCCGGCATGCCAGACGATGCAGTACAAACGGTTGAGGCGTTCGCTCCGCTGCGCATCACGTCGGTCCCCGGCCGTGCCGAGTACTCACTGGTCGATCTCGTCGACGGCACGGACGGCCTGGCCGCCTATCCGCTTGGAGCAGGATCCGGCAGCGTGACGGCGTTCGGGCGAGCCGACGGCTTCATTCGGATCCCGGCAGCAACTGAATACGTCCCCGAAGGGGCTCCGGTCACCGTCCGACTGTTGAGCAGCCAGGTGCGCACACACGACCTCGTAGTCATCGGGAGCCACTGTGTCGGTCTCGACTACCTCCTCGGCCTCCTGGCCGACGAGGGATTCCGCATCAAGGCAATCTTCGTGGGCTCGACCGCCGGGTTGGCTGCACTCGGGCGCGGAGAAGGCGATGTTGGCGGCACCCACCTCCTCGACGCCGCGACCGGCATCTACAACCAGGCGTTCCTCCCCCCGGGCGTTGAGCTCATCCCGGGATACGATCGTCGCCAGGGCATCGCCTACCGCATCGATGACCCAATCCTGGCCGCTGCAGGCGTCGACCTGCTCGACGAAATCCGCAGCGATCGCCATCGCATGGTCAATCGGAACCCGGGGAGCGGCACGCGAATCCTCATCGACGGAGTACTCGACGGACACCGGCCACCGGGGTACCTCCACCAGGCGAAGACACACAACGGGGTCGCGGCGGCGATCCAACAGCGACGCGCAGACTGGGGTATGACGCTCGAGACAGTGGCGGATGCGGCCGATCTCAGCTTCCGGTTCGTCGCGAACGAACGCTACGACCTGGCCGTCCGAGAGGACCGCTCAGACCGTCCTGCGGTGGTTGCGCTCCGGCGGATGCTCGACGATCCCGAGGCCCGGGGCCAACTAGCCGACCGCGGCTTCAGCTAGGCGGGTCGGTCGCCACCGAGTCGTCCGAGGCCGCGTCCTCGTCGCCGTGTTCGTCGCCTTCGTCTTCCTCTTCGGTATCAACGGTCGCCGGTACGGTCTCAGCTCCCGGAGCGATGAACACGGGCGGCCCAACCAGGGTCCGCACCTCGCGACGTTGCTGCATCCACCAGAACAGCACCGCACCGACGATCACGGCTCCGACCGAGACCCAGCCGTTGCGGCTGAGGCCGAGGAAGCGGAAGGTGGTGTCGGTACGCATCAACTCCATCAGGAATCGACCGATCCCGTAGAGGATCAGGTACACCGCGATCGACGCACCCTTGAAGAGCTTCCCTCGCTTCTCGAGCCACAAGATCACGCCGGCGGTGATGAACAGATTCCACAAGGCCTCGTAGAGGAACGTCGGATGGAACGTCGTGGAGCCCGGATACCCGGCCGCGTCGGCGATCCTCGCCTCGATCTCGACCGCCCACGGGAGATCCGACGGCGTGCCGAACAGCTCCTGGTTGAAGTAGTTGCCGATCCGGCCGATCACCTGTGCCAGCGGGAGACCCACGGCCACGGCATCGCCGAACGCGAAAACGTCGCCCCTCCACCTGCGGAGCAGGAACACCGCAGCGATCGTCCCTGCGATGAGGCCTCCGTAGATGGCGAGCCCACCTTTCCAGATGAAAAAGACCTCCCACGGCTGATCGACGAAGTCACCGGTGTGGGTGGTGACGTAGCCGAGGCGCGCCCCCAGGAAGCCGATGATGACGGTCCAGATCGAGACTCGCTCGACCATCTCGCCGCTCCCGCCGTAGCGCTCATACCGGCGGCGTGCGACCATGACGGCGACGATGACGCCGATGGCGATCATGATGCCGTAGAAGTGGATCGTCAACGGGCCGATCTCGATGACGTTTCGAGACGGTGACGGGATGGAGGCGAGCAGCGGGATCATCCGTAGCGCTCTTTGAATTCCTTGAACGAGTCCCACGCCTGCGGTCCGTAGATGGAGGCCGGTCCGCCACCCATCTGGATTGCCACGCCGATGGTCTCAGCCATCTGTGCCTCAGTGACGCCCTTGCGCGCCGCACCACGAGTGTGGCTGGCGATGCATCCAAGGCAGCCCTTGTTGATGGCGATGCCGACGGCGATCAGCTCCTTGAGACCGCCCGAAAGGGCGCCATCCTGATAGACCGCGCGGTGGATGGTCGCGAAGCCTTCATAGACCTCCGGGATGTGCTCCCGCAGTTCCTGCGTCGCCGGAGCGATCTTCTTGAGTTCGTCCTGATACTCACCCATGGCACCTCCTGTTTGGCGCAATGCTACGAGGTTCAAGCCAATGCCGGCCATCCGCATTCCGCGGTGCGGTCGCGCCCGGATGTGGGTCTGTGGAGGCCGTGTAGCCTCGCGGGCTGTAGCTGAGTAGCTGAGTAGGGACGAGGTGTATCCAACATGAGCAGGAAAGACACAGCGCGCGACTCCATCAGCCAGGTCGAGGGTGAGCTTCGCGATCTCTCTCAGTGGATGTACGACCACCCGGAGATCGCCTACGAGGAGCGCGAGACGTCCGCCAAGCTCGTGGAGTACCTCTCGGGCAAGGGTTTCGAGGTTGAGTACCCGGCGTACGGTCTCGAGACCGCATTCGCTGCCCGTGTGGGATCGACCGGGCCCAAAGTCGTCATCTGCGCCGAGATCGACGCCCTTCCAGAGGTCGGGCATGCCTGTGGGCACAACATCATCGCGACTGCCGCCATCGGCGCCGGCATCGCTCTCGCACCGCTTGTCGATGATCTCGGTATCCGCGTCACGGTGCTCGGAACGCCTGCCGAAGAGGCATACGGCGGCAAGGTCGACCTCATCAACGCCGGCGCGTTCACGGACGTCGCCGCCGCCATGATGGTTCACCCCGCCAATGACGACGTGGTCGACAAGAACTTCCTGGCGGTCACCCAGTTCGATGTCGGGTTCCACGGCAAGGAGTCCCACGCGGCGTTCAAGCCGCAGGTGGGGATCAACGCCCTCGATGCGGCGGTGCAGGCCTATGTGAACGTCTCGACACTGCGCCAGGCGATCTACCCGACCGACAAGATCCACGGCGTGATCACCCATGGTGGCGACGTCCCCAATGTCATCCCGGCGTTCACGTCGATGTCCTGGTACGTCCGGGCCTTCACGAAGGAACGGATGGAAGAGCTGTATGCCAAGGTCCTCGCCTGCTTCGAAGGGGCTGCCCTCGCCACCGGCTGTTCGCTGGACGTGAAGGTGCGCGGCCACGCCTACACCGACATGCTCCCAAATCCGGTGATGGCCGACCTCTACGCGGAGAACTCCGCCGCCATTGGTCGCCCGATGCACCGCGGCTTCGAGTTCGACCTCGCGGCGACCGGTTCCACCGACATGGCGAACGTGTCGTACGAGGTGCCGACGATTCACCCGATGCTCAACATCGACGCCGCACCGGCCGTCAATCACCAGAAGGAGTTCGCGGCACACACGCTGACACCTTCGGGACAGGAGGCCATCACCGACGGGGCCCTCGCCATGGCGATGACGGTCATCGACCTGGCCGAGGGCGATCGCTGGAGCGAGCTAGGGCGCGGTCTCACGGAATCGTAGGCGAGGCCGGCACCGAGCACTCGGACAGCGAAGATCAGTGTGCCCGCCTCCTTGCGAAGCACTCCTTTGCTGCCCCGGCGGGGACGTTCTAGGTCCGCCCCCAGCGGAACGCCGGGACACCCGGTGTTGCCTCATCCGGGAGGCCATATCGGACGAGCGCGAACGAGAGGAGCACTGCGCCGAGATGCACCGGTGCCGCCGCCTCGACCGAGAGCGGGTGCCGAGTGATCAGCGCGAGTTCCTGCTCGAACTCGCGGAGGATCCATCCGTTGGCGCGGCCTATCCGTGGCTTGTGCGCGGGATACAGGGCGCACGCGAAGTCTCTCCCACTGATGCCGTAGCACCCATCCCGTAGACCCGCGATCGCGACCTTTCTCCCTCCCGCATCCACGATGAGGGGAGAGATTCCTCCGTGGGCTCCGATCGAACGCAACTTCCACCGCGCTCCGTCCGAGAGCTCGATCCGCTGGCCCGACCACAGGTAGATCTTGAACCATCCCGTTCGCCCAAGGCGCGCCAGTACCTCACTGTCCCGCACCAACTCGAAAACGGGGAATCCAACGCGGCCGACTCTCCGGACACTTGCGCTGCCGACAAACTGATACGGCATCGCATTCGCGGCGGAGCGAGGAACGTGGGCAGTCATCTGGCGTTGCCGGGATCGGTCGTTCCGCCGGAGTTGTCGCCCATGGTTCCATCACCTTCCCAACGATCGCTCCACCCGGCACGTTCGAACGCCGAAACCGTAGCGGCAAACCGACTTCAGTCCGTCATCGAGCCGCCCGAAAGAGGTCAACGACCCGTTCATTCCGTCGCCACCGGCCCGAGCCTGCCGCGACCTCGCTCATTCAGGCGATGTCCGACGCCTCCCGTCGGCCGGGGTTGATCGGCTGGCCGCGAGCTGGGTCGAGCGACTCCGGCCCGACGGTGCTCCGTTGATCGCCAGCACCGAGGATGTCCTATCGTTCCTGCATGCCCGCCAGAGCCATCGCATCGGATACGGCCTGGTACCAGGTCGACATCGACACGTCGCTGGCCGAGCTTGGATCATCACGCGAAGGCCTCTCGGAACAGGAGGTAGCGGCGCGCCTCACCACCTACGGCCCCAACGAGCTCGAGGATCGTGGCGGGCGCTCATCGCTACAGATCTTCCTCTCCCAGTTCAGGGACCTCTTCACGGTCATCCTCGTCGTCGCGGCGGTGATCTCGGCGTTCCTGGAGGATTGGATCGAGGCCGTCGCCATCCTCGCGATCATCATCCTCAACGCCGTCATGGGGTTCGTCCAGGAGAAGAAGGCCGAGGAGGCCATGGCAGCGCTCAAGCGCATGTCGGTTCCCGAGGTGACGGTCGTCCGGTCCGGCATCACCGTCCTGACTACGTCGAGCGACCTCGTGCCGGGGGATATCGTCGTTCTCGAGACAGGAAACATCATTCCGGCCGATGGCCGCCTGGTCGAAGCGGTCAACCTCGACGTCGAGGAGGCCCCCCTCACCGGCGAGTCGGTCCCCGTTGGCAAGGACGCCGACAAGGTCTATCGGTCTGAGGCGGCCGTCGCCGATCGGCGCAATACCGTCTACCGGGGCACCACCGTCACCCGCGGCCGCGGTGTACTTGCGGTGACCGACACCGGCATGCAGACCGAACTCGGCCGCATCGCAGGACTCCTGCAGTCGGTCGAAGAGGAACGCACACCGCTTCAGCGTCGCCTCGACCATCTCGCCAAGGTGCTGGCCGTGGTCGCTCTGGGGATCGTGGGCCTCCTGTTCGCCATCGGTATCGCTCAGGGCGAGACCGTGGAGACGATGCTGCTCACATCCGTCAGCCTCGCGGTCGCTGCGATCCCTGAGGCCATGCCGGCCGTGGTGACGATCGCCCTATCGCTCGGTGCCCAGCGCATGCTCAAGCGGCGGGCCCTGATCCGCCGTCTCCCGGCCGTCGAGACGCTCGGGTCCGTCTCGGTGATTTGCTCGGACAAGACCGGCACTCTCACCGAGAATCGGATGACCGTGACCGTGCTCGACCTTGCCAACGAGGAAGTGATGCTGACCGGTGAGAGCAGCGGACCGCTCACCCCTACCGAGATCGGTGCCGACGCCATCGCCCCGGGCCTCGAGGCGGCGCTCGCGACCGGGGCGCTCTGCAACGACGCAACGCTTACGACGACCGACAATGGCTATCGATCGGTTGGGGACCCGACCGAGACGGCCATTGTGCTCGCCGCGGCGGAGCTCGAAATCCCGAAGCCGGCCCTCGAGGATCTCTTCCCGCGCATCGGCGAGGTGCCTTTCGACTCCACCCGCAAGCGGATGACGACCATTCACTCGGTGCCGCCGTCCTTGCCGGCATGGGTCGATGGCATCGCAACCGTCTTCCCGCCGGATACGACGGCAGCCTCCTTCATGAAAGGTGCTGTGGAACGAGTGATCGACGCGTCGGAATCGGTGCTGGTCGCAGGCTCGATCGAACCGATGACCGACGAATGGTCCAGACGGATCGTCGACCGCACCGAATCGATTGCCGCCACCGGCACTCGCATCCTTGCCGTCGCGGCTCGCGGGTGGGACGCCCCGCCCGACGAAGATGATGCAGAGCAGCGTCTCGTCTTCATCGGCCTATTCGGCTTGATGGACCCGCCTCGCTCCGAAGTATCCGATGCCGTTGCGAAGGCGAAGGCCGCCGGTATCAGCACCGTGATGATCACGGGCGACCACCCGTTGACCGCACGCCACATCGCCACCGAGGTCGGCATCGACCCGAATGGCGGATTCATCACGGGCGCCGAACTCGATCAGATGAGCGAGGACGACCTCGTCGAGGCGATCCAGACGAACTCCGTCTTCGCTCGCGTCTCTCCGGAGCACAAACTGCGACTCATCTCCGCCTACCGGGCGGATGGTACGCCGACGGCGATGACCGGCGACGGCGTCAACGATGCCCCGGCGTTGAAGCGGGCCGACATCGGCGTCGCCATGGGCATCACCGGAACGGACGTGTCGAAGGAAGCCGCCGACATGGTGCTGCTCGACGACAACTTCGCCACGATCGTCGCTGCGGTCGAAGAAGGCCGCGTCATCTACGACAACATCCGCAAGTTCATCAGATACCTCCTGACCTGCAACGCCTCCGAACTCGCCGTGATGATCGTGGGCCCCTTCCTCGGCCTGCCAATTCCACTGCTGCCGCTGCAGATCCTGTGGATGAACCTCATCACGGATGGTCTCCCTGCCCTCGCCCTTGGTGTCGAACCTGCCGAGGATGACGTGATGGATCGACCGCCGCGCTCCGCGAGCGAGACGATCTTCGGTGGTGGTGTGGTCCAGTACATCGGATCCTTCGGGGCGTTGATGGCCATCGTGTCGCTGATCGTTGGCTGGTACGCATGGAACATCGACGACCCGGCCTGGCAGACCATGCTCTTCACGACGCTGATCTTCGCCCAATTGGCGCTGGCGCTCGAGGTGCGGACCGAGAAGCGGTCGCTGTTCTCGACCAGTCTGTTCTCCAATCGAGCCATGCTTGGAGCGGTCGGCAGCGGGATCGTTGCCCACTTCGCGCTGATCTACGTGCCGCTCTTCCAGGAGATCTTCGGCACGGTAGGGCTCAGCGGGAAGGACCTGCTCATCTCGCTGTCGGCAGCCGCCGTGATCATCCTGGCGGCTGAACTCTGGAAGTGGCGGCAGCGGTCCGTCGCTGGTCGCTGACCCTGCATCATGGACACCGCAGCACTACCGAACGAGTGGCGGGGGTTCCAATCCATCATTCTCGACTGTGACAGCACGCTGTCGGCGATCGAGGGCATCGACGAACTCGCTCGCATCGGTGGCCGGTACGACGAGATCAAGGCACTGACCGATGCTGCCATGGGTGGAGATGTGCCCCTCGAGCAGGTCTACGACCGGCGTCTCGAGATGCTGAAACCGACACGGGCCGATATCGTCGCGATCGCCGATCGCTACCGCGAGGCGGTGGTGGCCGATGCCCGTGAGGTCATCCAAGCGCTGCACGCGGCCGGCAAGCAGGTCTTCATCATCTCGGGTGGACTCTTCGATGCGGTGCGGCCGTTCGGCGCGTGGCTCGGTGTGCCGGACAACCACATTCGGGCCGTCGCCATCCGCTACCAGACGGTCTCCGGTGCATCGGTGACGGAGCCGAGATCCGGAGGCGCCGACGACCGCTATCTGACCACCGTGTCGAGTCCCCTCGCTCGGGCCAACGGCAAGTCCATCATTGCTCGAGAGATGCTGGGCGGCGCCGATGGGCGCTCGATGCTCGTCGGTGATGGGGTGAGCGATCTCGTCGCCGCACCCGACGTCGACCTCTTCGTGGGGTTCACCGGTGTCGCAGAACGGCCACGCGTCGCCGCCGAAGCCGATGTTCTCGTGACGGGTGCTTCGCTCGCCCCGGTCCTCGGTCTGGCGCTCACCGCTGCCGAGGAGACGACACTGGAGGGCACCTCGTATCGCGATCTGATCACCAGGAGCCGGAACATGATCCAGGCCGGCGAACTCACCATCCAAAAGGACAGCTCCCCATGACCTACCGAGTTCTCGCTACCGACGACCTCTCCGCGGATGCCGTCGATCTCCTCAACGCCCATCCTGGCTTTGACTTCGACGTCCACAAGGGACTCAGCCAGGATGCGCTCGAGGCGTTGATCGTCGACTACGACGGCCTCATCGTCCGCAGCAGCGTGCAGGTGACGGACCGTGTGATCGAGTCGGGGAAACGCCTTCGGGTGATCGGTCGCGCCGGGGCCGGCGTCGACAACGTCGACATCCAGGCCGCGAGCGAGCGCGGCATCGTCGTCATGAACACGCCCGGGGCGAACACGGTCGCGACAGCGGAGCACACGATGGCGCTGCTGCTGGCGTTGTGTCGGAACGTCCCGCAGGCGGCGGCGAGCCTGCGGCGCGGCGAATGGGAACGGAAGCGCTTCAAGGGAATCGAACTGCGGTCGAAGACCATGGGGATCGTGGGCCTTGGGAGGGTCGGACAGCGGGTTGCGCGTCGCTGTCGAGCGTTCGGGATGGACGTGGTCTGCTATGACCCCTACCTCAGCGGCGAGCGAGCCGAACTGTTGAAGGTGGCCCAGGTCACGCTCGACGAACTGTTCGAGCGCTCCGACTTCATCACCCTGCACGCTGCGCTCACGCCGGACACCCAGGGCCTCATCGGTAGCGAAGCCCTCGCTGCAACGAAACCGGGCGTCCGCATCATCAACGCGGCTCGCGGGGGCCTCATCGACGAGGAGGCACTGGTCGAGGCGCTGGAAGATGGCCGCGTCGCCGGAGCGGCACTCGACGTACTCGTGGACGAGCCCCCCGAGCCCTCCAACCCGCTGCTCCACATGGACAACGTGGTGGTGACCCCGCATCTGGCCGCCAGCACCTCCGAGGCACAGCGCGAAGTAGGCATCCAGATCGTGGGACAGGTCATTGACGCTCTCGAAGGGACCGACTTCCGCAACGCCGTCAACATGCCGATCGTCGACGGGCGGATCTTCGAAGAGTTGCGGTCGTATCTCGCCATGGCCGAACGGGTCGGCAGCCTGCAGACCCAACTCGCGGAGGGCGCGATCACGAAAGTCGAGGTGGCGATCGAGGGCGACGACCTCGACGAGCACATCACGCCGATCTCGGTTGCGATTCTCAAGGGCATGCTGGAGCCGTTTGTCACGGAACCGGTCAACTACGTGAACGCCCAGCACGTCGCCAAGGAACGCGGCATCGCCGTCTCCCAGGTGTCCGGGCTGCAGACGATGGACTACCCGAACGTCATCTCGTGCCGTGTCGAGTGGTCCGGGGGCCATCGCACCGTTGCGGCGACACTGTTCAGCCACGACGAGCCGCGGATCGTCGAGGTCGACGGCTACCGGGTCGATGTCGTCCCCGAGGGGACGATTCTGGTCACGGTCAGCCACGACGAGCCGGGCTTCATCGGCACGGTGGGGACCGCTCTCGGAGAGCTCGGCATCAACATCGCCACGTGGAAGACCGGCCGGTCCGCGCCGGGAGGCCGTGCGCTGTCGTTCATCAGCGTCGACTCGGATGTTCCGGAGAGCGCCTTGCGCTCGCTGGCCGGGACCGCGCCGATCGAGCGCATCACCAAGGTCGAGTTCTAGGACGCGGTCCTCGCGAAATCGACCATCAGTTCGCGTAGCGCCTCGACACCGGCGAGCGGCATCGCGTTGTAGAGCGACGCCCGGCAGCCGCCGACGCTGCGGTGGCCCTTGAGCCCGACCATGCCCCGTTCTGCGGCCGTCGTGACGAATGGCGCTTCGAGACGCTCGTCGGCCAGTCGGAAGACGACGTTCATCTTCGACCGGCTGTCTGGTTCGACCGGGTTGACGTAGAACCCGCTGCTGTCATCGATCGCCGCGTAGAGGAGCGACGCCCGCTCATCGGCCGCCGCCTGCATCGCAGGCAGGCCGCCGCGCTCCTCCACCCACCGCAGCACCTTCTCCATCACGTAGATCGGGAACACGGGAGGCGTGTTGTACATCGAGCCCTTGGCTGCATGTATGTCGTAGCGAAAGTACGAGGCCAGGTCCCGGTTGGCGTGCTCAAGGGCGCTCCGCCGGATCATCACGAGCGCCAGACCGGCAGGGGCGAGATTCTTCTGGACCCCTCCGTACACGACGTCGAATCGCTCCCACGCGATGGGGCGGCTCATCAAGTCCGACGACATGTCGGCGACCAGCGGCACCGGCACGTCCGGCCAGTCCTGGTACTGGATCCCGCCGATCGTCTCATTGCTCGTGATGTGGAGGTAGCGCGTGTTGTCCCCCGGAGTTCGATCTCTGAGGCTGTCGGAATCCGGGTGTAGCCGGTGTCCTGCCCGCTCCAGGCGACGTAGGTGTCTCCATGGTGGGACCCGTCCTGGATCGCCTTCAGTGCCCACGCCCCGGTGTCGACGTAGGCACCGCGGGAGCCGTCGGTGAGCAGGTTCATCGGGAGCATTCCGAACTGCATCGTCGCCCCGCCCTGGATGAACACGATGTCGAACTCGTCCGGCACCGAGAGAAGGCGCCGGATCAGGCCGGCCGCCCCCTGATGCACCGCCTCGTACGGCGCCGATCGGTGGCTCATCTCGATCATCGACATACCCGCCGACCGATAGTCAACGATCTCGTCCCGGATCTCCTCGAGCACCGGGAGAGGCAGAACACTCGGCCCGGCACTGAAGTTGACAGCTCGCGTGGATGTTTGCTCTGACATTGACCGCAGACGATACCGTGCGGCGAAGTCGCCAGTCGCCGGTCGCCAATCGGAGATTTGACGTGGACTCATCGTCGAGTGTTGGATCCCAGAGCCCTCTCCCACTGCGTGGGAGAGGCGAAGACACGGTCTACGCGACTCGCCAGGTGGTGCGGCGGGGTGGTGCGTGGCTTCGGGGTCGGATGAGGCGTCGCCTCTGGGGTGGTGTGGTGGGGTCGATGGTGAAGCCGTGGCCGTGGATCGCGACGTGGTGGTGGAACCAACACACCGTCGACAGATTCCCGGGATCAGTCCGTCCGCCGTGGGACCAGGGCGTGATGTGATGCACTTGGAGGCGATACCGGCGAGACGCAGCCTGAGATGGTGCAGACCCCGCCGTCACGATGCACGAATGAACCGTCTGAGTCGGGGCGGGATCACCCGTGACCGGCGTCTCCCGACGGCGAGCGGTGTCCCGTCCGGGGTACGGGCCGTGACTTCCACAATCCCGTCACACAGGATCGCTGCGAGCGTGTTCGGTCCGACCTGCGGCCCCGCCTC
This sequence comes from uncultured Actinomycetota bacterium, assembly GCA_963785245.1. Classification (GTDB taxonomy): domain Bacteria; phylum Actinomycetota; class Acidimicrobiia; order Spongiisociales; family UBA5794; genus JAHEEL01. The sequence goes on along the minus strand of CAWAUO010000017.1, from coordinate 68,085 downwards.
AACCGTGACACCCGGCCTCACCGTTCGTGGCTGCGGCTTCGGATGCGTCGACAAACACCGACACGGTCGGGCCATGACTCTCAACCGTGGCGCCGTCGGTCACCTCTGATCGAATCCTGGCTGATCGCCCACAGCGCGTCTGCGTTCTTCGTGGTCCGCGACGGATTCGCTGCGGGTCCGTACGGGAAACGTGTCGGCTCTGGCTTCGAGGGCGGCGACGACGACGCGTCCGGCGTAGCCGGGGAGGCGGCCCGACAGGGTCCAGGAGGATTCGTCGAGGTTCGCCTGGACCGATACGTAACGCTGTTCGAACGCGATCTCTTCATCGATCGGTGCCATACGCCGCCTGCGGGCGGCACGGATCCGGATCCCCGCAACATCAAACCCCGCCGTCTCAACAAGAATGTCCACCGAGTCGTCACGACCCGCGAACCGACAGACGGCTACGGCCCGATCAAACCCGATCTCGCCGTTCGTGACGGCTTCATCGACGTCAGGCAGATCCTGCAAACGCCACGCGGTGGTGACGAGGGTGCCAGCCGTCTCGGGGGCGAGGTCCATCCTGCCCGCCGCCCACTCCTTCAACGACCGATGCCCGTCACGCAACGCAACCTGGCGGCGGTCGAGCTCACGCAGCAGAGACATCTGTGCGGCTCGGGAACGGGCGATGATCGCCTCGTGGTCGAGCAACTGTTCCTCGATCGTTGCGGTGGTGAGATCGTGATGTCCCATACCCGCAACCTATCTCCCGGATGTGACACAAACCGCTACTGGGAAAGAAGAATCCGACGACCGGCGACTCGATCAGAGCACCTGGCCCAGGAAGGTCTTCGTGCGGTCGTTCTGGGGATTCTCGAAGATCTGCGCTGGGGGTGCCTTCTTCGAGGATGGTTCCTTCGTCGAAGAAGAGGATCCGGTCGGCGACCTCTCGGGCGAAGCCCATCTCGTGGGAGACGACGATCATCGTCATGCCGGACCGGGCAAGTTCGCGCATCGCCTCAAGGACCTCACTGATCATCTCCGGGTCCAGGGCCGACGTCGGCTCGTCGAAGAGCATGATCTTCGGCTCCATCGCCAGTGAACGGGCGATCGCCACACGCTGCTGCTGACCTCCGGAGAGTTGGTCCGGGTACTTGCCCGCCTGCTCGGGGATCCCGACCCGTTCGAGCAACCCCATCCCGATCCTGTCCGCTTCGTCCTTCGACAACCCGCGAACCTGGACCGGTGCGAGGGTGACGTTCTCGAGAACGGTGTGCTCGGGGAAGAGGCTCGACTGCTGGAACACCATGCCGACTTCGGATCTGATCTTCTCGACGTTCTTGACGTCGTTCGTCAGTTCGATGCCGTCCACGACGATCGAGCCTTCGTCCTGGGCTTCGAGACGGTTGATGCAGCGAATGAACGTCGATTTCCCGGATCCGGAAGGTCCGATGATGACGACCACTTCGCGTTCGCGAACCGACGTGGTGATGCCGTCGAGGGCGACGAAGTCACCGAACGATTTCTTCACATCGGTGGCGATGATGATGGGATCACCGAGGGATGGGCGTCCGTGAGAGGAAGCTACCGGCATTGGATTCTGATTCGGCGCTGCCGGGTCAGATTCCTTGCGCATGGAAGAAGATGCGGCGCTCTCTCGGCTGGTCGAACTCGGCGTACAGGACGCGCTGCCATTGGCCGAGAAGCACCTCGCCGTCGACGATCGGGATCGTGACCGATGGTTGGCCAACGAGCAGCTGCCGGACGTGAGCGTGTCCGTTGATGAACTCGTCTTCCTGCATGTTCTCAGTGCGTACGTCGTGATCGTCGTGCTCGTAGTAGGCATCGAAGGGGACCGCACGGTCGATCGCTTTCCGGAAGTCGTTGAGGAAGCCGGTCTCGGACTCATTGATGACGACCGACGTGGTGGTGTGCGGGGTGTAGACCGTGATCTGGCCGTGGCTGACCATCGACCGCTTCACCACGTCGCGCACGATGTCGGTGAAATCCCAGAACTCCTCGGATGCGCTGGTGTGAAAGTGCATCGCTTCGGTCCGGATTGCCGGCGATTCGGAAGATGCGAGGACGACCGGTGTACCGACCGGGTCGACTGTGGCTTTGCGAATCGCAATACGTTCGTCCATGGGCTTCCTTGTGGATCGTCGGCGAGACCCTAATGAATACACAAGGTTACCGGGGTGTCAAAACTCCTGCGACACCATTTGGGCTTGGGCCACGGGACGGTTCTGTGGGTCCGGTACAATCGACTTTCACCAGTGGAGGAGACCACATGACAGCGACGGTGATCCTTGGCTCCCAGTGGGGCGATGAAGGGAAGGGCAAGATCACCGATCGGTACTCCCGTGACGCTGATGTCGTCGTCCGGTACCAGGGTGGCAACAACGCGGGACACACGATCGTTGTCGAGGGCGAGCGATTCGCGCTGAGCCTGATTCCGTCCGGGGTCCTGTATCCACAGGTCACGCCGGTCATCGGCAACGGCACCGTCGTCGACCCGGCCGTGCTCCTTCGAGAGATGGATGAACTCACCGAACGGGGCATCGACCCATCGCGTGTCCGGGTCTCCGGCAACGCCCACGTGATCATGCCGTATCACCGCAAGATGGACGCGGTGCTCGAGCGCTACCTCGGCGAGGAACTGATCGGCACCACGAAGCGCGGCATTGGGCCGGCGTACATGGACAAGTTCTCCCGCTTCGGCATCCGCATGCAGGACCTCTTCGACCCCAAGATCTTCCGCAAGAAGCTCGAAGTGGTGCTGAAGGACAAGAACAGGCAGTTCCAGAAGGTGTACAACCAACTGCCAATGGATCTCGACGAGATCTACGAGGAGTACCTCGGCTACGCGAAGCGGATCGAGGGCCACATCGCCGACACGTCGCTGCTCGTGTGGGAAGCGATCCACGGTGGCAAGAACGTTCTCTTCGAAGGGGCGCAAGGAACGCTCCTCGATATCGACCACGGCACCTATCCGTTCGTGACCTCATCGAACCCGACCGCCGGCGGCGCCGTGACCGGGTCCGGTGTGGGACCGCGCGACATCGACAACGTGATCGGTGTGGCGAAGGCCTATATCTCGCGGGTCGGCACCGGGCCGTTCCCGACCGAGTTGCTCGACGAGACCGGCGACCGGATGATCGACATCGGTGGCGAGTACGGGGTGGTCACGGGACGGCGTCGTCGCTGTGGCTGGCTCGATGCCGTCGCCCTCCGGTACTCTGCCAGGGTCAACGGCCTCACCGAGATCGCGCTCACCAAGCTCGACATCCTGTCGCACTTCGATCCGATCAGGATCGCCGTCGCCTACGAGCATGACGGCGTGCACTACGACGAATTCCCCCGCCAACAGACGGTGCTCTATCACTGCACGCCGATCTACGAAGAGCTCGAGCCGTGGAACACCGACATCACGAGGGTCACGTCGTACGACGATCTGCCGGCCGCCGCGAAGCGTTATGTGGAGCGGGTTGAGGAACTGAGCGGCGTGCGTGTCTCGTCCGTCGGTGTCGGCCCCGGCCGTGAAGCCACCTTGATGCGATGACCCCGGCGACCCACCGCTGTGAGGGCTGTGAGCCTCTGATCCTGGACGATGCCCGATGATCGAGCGCTACGCCCTGCCCGAGATGTCGGCGATCTGGAGCGAGGCGAACAAACTCGCGGTCTGGAAGCAGGTCGAGACGCTTGTCGTCGAGGCATGGGCCGAACTCGGAGTTGCGACCGCCGAGGCGGCCGAGGCCGTACGCGACGCTCCCGAGGTAGATCCGGACGCGTGGAAGGAGTTGGAACGGGTCACCAACCACGATCTGGCGGCGTTCGTTGATCTTCTGGCCCAGTCGGTTGAGGTCGGCGGCGAGTGGGTTCACTTCGGGCTCACCTCGTCCGATGTGGTCGACACCGCCAACGGCGTGTTCCTCCGGGACGCAGGCGACCTGTTGCTGACGCGGGTGGTAGCGCTCTTCACCGTCATCAAGGCGAAGGCGTTCGAGTATCGGGACACGCCGATCATCGGGCGCACGCACGGCATCTGGGCCGAGCCGACGTCGTTCGGTCTCAAGCTTGCGAGTTGGGCGTTCGAGATAGAACGGGACTACCGAAGGTTGGCGAATGCTCGCGACAGCGTGGCGGTCGGCAAGATCTCGGGCGCCGTCGGAACCTACGCCCACACGCCCCCAGCCGTTGAAGCGTACGTCTGTACCAAGCTTGGCCTCGGCGTTGAGACGGCGTCGTCGCAGATCACCCACCGGGACCGCCATGCGGAGTTCCTGAACGCAATTGCCCTCACCGGATCGTCACTCGAACGCTTCGCCACCGAGATCCGGCACCTGCAGCGCAGCGAGGTCGGAGAGGCCCGGGAGTCGTTCGGGTCCGGTCAGAAGGGTTCGTCCGCGATGCCACACAAGCGGAATCCGATCGCCTCGGAGAACATCACCGGCATCTCCCGCTTGCTGCGGGGCTACGCCTCGGTCGGCATGGAGAACGTGGCCCTCTGGCATGAGCGGGATATCAGCCACTCCTCTGCCGAGCGGGTCACCTTCCCGGATGCAACCGGCCTGCTCGACTACGCCCTCGTCAGGACCACGCGCCTCATCGACGGTCTCGTCGTCAACACCGACCGGATGGCAGAGAACATCGAAGCGACGCGCGGCCTGATCTTCTCACAGGCAGTGCTCCTCGCACTTGCCGAGAACGGGCACTCCCGCGACGACGCCTACCGCATCGTGCAGCGCAACGCGATGGCCGCCTGGGACGAGGAAGGGAACCTCCGCGACCGCCTCGCGGCCGACCCCGAGTGCGACCTCACCGACGACGAACTGGCCGCGTGCTTCTCGATGGAACGCTTCCTTCGCAACACGGGCGGCGTGTTCGATCTGCTCGAAGGGCTGAGCCTCTGAACCGCCCCACGCCTCGAATGGACACCCAAAACTATCGGTCGATAGTATCGACCACATCCACCGTTGGAACCCCTGGAGGTGCCAGATGAACTCGTACCGGATCGCACTCATCCCCGGCGACGGGGTCGGGATCGAGATCTCCGACGAGGCGGAGAAGGTCCTCGACGCTGCCGCCGACATCTTCGGCTTCGAGGTGGCCACCGAGAGCTTCGACTGGTCCTGCGACCGCTATCTCGCGACCGGCGAGATGATGCCGGAGAACGCCCTCGAGACGCTTAGCGCCTTCGACTCGATCTTCCTTGGCTGCATCGGCGACGCCAACAAGGTCGAGGACCACATCTCGCTCCAAATGCTGCTCGCGATCCGCAAGGGCTTCGACCAGTACGTCAACCTTCGCCCGATCAAGCTCTACCCGGGCGTCTCATCCCCCATCTCCACGGCCACTCCGGAGACGGTCGACATCCTGGTCATTCGCGAGAACACCGAGGGCGAGTACTCCGGCAACGGCGGATTCTTCAAGCGAGGCACGCCCGACGCCTTCGCCCTCCAGACCGGCATCTTCACGTGGAAGGGTTGCGAGCGCACCATCCGCTACGGCTTCGAGGCCGCACGCAAGCGGCAGAAGCTCGGATCGACGGCGCCGGTCGGCCGGGTGACCAACTGCACGAAGTCGAATGCCCTCAACTACTCGATGGTGTTCTGGGATGAGGCCTACGACTTCGTGGCCAAGGACTTCCCGGACATCGAGACCGACATGGCGCTGGTGGATGCGTTGACGATGTGGTTCGTGAAGAACCCCGACTACTTCGACGTCGTGGTGGCTTCCAACCTGTTCGGGGACATCATCACCGACCTCGGGGCGATGCTCCAGGGAGGCATGGGGTTCGCTGCAGGCGGCAACGTCAACCCGGAGGGCGACTACCCGTCGATGTTCGAACCGATCCACGGTTCGGCGCCGAAGTACACCGGGCAGAGCGTGGTCAATCCGATCGCAACGATCGAGGCCGTTCGCATGATGTTGGACAATCTCGGGGAGATCGACGCTGCCAACCACATCGAGGCAGCGATCGCCGTCACCCTGAGTGCGGGCGAGACCCGGACGAAGGACATGGGCGGCACGAGTTCGACAATCGACATGGGATCCGCGGTCGTCGCAGCAATGCGCGCGTCCGCCTAGAGGAAAGAGAGACTCAGCTATGAGCAAAGTGAAGGTCGGCGTAGCCGGCTACGGAGCGATCGGACAGCGTCTCGCTGACGGCGTCGCAGCACAGGACGACATGGAACTGGTCGGCGTTGCCGACGTCGCCCCCACCCTCGCCGTCAAGGCACTCGCCGAGCGCGGCATGCCGTACGACCTCTATGCGGCAATGCCGGGGGCCGAAGAGACCCTCGAGGCCGCAGGCATCCCCGTCTCCGGAGACTTCGACGATCTCCTCAGCAAGGTCGACATCATGCTCGATTCGGCACCTGGTGGAATCGGTGCGAAGAACAAGGTCAAGTACGAAGCCGCAGGGATTCCTGCCATCTTCCAGGGAGGCGAGTCCGCCGAGGTCGCCGACGTGTTCTTCCACGGGTACGCGAACTACGAGGAGGGTGTCGGCAAGGACTATCTGAAGCTCACGTCGTGCAACACGACCGGTTTTGTCCGCGCCGTTGACGCACTCGATCGCGAGATCGGCGTTGAGAAGGTCGCGATCACGATCATCCGTCGCGTTGCCGATCCGGGTGACACGCATCGCGGTCTCGTTGACAGCCTCCAACTCGAAGGCATCCCAAACCATCAGTGCGTGGACCTCATGGCGATCATGCCGCACATCGATGCGACGGGTCTCCTGGTGCACACGCCGGTGACCCACGGCCACATCATCACCCTGGTGGTGACGCCGAAGCGAGACACGACGCCCGAAGAGGTCATCGAGATCTTCAAGGCTCACCCGCGTATCCGCGTCGTCAGGATCGACGAGGGCTTCGACACGAACACGTCGCTGTTCAACTACGCCCGGTTCCTCGGCAGGCCGCGCGGCGACATGTACGAAATCGGCCTCTTCGAGGAGACCGTCGGCATGTCCGGCAAGGACATCATGTTCGCGATCAACATTCCGCAGGAATCGGTCACGATCCCTGAGACCGTTGACGCCATCCGCGCCGCGCTCTCGATGCAGACCGAAGGCGCCGAGGCAGTTGCGGCAACCAACGAGTACCTGGGGATGTAGCGGCCGCAACCGGCAGCAGATGAAGGAGGCAGCAGGGTGACAATCTCGACCCTGGACGATCTCGACGTGCGAGGACGGGTTGTCCTCCTGCGTGTCGACATCAATTCGCCGATCGACCGGGAGACCGGGAAGATCAACGACGACAACCGGCTCAATATGAGCCTGCCGACGATTGCCGACCTCGCAGACGCAGGGGCGCGGGTTGTGATCATCGCCCACCAGGGCGACACGCTCGACTATCACAACCTCGTGTCGATGAACGAGCATGCCGAGATCCTCACGGAGAAGCTCGGGCGCCCGGTCGGTTTCATTGACGACGTCGCCGGTCCGGCTGCTCGTGCGGCCATCCAGGCGCTCGGCGACGGCGCGATCCTGCTGCTCGAGAACATCCGCATCCTCACCGAGGAGGTCTCGACGTTCGAGAACGCCGTGAAGCTCACGCCCGCGGAGATGACCAACACCTACCTGGTGCGCAACCTGGCCCCGCTCGTCGACTTCTACGTCAACGACGCCTTCGCAGCAGCACACCGGAACGCGCCGTCGATGGTTGCGTTCCAGGAGTTGCTGCCCTCGGCGGGCGGCCGGCTGTTGGTCAACGAGGTGACCGCTCTGTCGGGGGTGGCGTCCAATCCGAACCGGCCGTGCGTCTTCCTGCTCGGTGGGCTGAAGATCTCGGATGCGTTCTCGATGATGGACAAGGTGCTGGCCGACGGCACCGCCGACACGATCCTGACGACCGGCATCACCGCCAACGTCATGCTGATCGCACAGGGCGTCGAGCTTGGTGGGCCGACCACGGCGTTCATCTACGACCGTTCGCTCGAGGCGTTCATCCCCCGGGCTGCCGAGCTGCTCGAGGCCTACGGGGACCGCATCGAGGTCCCAACCGACCTCGCTTTCGATGACACCGGGAAGCGCCGGGAGGTCGCGGTCACGGACCTGCCGATCGATGAACTCCTCATCGACGTCGGGAGCACGACGGTTGCGGCCTACGAAGCTGTCATCGCCAACGCCGCGACGCTGTTCGTCAACGGCCCGGCCGGTGTCTACGAATCCGCGGCGGGCGAGTACGGCACCCGGTCACTCTGGGAGGCCGTCGCGGCATCCGACGGATATTCGGTGATCGGCGGCGGCGACACGGTGGCGAGCGCCCGCCGCTTCGTCGACGATTCCGACATCGGCTTCATCAGCACCGCAGGAGGCGCGCTGATCCGCTTCATCAGCGGTCAACCCCTCCCCCTCCTCGACGCGATGGAGAAGGCAGCCGCACGGAATGCCGAGGGCGGCTGGTCTTCGATGCGAGATTCCTCCCCCTCAGGGGAAGGAATCGAGGCGAAGAACGCCCCAGACGCGTGATTCCGGGTCGTGCACCAGGGGGGATGGTGCACGACCCGGAATCGGTGCCACGGCGGAGGACGTCCGTGACGAGTATCGAGCGGGATCAAGTCCCGTGGAGTATCAGCTCCTCGAGATCGTTCCCTCCCAGGTGCCGACTTTGTCGCCCTTCATGGCGTCCTTGTCGAACCAGAAGCTCGTGACGGCCTTGGTCTCGGTGTAGAACATCACACCGTCACGACCCATCACGTGCAGGTCACCGAAGAAGCTCTTCTTGTGGCCGCTGAACGGGAAGACCGAGATCGGCACCGGGATGCCGACGTTGACGCCGACCATGCCGGCATCGATGCGACGGGCGAACTCACGGGCGTAGTAGCCGCTCTGCGTGAAGATCGAGGCGCCGTTGGCGAACTCGCTCTCGTTGATCAACTCCACGCCTTCGTTGAAGCTGGCGACTCGCTTGACGTAGAGAACCGGTCCGAAGACCTCCTGGTTCCCGCACGACATCTCAGGTGTCACGTGGTCGAACACGGTGGGTCCAATGAAGAACCCGTCTTCATGACCTTCGACCTCGAGGTCCCGTCCGTCGAGGACCGGGACGGCGCCCTCGTCAACTGACGTCTCGATCCAGTCGTTGACGAAGGCCATGTGCTCGGCGTTGACCAGTGGACCCATCTCCGTCGTCTCGTCATAGGCCGGGCCGATCTTCCGCTCGCTGGCGAGCTCGACGATCGTCGCGACGAGTTCGTCTGCAATGTCTTCGTGGACGGCGATCGCCGGAAGCGCCATGCAGCGCTCGCCCGCGCAGCCGAAAGCCGAGTTGATGATCCGCTGTGCGGTCGCACGAATCGGGGCATCGTCCATCACCAGGGCATGGTTCTTCGCCTCGGTGAGCGCCTGAACCCGCTTGCCGTGGGCCGTCGCCGTTGAGTAGATGTGGAGACCAACAGCTGTGGAGCCAACGAAGCTCACACCCTGAACCTTCGGATGCTTGAGCAACCGCTCTGCTTCATGCCGGGAGCAGGTCACGAGGTTGAAGACGCCGGGCGGAAGACCGGCCTCTTCGAGCAGTTCCGCCATCCGCATGGCAGTCTGCGGAACGTACGAGGCAGCTTTCAACACGAAGGTGTTTCCGGTGGTGACGGCGAGCGGCATCATCCAGCCCATCGGGATCATGGCCGGGAAGTTCCATGGGACGATTCCTGCGAACACGCCGAGCGGTTCGCGGTAGGTGACCGTGTCGTAGCCGGTGGCGACGTTCATCAGCGAGTCGCCCATCATCGTGACGGGTGTGGCGCAGGCGAGCTCAACGACCTCGATGGCCTTGAGCACGTCGCCCCGGGCCTCGGTGTAGGTCTTGCCCATCTCGGTGGCGAGGAGCATGGCCAGATCGTGGAGGTTCTCCTCGAGGATGCTCTTGAGGTTGAACATCACCTGGACGCGCTTGGTGATTGGCGTGTCGCGCCATGCGGGGAAGGCTGCTGCTGCGGCCTCGACCGCGGCATCGACCTCATCTGCCGTGCAGCGTGGAGCCTCGGCCATCACTTCACCGGTGCTGCTGTTGGTGATGTCGTAGTAGACGCCGCTCTCGGTGTCCTTCCACTCCCCACCAACCAGGTATTTCAGGCGTCTCGCCATGACGTCGCTCCTCCTCGAAGGCACTTTCGTACGGTGACTTTAGAATAATCGATTATCGAAGATATCATGTTTTCGTCACCGAGTCGAATGGACTTTGTCCCCTGTCGCGTGCGCCAGGACGACTGCAACCGGGTCACGATGTGTGATCATGGTGAACAGCCGGCAGCAACCGAGAGACCATGACCGAACCTGCTCCCCCGACCGAACTCGTACACGGTGAAGACGGCGAATTCCAGACCGGTCGCGTCACCTCGATCGCCGCCGGACACGCCGTCCATGACACCTTCACGGCGTTCCTGGCACCACTTCTCCCAACGTTCGTCGAGAAGTTCTCGCTGACCAACGCGGCCGCCGGTCTTCTTGCCGCATTCATCCAACTCCCCTCCCTTCTCCAACCCGTGATCGGGCACCTCGCGGACCGCACCACCCTCAAGTGGATCGTCGTGCTCGGCCCGGGCGTCACCGCGACCGTGATGAGCTTTCTCGGCTGGGCCCCCACCTACATGGCGCTCGCGTTGCTGCTCCTCGTCGCCGGGTTGAGCGTGGCCGCATTCCACGCCACCGCACCGGTCGCCGTCGGCTACCTGTCGGGGAATCGCCTTGGACGCGGCATGGGCTTCTGGATGGTCGGCGGTGAACTCGGCCGGACCCTCGGTCCGCTCGTGGTGGTAACCGCCCTCACCGTGGTGTCGTTGAGGCAGATCGCGTTCCTGTCCCTCGCCGGGATTGCCACGTCGGTGATCCTCTATTTCCGCCTCAGGGACGTGCCGCTCCAGACGCGCGATGCCGGAGAACAGGTGCCATGGAGAACGGCCATCGCCGGGATGCGCAACTTCATGTTCGTGATCGCCGGACTCACCGGCATGCGCAGCATGATGATGCTGGCGGCTACGGTCTTCTTGCCGCTGTATCTCACCGAGACGGGGAGCAGCATCTGGCTCGCCGGCGCGGCCCTCTCGATCGTCGAAGCCGCCGGCGTGGCGGGTGCCTTCGGCGGAGGCTGGATCAGCGACCACGTGGGGCGCAAAGCCGTCCTCGTGTTCGGGCACATCGCCGCCCCGATCGCCATGCTCCTCTTCCTTGCCGCAGATGGGTGGGTGCGCATCGCAATGCTTCCCCTGATCGGCCTCTCACTACTCGCGGTGCCCCCGGTCGTCATGGCCCTCGTGCAGGAGCAGGCGCCGAGGAGTCGGGCGCTCGCGAACGGCTTCTACCTCGCGATGTCGATGGCGATCCGCTCGCTTGCCGCCGTCGCTTACGGCGCGTTCGCCGACCGCTTCGGCCTTGAGACCGCCATGGTGATGGGTGCCATCGCCATGTTCGGCGGCCTCCCCCTCATCTGGCTCCTCTTCCGCCCCTCGATCATGTCAGAGACCGCAACGTAGGGCTCCTCTTCATCGGGGACCGCCTCAGTGCTGCAGGCCTCATCGGCGCGGTCCAGACTCCCAAGGCCCCCTCTGCTGAGCACCGGCCTGGCGGCCGGTGCTCGCGCCTCTCCCACTCCGTGGGAGAGGCGAAAACGGTCTCCACCCGCCGGCGAAGAGAGCTCAGGCTCTTGCGTCTACCAGTGCGTCTTCGAAGGCGGTCAGGGTCTCGGCTACGTCTTCGTCGGTGTGGGCCGACGAGATGAACCAGGGCTCCTTGGCGTCATCGCACGGCATCACACCGCGGTTGATCATGCCGAGCACGACTTCCTCGTACAGATCCTCATCGTGACCGGTGGTGTCGCGGTACTCCTTGAGTTCCGTATCGCCGAAGAACACCGAGAACATGGACGGGATACCGATGATCGACGCCGGCTCGGAGTGGTCGGCACAGATCTTCGCCAACCCGGCCATGAGCGCGTTGCCGACCTTGTCGATCTGCGCATAGGGGGTGCCGGTGGTGAGTTCAGCGATCGTGGCGACGGTCGCCGCCGCACCGATCGAGTTGCCCGAGTAGGTGCCAGCCTGCATGACGCCGCCCTCGGCCCATGCCGACATGACTTCCTGGCGTCCGCCGATTGCAGCGATCGGGTAGCCGTTGCCCATCGACTTCGCGTAGGTACCGATGTCGGGGACGATGCCAAAGTATTCGGCGGCTCCGCCGAGACCCATCCGGAACCCGGTCTTCACCTCGTCGAAGATGAGCATCGCTCCCCACTCCTCGGTGATGGAGCGGAGTCCTTCGAGGTAGCCATCGACCGGCATGAGGCCGAACACGTTGCCGAGCACCGGCTCCGCGAGGATCGCGGCGATACGGTGGCCGTCGTTCTGGAACAACCGCTCCATGAACTCGAGGTCGTTGAACGGCGCGATCCGGATGTAATCGCGAATCGTCGACGGGACACCCGACGACACCTCGAACGGAACCGGGGAGCGCCTGCTGCCGAGATTCCCGACCGGCGCACCGGCCGTGGAGTAGCCGACGTAGTCGTGGGCACCGTGATAGGCGCCTTCGAACTTCACAATGAGGTCCCGGCCGGTCACGGCCCTGGCGAGTCGGATCGCGTGCATCGTCGCCTCGGTCCCGGTGTTGGTGAAACGGAGAGTATCCATCCACGGAATCGCATCGCGCATCGCTTCAGCAGCCTGGACCTCGATCGCCGTCGTCATCGCGAAGACCGTGCCGCGCGACGCCGCCTCGGCCACCGCATCGACGACAGGCTGATGGCCATGGCCGAGGATGATGGGACCGAAGCCGAGTTGATAGTCGATGTACCGCTTGCCGTCCATGTCGAAGGCGTACGCGCCCTCGCCGCGATCGATGACAAGCGTGTCTTCGTCGCCCCAGTAGCGGAACCCGCTCGAGACTCCGTTCACGAGCGCCTTGTTGGCGCGGCCGAACCATTCAGCTGTCTTTGGACCCTGAAGACTCATCTTGCTCACCCTTCCATGGGGGACCCGCGGCACGGTGCCGCGCGGCCAAGCATCACCGCCGATCATACCGGCTGACGCCAACCCCCGAACAACCGGCACAGCCGCAACCCATGCTGCGCACGGCCAGACAGGCGACTGATTCATCGACTACATTGCGGAACGACGTCGCCACAGAGCAAAGGAGACCGGCTTGGCCCGGGATCTCGATATCTACCTCGCGGGAGACTGGACCCCCGGCACCGGGGATGCGTATCGCGAGATTACGAGCCCCGGTTCTGGCGAGCACATCGCGACCGTGCCCCTCGCCTCCCGGGTCGATATCGACCGGGCCGTTGCAGCCGCCCGCAAGGCCCAGGACGACTTTCGGCACTGGACCGCGATCGAACGGGCGGACCTGCTCCACCGCGTAGCGGAGGCGGTCGCGGACAACATCGAAGAGATCGCACGCATCCAGACCCTCGAGCAGGGCAAGCCGTATCACGAAGAGTCCCTCGCCGACATCGCCGAAGCGAACCAGTACTTCCTCAACGCCGCGGAGGACGTGAAACGCCTCACCGGGAGCGTCATCCCGACGTCCGATCGCAACAAGCGCATGTTCACATTCCATCGCCCCGTCGGTGTCTGGGCTGCGATCACGCCGTGGAACTTCCCCGTCACGATTCCACTCGAGTACATCGGACCGGGCCTCGCCGCCGGCAACGCCGTCATCGCGAAGCCTCCGGAGTTCACCTCATGGGGGCTGCTGAAGCTCGCCGAGGCGTTCGACGCCGCAGGCGTGCCGAAGGGACTGGTCTCGATCATCCCGGGTGGCGGCGAGATCGGCGAGGCGCTGGTGACGCACCCCGGGATCGACGCGATCGGCTTCACCGGATCGTCGGCGACAGGGAGGCGCATCCTCTCGCAGATGGGCATCAAGCGCTCGGTCATGGAGATGTCGGGCAACGGCCCAACCATCGTCACCGGGGACGCGAATCTTGAAGCCGCCGCAGAACTCGCTGTATTCGGTGCCCGGTACAACGCCGGCCAGGTCTGCTGCGCCACGGAGAAGGTGATCGTCCTCGAGTCGGTCCATGACGAGTTCGTCGAGCGGGCGCTGCACCACGCGGAGCAGATCGTCCTCGGCGATCCGTTCGACGAGGCCACCACGATGGGACCGCTCAACAACGAACCGACAGCCCGCAAGATGGACCTGCACGTCGCCGACGCCCGCGAGCGCGGCGCCAGGGTTCTCACCGGCGGGCACCGCGCCTCCGGGTTCCCCACCGACCTCTACTACGAGTTCACGATGATCGACGCCGTGCCGGAGGACGCCCTCGTCTCCCGGGAAGAGACCTTCGGACCGGTCCTCCCCATCGTCACCGTTCGCGACGACGAGGAGGCGATCGCCGTCACGGCGAGCGGAGACCTGGGACTCCAGGCCGCCGTCTTTACGTCATCGATCGACAAGGCGTTCTGGTATACCGACCGGATCCGGGCGGGCACGGTCGTCATCAACGATTCGACCGATTTCTGGGAGACGTTCCAGCCGTTCGGAGGTGCGGCGGGGACATCATCTGGTTGGGGTCGCGGGACCATCGACGACTTCACCGACCTTCAGACCATGGTGATCGACATAGGAAAGGCGACATGACTGCGGCCGTCAGCATCCGCGGAGTTACGAAACGATTCGGCACCGACGTCACCGCCGTCGATGATGTGTCACTCGACATCGTGGACGGCGAGTTCTTCTCGCTGCTCGGCCCATCCGGTTGCGGGAAAACCACCATGCTCCGCATGGTCGCGGGCCTCGAGTTCCCCACCGAGGGGAGCATCCAGGTGTTCGGCGAAGAGATGGCGCTACGGCCGCCGAACAAACGGCCGATCAACACGGTCTTCCAGTCCTACGCCCTGTTCCCCCACATGACCGTCGAGAAGAACGTGGCGTTCGGTCCGCAAATGCGCAAGGTTCCAAAGGACGAGGTCGCCGCCCAGGTCGCCGACGCAATCAAGGCCGTCCACCTCGAGGGCATGGAGCAGCGCAAGCCGAGCCAACTCTCGGGCGGTCAGCAGCAGCGCGTGGCGCTCGCCCGGGCCCTCGTGAACCGTCCCAAGGTACTCCTGCTCGACGAGCCGCTCGGCGCACTCGATCTCAAGCTGCGCCAGGCCATGCAGATCGAACTCAAGGACATCCAGTCCGAAGTCGGCATCACCTTCATCTACGTGACACACGACCAGGAAGAAGCCCTCACGATGTCCGACCGGATCGGCGTCATGGATGCGGGCAGACTCCTCCAGATCGGAACCCCCGAAGAGATCTACGAGCATCCCGTCAACCGGTTCGTCGCCGAGTTCATCGGCGAGACGAACTTCATCGACGGGACCGTCACCGACGACGGTCGCATTCGGATCGGCGAAGGTGAACTCGTCTATGCCCGCTGCAACGCGCCGGCCGGGACGGACGTGACGCTCACCCTCCGGCCGGAGAAGGTCCAGATCCACACCCGTAGAGATCCGAACGCTCCCGCCGAGCGGAACCAGATTCCGGCGACCATCACCCGTCAGCTCTACTTCGGCGAGTCGATCTACTACGAGATCGAGATCCCCGGCGGCGAGGTGATCGACGCCCGCCTCGAAAACATTCCGTCGCTCCGCCGATGGACAACGGGAGAAGAGGTAACGGTCAGCTTCCATCGGGAGGCCGCGGAGGCGCTGACGTCATGACAATGCTGGAGGACCCACCGCCGGAGGTCGCCACCCCCGATCTCGAGAAGAAGGCCGAACGGGCCGAAGGTTGGCGCGGGTTCTTCACGGCGCTCCCCACCTACGCCTATCTCGTCTTCTTCTTCGTTCTCCCGCTGATCATCATCGTGGTCTTCTCGTTCACCGAGCGGAGCCGAACCGGCAAGCCAATTCTCGGCGAATGGACCCTTGAGTGGTGGATCAAACTCGGCGAACCCCTCGTCCGAACGGTCGCGGTCCGCAGCTTGTGGCTCGCGTTCCTCAATACCGTGTTCTGTCTCCTCATTGGCTACCCGTTCGCCTACTGGATCGCGACCAGAAGGCGGGCGATGACCCGCAACTTCCTGCTCGTTCTCGTCCTGATCCCTTTCTGGTCCAACTTCCTCGTCCGCACGTATGCGTGGCGGACGCTCCTCGACTCGAACGGTCTCGTCACCGAGATCGGCGAGGCGACCGGACTCTGGGGCAAGATGCTGTTCACCGAACCAGCGGTGTTCATCGGTCTCCTCTATGGGTATCTGCCGTTCATGGTGCTCCCGCTCTACGCCGCCATCGAGCACCTCGACTGGAACCTCGTCGAAGCGGCGCGTGATCTCTACGCCAGTGCGTGGGAAGCTTTCAGGAAGGTGACCTTGCCGCTGTCGAAACCCGGGATCATCGCTGGTTCGATCCTCGTGTTCATCCCCAGCCTCGGCGCCTATGTCACACCCGACCTGCTCGGCGGAGCGAAGACGACCCTGTTGGGCAACTACATCGTCACGCAATTCAAGTCGGGACGGAACTGGCCGTTCGGGGCAACGCTGTCGGTGACGATCCTCGCGGTGATGATGATTGCCACCGTCATCTACTTCCGGAAGGGAGGGAAGACGCTATGAGTGTGCAACAAGGCACCGCCCATCGGCCGTGGGTCGACCGACTCCTCACCCTCAACGGTTGGCTCGTCTTCGGGTTCCTCTACCTCCCGATTCTCATCCTGGTGATCTACTCGTTCTCTGACAGCCGCAACGTCGGCGACTGGGGCGGGTTCACGCTCAGGTGGTACGACCGGATGTTCAACAACCCCGAGATGATGAACGCGCTGGGGAATTCGATCAAAGTCGCCATCGTCGCGACGGCGGTTTCGACGGTGCTCGGGACCATGGCCGGCATCGCCCTCGACCGGTACCGGAAGTGGTTGGGGAAGCAAGCCTTCGACGTGATTCTCTATCTGCCGGTCATCATTCCCGAGGTGACGATGGGTGCGATGCTGCTCATCTGGTTCACGCAAGTGCTCCCGATCAACCTCAGCATCTGGACAATCATCCTTGGCCATATTGCCTTCTGCACCTCGTTCGTCGCAATCGTCGTGCGAGCACGCCTCGCGAACCTCGACGGCTCGCTCGAAGAAGCGGCGATGGACCTCTATGCCAATCGGTGGACGACGTTCCGTCGAGTGACCCTGCCACTCATCATGCCCGGTGTCCTCGGTGGCGCGCTGCTTGCCCTCACCCTCTCCCTCGATGATGTGATCATCACGGAGTTCGTCCAGGGGCCGGGAGCGAACCTCCTGCCCGTCTACGTGTTTGGACTGATCAGAAGGCAGGTCACACCGGAAATCAACGCCGTATCAACACTCATGCTGGCGATCTCGATGGCGCTCGTCTTCATTTCCCTGGGGTTCCAGGCGAAGTCGGGGATGGGCAGAAACAAGGAGGAATAGACATGAAGCGAATCCTGATACTGATTGCTGTCGTGGCGATGCTCGCCGCGGCGTGTAGCAGCGACTCAGACGACGAGACCACGACCACTGCCGGTTCGGGGACCGACGAGACCACGACGACGGTCGCCATGGACGAAGGTGGCAGCGATCTCGATGCAGCAATCGCAGCGTGCGCCCCCGGGCAGACCGACGGCGATCTCAACTTCTACAACTGGACCGAGTACATCCCGTACGGGTCCGCCGCGGAGGACTACGAAGTCACCGACCTCGTCGCGAAATTCGAGGAGGAGTACGGCGTCAAGATCATCCAGACGTTCTACGAGGACAACGAGACGATGCTCGCCCAGATCGAGGCCGGCGGCGCGCCGTACGACCTGATCGTTCCGTCCGATTACATGGTCTCGACCATGGCAGACCCGGAGGTTGCCCTCTTGGCCGCAATCAACAAGGCCGCGATCCCAAATCTCGCAAACGTCGATCCCCTGTTCACCGGCATGCCGTTCGATCCGAGCGGTGACTTCTCGGTGCCGTATCAGGCCGGTACGAGCGGCCTCGGATTCGCATACGAGTATGTCGACGACTCCGACGGAATCTCGTGGGGCCTCGTCTTCGATCCGGACATGAGCGAACCGTACACCGGAATGATCACGATGCTGAACGATGAGCGCGAGACACTGGGTGCTGCTCTCAAGTACCTGGGCTACTCGGTCAACACCACCGATCAGGGTCAACTCGACGAGGCGACCGCTCTGCTCGCAGACGCGAACAGTCGCATCGCGGCCTACGACTCGGCGGCGTTCGACGACCTGCTGGTTGCAGGCGAGTCCGTCGTCGCCCACGGCTGGAATGGTGGGTTCTTCGGATCGTTCGATGAGATCTCGACCGACGACTACGACGCATACGAGGACTTCGGATACGCCGTCCCGATGGAAGGCGGCATCATCTGGGTCGACCTCATGGCGGTCCCGATCACGGCCGAGCATCCGTGCACGGCGCACACGTTCATCAACTTCATTCTCGATCCTGAGAACGGCGGCGAGTTGACGAACTACACGTACTACATGAGTCCGAACCTGGCCGCGTACGAGTACATCGACCCGGAGATTCTCGAAGATCCATCGATCTTCCCGGACGAGGAGACGATGGCGAACCTCGAGTTCATCGCCGACGTCGGGGACTTCTCCCTCAACTATGCCGACGCCTTCGCCCAAGCCAAGGGCTGATCAGTCGCCGGTGAAGCGGGGGCGGCTCTCGCCGCCCCCGTTTCCGCGCCATCAGGTACGCCCCCGTTCGGTCCGGTTCGTTAGCATCCGGGCCATGAGCATCGCGTTTGTCGGGGGACTTGTTCATTGCCATTCGGGGGCAACCGCCGTTCTCGTCGAGGGGGGATCGATCGCTGCGATTGGTTCGGACCAGTTGGCGATCGGCGCCGATGACGTCATCGAGCTCCGGGGGCGACCGCTCCTCCCGGGCTTCCAGGATTCGCATGTCCATCCGTCGATGGCGGGCCTCGAACTCGTCGCCTGCCACCTCCTCGAGACTCCTCACACCGAACGGGCCTATCTGGACGAGATCCGGGCGTACGCCGATCGATCCGACAAGCCGTGGATCACCGGTGCCGGGTGGTCCATGGAGGCATTCGACCGCGGTATTCCGACGGCCGCAGCGCTCGACGCCGTGGTCCCCGATCGTCCGGTCATGCTGTGGAACTCTGACCATCACGGGGCATGGGTGAACTCGAAGGCCCTTGAGATCGCCGGCTTCACGGCAGCGACGCCGGATCCGCCGGATGGCCGATTCGATCGCGACGAGCACGACAACCCAATCGGCTCGCTCCAAGAGGGCGCGGTCGACATGATCCTGCCGTTTATGCCGGTCCCGACGTCTGAGGAACGAATCGCGGGGATCCTCGCTGGACAGGAGTACCTGCTCTCCCTTGGTATCACCGCCTGGCAGGACGCCATGGTCGACCCGGCAACCCACGACGCCTACGTAACCCTCGACGGCCGCGGTGGTCTCATCGCGGACGTCCTCGGCGGCCTCTGGTGGGAGCGCACCCAAGGTGCCGAGCAGGTCGAAGCGTTCGCTGCCCGGCGAGACGCCACGCCGCCCGGGCGCTACCGGGCAACATCGATCAAGATCATGCTCGACGGTGTGGCCGAGAACCAGACCGCATCGATGCTCGAACCGTATCT
Source organism: uncultured Actinomycetota bacterium (assembly GCA_963785245.1). Taxonomy (GTDB): domain Bacteria; phylum Actinomycetota; class Acidimicrobiia; order Spongiisociales; family UBA5794; genus JAHEEL01. Next base: position 48,537 of record CAWAUO010000017.1, on the reverse strand, counting down.
CGACGGCGCTGGGAATCCGACCGACAATCGTGGCATCGACTTCATCGATCCAGAGGACCTGATCCACTACGTGACGATGCTCGACGCTGCAGGATTCCAGGTGCACTTCCACGCCCTTGGCGATCGTGCGGTGCGACAGGGCCTCGATGCCATCGAGGCCGCGATCCGGGCGAATGGGGACAGCAAGCGACGACATCACCTCGCCCACATACAGGTCGTCGACCGCGCCGACGTGCCGCGGTTCGCAGCCCTTGGCGCCGGTGCAAACGCCCAACCGCTCTGGGCTCGTCACGAGGACCAGATGGACGTCCTCACGGTCCCCTTTCTCAACCCAGCGGCGGCGGAACACCAGTATCCCTGGCGCTCCCTCCTCGACGCCGACGCACCGCTCATGTTCGGATCCGACTGGAACGTCTCCTCACCTGACCCGCTTCTCGGGATCGGCACAGCGGTCTCGCGTACCAGGCCGACCTCACGACCGGAACCGTTCCTCCCGGAGCAGCGCATCTCGATGCACGAGGCGATCACGGCGTACACCGCCGGTTCGGCGTGGGGGGCCCATCGCGAGACGCACTCCGGCCGAGTCGATGTCGGGTTCGATGCCGATCTTGTCGTCATCGACCGCCCCCTCGTCACCGCCACAGACGCGTTCTCCGCGAATGTCGATCTGACGATGGTCCATGGCGACGTGGTGTACGAGGGCTAGCCACGAGCCACACAACGAGCGGGACGACGGTCTTCGTTTGCCTCACGAATTGTGCGGAGTGGGGGACGCGGCCGGACGGATGTCCGGTCGCAGAGGAGGCGGCTCGAATCGCGGCAGGCCTCATTGTCGCGGTCCAGGCTCCCGGAACCCTCTCCGCTGCGCTCCGGCCTTCTGGCCAGATGCTCGCGCCTCTCCCACCTCCGACAGGAGAGGCGAAGGTGCGGTCAGGCGATGCGTCTCTCGCGTGAACAACGGTCCTGGTCGGTACACCTCAGGGAAAGGAATACGCCGCCAGGTGCGACATGCGGGGCCCCGTGCCCAGTCGGTAACATCGCTCGCATGAAAACGGTTCCCTACTGGACCGATCGAACACCGCGGCCGGATGGGCTGACGGTTGAGGATCCGCCGCCGACTACCGACGTCGTCATCATCGGCGCCGGGGTCACCGGGCTGACCGCAGCACGACGCCTCGCCGACCTCGGGCGATCCGTGGTTGTCGTCGATGCCATGGAACTCGGCCAGGGTGCGTCGGCGATGAACGGCGGCCAACTCAACTACGGGCTGAAGCCCGGCAACGCCGCCCTCACGAAACGGTATGGCGCAGACACGGCCCGGGCACTGTGGAACGCCTCGCTCGAGGCCATCGACATGGCCGAGCGATTCGGCATCGAGGACGGCTTCGACGCGGACTTCCGGCGCTGTGGCGCCGTCTCCCTCGGATATCGGAAGGGCGGACTCGACGCAGCACGCGACGAATCCCGTGCCATGCAGGAGATGTACGGTTTCGAGACCACCGTCGTCGAAGGCGACGACCTCACCTCGGTCATCGGCTCCGACGTGTTCGCATACGCCGTCGTCAGCTCCGCGGATGCCGCCGTCGATCCGGCGAAGTACAGCTTCGGACTCGCGGGCGGCGTGGCCCGTCGCGGCGTCCCGATCGTCGAGCACTGCAGGGTCACCGGTCTGTACCGCTCTGGAGCGACCCACTTCGTCGCCACGAGCAAGGGGACGATTCAGGCCGGGGACGTGCTCAAGGCGACCAACGGCTACACGCCGGAGGGTCTCGTTCCCGAGATCCGGCGCCAGATCGTCCCCATCGGTTCCTACATGGTCGCGACCGTCCCTCTCGATCCAGACCTGCTCGAGCGCCTGATGCCGGAAGACCGCGTCTACTGGACGCAGCGGAGGTTCCTCAACTACTTCCGGCGCTCCGAGGACAATCGACTCCTCTTCGGAGGCCGGCCGAATCTCTCGCCGAATCTCGAACTGTCAGAGGTCGCGGACGACATGCAAGCTGCGATCGGCACACTCTTCCCCGATCTCGAAGGCGTGGAACTGACCCACGTGTGGGGCGGCAAGCTCGCGGCCACCTTCGACCTGCTCCCCCATCTCGGACAGACCGACAGCGGCGTCTGGTACGCAGTCGGGTACGGCGGACACGGCATGAGCCTCGCCACCTACCTCGGCACGGCAGCCGGCGGTCTGATCGGCGGCGCCGTCGACGATGACGCCTTCCTCGGACTCCCCCACCCCACCCGTTTCTACTACCGGGGCAAGCCGTGGTTCCTCTCCGCGGGCGGTATGGTCTTCCGCAACCTCGACCGGATCGGCCGATAGCCCGAGACCCTGAGCCGGCAACGGTTCTCATCCCGATCGGTCGGAATATGCTGCCTCAATCGGTAGGTTGCGGTCGACATGGAGTCCTCTGAAACGACCGTCCCCGTCTGCTACCGCCACCCGGACCGGATCACCGGCCTGTCGTGCAGTCGCTGCGGGAAGTCAATCTGCGTCGACTGCAGCCACGACAACGCGGTCGGTCAACTCTGCCCGGATTGCGCCGCCCCGAGCGGCCGTCACCGCGTCATCCAGGGCCGCCAGATCTACGGCAAGCCGACCTTCCAGACGGCACCCGTCAGTTTCACGATCATGGCGGTCACGGTCGCGATCTTCGTCGCGGGGATGCTGTCGATTGATCTCGACGTGTGGTTCACCAACACGTTCGCCCAGGCGAACTGGCTCGTCGAAGCAGGAGACTGGTGGCGCATCTTCACGGCCGCACTCCTTCACGGTTCGTGGATCCACCTCGGGTTCAACATGTATGCGCTGTACCTGTTCGGCCCTCGCATGGAACAGCAGGTGGGCTCGGTCCCGTTCGCCGCGCTCTATCTGGCGACCGCGGGTGCAGGCGGACTGCTCTCCTACCTCCTCGGCCCCCTCGAGCAGGTCAGCATCGGAGCGTCGGGTGCGATCTTCGGCCTCTTCGGGGCGTGGATCTTTGTTGCGTGGAAGATGCGCAAGACCCCCGGCGGCCGTTCGATGTTCACCCAACTGTTCGTGCTGCTCGCCATCAACGTCGTCATCAGCCTCTCACCCGGCATCGACGGCCTCGCCCACCTTGGCGGCTTCGTCGCCGGCCTCGGCATCGCCGCCTTGTGGTCGGTTCTCGCCGCCGGGAAGTCGAACGCCGTCGGGATACGAACGGCAATAGCGGGTGCTGTGATTGCGCTCGACCTCGTGGCCGTGTTGATGGTCGCGCCATTCTGAGGTTGGCTATCCCAGGAGCGGGGTACGTCGGCCGCCAACGCTGATGCTCAAGACAACGCCGAGCGCGGGAATCCCCCGACACGATGCCGGGGGATTCGTTCCGGTGAGATGGTGGCTACCCGCCCACGAAGCTGTGCTCCGCGACGCGGAATCCCCCGTCCAGTTCGACGACCGTCCACACGCCTTCCTGAACGTGGTCGGTTCCGCTCCGATTGACCACGCCACCCTCCGAGGAGACGTACCAGGTATTCCCACCATCGGTGACGGCGTAGTAGGGCCCATCGTTCGTCACCTGCCAGTCCCAGCTATCGAACAGAGGAAAGAGGTAGGACCGAACACTCTCCATGTCTTGATCGAAGTCGGAAGAGCCGCGGATCCGGTAGTTATCGGTCACTAGTTCTTCGAGCGCGTCCGCGTCGTGGGCGTTCCAAGCGGCGGTGTAGTCCTCCATCAGTTGGACGATCTCCGGCGGTGCCGCGTTTGGGCTGTTCGGCCGCATCATGACAACCATCCATGCGACCAGGCCTACCAGGGCCACCGCCAGCACGACGACCAGGACCGTCGGCCAGCGGCTGGGCTTCTTCGCTTCCTTCGTCGTGCCGACGCTTCTGTCGGTGTCGTCAATGGTTTCCATGACCATCACCTTTCCTTGATCCTCTTGGTCCAGTGTCTCTCGCTTCGCGGGCCTGCGAATCAGCCACGTCACCCCTGCAGCGGCCAACGCAGCCACGAAGGCTGCGATCAGCCAGATCCCCAGCGTCCCGCCATCGGTTGCCACGATCTCAGACGCTTCGGCGCCGAACGGCCCGGTGACCCGTTCCGACAGCTTGAGGGCAGCGGCGAACCCGCCGAGGCCCACGATCGTGGCGGCGAATGCTCCAACCGCCGCCCATGCCGGCCTGAGCGTGCGCCGAGAACGGAGCGGTTCGAGTCGGTCCTCTTGCACCTCGATCTGGGCGATGACGTCATCGACCGAGATCCGTTCGACGCCGGCATCGAAGTACTCGCGCAGTTGATGCTCAACTCGTGACATCTGCGCTCACCCCCAATGCGCTGCGCACTCTCCGAAGACCACGCTCGGCGTGGGTTCGGACCGACCACCGTGAGATTCCCAACAGGGCGGCGACCTCTCGTTCGCTGCAGTCCATCCCGTGAATCAGCACGACGGCCACCCGCTGATTCTTCGACAGGCTTCCCAACGCGGCGGTGAGTCCCGGTTCGACCGACGGGGCTTCAACGGCCGGCAACGCCGGGAACAGCACCCTCGGACGGTGGTAGCGCCTCGCCTTGGACTGGCCAACACGGTAGAGGTAGCCGGCGGGATTGCGCTTGTCATTGAGACTCTCCCAGTGTTCCCAGGCCCACACGAGGGCATCGGCCGTGGCCTCCGCTCCCACTTCCAGGCCGTAGGCCGCCGCCAGGGCGTACGAGAGTCTCGGCTCTGTCTCTTTGACAAATCGAGTGAACGCTCGATGGGCATCGGGTTCCACGGGTCCTCCGTGACTCTCATCCTACGAAACCATCGAACCCCCGGCAGTGGGCGACAAGAAATCTGCGAGACGCAGAACCGCGGCGGCAGGCCTGTACCCTCTAGGCCGCACCGATGAGCAACGGATACGACCCCGGCGTCGAACTCGACGCAGCAGCAGAACTCGCCGATCGGATCGATTGGCGTGTCACCTCCACATGGACCGACGACGTGCTCGGCGGTTTCGGCGGATTCGCCGCAGGCCTTCGTGTTCCACCCGGGTTCAACAAGCCGGTGCTGGTGATGTCAACTGCCGGCATAGGCACCAAGTCTGAGATCGCTCGGGCGACCGGCCTCATCGAGGGCCTCGGCTACGACCTGCTCGCGATGGTGGCCGATGATCTCTCGACCGGTGGCGCCATGCCGCTCGCCATGCAGGACTACATCGCCGTCGGCTACCTCGACCTCGAACGCGTCGAACTGCTCCTCGAGTCGATCACCGACGCGTGTGCCGACAACGACGTCGCCCTCCTGGGCGGCGAGACGGCCGAGCACCCGGGCGTCATTGACGGAGACCGGTTCGACCTCGCAGCCACCGCGTTGGGAATCGTGGAACTCGGCGATGAGGTCGAGAACGACCGGATCCAAGCGGGTGACGTGATCATCGGTGTGCACAGCCCCAATCTCAGAACAAGCGGCTTCTCAATGGTCCGGGCGCTCATCGTGGACCAACTCGATCTCGACGCAGCGTTCCCCGGATCCGACCAGACGTTCGCCGAAGTTCTCCTCGAACCGTCGGTCGTCTACGCACAGTCGGTGGTCAACGCCCTCGCGCGGGCGGAGGCCCACGGGCTTGCTCATGTCAAGAACGGCGGCCTCCCGTACGCCGTTGGGAAGATCCTCCCCGAGGGGACCGCAGCCGTAGTCGAGCAGTCACGATGGGAGATGCCGGAGGTCTTCGGGGTACTGCAGAACCTCGGAGCGGTCTCCGATCAGGAGATGTTCCGAACGTTCAACATGGGGATCGGCTACGTGGCGATCGCGCCCGAGGAGAACGCCGATCTCCTCATTCGCGGCTTCAAGTCATACGACCAAGTCGCCACTGTCGTCGGCCGGATCGTCGAAGGCGACGGCGGCGTCGACATCCGCTGACGCCGAGCCCAGGTCTCACTCGCAGCGAGTCCGCCGATACACTCACCACCCATGCAGACTGCCTTCGTCCTCATCACGATGCTCGTGGGCGGCACCGCATTCGGATGGCTCGCGAGGTTGATCGTGCCGGGCAGGCAACCGCTGTCGTGGGCCGAGACCACGCTGGTCGGAATCGCCGGTTCGGCCGTGGGAGCCGTCGTGGGGAACTGGGTCGGGGTCGACCAGGGCCTGTTCGAATTCAGCCTGTGGACCATCGTCGGATCGGTGCTCGGCTCCGTGGTGATCCTCGGCATCGTCCTCTTCGTCATGGACCGCCTCGGTGTGCGGCAGCCGAAACCAGTCAGCGCAGCCGACCTCGCGTCGGGAGGAGAGACCGACCGCGTCGAGTTCAAGCAGACCGCCCGGTGGAACGTCCACACCCAGCAACGGGACCCCGCGCTCGAACTGGTGGTCGCCAAGACCGTCGCAGGGTTCCTCAACAGCGATGGTGGAACACTCCTCATTGGCGTCGATGACGCCGGCAGCCCGACCGGTCTCGACGACGATCTCAGCCTCGGTAAGTCGCCGGATCATGACCGCTATCAACTCTTCCTCGTCGACCTTCTCCAGAGGACACTGGGGAAGACCGCAACAACCCTCGTGTCGATCACCTTCGAGCCAATCGCGACGGTGACCGTTTGTCGACTGAGCGTGAGGCCCTCCGAGCGGCCCGTCTTCCTCGACGAGCCCAAGGGTCCGAGGACCGCCGACTTTTATGTCAGGATCGGCAACTCGACACGTCGCCTTCTCCCCGACGAACTGCTCCGCTACCAGGAGTCCCACTGGGGCTGACGGAAGAGCACGGACCGGGTACCGTTGCCGCCATGAGTGGATCCCCTGACTACCCGATCACCGTCCGAATGCCAGTCGACGACGAGCAGCGCAACCGGTGGCTGGCTGCGGCCGGTATCGTGGCCCTCAAACTGGTCCTCCTGCTCCCACACATCATCCTGCTGTTCCTGTTCGGCATGATGATCCAAATCCTGGCCTGGATCGGCTACTGGGGCATCGCCTTCACGGACCGCCTGCCCGACCCGATCCGTCGCCTCGAGATCATCTTCCTCGCCTGGACCACCCGGGTCGTCGCCTGGTTCGCAGGCACAACGGATGTCTATCCGACGTTCGGCACCGACAACAGCTACCCGGTGACGGTCACCGTCGAGGTTGCCCCCCAGCCCCGGAACCGACTCCTGGCGGTGCTCGGCATCTTCCTCATCCGCACGCTCGCCGCCCTCCCCCATTTCATCATCCTGTTCCTCATGAGCTTCGGCGTGCTCCTGGTCGCCTGGGTTGGCTACGTGATCGTTGTGCTCACGGGCCAACTGCCGCTCGGTCTTCACGAGTTCATCTTGAACTATCAGCGGTGGTGGGCGCGGGCGTGGGGTTGGACCGTCGCACTGACCGACGAGTACCCGCCCTTCACGCTCAACTGACCCACGCCTCCACCAGGACGGCGGGCTAGTCGTCCGACGCTTCATGTTCCGGTGTCGTTGGCGCCGATGGCTGCGTCGCGCTGCCCTTGGGCTTGCGGACCGCAGCGATCGCCCGCCAGAGGCCGAACCCGACGAGGGCAAGCAGGGCGATGGGAAGCACGAATGCTGCGCCGACGATGAGCCCGCCGATCGTCGCCAGGAGGACCGTGCCGGCCTGCTCGATAGCGCTCTCAATGATCCCCGGATCGTCGGGTTCCTCGATCGGCGTCGATCCCGGGACCTCAGTAAGGCCAACGGTCAGGGTCGAGAAGTTGGTGCGGCTGTCGAGATAGCGCAGTCGCCCCTCGATCTGCTCGATGTTGAGGAGCACGTCCTGCATCCTCGTCTGGATGATCACCAGGTCGTCGATCTCGCTGGCCTCGTCCATCAAGCGGGTGTAGAACTCCTCCTGGCTCCGCCAGTAGCTCAAGCGTCCCTCGAGATCCACGTATTCCTCGGTGACATCCTGGCTCGACACGCTGAGGCTGAGCCGTTCGCCGAGACCGTCGACCCGGTCGAGCGTGGCGTCAAACCGATCCTCGGGAACGCGGAGCGTGATCCATCCGACGGTGTAAGCGACGTCGTCGATCTCCTGTAGGTGCGTCTCTCCTGCGGTGATGTATCCCCCGAGGTCTGCGGCGATGCTCCTCAGTTGCGCAGAGATCTGGCCGAACGTTCCCGGCTCGACCCTGATGTCGACCTGCCCGTCGCGGATGACCTTCAGGTCGACGGGGAGGTCGGCCCCGATCGCCGCCGATGCGTTGACCCCTTGGGCCTTCGCCAGTTCCGCCTCAGCGTCCTCACCGCCGTCAGTGACGGCGATTGTCTCTTCCGTCCCGTAGTCCAACGGAGCCGAATCCATCGAGGAGTCGTTGGACCCGCTGCAGGCCGCCAACAGAAGAACGGCGGCCAGCAGGGCCGCCGTTGCGATTCGTGTCTTTCCCGTCAGGTTCGATCTCGTCATCGTCTCTCTCCTTGTCGGGTGCGTGCCAACGTCGCCGTCGGCCGTCACCGGGTTTGACGGTCTGGATTGCCGTTCCGGTTCCGGTACCGTCGCCCCATGAACCGACCGATCGTCGCCGTCCTTGCTGGCGGAGACAGCACCCGCATGGGTTTCGACAAGGCGATGGCCCCGGTTGGAGGGGCCACGATGCTCGAGACGGTGGCGCGTGCTGTGTCGCCAATTGGTGACGTCGTGGTGGTCGGCCGATCGACGGCACCCAACGGTCTCACAGCGATGCCGGACCTCAGACAGGACACCCGGGGGCCTCTGACTGGTCTCGAGACCGTGCTGACCGTCCAACCCGATCGCACCGTTGTGCTTGTGGCCGTCGACCACCCGTTCGTCCGGACCGAGACGCTGAGCTTCCTCCTCGAACTCGACGGCGACGCCGTTGTGCCCGGCGATGCAGGCTGGCAGCAGGTCACCTGTGCCGTCTATCGGCCGGCTTTCCTCGCTGCTGCCACGGGTGTCCTCAATGAAGGCGGGCGTTCGATCATTGCCGCTCTCGATCGTGTGAACACTCGCCTCGTCGATGAGGCCGAGTGGCGGCTGTGGGGGGAAGACGGACGCTCATGGTTCAGTGTCGACTCGCTCGATCGCCTGCAGGAGGGGACCGACAGGTTCGGCTGAAATCGATCGCTACTCTTCCGGCATGGAAGCAACTCCCCCCGTCACGGTCGAGCGCCGAGGCCCCGTCGCCGTCGTTTGGCTGGATCGGCCCGGCCAACGCAATGCGTTCGCCCCGGAGTTCTGGACGCTGTTCCCCAACGTCATCGAAGAGATCGGTGACGACGCCGAGATTCGAGCCATTGTCGTCGCAGCAAAGGGCCGGGCCTTCACGGTCGGCCTGGACCTGAAGATGTTCGGTCCGGCCATGGTGACCGGGAGCCTCGACCCGGCGGCTCCCCAACCTCCTTCGCCGGTCGCTCAGCGGGCCCAGACCCGGCGCCTGGTCAAGAGAATGCAGCACACCTTCTCGTCACTCGCCGAGTGCCCGAAGCCGGTGATCGCGGCGATCCACGGATACTGCATCGGAGCAGGTGTCGATCTCATCACGGCCTGCGATATCCGCTACGCATCGGCCGACGCCATCTTCTCGATCAGAGAGACCCGACTCGCGATGGTCGCTGACGTCGGGACACTCCAGCGCCTCCCCTCCATCATCGATCCGGGGAGCGTGGCGGAACTCGCATACACGGGGCGGGATTTCGACGCCGGGGAGGCCGCATCGCTGGGCCTGGTCACGCGCCTGCTCCCCGATCGGGAGTCGACCCTGGCCGCCGCCATCGAGACGGCCGAATTGATCGCAGTCAACTCGCCGCTCGCGGTCCAGGGCACCAAAGCCGTGCTCCGGGCCGGAGACGGGCGGACCGTTGCCGAAGCCCTCGACTACGTCGCCTTGTGGAATGCGGCCTTCCTCCACTCCAACGACCTCGGCGAGGCCATGGCCTCGTTCATCGAGCGGAGACCCCCCGAATTCAAGGGCGAGTAGGGGGCGGTCCTTCCCCCCAAGGGGCAATCAACCCCGGAACTGGGCCCCTCTACCTCAACTCCCCAGCTCCTCGGCTACTCAACTCCTTCCGCGCGGCATAATGAAGCCATGTTCTGGACTCCTCAGACTGAACGCGGTCACCTCTTCGCTGCTCCATAGCGAGCGTCAGTCTCGCACGGATCCGCCCGCGAATCAGGAGGAACACCATGACCGACCTCACCAGCCGACTCCAAGACACAATCGCCCCAGTCATCACCTTCGACTCGAAGATCGAGATCGTTGAAGGCGATGGGACATGGGTCACCGACACCAACGGCAAGCGCTACATCGACTTTGCCTGCGGCATTGCCGTGACCAACCTCGGTCACCGCCCCCCGACCGTCGCCGTAGCCGCCGAAGACCAACTCAGCCGCCTCTGGCACGCCGGTGGGTCGTTTCTCTATGAGTCGGTCGCCACCGCGGCCGAGAAGATCATCGAAGTTGCCCCCGACAGTATCGAGCAGGTCTTCTTCATGAACTCCGGGGCCGAGGCCGTGGAGGGCTCGGTGAAGCTCGCCAGGAAGACCTCGGGACGCCAGGGCATCGTCGTATTCCGCGGGGGCTTCCACGGACGCAGCATGGGATCCGTGTCGTACACAACCTCCCGGTCGAAGTACCGGAGCGGCTACTTCCCGCTCGTACCGTCGGTCTTCGTGACACCGTTCCCCCACCCCTACCGGTGGAACATGTCACAGGAAGAGGCGAACGAGTACGCCCTCAACGAACTCCGCCTGATGTTCAAACATGAGGTCATGCCGGACGAGATTGCCGCCTTCCTCTTCGAACCGCTCCAGGGCGAGGGGGGCTACTACCCGGCGAGCTACGAGTTCATGAAGGCGATTCGGGATATCGCAGACGAGCACGGGATTCTGATGATCGTTGACGAGGTGCAGACCGGCTTCGGCCGCACCGGCGACTACTTCACGAGCCAGGTCTACGGCATCGACCCGGACATCCTGGTGATGGGGAAGGCGATCGCCAACGGTCTGCCGCTCTCCGCCGTCGGCGCTTCGAAGGAGATCTTCTCGAAGTTCCCACCCGGATCTCACGGCACGACCTTCGGCGGAAACCCCGTATCGTGCGCGGCGTCCGCCGCCGTCGTCGACGAACTGAAGAACGTGATCCCCGGGATCGCAGAACGATCGGACTTCGCCTTCACCCGACTCGGCGATCTCCAGGAACGTCACCGCACCATCGGCGACGTCCGGGGCCTGGGACTGATGATCGGCGTCGAACTCGTGAAGGACGGACGCGAACCCGATAACGAGGCGTGGGGCTTCATCTCGCGCAAGGCCGAAGACCTTGGTCTGTTCATCCTGAACTGCGGCCCGGACAACAACGTGATCCGGTTCATCCCGCCGCTCAACGTGTCGCTCGACGACCTCGAGGCCGGGATCGACATCCTCGACCAGGCGATCACCGCCTACGAGGCGTAGACGACGGAGCGAAACCAAACAACGAGAGAGCCGGCGCCAAGGGCGCCGGCTCTCTTCTTGTTCTGGCTGGTAGCTGGAAGCTGGTAGCTCTCTTCTAGTTCTGCGTCAGCACGCCACGGAGACGGGGGTACTTGACCGGCTTGTGGGTGTGGCAGAACTCGGCACGGTTGTAGCGAGAGAGGACGGTGTCGCAGGCGTCGCTTCCGCAGACGCGGCCTTCGTCGTACGTCTTCGGTCGGCGGGACCGGCCCTGGGGACGAGAAGCTTTCATAATGTCGGACATGTATGACCTCCGGAGAGAGCGGTTGGATTGGCCCGTGCAGTCGGTGGTGGACCTCACCGATCGGGGTTCTAGAGGATGTGTTGCTCAGATACTATTTGCACTATCCCGACATTGCAAAACAATCTTTGCACGGGATCCTTCAGTCCGGCCGGTGACGGCCCACGATCGCCTCGAGGCCGCCCTCTCCCGGCCAGAAGAGTGCAGCCGCAAGAGTAATCACCGCGAGCAGGGTCATCCAATTCGGGAATCGGGTGAACAGCGTCGGACCGGCTGAACGCATCGCCACGGTTCCGTAGAGAATCTCCTCGGTGAACAGGTCGGTTCCATCCCCAACCTCGCCGTCCGCCGTGACGAACGTCGACTTCCCCGTGATGGCCGCGTGGACCAGATCCTGGCCGATCGCGGCGGCATTCACCCTGGTCATGTCGATGAGTTGATCCGACGAGTATGAGTCGCCATATGAACTCTCGTTGGTTGCCACGACCATGAGTTGGGATCCGGCATCTGCAATGCCGCGAATGCTCCTCGGGAACGCACCCTCGAACGAGATCACCGATCCCAGTTGGCCCTGGGTCATGGGAAAGACGACCGGGTCGGCGCCACGAACCATGTCTCGCGGAACCTGGTCGAGTTGCGGGATGAAGCCGAGCAGCGACCGCAACGGCACGTACTCGCCGAACGGTACCGGATGCTGCTTGGCGTACTCGCCGATCTTGACGCCCTCGGGCGAGTACAACATGTTGACGTTCAGGAATCCGTCGGGTTCGACCTTGCGCGTGCCGGACACGAGGAAGTAGGCCCCGATGCGTCCGGCCTGAGAGATGATCGCCGCCTTCACACTGTCGTTGCTCTCCGGATCAAACGGGGGACCCGTCGAGTTCTCCGCCCATACGACAAGATCTGCGCCGGAATCCGGGATTGTCTCCGTGAGTTCGAGATGTGATTCGAAGATGCGCTGGTTCTCATTCTGGCAATGCACCATCGGGCAGGGGGAACCTCCCTGGACGATCGCCACACGAACCTGGTTGCCATCGGCGCTCGGAGCGAACAACGCGCCAAACACCCCGAGCAGGACGATCACGACGGTTGTGTCGACGAACTGTCTCCAGTGATCCCGCGACTCGATCAGGAGTGCGCCCGCCGCGGCGAACGCCACCGCAAGCACGGTCCATCCGGCCGGTCCGACCAACTGAACGCTCCCGAGCAGAGGGGAGAATCCGCCTGCCGCGTAGCCGATGCTGCCCCACGGGAAGCCGCCGAAGGGGAAGCGGGCCCGGAGAAACTCGATCGCAGCCCAGCCCCCGATGGCGATGAGCCACCACCTCCACGCGGGCCATAGACGGAACAGCCACACCAGGAGGCTGTAGGCGGCGAAGTAGGCCGCCATGAGGAGCACCAGGGGGACCCACGCGATGAATCCGAGAATGGTGATCCAGGAGAGCAGCATCCCGAAGAACACGGTCCCCCACAGGAACCCGATCGTTACCGCCTCGAACCCGCGCTCGACGCGACGCAGCGCCCAGAACAGCGGAATCGGTGCGACAAACGCAACGGGCCCGATGTCCAGCGGTGGAAACGCAGCCCACATGAGCAGAGCGCTGGCGAATGCCGCAAGGTAGGGGAACATGAGAGAGCGAGGGTAGTGAGTCGGCTGCTTTGAGAGACGAGCCGATACTCCGCTCCTCCGCGACTCCGCTCCTCCGCGACTCCGACTGGCGGCCGGCGACCGGCGACCGGCAGCCCCCCTAGTCTCTCTCTCATGAACGATCTTGAGCTCGCGGTGCTTGCTGCGCGGACCGGCGGAGCACTGGTGCGCGACGGATTCGACCGCGGCGTGGTTCCCGAATACAAGCGTCGCTTCGACCCGGTGACGGAGTCCGATCATGCCTCCGAGGCGGCCATCCTGAAGCTCCTCGCGGAGTACCGGCCTGACGACGCCGTTCTCGCGGAGGAGAGCGGTGGGACCACCCCCGACGGCCGTCTGTGGATCATCGATCCGCTCGACGGCACCGTCAACTTCGTGCACGGCATCCCCCAGGTCTCGGTGAGCGTGGGACTGTGGGAGGGATCCACACCGCTGGCAGGCGTCATCTACGACCCGCTGCGCGACGAGTGCTTCGCTGCCGCCGCCGGTGAGGGAGCCACCCTCAACGACCAGCCGATTGGTGTCTCTCCGATCTCGAACCTGGACCGGTCGGTGGTGGCCACCGGCTTCCCCTACGACCACGGCGACTACGCGGACGAGTATGCGGCGGTCGTCGGCGCCGTGCTCGCGTCCGTCAACGGAATCCGCCGCGTCGGTTCTGCAGCCCTCGACTTCGCCTGGGTCGCCGCCGGTCGATATGAGGCCTACTGGGAACTCCACCTCGAACCGTGGGATCAGGCGGCAGGGATTCTCATCGTCAGGGAGGCAGGGGGGCGAGTCACCGACATGTACGGCATCGACTCGGTTCCCGCCACACCGCTCGTCCTCGCGAGCAACACCGGCGTTCACGAGGACCTCCGCGGAATCATCGAACCGCTCGTGCCCGACCGGCTGAGATGACGAGCCACCGTCGACTCCTCGTGGCCGATGCCGTTCGGACGGCTCGAGGAGTCCACGGTAACGCCGTCCTGCTCGACGGCAGCCGCGTTGTCGCTGCCGGCGACCGCCGCACGCTCGACGCGCCGGGACTGACCGTGGACGAGTATCCCGGGGCCTACCTCGTTCCCGGAATCCGCGACGCCCACATGCACCCCGTCCCGTACGCCTCCTCGCTGTATGGAACATCACTGGACGCAGCCACCAGCATCGGGATGCTGCAAGACATCATCCGGGACGGGTCCGTCGGCCTCGCCCCCGGTTCCCCATTCATCGCGCTCCGTCTCGACGACGAGTCGATGGTCGAGCGCCGGCTCCCCACGAGGGCCGACCTCGACGCGGCCGCACCCGATCGACCGGTCCTGATCCATCGCTACTGCGGTCACATCGCGATCGCCAATTCCGCCGCGCTCGCATTGGCCGGTGTCGACCGATCCACGCCCGACCCATCGGACGGGTCGATCGACCGTGACCCGGATGGAGAGCCAACCGGTGTGCTGCGTGAGACCGCAATCGATCTTGTCTCGACACGCCTCGACGCGTCAGGGTCGATCACCGACCGACTCCTGCTTGACGCCATGACCGGCCTGGCTGGCATGGGCATCACCTCCATCGGTGCGATCCTCGGCCTTGGCGACGGACCGTGGGCAAGCCTGGGCGATGAGGTGACCCGCGTCGTCTCCGCGGCCGATCGCCTGCCGATCAGCGTTCACGCGTTCGTCATCGCCCGTACCGCCGGCGCCCTCGCCGAGGCGGCCAGGCGTCTCGACGTTGGGAGCGATCGCCTCCGCTGGCTCGGCTACAAGGGGTTCGCCGACGGGAGTCTCGGTGGGCACACTGCCGCCATGCACGCCCCATTTGCCGACCGCCCGGACGAAGTGGGCACCATGCGGTTGGGCCCATCCGATCGCGAACTGGCCGTGGCGTCGCTCGAGATGGGGGGCATGGTCGCCATTCACGCGATCGGTGATCGGGCGAACAGCGCGGTCATCGACCTGTACGAAGATCTCATCGACGAAGGTGCGGATCCGCGCAAGCTGCGTATTGAGCACGCATCGGTCCTCGACCGGTCCGACATCGACCGCATCGCCCGCCTCGGTGTGGTCGCGTCCGTGCAGCCGGCATTCCTTGGGTCGGAGTTCGAGTGGATCGCCGATCGGGTCGGCGCCGACCGCATCGTCTCGACCTATCCATTTGCCTCGATGGACTTCGCCGGTGTCCGCATGTGTGGAGGCTCAGACAGTCCGGTCGAGTCGCCCAATCCGTGGGCCGGCATGGCCCTCGCCCGAGACCGTGCGGGGGTGATGCCGGGTGAGGGCCTGCTCCCCGACCGTGCCCTCTCACTCTTCACCGACGGCGCGGCGGCGGCCCTCGGAGAGCAACTCCCACTCTCACCGGGTAGCCGGGCCGATCTGGTGATTGTCGATCGTGATCCGGTCGTGAGCGATCCGGATCAGCTCAGGGAGACGGTCGTCTACGAGACCTGGGTCCGCGGCGAACGCGTCGACATCGGAGCGACGTAGGGGCGGCTCAGCGGCCGACGCCGCCGGCGAACTGCCAACAGTCTGTGCAGAGGTAGCCAGCGTTGTGGAATCGGGCGTCTTGCTCGCCGATGGTGATGCCGCACACGCTGCAGGTCCCCGCGACGAAGTCCCTCGCCGCCTCCTGGAACGGCCCTTCGGACGCGAAGAGGTCGGTTACGAGGACGGTTCTGCCGGTTCCCTGTTTCACGATGTGAAGGCTATCGGGAACGGGCGTTCAGTGGTCTACCCGAGAATCTCTCTGATCGGGGTGGCGACTTCTTCGTACTCGGGGTGCTGTCCAGTCTCCGCCTTGGAGTAGACCAAGCGGTCGGCGAAGATGACCTCGAACCGTCCACCACCGGACGGGATCAGGGTGAGCTCATCAATGGCTTGTTCGAATTCTTCGAGCAGCTGATCCGCCATGCTCACGGCACGGCTGCGATAGCTTCAAACGACGCAGTATTCGATGCTGAGTTTCATGCGGGGCACGCTAGTCAATCGCAGACCGCTCCGCGTTCGGCGGAGCCGACCAACTTCGCGTACTTCGCCAGCGCGCCGGTCGGGTACCGGGGGGCCGGCGCCGACCAGTCCGCCCGCCGCCGCTCGAGTTCGTCCTCGCCGACCAGGAGATCGAGTCGGCGTTCCGGAAGGTCGACGCGAATTCGGTCCCCTTCACGGACGAGTCCCATCGGACCGCCCTTCGCGGCCTCCGGAGCAACGTGGCCAATGCACAGGCCCGTGGTGCCACCCGAGAACCGCCCGTCGGTGATCAGGAGTACGTCCTTGCCGAGACCGGCACCCTTGATCGCGGCGGTGATCGCGAGCATTTCGCGCATCCCTGGCCCGCCAGCCGGGCCTTCGTACCGGATGACAACAACGTCCCCGGGGTTCAGTTCGTGCGCCCACAGCGCCTCCAACGCGTGCTGTTCATCGTCGAAGACCCGCGCCGTGCCCTCGAACACGTCGAGATCGATGCCGGCAATCTTCACCACGGCGCCGCCGGGAGCGAGGGAACCCCGCAGAATCGCAATTCCGCCTTCCGCGGCCACCGGATCGGCCATGGCCCGCATGACGTCCTGCTCGTCGGGAAACGTCACCCCTTCGAGATTCTCGGCCATGGTCCGGCCGGTGACCGTCATCGTGTCGCCATGGATCAACCCTTCGTCGTAGAGCGCACGGAGGACGACCGGCACACCGCCGATGCGGTCGAGATCGACCATGTGGTAGCGGCCGAACGGTTTGAGATCCCCAACGTGGGGCGTCCGGCGGCTGATCCGGTCGAAGTCTTCGAGCGAGAGGTCGACGCGGGCTTCGTGAGCAATCGCCAGCAGGTGGAGGACGGCGTTCGTGGATCCACCGAGCGCCATCACCACGGTGATTGCGTTCTCGAACGCTTCCCTGGTCATGATGTCACGCGGCCGGATGCCCTTCCGCAACAACTCCATGGCCGCCTCGCCGGACTGGCGAGCGTAGTCATCAAGACGGGTCGACACCGCGGGGACGGATGCACTGCCGGGGAGCGACATGCCGAGCGCTTCTCCCACCGATGCCATGGTGTTCGCGGTGAACATACCTGCGCAGGAACCGTCCCCCGGACATGCTGCCCGCTCGATACGGAGCAGCTGCTCATCATCGATCCGACCCTCCGAATGAGCGCCGATGCCCTCAAAGACGTCCACGATGGAGATATCGACACCATCGAGGTTGCCGGGCAGCGACGAGCCTCCGTACAGGAAGACCGATGGGAGGTTGTGCCGAGCGGCAGACATCAGCATCCCGGGGAGCGACTTGTCGCATCCGGCGATCGACACCATGGCGTCGAACCGTTCGGCGTGCATGACCAACTCGACCGAGTCGGCGATGACTTCTCGGGAGACGAGGGATGCGCGCATCCCTTCGTGGCCCATCGAGATCCCGTCGGACACGGCGATCGTCGTGAACACCAACCCGACGCCACCGGCCTCGAAGACCCCTTCCCTCGCCCGCGCCGAGAGCTTCGGACCGGTCAGGTTGCACGGCGTCACCTCGTTGCCGGCGCTGACCACACCGACCTGCGGTTTCGCAAAATCGCTCTCGCTGAGGCCAACGGCACGCAGCATGGCCCGTGCTCCGGCTCTCGCGGGTCCCTCGGTGACGTCCTGTGAATGGATCTTGATTGGGGTCTCGCTTGGCATGAGATGAGGGTACTCCGTGCCTCCTATCGAGGGATCGTTCCTAGGCTCACAGAACCCGATTCGCATAGGAATCATGGACACCGACACATTCCCGGCAATACCGGCAACGCCGCCGCCACCGCCACCTGCGCCGACTCAACCGGCGAAGAAGAAGGGCAGTTTCGCGAAGAAGGCCGTGCTTGGCCTCTTACTCATCGCGACCATCGCGGTCTTCGCCACGATCGGATACGTGTGGTGGACCGAGAGCAAGATCGAGCGCATCGATTCCGCCGAGTTGGTGAGCCTGGCAACCGTTGCTCCCGCTTCGGGTGAACCCGTCAACTTCTTGGTCATCGCCACCGACGACCGGTCGAGCCTGCCAGACGACTGGAACGAAGACGCATTCGGCGAATTCGCGGGGCGACGCACCGATGTCATGATGTTGGCCCACATGATCCCGGGAGAGCGGATCCAACTGCTGAGCCTGCCACGTGATCTCATGGTCGACATCGAGGGCAACGGGACCAATCGATTGAACGCGTCCTATGTCGTTGGCGGACCTGATCTTCTTGTCAAGACAATCCAGCAGGAAACCGGGATCCCAGTTCACCACTTCGTAGAAATCGATTTCGGCGGTTTCGGCCGAGTCGTCGATTCCCTCGGCGGCGTCACCATTGACTTCCCGCTCCCGGCCCGCGACGGCAAGTCGGGACTCAATGTCGAGGCCGGCGCACAAACCTTGGACGGAGAGATGGCCGTCGCGTACGCCCGATCTCGTCAGTACGAGGTCTATGAGAACGGATCCTGGACCGGTACCGGCGGTGGCGATATCGCGAGGACGCAGCGGCAGCAGGACATCATGGTGCAACTCTTCAACCAGGTCGCGTCTCCTTCGAGCGCGTTCAATCTCCCGACGTTTCTTCCGACATTCGCGGACAACATCACCGCCGATGAGGGCCTCAGCCTCGGACTCATGACAGACCTCGGACGGGCTGCATTGGGATTGAACTCCTCCAACATCGATCGCATCACGCTCCCGGTGAAGAACCACAGAGGCAGCGATGGGCGCTCCTACGTCATCCCAACCGATGCCGCGGCCGCCGTGATCGCCGCCTTCAAGGCCGGCGACCCCTACCCCTGATCAGCGACCGCTGCGACGAGCCGGTCAATCTCCCGGTCCGTGTTGAAGTAGTGCACCGACGCGCGCACAAGAGCAGGCAGTTCCCGTTCCAGGGAATCGAACGGCGCCGATGACGGTGCAACAACCGAGACATTGATGGCCTGTTCGTGAAGCGCCGCCTTGAGAGCGCTCGCGTCCCCGCCGGCCACAGTGAACGTCACGATCGCACCCTGCACCGATCCGATGTCGTGCACCGTGACACCAGGGGCCGTGGCGAGCAAGGTCCTGAGCCGGGTGGCCAGCATGGCGTTGCGTTCCCAGATGGCGTCAAGGCCAACGGACATCGCGTAGGAGGCAGCCGCTCCCATTCCGAGCACCAGGGCAGCCGACCGTTCCCAGAGTTCGAATCGCCGCGCATCCGGGCGCATCACGATCCGATCCATTGCTTCGAGTCGCGCACCGTGGAGGTCAAGCAGTGCGGGTTCCAGTCGATCCAGCATCGCCGACCCGACATAGAGGAAGCCGGTGCCACGGGGGCCGCGAAGGAACTTGCGAGAGGTGGCCGAAAGCATGTCGCAACCGATCGTGCGAACGTCGATCGGCATCTGACCGACCGACTGGCAGGCGTCGAGCAGATAGGGGATGCCGTGGGCATTGGCGACCCGTCCGACCTCGGCCGCCGGGTTCACAAGACCGCTGTTGGTGGGGACGTGGTTGATCGCGATCAGTCGCACCCGGTCGTCGATCATCGCGTCGAGTGCATCAACGTCGATCTCGCCCGTCGGGCGGCTCGGGACGACCTCCACCGACGCGCCTGAGCGATTCGTCACCTGTACGAGTGCAATGACGTTGGACGCGTACTCGCTCTCGGTGGTGAGGATGCGATCGCCGGCACGGAACGTCATGGCACTGAATGCCAGATCCCATGCACGGGTGGCGCTGTCGACCATCGCGATCTCCGACCGATCGGCGCCGATGAGTTCGGCCAGGGTGCCGTACACCGCCCGCAGGTCATCGCTGTATGCCTCGGCCACCTCGTATCCCCCGGAGCGAGCCTCCTCGTTGAGGTAGCCGACGATCGTGTCGAGCACCGGTTGAGGTGGCAGCGATGCGCCGGCATTGTTGAAGTGGGTGACGAAGGCGGCCCCGGGCGTGTCGACCCGAACCGTTGTGAGATCGATCATGGCCGCGACGCTAGTCCGAGATCAGAGTCCCAACCGGTCGAGGAGCTCGAGCATCGTCGGCGTGAGCGGCATCGCACGGACCTCATCGAGCGGGACCCATCGAGCCTCGGCGGCATCGTCGCCGGCCCTGAGTTGTCCCCCGACCGTGGTCGCGGCGAAGTCGACGACGGTGTAGTGGTAGGCGGGTGGTTGGGTGGGATCCAGGATGTCGCCCGCCCACACCAGATCCCCGACCTCGACGATGAGACCGGTCTCCTCGCGCGTCTCTCTGGCGGCTGCCTCACGCATCGTCTCGCCGCGGCGCTGGCGCCCACCAGGGACCGCCCAGTGGTCGACGTAGGCCCCGCGACCGCGCCGGATCAGCAGCAGCATCCCGTTCTCGACAACAACGGCTCCGACTCCCGGTGTTGGATGGGACTCGTGCACGCCGTCACGCGCCTGCCGTTGAGCGAGCGGCATCGTTGAGTCTGCGCTCGCGGACGCTCGCTGCGATGTTCTTCGTGGTGAGGACCGCGAAGAACAGCACAATCGGAACCACCGCCATCGTGGCCGAACCCGACGTGTTGGCGTGATACGAGATGATCAGGCCCACGACCACCGAGAAGACCCCGATCAGGGCGGCGACCGCCATCATCGCCGGGACTCTACGAACGAGCAGGGCCGCCGTTGCCGGCGGGCCGACGAGCAAGCCGAAGACCAGCAAGGTGCCCACCGTCTGGAACGAACCGACGATCGACAGGACGATGAGCGCCAGGAGGAGCACGTGGGTGGCTCTGGGATGGAGTCCGTAGAGGGAGGCCTTCTGCTCGTTGAACGACAACACAAGGAAGCTGCGGTAGAAGACCACTGAGGTCACCACCGCGATGACGGTGATCACGGCGAGGACCACAAGGTCGGTGGTAGTGACGCCGAGCACATCACCGAAGAGGATGGCGGTGAGGTTGCCGCTGTAAGCGCTCGATTTCGAGATGAGGATCACGCCGAGGCCGAGCATTCCGACGAACAGCAGGCCGATTCCCGTGTCTTCCGAGAAGGTCGTCTGCCGGTGGACGAGGTTGATCCCCCAGATCATCACCAGTGCCGCGATCGCGGCGCCGAGCAACGGACTGAAGCCGAACAGAATGGCGAGCGCGATCCCCGGGATCACACCGTGGACGAGCGCGTCGCCGAGAAAGGTCATGCCGCGGATAACAACCCAGGTCCCGACGACGGACGTCGTCAGCGCCGCGAGCGATCCTGCCAGCAGCGCTCGCTGCTGGAATGCCAGTTCGAAGGGGGCGGTCAGCCAATCCATCGGACCGATACGGTACAGCGGCGGCGTGCGCGGCCGGTCACGGTGTTCCGAGTGCTTCCGCGATCCGACTGACGTTCGTCGCCAGCATGCCGATCAACGTATCGCCGTCGGTCCCCGGTTCACCGAGTGAGCCCGTGTACAACTCGACGACCGCTACGTCGTAGCCGACTTCGGCGGCGACGGCTTGTGCGAGAGCATCCGGTTCGATCGTCTCGGTGAAGATTGCACGCACCTGTTCACGTTCGATGATCTCGACGAGCGAAGCCAACTCTGCTGATGACGGGTTGGCGAGCGACGCACCGCCGGGGATCACGGTCCCGATCATCTCGAACCCGTAGAGGTCGGAGAAGTAGCCGAGCGACAGATGGTTGGTCACCAATCTCCGATCGATGACCGCCACCACGGCCAACTGCTCGACGCTCTGGCTGTGCAACGCTCCGAGTTCGGCGGAGTACTCGGCTGCTGCTGCCGACCACTCGCCGCCCGGTGCCACATCGGAGAGATGATCGGCGAGCAATCCGGCTGCGGCAGCGACCCGGAGCGGATCGAGCCAGAAGTGCGGGTCGAGACTTCCGTCCTCGTGGTCGTCGTGGTCCTCTTCGACATCGGCAACCTCGACGAACGGACGAGGATCGAGGTCGGGGGCGACCTCCCACACCAGCACGCCGTCGGCCGCGGCTGCTTCGAGTATGTCCTGCAGACCGACCTCGAGGCCGAGGCCGTTTGCCATCACGAGATCGGCTCGCTGGATCGCCGCGACCTGTTGGGACGAAGGCTGGAAGTCGTGCGGGTTCACGCCAAGCGGCATCAGCACTTCGACGGTAGCCTTGCCGGCCACGACGTTCTGAGCGATGTCGCCCAGGATCGTGGTTGTCGCGACGATGCGCACGCCCTCATCGGTTCCGTCATCGGTCGCACAGCCGGTCAGGAGCGCAGTGAGCAGACCGGCGATGGCCACCACCATCGCGGTGCGGCGCATTCTCGACTCCTTGTAGTAAATGAGAATGATTCCTATTCTTGAACGAACGCTATCACTGGCCCTCACTAATGCAACATCTGGAACAGTCGGTCGAACAGCATCTTGCCTCCGATGGAGTTCGCTTGACCCGCGGCAGGCGGGCGACCGTGCAGGCCATCGCTGAAGCCGGTGGTCCGAGAACCGCAGCAGAGATCCATGCCGAACTCGGCGATGCCGTCCCCCTTTCGTCGCTGTACCGCTCACTGTCGGTGTTGACCGACTCGGGTGTGCTCGTCGCCCAGCACGACTCCGGCGGCATCATGCGGTTCGAGCTCGCCGAGTGGCTCGCCGGACATCACCACCACTTCGTCTGCGTATCGTGTGGCACCGCAGTCGACGTGATACCGAACCCCGAACAGGAGCATGCCATCGAGAAACTCATCGCGGAGATGGCCTCCGCGAACGGATTCGCCGTGACCGGGCACCGATTCGAGATCGAGGGACGGTGCGAGTCGTGTCGATAACCAACCCGGCCGTCATCATCGATGGGGCAGCGTTCCGATACGGATCGAGAACCGCCGTCGCATCATCAACAGCCGAGATTCCTGAGGGCAGCATCACCGCGATCATCGGCCCAAACGGTTCCGGAAAGTCGACGATGCTCAACGGCATCGCGGGCCTTGTCCAACCATCGACCGGTTCCATCACCACGCTGCCCGTCGGCGACCGGCCCCGGCGTATGGCGTATGTCCTGCAGTCGACCCGGGTCAACGAATCGCTGCCGATCACCGTCCGAGCGGTCGTCACCATGGGGCGCTACCCCTCGACGGGTCCGTACCGCCGCCTCAAGTACAGCGATCGGGCAGCGGTCACCGCAGCGATGGAGCAGATGGATATCAGCGGCCTGGCCGATCGGCACATCACGGAACTCTCCGGAGGTCAGCGCCAGCGGGTCTTTGTCGCACAGGGCTTGGCACAGGACCACGACATGCTGCTGCTCGATGAACCCCTCACCGGATTGGACATCACCTCTGCACAAGCCATCGACGACGTCATCCACGAGGAACAGTCCCACGGGTGCACGATCGTTCAGACCACCCACGACCTCACTGCGGCGCAGGTTGCCGATTACGTGATCCTCATGTCCGGCAGGATCGTGGCGTCGGGGCCGCCGAAGGCCGTCCTCACCGAAGACCATCTACGGACGGCATACGGACCGAGCCTGATCCACATGGAAGACACCCGTCTCTTCCTCGATGATCCGGCCCATCAGCACCCGACCGAGCGGCACGACCACCAGGATCGGTCGATCCACCTCGAGGTCTCGCCGACCGATCGCCACGCCGGGGATGCGTCGGTCGACTGAACCCGACGGATTTCGAGGAGCCGGCGATCAGGCCGAAGCGGCCTCCGCCTTCCCCACCTTGGCCTTGTAGTAGAGGTAGGTGCCGATTCCGATGAACACCTGCGGGAAGTAGGTGAGTGCTCGCCACACCATGACGGCGGCCAGTGCATCGTTGTTGGCGGCACCGAATCCCACGAGGATTCCGGTGATGGCCGCGTCGGTCGTACCGAGGCCCCCGGGAGGCAGCGGGATGAAGGTCGTCAGCCGGCCGAAGGCAAAGGCGGCGAACGCCTCGAGGAACGTGACCGGTGCGTTCTCGGCTCCCTGGATGGCGAAGATTGCCGCCCAGAGGATCAGGAACTGCATGGACTGTTGGAGATAGCTCGTGCCGGTGATCCTGAGCCAGCCCTGGCTGACCACGTCGACGGTTGACGACCGGAACTTCAGGACCTCGTCAACGACGCTGAAGGTGGGCTCCTTCTTGAACAGGCCGTATGCCCACTTGACCGCGCTATCGCCCCAGTTCCCAACCTTTCGGGCCGTATCCGGACTCTTGAGAATCGCGGCGACCAACACAACCACGACGACGATGGCGATCAGTCCGATGAGGGCAATGAGGAACGCCATGCCCTGTGCCTGGCCGATAATCACCAAACCGACCGCGGCGAAGATCGGCAGGCTGAGCGTGACGAAGGTGTTCCAGGCGCTCACGATGCCGATACCGGCCGTGGCCTCCCCCGGACCGATCTTGTAGAAGTTCAGCATGGCGTACTGCACCGCGATGCCGAATGCGCCGCCCATCGGGATGACGTTGCTGATCATGAACGATGTCTGCCGGATCAGGAATGCGGGCTTGTAGGAGAGACTTGGCAAAGCTGCCTGATACGGCCAAACGTAGGCAATGATGTTGAAGATCGTCATCAGGAACAA
The DNA here is from genome assembly GCA_963785245.1 of uncultured Actinomycetota bacterium. Lineage (GTDB taxonomy): Bacteria > Actinomycetota > Acidimicrobiia > Spongiisociales > UBA5794 > JAHEEL01. Next base: position 23,815 of record CAWAUO010000017.1, on the reverse strand, counting down.
GATGCTGAGAGCGAGCGCCGACATCCCCTTGATCGCCGCCCAGGCCTGGTCGTAGTCGCCGAACTGCGGCAGCACGATGCCGAAGACGAGGACCAACACGATCAGCGTGATGATCCCGCCGACGATGGTCTTGGTCTTACTCGACTTCTCCGGCGCCGGAGGCACTGCTGATTGTTCAGTCGTCATGCCGGCGAGTGTAGCGCTGGGTTCCTCCCCCGCTCCGGCGGAGAGGCGAGGACGGTTCGTCGTCTCCCCCGCCGTCAGGTGTCAAGACCGGGTTCTTGGTGGGCGGGTGTTCGGGGACATCGTGGACACTTTGATGGTGTCGATGGTCTTGAATGGGGAACATGAACGCGGTACGACTCGTTCATGGCATATCGGAAGCCGAGAACGTTGCGGTTTGCTCGGGAGATGCGGGCGGATCCGACGGTTGCTGAGGACCGCCTCTGCTATCACCTGAGACGCAGACAGATGGGTGTCCGGTTCCGGAGGCTGGAGCCGATCGGGCCGTTCATCGCGGACTTTGCGTGTCTCCCGGCCCGGCTCATCGTGGAGTGGAGGTCGACGGCGACACGCACACCGACAAGCAACGCGAGTGAGACCGGGGTCGCGACCTCTGGTTCCGACGCAACGGATGGTTCGTGCTGCGCTTCTGGGACGATTACGTCCTCGATCAGATGGACGACACGCTCCATCTGATCGCCCCTGCTCTTGAAGACCCGGCGTCCGTGCCGGATCCGCTCAATCGAGAACGCTGAGGACAGCCCCCTCCGCTGCGCTCCGGCCTCGCGGCCGGTGCTCGCGCCTCCCCCACTTCGTGAGAGAGGCGAGGAGCGGGACGCGCCGCTAGCTGCCGATCTCGATGCCGGACATCTTCTCCAGGGCTTTGACCAACGCGTGGTTGCCCTCTGCACCGAGGCCTTCGTTCTGGAGGGCTCGGTAGAGTTGGAAGACGAGGGCGGTACCGGGGATCGGCGTTCCCGCAGTATCCGCTGCCTCGAGTGCAAGACGTAGATCCTTCTGCTGGAGGTCGATGGTGAACCCGGGCCGCCAGTCACGCTCGATCATCTGCGGACCGCGGTTCGCGAGCATCCACGAACCCGCCGCTCCGCCCTTGACGGCGTCGAGCGTTGCCGAGAGGTCGAGACCGGCCGCCTGGGCAAACAGGAGTGCCTCGGACACCGCGAGTTGGTTGACGACGACCAGGATCTGATTGACGATCTTCGCCTGCTGACCGGCGCCGACCGGTCCTACGTGGGTGATCGTCGTCCCGAACGCCTCCATGGCGGATGTCGCACGAGCGACGTCCTGCTCCGACCCGCCGACCATGATCGAGAGCGTGCCCTTCGCCGCACCTTCGGAGCCGCCACTGACCGGAGCGTCGATCCATGCGCCGCCGAGAGCTCGAACCTCCTCCGCGAACCCGGCGGTTGCTCCCGGACTGATCGTCGAGTGGTCGACGACCAGCGATCCCTCGGAGATCCCTTCAAGCAAACCATCTTCTCCATGAAGAACAGCATCGACGTCGGGCGTGTCCGAGACGCAGATCATCACAATCGAACAGCGCCTGGCCACGTCGGACGGCGAGGCCCCCGCCACGGCTCCCATCTCGACCAATGGCTGCATCTTGGATCCGGTCCGATTCCACACGACGACGGTATGCCCCTTCTCCACGAGGTTCCTGGCCATCCCCGACCCCATGATCCCGAGCCCGACGAACCCGATCTGTTCCGACATCGACTGCCTCCGTGTCTGGTGACTCTCGACGGTACTCACTCCCCGGACCCCAAATGCGTCGCTTCGACCCGTCCTCGCGTCAGAATGGCGCCGTATCCACTGTGACAGATCGACGGATCGCGACGACCAACGGGAGACACCATGTCGAAGGACGGCACAAGACCGGTCACGCGCATCCAACTCACCGGCAAGACGATCTGGCAGGTGATCGGCGCCGTGCTGCTCACCCTCGGCGGACTCTGGGCCATGGGACAGATGCGCAGCCTGCTGTGGATGCTCATCCTCTCGTTCTTCTTCAGCCTGGCGCTGCAACCGGCCGTGAATTGGTGCGTCCAGCGTTTCGGGTGGCGTCGGGGATCGGCGGTAGGAGCGATCTACGGCATCGGCTTCCTGGCCGGCGCGCTCATGATCCTGATCCTCATCCCGGCGATCACCCAACTCGCCCAGTCCATCGGCGAGAGCGGCAGCGAATGGATCGCCAACGGAAGCGCCTGGCTGTCGGACACGTTCGGCGTCGAGTTCCCGTCTCCCGGAACGGGAGACGACGTAGCCCAGAGCACCAGTCAGATCGTCGAGGACTGGGCGAAGGGGGCGATCGGCAACCTCGTCGGCATTGCGACCAGCGGCGTCGCCTTCATCTTCAACATTGCCACGATCGCCATGTTCACGTTCTACTTCACCGCTGACGCCCCACGATTCCAGCGGACCGTGCTCTCGCACATGAGCCCCGAGTCACAGCAGCGGGTCGGCTGGACGTGGGATGAGGCGATCAAGCAGACGGGCGGCTACTTCTACTCCCGCACGCTGCTGATGCTCATCAACAGCACCGGGTTCCTCTTCACCATGGTCCTCGTCGGCATGCCGGTGGCGATCGCTCTCCCACTTGCGGTGTTCGGCGGGTTCGTCTCGGTCTTCATTCCTGCGATCGGTACCTACATTGGAGCGGCCATCCCGATCCTGCTCACACTGGCAATCCAGGGGTTGTTCGGCGCCCTCGTGGTGCTGGGATATGCGCTCGTCTACCAGCAGATCGAGAACTACTGGCTCAGTCCGAAGATCAGTTCGAAGACGATGGCTCTCAACGGGGCGGTCGCATTCGGTGCGGCACTCGCCGGCGGTGCCATCGCGGGCCCGATGGGTGCGTTCATGGCGCTACCGGTCGCGGCACTCATCATGTCGTTCGCGTCGAACTTCACGAAGAGCTACGACGTCGTCTACCACAGCCCGAACGACGATCGGGCCTCCGACGAGAACGAAACCGCCGAGTAGGAATCCTCGACTGACCATGGCCCAGCTGGCTGAAGTGTCGGGTTCTGGCGTCCGGAATCGGCGCAGCACCGAATGTGTTACAGGTATCCAACACCATGAGGAGAAGCCGTGCCTGCTGTGACCGTCGACGACACGCTCGTCCTACCCCGAATCGATTCTGGGGCGCCCGATTCGATTGATCGACCTGTGCGGTCCGTAACGACGGGACCGACTGGGTTCGAAGGCGAGGGATTCCCGGTGCGTCGCGCGTTTGGTGGCGTCGACCTCGCTGATCTCGACCCGTTCATCCACCTCGACCAGATGGGCGAGGTCGAGTATGCACCGGGTGAGCCGAAGGGCACCTCGTGGCATCCCCACCGGGGCTTCGAAACCGTCACCTACATGATCGACGGCACCATGGAGCACCAGGACTCGCACGGCGGCGGCGGGGTCATCACCAACGGGGACACGCAGTGGATGACCGCCGGTTCTGGGATTCTGCACATTGAGGCACCCCCCGAGGAACTCGTCGTCAGCGGTGGGTTGTTCCACGGATTCCAATTGTGGGTGAACCTTCCGCGAGCCGACAAGTTCCTCGCTCCGCGATATCAGGATCTCAGCGCCGAGCGGGTCACGCTGCTCACCACCCCGGACGGGGGAGCACTGGTTCGCCTGATCGCAGGAGAACTCGCCGGCCATCGTGGCCCCGGGGCCACGCACACGCCGATGACGATGTTTCACGCGACCTTGAGCCCCGGCGCTCGTCTCGAAGTCCCCTGGCGTCACGACTTCAACGCGCTCGCGTACGTGCTGAACGGACGCGGGACCTTCGGCCTGGAACGGCGCCCGGCAGAGCCGGGGAATCTTGCGGTCTTCGGCGCCGGGGACCGCGTGACCATCAGCGCGAGCGAGGTGCAGGAGTCGCGGAGCCCAGACATGGATGTGCTGGTGCTCGGCGGCCTCCCGATCAGGGAACCGGTCGCGTGGGCGGGACCGTTCGTGATGAACACGCGGGCCGAACTCGTGGCAGCGTACGAGGACTATCAGGCTGGTCGACTCGGCAAGATCCCCCACAACGACATTGGCGGCTTCGGCTAGATGACTTGCCGCCCCGAGAACGGCTCATTGGCGATCTCGGTGGTCATACGTTCGATGCGGGCACGGATCTGGTCCGCGTGCGAGGACGCTTCCTTGACTTCTTCCGACGTCAAGGCGCGGAGACGACCAACCGTCCGCTCCTGATAACGCGCTGCATCCTCATCGTTCTTCTTTGACCGAAACGCCCGCATTCCCCACTCCTTGCAGTTCCCAACCGGCAGGATTCCCATTCGCCGACCCCCACGGTCGACAGGACCGCTCCGCCTTGTGTAGGTGCCAGTATCCCCGGCCTTATGGTCACCGGTTAGACATAAGTCACGGGGTGTCCGAGGGACTAGTCCCCCACAGGCAGGACCTGCTGCACCGCGGTCCAAGGACAGTGGGTTGGTCTACGCGGCGGAGTGGGAGAGCGCCCCGTTACGCCTGGCGTGGCGGTCCATGTGCTCAAGGCGTTCGCGGACCCGAACGGGATCGGCCCCGTCGAGGCCCCTCGTGCGCTCAGCCATCGTGCGCAGGCGGTCGGCGGTACGCTCGAGATAGCCATCGTCCGCTTTGCTGCCCATCGTCAGGAATGTCATCGGCATACCCCCGAAGTACGGTCCGACTGCCACGACGTTGGCTCGTGATCTGCCGTGGCTGCCCCGCTTGCTCGGGTCCATCGGCCAAGAGTCGAACGGTTGCTCATCTCCCCTTGATCGGCATTTGGCCAGCTGGGTAGAGAACCAAACTCGTCGCCATCGAACGGACTAGTTACCCGCCGCCCCTTGCAGGCGAACCAGGGACCAGCGTCTTCTGCTCCATCACCTTCACGACGAGTTCGACCTCACGGTTTGCGGTCTCGTTGACCTTGGCGCTGAGTTCGTCGACAGAGGGGAGGTCGCCCGTGCCGGCGATCCTGACCTCGACCGCTTCCTTGAGGAGCGTCGCTTCCAGCACTTCGTAGCCCGAGTTCTCGCCGAGCCACTCGTGGGTCGCTACCTCGACGCCGGACACGAGGTCGTTGCGGTCGATGATCTCCTCGACCGTCCATGCCAGGGGGATCGTCACAAGCACCACGAAGAGAACCACAATCCCGAGTCCGAACCGCACCGACTGGCCGCTCTCCTCGATCCGGCGAAGCGGCGCAAACCCCGTCAACACGAACGCGGCGGCGGCCGCAAGCACGATCGCAACCGCGTTCGTCAAGAATGTCAGCAGGGCTCCAAACCCGAATGCAAAGGCGCCGTTCTCGAACAACAGACCGGCCGTCGCCAGGGCCGGGACCAACGTCAGGGATACTGCGACGCCCGGAAGCGAGTTCGAGACGTCCTTTCTGGCCGTTGCGAATCCGCCTGCCGCACCGGCGGCGAGGGCTACGGCAAGGTCGATCAACGTGGGAGTGGCGAACGTCGAAACGAGGTTGTTCCGATCGAGGAAGAACGACGGCATCACGACGCCCATCAGCGCACCAAGGGCAACCACGCCCACGGCCGCACCGACCAGGGTCACGAGTGCCCACAATGTCCGACGGCTGAGGCCAAGCAAGATCCCTGCGGCGATCCCCATGAGCGGAGCGGTGATCGGCGAAATCAGCATGGCTCCAACAACAACGGCGACGTTGTCCGCCGCGACACCGAGAGTTGCGATGATCGCCGCCAACAGGAGCAGGGTCGCAAACCGGGTGAGGCGCGCCCCGGCATCGTCGCCGGCGAAGTAGAGGCGGTCGACCAGCTCCTTGCGCTCGTCCGCCGAGTACTGCTTCTCACGAACCCAGACAACGAAGGCCTGCCACGGAAGAGCGTCGCCGCCGATGCGACCGCTGAGGGTCAACACGACAAGGGCAAATCCGGCGGCGAGGATTGCGAATCCGAGACAGGCGGTCACCGCTCGAAGCGATGTCCCGGGGAACAGGAGCACGAGAGCCGCCAAGGCGAACGCCACCGAAGCGGTGACGAAGTGCTCTCCCCTCGCCACCGATGAACGCACGGCTCGCCACAGCGAGACCAGACCGACGACGACCAGCACCGTACCGATCACGACGCCAGAGGCTCTCGTTCCCTCTGGATCGACCAGGAACAATGCGATGCCGGCCGCTGCATAGGCGATCGGGCGAGCCCACGCCGCGGCCTGTGCGTGTGTCCGTCGCAAGCGACGGACGTCGACAATCGCCAGCACGAGAAGCCCCGAGCCGACGAGCTGTGGGAACCACTCGGCGATGGCCGCACCGAGCAGAATGAGTGCACCGGCCACCACCATCCCAACGCCGTCGACGATCTGGCTCCGGGGACGCGGTGTCTGTTGATCAACCGGACTCATCGGCGGATCCTATCCGCTTGCGGCCGGATCAACCGATTCAACGAAGCCGGGGCAGACGCCGAGCGGCGATCCTGGAAAACCCAGGTCAGCATGGCTCTTCGTGCCACCATTGCCGCCCCGGACCGGAGGTGGAGATGGGCGACAGTGGACACATCGACGACAGCGCGGACCGCTATGGGACGCCGGCCGAACGGGCCACACTGCTCATTTCCGTCGCGAGCGCCAGCGTCGCCTTCATGCTGGCGTTCAATCTCGGCGCCTACGGAGAGGTGTTCTTCGATCAGATCTTCACGGTGTGGATCGCAGCAACGCTTGTCTTCCTTGGCTCGATCTTCACGCGGCTTCCTCCGAACACCTGGCCGCCGCGCCTTGTGCTGCTGCTCCCGACCGTCTGGATACTGATCGCATGGGTCGACAATCCGAGAACGGAAGACGCAGGCGAGAGCGCATTGCTGTGGCTGACCCTGCTGATCACCATCATCGCGCTTCCGTTCGCTGCCTGGATTCTCGTCTCGACGATCAATCCGGACTTCCGTGACCTCGCCCGGCCCTACAAGATCACCGTCGGCGCGGTCGTCGTAGTTGTCTTCGCCGTCGGCTACCTGATCGGGGCCCGCAATGATGTGCTCCTTACGTGCGACGATTTCAAGGTCAGCGGCAACGATCTGCCAGCCAACTGTGTCGAACTCCAGTCGTCCAATTCCTAGCTGCAACGTCGAGTTGGGGGCGGGCTAGCGACCCCGCCCCCAACCAATGACGAATGCCTAGTGGAGGCCACCTCCACTCGCGTCGTCCATGGAAGCCAGTATGGAGTCCAGGTTGAACGCAGCCGGCTTCTGTCGCGGTGGGAACTCACGGAACGACTGGAGCTGCTCGGCGGCGAGGGCTTGCATCGGATATATGACGAACACGTGGTCGAGCATCCAATCCCAATAGACATTGGCGTTCTCGTCGGCGCGTTCGAACGGATCCCTTCGGAGATTGAAGATCTTCGGCATACGAAGCGCCACGAACGGCTCGGCCCACATCTGCATCGTCTTGGCGCGCTGCTCGAAGAACACGGCTTTCCAATCGCCGTACCGGATGGCGGTGATCAGGCCATCGTCGCTCGAGTAGAAGAACCAGTTTCTGGGCGACTCGTCCGTCGCTCCGGTGAAGTAATCCAGGCAGTTGTAGCCATCGATCTTCACCTTGAAGTCCTTGTCACCGACCCGGTATCCCGACTCCAGCTTCTCGACCACGTCGGGTTCGCCTGCCGCAGCCAGAAGGGTGGGAAGCCATTCCTGGTGGGATACGATTCCGTTGAGTGTGACACCCTCCGGGAACTTCCCCGGCCAACGAGCGAAACAGGGGACCCGGTAAGCACCTTCCCAGTTCGAGTTCTTCTCGCTCCGCCACGGCGTGATCGCCGCGTCGGGCCAGGTGTTGAAGTGGGGTCCGTTGTCCGTCGAGTACACGACGATGGTGTCTTCGGCGATACCTAACTCGTCGACGATGTCGAGCATCTGGCCCACCAATCCGTCGTGCTCGACCATCGCATCGTTGTAGAACCCCTGGCCGGAGAGTCCAAGCGACTCTTCCTTCACACGCGTTCGGAAGTGCATGCGTGTTGCGTTCCACCAGACAAAGAACGGCTCGTCCGCGGCGTGGGCCTCGCGAATGAACTCCACGGCTCGGTCCGTCATCTCCTCGTCGACGGTCTCCATGCGCTTCTTGGTGAGCGGACCCGTGTCTTCGATCCGACCATCGGCAAACGAGTGGATCACACCACGGGGTCCGAAGCGCTCGCGGAACTCCGGGTCCTTCGGGTAGTCCGGATGCTCGGGTTCGTCCTCGGCGTTCAGGTGGTAGAGATTGCCGTAGAACTCGTCGAATCCGTGATTCGTGGGAAGGAACTCGTCCTTGTCCCCGAGGTGGTTCTTGCCGAACTGGCCGGTCCGATAGCCGAGTGGTTTGAGGAGTTCGGCAATGGTCGGATCCTCCGCCTGTAGCCCGGTGTCCGCTCCCGGAACGCCTACCTTGGTGAGTCCGGTCCGCACCGGGTTCTGGCCGGTGATGAAGGCCGCACGACCGGCCGTGCAGGATTGCTGGGCGTAGTAGTCGGTGAACTCGATCCCTTCGCGGGCAACACGGTCGATGTTGGGCGTCTCGTACCCCATCATCCCGCGATTGTTGTGGCTGATGTTGAACCAACCGATGTCGTCACCCCACAGGATGAGGATGTTCGGGCGTTTGGTCATGACGAGCCTCCTCGCTCTTCGCTTCTCTTTCCGACTCGTGCCCGCGGGCGACCCGGTCCGCTTGGCATCTGAGGACGTTCCGGCGCTTCCTGTACGGCGGCGGCGTGGCATCGCTTCGTCTTGATGCCGCTCCCGCATGGACAAGGGTCATTCCGACCGGCGTTCGCAACCGCAGCATCGAAAGCTGCGTCGCGCTGCGCCATGTAGGCCATGACCGGTGAGGCGGTCTGGCCGGCGCGGATCGCTTCGACCATGACCTTCATGGGATCGCCGACATGGTGGAAGAAGTCCTTGAACCCCGCGCACAGGTAGTTCAAGCCTGGTTCGCCGTCCGGCGTCTCGATGAACCGGTTCTTCGGACACTCGCCGTGGCATGCGAAGCGCACATCGCAGTCCAGGCAGTACTGCGGGAGCTTGTCTCGCTTGTCCATCCCGAACTCGTGCTGCCGCTTGGAAGCGACGAGGTCACCCATCTCGACGTCGCCGATGTTCCCGATCAGGTACTCGGGTTCGACGAAGTGATCGCACGAATAGAGGTCGCCGTTGTGTTCCAACGCAACACCGAGACCGCAGGTCTCGTTGAACACGCACATGCCGGAGGATGGAAGGCCCATCCAGTTGCGAACCGTGGCCTCGAACGTCTGCACATAGACCGACCCCACGTCGTTGCGTACCCACTCGTCGAAGATCTCGCTCAGGAATTGGCCGAACTGCTCCGGTCCGACCGACCTTTCAGAGGCGTGGGCTCCGTTCAGGAACGCCGGGTTCCCGTCTTCGTCCACGCGTTCGACGACCGGGATGAACTGCATCCAATCCGTCCCGACGTCGTCGCGCAAGAAGCGATACACCTCAAGCGGAAATGCACCGTTCACCGAGTTCACGGTCGTCAGAACGTTGTACTCGACCCCGTGCTTCTGGAGGAGGCGCAGGCCGCGCATCACCTTGTCGAACGTGCCCTCGCCCCGCTTGTTGACGCGGTTGACGTCATGGAGTGGTTGCGGCCCGTCGATGCTGATACCAACGAGGTAGTTGTGTTCCATGAGGAACTCGCACCACTCGTTCGTGAGCAACGTGCCGTTCGTCTGAATGGTGTTCTCGAACGTCATGCCCGGCTTGCGGAGCTGCTCCTGAATCTCGATCGCTCTCCTGAAGAAGTCAAGACCCATCAGCGTCGGCTCGCCGCCCTGCCACGCCACGGTCACCATCGGCGTGGAGTGTGCGTCGATTAGTTGCCGTATGTAGCGCTCGAGCACCTCGTCCGACATGTGGAACCGGCTTCCCTCGTACAACTCCTCTTTGTCAAGGAAGAAGCAGTACGAACAACCGAGATTGCAGATTGCCCCGGTTGGCTTGGCAAGGACGTGAAACGCTCCCGGCGACCACGCGCGCTCGAGAGGATGGAAGCCGACGGCTTCGGTGTTCACGACGGGCCACGGAAGGCCGGTATGGGTGGTCACTCGATCGAGCCTATCTGCCGAAACGCAAGCGCGCCCGTCGTGGCTTCCAGGATCAATGCCCCGCCCGACGGATCAGCCACACGGTCAGAGCGAAGAGGACGACGGAGATCGGGACGACGAGATCGGGCCAGGTCGTCTGCGGGTTGAGGAGCACTCCCTTGAGGAAGAGCACGGCCAACAGAACGGCGATGACCTCGATGAGCTTCACCTTGAGATCGGTCACGCTCGTGACGTTCAGCCAATCCGGGGCGTGGAGTCTCGCTCGTTCCTGCTCCCAGACCGTCGCGTCCGCCACGACCCAGAGGCTGTAGACGCCGTAGGCGAAGACCAAGAGCACCAGACCGAGGAGGAACTGATCGAGGGATGAAACGATCTCAACCGTGGCGGCGAGCGCCGCATCGCTGCTGAACGCCTTGTCCTCGTGGCCACCGAAGTAGGTGACGATCTGCGTCAATCGTCGTTACGGCACCGATCAAGAACATCAGGACGGCGCCGACCGCAGTGAACACGACCGCAACCACGCTCAGATATCGAGTGCGGAAGATGGTCTCCACTGCATGCCTCCGGCGAATCGTGCTTCGCCCCCTCACCGAACGAGCGTATCGGCCGGTGCCCTGCCGCATCCACAGGCAGGCCTGTTGGTTTCCACCCTGGTCGAACTGTGAGGGCCGGGACACGGCATCGCAGTCGCCTTGGGGGCTGCCGTCGCTAGCCTGATCTTCTCGATAGCCGGCCGGTACCTGACGGGAGACACCGCGTTGCCCTACTTCACCACGTCGATTGCGGTGGTTGCCGGTCTCTGCCTCGCTTTCGGCATCCTGTACCTGTTCGTTGGCATTCGCCGACCGTCCGATCGGACGCTCAACCTCCTCTTCGCGCTCTTCGCTCTGTTCTATGCAGGAGCGATCATGACGGCGCGGTCGTCGTACATGGCCGACACGCTCGATCAATTCGCCTGCAGCCAGTCGGATCAGCGCGATCTTCGCGGCGGCGGGCTTCATCGCCTTCCTCTGGTTCGTGGCCGCCTACACCGAGGTACGGCCCCGCGTCTTTCTCTGGGTCGCCACCGCCGCGTTCGGGATCTACGGACTCGCCGGGATCTTCGCTCCCGGCCTGGTCGCCAACGTCACCCAGGGCGTCGAAACCGTGACCTTCCCGTGGGATGAGACATTGCTCATGCTCCAGATCCAGGAGCCTGCACTGCTCCCCCTGCTCAGCGTGGCACTGATCGCGATGATCGTCTACGTCGTCGTTGCGGACGTGAAGCAGTTCCGGCGGGGCGAACGCGACGCGGCTCTCGCTCTGGCTGTTCGGTCTCGGCTGGTTCGTCTTCACGATCGTGGAGGAACTCGTCGTCCTGCTCAGCGCGCTCGACTTCGTGGTCCTCTCCGACTTCGGCTTCCTCGGCTTCGTGATCGCGATGAGCCTGCAGATGGTCAACAACACCATCGAGACGGAGACGGAGCTGCTCAGCTACCGCGACAATCTCGAGTCGATGGTCAAGGAGCGCTCGGCGCAACTCGAAGAGGCGCAGGCACAGTTGCTCAGCCAAGCCGAGGAGCAGGCCACGGCCGCGGAACGAAGCCGGCTGGCTCGGGACCTCCACGACGTCGTGACCCAACTCCTGTTCTCCATCAATCTGGTAGCGGGCAGCCTCCCCAAGCTCTGGGAACGCGACCCAGACATGGCCAGGCGCAGCACCGCCGAACTGCAACGCCTGACGCGGGGAGCGCTTGCCGAGATGCGCACGCTGCTGCGCGAGTTGCGCCCGCACACGATCGAAGAGACCGATCTGGCCGTTCTGATCACCCACCTGCAGCGATGGACTGGCCGCTCGCCACGACATCCCCGCAACGGTCCATGCCGAGATGGACGGCAGCCTGCCACCGGACGTTCACATCGCTATCTACCGCATCGCCCAGGAAGCAATGAGCAACATCGCCAAGCACGCGAATGCCAGCAGCCTCACCGTTACGCTCGTCGGGACCGATTCTCGAGTCGACCTCTCGGTCGTCGACGACGGCTACGGATTCGACCGTGACGGACACTCCGGACCGGGGCGATGGGCCTCGATATCATGCAGGAGCGAGCCCACGACATTGGGGCCGACGCTGGTGATCTCGAGCGAACCCGACATCGGCACGGCGTCGCGGTGACGTGGCACACCGAGCCGCGCAGAGAGCCGTATGACAGCTGATGAACGAATCCGAGTCCTGGTCGTCGACGATCACAACGTCGTCCGCAAGGGCCTCCGCACCTTTATTTCCGTCCACGACGACCTCGAATTCGTCGGCGAAGCCGGCAACGGCGCAGAGGCCATCGAGCAGTGCGCCGCTTTCAGGCCCGATGTCATCCTCATGGACATGAAGATGCCGGTGATGGACGGACCGACCGCGATCGAACGGATCCGCGATCGCTTCCCGGCAGTGCAGATCGTTGCGCTGACGAGCTTCGACGATGAAGACTTCGCGCAGCGGGCGCTCGAAGCAGGGGCGATCGGCTACCTGTTCAAGGACGTCGACGAGGACGACCTCATGGCGGCGATCCGATTCGCCGACCAAGGGCGCGGCGTCGTTGCACCTGCAGCGATGCAGGCGCTCGTCGCTCGCTCGGTCAACGACGACGCCGAGTATGCGGTCAACCTCACCGACCGCGAACAGGCGACCCTCGGACTTCTCGCTCGCGGACTCACGAACCCCCAGATTGCGCGAAGGAATTGACGATCAGCATCTCGACGGTCAACTTCCACGTCCACAACGTGCTCGACAAGCTCGGAGCGAAGACCAGAACCGAGGCCGTCGTATCGCTTCGCGCGAAGGCCTGGTCGACGTCTGAGCGCATGGATCGCCCGACGACCTGGTAGTATCTATCGGGTCGCGAAACCCACAAACTGTGCTGTAGCCACCACAGGGCTTCCTCGATACGGTTTCCAGCATGAGATCGACAGATTGCTCGCGCTGGGCACGCAACACGGGCTGGCGCGTGCGTCGGGTGCTGCCATGAACATCGTTCTTGCCGCCCACAGCCGGGAGGTGAAGACGTCGCTCTACCTCGCTCTCAACACCGTGAGCAATATCACGATCGTCGCGACAGCGGCATCGACCGCCGAGCTGGTCAGCTACTGCCATTCGTTCCTCCCGGACGTCGCCATCGTCGAGACCGGACTACCGGGCCGGCCGTTGCCGGAAGTACTCACCGAACTCGAGCAATCGGCGACACCCCGACGGATTCTGATCATCGGCGGCGACGACGCAACGGATCTCGTCAACGGAGTCGCCGGAACGGAACTGCTCCGGGACATCGATCACCTCGCCTCCATCCTCCCCGAACTCGAACTGGAGAACGGAATCCGATGACGCAACGGCCCCGGACATGAATTGGAGAAGACGATGAGCGACGGCAACGGCGAGGCCCTCCTTCCGGTCCCTGAGCACTCCCCGCAGGAGGACGCCAAGGAGAACAAGAAGAAGGCGGTCCGCGAGGCACTCCTCGTGGGATTGGTCCTCTTCCTGATCTTCGTCGTGTTCCTGCCGCAGTTCATCGACTACGGCCAGGTCATCGACTCGATGCTCAAGCTGTCGATTCAGGAGATCTTGCTGCTGTCCGCTTTCGGCGTGATGTTCACGTGGTTCAGCGCAGGCGTGTACAACACGCTGATCCCCGGCCTCGGCTGGTGGGAGGGTTGGAAGGCGTGGGCGGCGTCGAACTCGGTCGCGTTCCTCGCTCCTCCCGGAGCCGACGTCGCCATCCGATTCGGGATGTACCGCACGGCTGGGATCGATGGAGAAGCCGCCGGCGCCGGCCTCATCTTGAGTTGGTTCTTCGCAACCGGGTACAAACTGGTCGTGCCCATCATCGCCCTCACCTGGGTACTCATCGCTGAGGGCCTCAATGACGATCTCTTCGTAGCGATCACGATCATTGGTCTGGCCGGCGTCATCGGTGGTGCCGGGTTGACGGCCCTGATCCTGTACCGGGAGTCGATCGCGGTACGGATCGGCGAGATTGGACAGCGCTGGTACAACGGGATGGTCGGCGGTCGGTGGAAGTTCCCCGAAGCGACGGGCCTCGGTGTCAAGCTGGCAGACTTCCGATCGAGAAGTGCAGGGGACCCTCAAGGCTCGTTGGTTCTCGGCCTTGGTGGTAACCCTCACCGCCCAGGCGATCTTCTTCATTGCTCTCGTTCTCTCGATGCGCTTCATGGGTGTTACCGAAGACCAAGCCTCGGTCGGGCTCATCTTCGACGCCTACGCCGTCGGGTTGCTGCTCAGCATGATCCCGATCTTCCCCGGCGGGCTCGGCGTCGTCGAACTCGCCTATGTCGGCATCATCGTCGGAGGTGACGCCGCCTCGAACCCGGACCTCGCCAACGCAGTCACCGCAGGCGCCTTCGTCCATCGCATCTTCACGTGGCTACTCCCGATCCTCATCGGCATCCCGCCACTCATCGGCTGGCGTCGCAAGATGGTGAAGGCCAAAGAGGCAGACGGAACGGCAGAGGCCTAGAGGAGCACAATGACGACCGGGACCCTCGCGCGGCCAAAGACGTTCGAATGGTGGATGCTCTCGATGTTCACCATCGGAATCTCCTACAGCGCCTTCGTTTCGTTGCTCATCCCTCCCTACGTCACTGAGACCGGAGGCGATGCCGCGACGGCAGGCATCGTGATGGGGATCATCGCGTTGGGCGCGCTCGGCGGCCCACCCATCGGATCGTTCGCCGACCGATACTCGGCCCACCGCCTCGTGATGGTGGGCGGCATCGCAGGCATGGCCCTGTCGTTCGCCGCCTATGCCCTGTCGGCCGACAACGCGGCGCTGTATGCCCTCGACGCGATCCTCATGGGCATCTCCGTGGCCGCCGTGAGCGCCACAGCCCCGGTGTTCATCGTCGGATCGAAACTCGATCAGGCCACCGAAGCCAAGCAGATGACGACGCTGCAGCTGATGATGCCGGCGGGTCAATTGGTCGGCGGCCTCCTCCTCGCGGCAGTTGCCGCCTGGTCGTTCTCGAACCGTTTCTGGCTCGGTGCTGCGGCTGTGGCGACTGTCGTTCGTGGTCGTCTGGTTCACGTCCGGTGGGGTGAGCGAGCGCCTCAAACAAGCGACGACCGAGGACACCCCGGACGGTGGGACCGATCGGGCGAAGATCGGCCTCAAGCAGGTCCTGCTGTCGACGTTCGGGATCTACTTCGCGGTCCTCGTGTTGACCTCCGTGGCGAACAACGGGGTCAACGCCCAGATCGCCAACATCATGCCGGAGGTCTACGGGATCGACGCGAAGACAACCTCGGCGCTGATCTCCCTCGCCGGCCTCCTCAACATCGTTCTGTACTTCCCCGCGGGGCGGTGGATGGCGAGCAAGGGCGGCTTCCCGCCATTCATGACCGGTATCACGGCCCGAATGATGGCAGGCCTCGGCATGGGGGCGGTCGGCCTCATGACCGACAACAAGATGTTGCTCGGTGCGGCCTTCATGCAGTTGATGTACAACGCGGCACCGTTCGTTCGGCTCCCACAGGCTGGTTTGGCTGTGCGATTCGCCTCGTTCCCGGCCGGCCAGGCGAACGGCTGGGTCATCGCAGCGAGCGCCGTCGGCAGTTTCGTGGGCGCCCTGCTGGGCGGCTACCTGGCGAAGGAGTTCGGCTACAACTCCGTGAACTGGATGGCCGCAATCGCCGGTGCCGGATCCTTCGTGATCCTCTTCCTATGGCTGCGTCCGGCCGACAAGGCGCGCTCTCGACCGAGATCGATCGGGCCACGAGACTGCGCAGGAGTCTGAGCATGGATGAACTGCTGAGCACCATCCAGAGTGTCAGCCTGACGGGCTACATCGTCCTGACGATGGCTGCGATGGGGATGAAGCTTGCGCTCCCGCAGATCATTGAGACCTTCGGCCGACGGCGGTTGATCATCTTCTCGGCCCTCGTCAATCTCGTAGCCGTACCGGTCGTAGCAGCCGTTGCCCTGCTCGTCTTCGAGCTTCCGGACAGTGCGGTGATCGCTGTTGTGCTCCTTGCGGCCGCTCCGGGATACGCCCCGATCATGTCGGCACGATCCCACGGCGACCTTGCGTTCTCGACGACGCTGATCTTCTTGCTCTCCTCCGTCTCGGTCGTGACCGTTCCGCTCACCGCATCACTGCTCTTCGCCGGTCAGGCCGACGTCTCGGTCGATCCATGGTCGATCATTCGCACGCTATTGCTCTTCCAGTTGATTCCGCTCGGCGCTGGAATGCTGTTCAGAAGCGCACAAGAGCCCACGGCAGAACGGTGGGCACCACTCCTCGCCCAAGCCGCTCAGATCGCCGTCGTCATCGCAGTGATCACCTACCTCGTCGACCTCATCCGGACCGACGACACGCCGCTTCTCGACCTGGGATGGCAGCCGTTCGTCGCTTGGGCACTCATCTCCGGGGCGGCACTGGTCCTCGGCTATCTCGCAGGGGGTCCGCGCGAGTCGTCGCGCCGTACGTTGTCTCTTCACACCGTCATTCGCAACGTCGGACTCGCTCTCCTGATCGCGTCGAACAGCTTCGCTGACATGGGCGCCGAGGTAGCGATTCTGGCTCTGGCTCTCGTCATGTATCCGATCGCCTTGATCGCCATGACCTCCTGGAAGAGCAAGCCGGTCGGGTTGGAGGCAACATCATGACCGATCATCTCATCGTCGCGATCGTGGCCGTGATCAGCGGCGGTTTCGCCATTCCCGTTGGGTTCCTGCTCGACCTGCCGGCAATCGAAACCTACCTTGCCGCGGCCGTCGGAGCCCTGCTCGGAATGATCGTGTTCGTGTTCGTCGGCGCAGGCCTCCGCGGGTGGATCGTCGAGAAGCTCAACATCTCGGAAGAGAAGCTCGAAGGTGGCAAGAAGATGCTCGGCAAGTACGGGACTGAGGGCCTCGGCCTGATCGGCCCGATCTTCCCTGGCGTCACCGTGACCGTACTCATCGGGCTTGCGTCAGGCATCGGCCGCAAGGCCCTCGCCACATGGATGGCGATCGGCATCGTCCTTCTCTACGGCATCTACACGATCGGACTCGTTGTGATCATCGAAGTCACCGGGATCTGAGACCACTGTGAGATTCCGCCACCCACCCACCGAAACACGAACCCCCGGCCCACCGTCCCCCGACAAGGAGCACATCACCCCATGACCGAGCCGCAGACTCCCGGGGAGGATTTCACACCGCAGGCTCCGCCGCAGCGGACATCCAAGGACCGACGCAATTCACTGATTGCCGCCGGCGTGGGCTTGCTCGTCGTCATCTTCATCTTTGGATTCCTCCTGCCGCAGGTGATCGACTACGAGACGGTCTTCACGATTCTCAGGGAACTCGAACCGTCCGACTACCTCGTCATGATCGGCGCCGGACTCATCCTGTACCTACCCGAAGGAGCCCTCTACGCGTCGCTCATGCCCGGCATGGGGTTGCGTCGCGGCATGTCGGCGTGGGTCGCCTCAACAGCGGTCAGCACAACGATCCCCGGCGCCGACCTCGTGGTGCGTTACGGCATGTACCGCTCGTGGGGTTTCGGCGTCGAGCGCACGATGCTCGGGATCGTCCTCAGCGGACTCTTCGACAACATCGTCAAGTTCAGCCTGCCGTCGATTGCGGTGATCATGTTCCTCGTCCTCGGCGTCGGCGACCTCGGCGACTTCGTCTGGATCGCAATCATCGCTCTCGCTGTTCTGATCGTCATGGCGATCGTCGTCATCGGCATGGTTCGATCTGAGGCGTTCACCCAATGGCTCGCAGAGAAGGCAGAGTCGTTCGCGAACTGGGGCCTCGGCAAGATCAAGCGCGATCCGATCGACGGCCTCTCCGATCAAGTCGTCGGATTCCGTGATCTCGCCATCGGGATCGTCAAGGAGAGCGGCATCAAAGCCCTCCTGTTCTCGGCGACCGGCAAGCTGTGGGCGTTCGTCACGCTGGTTCTGGCCCTGCGCATCGTCGGCCTCGGGCCGGACATCCTGTCGCTCGGGCAGATCTTCATCGTGTGGGTCATCGTGTTGATGATCACAGCGATCCCGATCACTCCGGGTGGCATCGGGATCGCAGAGATGGCGTACATCTGGCTCTTCAGCCAAATCGCCGGGGATCAGTACGCCGACCTGATCGCGGCAGGGGTCATTCTGTTCCGCCTTGCCCAGTGGTTCATGCCGATCCCGATTGGCTGGGTAAGTGTTGGCCTCTGGCGGCGTCAGATCAGCAACGGGCAACTCCCGAACCCCTTCACGCTTCCAGCCACTGACAGTTCGGGCGACGGTGACTAGCGTTTTGACGGGCGTTCGACGGCGACGATTGAGGAAGGCATGACCGACCAGTTCGCACGGGACAAGGGCTTCTGGCTGATCCTCGGACGCGCGGTCATCATCGGAACCCTGGCCGGTGCCGCGACCCTCGCCTTCACCCAGACCGTGCGGTACAGCACCGAGTTCATTTGGGGAACGGACCTCGACTATTCGATCATGGGCGGCAAGTGGTGGTGGATCGCAGTGCTCACCGGGGCCGGACTTCTCGTCGGCCTCCTCAGGATCGCCCTCAAGGTGCCCGACGATCTCGAAGGATCGCTGACCATCGTCCAGAACGGGTCGATTGACCGAGATCACGCGCTTCAAGCGATCGGGATCTCCGTCGTGTCGCTTGTCGGTGGCTCAAGTCTCGGTCCGTTCGACGGTGGCATCCGCTCGGGAGCCATGGTCGGCGACTGGTACGCCAGCATCCGTGGCATCCCGGAGGACAAGCGAGAAAGCAGCGTCGTCAGCGGCGTCAACGGCTCGCTCGGTGGACTCCTCACCGCGCCGTTTCTCGCCACGCTGATGGTGATCGAATTCAGATGGCCGGATCGGACGCAGTACTTCCGGGCACTGATCCCCGGATTCACCGCGGCCGTGTTCGGATTCATGCTGAACTTCGCCATCCTTGGCGACACGTTCCTCGGCGTCTTCGCCCTCCCGAGCTACGACATCGAACTGTGGCACTTCCCCCTTGCGGTCGTGCTCGGCTTCGTCGGCGCAACCCTGTCGTGGCTGCTCGGCCTCACGGTGTTCTTCCTCCGCCGCTGGGTTGTTCCGCTTGCGCGCCACATCGTGCTCCGAGCGACGATCGGCGGCTTCGCCCTCGGTCTCATCGCCGTGGCGGTCCCCCTGACGATCTTCTCAGGGAAGTCGCAGCTCAGTCGGGCGATTGCCGAGGTCGAGACGCTCGGCGCCGCACTCCTCATCCTGGTAGTCCTGCGAAGATCGTCGCCGTCGGGATCAGCCTCACCACCGGATTCATCGGAGGACCGGTGATGCCGACGCTCTTCATCGGCGGGACCGCCGGTCTCGCCGTCCATGTGATGTTCCCCGATATCCCGATCGCACTGGCGGTCTCCGCCATGCTCATCGCGGTTCCGGGCGTCTCGATTGGGACGCCATTCACGATGATCTTCCTCGCCACCCTCACCGTCGGAATCGGTGCCGTCGAGACGGTTCCCGCGGGGATAGCGGTCCTCACTGCGTACACGCTCACCGCTGGGCTCGGATGGTTCGGACTGCCGACGGAACGGGTCGTGGTCGATATCGACGACGTCAGTGTCCAGAGCGAGCTGTTTGAAGTGGCGGAGGCCGGCGCTGAGGACACGAGCGAGGCCACCGAGATCGAACCCAAATCAGAAGGAGATCGAGAGACATGAACAACCCGTATGACGTCGAGCGAACCTGGCCGGACTACTTCCTGGAGCATCGTCGCAGAACGGTCGAGATGCAGGGCACGTACCGGTGCGGGGATCTCCCGGTATGGACCGTGCACTGCCCCTTGGGCTACCTCGGAAATGCCACGGTCATCGAAGGGGACGATGGTCTGATCCTGTACGACACCGGGGTGAACGCCGAGGCCGGAGCCCACATCGCCTCCGAAATCCGGAAGATATCCGACAAGCCAATCAAGGCCATCTTCTACTCCCACCACCATGCCGATCACTACAACGGCACATCCGCCATCATCGACGAGGCCGACGTTGCGTCCGGGAGTATTGCGATCTATGCCTGGGACAACTTCGAAGCTGAGCGAGCCAACGAGTTCGGCGAGATCGTGGCCCGCCAGGCCCTCGGAGTCGCGTACTACGGCGGAGCCCTCCTGCCGGCGGAAGACATGCACCACCATGGGATCGGGACGTTGCCGGCGGGTGGTACCCCGGGCTTCGTGGCGCCGACCAACCTGTTGTCTCGAAACACTGAGCTCGACATCGCGGGTATCAGATTGAACGTCTTCTATACCGGCGGTGAAGCGATCTCCGAGTTCGGGATTCACATCCCCGCGTTCGACATGGTGATCATCGCCGACGAGTTCTTCACCGGCATCCCGAACATGCACACCATCCGCGGATCGAAGCCGCGTTTGCCAGAGAACTACCTCAACGCGCTCGACCGCGTCCTCGCTATTGGTCCGGAGTGGTTGCTGGGATCGCACATCATGCCGATCCACGGTCAGGAGTACATCGCCGAAACCGTGACGAGGTACCGGGACGCGGCGCAGTATCTGTGGGATCAATCGATTCGGTTGATCAACAAGGGGTATACACCGATTGAGCTACAGCATGCGCTCAAGGATCTGCCCGAGCATCTCATTGAGCCCCCGTATTCGGTACCAATGTACGGGACACCGTTCACGACGGTGCCGGAGTTCTACACGGGATGGGTCAGCTGGTTCAACGGAGACTCAGCTGAACTGTTCCCATCGGAGCCCAGATCAAAGGCAGAACGCTTCGTTGCTCTGATGGGCGGATCAGACACCGTACTCGACGAAGCAAAGATCGCCCACGCCGCAGGTGATCACCAATTCGCCGCCGAATTGGCTCAACTCGTCGTTCGTTCCGAGCCGGGCAATGAGGACGGCAGGCTGGTGAAGGCGGCGGCACTCCGCGCCCTCGGCTATCAACAGCTCAACCCGATCGCCCGCTCCTGGTATCTCACCGGTGCGCTCGAGCTGGAAGGTGCCATCGATCCGCAGCAGGTTCTCGGGGCCATGACGGAGATGCTTGCCGCGGAGGGGTCGACCAGGGACACGGTCGCCGGATGGCGCTACGTGCTCGACGCGGAGCGCGCTGGAGAGACCCGTTTGACAGTCGGGATAAGGGTGGGAGGTTCGGGCGAGGAGTTCACCGTGCGGTTGCGCAACAGCATCATCGTTGTTGAGGATGGAATCGCCGGCGACGCCGATGCAACGGTGGAGGCGACACCGGCGTTGCTCGCCGGCAAGGCCGACGCACCCGCCGCCGTGACACTGTCCGGCGACAGCATGGCCTTCGGTGAACTCACGAGCCTTCTCGACCGCGAAATGACCGGGTTCTACATGCACCAGCGCTGACAACGCCCATGAAACGGGTGGTGGCTGGCCAGGGGCTGCCGCTGAGGACGACAGAAGGAGTGCCATCCATATCGGCCCCTCGGGCAGGGCCGACCGGTCCGATTGGCCTGCGGACCAGGATTCGCGGAACCGGTGAAGCGGACAAGAAATCCTTGGCCACCATCCGTTTTCTGTCACACCCGGGTCGTACGGTGGGAGTATGTCCACCGCATCGACACAGCTCACCGAGTCGACGATTCGCTGGCTCGAGAACGTCGAACCTGGCCTCGAACTGGCGGCCTGGCTGGCGTGCATCGACGTCGAGTCCTTGACCGGATGCGACCGCATCGCCGTGCTCCAGGCCCACCAGCGGCTCGCCTCCCACTACGCCGCCCAGGTGTACCGGGATATGGCGGCGGTCAGTGCCTCGTTCGTCATCGAAGATGGGGTGGATCTGCAGTCGGCGGATGAGTTCGCTGCCGCGGAGATCCGGGCGGCGCTGCGTCTCACCAGGCGATCGGCCGATGCCGAACTCTCCTTCGCGTTGGACCTCCAGCGTCGCCTGCCGCAGGTCTTTCGGTCTCTGGCCGCCGGGAACATCGACGTTCGACGGGCGAAGGTCTTCGACCGCTGCACCATCGACCTGCCGATCGCCATGGCCCGGACCATCGTCGACCTGGTTCTGTCGGATGCCCCGAATCTCACCACGGGCCAACTCGGGCGCGTCTCGACCGACTCCGCATGGAGGTCGAACCGGAAGCGGCCAAAGAGCGCTTCGAACATGCGGTGAACGAGCGGCGAGTTGTCATGGAACCGACTCCGGCCGGCACGGCCAACCTCTACGCACTGGATCTGCCCCCCGACCGGGCCTCCGCGCTGATGAAGCGCCTCAACTACACGGCTCGCAGTCTTCGCAGGGCCGGTGATCAGCGATCTATGGACCAACTCCGCACCGATGTGTTCCTCGATCTCTGTTCCGGCGGGGCCGACGGATCACGGACTGGCGGCTCCGTCGATATCCATGTCGATCTCGAGACGCTCCTCTCCTTGAACGACGACCCTGGCGAACTGGCCGGCTACGGCCCCGTGATCGCCGATATCGCTCGCGACGCTGTGGAACAGCAGGTCGACGGAAGGTGGCGCTACACGGTCACCGACCCGGGCACCGGCCAGCCATTGGCGACCGGGACCACCAGGCGGCGACCGACGGCGTCGCAACGCCGCCAGGTGGCCGCCCGGAACCGTACCTGTGTGTTCCCAGGGTGCCGCATGCCCTCGCGTGACTGCGATCTCGACCACCGGATCCCCTGGGCGGACGGCGGTCCGACCCAGATCGACCACCTTGCTCCCCTCTGCAGGCACGACCATCGCATCCGCCACGAGGCTGGTTGGACCTACGAAATCCTCCCCAAGGGAGACGTCGCCTGGACGTCCCGACTCGGCCAGGTCTACAGGACGAAGGTGTGCATGGGAGCGCCGCCGTAGGGAGGCTCGCTGCCGATCGTCAGATCAGCCGGTCTGGACTTCTCCGACGTAGGCCGCAACTAACTCGTCCATCTCGTTTGGAATGGCGCCGCCGAGGTCCATGGGGACTTCACCGGAGCCGGAGAGATCGGTGTAGTCGCCGGTTCCGCTCTCGACTACCCACGTAGAGGTGTCCTGGTCGTTCGTGGGCTTGTCAAAGTCGACCCGGGCATGGATCTTCAAGACGAATGTCCCGGTTCCGTCGTCACAGACGAACTCCTGCACCCGATACGAATCCATAGCGCCACGATTGGCCCGTGCGGCTTCGTAGAGTTCTCCCCCCTCCTCCGAGGTGATGATTTCCCCTTCAGGCGACTCGAGGCGGTCTTGGTTCATCGTTCCGCTCTCGCAGAGGATGGTGTCACCGATGTCAGCCCCCGATATCCGGAATGGGATCGAATCGAGTGTCTGCTCGCCATATTGAGATGCCGGGTAGAGGACCTCAATGGTGATTGCATCCCCCGACGAGCACCCGAGGAGAGACACCGCCAGTACCGCCGCTACCAAGCCGACGCGTCTGCGCATAGCGTGCCTCCTACGTTGGGCCTGTCGCCATCATCCAACCAGGCGGAGGTGTCCTCACAGGAGGAGGAAGTCACATCCCGGCTCCGCGCTGGCTGGCGTCCTCCGCCTCCCTCAATCAGAAGCTCGGAGGTCCAGCCGCGATCCAGCTGGCCACTTCCTCGATCGTCTCACCCTCACCCGCCGGGCCGAAGTGGGCCCAGGTGACGCCGGCATCTGCGAAGTCGGCAAGCTGTTGCCGATCGGCGTCCTCATCGCCCGTTGGAACGATCGCGGCGCTCACCTCGTAGCCATCCATGCTCGGCCGATGCGACGCGACCTCCGCTACCACCTCGCGCACACCCTGCGGCGTGATGAGGGTCG
>CAWAUO010000016.1:0-21791 GCA_963785245.1 uncultured Actinomycetota bacterium | reverse complement strand
CCCGCATCTGTGGCGATAGTGACGGCGACGGGCCCGAGATCGACCGTGGTGCTCTCTGACCGGGTCTGAGGCGTTGGAGTTGCTCACGGATCCTCCGGGGATTGGCGATGAGGTGCGACGCCGCATGATGATACGGACTCACATCGCATTGGGCATCCCCTACCTCGGGATCGCCGACGCCGTGGCAACCGCGATCTTCGCGGTGGGCTTCGCGATGCCGCCTGGCTCGGCCGGTTCGGCAACCACCAGTTCATCGCTGTCACTGAAGACCGCCGCCTCCTGCATTCTCCCTCCGCGTGGTTCACCCCGTCCACCGTTCGATAGCCGAGTGATCGGGACGGTCGACCCTGGCGCGGTCGCGGCGACTCGGGGCACGATGCGCAGGACGATCGGGAGGACCCAGATGAACGCCCTCGTTGTCTACGAATCGCTCTATGGCAACACCAAGAGGATCGCCGAGGCCATCGCCGACGGACTCGCACGTGAGTGCGACATCACAATCACCGAGGTCGGGGTGGCTCCCGACGTACCCTCCGATGTCGACCTGCTCGTCGTGGGCGGCCCGACGCACCAGTTCGGCCTCAGCAGGAAGAGTTCCCGCCAGCAGGGTGCCGATGATCACGACGAGCCGGTGATCTCGCTCGACGTCGGCATCCGCGAGTGGATCGAAGGGCAGCCGCGCGTCTCGAACGGAGCGGCGGCAACGTTCGACACCAGCATCCGCAAGCCGAACCTCCCCGGGTCAGCCGCGCGGGTGCAGCGAAGCGTCTGAAGAAGAAGGGCTACCGGCTCGTCGTCCCCGGCGAACTCTTCCTCGTCGAGGGCGGCAAGGGCCCGATCACCGACGGCGAGACCGACCGCGCAACGAAATGGGGTCAAGAAGTAGCGAACGCATTTCTAGCGAGTAGCTGAATCGTCACGAACGCAGCCCCCTCCGCTGTGCTCCGGCCTAGCGGCCGGAACTCGCGCCTCCCCCACTTCGTGAGGAAGGCGAAGGCGGTCGCTCGAGACACTTCATCACGTGTTTCACGACGGCGGGGTCGCGTTGCAGGGTGGCGTGGCTCGTCCGGCCGAAGACGGCCGCACTCGTCGGGGCCAGGTGGTTCCGTGCGGTGGCGCTGGACGAACGGACCACGAGATCGCCGATTGAGGCACCGAATGGGTGTTTCGGATCCCCGATGATGACGCCGGCGACGAAGTGGTGGTCGATCCCCGGCGGGAGCGGGTGGTCGCCGACGGTGTTGCGGAGAAGCGCGTCCGGATCGCTGCCAAGCCAATCGTCCTCGGTGATCGCTCCGAATCGCAGATCCTTGATCCCAACGCTCCGGCGGTTGAGGAAGTCGGCGAGTGGGCGCGTCTCCCGAGCGGCACCCAGCGCCCAGGCCGTCGCGTTGACGAACTTCTCGAGTGGGGCACCGCGGTGGGTGTCCCGATCGTGACGACGCGATGGACGTCCCCGAGCCACGGTGAACCGGCCTCCGATGCGACCGCACAAGCCCCACGGATGACCAGGCCGCCGGCGGAGTGGCCGACCAGGGAGATCGACTCAACCTGCACAGGCCAGAACGAGTGGACGTCTTCGAGCAGCGCCGCAAGGCGCGCGCCGTTCTCCGAGATGCGTAGACCGGAGTTGTAGCGGATCATCACGGGGGTGAGGTCCGGATGATCGTCGAGACTCTCGAACAGTCCCGGAGCCGAGTCGGTGCCGGCCCAGCATCGTTCGGACTCGATGAGTCCGTGGACGAGCACGACCAAGTGCCCGCTTGCACCACAGAAGGCGTCTCCGACTTCACGATTGACTGGGACGATGTCGCCGAAGCCGTCCCGAATAGCCATCTCGATCCCGAGACCGGACGCCCCCGGCCCGAGGCTGTCGCCCCACAGACCATTCACGACGGACTGCGCCGAATCCGCAGCTGCGGAGTGCTTCCCCGTACGCGCTTCGACGACCGTTCCTACGACTACCCCTCCGACGCGGATCGACCCGTACACGGCGTCTGACACACCGTCGTGCACCCGCCGAACCGGTCGCGCGGAAGGGCCTGCAGCCGAGAACCATCGGTCGGAGATAGCGCGGTGCATCCCCTGGACCGGGGCAACGATCCGTCGTATGGCAAGCGCTATGGAGTTGCCGACCGTCATGCCGGTTCCGATCTGGATGGGATGCAAACCGTAGCCCAGATCCGACCAGCACCTCTGCCGGTGTCACAAGAGGAAACCATCTAGACACAAGTTGAACACTTGTTTACACTATTGAACATGAGTTCAGCCGAAGTGACTCCGACCGGAGATTCGACCGTGGATGACCGCACCACCAGGGCGAAGATCCGTGACGCCGCAGTCGCCTGTTTCGCCGAGAACGGCATCACCGGGACCACCGCCCGCAAGGTCGCAGCCGCGGCCGGTGTCTCCCCCGGCCTGGTGATCCACCACTTCGGCACGATGGACGGTCTACGTGCCGAGTGCGACGAGCACGTCGCCCTGACGATTCGGAACTTCAAGTATGAGGCCATGGACGAAGGGCCGAACCTCGACGTGCTCGCAGCCCTCCGCGGCGCGACCCAAGCGCCACTGGTTGGCTATCTCGCTGCGGTGCTCGGCGACGATTCCCCAATCGTGAACAACCTGGTCGACGACCTCGTCAGCGACGCCGAGGGCTACATCGAGCATGGCGTCGACACCGGGATGGTGCGTCCCTCCCCGAATCCGAGCGGACGGGCAGCGGTGCTCACGCTGTGGTCGCTCGGGGCCCTGGTCATGCACCGCCACCTCAAGCGGATCCTCGGCGTGGACCTCACCGATCCAGACATCAGCGCCGACCCCGCAATGGCCTCATACGCGATCCCGGTCTACGAGATCCTGGGCCAGGGCGTGCTCACCGAAGCCATCGCCACCCACCTCCAGTCGGCGTTTGCCGACGCATCCGCAGATTTCCCGTCATCACCATCGCAATCAACCAGCAAGGAAGACACATGACCGACACCGTCGCAATCCACACCCAGGGACTCACCAAGCACTACGGCAAGGTCGAAGCCCTCGTGGACCTGAACCTCGACATCGTCCCCGGCGAGATCTTCGGATTCCTCGGGCCGAACGGCGCGGGCAAGACGACCGCGATCAGGACGCTCATGGACGAGATCCGGCCAACGAGTGGATCCGCCACGATCATCGGCCTCGATACGCACACGGACTCGGTCGAGATCCGCACGCATATTGGCTACATCCCGGGCGATCTCTCGATGTATCCGAACCTCACCGGCAGGGACACCCTCACCTACTTTTCGAATCTCCGCGGCGGGGTCGACTGGACCTTTGTCGATGCTCTTGCAGAGCGCCTCGAGGCCGACCTGTCGAGGAAGGTCGGCGATCTCTCGACCGGGAACCGCCAGAAGATCGGGATCATCCAGGCGTTCATGAATCAACCGCAGGTCTACATGATGGACGAGCCGAGTTCAGGACTCGATCCACTTGTCCAGCGCGAGTTCCAGGGCATGATGAAGGAGGCCGTGGACGGCGGGGCGACCGTGTTCCTCTCGAGCCACACGCTGTCGGAGGTACAGCGGGTTGCTGACCGTGTCGGCATCATCCGGACCGGCCATCTGGTTGCCGTCGAAGGGGTGCAGGAGCTTCGCTCGAAAGCGATCCGGCGCGTCGATCTCTACTTCGACGGCCCCGTAGACGAAAGCGTGTTCCTTCCCATCAATGGCGTTCGGGATGCCGACGTCAGGAACCACCACGTCAACCTTTCGTTCGACGGGAGCATGGAAGAACTCCTCCACGTCGCGACCAGCAACTACACGCTCGTCGATATCAACACACAGGAAGCGGACCTCGAAGAGATCTTCTTGACCTACTACCGCGAAGAGGCGTGACCCCGATGCTTGCCAACGTATTCACCAAGACCACCCTCGATCGGTGGAAGCCGCCCCTGATCGCCTCCGTCTCACTGGCCGTGATACTCGTCTTCGGCATGGCGGTGTACCGCGGAATCGACGTGTCATTCTGGGACGACCTCCCCGAGGCGTTCCGGAGCGTGTTTGGCATACCGGACGGAGCCGACGCCGGGGGCCTCGCCTACGGCGCCATCTACACGGGCTACGGCATGCTGACGATGGCAGCCGTTGCGCTCGCCGGCGGCGCGGTCTCGATCTCCGGCGAGGAGAAGAACGGAACGATCGGGCTGCTGCTCGGCAACCCGGCGAGCAGGACCACCATGGCCGTCTCGAAAGGGGTCGCGCTCGCCGCCGTGACCGCCGGGGCCTTCATCATCCTCTGGTTGGCCGGAATCGCCACCCCCGTGCTGCTCGACGTTGAGACCGGCACGATGGACATCAACGCACTGATGGTCATGATGTTCGTCAACGCCCTCTTCTACGGCTTCCTCGCGTTCGCCCTGAGTGGCTGGACGGGGAAGAGTTCGCTCGCCGGCGGCGCCACGGCAGGCATCATGGTGATTTCGTTCATCGCGGTCGGCCTACTGCCGTTGGTGGACAGCCTGGCGGGCCTCGCCAAGTTCTTCCCCTGGTACTACTTCAGCAGCAGCGAGCCGGTCATGAACGGCATCGATTGGGCCGACTTCGCCGTCCTGGCGGTCGGTACTGCGGTGTTCTTCGCCGTGGGCGTCGTCGGTGTGAACCGTCGCGACCTCCGGAGTCAGTCGGTCGGAACGAAGATGATCGATCGCCTTCGTTCCAACCCGATGACGCACAAGGTGGCCGAGATGCTGGCCGGATCGGCGCGGGTGTCCAAGATCTGGGTCAAGACAGCCTCGGAGCATCAGGTGCTGCTGTACGTGATCGTCCCGGTGATGTTCCTGATGTCCCTGATGATCGGTCCGATGTACACCCTGATGGACGACACGCTCAAGTCGCTCGGCGAGCAGTTCCCAGAGACGCTGCTCGCGCTCTTCGGCGGCGGCGACATGGGCACCCCTGAGGGCTTCTATCAGGTCGAGATGTTCGGCATGATGATCCCGATCAGCCTCCTCGTGGTCACCATCGTGATCGGGACGGCGGCTCTCGCCGGCGAAGAGAAGGACAACACGATGGGCCTGCTCCTCTCGAACCCGGTGCGCCGGTCGACGGTCGTCCTCCAAAAAACGTGGACGATGATCCTGTACGCGGTGATCGTGGCACTCGCATCGTTCCTTGGAGTCGTTGCTGGATCACTGCTCGGCAATCTCGGCATGGACATCGGAAACATCGCGGCTGCATGTGCCCTCGCCACACTGCTCGGTCTGGCCTTCGGCGGCCTGGCCCTTGCGCTGGGCGCGGCTACCGGCCGCACGCAGATCGCCAGCTACGGCGCGGTTGGCGTGGCGGTGGTCTCGTTCATCATCAACGGCTTCCTGCCCCTCAACGACAGCACCGCCGCATGGGCGAAGGTCTCGCCCTTCTACTACTACCTGAGCAGCGATCCATTGCTGACCGGCATGCACTGGGGCCACGCGGCCGTCCTCGGCGGACTGTTCGTGATGCTGGTAACTGCGGCTGTCTGGTTGTTCCAGCGAAGGGATCTCCGGCAGAACGGATAGCCTGGACCGGCCTCAGCGGCGGTTCATCATCCCGAAGACGAGAGACAGGCCGATCGTGAGCAGGACGCTCCCGATGATCGAGATGTTCCAGCCGAAGAAGAACTTCAGCACCAGGAGCACGAGCACGAAGACGGCGAGGCGCCCGAACACTGAATTCTGCATGGCGCCTCCGTCTCGATCGATGATCGGCGACCCTACCCCGAACTCGCCGCACAGCGAAGGGGCCGGCCATCTTCGAGCGCACTGACGCCTAGCTGGAGGTTGTCTCCTCCTCCACGACGTCTACAACCTCCACGACCTCTTCTCCCTCTGCCGCGGGTGCGACGGCTTTGGGCTTCGGAGCCGCAAGAACCTCGGCGACAACGATGACGGCGAGCACGATGACGGCCGTCAGTAGCACAGAGAATCCGGTCGGCGGCGGTCCGAAGAGAATGAAGCCGAGCCCGATCACCACGGCAACAACCTCGATCGTGGCCTTCCACTCAGCGACGAAGTCCGTCAAGAAGTTGGGTCGGTCTTCGGCAGGTTGTCGCCATCGCTGGATGGTGCCCGATACCCAGGTACGGAAGTTCACGGCCCGGGACGACGGCCCCATAGCCCAGGCGATGATGCCGACAATCAACCCAAGGATCAGGCCCGCCCACATCATCTGCAGGAGCCGATTCAAGACCAGATCCCAGGCTGCGCCGGCCGCCTCCTGCTTGGTTACGTCCTCGATCGCATTCACCACGGAGTTGCGTCCATAGCGCAGCCCGATGAGGGTCACGACCAAGCCGATGGCGGTGCCGAAGCCGAGGTACGCCGTGGTCCTCCTGCGGTCACGGGAGATCCAGATGGCAGCTGCAATGAACAACAGGGCCAGGAGCGGGAGGAACCACCCGAGCGTATCGATCGCCTGAGCCAACGATTGGACAGCAGCGAGCTGTTGGTCTTCGTACACCACGACCGAGCCGAGTTGCAGCTCGGTGTCAGGCAATTCGAGTCCGGTAGCTTCAACCTTCTCGATCACGACCCCGGCGATCTCGTCGAGGTTGATCGAGACCACACCGCCTTCGGACTCCAGAGCGCTGCCGTTGCCGGAGACAACTGCACTCGCAGCCCTGTGGGTCACACGCAGCGCTCCCGACCAGACCTCGCCGAAAGGATCCGAAACGATGATCTCGTTCGCCGCTCCGGCAACCACAGCCGTGATCGATTCCGTCAGCGGAGCAGAAAGGAACTTCAAGCCGTCGGGGAGGTTTCCCTGAACCCAAACCTCGACATCGGCCGCCTCAACGATCCCATCGGCAACAAGAACGGCAATGACCGAGGCCACCGACTCCTCCTGTGGAAGCGGCTCCAACGTCGCAACAAACTGGTCCTCGTTCTGAATCGTGGCCTTTGCCCACACGACGCTGACCGATGCCACCATCGCAACGATCGCCAGCACCACCAGCAGCCCGACGACGGCCTTCCTCCACCACGGATTCGCCGTTGATTTCGGCTTCGTCTTCTTGGACGCTGGCTGAGCTGCCAGTTGTCGCCGCAATTCCTCGTTCTCGGACTGGAGAGTCGCCAGATCCTCGAGGTCGACGAGTTCAACCTCCGCCGCTACGACATCGTCGTCGGACGGTGTTTCGGATCCGGGGCTACCGGGCGTCGCCATGGTCTCGTCGGTGCTCATGTGGTGATCTCCTTCACGCCAGATCCTACCGTTGGCCGGCGGCGGACGGCCGAGTCGATTGACCGGGCGCAGGCACCGATCGCGCACGGTATCGTGCGGGTCACACGCAGGCACCTCAAGGGGTTCACATGACAGATTCAGCTGACTCGGTATTCAACACGATTGAACCGGTGGACAGCAACAAGAAGCCCAAGCTCCCCAAGAAGGTCTACGAAGCGGAACTCGAGCGGCTTCAGACCGAACTCGTGAAGCTCCAGAGTTACGTCAAAGAGGAGGGCCTCAAGGTTGTCGTGATCTTCGAGG
Organism: uncultured Actinomycetota bacterium; assembly: GCA_963785245.1. Taxonomy (GTDB): domain Bacteria; phylum Actinomycetota; class Acidimicrobiia; order Spongiisociales; family UBA5794; genus JAHEEL01. Next base: position 14,292 of record CAWAUO010000016.1, on the reverse strand, counting down.
GACGGGATGCGGCCGGCAAGGGCGGCGTGATCAAGCGGATCACCGAGCGGCTCAACCCCCGCATCTGTCGCGTCGAGGCGCTCGGAACGGCGACGGAACGCGAGAAGACGCAGTGGTGGTTCCAGCGCTACGTCAACTACCTGCCGGCCGCAGGAGAGATGGTTCTCTTCGACCGCTCCTGGTACAACCGCGGGCTGGTCGAACCGGTCATGGGATTCTGCACACAGGACGAATACACGGAGTTCCTCCGCTCGTGTCCCGAGTTTGAGCGCATGCTCGTCCGCAGCGGGATTCTCCTCATCAAGTACTGGTTCTCGGTGAGCGATGAAGAGCAGGAGCGCCGCTTCCAGGCTCGGATCGACGACACGACCAAGCGGTGGAAGCTCAGCCCCATGGACCTCGAGTCGCGGGCCCGCTGGGTCGACTTCTCCAAAGCGAAGGACATCCTGTTCGACCACACGGATATCAAGCAGGCGCCGTGGTACGTCGTCGACGCCGAGGACAAGAAGCGGGCACGGCTCAACTGCATCAGCCATCTGCTGACCATGATCCCGTACGAAGACCGTACGCTCGGACCGATCCAACTGCCGCCCCGCCAGGACGACAGCGGGTACATCAGGCCGCCCATCGGCGAGCAGACGTTCGTACCCGACAACTACTGAGCGGCAGCGGGAATCCGGTGATTCCACTCTGATACGCTTGCGCGCCCCCGCCCGTGGAGCCGTTCAGAATCATGTCATTCGGATACTTCGACGATGACGCCCGCGAGTACGTCATCACCACGCCGCATACCCCGTACCCGTGGATCAACTACCTGGGAACCGAGGAGTTCTTCGGACTGATCTCTCATACCGGTGGCGGCTACACGTTCTATCGCGACGCCCTCATGCGCCGACTCACCCGGTGGCGCTACAACAACGTGCCGACCGATGCCGGCGGCCGCTGCTACTACATCAATGACGACGGCGACATCTGGTCCCCGACGTGGTCGCCGGTCGGCGCCGACCTCGACCAGTTCGAGGCACGCCACGGCATGTCCTACACGTCGATCACCGGGGAACGCAACGGCGTCCGCTGCGAGGTCACGTTCGTCGTTCCGCTTGGTGCCACGGCCGAAGTCCATCGGATTCGTCTCACCAACACCACGGACGCGGCCCGGTCGTTCCACCTGTTCTCACTCGCTGAATTCTGCCTCTGGAACGCCGCCGATGACTCCACCAACTACCAGAGGAATCTCTCGCTCGGCGAGGTCGAGGTCGAAGGCAGCGCCATCTACCACAAGACGGAGTACCGCGAACGCCGCAACCACTACGCGGTCTACGGCGTCAACGCCCCAATCCAGGGATTCGACACCGACCGGGAGCGTTTCTTCGGCCTCCGCAACAACTGGGCTGCCCCCGACGCCGTGGTCGCGGGCAAGAGCCGCAATTCCGTCGCGAGCGGATGGTCGCCCGTCGGGTCACATCAAGTGGATATCGAACTGGCGCCCGGCGAGCAGCGGGACCTGGTGTTCGTCCTGGGCTACATCGAGAACGCCGAAGACGATAAGTGGGAATCGCCCGGGATCATCAACAAGACGAAGGCCGAGGAACTCCTCGCACGGTTCTCGACATCGGCATCCGTTGATGCAGCGCTCGCCGACCTGAGGGACTACTGGAGCGAACTCCTCGCGACCACCGCGGTATCGAGCGGCGACCCGCGCCTCGACCGGATGATCAACATCTGGAATCCCTATCAGTGCATGGTCACGTTCAACATGTCGCGAAGCGCCTCCTACTTCGAGTCCGGACTGGGACGCGGCATGGGATTCCGCGACTCCGCTCAGGACCTCCTCGGGTTCGTGCACCTGATCCCCGAACGGGCCAGGGAGCGCATCCTCGATGTCGCTGCGACCCAACTCCCGGACGGGAGCGCCTATCACCAGTATCAGCCGCTCACCAAGCGAGGCAACGAAAGCGTCGGCGGCGGATTCAACGACGACCCACTCTGGCTCATCGAGGGGACCGCTGCGTACGTCAGGGAGACCGGCGACCTGAAGATCCTCGAGGAGGTCGTCCCGTTCGACAACGACCCGGAGGACGCGGCACCGCTCCTGGAACACCTCGCCCGCTCGTTCCAGCACGTGCTCGCCAACCGCGGCCCGCACGGTCTACCGCTCATCGGTCGGGCCGACTGGAACGACTGCCTGAACCTCAACGTGTTCTCCACCGAACCGGGCGAGTCGTTCCAGACAATGGAGACCCAGGACGGTCGGACAGCCGAGTCGATCTTCATCGCCGGCCTGTTCGTCCATGCCGGAGAGCAGTACGCCGATCTCCTCGAGGCGCTCGGTCTCGGCGACGTGGCGACCACGGCGAGAGAGCAGATCGCCGAGATGGGGGACACCGTCCTCGAACACGGATGGGACGGATCCTGGTTCCTCAGGGCCTACGACCATTTCGGGGACAAGGTCGGATCTGCGCAGAACGATGAGGGTCAGATCTTCATTGAGCCCCAAGGCATGTGTGCGATGGCCGGCATCGGTGCCGAGACGTCTCACGCCGACCAGGCCATCGACTCGGTCAATGCCCTTCTGAATTCCGACCACGGCATCCTGCTGCTCCAACCGGCGTTCACCCGATTCCGGGTCGAGTTGGGCGAGATCACCACCTACCCGCCTGGGTACAAGGAGAACGCCAGCGTCTTCTGCCATACCAACCCCTGGGTGATGATCGCCGCGACCCGCCTCGGGAGGGCCGAAGAGGCCTACGAGTACTGGAAGAAGATCGCACCGGCCTACCGCGAAGCAATCGCTGATGTGCACCGCACCGAGCCGTACGTCTATGCCCAGACGATCGCCGGGCGCGACGCGCCGCGATACGGGGAGGCGAAGAACTCCTGGTTGACGGGCACCGCGGCGTGGAACTGGGTCGCGATCACCCAGCACATCATCGGCGTGCGCCCGGAACTCGGCGGACTTCGGGTCGAGCCGTGCCTCGCCGCCGAGTTGGATGAACTCCACTTCATGCGGCACTGCCGCGGCGCCGAGTACCGCGTCAACATCGCCAACGGCACCGGAGACGGATCGCCGAGGCTCACGGTGGATGGATCGGCCCACGACGGCACCCTGGTGCCGTACGCCGAGCCGGGAGCGGTCGTCGTCGTTGATGTGGTGGTTTGAGCTACCAGCTAACAGCAAGAGTTGGTCTCACCTCATCGGCACGGGCTGCCCCCAGAGTCCTTCTTCCCACAGTGATCGTGCCATTGGCCCCTACCCCCAACTCATGCGTCCAGACAAGGTATGGCGATACGGAGACGGGGAACGATGACTGACAGCACAACGGCAACCGCTCGCCCACGTCCGGCGGAGAAGCCGCATCCCTCCGGGGATGACCGGTTCAACCTGCTCGACAAGCAACTCAAGCGCGTCCGCTACGGCCAGGACCAACTCATCGAGATCCTGCACCTCGCGCAGGACGTGTTTGGATACCTGAACGAAGACATCCTGATCTACCTCGCCAGAAAGCTCATGCTCCCGCCGAGCATGGTCTACGGCGTCGCGACCTTCTATCAACTCTTCACCTTCGACCCGCCGGGAGACCACTCCTGCACGGTCTGCACCGGCACGGCATGTTTCGTCAAGGGCGCGGACGACATCGTGAACTCGGTCTCCGACGCTCATTCGGTCCCCGTTGGGACGACCTCTGATGACGGCACGTTGACCCTCAAGACCGCTCGCTGCATCGGCTCGTGCGGCCTCGCCCCGGTTCTGGTCGTCGACGGAGAGGTTCTCGCACACCAGACACCGGAGTCGGCGCTCGAGGTCGTTGGTGCCGCACTCGCCACGGGAGGTGACGCCTGATGGCCGCCCCAATCGATCTTCACGAAGTCAGTGAGCGGGAACTCTCCGAGCGATACCGCTTTCCATGGCGCGTGAAAGCCTGCATGAGCACCGCCTGCCTGTCGGCCGGTGCCGGCGCGGCGTTCCAGTCCATGGAACAGACGATCGAGCGTGAGGATCTCGCTCTCGAGGCACGCCTCATCCCGACTGGATGCATGGGTCTCTGCAGCCGTGGACCGCTGGTCCGCGTTCTCCGCCGCGGCACCGAAGAGACGATGTACCAGGCCGTGAACGCCGAAGTCGGCGTCGACATCATCAGCAGCCACGTCAAAGACCACAAACCTGTCGAGACGAACATTCTCGACCACAAGATCCCGTTCTTCTCGAGCCAGGAACGCATCGTGCTCGAGAATGGCGGCGTCATCGATCCGAACCGTATCGAGTCCTACGTCGGCCACCGCGGCTACCAGGCACTCGAACGGGTCATCACCCGCATGGCGCCGGAAGAGGTCGTTGAGATCGTCCGCGAGTCCGGACTCCGCGGCCGTGGCGGTGCCGGCTATCCCGCCGGATCGAAGTGGGCCCTCCTCGCCGCCGCTGAGGGGAAGACAAAGTACGTCGTCGCCAACGGTGACGAGGGCGACCCCGGCGCCTACATGGATCGTACGGTGATGGAAGACGATCCGCACCGCCTTCTCGAAGGCATGGCGATCGCCGCATATGCCACCGGCGCCACCAAGGGCTACATCTACGTCCGCGCCGAATACCCGCGGGCCGTCGAACGCCTTGACCGGGCAATCAGTGTCGCCAGGCGCAAGCGCCTCCTCGGCAAGAAGATCCTCGACACCAACTTCAGTCTCGATATCGAGGTCCGCATCGGGGCCGGCGCATTCGTTTGCGGTGAAGAGACGGCGCTTCTGGCGTCGATCGAAGGCAGGCGCGGCATCCCACGCCTCCGCCCTCCCTTCCCGACCGAGCGCGGCCTGTGGGGCGCCCCGACGATGATCAACAACGTCGAGACGCTCGCCAACATCCCAACGATCATGCGCAAGGGCGCCGAGTGGTACTCGTCAATCGGAACCGAGGGAAACGCCGGCACCAAGGTGTTCGCGCTGGCCGGCGACCTCGTCAATACCGGACTCATCGAGGTGCCCATGGGCATCACGCTCCGCCACATCGTCGAAGACATGGGCGGTGGCGTCCCGGACGGGAAGGCATTCAAGGCCGCCCAGACCGGTGGACCATCCGGCGGGTGCATCTCTGCAGAGTTCCTCGACACCAAGGTGGACTACGACAGTCTTCGCAACCTCGGATCGATCATGGGTTCGGGCGGTCTGGTCGTCATGGACGAAGACGTCAGCATGCCGGAGATTGCGAAGTTCTTCATGGCCTTCTCGATGGACGAGAGTTGCGGCAAGTGCTCACCGTGCCGGGCCGGCACCGTCCAACTTCACCAGTTGCTCGAACGGATCACCGGAGGTTCCGGGACGCGTCAGGACATGCGCGATCTCGAGCACCTCTGCCACGTGGTTCGGGACACCAGCCTCTGTGGCCTGGGACAGACCGCACCGAGTCCGGTACTGAGCACGCTGCAGTACTTCCGCCCCGAATACGAAGAACTGATCGCCGGAGAGGAGGTCGCTCATGCGTGAACGGCGCAAGTCGGCGACCATCAGCTTCAACGGCGAGGAAGTCAAGGCCTACACCGACGAGACCGTCTTGCAGGCCGCGCGACGCAACAGTGTCTTCATCCCCTCGCTCTGCTACGTCGAAGGGCTCTCCGTGTGGGGCGGCTGCCGCCTCTGCATGATCGAGATCGAGGAAGACCGCAAGATGCGGCCGGCCTGCGCAACGCCGATCAACCCGGGCATGGAAGTCAACACGATGACCCCAAGGTTGAAGGCGCATCGCAAAGCAATCCTCGAACTCCTTTTTGCCGAAGGCAACCATGTGTGTGCCGTGTGCGTATCGAACGGCAACTGCGAACTCCAGGACATGGCCGTGGCATGCGACATGGACCACGTCCGGTACGACTACCGCTCACCGTTGCGCAGAGTCGACGCCAGCCATCCGAAGTACGTATTCGACGCCAACCGCTGCATCCTCTGCACCCGCTGTGTCCGGGTCTGTGACGAGATCGAGGGCGCCCACGTGTGGGACGTCGCCTCGCACGGCGCCGACGCCATGCTCATCACCGACCTCAACCAGCCATGGGGCGAATCGATGTCCTGCACCTGGTGTGGAAAGTGCGTCGCCGTCTGCCCGACCGGGTCGCTGTCCTATCAGGGCACGGCCGTCGGCGAGATGGAACACTCAGTCGCAATGATCAGCCGCCTCGCCGTCGCCCGAAACCGGGGCGAATGGCTCAACCCGGAGTCCGTGTCATGAGCAAAGTCCGACTCGCTACCGCATGGCTCGGAGGATGCTCCGGATGCCACATGTCGTTCCTCGACATGGACGCCTGGCTCTTCGATCTCGCCGCCGTCGCCGACGTCGTCTACAGCCCGATCGCCGACGTCAAGGTGTTCCCACCGAACGTCGACATCGCGCTCGTGGAAGGTGCCGTCGCCAACGAGGACAATGCGGAACTCGCCAAGGAGATCCGCGAGAACTCAAAGCTGGTCGTTTCGTTCGGAGACTGCGCGGTCACCGGCAACGTCACCGCGATGCGGAATCCGCTCGGCGATCCGCTCGCAATTCTCGAAGCGGTCTACGTCGACGCCCCCGATCGGGACGGCCAACTCCCGATCGCACCGGGCATCGTGCCGCCACTCCTCCCGCAGGTGCTCCCCCTCCACAAGGTGATCAAGGTGGACGCGTACTTGCCAGGATGCCCGCCACCGGCGGATCGCATCCAGCGGGCGATTGAGGCCCTCCTCGATGGAGAGCCCTCCCGCATCACCGGTGAAGACATCAGGTTTGGCTGAGGAGGACGACAACGTGAAGAACATGGTGGTGATCGATCCGGTCACACGCATCGAGGGTCACGCGAAGATCACAATCGCGCTCGACGATTCCGGTCAGGTCTCCGACTGCCGATTCCACGTGACCGAATTCCGCGGCTTCGAAGAGTTCTGCAAGGGTCGGCCGGTCTGGGAGATGCCGAGCCTCACGGCCCGCACATGCGGGATCTGCCCGGTCAGCCACCTCCTCGCTTCGGCGAAGGCAGGCGACGCCGTCATGGGCGTCAAGATCCCCGACACGGCGGTGAAGCTCCGTCGCATCGTGAACCTCGGCCAGATCATCCAGTCCCATGCCCTCAGCTTCTTCCATCTCAGCGCTCCCGACCTCCTGCTCGGGTGGGATTCTGATCCTGCAGCCCGCAACGTCTTCGGACTCATGGCGGAAGAACCGGAACTGGCGAGACGCGGCATCATGTTGCGCAGCTTCGGCCAGGGAGTCATCGAATCGATCGCGGGCCGCAAGGTCCACTCCCCCGGCATCCTCCCTGGCGGCATTGCCGAGCCGATGACCCAGGAGACCCGCGAACGCCTCCAGGAAGGACTCGTCGAGGCCCGTCGCACCGCAGAGGACGCTCTGGTGCTGTTCACCGGCATGCTCGACATGTTCAAGCGCGAGGTCCAGGCATTCGGATCGTTCCCCAGCTACTACCTCGGCCTCTCGAACGACGACGGCCTGTGGGAACACTACGACGGCTACTTGAAGATGGTCGATGCCGACGGAAACGTGGCCGCAACCGGCGTCGCGCCATTCGACTACCGCACGATCATCGGTGAAGCCGGGCGCCGCGACTCGTACCTGAAGTCCCCGTACTTCAAGCCAGCCGTCGCACCCGCCGACGACCCGCTCAAGGGCATCTACCGCGTCGGACCACTCGCCCGTCTCAACGTGTGTGAGCGCATGGGTGCGCCGGCCGCAGACGAGGCGCTGGTCGAGTACCGCGAGCGTGCAGGCGGCATTGCCAGTTCGTCGTTCTTCTACCACTACGCCCGCCTCATCGAGATCCTCGGTGCCACGGAGCGGATGGCCATGCACCTGGCCGACGACACCGTGGTCGGCCCGCATGTGCGGGCCCGCGCCGGCGTCAATGAGCGTCATGTGGTCGGCGTCTCGGAGGCACCGCGAGGAACGCTCTTCCACGAGTATCAGGTCGACGACCATGGCGTCCTGACCGACATGAACATGATCATCGCCACGGGTCAGAACAACCTCCCAATGAACGAGACCGTCCTCCAGATCGCCAAAGAATGGATCGACGGACCGGACATCCCCGAGGGCATCCTGAACCGGATCGAGGCCGGGATTCGCGCCTACGACCCATGCCTGAGTTGCTCGACCCACGCGATCGGACAGATGCCCCTCGTGGTCAGCCTGCTGGCGCCCGACGGTGAGGTCCTCTCCGAAGTCCGGCGTGGCTAACAGCCTCGTTGTCGGATACGGGAACGACCTCCGCGGAGATGATCGCGCCGGGCGGCTCGTCGCTTCTCTGATCGAAGAAACCGATCTTCCTGGCGTCCACGTCCTGTCGCAGTCCCAGCTGACGCCCGAGATTTCGCTCGAAATCGCCAAGGTCGATCTTGTGGTCTTCGTTGATGCGAGCGTCGAGACCGCGACACTCGACATCTCTGCCGTGGGGCCCGGGGTCGCCGGACCTACGACGATGAGCCATCATGCCGATCCGGCAACGCTCCTGCGCCTCGCTCGCGACCTCGGGAAGATGCCGAACGAGGCATACGTCGTCTCCATCCCCGCCTCGAACCTGGACCTCGGGTTCAACCTGTCACCGAAGACCGCGCGGGCCGTCGACGAGGCCGTTGGGGCAATCGTGGAGCTCGTGCGCGGTAGCTAGGGCACCACCGCCGGCATCCGACGCGCGCTCGCCGCAGTCAGGGAGACGGCTGCGACGGCGACGACGATCAGGACCAGACCGACCATCTGGAATACGACGAGGGATTCGTCGAGGATCACCCAAGCGGTCAGCGCTGCGGCAACCGGCTCGATCGTGATAACGACACCGACGACTCGCGCCGGCGTCCTCGACAGTGAAGCGATCTCGAGCGACAGCGGGAGTGCCATGGCGAGCGTCCCGAGGAGCACGACGGCCCAGATCACCTTGGGATCAGACGGAATCGGCATGGACCACGGCCTCGCGATGAAGAATCCGACAGCGCCACCCATCGCGATCGCACCGGCCGCGAGCGGGAACCCGCCGACAATCGCCCCGACATCCTCGCTCAGTCTCAGATACGTGGCGAGGAAGACCGCCGACAGGAACCCGGCGAGAACACCGAAGACGTCCAGCGTTTCCAGATTCCCGACCTGGACCAGCAGACCAACCCCGATCACGGAAGAGACGACCGCTGCCCATGTGACCGGACGCGGATGGGCATGACCGGCGACCCGATCCCAGACCACCACAAGCACCGGCGCAAGGAACTCGAGACCCACCGCAGGGCCGACACCGATCCGGGAGATGGAGATGTAGAAGAAGCCGTTGAGCACAATCTGCAAAACGCCGACAACGGCGACCCGCGCCGGTGCGCGGCTGATCTGCGACCGGTATGCGATCGCCCACGGGAGCATGCACACACCGGCAATCGCGACGCGGAGCGCAGAGAGTCGGAACGGGTCGAACTCGTCGATCACGAAGCCGACAACCGCGGCACTCGTCCCGAAGATGATTCCGCCGATTGCGGCCATCACGATGCCGGTCGCGGTGCGGTTCACAGCGTCCGCCCGCGCCGACGTCTCGCCACTTGGGTCAGCGCCATAGGGGCAATCGTTTCATCGGTCGTCGTGCTGAGGTGGTCACGCCGTGACGGTAACCCCGGGTTGGAATCAACCCGCCGAACGCCGAGCTTGGCACTCGTGACGCGGGTATCGTCGAAACACTCACCGAGGAGCCCCCGTGACGACACAGATTGAACAGACCAGCGCCTGGCACTGCGTGACCGCCGGGGAGATCCCTGCCCGCTTCGAGACCGATCTCGAGACCGGACTGTCTTCAGCCGAGGTGGCGACGCGCCTCACCGAGTATGGACCGAACTCGATTCCGAAGGAGCAGCCGCCGAGCACCTGGAAGATCGCGGTCAAGCAGATCCGCGAACCGATGAACCTCATGCTCATCGTCGTGACCGTCCTGAGTGTCGTCATCGGACAGGTATCGACCGCGATCCTGATCGGATTCCTCGTCCTCCTCAACGTCTGGATGGCCACCAGCCAGGCCCTCAAGGCTCGGGCAAGCGTCAACGCCCTCGACCAACTCCAGGTGCCGTCGGCACGGGTCGTCCGCGATGGACGCGTCGAGAGCATCGACTCGCTCGATCTCGTCCCCGGCGATGTCGTCACCGTCGAAGCGGGCGACCTCGTCCCGGCCGACGGCCGCATCATCACCTCGGCCACGCTCGAGGTCCAAGAGGCAGCCCTCACCGGTGAGAGCGCCCCGGTCCCGAAAGACTCGGGCGTGCTCAGCGACCCGGAGACGGCACTCGGCGATCGCTCGAACATGCTGTTCCAGAACACGTCCGTGACCCGCGGAACGGCCACGATCATCGTGACGGCAACCGGTTCACACACCGAGATGGGCAAGATCGCCGGGATGCTCCAGGGCGTCACCCGGGAGCCGTCTCCGCTCGAGCGCGAACTCGGGGAACTCACGAAATGGCTCGGAATCATCGCCTGGGTGTCCGTCGCGGTCATCTTCCTGGCAGGCTGGGCACGCGGCCTCGACATGGACACCCTGCTCCTGCTGTGCGTCCTGACGGCCATCTCCGCGATCCCCTCAGGCCTGCCCACGTTCGTTCAGATCATGTTGTCGTCGGGAGCTCAACGCCTCGCACACGCCAAGGCTGTGGTGAAGAGCCTCAACGATGTCGAGACGCTCGGTTCAACCAGCGCCATCAACAGCGACAAGACCGGCACCCTGACCATGAACGAGATGACCGCCGTTTCGATGTTCACGGGTGGTCGCTGGTACAAGGTCGAGGGCAGCGGCTATGAGAAGACCGGAGCGATCCTGCATTCCGCCGGTGACGAAGTCCCCGACTTCAACGCCCTGGGCTACGGCCTGACGTTGTGCAGCGATGCGGTTGTCGAAGACGACGGCACGGTGATCGGTGATCCCACGGAAGCCGCGCTCGTTGTTCTCGCCGCCAAGCTCGGGGTGGACGCCGAAGTCTCCCGTGCCGAGCTCCCGCGTCTCGCCGAAGTGCCGTTCGACTCCGCCTACAAGTTCATGGCGACCTTCCACCGCATCCCGGATGCGGAAGGCGATCCCGTCATCGAATTGGTGAAGGGAGCCCCCGATGTGCTCCTGGACCGCAGCGCGACCGCCCTGTGGCACGGCGAAGAGGTGCCGCTCGACGAGGTTCGGGACCAGATCATCGCGTCGAACCGGGAACTCTCGGAGAAGGGACTCCGTGTCCTCTCGTTCGCCGTGCGGCGCTACTCCGAATCCGCGGTGTCGACAATCCAGGACGACCCGATGGCGCAGGTCACCGACCTGGTGTTCATCTCACTCGTCGGAATCATCGACCCGCTGCGCCCTGAGGCCAAGGTCGCGGTCGACATCGCCAAGAAGGCCGGCATCGACGTTCGGATGATCACCGGCGACCACACGATCACGGCGCGGGCGATCGCGGACGACCTCGGACTCGGCAGCGGTGTCATGACCGGCAAGGAGTTTCAGGCGCTCTCCGACGAGGAACTCACCGCACAGGTCCCGGACCTTCACGTCTTCGGCCGTGTCTCCCCGGAGGACAAGCTGCGGTTGGTCGATTCCATGCAGGCGACCGGCCAGATCGTCGCCATGACCGGCGATGCCGTGAACGACGCTGCTGCGCTGAAGAAGGCCGACATCGGCGTCGCCATGGGGTCGGGAAGCGAAGTATCCAAGCAAGCGGCGAAGATGATCCTCACCGACGACAACTTCGCCACGCTCGTCCACGCGGTGGAACTCGGCCGGGACATCTACGACAAGGTCAAGGCCTACATCAGCTACCAGCTGTCCGGAATGTTCGGGCTCCTGGCACTGATGCTGATGGCGACGATCTTCAACGTCAACAAGGGCGTGGCCCTGAGTCCGGGGATGCTCATCTACGTGAGCTTGTTCATCACGATCTTCCCGGTGATCGCCATCATGAACGACGAACCCGATCCGGACTTGATGCTCCGCTCACCGCGCGATCCACGGGTGCCGATCTTCAACCGAAAGAGCGGCATCCGCTGGATCATCGTCGGGATCCTGCTGGGAATCTGTGCAATCATCCCCCTCATCTGGGGACCGGACAAGCCGCAGATCGATGCCCCGTCAATCTCGATGACGATGACGTATGCGATCACCGCCCTGACCACCGTCGGCATCGGCGTGGTGAGTCGGCGGGACCCGGGTCCGTTCTGGCGGGGTCCGGTCTATCCGTTCTTCGCATGGCTCGCGATCCCGGCAGTGATCACTTGGCTCGGTGTGGAGTTGCCGCTCCTGCAGCGCTGGCTCGATACGACCTCCCTCACCGGTTCGCAGTGGCTCGCCGTATTCGCCCTCTCGCTCGTCGTCCCGGTCCTCGTCGAATTAGAGAAGGCCTACCGCCGGAGCCGTCTCACGGCGTAGGAGCCGCTCCGATCACGGGGGCCGTCGATCTTTCGATCGATCGACAGCCCGATAGGATTGACTGATCCCATTGGCCGGAGGGTCCGTGTTTTCTGCCATCGTGTTGCTTGTCGTGGGCCTGTGGTCTGCCGCCGCCACGGTCAATGCGTTCCGGCCGTTCCGCCAGACGCTGCTGCTGTTCCCGAGCATGTTCTGGTCGTGGTTGGTGATCGGACTCCCCCTCCAGCACGTCGCGCTGCAGATGGTCGTCGCCGGTCTCCTGATCTGGTGGGGGGCGCTCGACCACGCCATCGGATGGATCGGCTTGGTTCTGCTCGTGGCCTCGTGGATCGGGTCGGCCGTTCTCGTGACGAAGACCAGGAAATCGAGCGAGGTCGTCGATGCCGCACTCGACGCCCACGACATTCAGCGCTCCGGGCTTCCGGTGGCGAAGTGGCGCACCGTGCTCGCTGCGCCGTTCCGCGGTCGCGATGTCGAGAAGATCGCGAACGTGCCCTACCGCCGCGTCGCCGGTCGCGTGCTCAAACTCGACGTCTACCGGCCGCGGGAAGGGACCGTCGGCCGTCCGGCACTCCTCTATGTCCACGGCGGCGGGTGGACGGTCGGCGACAAACGAGAGCAGGGACTCCCCCTGCTCCACCACATGGCAAGGAATGGTTGGGTCTGCTTCACCGCGAACTACCGGCTGAGTCCGGGGGCCACCTTCCCCGACCATCTCATCGACGCGAAGGCAGCACTGGCCTGGATCCACGAACACGGAGCAGAGTACGGAGCCGACCCCTCGTTCGTCGCTGTGTCGGGAGGATCGGCCGGTGGCCACCTCGCGGCGCTGGTCGGCCTCACCGAGAATGACGCCCGATACCAACCCGGGTTCGAGGCAGCCGACACCTCGGTTGAGGCGGTCGTCCCGATCTACGGCGTCTACGACGCAACGAACCGGTTCGGTGCCCAGAGCGATCAGTACGTTCCTCTGCTGATGGAACCGCTCGTGATCAAAGCGTTCCTCGAGGACGAACCCGACAAGTTTCACGAGGCCTCGCCCCTCGACCGGGTCCACGCCGACATCCCTCCCTTCCTTGTTGTCCAGGGAGATCGGGATACCCTCGCTCCCGTGGTCGAAGCCCGCGCGTTCGTCGAGGCGCTCAACGACCAGTCGACTTCTCGAGTGCTCTACATGGAATTCCCGGGAGCGCAACACATCTTTGACCTGTTCTACTCCCATCAGTCGGCGCAGATGATCGAAGGCGTGCTCGGGTTCCTCAACGACGAGTACGCCGCGGCACATCGAGCGGACCCGTCTGAACCGACTCCCTAGCCCGTCGCCCCGTCACTCGCCCACGCGGCCGTGTCGTCGAGGGCGGCGAGGCGCCGTACGGCGAACTCGATCTGCCGCATGCAGTTCGTCTGCCAGATGCCCGACTCGATGAAGCGATCGTGCTCCCCCGACTTGCGGAGATCGAGGCCGAGGAGACCACGGCAGGAGGTCGAACCGAACTCGACCTCGAACTCGTCCATCACCTCCATCATCATCTCGCGGGCCTTCGTCTTGGCCTCGTTGTGATCGGTGATGCGCCGGCCGGCGAGTTGTCCAACAGCGAGCGCGGCACCGGAGATTGCTCCACAGACACCCCCCGAGTAGGCCACGCCACCGTTGAGCGCCATGGCTGCCGACGAGTCGTCAGCATCGGGGAGTCCGTAGGCGGTCTTGAGGGTGATGTACGTGGCCTCGGCACAACCATGAGCGTTGTCGTCGGTGAGGAAGAGGTCTCGTGCCTGAGCGATCGGGTCGACGGTCATGGGCGCAGTATGGTCGAAACCAATGGATCACCCGCCGCCGAGACCGCCGATTCCGGGCCGTGACTGCCGGATAGGAGCATGGAGCAGACCATGCCGGCGGCGGCAACTG
>CAWAUO010000015.1:0-25100 GCA_963785245.1 uncultured Actinomycetota bacterium | reverse complement strand
ACGGCCCTGCACTCCGGCGCGGGTCGCTCGCCACCACTGCGGGCGAGTCGGACATGACCTCTCGATAATCGATTAGGGTGCTGACCGCGCTCGACGCGGGTCGCCGCCCCTCAACTTGGAGGTCGACGAACGACCTGATTAGAGTGCCGGCGTGCAGCCCTGCATATCTGTGCGGGCCTGCACGAATGTGCAGAAGGGACCGATTCGATCACAGAGTCGACCCCGCAGGGGGATCGGCAAGGCAGTGTCGGAGACCCACCCAAGACGGTGGGCAGATGGGAGATTGTTGATGACCAGCAAGAAGAACCCAGACCAAGAGACCTTGGGTCAGAAGGCGGAGACGACAGTTTGTCGTCAGCCGCCGTGGCGTGCTCGCCGGCGGTGCCGGACTCGGATTGGCTTCCCTGCTCGCCGCATGTGGCGCTGATGACGACTCCAGCGACACGACCGCAGCCGGCGGTGGCGAAGTCGCAGACGACTCGCCGCTGCTCGGTAGCAACGATACGAACATGCAGGGCAAGACGGTCGAGATGGGCCTCGCGACGTTGGCCGGATGGCCGCCGAGCCAGATCCCGATCGATCTCTACCCGGAGTTCGCCTCATACGTCGAAGAGAAGTATGGCTACACGACCACGGTCACCCAGACCGCGGCTCCGTTCGCCGAGTTGTACCAGAAGATCGCACCGTCTCTGGCGGCCGGTTCTCAGGAGTACAACGTCATCGTCTCCGATAGCCAGTGGCTCGGCGCCCTCTCGGAGCCCGGTTGGATCGTCAACGCCGACGTCATCATGGAAGCGAACCCGGAACTCGACATCGAGCCATACTCGGATCTCGTTCGCGAGACCTACCAGGTCTACCCGGACGGCTCCGGCATCCGGTGGGGCTTCCCGCAGATGCCAGACACGCAGGGCATCTTCATGCGCCTCGACTGGCTCCAGGATGCGGATAACCAGGCAGCATTCGAAGCCGAGTACGGCTGGAAGATGCCGACGACGTACGACGAGGTCGCTCCGCTGACCATCGTTCAGTACGAGGACCTGTTCGCCTTCTTCACGAAGCCGGATGAGGGCGTCTACGGACTCGCGTCGCAGTACTCGAAGGAGTACGACTTCTTCTCCTGCGCCTATCACCCGTTCGCCTACGCGACCGGTGACATCTGGAATCCGGAGACCTTCGAGATGGTCGGCGTGCTCAACACACCGGAGCACGCTACGGCGCTCGAGTACTACGTGAGCCTCATGAAGTACCAGCCGCCCGGGGCAGAAGCGTACGGCATCGGCAACTGCATTGACCTGTTCAATCAAGGCCAGGTCTTCGCAGCGCTCCAGTGGAACGCAGTTGGCCTCTTCATGGAGGGTGCAGAGGGTGAGCTTGCAGGCAAGACGCTTGTCGGACGTCATCCGCTGATGCCGGAAGGCGACTCCATCGGCGCCATGGGTGGTCAGCCGTGGGTGATCAACAGCTACAACGACGACGACCACATGCGCTGCTCGATTGACTTCCTCAAGTGGTGGTACACACCAGAGACGCAAGAGAAGTTCATCGCGCAGGGTGGTCTGCCGTGGTCGGCCGAAGGTGTCAACGCCGACGGCTTCGAGGAGAGCAACGCCTATGCCAAGGCCTTCAAGGAGATGCTCGGCAACGGCAAGTCCCGCGACTTCTGGCACCTCCCTGAGTATGCGGAACTTCTGGCGATTCAGCAGGAGGCCTACAACGGGTATGCCGCCGGCCAGTACTCGGACGCACAGCGTGTGCTCGACTACATCGCCGTGAAGCAGCAAGAGGTCATGATCGAGGCGGGTCGCTGCGACGTCCCGATCCCGGAAGACCTGCAAGGAATCACGCCAGCGTAGGTTGAATGGTGGCTGTGGGTTGGGCCCGAGAACGGGTCCAACCCCACCCGCCGAATCTCACGAGCAAGCAATGAAGACAACGAATCCCAAGAGTGACCTCGGTTCGTGTACGCCGGCGTTGCCGACGCGATGACGACTGCTGCGGTCAAGACGAGCGATCCAGAGCGGTCGAAGTGGGTGGGCATTGGGCTCCTCGTGCCCGTGCTGCTCTTCTTCCTCGTCCTCAACGTGATCCCGACGTTCTGGCTGATCGGCCTCGGGTTCTACAAATACACGCTCGGGCGCGGTGACCCGACGTTCATCGGGATCGACAACTTCACCGCCATCATCGACAGCCCCGAGATGTGGGGCGCATTCAGCCGTACGATCATCTACACGGTCATCGTGGTCGGCTTCGAGGTCGTACTCGGTGTGGCCCTCGGTTTCCTCTTCTGGGGCAGCGCCAAGATGCCGGGGCGTCGACTCGCTCTCACACTTCTGTTCACTCCGATGGTGATGGCACCGGTGGCGGTCGGCATCTTCTGGAAGCTGATCTACGAACCGACCTTCGGAATCATCAACGCAGTCATCAAGGGGCTGGGCGGAACGCCAATCGACTTCCTCACCAACATCGAGTACGCCTTTGGCGCGGTGGTGTTCGTCGACGTCTGGATGTGGACCCCGTTCATGATCATGATGACGCTCGCGGCCCTCGGATCAGTCCCGCCGGCAGAACTCGAGGCCGCGGAAGTCGACCGGCTCTCCTTCTGGTACCGCGCCCGCCACGTGATTCTTCCCCATGCGAAATTCATCCTGATGCTCGGCATCCTGCTGCGCACGATCGACGCCTTCAAGACCACCGATCTCGTGTGGACGATGACCGGGGGCGGTCCCGGCAACAAGACAGAGTTCATCGGCGTGGCCCTCTACCGCCAGGCCTTCAACAGTCTCGACCTCGGTGGATCGTCGGCGGTCGCCGTCGTTCTGCTGATCATCGCGATCGCCTTCACCTCGATCTACTTGTACGTCCTCAACTGGAGCAAGAGGCGCTAATGGCCATGGCAACCGCACAGAAGAGCAAGGCGAAGAACACGATCTACTACATCGTGCTCTGGGCCGTCGCGCTGCTGTTCTTCCTCCCTGTGCTCTGGATCGCATTGACGGCACTGAAGTCGAATTCGGACATTCTGGCTACACCGCCGAAGCTCATCTTCCAGCCGACGCTCGACCATATCAAGCGGGTGCTTGAAGACCCGGAAACGCTGCCCTACTTCTTCAACAGCGTGTGGTTGTCGGTCGGATCGGTCATCGTGGCCGTCGGGGTCTCATTCCCGGCCGCATACGCGTTCTCGCGTTGGAAGTTCCCGTTCACCGACTTCCTCATGTTCCTGCTCTTGTCGACCCGCATGATCCCGGCAGCCGCCGCGATCATCCCGATGTTCCAGATGTTCAACGCCTTCGGTCTCCGAGGCCGATTCGGCATGTTCATTCTCTATACGAGCTTCAGTATTCCGTTCTCGGTGTGGATCCTGAAGGGCTTCATCGACGGCGTCTCGGAGCGGTTCGACGAGACCGCGATCGTGAGCGGAGCCGGGCGCATGCACGTGATGTTCAAGGTGATTCTGCCCCAGGTGAAGCCGGGCATCATCGCGGCGTTCATCTTCAACCTGATCTTCGTGTGGAACGAGTACCTCTTCAACTTCGTGATCGGGAACGCTCAGACGCAGAACATCCCGTTCGGTCTCTCGGTGGGGCTCCTGGATGCCGGCGGCAACGTCGACTGGGGTTTTGTCGCGGCGATGTCGAGCATGTATGTGGTCGTGCCGATGGTCATGATCTTCTTCTTCCAGAAGTACCTGCTGGTCGGCATGACCTTCGGTACGGTGCGAGGTGACGTGTGAAACCTGATCTCTTCACCCAGCGAGTCCAGCTCATCTGGATCTTCATTCTCGGGTTGATGTTCGTCGGCATCGGCCAGCGATTCAGCTTCCAGGTGTATCAGATCGCGATCGTGATCATGATCCTCGCCGGGCTGAGCCAAATCGCTATCGGGAACGTACCGCCGACGGCTTCGCGGGCCCACTTCTTCAAGTTCCTTGCGATCTTCGCCGCCGTCATCGTCGTGATCTTCGGATTCTCGATCTGGGTGGTCCCCTATCTCGTACAACTCGGAAGATGAGCAGCCCCGTGTCTCTCGTTGAATACCAATCCATCTCCAAGGCCTTTGGCGACAACATCGTCCTGAACGACCTCAGCTTCGCGGTCGACGAGGGCGAGTTCTCCGTCGTGTTCGGACAGTCGCTGTCGGGCAAGTCCGTCCTCCTCCGCATCCTGCTCGGCCTCGACCACCCGGACGCAGGCACGGTCCTCCTGCGGGGCGTCGACGCCGCCGACACGAAGCCAGGCGCACGGAAGATCGGCTACGTCCCCCAATCGTTCGCCCTGTTCCCCAACAAGACTGTTCGGGACAACATCGCATACACGCTCACCGTCCAGCACGACTCCAAGGACACCATCACGGAGGCCGTGGAGCGGGTTGCCGGGTTGCTCGACATCTCTGAACTCCTCGATCGAATGCCGGATCAGTTGAGCGGTGGGCAGAAACAACGCGTGGCGATTGCGCGCGGTCTCGCCCTCAAGACGGACCTCTACGTGCTCGACGACCCGCTGGTCGGTCTCGACTTCAAGTTGCGTGAGAAGCTGATCGACGACCTCCGCCAGACGCGGCAGGCGCTCGGTGTCACGTTCCTCTACGCAACCGCGGATGCGACCGAGGCGCTTGCCCTCGCCAGCAAGGTTGGCGTGCTCTCAGAAGGGACCATCCAGGAGTACGGACCTCCGATCGACGTGTATCGGAACCCGGAGCGCTTCGCCACGATGGCATCCCTCTGCTTCCCCCCGAGCAACCAACTGCCGGCGACGGTCTCCGAGGGTCAGATCGAGACTCCGTGGGGATCCGTCCCCGCCACGATCAACGGAGCCGCCAATAGCGCAAACGGTGTCTCCGCGTTGGTGCGGCCCGAGCGTGTGAATCTCCGTGCCGCCCCGAACGGCAACTCGGTGGGCGGCGAAGCCACCGTGATGCTGCGGGAGGACCTTGGTGCCGAAGAGATCGTCTATCTCGAGTCCAATGGCCAGCGATTCACCTCACTCGTCCGTGCAGATTCGGCCGACCTCGAACAACTCATCCTTGGAGCGAAGGTCCAGTTCACGATCGCGGCGGACGCCATCGTGCTCTTCGCCGACGGCCACCGTGCCGGTCAGGGCCAAACATGAGGCTGACGGGAGGCTCGCATGGCTGACATCCGCTTGGAAGGTCTCCGCAGGGAGTTCGATGACGGCGCAGTCGTCGCCTGCCGTGATTTGGATCTCACGTTCAAGGACGGCACGACCACGTGTCTCCTTGGCCCCTCGGGGTGCGGCAAGACCACGCTGATGCGGATCATCGCCGGTCTCGACCAGCCGACCAGCGGCCGCGTCTACTTCGGCGACAAGGACGTCACCGACGTCAAGACGCGCAACCGCGACCTCGGCATGGTGTTCCAGTATCCCGTGGTGTACCAGGGCGCCACCGTGCGTGAGAACATCGCACTCCCGCTGCGTGGTGAGGATCTCACCGATGCGGAGAAGACCGAGCGGGTCGACGAGTTGATCTCCCTCATCGGACTCGAGGCCGTCGCAGACAGCGGCGTGACCGGTCTCGACAGCGGCAACCGGCAGAAGGTTGCAGTCGCCAGGGCCGTCGCACGCCACGCACCGATCATCCTCTTTGATGAGCCGATCACCAACGTGGACCCGGACATGAAGCTCCAGGTCAAGCGGACGCTGCGCGAACTCTTCAGCCGCCTCAACCAGACCATCATCTATGTGACGCACGATCAGACCGAAGCCATGACCCTGGCCGACGAGATCGCACTCATGAACGACGGCGCTATCGACCAGATGGCTCCTCCCCGCGAGCTCTACAACGACTCTGCCTCGCGGTTCAGCGGCTGGTTCCTCGGCAATCCGGGAATGGACTTCATCACGATCGACGGGAATCGTGAGCTCGTGCAGGCGATCCTCGGGGGTCCGCTGTCGGACAACGTCGTGACGGTCGGATTCCGCCCGGAGTTCGTGAAGGTGGACGCCGTCGACGGATCATCTGGCGTGATCGCCACCGTCCAGCATGCGGCCATCGCCACCGGCGGGCAGGTGCTCCTGAACCTGCAGTCCGGCGAGGTATCGGTGAAGGCGAAGCTGCCATGGAACACGACACTCGACGTCAGCCCGGGCACCACCGTGCGGTGGTCGGTACCGACGGAGCGGCTCAACCTATTCGGCGCCAACGACTCAGCGGTAGCCGCGGCCCCAACCGACGCCTGATCGGGATCAGACATGGGACATGAGGCCCAGGGAATCCCCACCTCACCTTCTTCGACGCTGGTGCGCGTCATCACCGGTCATGTCGTCTCATCGGGTTCGATGGTCAGCCGGGCCTACCTGGCCGACTCGTGGCGGGGAATCGTCGTGGCGGCCCCAGAGGGCACGCATTGGCTCGCCTGCACGTTCGATGCCCTTGCCCCCGACGAGGACGGCCTGCTGACTCGCGGGGAGGCGGAAAGCGGGTTGCCCCGTGCCTATGCCAGGGCGACGCTCACCAAGATCGTCGTCGGTTGGTTCGGCAGCGGGGGCCCGACCGACGAACCGATTGAGATCACCATTGCCAACCCTGCGGTCTTCCAGCATCCGGAGGGCGCCCCTATCGGCGTGGTGGCGCTCAACCGAAGCCGCGACTTCGCGCAGCACCTGGAGGCTGGGACGGGTCCGTGGCTTCATGCCTTGACGGACACCGACAGTGCCCCAGAGCGGTTCAATGTCGAAACCTTGCTCGACACCGGAGACGGCTCCTCCTGGCCCGTCAACCGCGCGGCGTGGCCGTCACCGGTGTCCGGCGGCGACTTCCTCGGACAGTCGGGAGCTATGGCTCTTGACGTCGCTCTCAGAGACGAAGACGCCGGCTCGCCGGCATTCGGGAGCGGAGACGCTGGGCGGGTGTTGATGGGCGTTGTTCGTCCGGTTGGATCGAACGTAGCGATGCTCCTGCCGGCCCGCCTCATCGCAGAGACCGTCGCCCACGCTCAGGCGGGCGACGGTCTCCACTAGGACCTCGGTCGGCTTCCGCTAGCTGCGATAGGCCTCGCGGCCGATTCCCTGAATCGGGATGCCCTGGGCAGCCATGACCTCGTTCTGGAGCGAGTACATGTCGGCAGCCGCCTCGTCGATGTGTCGCGTGAAGGCGACCGAACCCTTGAGGATCGGTTCGAGCAGCTCCTTCTCCTGAACACGCGCTGCCGGGTACTCGTGCTCGACGATGAGCGGCGTGGTCGCCACGTCGAAGTCGAGCAGTTCGCCGCGCCGCAAGCTGATGGTCCAACCAGTCCACGGTGCGGTTCTGCAGATAGGCGAGTGGATCGTGGCGCGCCGTCCCGGGAAGCTCATGCTCCGCAAGCACGGTCTGGATCTTCCACGCGTTCAGGTGGTCGGCGGCATTGTCGGAGACCTCTCCGTCGATCCAGTCGCCGCGCTGCACGGTCTGTCCGCCGTAGCCCCATCCGGAGACGCCCTTCGAGTCGATGACTTGACCCTTGACGTGCATGCCGCCAATGAGGAACGGGTAGCCCTCATCCTTCAGGTACTGGAACATCGAGCGGGTGTCCTGGCCCATCAGGACCGAGTGGGATGGGTCGTAATGGATGCGGAACTCGTCGCCAACGCCGTGCTTCTCGGCGATCTGATACAGCGCAATCCAGAGTGCGGGGGTATAGCCAATGTTGTTGTGGAAGTTGTCGCTGGGGGTCCACCCCGGCATCGGACATTGCTCGACCCGGTACTGGAGGCCGCGGGCCTTCGCTTCCTTCAGCAGCGGGATGAAGCTCTCCTCGAAGTCGAGGAGGTTCTGATCCATCGAGAGGCTCTGATTGCGTCCGATGAAGCCGCACACGGCCGGCACGCCGAGGAGCACCGCGGCGTCCATGACCCGAATCATGAACGCATGCTTCTTGGCGCGAAGCGCCGGGTCCTGGTTCAGCATGTCATCGAAGTAGGCGATGTCGGCGATGGTGACGCCGGTTGTGTCAATTGCCGCTTGGACGCGTGCGGCTCGGGCTTCAGTGAACGGGTCACGGAGATCGAGCGTGTTGGCCACCGGATCGAGCATCGCCTCCGGCGGCACATCGGCGACCGACGGGTGGAGCGCTGCGGACAGTTCAATGCAGTCTGCATCGAGATCCGACGCGAAATCCAGCCACTCCTCGATGGCGAGGTCCGGGTCCGGGTCGCGCTGTTCGCGGGGCGTGAGCTCCTGAAGCGCGGCCGTGAGCACGCCAATCGGCATGTAGGTCGGATCGAATTCCATGGGCTCGGTCATAGGTTCAAGCTCCTTCTGCTTGGGATCCGGGAACGGTTGCGGGGGAGTGCTCGCGGGCGGAGTCGATCGCCGCCTGCAAGACACGCTGGGTCTGGAGGGCGTCTGCGAAGTCCGGCATTGGCACCAGGGGCTTGCCTCCACCGATCACGGTGAGGATGTCACTGGCTTGGTTGACGAACGCGTGCTCGTATCCGAGACCGTGGCTGTCGGGCCACCAGGCGTCGGCATACGGGTGACCGTCGCCGCCTCGGGTGACATCGATCGTGGCCCAGCCCTGTGTCGCACCATCGCCGTCGAGGTTGTAGTAGCCGAGTTCGTTCATGCGCTCGAAGTCGAACCGGAGCGCACCCTTCTCGCCATGGATCTCCCAGCGATTCGCGTTGTGATAGCCGGTCGCCAGTCGCGTCGCCTCGAAGCTCGCAAGTCCACCCCCGCTCATCCGTCCGAGGAACATCACGGCGTCGTCGACGGTGCTCCGACCCATGCCGGCTGAAGTTGAGGCGCCCGCTCCCGCGATCTCGCCTCCTGCGCCGCCTTCGAGCAGCGCTCGCTCCTCGATGAACGTGTGCTCGATCGAGCCTTCGACCGAGACGATCTCCTCGCCGGTGACGAACCGCACCGCGTCGATGATGTGCGCGTTCAGATCTCCGTGGGCCCCCGATCCGGCAACGTCTCCTTGGAAGCGCCACAGGAGCGGTGTGTCGGGCCCTCCCCAGCTCTGCAGATAGGCGGCCCGTACGTGATAGATCTGGCCGAGGGCTCCCGACGCAACGATGCGATGGGCGAGAGCGACGGCCGGAACCCGCCGGTAGTTGTACCAGACGAACGTGCGCCCGGATGATGCGGCCGCCGCTGCTGCCATCGCTTCGGCGTCCGCGAGCGTTCCCGCGAGCGGCTTCTCGCACGCCACATCCTTGCCGGCGCCGAGCGCCGCGATGGCCGCTTCAGCGTGGGCACTGTTGGGCGTGGCGATGTCAACGAGATCGATCTCGCTGCTCGTCACCGTGCCAAGCCAATCCGTGCTGGCGTTCTTCCAGCCCCAGGTTTCGGCGAATTGGGCGGTCTCCTCGGGATTCCTTGCAACGATCGTGTGCAGGGACGCTGAGGGATCGGTGTCGAAGAACCTGCCGACCTGTCCCCATGCGTTGGCATGGGCACGGCCCATGAACTTGGACCCGATCAGGGCCACATTGACCTTGTTGCTCACGTGCTCTCCTTCACTTGGTTCGTGTTGCGGTGGAACAGCCCTCGTACTCCTCGATGAGCGCAACGTTGGCTTGCGAATGCGAGGCAGGGTCGAACGTGTGGCTCAACCACTCCTTCACCAGGTGCCGCGCCAGCTCCGCTCCGATGACGCGCTTGCCGAGGGTCAGGACCTGGCAGTTGTTCGACAGGACGGACCGTTCGACGCTGTAGCTGTCGTGAGCGACGGTGGCCCACACGCCGTCGATCTGGTTGGCGCTGATCGCCATCCCGATCCCGGTTCCACAGATCAGAAGGGCACGGTCGACATCACCGTTGGCGACGAGTTCAGCGGCCTTGTGGGCGACGTTCGGGTACATGGCTGGATCGTCGTCGGACTCGTTGACGCCTACGTCGACGATCTCGATAACGCGCTCGTCCTGCTCGAGGTCCTGCTTGATCAGATCCTTGTACGGCAGGCCAACGGCATCGGCTCCGACCGCCACGTTCCATCGGTGCTCGGTCATCGTTGAGACGCTCCAATCGGTCCGATTCGTATCCTCGGCGACACTAGCCCGCAGCGACGATGTGGGCCAGTTCGACGAATCCGGCTGCGGTCCATGCGGCCCGGCCGACAAAGAGTCCATCGATGCTTGGCTCGGCGATCAGGGCTGGTGCGCTCGCGACGTCCACGCTCCCGCCGTACAGCAGCGGCACGTCTGCACCGTTTGTGCCGTATCGCTCAACCAGGAAACCCCGCAAGACGGCGTGCATCGCCTCGGCCTGCTCGGCCGTCGCCGGGGTGCTTCCCTCGCCGATGGCCCAGACCGGTTCGTACGCCACCATCGTGGCCGCAACGGTTTCGGCGTCGAGGCCGGCAAGCGCTGTCTCGAGTTGTCGGGTCACGAACGCCACCTCTTCGCCCGCGTTCCGGTCTTCGGCCGACTCGCCGACGCAGACCAGCGGCGTCAGTCCGCTCCGCAGCGCTCCGGTGACCCGTGCCCTGACGGTTTCGTCGGTCTCGCCGAACATCGCCCGCCGCTCGGCATGGCCGATGCAGACGAGTGATGTGCCGATCTCGGCGAGCATTGGTGCGGAAACTTCGCCGGTGAAGGCACCGGTATCGGCCCAGTGAACGTTCTGCGCGCCGACCTCGATCCCGGCCGGTGTCAGGGTCGCCGCCACCGACTCGATGAGCGGGTAAGCCGGCAGCACGAAGGCGTTGACCTTGCCGACGAACTCGGGAGCGGCTGCAGCGAGCGCATCAGCGTAGTCCGAAGCCTCGGCGCGATTCTTCGTCATCTTCCATCCGGTTCCGATCCATGGAAGGTCTCGAGTACGTGTGTTTGCCATGGTCCTACTCCGTTGTGGGTACGCTCGTTCCGGCCGCGATCTGAAGCCAAATCGCGCCGCGTATCATACGTTCGCCCGGACCGGGTTCCCCCAGGCGAGTTGAGGTATAGCGATGGCACACGTTCACAACGCACCCAAGGAGTTCTATCTGGAAGCGCTCGACGGCTTCCTGACCGCCTACTCCCGGTATGTAGAACGGGTTCCAGATGCCTCGGGTGTCATGCGTCGCGGCGGCGCGGTGCCGGGACATGTCAGCGTCGTCATCGGCGGCGGCAGTGGCCACTACCCGGCCTTCATGGGTGTGGTCGGCGCCGGCCTCGCCCACGGAGCGGTCGTCGGTGACATCTTCACCTCGCCGTCCACCGAGCAGGTCTACCGAGTTGGCCAAGCGCTCGACGGAGGAGCTGGCGTGCTGTTCAGCTTCGGCAACTACGCAGGCGATGTGATGAACTTCGGCGCCGCTCAGGAACGTCTGCGGCGAGAGGGTATTGACTGCCGGACCGTGCTCGTGACCGACGACGTCGCGTCGGCCACCATCGACGAGCGAGAGAAGCGACGCGGGGTCGCAGGCGACTTCGCCGTGTTCAAGGTGGCCGGGGCAGCGGCGGATCGCGGCGACAGCCTGGACGACGTGGAACGGGTCGCCATTCGAGCCAACGACCTCACTGCGAGTTTCGGTGTCGCCTTCGCCGGGTGCACCTTCCCCGGTCAGGACGAACCACTGTTCACGGTCGCGCCGGGCACCATGGATCTCGGACTCGGGATCCACGGCGAGCCCGGCATCAAGACCGTGGACGCGATGTCCGCCAACGAATTGGCCGCTGTCCTCGTGGAGCCGCTACTGGCCGAGCGACCCGAGGGCATGTCGCGGGTCGCCGTGATCGTCAACGGCCTCGGTGCGACGAAGTACGAGGAGCTGTTCGTGCTCTACTCCGGAATCGCCAAGCTTCTGGCCGAGGCGGGTGTCGAGACGGTGCTCCCTGAGGTCGGCGAACTCGTGACCAGTCTCGACATGGCCGGCTGCTCGCTCTCCATCACCTGGCTGGACGAGGAACTCGAAGAGCTTTGGTGTGCGCCGGCGGATACGCCTGCCTTCCGTCGGGATTCCGGGGCCATCGTTGCAGCGCAGCCCGTTCCGGAAGGCAACTTCATCGCAGCGTCCGAGGCCAGCGCCGCCCCCGTTGTCTCTGCAGCGGTCGAAGAAGAGGCCGTCGATCCCGCGGCACTCGAGGCGGCGGCCGCGATCCGCTCCATCCTCGAGCGCGCTGCAGGATACCGTGATCGCACACGAAGAGGAGTGGGGGCGCCTCGACGCCGTCGCCGGTGACGGTGACCACGGTGTTGGGATGACTCGCGGTATCAAAGGTGCCGTCGATGGTGCCATTGCGTCCTCCGGTGGGCCGAGCGTCGTCCTGTTGTCTGCAGCCAATGCATTCGCCGACCGTGCCGGCGGCTCGAGTGGCGCCCTCTGGGGTGCGTTCTTGGGGGGGATCGCAGCCGAGCTCCCCAACGACCGTGCTCCCGAGGCGGCCGAGGTCGCCGTTGCGATGGCGGCCGGGGCGGATGCTCTGCAGCGTCTGGGCAAGTGCGAGATCGACGACAAGACGATGTACGACGCGCTCCGCCCCTTCACCGATGAGTTGAGCGCATGCGTCGCAGACGGTCAAAGCCTCGTCGACGGATGGGCCGCCTCGGCCGATGTCGCCACCCAGCGGGCCGCCGCGACCGCTGACCTGCTCCCGAAGCTCGGTCGGGCCAGGCCCCTCGGTGACCGCAGCCTCGGCACCCCCGACCCCGGAGCAACCTCGATGGCCGTATGCCTGACCGTTGCAGGGCGCGTGATCGCCGAGCTCGCGACGGAGAACGATGGCTAGGTGTGCTCCTCGGGGAGGTTGTCGCGGCAGAGGCTCGCCGGCAAGCGGGTAGTCGCGAGAAGAAACGAGCTTGTCCCGCTCCTTCTCCCGTTGCGGTCAATTCCAGCGCTTCGCGTACTCGGCCTTCATAAAGGCGAGGCCGTCGGCGGCGAGCTTCTCTTCGGTCTCGTACATGCGGCGCCAAATCTTCGTTGCCGCCGTCAACTCGGGGAGAGCAAGCCCGAACGCCTCAATCGTCAGCCAGCCGTCGTAACCGATCTCTTGAAGCGTGTCGAAGGTGGCCTGCCAATTGACGGTCCCGCTACCCGGTGTGCTGCGGTCATTCTCGGAGATATGAACGTGGGCGATGCGATCGCCGGCCGCACGCACTCCCTGCGCAGTGTCCTTCTCTTCGATGTTGGCGTGAAACGTGTCGTACAGAAGTCTGGCATTGGGGTGATTGACGTCACTGGCGAACCGAGCCGCATCGGCTTGTGCGTTGAGTAGGTAGATCTCGAATCGGTTCAGCGCCTCGAGCGCGAGGACAATGTCCGCCTCGGACGCGTACTCAGCAGCAGCACGGATCGTCTCCACACCCCATTTCCACTCATCGTCTGTTGGCCCCTGCCCACTGAACGTACCGAGTGCGGCGTAGAGCGGGCCGACCAGCGTGGTCACGCCAGCAGCCGCACACGAATCGATGGTGTTCCTGAGGTAGTCCAGAGCCTTCTGCCGAACCGCCGGATTGTCGCTGATGGGGTTGGCGTCCTCGTTCATGACCGTCACAGCGGTGCGTTCGAGGCCCAAGTCGTCCAGCCGTCCTCCCCACGAGGAGTAGTCGATGTCGAAGTCGAAGATCGGAATCTCGACGCCGTCGAATCCGTCAGCTTTGAGGACTTCGAGTACGGGGACGACCTCCTCATTCATATCCGCAGTCCACAGCAGCAGGTTCATTCCGAACTTCACGATGTCTCCTCTTCTGGCGCTCCGGATACTGGGGGTGATTGTGGCACAACACCTCGGCGACCGATTCTCCCGCGAAGTCGGTCCGTGTCACCAAGGACAGCGTGTCCGGCTGTCACACCGAGCACACGAGCCTTCCCCATCTCACCCACGGAGCTCGGACCGAGGATCGAACGACCACGGTCCGGTGGTTTCGGCTGACGTCGCAAGGGTTGGCACGAGGCCCCGGCAGCGATCAGCGAGGACTCCGTTCGTTCTGGCGTCACCGCTATCGTCCGCGCGTCGCCAACGAATCGGGGCCGCTATGGACACGCAAGATCCCGCCCCGCATATGTTTCACAAGGCAGGGACGGCAGACTCGGTCCTGGCGGTCGACGCCAACGTCTCTGCGGCTTCCGCGACCGAGCCTGATCGATACGACTTCGTGCTCAAGGACGAGGACACGCATGGCAGGTACAGCATGGTTGACATGCTGCTGAGCCCCACCTTCGACTCCTCTCCCGGTCATAGCCACCGGGAGCACAGCGAGACGTTCTACATGGTCTCGGGGGAGATGGAGTGGACGGTCGAGGGCGAGACACAGATTCTGGGTCCAGGTGACCTGGTGTACATCCCTCCGTTCGCTCATCACATCGCTCGCGCCGTCGGGGGCGAGTCGCCACGCGCCTTGCTGATCTGGGAACCGGCCGGCTGGGAGGTCGGTATGGTCGAGTCGGTCAACCTCACGCCCGAGCAGCGCTCCGATGACGGGTTCATGGCGGAACTCCGGGTGCGAAACGACACCTACTTCTGATCAGCGTCGGCCGAGGCCGACCACCTGATTCGCCGAGATCCCCTCATTTGGGCGACTCAGGTTGGGCGTGTGATGACAACCAGGCCACGTCTCCGGTGGGACATGGGGGGACAACGCAACGCCAAACGATGCGGCTGATCCAGCCTTCAATTCACTCCTAGAAGACCCAGACGAGGAGCACGGTGATGATGAAGGCGAGGAGTGCGAGGGACCAGGTCTGCCATGGTGCGATGGCGAACGGTTGAAGTCCCCTGAACGTCCACCCCGGCCGGAGAAGGAGACGCTCGATGCCGTTCTGCTCGTAGTCGGGTGCGGCGTTCGGGGTTGGCATCGTGGTGGTGAGGCTAACCGAACGACCGGGTGGGAGCGGTCCACCGAACGGGAGCTGCCGGCAGATGTCGGAACAGCGTTGGGGAGCGGATGAGCGTTCCACGGTGCCAGATGTCGGTGGCGCCGCCGTCGGTTGCAGCCGGTGCCACACGAGGACTGTGCCGATCAAGGCTCGGCCGTCTCCGCCTTCGTCCGGGATCTGTCCCAGGACTGGGCCCGGCTCGGTCCGGTTCTCGTCAGGTTGATCTGGTGGCAACGGCAGAAGCCCCAAGCAATGCTTGGGGCTTCTGAACGACGATATGCCATCATGCGATGGGCACCGCCTCACGCCGAGGCGAACATCCGCTACGCCTTGCTACCGGCGGTTCTGCGGGCGACGGGCATCGCGAATCCCGTACATTGGCACTTGGGGACCGTGCAGGTGTTGCGGATGTGGTGCTCCCGTTTGGGGTGACCGCATCCGCTGCAACGTTGCCGCTCGGCGCCAGCGACACGAGGCTGGGAGGCCCTCAGCGAGAACGCTCTTTGGCGACGCTCACGGCAAGGTCGCGACCGTCGAGGTCGGTGCCGTTGAGCGCCGAGATCGCCGTGTCGGCGCCTTCCTGTGACTCCATCTCGACGAAGCCGAAGCCTCGTGACCTGCCCGTATCGCGGTCGTTGATGACCTGGGCCGTCTTCACATCGCCGTGCTGAGCGAAGAGGGTCTCCAGGTCGGCTGTTGTGGTGTTGAACGTCAGATTCCCAACGTAGAGGTTGCTGGACATGCGGGGGCTCCTTCAGAAGCGTCGGACCGCCGGGGGCTGACGCCCCGCCAGAGGTGCGGTCCGAGCCAGGCGCAATGCGTCGACGAGAAGCAGCAGGTCGTGCGGTGATCCCGCCGGACGGATGTGGCGGGACGGGCGCTGTACGCGTGATACGTACGCTGTCAGCACCAAGGGTAGCGGCCGAAGACGCCAGCGGCTCCGAACTTCCCGTCGATCGGCAGCTCTGCGTTCGGGTCCGCACCCGTTTGCAGAATCGTGCCGAAACGGGGGGCGTCTTCGGGCGGAGGGAGCCCGGCTGACTACATCGCTCTTCGCGGTGTCTCTTGCATGAATCGGTCGAGGCCGGCACGGTCGGTGATTCCTGCGTCCGAGCCGAGGCCGGTTGCGACCAGCGAACCGCTCGCGACGCCGATCTCCATCGCACCGACCGGGTCGAGTCCTTCGGAGAGGCCCACGATGAAGCCTCCGGAGAACGCATCCCCACACCCGGTCGTGTCGACGACGTTGATGTCATAGGCTGGAACCCGAACCTCCTCGCCGCCGGCGGGTGCGTAGCTGGCACCCTCCGCTCCGAGGGTGACGACGGTTGCTCCGACACCATGATCGAGAAGCCAGGCAAGAGCGTCGGCTTGATTGGCCTGGCCAGAGACCATGAGCACGTCGTCTTCGTTGGGGAGGAAGTAGTCGAGGTGGGGGAGCACCGGCCCGAACAGGCGGCCAAAGTCGGCGTCCGGCATGCCGAGCATGTCGAGCGTGGTGATTGCGCCCGCGGCCTGCGCCCGTCGGAGGACCTCTGCGGTCGGCTCGCCGTCAAACGTGTCGAGGAGGCAGGTGCCGCCGACGTGGACGTAGTCGGCTTGCTCGACGATGTCCCAGTCGACGTGGTCGAGCGAGAAGAGCGCGTTCGCGCCCTTCACGTGGAGGGCCGGCCGCTCCCCGTTCGGGCGGATCGGGAGCATGGTTGCCGAGGTCGGGGTTGAGGGAACGACGCTCAGGCCTGACGTGTCGACGCCCTCGATCGACATCTTGTGCGTCAGCCAGGCGCCGAGTTCATCGTCGCCGACGGCGCCGATCGTGGTGACGCCGAGCCCCAACCGGGCCATGTCGATCGCGGTCCCGGCCGCGGTGCCGGCGACCGTCATCCGGATCTCGTCGAGCAGCGCAATCCCCTGACCCTGCGGGATGGCGGGGACGGGCCGTCCGAGGATGTCGACGATGTGAATGCCGATCGTGACGGCGCGGGGATTGGTTTCGGACATGACGCTCATCCTCTCACGGTGTTGAATACTTCGACCCAGCAACCTGGGAACATGTGTGCACATATGCACACATGTGCACGGTAATCGGAGTGGCTCAGTGATGCCAACGCGTCGGGGCGGGTTTGAAACCCGCCGATCCCTTGACCCCCACGGGGATCGCACGGTCCGGACTGCTGGCCCCGGCCATCTTGGATGGGCGATTCGGCTTGTGTAGGGTGCCCGGGAGTTCAGCTATCGGAGGTCCATTCGTGAAGAAGCTCATCAATGATCCCGGCGCGGTCGTGACCGATGCACTCGCAGGAGTGGCCGCAGTGCATGCCGATACGCTCACGGTTCACCGGGACCCCGACTACGTGACCCGAGCCGATGCCCCGGTCGCCGGCAAAGTCGCAATCGTGTCCGGCGGCGGTGCCGGCCATGAGCCGCTCCATACCGGCTTCGTGGGACCCGGCATGCTGGATGCTGCCGCCCCGGGCGCGATCTTCACGTCGCCGTCGGTCGCGCAGGTCTACGAAGCGGCGATGGCCGTGGCGACCGACGCCGGTGTGCTGTTCGTCGTCAAGAACTACACCGGCGATCGACTGAACTTCATGATGGCCGCCGAGATGGTCGCTGCCGCCGGGATTCCAACCGAGTCCGTGCTCGTCAACGACGACGTCGCGGTCGAGGACAGCACCCACACGGCGGGCCGTCGCGGCACGGGAGCGACGCTCTTCGTTGAGAAGCTGGCAGGCGCGGCAGCCGAGGCGGGCGCCTCCCTCGAAGAGGTCACGCGAATTGCAGAGAAGGTCGTCGAGAACGCACGGAGCATGGGTCTTGCCCTGACGTCGTCGATCGTCCCACACGTCGGCACCCCGAACTTCGACATCGGCGACGACGAAGTGGAAATGGGCGTTGGCATCCACGGCGAACCCGGCCGCAACCGCACCCCACTCGTACCGGCGTCGGAGTTGGTCGCAACGCTCTCCGATGCTGTGCGATCCGACCTTCCGTTCGAATCTGGCGACCGGGTGCTGGCGCTCACGAACGGACTCGGAGGCACGCCGCTGATCGAGTTGTACGTCGTAGCAGGTGAACTGGCGGCGTACTGCGAGGCACAGGGCATCACGATCGAGCGTTCGCTGGTGGGGTCCTACATCACGTCGCTCGAGATGGCCGGCTGCACGATCACGCTCGTCAAGGCCGACGATGAACTGATTGAGCTGTGGGACGCTCCGGTCAGCACCGCGGCCCTTCGCTGGTAGCTGAGAGCCGGATCCAAGACCAGACAGGAGTCCGATCGTGACTATGAATATCGAAACAGCGCGAGCCTGGCTCGGCTACTACGGCGAAGGCATCGACGAGCGGGTCGACGAACTGAACCAGCTCGACGCGGCGCTGGGGGACGGCGACTGTGGGGCAAGCCTGCAGCGAGGCACATCGGCGGTGACGGAATCTCTCGCAGCGGTCGACACCGACTCGCTCGGCGAACTCTTCCGGTCTGTCGGGATGACCCTCGTCTCGGCGATGGGTGGCACCAGTGGGCCGCTCATCGGGACGCTCTTCCTCCGGATGGGAGTCAGCTTCGGCGACGTCAGCGAACTCGACACCGCTGCCCTCGCTGCGGGCATGCGCAGCGGCATCGAAGGTGTCATGTCCATGGGGCAGTCAGCGCCAGGGGACAAGACCATGATCGACAGTCTGCTTCCCGGTGTGGAGGCCCTCGAGGCGAACACGTCGGAGCCGATGTCGGTCGCTACCGCGGCTGCGGCCGTCGCGGCACGCGAGGGCGCAGCCGCCACCGCCGATCTTGCCGCCCGCCGCGGGCGCGCAAGCTACGTCGGCGACGGAGGCCTGGGCAACGTCGACCCCGGCGCGGTCGGCATGGCGATCCTGTTCGAGGCGCTCGATCGAGCCGTCAGCGGCTGACGGCTCGCCACGGATGTTGCGGCCCCGTCCAGGGGTCGTTTGCCCCTTGTCTAGAGTCCGTCGTAGTTGGAAGATGGGATGTCCGCAGCGGCCCCGTCGGCAGCGACGGTGCACTGCGTTCGAAGGATCCGCTCACACGAGGGAGTAGACGATGGCCGTCGAGGTTCGCAAAGTAGTGCTCGAGAGCGTCGGTGACGCGTCCGGACTGGCCGCACTGATCGACGATGGCGTGTTCGACGCCGACGGCGTTGTGGCGGTTGTCGGGAAGACCGAAGGGAACGGCGGGGTCAACGACTTCACCCGGATTCTTGCCGATCAGGCCTTCCGCAAAGTGCTGATGGAGAAGGGCACCCGACCCGTCGAAGTGGTCGACGAGATCCCGATGGTCTGGTCCGGCGGAACCGACGGCATCCTCACACCCCACGCGACCATCTTCGCAAAGGTTGCGGACGACGGCCCGGCCTCGGACGAACCGCGCCTCGCCGTGGGATACGCGATGAGCGACGTCATCTTGCCTGAGGACATCGGACGGCCGGCCATGGTCGCGAAGGTTGCCGAAGGCGTACTCCGCGCGATGAAGGAAGCGGGGATCGAGGAGCCTGCGGACGTCCACTACGTGCAGACGAAAACACCGCTGCTGGTCATGGAGACCATCAACGACGCCAAGGCACGCGGACACACGGTCTACACCGAAGACCCGCTCGAGTCGATGAACATCTCGAACGGCACATCGGGTCTCGGCATTGCCGTCGCCCTCGGAGAGATCGACATGCCGACCGCCGAGCAGATCGGTCACGATCTCAGCCTGTTCTCCTCGGTCGCGTCGTGCTCGTCCGGTGTTGAACTCGACCGGGCACAGACGGTCGTGGTTGGCAACGTCCGCGGCGCCGGGGGACGCTACCGCATCGGTCATGACGTGATGAACGACGCACTCGACCAGGAGGGCGTCTACCGGGCGATCCGGTCCGCCGGCCTCGAGCTGCCGGAACGCGCCCGCTCCGAGGATCTCGACGGCAAGGTCGTCAACGTCTTCGTCAAGTGCGAAGCCGACCCCACCTCCCGTCTCCGCGGGCGGCGTCAGGTCTCGCTCGACGACTCCGATGTGCACCACCATCGCCACATCAAGGCGGCGGTCGGTGGAGTCGTGGCAGCCGCCGTTGACGACCCTGCAGTGTTCGTCTCCGTGGCGGCGGTGCACCAGGGTCCCAGCGGAGGCGGTCCAGTCGCGGCAATCGTTGACGTCGGCTAGATCCATATGACCGTCAGCGCGGTCCAGGCTCGTCCCGCGCCGGCGCCCGTTCGGGTGCCGGCTGTGGCGAGCATTGCCGTGCGCCCTCTGCTGGAGTCCGCAGACGCCCACGGGGAGGTCCTCGGTGTCTCGAGCCACGCCGTCTGGATCCGCACGGGTGACGATGTGGTGGTGGTGTCGACCCGCGATGCCACTCGACTGCCGAACGCCATTGAGATCGCGGCGTTGGCAGCGGTCGATCCGTTTGGATCGATCGAGCACCGGGAGCGAGTCACGGTCGGCCCTGCGTTGATCGCGTTCGAAGGCTTGACCGTCAAGGTCGTCCGCTGGTGGGATCCCCGACCGATCCTCGGTCCCACATGTTCGCGAGCGCTGGCGACGAGGCTTCGCGGTCTGCCGTCATCGGTTCCCGACATCGAGGCGCAGCGCTTGCGGTTCGCGTTGTCGACGGAGTCTCCACCGGCGCTCTGCTCAGCCGCAACCGCCCTCCTGGGCCGTGGTCCGGGACTGACCCCGGAGGGCGATGACTACCTCGCCGGTGCGCTCGCGGCGACCCGCACGCTTGGCTCGTCGCTCGGCGCCGGGGGAGCGCTGGTCATGCTCGACGACGCGGGTGCCCAACTGGCCGCTGCGGCGAGAACCCGCACCACGGCCTTCTCGGCCGCGCTCATCCGCTGCGCATTGCGAGGCGAAGTGGCCGCGCCGGCCGCCGCGTTCCTTCGAGCGCTGGCCGGTCGCGGCGATGTGAGTGAAGCCCATCGGAACCTGTTATCGGTGGGGCACAGTTCCGGCCCGGCCCTGGTCGCGGGCATCGTGCTCGGCGCCGAGTCGCTCAACCAACTCCATGTCACACCCAACGGAGGTTTCCAATGATTGCTCGGGTTGAGATCTATCCCGGCCGCTACCACGACTCGGTCCGCCTCATGCAGGTCAGCAAGGCGCTGCAGAACGTCGACGGTGTCGCCGACGCGCTCGTTGCGATGGCCACCGAACTCAACCTGAGTCTGCTGGCCGACATGGGATTCGATCCCGCCACAGCGGCCGACGCCGGACCGAACGACCTCATCGTCGCGGTCCGGGCCGACGGCGAGGACGCCATTGCCGCCGCTCATACGGCACTCGACGACGCACTGACCCACAAGGTCGCCCCATCCGGTGGGTTGGACGCCCCCGATCCGAAGACCGCGGGGTCCGCCGCAGCCGCCATCGGTGCCAACGTCGTCCTGCTGTCCGTGCCCGGCGAGCACGCATTCGTCGAAGCCATGGAGGCGCTGGAAGCCGGACGCCATGTGATGATCTTCAGCGACAACGTCCCAATCGAGCAGGAGATCACACTCAAGCGATACGGCGGCGACCACGGACTGCTCGTGATGGGACCCGACTGCGGGACCACGATCATCAACGGCGTCGGCCTCGGATTCGCCAACGCCGTGCAACCGGGGTCCGTGAGCATGGTGGGGGCGTCCGGCACGGGCATCCAACAGATGTGCGCCCTCCTCGACGATGCGGGGATCGGTGTGCGTCACGCATTGGGGACCGGCAGCCACGACCTCTCCGAGGCGGTTGGGGCCGCCGCAACCCTGCAAGCGCTCGATGCCCTTGAAGAGGATCCGGCGACCGACCTCATCGTCGTCATCTCGAAACCCCCGGCCGACCCGGTCGCCGACAAGGTTCGCCGCGCCGCAGACGCCTGCACTAAGCCGGTGGTGGTCACGTTCATGGGCGAGGCCACACTCGAAGATGGCGCCGGCGAGGTGCTCCGCGCACTCGGGAGACCCCCGGCCGAGTACGGCTCGTGGGCCGCACCGAACGACGAGCACCGTCCCGGGTTCGTCCGCGGACTGTTCTCCGGTGGGACACTCAGTTCGGAGGCTCAGTTCGTCGCTGCACCGGTCCTCGGAGCGATCGGGAGGCATGATGGGGACGAGGGACACGCCTTCATCGACTACGGAGACGACGAGTACACCCAGGGTCGCGCCCACCCGATGATCGACCAGACCGTGCGCCTCGAACGGCTTGCAGCGGCCGCTGAGGACCAAGCCGTTGGGGTGATCCTGATGGACGTGGTACTCGGCTACGGAGCCAACGCCGACCCGGCCCCCGAACTCGCACCGCTCATCGAGCGGGCGGTAGAACGGGGAGCCGCCGTCGTCGTCTCCCTGTGCGGAACCCGCGGCGATCCACAGGGCCGAGACGCTCAGGCAGAAATCCTCAACCGGGCCGGCGCATCGGTCTACCTCTCGAACGCGGCGGCTGCCCGTGAAGCGGCCCGCCTTGGGACGACAAGGAGTCCAGCATGAGCGACCTCAGCCATCTCCTCGATGCCGAGCCGATCGTGGCGACCGCGGGCACCGACATGCTCGCCGACTCCATCGAGCAACAGGGCTCGGCCGTGAGCCGCGCCGACTGGCG
The DNA here is from genome assembly GCA_963785245.1 of uncultured Actinomycetota bacterium. Classification (GTDB taxonomy): domain Bacteria; phylum Actinomycetota; class Acidimicrobiia; order Spongiisociales; family UBA5794; genus JAHEEL01. The sequence continues at coordinate 2,793 of CAWAUO010000015.1, read as the reverse complement.
GCCTCCCGTGCCCGGCACGGAGGAAGCGCTCGCGATCCTGGCCGCCGACGGAAGAACCCGGGCGGCAAACGAGACGGCGGTTGCGCGGATGCTCGCGGTCCGGCCCCAACTCGTAGACGTCACCGTCGCTCGAGACGTGTTCCCCGACATGACCGACCGGACGTTCTATCACGCAGGCCCGCCGATCACGTGGGAGCGCGCCAGCGGTCCGATGCGGGGGGCGATCATCGGCGCCATGATCTATGAGGGATTGGCGACAGATCCGGAGGATGCCGAGGCACAGGCATCGCGCGGCGATATCGACCTGTCACCGTGCCACCATCACGGAGCCGTCGGTCCCATGGCAGGAGTCACCTCTCCTTCGATGCCCGTCGCCGTTGTCGACGACAAGGCCGGGAGCGGTGTCGCCTATTCGACGCTCAACGAAGGCCTGGGCAAGGTGTTGCGCTACGGAGCGTTCGCCCCGGAGACCATTGAACGATTGCGTTGGATGGACTCGGTGCTTGGGCCCGTGCTCCACGCCGTGCTGCTGCGGCGGGGCCCGATTGATCTGCAATCGCTGATCGCTCAAGCACTTCAGATGGGCGATGACGGTCACAACCGGAATCGTGCCGTGACGTCGCTGTTCCTTCGCGAACTCGGGGGAGCCCTCGTGAAGGGCGCGGACGCTCCGGTTGAGCAACGCGCCGAGGTATTCCGGTTCGTCGACGGCAATGACCACTTCATGCTCAACCTGGTGATGGCCGCAGGAAAGCTTGGCTCGGACGCTGCATCGGGCGTGCCGGCATCAAGCCTGGTGACGGTGATGGCCCGCAACGGCACCGACTTCGGGATCCGGCTGTCAGGAACCGGGGACCAGTGGTTCGTCGCCCCGGCGCCTCCGGTCGATGGCCTCTACCTCGGCTCCTTCACTGAGGACGACGCCAGTCCCGACATCGGTGACTCGACCATTACCGAGACGGTCGGGCTTGGCGGCTTCGCCATGGCGGCCGCACCTGCGATCGTGGGGTTCGTCGGTGGAACGGCGAGCGGTGCCGTCCGGAGAACCCTCGCGATGTACGAAATCACGGTGGCAGAGCATCCCATGTATCAGATTCCGATGCTCGAGTTCCGGGGCACGCCGGTCGGAATCGACGCGGCCAGGGTCGTACGCACCGGGGTGCGGCCGCAGATCAACACGGGCGTCGCAGGCAAGGTCCCCGGTACCGGCATGGTCGGTGCGGGCCTGGTGGAGGCGCCTATGGAGTGTTTCACCCAAGCCGTGAACGCGTTGGCAGCTGCGGTGCGTTGAAGGGTTGAAGGAGGAGGTCGAACGGGTCGTCCGTCGGACCGACAGCGTCCGGCGCCTGGCACGAAAGATGTAGGATCCTGGAATCGGTTCGGAGGAGGCTGCCTTGGTCATCGCCCACGAGTTCGACTACCGACGACCCGCGTCGCTTGCAGAGGCAATCGGCGCTCTCTCCGAGCACCCAGGCTCGGTCCGCGTCCTCGCAGGAGGCACCGACCTCGTTGCCTGGCTCCGCGACGACGCCGTGGCCCCCGATCTCGTGGTCGACATCAAGGACGTGCCCGGCCTGAGTGACATCTCCCTCGAAGGCGACGTGCTCAGCATCGGATCACTGGTCACCTTCACCGAACTGATCGAGTCGGAACTCGTGGCGAAACACATCCCGCTGCTTGCCGAGATGGCAGAGACCGTGGCCTCGACCGGCATCCGCAATCGGGCAACCATGGTCGGGAATATCTGTTCCGCCGTGCCCTCCTGCGACACCGGACCGGTGTTGCTCGTGTTCGACACCACGGTCCACGTTGCCGGCCCAGCGGGCGAACGGTCGATCGGCATCAACGACTGGTTCGTGGGCCTCAGGCAGACCGCGCTCGAAGATGACGAAGTCGTCACGCGGGTGACGATCAACCTGCGTGACCACGGTGGCGTCTACGTCAAGTTGATGCGATATGCGGGCGAGGACCTCGCCCAGGCGGCTGTTGCCATTGCGGCGTATCCCGATCGCGAGTATCGCGTAGCGTTCGGTGCCGTAGCCCCGATTCCGATTCGGTCGTCGCGGATCGAGAAGGCCCTCAACGGGAAGTCGCTCGACGACACGGTCGTAGCGGGTGTCGTTGCGATGGTCGAGGACGAGATCAGCCCGATCACCGACATGCGAGCGTCTGCGGAGTACCGCACCCGCATGACCGCGGTGATGCTGGAACGAGGTTTGTGGGCGGCGACCGAGCGGCTCTCCGGGGCCGGACCCGGACATGGAGTGCGACTGATCTGAAGGGACGGCGATGCAACTGAAGATCAAGGTCAATGGTGAGGACTGGACCGTGGAAGCCGCTCCGGCGGATGTGCTGCTTGATGTGCTCCGGGAGCGCATCGGCGTGAAGAGCCCGAAGATCGGCTGTGAGCGGGGCGACTGCGGCTCGTGCACGATCATCCTGGACGACCGAACCGTGCGGAGTTGCCTCGTACTCGCCGTCGAGGCTGACGGCCATGAGGTCACAACAGTGGAGGGTCTCAACTATGACGGACTCACCGAACTCCAGGACCTGATGGTCGGCAACAACTCGTTCCAGTGCGGATTCTGCGCACCCGGCATCGTGCTCGCTGCCACCGAACTCCTCGAACACAACCCGAACCCCACCAGACACGACGTCCAGGAGGCCCTCGCCGGGAATCTCTGCCGCTGTACCGGCTACGAACCGATCATCGAAGCGGTCCTGAGTGCGGGCAAAGGGGGTTCCTCGTGACGACGACCTACCCCTTCGAAGCAGAAGCGGCGAGTGATGATC
>CAWAUO010000014.1:0-12994 GCA_963785245.1 uncultured Actinomycetota bacterium | reverse complement strand
ATCGCAGTCGAGCACCAATCTGATAGAGGTCGATCACCCGGCCCACGAACATGTCGCCCGGGATCGGATCGGGCGTCGCTCGCATCACATCACCCGCGACCAAACCGTCCACTCTCGTGATCAGGAGTTCCCGACGACCGGCGCTCTCCGCGCTGCGCAGGACGTACCACCCGAGCGCGGCGCCGAGCAGCGCCCACGGACTCAACGTCACGAAGGCGAATCCGATCGCAACCCCGATAACGATCCAGCCGAAGATGCGACCGGCCTGAACCGCCAGTTCCGTGGCACGGATGCGGCTTCCATTGGCCTGCCACACGAGCGCGCGAAGCACCCGCCCACCGTCCATCGGAAACCCAGGAAGGAGGTTGAACGCCGCTATGAAGAGGTTGACGAACGCGAGGAAGCGAATCGCATCCTGGGATTCCGGCATGCCGGAGGCGAGTTCTGCAACGAGCCAGAGGACGCCCGCCAGCAACAGTGAGACGATGGGTCCGGACGCCGCGACGGCGAGTTCATCCGGCGGGCGCTCCGACTTGCCATCGATGAGCGTGTAGCCACCGAACGCGAGGAGTTGGATGCGCCGCACGTGCATTCCCCGCCGCTGTGCAACGAATGCGTGGCTGCCTTCATGGGCGAGCACGGATCCAATGAGGAGGACACCGGCGAGCAGGGCGATCAGGGTGGCAACAGAGGTCTCGGTGTCGGGATAGGCAACGCCGATGTCGATGAAGAGAATCCAGATGACGGCAACCGTGACGACAAGCAGCGAGAGGTCGGCGACGATCTCGACGCCCCCGATCCGGCCGAGTCGGATTCCCCTGTTCACGAACCCAATCGCATACTGGAGTCGACGTCGCTGCCAAGCTCGTCGGGAGGGATGCCATCTCGCAAGCGGTCGACGGCTACCGCGGCGATCATGGCGCCGTTGTCGGTACACATCCGGATCGAGGGGATGAACAGATCGACTTCACGTCGGGCGGCCTCTTCCCGGAGTCGGGCACGAAGCCGGCGATTGGCCAGCACGCCGCCGCCGCCGCCTACCGATGTGACGCCTGTCTCTTCGACCGCGTTGAACGTCTTCTCGACGAGCACATCGACGATCGCCTCCTGGATCGACGCCGCGATATCGGGCCTCGAAGGAAGCGTCTCGTTCTCCCTGGCCTTCTCGAGGTAGCTGACGACCGACGTCTTGAGACCGGAGAAAGAGAAGTCAAACGGCCGATCCCTCAGCGCTCGGGGGAAGGCGACCGCCTTCGGATCGCCGTCTTCTGCCTCGGCGTCGATGGCTGGCCCCCCGGGGTAGCCCAGCCCAACGAAGCGAGCAAGTTTGTCGAACGCTTCGCCCGCTGCATCGTCGATCGTGGCGCCAAGCGTCTCATACTCGCCCCACTCGCGAACGTGGACGATCTGGCTGTGGCCCCCGGAAGCGAGAAGCACGATCGCCGGTGGCTCGTACTCCGGGAACTCGAGGCGCGGCGCATAGAGGTGACCCTCCATGTGATCAATGCCGTAGAACGGTTTCTCGAGCGTCCAGGCGAGCGACTTGGCGAACGCGAAACCCACCATCAAGGCACCGATCAGCCCGGGGCCCCGGGTCGCAGCAATCGCATCGAGTTGATCGGGGTGCACGCCGGCCGCTGCTATTGCCTGATGCACCAGAGGACGGATGGCCTCGACGTGAGCGCGGGCCGCGACCTCGGGCACGACGCCGCCGAAGCGGGCATGCTCCTCGGTTTGTGATGCGAGAACAAATGACCGGACGTCGAAACCCTCGAGCACGGCAACGCCGGTCTCGTCGCAGCTCGTCTCGATCCCGAGTACGAGTGGATCGCTCATGCCGGCTCCCCTTCCAGTCCCGCTCGGATCGCGTCGAGGTGGACGCTGTACTCCTCAGCGTCGACGTCGAGCGCCCACATGACGATCGCATCCTCCCCGGCGTAGTAGCCCTTCCGCTTCCCGACCGGGGCGAATCCGAAGCGCTCGTACAGTTGCTGAGCGTCCGTATTCGTCGCGTGCACCTCGAGCGTCAGATGACGTGCACCCCGGCCAATGGCACGCTCGACCAGTGAGACCAGGATCCGCGTTCCGAGCTTCCTGCGGCGGCTGGCGGGAGCGACACTGAGGGTGGTGATGTGGGCATCCGCCTCCACCAACATGAGACCGCCGTAGCCGATGATGTCGCCGTCCTCTGTGGCAACGACGTACGACCGGTTGGCGTGGCCGAGTTCGTCGAAGAACACCCTGGCCGACCACGGCTGCGGATAGATATCCCGTTCGAGCGTGGCAACCGTGGGGACGTCGCTGCGCGACATGGCTCGGATGGTCACGGCCACAGCCCCTCGGATCGGAACATCTTCCAGTTGATCTGCACGTCTGGCTCACGCATGTAGGCCGGCCGCACGTCCTCGGCTGAGACGAACTCCCCATGGGCGACGCGGATCGCGGCAATTTCCAGCATCACGTCGGCGATGGGATACCGGGGTCGGCCGCGACGAACGCGATGCAGGCCGCCCCACATGGTGTCTGGCAGGGCCTGCCAATCCCCCACCACAAGCGTGTCCGACTCCTCGGTGTCAAGCACGGCACGGAACTCCTCGAAACCGAGCACTTCAGGAAGCCCGTCCGGGACGACCCCACCGGGCAGCGGCCGGTATGGGGCGACCGCCACCTGCTGGCGTCGCATGTCGACCACCGACCAGATGCGGCGGCGCCCGGTGGCGGCACGAAGCGCCTGAACCGTGAGGGATGAGATGGCAACGAGGGGTGCTCCAACACCAGCAGCAAACGCTTGCGCGGTGGCGATCCCTGCCCGAATTCCGGTGAATGGGCCGGGGCCGACGTCAACGGCCACGGCATCGATATCGCTGCGCTCCCACCCGGCCTGTTCGAAGCAGAAGCCGATCGCCGGCATCAGGAATCCAACGTGGCCCCGGCGGTCCACCCGGACACTCATGGCCGCCAGTGACGCTCCGTCTCCGAGCGCAACCGACGAAGCCGGCGTCGCGGTCTCAATGGCGAGGATCTTCATACGATCCCCTCGAGAGAACGGCCAACCCAGGAACCGTGGGGAATGAACTGGAAACGGCGTCCCGTCTCTCCATCGATCTCGATCTCGATCACGAGGCGGTTGGGAGACACGGCCTCTTCGATCGCCGCTCCCCACTCGATGACGAGAACGCCGGATGCTGCGGTCTCCTCGAGATCGAGATCCTCAAATTCGAGGATCGACCCGAGGCGGTACACGTCCGCATGCACGAGCGGCAGGAACCCGTCTCGATAGACCCGCGCGATCACGAACGTCGGACTCACAACCTGGTCGGAGATCCCGAGCCCTTCCGCGATGCCGCCCGTGAGCAGGGTCTTACCCGTGCCGAGGCGTCCGCCGAGCAGCACAACGTCACCCGGGATCAGGACCGAGGCCAGCCGGCGCCCGAGCGCCAACGTCTCTGCGGGAGAATCGGTTCGTGTGGTGGTCATACGTGTTTCATGCACCGAAGAGTCCAAGTTGCTCGGGTTCATCGTTCGGTGTGGTCTCGGCGTCGGTCTCAGTCTCGTCGGTGTGCGTTGGGAGGTTACCGGTGATGGCGTCACGGATGAGCCCGAAGTCGAATCTCATGTCCTCGAGAACCTGGGCGGAGCCCCGAAGCGCCGCGGCCGGGTGGAACGTCGGCACGAGGTAGCGCCCCCACCATTCGTACGCGGTGCCGCGCAGTCGGGTGATGCCGGTCTCGGTGTTCAGAAGCAGCTTGGACGAGAAGTTGCCGAGGGTGACGACCACTTTGGGGTCGATGAGGCTCAATTGCTCTCTCAGGTATCCCTTGCAGGCCTCGATTTCATCGGGTCGCGGATCGCGGTTCTTCGGGGGACGGCACTTCACGACGTTCGAGATGTAGACATCCGAGCGCTCGAGACCAATCTCGCCGAGCAGGCGATCGAGGAGCTTCCCTGAGGGTCCGACGAACGGGATGCCCTGCTCATCCTCACGCTGCCCCGGAGCTTCGCCGACGAATACGACATCAGCCTGCAGGTCCCCGTCGCCGAATACGACCTGCGTCCTCCCCTCTGCGAGCCGGCATGCTGTACACCCAAGGGCAGTAGCTCGAAGCTCGTCCATCGTGATCGCGCCGTCGATGGTCATGCGCTGCCCCTGGACTCGACGAGCGCGGATTCGATGGCCCGCCCAACCACCACAAAGGCAGCCTGATGCACGGCGTCGATGTCTGCGGACTCGGACCCGAACGACACCACGAACGTGGAATCGCCGTCGTATCGGGTATGGGTCGGTCGGATGCAGGCCCCAATGGCGTCATGCGAGCGGATGGCAACCCGGCGTAGCTCGTTGCGATCCTCGATCCCGGCATCGGTTGCGACGCACACAAGCGTCGTGTTGTCTCCCGGTGCCGGCCCAACCGGCGGTGCGATCGCAGCATGCTCCCCACCGGTCAGCGACTCGCCTTCGAGGCTGAAGATGTCGCCGGCCGCGTTGAGCACCACGAGCGCTCCCACGGTCGCATCTCCGACCTTCACCGCGGCCGATCCGATGCCCGCGAACTGCATCGCGGTGGAGCCGCGCCATGCGCCGACGGTGGTGCCGGCGCCCGCGCCAACGCGGCCGAGCGCGACCGGCTCCGAGGAGCGGGCGAGGTAGGCAGCTGCGCCCTCATCCGGTCCCGGCCGCCCAGGGGGGTTTCCGGTCATCAAGTCGAAGACGATGGCCGACGGGACAATCGGGACCGGACCAGCGGGAGTCGGCGCACCGCGCCCTTCCCGCTCGAGCTCAGCCGAAACGCCCGTCGCAGCAGCGAGACCAAATGCCGAACCACCGGCAAACATCAGCGCGTTGACAGTGACGGGCTTGATCGCTGGACCGAGCGCGTCGGTCTCCCGAGTACCCGGGGCTCCTCCGCGCACGTCGACCACGGCGACGTTGGGTTCCGGGAAGGTCAACACGGTGACGCCGGTAGCAGCGACGTCGTCCGTGTGGTGGCCGACAGCGACGCCTGGGACCGCCGTGATCGTCGGAAGGGGCATTAGGCGTCTGCCTTGAAGTAGCGGCGGGGCAGGCGCGGACCGAATTGGCACACCACTTCGTAGTTGATCGTCGAGAGCAGATCGGCCCACTCGGTGGCCGTCACTTCTTCGTCCCCTTGTCGACCAATGAAGACGACCTCATCACCGACATCAACCGGGTCGTCGCCGACATCGATGACCACTTGATCCATCGTCACGGTGCCGGCGTACGGGTATCGCTTCCCTCGTATCAGCACCTCGCCGCCGAGGTCGGAGAGGCGCCGCGGGACACCGTCGGCGTACCCGAGCGGCACGGTCGCAACCGTCGACGGTCTTTCTAGCGGACGGACCCGACCGTAGGACGGGCGTGCCCCGGCGGGGAGTCGCTGGATGAACGTGACGGCGGAGACGACACGCATCGCCGGGGTGAGAGGGAGATCGCTGCCGGTTTCGGGGGCCGGCCGCAGCCCATAGATTCCCAGGCCAACTCGTACGAAGTCGAACCGGGCGTCGGGGTGTTGGAGCCCGCCTGCGGTGTTGGCGGCATGGACGTAGTCAATCTCGATCCCCTCGCGGCGGAGGAGATCGTGGAACTGGTTGAGGGCCGCCACCTGGCGACCCGTGTAATCGGCATCGGACTCGGCTACCGGGAAGTGGGTGGCGATGCCTTCGAGTACCAAGCGATCGTCGGCGTCGATGCGGCGGGCAAGTTGAATCGCCATTGACGGGTCGGCACCGACGCGGTGCATCCCGGTGTCCACCTTGAGGTGGACGGGATACGGCGTCGCACCCTCACGAGCGGCGGTCTCTGCGACGGCGTCAACGAACTCGCCCCGGTAGGCGGTCGGCGTGAGCGACCACTCCACCACGGTGTTGAGTTCTTCCTTGAGCGGCTCTGACAGAACGAGGATCGGAACGTCGATTCCAGCCTCGCGAAGCTGAACGCCTTCGGACACGAGAGCGACAGCCAGCCAGGCCGCCCCTCCGGCGACCGCGGCGTGCGCGGCAGGGACGGCACCGTGGCCGTAGCCGTCTGCCTTGACGACGGCGCAGACCGCCGCCGGGTAGATCGCTGATCGGATCACACGGACGTTCGACTCGATGGCGTCGAGGTCGACCTCGATCCAGGAGGGACGCATGGCCGCAAGAGTAACGACTACGGGCTGGTCACGGTGCACTCCGAGGTATTTGAGAACCGGGTCATTCGACCCTAGGGGCATTTCGATCTGAGCCGTACGCTCATGGTGCGGAAGTGATGTGGTCGGATGACGCGGAGTCCGGCCGTGAGCCAGGAAGGGTGCGACACCACACGCAACATTCGTAGAACCGGTCGGTCCCGTATATCGGTCCGGCACCTCGATGGGAGTGGACACATCACCTCCGGGTGGTTTCTCATCGGCACCGGATTGTGGTCTGCAGATCATCGTCGCCTATCTCCGCACTCTGCAGACAACCCCTCCCCGGGACGGGTCCGACCATAAGAAGCGGCCGCTCTTCGGAGCGGCCGCTTCGCTTTGTCCTGGCTCGCCGCTCAGGACTCAGGTCCCGGTCCCCACGGCGATCGCCATCACCACGGCCTGATCTTGCGTGTGGGTCACCGTGACCAGGACTTCGGTCACGCCGAGCATCTGAGCCCGAATTGCTGCCCTCCCGGTCAGAACCGCCCGCGGACGCCCGCCTCCGGTGATCTCGATATCGGTCCAACGCAGACGCCGCCAACCGGTTCCGAGGCTCTTCATGACGGCTTCCTTACCGGCGAACCGCGCAGACAGGCGCCCGGCCGGGTCGCTGAAGCGGTGCGCATACTCCCACTCGTGGTCGGTGAAACACCGCTCACGGAATGCGTCGCCGTATCGGGCAAGCAGATCGCGTACGCGCCCGACTTCGGCGAGGTCGACCCCGAGACCAATGATGTCCATGCGCTTACTCCTGGTGCCGGTCGCCCGTGCCGTTGTCTGCCTATTCGACGGTGACCGACTTCGCGAGGTTACGCGGCTGGTCGATGTCGTGCCCGCGCAGTCGCGCCACGTGGTAGGCCAGGAGTTGCAGGGGAACGGCAGCGTTGACCGGCGAGAGGAGGTCATCGGTCTCAGGAATCCGCAACACGACGTCGGCAAACTTGCCGATCTGTGTGTCCGTGTCGTACGCCACGGCGATGATCTTGCCACCGCGCGCCTTGACCTCCTGGACGGCCGAGATCGTCTTGTCGTACGTTGCACGCTGTGTGATCACGACGACCACCGGAACGTCCTTCGTGATGAGCGCGAGGGTCCCGTGTTTCAGTTCGCCCGCCGGCATCGCCTCGCTGTGCAGATAGGAGATCTCCTTGAGTTTGAGCGACCCCTCCATGGCGACGGCGTAGTCGAGGCCACGGCCGATGAAGTAGATGTCGTCCGCGTCGACGATGGCACTCGCAGCCTCGACGATCGGAGCGTCATCATCGAGTATCGCCTCGACCTGCGCCGGAAGCTGCGCCAGGCCGCGGGCAATGTGAGCCGCTTGACTGCGGCTGATCGAACCTCGGGCGCGTCCGAGGCGGAGCGCCAGCAGGTACTGGCCGATGAGCATGCCAAGGTACGCCTTCGTCGACGCCACGGAGATCTCGGGTCCCGCACGGGTGTAGAGGATGTCGTCGGCGTAGCGGCTGAGCGTGGAACCGACGACGTTCGTGAGCGCCAACATGCGGGTGCCGCGATCTGCCGCGAGTCGCGCTGCGGCCAGGGTATCGGCCGTCTCACCCGACTGAGAAATCGCGATCGTGAGGTCACCTTCCTTGACCATCGGGTCGGCATATCGCATCTCGTGGGCGTACTCCACCATCGTCGGGATACGCAGAACACGCTGGAAGACCTCGCGGCCGACCAAGCCCGCGTGGTAGGCGGTACCGCATGCCGTGATCCAAATCGTCTCGATCTCCCTGGCGAAATCGTCGTCGAACTCGACATGCTCGAGCCAGATCTCACTCTCCTCGTTGAGACGTCCACCAAGGGTCTCGGTGATCACGGTTGGCTGCTCGTTGATCTCCTTGAGCATGAAGTGATCGAAGCCGCCCTTCTCGGCCTGCTCCGCATCCCAGTCGATATGAATGGGGTCACGATCGACGGCGTCACCGAGAATGGTCTCGACGACGGCGCCGTCCTTCGTGATCGTGACGAGTTCATCGTCCTCAATGATCAGAAAGTCTCGGGTGCGGTGGAGCAATGCCGGAATGTCCGACGCGAGATAAGTCTCGCCGTCGCCGAGACCGACCACAAGCGGGCTGATCTTGCGCACCGCGACGATTGTGCCTGGCTCGCGCTTGGTCATGACGACCAGGGCGTATGCACCCTCCGCCCGTTCGACCGCACGACGAACAGCAGCGGCGAGATCGCCCTCGTATTCCTCCGCAATCAGGTGGGCGAGGATCTCCGTATCCGTCTCAGACGTGAGGACCGCACCGCCGGCTTCGAGATCCTCTCGCAGCATCTGAAAGTTCTCGATGATCCCGTTGTGCACGACGACGAACTCGCCGCTGGGATCGGTGTGGGGATGGGCGTTGAGGTCGCTCGGTTCACCGTGCGTTGCCCACCGGGTGTGCCCGATGCCGACCGTCCCGTCCAGCGGTTCCTCTTCGAGGAGCGCTTCGAGGTTGACGATCTTCCCCTCGGCCTTCCGGACGTCGATCGAGCCGTTGGTCACAGCGACCCCGGCCGAGTCGTAGCCCCGATACTCGAGACGTCTGAGCCCATCCATGATGATGGGTGCTGCTTCGCGAGGGGCCGACGTAGCCCATGATTCCGCACACGCGCGCGTCCTCCTTGAGGTTGGCGACCGGAGGGCGCTCCAGGACACGGTCCTGGCTCACTCGGGAGGGGTTTGTCCCCGGGATCACTCCCGGGCTTTCCCCGACCCCGTAACGACCGTGAGCGGCCGAGAGGGCACCCGCCGACTGTTCGATAATCCCTCTTCCTCGTCACCTCGCTTGTCAGCGAGGGCAGGCGCTTGGATGATCTCCGGTCGGTCGTTCGGTTGTGGCCCAGAGAGTAGCGGAGTAGTCGAGTAGCCGAGTCTTCGCCTCTCCCACGAAGTGGGGGAGGCGCGAGCACCGGCCGCTGGGCCGGAGCGCAGCGGAGGGGGCTCTGGGAGTAGGCACATGACGATGAGGCCAGCCGCGACCGGCGACCTAGGCCAGTTCGGCCTTGACCGTCTTCGCGACCATTCCCGCGACGTCCGCGGCTTCGGCGGCGGACGGTGCTTCGACCATCACACGAACCAAGAGTTCGGTCCCCGAGGGCCGCACGAGGAGCCGTCCGCGCCCGGCGAGAGCTCGCTCGGCCTCGGCGATCGACGCAGCGATCGACGCATTGTCTTCGTAGGCCCGGTCTTTCACAACCACGTTCTCGAGAACCTGTGGATAGGCCTCCATCACCGTGCGGAGTTCCCTCAACTCCTTGCCCGTTGAGGCCATGACTTCCATGAGGCGGAGCGCGGTCCGCAGTCCGTCGCCCGTCGCCCGATCCTCGAGCAGGACGTGACCCGACTGTTCACCGCCAACGACGGCTCGCGAGGTGCGCATGGCCTCCAGGACGTAGCGATCGCCCACGGCCGTCTCGATGACTGAGATACCGAGGCGTTCCATCGCCTTGCGGAACCCAAGATTCGACATCACCGTCGCTACGACGGTGTCGTTCTTGAGGCGACCCCGTTCCTTCATCCACCGTGCGAAGATCGCCATGATGACGTCGCCGTCGGCAACGACGCCGTCCTCGTCAACAGCGATGAGCCGGTCGGCGTCGCCATCGAACGACAGGCCGACCCGTCCGCGGGCCTTTCCAATGAGGACCTCGGGGTGGGTCGCTCCGCATCCTCGATTGATGTTCATGCCGTCGGGGTCTGCGTTGATGACCTCCGCCGTGGCCCCAACACGCTCAAACAGGGTTGGAGCGGCGAGGAAGGCTGCCCCATTCGCAGCGTCGACGATGAACTCGAGACCGCGCATGGAGTACTCGACCGGTTGAACGATCCGGTCGATGTAGCGATCCACCGAGTCGAACATCACGGTCTGGATCCCAACCTTTGCCCCAACACTGCGATGCCAGGGCGCCCCGGTGAAGTAGCGGGCTTCGATAGCGGCTTCGTCGGCGTCGGAGAGTTTCGTGCCGTTGGAGCCAAAGAACTTGATGCCGTTGTCGGCGGCCGGGTTGTGCGAAGCGCTCACCATCACGCCACACGTGGCGCCGGAGTCCCGGATGAGGCGCGAGACGGCGCCGACTGGAATGATCCCGAGGTCGATCGTGTCGACGCCGACGGAGTTGAATCCCGCCATGAGCGCAGCGGAGAGCATCGGACCTGAACGCCGCGTGTCGCGCCCGACCACAACGTGGCCATCGCGGTCTTCTCCCGCCGCGCGAGCGAGATCGAACGCGATCTCAGGCGTGAGTACTTCGTTGGCGACGCCACGAACACCATCGGTGCCGAAGAGGTGTCTCTCAGTCATGACGTCGTCCCCCGTTACCGTCGAGAGCGGGCAGGCGCGAGGCCTGAGCTAGCGCTTGGTGAACTGCGGAGCGCGACGGGCCTTGCGGAGACCGTACTTCTTGCGCTCGACCTTGCGGTCGTCACGACGAAGGAAGCCGGCCTTCTTGAGTACCGGTCGAAGCTCAGGGTCAATCTCGACGAGTGCGCGGGAGATGCCGAGACGAAGCGCATCGCTCTGTCCGGTCGTACCACCGCCCTCAAGCGTCGCCATGACGTCGTAGCGACCTTCGAGTTCCGTGAGCTTCAGCGGTTCGACGATGCGGAGACGATGGGACGCCTCCGGGAAGTAGTCGTCGAGGCTCTTGCCGTTGAGCGTGAACTGTCCGGTTCCGTCGAGGAGTCGCACTCTGGCGACAGACGTCTTCCGTCGGCCGGTCGCCTGAGCAATCGGTTGTGTCATCAGGCTTCAGCCTTTCCGTACGTGAGTGTGAGCGGTTGTGGCTTCTGAGCCTCGTGCGGATGATCGGCCCCGGCGTAGACCTTGAGCTTCGAGAGCGTCTGGCGGCCGAGTCGGTTCTTCGGGATCATCCCCTTGACGGCAGCCTGAACGATCCGCTCGGGATGCTCGGCTCGCACGTACGCAAGATTGTCGGTGCGGAGGCCACCCGGGAAACCGGAATGCCGGTGGTAGACCTTGTCGGTCTCCTTGTTTCCGCTAACGCTGACCTTGCCGGCGTTGACAACGATGACGTAGTCACCCATGTCCATGTGCGGGGCATAGGTCGGCTTGTGCTTGCCACGAAGGATCTGGGCGACCTCCGAGGCGAGACGCCCAAGCGGAATCCCCTCAGCGTCGACGACGTACCAGGTGCGGTCGACGTCGGCGGGCGTGGGCGTGAATGTTCTTTGCAGCTTGGCTTTCATCGGGAGTCCTCAGACGGCACGAAATGCCCCCGGGGGCCCGGGAGCGAGTCTGAATGGTATCGGGTAACCGAACATAAGGCCAACCGGACCGGATCCGCTCCCCCGACCGGGCCCAGAACGCCCCGAACCCAGGGTTCTCCGCTTTCTATTTGGCGCCGTCAGCCCACAGAATCACGCGGGTCTCCGGGCCGCTCCATTCCGTGGGCTCACGGCGTCATATGCGAGGTGGAGAACCCTGGGTTCGCGGCGTGGTACTCGATGGCGGTGAGGGTGAGACCCCACGGCGGAGCGCATCCTTTTGCGACCGATCGATCTCGTGCTTCGAGAATCTCCCACACATCCGCCGGGTCGAACGCCCCGCTCCCCACCTCAACGGAGATCGCCACGATCGATCGGACCATCTGGTGGCAGAAGGCGTTCGCCGCGATCGACAGTTCGACGAAGCCGCCGGAGCGCTCCCACGTTGCCTCCCGCAGTTCACGCATCGTCGATCGACCCTGATGCCGCCGACAGAACGACGCGAAGTCGTGGGTCCCCACGAGGCCGCCGACCGCCCGGTCCATTGCCGGGACATCGAGCGGGCCCGCCACATGCCAGGAGGTGCGAGCCGAGAGCGGATCGAGCACCGGGCCGTTCCAGATGCGATACCGGTAGCGCCGCCCGGTTGCGGAGAAACGGGCGTGGAAATCGTCCGGCATCTCACGGATCGTGTACACCGCGACTTCGGGAGCGAGTTGCCGGTTCAGGCTCCGCTGCAACGCGCCGACATCGAGGGGTTCGTCGACCGCAAAGCTGACGACCTGGTCGGAGGCATGCACACCACGATCCGTACGGCCTGCGACGACCGTCTTGATCGGCCCGGTTCGACGGAACAGCGCAGCTTCCAGATCGCCCTGGACGGTCCGCACGTTGTCCTGGCGTGCATAGCCGTGGAAGTCCGTGCCGTCGTAGGCGAGGTCCATCCGATAGGTCGGCATCCGGCAACGACTCCTAGAACAAGCTGAAGCCGCCGAGGATCGTCGACACGACGATCCACCCGGCCCAGCCGAGTACGGCGACAACGGCGGAACGATCGAGCGGAAGATCCGAGACGTAGTGGGTCCCGTAGGCAACAACGAGCAGGAACCAGAGCGAGCCGACGAGCGTCCCGATGAGTCCGTTGCCGAGGATCTGCGTGCTCGCAATCGTCAGCAGCAGCGTGGGGAACGCGAATCCGGCAATGCGGAGATAGACCGGATAGTGACCGTCTCCCCGGAACAGGTACACGGCGGCCGCATACACGAGGCCGCTGTAGATCAGCCAGAACATGACCGTCGAGATGATCGTGGAGAGCAGACCAACGACGCCCGTCATGAGTCCGAAGAGCGGCGTCCCGCCGGCAACAAGGAAGAGCACCTCGGTGACCGCGACGATGATGAGCGCGTCGCCCGTCGCACGGTCGTTGAACTCCATCCAGACGAACGCGTCGCGGTCGAATCGGATCGCTTGGAGAAGTCGATTGAGGACGACGCCCATCGCCTACCTTCGGTCGGGAGGAGCCAGACTACCGGTGACCGGCGATGAGCATGCCTTGCGCAGCGCGACTGCTCCCCGGAGCACGGAC
>CAWAUO010000013.1:0-182453 GCA_963785245.1 uncultured Actinomycetota bacterium | reverse complement strand
CGTTTCAGCGGCCGGCATAGCGATCCTCGGTGCTGCGCTCGTATTCATCTCCTCAGGCCCGATCGGATTCGGAGTCCTAGCGGTCGGCGCTGTCGTGACACTGTGGGGTCTCGTTGGTTGGGCTGCCGAACCGGCTACAAGGGAGGCGCACTGATGGCGACGGCCACCGACGGCGTCTTCGAGGTCAACGGTCAGTCCGATTTCGAAGCCGATGGCGATCCGACGCACCGCACGCGCAAGACGGCGATGTGGGTGTTCCTCGGGTCGGAGGTCTTCTTCTTCGGCGCGATGATCGCCACCTTTCTGCTCTACCGGAACACCACGAACGGAGGGCCCGGCGCCGAGATCTTCAACATCCCGTTCACGTCAGCGACTTCGTTCGTCCTGCTGATGAGTTCGCTGACGATGGTCCTCGCGGACAATGCCTTCCAGAAGCAAGATCAGCGCCAGGGACGGATCTGGCTCATCGGCACGGCCCTGCTCGGACTCTCGTTCCTCGCCGGTCAGATCTTCGAGTTCACCGAGTTCGTCCATGAGGGACTGACGATCAGCACCAGTCCGTTTGGGTCGTCGTTCTACATGCTGACCGGATTCCACGGCATCCATGTCGCCGGCGGCGTGTTGATGATCGCCTTGCTGGTTGCGTTCTCGCTCCGGAGTCGGCTATCTCCC
Source organism: uncultured Actinomycetota bacterium (assembly GCA_963785245.1). Taxonomy (GTDB): domain Bacteria; phylum Actinomycetota; class Acidimicrobiia; order Spongiisociales; family UBA5794; genus JAHEEL01. Next base: position 181,781 of record CAWAUO010000013.1, on the reverse strand, counting down.
GATCACGGGATGAACGTCGAGTTGGTGGCGCTCTACTGGCACTTCGTGGACATCGTTTGGATCGTCATCTTCACCATCGTCTACCTGCTGCAGATCTGAACATGGCAACTGCATCCCACGCTCATCCAACGCCGAAGACGTACTGGCTGATTGCCGGGGCGCTCGCTGTTGCGACGGCGATCGAGATCGCAATTCCGTACATCGAGTTCCTCGACCCGGTGCGGGCTCCGCTCTTGATCGCATTCGGTGCGGCGAAGTTTGTGACGGTGGTCGCGGTGTTCATGCACCTCAAGTACGACCTCAAGGGCTACCGCTACGTGTTCGGGATCGCCGTGGTCGTCGCAATCCTCATATTCATCGTCTTGCTCGCGGTGTTCCAGGCACTCTGAGTCATGGGCATCACGTTCCACCCCCACCTGGACGTGTACGGGGTCGCCATCGCCCTGATCTTCATCTACGAGTTCGGGATTCGCAGGCTCGCCGGGCGATTTGCCCCGGCAGGGAAGGCGCCGGTCACCACTGCTCAGCGCGTGATGTACTACGCGGGGGTCATCTTCCTTCTCATCAGTTCGACCTGGCCACTGCACGACATCGGCGAGCAGCGCCTCTACCTGTTCCACATGACCGAGCACATGCTGATCACCCTGGTCGTACCGCCGCTGCTGCTCGGTGGCATGCCGTCGTGGCTGATGCACGCGCTCGTCGAGCCATTCATCCCGCTGTTGAAGGTGATCACCCGGCCGATGTTCACGCTGGTTTTCTTCAACGCATGGCTGGCGTTCATTCACGTCCCATCGATCGTCGAGTTGATGCTGACGAACGACTTCTTCCACTTCTTCGCCCACCTCGTGCTCTTCATCTCGGCGGTCCTGATGTGGTGGCCGGTGATGGATCCGATTCCCGAGACGAAGACCCTCGCCCCATTCGGCAAGATGGGGTATCTCTTCCTCCAGTCGCTGGTCCCGACCATCCCGGCGTCGTTCATGACCCTCGGCGAGACCCCGCTGTATGAGATCTACACCACGTTCCCGAGGCTCTGGGGTATCGACGTGATGACCGACCAGATCATCGCCGGCCTGATCATGAAGATCGGCGGTGGCCTGGTGCTCTGGGTAGCGATCGCGTGGGTCTTCTTCTCCTGGTACGACGACGAGCAGAAGCACGAACCGGGCCCGGTGCTGGTACCGAGCTCGAGCGCGACTGCAGTAGCTGAGTAGGAGAGTCGCCAGTCGCCAGTCCGAAGGCGCGGCCAGGTGTGCCCTGGGCTTGCCCAGCGGGAGTTCACGATCACAACAACCGCGAAGGCGACGACCCGCACGCGGAGACGAAAGCTGGTAGCTGTTTGGCGACTGGCGACTAGTCCCGGTCCCACGGCCGGAGCGCCAGCAGCGTCGTTCCGCCGAGGATGACGGCGGCGACGACGGCGAACACCGAGACGACCACAGCCGTGGAATCGGCGTTCAGCAGCACCTGGGCGAGGCCAACCGCGAGGAGGGCGCCGCCGGCGATGGCCACCGCTGGGATGCCGATCGCCCGGCCGAAGTCCGACCAGAACGCTTCGCTTGACGGCGGCGTCGCCTCGTTGGCGTCACCGATCGAGGACTGACGGGAGAGCCCATCGACAATCGGGACCGTGACCGCGCCTGCGATGAGGCCCGCGATGGCGGCCACGACGACGAACTCGGTCACGGGCACGGCAACGACACCGTTCAGCGACGTGCCGAACGCCGACAGCCCGAGGCTGACGACGGCGAACGAGACGGCGGCCGGCAGGAGAATCCCAATCGGCGCTACCACCGGGAAGGAGAACCGCGGGGTGTCCGGGTCCTGGGCTCTCCCGACGGCATAGGTGGCGGCGCTGACCAGGAGGCCCCCAATCGCGCCGGCGAAGAAGACGAGCAGGCCGATGAGCGAACCGGTGGCGCTCAACTCGGGGAGCACGTTTCCGGTGGCGGCAGATCCGATCGAAACCGTTGTGATCGAGGTCGCTCCCACAACCACGCCGAGCAGCGCTACGGCGACGGAGAAGCCAGCAACGGAGCCGACGAAATACGGAACAACAGGATTGCGGGTCGTCACGACGGCGATGCTAGCGGCTGGGTCTCGTCAAGGCTGGTTGGTTCAGCTTCGACCGCACACATCGGGTGCGTAGATACCCACTACGCGAGAACTCGGATCGGTCCCACCTACCGGACCCCACAGGAGCAGGGCGCCGGACTCTGAGCCGCGCAATTCGAAGATGTCCCCGAGGTCGGGGTCTGTTGAGAACTGCACGTCTTCCGTCCTGTAGATCTGCTGGAGTTGCTCCACCGTGTCTCCGGCCTTCAACCCGCTCAGGGTCGTGAGTTCAGCGGCGTCCGAGTCGAGGTTGCCAAAGCTGAGATCCTGGCGATAGCCATTGAAGACTTCGGTGGAGCCGTCAGTTGTCACGATCGCAGCGAACGGGCCGAAGCGAACGATGCGCTCAAGTTCGCCCGTGCACACACCCCATTGAGCAACGGAGACCTGCCATCCGGTGTCCTCATCGGCTTCCCCAAAGCTCGAAGCCAGGCGACCTATCGAGATGTCCGCCGAGTCGCCGAATGCGAGATCCGGAACGTCGTTGATCTGAATACCGATCCGGTCACTCTTCAGCTTCAGCTTCTCCACCTCGATCGGGGTTCCGACCGGCGGGTACGGATCGGACGGCGGTGTGGAGGTTGCAACGGTGGTCGTCGTGGACGACCCGTCGGCGGGGACGGTGGTTTCCGAGCCCTCACCGGCGACCGTGGTCGTTGTCGTCTCACCCGTCGCGGTCGCGTCATCAGACTTGAGGAGCTGGAACACGGCAACCGAGAGCGCGATCAGCAACAGTCCGACTACGAGACCGGTCAAGAGCGGGGAACCAGGAGGTGTGGCCGGCGGGACCGTGGGGTCTTCGAGCGGAGGAATCGGGTCGCTGCCTGAGATGTCGGTCAGATCGGCGTACGGGTCGGTCCATCCCGGCGGATTGCCGTAGGGGTCCTGTGGGTCACTCACTTCGTTTCGATCCTCCAAGCGATTGGCGCCCATTCTATGGCAGCCGACGCGATCCCGTGAGCTATGCCACCAAATCGGGTCTCTGATCACGAAAGGTCAGGGTTTCGCAACGCTCGGCAGGTCGGGTTGCAGAGCGATAGGTGCGGTTCATTTGCCTCATTCGTCACCGACGTCACCGACGTCATCACGCCGTTATACCAAGAACAGACTAGGAAAATGGGCCCGCTGCTGCTTCGTCCGCGAAGAGTGTTGGGTAGAACTCGACGAGGACTTCGTCGAACGGTTGCGTGGCCCTGAGGATCGACTGACCCTTGGTGGTTCGGCCAAACTGCACCGGGACAACCAGACGCTGGATGGTCGCTACGTCGATTGAGCGGACGTTCCAGGCCAGCGACAACGTGTCGCCGATGCCGAGTCCATCGTCGACGACGAAGGCATTCGAGAGTTCCTTGATCTTGCTCGACAAATCGGTGGGCGAGTCGAATGTACGAAGCTTCTCGGCGAGCAACAGGAGCACCTCCTGTTGGCGCTGATTCCTCAGGAGATCTCCTGCACCGGGGACCGACCTCCAGTTTCCGTTGACGAGTTGCTGTGTGTGTCGAGACCGGACCCACGCGAGGGCCGTGGCTCCGTCGGCATTCACGCAGCCCCCAGGGAAGTCGAGGAAAGCCTTCGCATCGCGCAGCGGATACTCCGAACAGAGCTCAACGCCTCCGACCCCGTCGATGATCTGCTCGAAGCCCTCGAAATCGAAGATGGCGAAATTGTCGACCTTGATCCCTGTGAAGTCCTCGACGGCGAGCGACAGCATGGTCGGCGCGTTGACATCGCCGCAGTCCCGGTAGGTCGCGTTGATCCGCCCGTAGCCGTTCGTGCAGCGATTCGGCACGTAGAGATCGCGCGGTAGCGAGACCATGAATGGAGCGAGGTCGTCGTCCGCGGGAAGCACTGTGAGGAGGATGACATCGGCGAGATCCGCGGCCGTGTCGTTGCCGATGATGAGGAAGGAGCGGTAGGCGCCCTCGATCGTCGGGGCGGCGACAACGACCTCTTCGATGGGCTTCACGTCTGGGTCCTCGTCCTCAACCACATCGGAGACCGGCGGGAGCGTTGTCGACGGGAGCGCGACGCCTGCCTCTGCGGTGGCGAGCGCCTCCCGTTCAACGGTCGACCAGGAACCGTAGATCTGGGAGGCGGTGAATGCCGAGTACACCAAGGCGATCGCGACAAACGTTCCGGCGATCCGTTTCGACATTCTGACGAGCGGGTGGCGCCAGAACGACGTCGGTGCGGAGCGATTCACGACGTAGCCAATCACCGGCGCTCCGGCTTCGGCGAGCCGGTCACGGGCGTCGGCAATGCTCGAACCCGTGGCGGCGTCGGTCGTCACGAGGACGGTGCCGTCGACATGCGCGGCGATGGATGACGCTGCCCCGTCCCAGGCAACAGGGGGAGCGTCGATGAGGATCGCGTCGGCGCGTTCAGCGATCTGATCGATCGACTCGGCAAGACCCAACCCCGAAAACGCCACCTCTGAGGGATCGCTGGACGATCCGGAGGGCACAATCGGCAACGCCGAGCCAGGGCCAATGCTCCAGAGTCGCGATGCGTCCGCAAGCGTCGCCGAGCCATCCGCAATGTCCGTGAGTCCGGGTACGGCGCCGGTCGACAGGAAGCGAGAGACGCCGTTGCCGTCGATGTCGCCATCGATCAGGGCAATGCGCCTGCCTCGCTGGGTCCCGGAGATGGCGAGGTTGAGGGCCACGGTCGACGCTCCCTGGCCGGGTGCCGGAGACGAGACAAGCAGCACTTGACCGTTGGTCTGACCCTCGATTGCCGAGAGCAGGTTCCGGTAGGCCATGCTGGACGGCGACGACGTGTCCGTCAGCGTCGGTGCGGGACCGGAATCATCGTTGGGAATCGACCCAAGGCACGGTGAGCCGAGGAGTCGTTCGAGGTCCGTCGGACCGGCGACCTTCCACCACATGAGCCAGACCACGCCCGTGACCACGGCTGCTGCGACGGTCGCCCAGAGCACGCCGCGGTTGGTGTTCCAAGCAAGAAGACCGAGGATGAACACGATGACACCGGAGGAGACCGACATGACATTCGCGGTCGAGAACACGCGACGCACTAATGATGTATCTGCGGAATTCACTCAAGCCCTCGTCGTTGGATGTGTCCCCCGCAATGCTACTTTGAGGCTCGGCTATCGGCCCTAGGAAGTACACGCATCGGGGGAGTGGATTCCCTGAACGCGGCCGGTCGGTTCAACCGACGATAACGGACCCCACAGCAGGAGGCCATCCGCGTCCGACAGGCGGAAGACGCTGACCCCGCCGTCGTTGACATAGTCCACCTGATACGCCGAGTAGATCTCGTTGAGCGACGCCACCGAGTCCCCGACGCGCAGGCCCGACGGGGTGGAGAAGTCGAGGTGCATCGTCGGAACCGCCTGGTCCAGGTAGCGGTAGCCGGCGAATGTCCCATCGTCGAGCGAGCCCGACACGACGGCCGTGAGGCCCGCCCAACGCACGAAACGACCCTGCTCTCCGGCGCACAGACCCAATTCCTCGCCAGCAATACCGATCTCCTCCGGACGGCCAAGGCTCGCGACGAGTCGACCGATCGAATCGGCCGCCGGCTCACCAAGCAGGATCGGACCGATCCCCCCGGTCTTCAGCGTCAATGCCGACATCGAAATGGCATCGCCAACCGGCGGGATTGAGGCGGGAGCGGGGATGGTCGTGGTGGTGGTCGTCGTGCTCGGAGCGGCGGTGGTCGTCGGCGCCTGGGTCGTCGTGGTGGACACCGTGGTGGTCGGGGCAGGGAGCGTCGTAGGAGCGGGGGCCGCTGTCGGTTCGGAGTCATCGAGAAGACCGAAGCCGAACAGGGCCACCACAATGACCGCGGCCGCTGCGATGAGCGCCGGAATCAGCCAAACGAATCGCTGACTCGAACCGTCGCCGGAACCATCATCGGTCACAGACGGTGGAGGGACATCCCCGGAGTCGGTCCTCGTCTCCGGTGGCGGGGGAGTTGCGCCATCCGCGGAATCATCGGCGTCGTCGAGTACCTGGGTATTGGGAACCGGAGGACCGTCGGTTGCGGTCTTGTCGACACCGACGGCCGTTGCGGAGACTGCCGCTCCTGCCATCGCAGGGACACGGGATCGATCGCCGGCTTCGGTGGTCCCGCCTACACGAACGTCGATCCAGGGGCGGCCGCATTGGGGACAGCGCGTCTGATCGGCCGGTCGTGCGGTTCCGCAGTACACACAGAGCGGGAGGTGGGTCGAGGTCGACATGGTTGGTGAGGATACGGACGCACCTCAGGAATCCGAGGATTTCGGGGTCGCGGGCACCGCCGCGCGCTGTGGCGCTACGGTGATGGTAGGGCACGGTGGGTCCCACCCACGGAACGTCGGCGCAGCCCGTGGGCCGACGCCGTGCCTTGGTTGGCGTCGACCGACAGCAGCGTGAGGAGACGGCATGAGCGAGCGACAAACGGGCATGGGCGATTGGGTGGTCCCGGCGGCCCTGGTCGGCCTTGGTCTCGGGCTGCTCCTCGTCGTCGGCATTACGTTCGCCGTGTTGGAGGAGCAGCGGGCGAAGGCTCCGATGCTGATCCGGGAACTCGACGCCTACACGGCGTGTCTCATCGACCAGGGAGCGGATGTGCCCCGCGTCGAGATCGGTCGAAACGGCGGGTTCGCCGTTCTCGTCCCCGGCTCTCTGGTCGAAGGTGAGGTCGATCAGGCAGTGTGGAGCGAGGCAGCGGATGCTTGCGCCAGTATTGCTCCCGACGTGTTCGGCGCCTTTCTCGGCCGGACCCTCTCCGACGGTTTCACAGCGCTCACCGATCCGTTCGACGAGTTTGAGGAGGCGGAGGTCCTGCGATTTGGATGGGACGACCGCCCCCGGGATTCCGATCATCCGAGACTGCCTCGAACGATACGCTCGCCGGGCGATCTGTCGGGACGGTGCGAGCAACTGAGGGACGCAGACCGGGAGCGATCCGGGCCACGGATCGACCGCCTCCGACAGCACTGCGAGCAGTTCGATCGTTGACGTCGCGCTAGGCGCCGTTGCTCCGTACCCTGCGCACAGTGAGTCGATTCGCCGCCCGGTGCCGTTGGACCCCCGAAACATTCAGGGTTCACAAATCGGTCCGGATGTGTGATATTGAATTGTTTCCTGCTTTGTGGCGCGACCTACGAAGAGGGAACGGGTGGAGTGCTTGACGTTGGTGGAGGATCACTCGATGACAAATGGCTCGAATCCGAGCAAAGCCGTCCTGAACCGCGCGGCGAGAGAACGCGAGGAAGCGAAAGAGCGGGTCGACCGCGATACGCTGACCCGCACCCGCCGCGATCGGGATCGGAGCAAACTCACCGACGATCGGGGCCGTTTGACCACCGACCTGGTCAGTCAGTACCTCACCGCAATCGGTGAGTACGAGCTTCTGACGGCCGAGAAGGAAGTCGACTACGCCCAGAAGATCGAGGCCGGGCAGACCGCTCAGGACCGTCTCGACGCAGGTGATCATCAGGGCCGAGCCGAACAGATTGCCCTCCGCCGCCAGGCCCGAAGGGGCCAGGAGGCCAAGGACGCGTTCCTCACGGCCAACCTCCGCCTGGTCGTTGCAAACGCCCGCCGGTACGCGAACACGTCGGGCATCGACTTTCTCGACCTCATTCAGGAAGGGAACCTCGGTCTGATCCGTGCAGTCGAGAAATTCGACTGGCGCAAGGGTTTCAAGTTCTCCACCTACGCAACGTGGTGGATTCGTCAGGCCATCACGAGGGCGATCGCGGACAAGTCCCGCACCGTTCGTATCCCCGTTCACCTGCACGACACGCTGGCAGCGGTACGCGCCGCTCAGGCGAGCCTCAAGGCTGAACTCGGTCGCGATCCGAAGCCTGAAGAGATCGCTGAAGAGGCGGGCGTGGACGTAACGAAGGTCGAGCTGGCGTTGAGCGTGGCCGATACAGTGTCGCTCGAGCAGCCGATCGGCGAGGATGGCGCACAACTCGGAGACTTCATTGAGGACGAAGAGGCTGTTGATCCGGTCCGCGTGACCGAGGAGATGGACATTGCGAACAGTCTTCGCCGGTCAATCGAGCGTCTCCCGGAGCGGGAGGGGCGCATCCTGGCGCTTCGCTACGGCTTCTACGACGGCGTGCCGCGGACGCTTGAAGAGATCGGTGACGAGTTCAATCTCACCCGCGAGCGGATCCGCCAACTCGAGAAGCTCGCCCTGTGCCGGCTCCGGCACCCGAGCTTCGGAATCCGCGAACAGGACCTCGTCTAGACGTCCGACCGGACGTTCAACCGGACGATCGCCCGACATCGACCGGTCCCGGGTGGCTAGCCTGACTCGCAGAGCAGCCGAAGGGAGCCGCCGTGCGAGTCGAAGCACTGGTCAGCGGGACATCGGACGTTGTCGGTCCTGAGACGACGCTTGGTGACGCGGCTCTCGTCCTCATCTCACGATCGATTGGCGCTCTGGCGGTCGTCGATGGGCGGCGTGTCATCGGAATCCTCACCGATCGCGACGTCGTGCGTGCCGTCTCCGAACGGGCGAACTTCGATGATCCGGTCACGGAGTGGATGACCGACGCTCCGGACACGGTGCCGCCCGAGGTGAGTGTCTCTGAGGCCGCGGATTGGCTGCTCGAGACCGGCTACCGGCATCTCCCGGTCACGGTCGGCGAGGAGCTCCTCGGCATCGTCGATATCCGAGACGTCCTCTGGGCCCTCCGCAAAGGCTAACGCCGCGAACCCAGGGTTCTCCACCTCGTATATGGCGCCGTGAGCCCACAGAATGGATCGTGGATCGGACCTCTGGAAATGGCCCCAGAGACGTGGCACCGTGTCGCGATGAATCCCGACCGGCTCTTGATAGAGATCGCTGCGGAGCAGGGTGGCGCCGTGCGCCACGATCAGGTCCGAAGCTGCGGCTTCACGAAGGGGCAGATCGACCAGCGTGTGCGCGACGGCCGGTGGAGACCGCTCGGGCGCTTCGGATATCGGATCATCGACATGTCCGGTTCCATGAACCTTGTGAGAGCCGCCGTGGCGACGCTCCCGAACGCCGTCGCGTCCCACGACACGGCTGCCGAGATCCACGAACTGGCGAAGGTACGGCGTGGCGAGGCGACGGTGCTCGTGCATTCACGCACGACCCACTTCTTCCCGGGAGTGGTTGTGCATCGGTGCCACGATCTCCGAGATGATCACATCGACGAAGTTGCGGGCCTCGCTGTTACGGCGGTTCCTCGAACGATTGTGGATTTGGCCCCGTTCTTGACACGAAGGCATGCGGCGGCGGTCCTTGAGTCTGCGGTCGCCGATCAGCGAGTCCAGGTCGAGGCGGTCGAACGGGTCGTCGACCAGGTGGCCCGCCGCGGCAAGCCCGGAATCCAGAAGATCCGGTCGATCCTTGCAGACCGGAAGCCGGGTCCCCGCAACGGATCGCCGCTTGAGCGACGAGGCGCCGACGTCTTGAGATTCGGTGGCTTGCCCGAGCCGCGATTCGAGTACCCGCTTCCGTGGGATCCGGACCGACGATTCGATGCGGCGTTTCCGCCAGCACGTCTTGCAATCGAGTGGGATTCGAGACGATGGCACGAGTTGCCCGATGCCTTCGCCCGAGATCGTGAGCGAGATCGTCAGGCGCTCCTCCACGGGTGGAGGGTCGTCCGATTCACCTGGTCCGATGTCACCGATCACCCGGCTGAGGTCGCCGATACGGTGCAGCGTCTGCTGGCGGCAAGCACCACCGCGGTCGGGGCGCATTCCGCGGGCTGACGGCGTCATATGCGATGCCGAGAACCCTGGGTTCGCAGCGTCAGGCTCGCGGGATCCAGACGAGGGTCGTGTCGGCGACGGTGATGTCGTTCTTCTCGAGACCGATCTCCATCTCTTCGACGTCCTGTGCCTTCTCGTCCCACGCCGCAACGAGGTCACCGACCTCCTCCTGGAACTCCTCCTGCAGGACCGCATACTCGGCGACCTTTGCATCGACGCGATCGTTCGCTGCGTCGACCCGGCGTTGCGCCGTGCGCCGAGCCTTCGTAGCCGACGAGATACTGCGCGAGCGGCTCCGCCCGGCAAGCATGTCGAATACGGTACCCGCGACGAGGTCGATGTCCCCGGAGCGAGCGTCGCCCGCCGCTGCTTCAGCCTGAGCCCCGTACTTGTCGATTGCGAGTTGGAGCCGCCGCAGCTTCTTCTCGTACTTCCCCTTGAGGGCTGCCGTGGCCGTATCAGCGGCCTCGTCGGCAGCACGATCGCATCGGGCAGCAAAATCCTCGAGCGATTCGCCGACCCGCGAGTACATCTTCAGGGCAGCGTTCTTGAAGACCGTCACCTTGCCCTCTCGGTACAACTTCTCTTTGATCGCTGCAGACAGCGATGACCAGAATGTCTTCGTGTCGATCCGCGCTTCGGGCAGTGCGTACGGGACATCGGCGACGGCCGTCTCGAGGAAGTCGCGGGGGTCGTGATCCACCTCTATCGGCGTCGGATCGCCGACAGACAACGGAACGACAATCGCTTCCCACTCCGTGACATGGTCAACGCCGGCCCGTGCTTCGTCGTATCGCGCAGTGACTCGAATCGCCGCGGCGGCCTCATACCGGGTCGGAGCGGCGCTCGCCTCGACGTTCGAAGCCCATTCTGCCGCCGGATCGAGGTGGTAGGCCGCCACTCCCTCGGCGACGGCTGGCATGATCGCGATCGTCCCATCGTCAATCGAGAGCGTCGGCTCAGGCGGGGCGCTCGCCGGTGAGGAGGTCGACGCAGAGGAAGCCGGTTGACGCTGGGACAAGCTGGCGATCTGGGTCGGAGTGAGAGGCCCACGCAGATACGACATGGCCCATCGCGTCGTAAACATCTGTGGCTCGCGGTCACGCGTGTTGTGCAGCAGGAAGGTCCGTTTCGCCAGGCCCGAAATCTGCTCGTCGAGGAGCTTGACGTCGACATCCCCGGTCACCGATGTCAGTGCCTCCAGGATGCGCGCCTTGTCTCGCTCGGTCTGGAGCCGACCGATGCACCAGGTCCCCGCGTTCGACATCGCCTTGTAGTCGAGGTCGACGGGATTCTGCGTCGACAACAGCAGCCCGACCCCAAACGCCCGCGCCTGCTTCAGGAGTGTCAGAATCGGCTGCTTGGCCGGGGGATTCGCCGTCGGTGGAACGAATCCGAAGACCTCGTCCATGTACGCGAGCACACGCAGGTCGCCGCTGCCGGGCTGGGACCTCATCCACGTGATCAGCTTCGACAGAATGAGCGTGACCACGAACTGCCGCTCCTCGTCGGAGAGGTGGGCGAGGTACATGATTGCCGACTGAGGCTTGCCGTCGGCATCCCAGAGGAGGCTCGGGATATCGAGCGCCACCCCCTCCATCCAGGTGCCAAAGCCCGGTGAGGCGAGGAGGCCATTGATCTGCATCGCCAGTTTGAGACGGTCGTCGGCGGGGAAGAACGCTTCGATGTCGAAGACGCCGAGCTTCCGAATCGGGGGCCGCTGGATCCATCCGAGCAAGGTGTCCATGCCGAGTGATTGGCCGTTTCGCCATGCGTGCTCGATGAGGTTGGCGATGAGGATGTTCTCCCGAGACGAGATCGGATCAGCCTCGATCCCGACCAGACCCAGGAGACCGGCGGTGAATCCCTGAATCTCATCGCGAAGTGCCTCAGCGCTGTTGTCGAAGGATCCGCCAGGCGCAACCAGCGAACCGACGATGTTGAGCGGGACGCCTGCCGTCGAACCTGGGGTGTAGATCGTGAATCCGGCGCGTTCGCGGAGACCGGCGATGTCGGCTCCGCTGAGATCCCAACTCGCGAGACCGTTGGACCAGAGTTGAGCGGTGTCGGCGGCGGCTTCGGCAGCCGACTTGTTCTGGGCGGCGGACGGATCGATCCACGGTTCGAAATCGCTGGCTGCGAGTTCGGGGAATGTGAGAAGCAGGTTCGTCATGTCCCCTTTCGGGTCCAGGATCAGCGTCGGAATGCCCGATCGCAGGGCTTCCTCGAGGTAGATGATTCCGAGTCCGGTCTTGCCGGATCCGGTCATCCCCACGATCACACCGTGGGTGGTGAGGTCCTCGGCCTCGTAGTGCGTTGTCTGCGATTCGAGGCGCTTCCCCGTCAGGGGGTCAACAGGTCCACCGAGATAGAAGTCAGCCATGGGGAGAACGGTAGTGGATGACCTGAACGCCAGTCCGTTCTCTGGGCTCACGGCGTCATATACGAGGTGGAGAACCCTGGGTTCGCAGCATCAGACGCCGAAGCGGGCGCGGATCACGTCGAACGCGTCGTCCGACTCCTCGGCGATCATGAACGAGAAGCCCTCGTGGCCCGTCAGCTTGCGGACCAGTTCGACGGATGCGGTGGTATTCGTGGCGATCCCGGCGACCACATCCGGCTCGTATCCGAACCCGGCGATGACGCCGGAGACCGCGTAGGGATCCGACGCGCACAGCACGGTGCATCGCACGTTCTCCCCGAGCTCCTCCAGGACGACCTCCCCGTTGTACGGTTCGAGCGGCGACGCTCCGGCCTCGGCGACAACGATGTCCGGTTTGCGGGCCGCGACCAGCGAGAGCAGGTCGCGCAATCGCAATCGATACTCTTCCGGCTCGACGATCGTTGACGGCAGCCCAACATCGACGAAGTCGAACACGTCGTCGGCGCCGGCATCCCACATCGCGAGGACATCGCGGTAGCGACCTGCGCCGGTGAGTTTGGTCCCCACGATGTGGAGCCCGATCCCTTTCAGGTGACGGATGATTCGCTTGGCGGCCGTTGTCTTGCCCGCCGACATCGACGTCCCGATGATGAGAAGCGTCGGGGCCTCGTATGGGACGTTGGGAATCGGAGGCAGGAAGTCGTCCATCGTCATCTTCTGCCCGGTTCGCGTCACATGACCGACATAGTTGAGCCGCATGATCGGCGGCATCAGCGGAGCGAGCGATGTGACCCGGCCGAAGAGGCCGGCCGCCGTCATGGCGTGAAACGTGCCGTCGTCGGTGATGTCCCGCCAATCGCCGACGGCCTCGAGCGTTGCCCTCCGACTACCCCAGGCGCCGACGACGAGGTCCCCTTCGACGACCTCGATCATCCGGCCGCTCCGGAGCTCAACCCGCGACAGCTCTCCGGCTCGTCCGACGACCTCGCCGACGACGTAGTCGCCGGTGGCCCAACCACTGCGATCCCGCGGCTCGACGGTGAACGCCTCCTCTGCGAGGTTTGAGATCCGCGTGAGTGAAGAGAAGAAGTACTTGATCAAGATTCCCTCCCCGTTGTCTCGTCGACCGGTTCCATCATCAGCGCCGCGAGCAGCGCGGTTCGCGGAGCGAAGGTGCGGAGGTTGATCCGCTCGCCGGGGGCATGCGCGCCGTCGCCGATGATCCCGAGCCCGTCGAGCGTTGCCGTGTGCTGGCTGGTCGTGTTGCCGTCGGATCCGCCTCCGGCGGTGACTTCTCGGAGGTCCATGCCGAGCTGCGTTCCGATGCTTCGGGCCCGCTCGAAGAGAGCAGCATTGCGTTCGGACCGGACCATCGGCGGTCGCCCAAATCCGCCGGTGACGGTGATCGATGTTCCGGGTGTGACCGGCTCCAACGCGCGGATGGCCGCGTCAACGCTCTCGGCATCCTCCGTGGTCAGCACACGGACGTCGACAACCGCCTGGCTGCGTGGTGCAACCACGTTTGCCTGGATACCCCCTTCGATTGTTCCCACGTTGACGGTGACGTCGCGCTCGCGGTCGGTGAGATCGAACAGACGCTGGATGACGGAGGAGAGTTCGAGGATCGCGCTCGGCGCCGGCCTCGGGATCCAAGCCTGCATGGGCCGCTCGCCCGTGAACCGTCACGGTGTACTTCGCGAGTCCCTTGCGGGCCGTCTTCATCGCTCCCGATGGCCCGAGACCCGGTTCACAGACGAAGGCTCGTGACGCCACCTTGCTCAGCCGGTCGATGGCCGACGTGCTCTCCCGGCTGCCGATCTCCTCATCGGTGTTGATGAGGACTACCGGTGTTGCTGGGGGGTCGAGTTCGAGGTTCTGGAGGGCGCTGATGGCGAACAGGATTTGGACGACGCCGGCCTTCATGTCGAATGCGCCGGGTCCGCGGGCGACGCCATCATCGATGCTCCACGGACGTGCTCCGAGTGTTCCGAGCGGCCAGACGGTGTCGACGTGTCCGAGGAGAAGCTGGGCCGGTGCGTGCCGAGGTCGATCGCTCGGCCTCGCGTACAGGAATCCACCTGAGTTGGCGGGCTCGGACATGCGATACCGGTAGCCGAGGCCATCGAGTTCGGGCGTCAGCCGCTCGAGAACGCTCCTGGTAGCACGCGCGTCCGGCGACGGGCTCTCGATCGATACCAGCTCGCCGCAGAGGTCGATGAGTTCATCCTCGCGTGCCGTGAGGTGGTCGAGAATCTCCTCAGGCGCTGCGGTGGGTGGCATGGCCTACCTCGACCAGCCGGCAGGGAACGGGAAGCTCCGACTCTCGTCGATGGTCGCATATCGATTCGGGGGCAGGTAGACCAGGATCGGCGCCTCGGTGATCGTGTGCCAGTCTTCCCGGTCGAGGAATCGCACGGCGGCTTCCGCGACGGCCGCTGCGACGATGCGGCCGATGACGAGGCTGTTCGGACCAAGGTCCTCGACGGTACGTTCGAGCTCGCACTCGAGATGGATCCTTGCACCGGAGATCAAGGCGCCGCCGACGACTTTGGCCGGCTCGGTTGCGACGGCGCGGAGGCTTGGCTTCGAGTCGTCGGCTGAGCGCGGCGCAGCCGTGAGGCTGGTCGTGACGACCTGATCCGGTGTTGGATACGACACAGTGAATTCGCCGGTGCGCACCGCATTCCGATATGTGGCGTGCCTCTCGGAACACACGAAACCGAAGAGGTTCTCCCACGAAACCGGTCCGGCCATGTGTTTGGGGGCGAGATCCACAGCGCCGTCGAGATCCACGGTCCCGATGATGACGAGCGGACGAGCAAGATGAAAGCGATCCCAGATCGGAACCGCACAATCGAGGCTGATGAACTCCTCGCTCATGGCTCCTCCGCCATGAGCGTACCGCTCGAGAGCCATGCGTGCCACAGGTGTATCGCATGGGCGGTTCCGCCGGTTGGGAGAACGCCGGGCGTCTTGGACCGGCGCACCATCCCGACGAGGTGGGGAGCGGCTCCTCACGGATTAGTGCTCGCTCAGTACCCTGCGGATTCGCAAGAGCGAATCCGCCTCCCCCCACTTCGTTGGCGAACGATTGTCGAAGCTACGGCTTCTTCAGAACCGGGGGTTCGAGGTGCTGGTAGGCACCGGTACGGACATGGCAGGCGGCGAGGTGTTCGGAGTCGTCCCCAACCTGAAGCAGCGTGGGGATCTCGACGTCGCAGATGCCTGGCTGGGCGATGGTGCATCGAGGGTGGAAGTGACAACCCGGAGGCGGATTGATCGGCGAAGGAACGTCTCCCTGGAGGATCGTCCGGTTGCGGGGCCGGTCCGGGTCCGGGATCGGGATCGCCGAGAGCAGCGCCTGGGTGTAGGGGTGGGTCGGATTGGCGTAGAGGGCCTCACGTTCGGTGATCTCGACGATCCGGCCGAGGTACATCACGGCGACCCGGTCGGAGATGTGCTCCACCACGCCGAGGTTGTGGGCGATGAACAACAACGTCAGGTCGAGTTCCCGCTGGAGTTCCTTCAAGAGGTTGAGCACCTGAGCCTGCACCGAGACATCGAGTGCCGACACCGGCTCATCGGCCACGACGAAGTCCGGCTCGAGGATGAGGGCTCGGGCGAGGCCGATGCGCTGGCGCTGGCCACCGGAGAATTCGTGAGGGTATCGGTTGGCGTGGCCGGGTTCGAGGCCGACGAGGTCGAGCATTCGGTTGACGCGCTCTCTGCGTTCCTTCCGATTGCCGACGCCGTGGAGCTTCAACCCCTCCGAGATCGACTCGCCGACCTGCGTGCGCGGGTCCAGCGAGGAGTACGGGTCCTGGAAGATGATCTGAACGCGGTTCCGGAACGGCTTGAGCTGCTTCTGCTTCAGGTGAGTGATGTCCTCGCCGTCGAAGATGATCGAACCGGACGTCGGCTCAAGGAGTCGGACGAGCATCCGGCCCAATGTCGTCTTGCCGCATCCGGACTCGCCGACGAGACCGACGGACTGTCCGGCCATAATGTCGAGGTTGACGCCGTCGACGGCGTCAACGGTCGCGATCTGACGCTGGAAGACTCCGCCCCGGACCGGGAACTTCTTGACAAGGTCCTGGATCTGCACGAGTGCTTCAGACATCGCCACTCCGGTCCGTATCCGCGTCAGCGTCCGTCTGTTCGTAGAGCCAGCATCGCACCTCATGGCCCGGTGAGATCTCGAGGAGTTGCGGTTCCTGCTGCGTGCAGATCTCGAGGTTGTTCTCAATACGGGCCGAGCAGCGCGCCGCGAAGCGGCATCCCGACGGTAGATCGATGAGCGACGGCACGATGCCGGGGATCGTGTCGAGCATGTCGACGAGATGTCCGAGGACTGGGATCGATCCGATGAGGCCCTTCGTGTAGGGGTGCTTCGGCTGTTTGAAGATCGTGCGGACGTCGGTCTGCTCGACGATCTGGCCCGCATACATCACCGCGACCCGGTCGGCCATTTCGGCGACGACACCAAGGTCATGCGTGATCAGCAGGACGGCCGTCTTGGATGATTCCTGGAGGCCGCGGATCAGATCGAGGATCTGCGCCTGGATCGTCACGTCGAGCGCAGTCGTCGGCTCGTCGGCGATGAGGAGCTCCGGTTCGCATGCGAGCGCCATGGCGATCATGACCCGCTGTCCCATGCCTCCGGACAATTCGTGCGGGTACGCCTTCGCCCGGGATTCGGGATCAGGGATCCCGACCTGCTCGAGCTGCTCGATGACCTTCTCCTGCTCGATGTCCTTCGACCAATCGCGGTGGAGCTTGTACACCTCTTTGATCTGGACTCCGGCGCGCTGGACTGGATTGAGGGCCGATCCCGGCTGCTGGAAGATCATCGAGATATGCTCGCCCCGCAGCTTCCTGACGTCATCCGCCTTCATCTTCGTGACGTCTTTGCCATCGAAGAAGACCTGACCGGCGACTACTTCTCCCGGATGGGGGATGAGGCCCATGATCGAGAGCGACGTGACCGACTTGCCGCAGCCGGATTCGCCAACCAATCCGAGAACCTCGCCCCGGTTGATGTGAAACGACACCTCGTCGACGGCCTTCACCACACCCTCGCGGGTGTCGAAGTGGGTCTTGAGACCGCGGATGTCGAGCAGAACCTCGCCGGCCTCGCCCGTGCGGGGCGGCAGCGGCGTGACCTGGTCGGGAGCGGGAGTCGTGCCGGTCATCGATTGAGTGCGGGGTCAAGGGCGTCGCGCAGGCCGTCACCCATGAGGTTGAAGCCGAGCACCGTGATCATGATGGCGAGGCCGGGGAAGAAGACGAGGTGCGGGGCGGTGAAGAGCTGGTTCCGCTCGGATGCCAGCATCGAACCCCACTCTGCGGTCGGCGGCTGGGCCCCGAGACCGAGGAAGGACAGGCCCGCGGCCTCGAGAATCGCCGTTGCGACGCCGAGCGTCGCGAGGACCACCAGCGGCGTGAGCGCGTTCGGGACGACCCGGCGAAGCAACAACTGACGCGGCGCCGCCCCCAGGGCTCGTGAGGCGGACACGTAGTCGCTCTCCTTGATCGAGAGCACCTGCGCGCGCATGACGCGTGCGTAGGCCGGAATGGTGACGATGGCGATGGCGATGAGGGCGTTCCGGAGCCCCGGGCCGAGTACGGCGACGATGGCGATCGCCAGCAGCAGAGAAGGGAATCCCAAGATGACGTCCATGATGCGCATGATGACGTTGTCGAGCCAGCCCCCGGTGAACCCGGCGACCGCACCAAACGCGCTGCCGACGAGGAGAGCGATAGTGACGGTGAAGAACCCCAGCGTGAGGCTGACCCGCGCGCCGTAGATCACGCGGGAGAACTCATCGCGAACGTTGCCGTCGGTCCCCATCACGTGTTGGGGCGTCTCCTCGGGGCAGCCGAGCACGTGCACACACGGTGGATCGCGGGGCCCGACGTCCTCCTTGCCGATGAGCACCTCGTTCGGCCCGTACGGAGCGATGATCGGTGCGAAGATGGCCATGAGCACCAACGCGCTGACGATGCCGAGGCCGATCATGCCGGACGTGCGGCCGCGGAACCGCTTGAGGGCGAGGCTCCACTGGCTCGACGGCTTGCCGAGCAGGTCGGTCTGCTCGGTGATCTCTTCGGCCTGTTTGACGGCGGCGCGACGACTGAAGGGACTCATTTGACTCTGATCCTCGGGTCGAGATACCCGTACGAGAGGTCGACCAACAGGTTCACCATGACGTATCCGAGAGCGATCACAACCGTGAAGCCCTGAACGACGGCGTAGTCGCGTCCGGTGATGGCGTCGAACAAGGCGGTCCCGACTCCGGCGAGTCCGAACACCGTCTCCGTGAGCACCGCGCCACCCAGCAGTCCGCCAAGGGAGAGTCCGATGATGGTGACTACGGGGAGCATGGAGTTGCGCAAACCGTGATTTTTCACGACGCGGGACTCCTTGGCGCCCTTCGCACGCGCGGTTCGGACGTAGTCCTTGCCCATCACCTCGAGCAGTGAGCTCCGCGTGATGCGAGCGATGATGGCCATCGGGATTGTCGCGAGAGCGAATGCAGGGAGGATCAAGTGCCGGATGGCGTCGTTGAGAATGGTCCACTGCGCTGTGATGAGTGAGTTGAAGATGTAGAAGTTCGCAACGAATTCATTGAAGCTCGCCCAGAACGTGCCTTCCGTGAGGTTCCACTGCCAGGCCTCGTAGTACGGCACCGAGGACAGACCTGCCGTGAGGCGACCAGACGGAGGTAACGCAAACGGGGTGTCCTTCAGCACGAGGGCAAACACATAGGCGAGCATGAGGCCGAGCCAGAACACGGGCATCGAGACGCCGATGTTGGCGAAGGCCATGGTTGCGCTGTCGATCGCCGTGTTGTGCTTTCGCGCAGCGATGATCCCGAGGGGTACCCCGACAGCGATGGCGATCGTGAGTGATGTCATAGCGAGTTCGATCGTCAGCGGCAGACGCTCGATCAGGAGTTGGTTGACGGGGCGCGAGAAGCGGACCGACTCGCCGAGGTTGAACGTGAGGACGTTCTTCATGTAGATGCCGAGTTGGACCCAGATTGGGTCATCCAGCCCGTTGGCCTCGTTGAAACGTTCGCACGCTTCTTCCGTCGCACGTTCGCCGAGCATGGAGGTGCACGGATCGCCGGGGATGGCCCGGATCAAGAAGAACACGACAATGATGATCCCGAGGAGCACCGGGATCGCGAACAGTGTGCGTCGTGTGATGAAGCCGAGCATGCGTGTAGGTGGGAGCGTAGACGAAAGCGGGGGAGGCAACGCCTCCCCCGCTTCCTACGAGTTGCCCGAGGGCTCTAACCCTCGGCTTCCGGAGCGTTGATCAGGCCCCAGAGGTAGTCGTAGTACTCGAACACACCGCTGTTGCCGGTGTGCAGAGGACTCGCTGCATCAAGACCAGCCGTGTACGAAGCCACGACATCGTTCGCGTCCAGGGTCGAACCGTCATGGAATGTGACGCCCTGGCGGAGCGAGCACGTCCAGACGGACAGATCCTCATTCGGCACACACTCGGTTGCGAGCTGCGGCTGGACCGCACCGTCCGGTGTGTAGCTGTAGAGGGCTTCGACGACCTGGGCGCAGGCACGGAGCGACTCGCCATCGGTCTCATCGGCGCAGTACAACGAGATGGGCTCGTTGCCTTGCATGAAGACCATGGTGTCGGTTCCGTTGTCCCAGAAGTTGAACATGACCTGACCCCACGGCGGGGCATAGGCGCCAGTCACATCCGCCGTGGCGCCGAAAGCGCTACCGGCATGTGCAACGGCAACCATGGGTACCAGTTCCTTGATGGCGTTGTTCGCCTGCTCGTAGAGCGGCGCCGCTGCTGCCGGGTCGGCCGTCTGGGCTGCCTCGGCGAGCGGTTCGTAGATCTCCGGATAGGGATCTCCGAACTGAGCGTTCGTCTCTGCGAAGTGGAAGTCCAGGAAGTTCGTGACGTGCGGGTAGTCGCCCGTCCATCCCAGCAGGTGAATGCCGTCCAGGCCGCCCGCGGAGGACGTCTGGATGAATTCGCCGGACTCCATGACCTCAACCGTGGCGTTGATGTTCAGGTTCTCCTTGAGCTGAGCCTGAATATCGGCGGCGACGTTGCCCGGTGTGGGCAGGTAGCCGCGGGTCACGTCGCGGTAGTAGATCGTGGTGTCGAATCCATCACCGAGCCCGGCACCTTCAAGGAGGGCCTTGGCTGCTTCGACGTCGAAGTCGTACCAAGGATCGCCCTGACACCCGTTCTCAACCGAGCACGGTGTGAAGTGCGAGGCGGTCTCGGACCCCGGTGGGTAGAACGTGTCCACGATGCGCTGACGGTCGATGCCGAGGGCAACGGCCTTGCGCACATCCGGGTTGTCCCATGGCGTGAACGTGTTCGTGAATCCCATGTAGAAGATGTTCGGCTCTGGCTTGTTGAGCAGAACAAGATTCGGATCGTTGTCGATGGTCGCGAAGTCCTCCGGGCCTGGGAACGTCATGCCTGAGGCATTGCCGCTCTGCAGCTCGAGGAGTCGTCCCGCGCTCTCCGTGGACCACTTCAAGACAGCTGTCTCGTGCGGTGCAACCTGGCCGTAGTAGTCGTCGTTGCGGGTGTAGATGACCGAGTCACCGCGCACC
Organism: uncultured Actinomycetota bacterium; assembly: GCA_963785245.1. Lineage (GTDB taxonomy): Bacteria > Actinomycetota > Acidimicrobiia > Spongiisociales > UBA5794 > JAHEEL01. The sequence continues at coordinate 160,958 of CAWAUO010000013.1, read as the reverse complement.
CACTCTTCCAACATGTACGGGCCGGTTCCGACCGGACTGTCGAGCGGGGCTCCGCCGGTTGCTTCGAGATGCTCTTCCGGCTGGATGCCGAAGACGCTGAACGCGATCTGCTGCAGGAACGCGGGGTGCGGTCCACAGAGGTCGAATTCAACGGTGAACTCGTCAATAGCCGAGAGCGTCTCGACCCGGCCTCCGTAGTCACAACCGCCGGCATCGAGGACATAGCCTTCGAAGCCAGGATCGGGAGCGGCGGTGGTCGTCGTCGTGGTCTCGGCAGGCGCCGTCGTCGTGGTCTCCTCCGTACCGCCTTCGGCGGCTGTGGTGGTCGTCGTGTCGTCCGACGTGCCGGCACATGCCGCAGCGATGAGGGCCATCGCGAAGACGAGGATGAGTAGTTTGCTGATTCGTTTCAAGGGTGCCTCCTTCCCTAGAGGAACCGATCCACAAGGATCGGTCGATTCAACGCTAGTCGCTTTGTGGTTCGTGAGTCTGATTCCGTTGGGGGGGCGTTGTCTGGACCGATCGGTAGGGTTTCGTGTGGTATCCGAGGAGTGCACCATCCGTTCCGTCGTCACGATGATCGCAATCGGGGCACTGATCTCGATCCTGACCTTCGTTGCTGTCGTCGCGTTCTGGCTGAATCGCACCGTCGTGCAGGAGGCAGCGTTCCTCGATCACGCGACCGAAGTCCTCGAGATGGACACGTCTCAGCAGGTGCTCGCCGAGCGATTGATGGAGAAAGCGGTCGATGCTGTGCCTCTCCTCGCGTTGGTGCGCGGTGCCGGGGAACGGGCGATTGTTGTGATCCTGGACTCAGGGGCTTTCGACACGGCGATCGACAATCTCATCGTTGCCGGTCACCGGCAGGTCATGTCGGGAGAAGACGGACCGTTCGTCGCGGATCTGAGCGCCGTGCGCGACGTCCTGGTCGAGCCGATCGCACGGATCTCTCCCGATCTTGCGGAGCGGATCCCGGTAGACGTGTTTGAGGACGTCGTCATCCTGGATGAGGAAGCGCTGCCGGCGATCGGGAGGGCGGTGGGTTGGGTTCCTGCGGTGTCGGTGATTGCTGCTGCTGTCGCGGTGTTCCTCGCGATTGCGGTTGTGATGTTGGCCACACGCCGAACCGTTGCGGTGATGATTGTCGGCTTGGCCGTGCTGATCGCCGGTGGCGGCGTGGTGCTCTGGAGCTTGGCAGGCGAGGCGCTCGTTCCCTCCCGCATCGACGATTCGATCAGCCGTGTCCTCGTCGAGAACGGCTACACCGTCTTCTCGCGTTCTCTGACCGCCGGCGGAATCTGGCTGACGGTGTTCGGCTTCATCGTCGCCGCCGCAGGCCTGATCGGGACGCTCATCGGAGCAGCCCGAGGGACGAAGGCAGCGTCCGTAGCGCGCTCGAGGGCCGGGACACCAGTCCCGGCCCTCAGCTACTCAGCTACTTGCCTACTCGGTAATCCCAACGGCCTTCAGCCAGTCCGCGACGACCGTCTCCGGGTCCTCGCCGTCGATGCCGACGAGCTTGTTGAGCGAGATGAGTTCGGTGGTCGTGAGCTTCAGCGACACCGCGTTGAGCGCGTCGGCGAAGTCGTCGCCATATGCGTCGGTGATCTCGGAACGAACCGCGGGAGCGAGGTTCTCCGACGGCTGCAGCGCCTTGTCGTCCTCGAGCAGAACGAATCCCTTGGCGAGGATCGTGCCGTCGCTCGTGAACATCAGGCCGACCTGGATCTCGTCGCCTTCAAGCGCTGCAACCGTGATCGGTCCACCAGCGTCGAGTGGCTTGAACTCTGCGAAATCGAGGCCGTAGACACTCTCGAGACCCTTCAAGCAGAATTCGCGTTCGGGACATTCCGGCGGCCCACCGAGGACCAGCGTGCCGTTCACCGCAGCAAGATCTGAGACCTTCGTGAGGCTGAGCGAGTCGGCGGTTGCCTGTGTCACGGCGAAGCCGTTCTTGTCCTGCGCCGGCGCATAGTCCAGCACCTGGATGCCTGCCGGTTCCCACGCTGCCTGGAGTGCTGCATAGGTCTCGTCTGAATTCGACGATGCTGTGCCGCCGAGGTACGTCAGAATCGACCCGATGTATTCGGGGATCAGGTCCAGTTCGCCCGATTCGAGGGCCGGTGCGTAGATCTCGCGGTTCCCGGTGTTGAGCTTGCGCTCCACCTGATATCCCTCGGCCTCGAGGGTCTGCGCGTAGATCTCGGCGACGAGGGCGCTCTCGCTGAAGTTCGCAGAGCCGATCTTGATCGTTGGTCCGTCTTTGGCTTCACCGTCGCCACCCGACCCGCACGCGGCCGCGATGAGCGCGAACGCGACGATGGCCGCCCCAGCGATGGTTCTGCGGAGTGGTTTCCGCATGGGTTCCTCCCGGATATCGATTGATCTTCAACCTAGCGAGGGGAACCGGCCAAACACCGAAGTTCTTCCGCGCTCATGCGACGACGGTCTCGACGATGTCCGATCGCGACTGAAGCGTGGTTGGTACCACGCGTCGCTCAACCCACCCGAGGAGCACCTCGAGGAAGATGGCGAGACCCGCCACGAGGATGGCGCCGGCGAAGACCAGCACGTTGTCGCGGACCGAGAACCCATCGACGATGAACCGCCCCAGTCCGCCCCAGCCGACGAGGGCTCCGAGTGTGGCCGTCGCCGCGACCTGCACCGTTGCCACCCGGACGGCGGCGAGGATCACCGGCGAAGCCATGGGGAGTTCGACCTTGGTGAGCACCTCTCGGTCCGTCATGCCCATCCCTCGGGATGACTCGACGAGATCGGGGTCGACGCCTGCGACACCGGTGTATGTGTTGGTGAACATCGGCGGGACCGCGAGGAAGAGGAGTGCCAGGAACGTCGGCCAGAAGCCGATTCCCAGGCCGAGGCGAATGCTGATAGGGAGGAACAGAACCACGATCGCGAATGATGGAACTGCACGGCCGATGTTCACGACTGCAACCACGAACGTGCCTCCAAGGCGGCGGTGTCCGAGCCACAGAGCAGGCGGAATGGCGAGGAGTGCTGCAGCAATGGTTGCGGCGGCGGTCAACTGCACGTGCTCGCGGAGACGGTTGAGGATGCCGGCCGGTCCGATCCAACTGTCGGGGTCTCCGAACCAGGCAAGAACCTCTCCAAGAAACTCGATCATGCCGCGGCCCTTCCTCTCGACCACGGTGTTGCCAGGTGCTGGATGCCGACGAGGCTGAGGTCGACGATCACGGCAAGAGCGACGGAGACAATCGTGCCGACGACGATCTGGGTCGTACCGATCGGCGAGTAGAACAGATTGAGGCCGCGAAGGATGAAGAACCCAAGACCTCCCTGGCCGATCAGCGCGGTCACCGTCACGAGGCCGATCGTCGTCACCGCCGCAATCCTGATACCGGCGATGATCACTGGTAAGGCGAGGGGGAGCTCGACCGAGAAGAAGAGGCCACGATTGGTGTACCCCATCCCGCGGGCCGACTCGACGGTTGCTGCCGGCACGCCGTCGATCCCGGCCACGGTGTTTCTGATCAGGATCAGGAGGGTGTACGAGACGAGGCCGATCTCGGCAGTGAGGATCGAGAGGCCGGTGATGGGGACCAGGAACGCGAACAGGGCGAGGCTCGGAATCGTGTAGAGGATGCCGGTAACCCATGTGATGGGGGAGTAGGTCCATCGATACCGGAGAGCAATCAGCGAGAGCGCGAGGCTGATCAGCATCCCCACCGTGACCGCGATGGCGGTGAGGATGAGGTGTTCGACCGTGCGGTCCCAGATGTCGTCGAGGTGGTTGAACACCCACTCCCACGAGAAGAACCCGCCGGTCGTCTGCGCCAGATGGATCACTGGAGGATCTCTCGACTGATGGCGGCCGCGGTCACCATGCCGAGCAGCTCCGATCCGTCGAACACGGCGGCGACCGATGTGTGGGATGACACCACGGCGTCGAGTGCTTCCTTGAGTGAGGCGCTTCGGTCGAGCCGTGTCAGGAATGGTTCGACCTCGACTCCGTGGACACCGTTGGACGGGATGCGTGCGATGCGTACCCAACCGTCGATGGTGGTGCCCGTGCCAACGGCGACCCAGTCGGTTCCGTATTCGAGGGCGGTGGCAACGGCCTCGGCGTGCGACGCGCTGCGGTCGACGACCGGACCGGTTTCGAGATCGAGATCCGAGATCGGGATCAACGAGAGGCGCTTGATACCACGATCGGTCCCGAGGAAGTCCGCCACGAAGGGATTTGCCGGCTCGCGGAGGATCTCGGCCGGCGAGCCGTACTGCTCGAGATGTCCACCTTCGCTGAGGATTGCGACGCGGTCGCCGAGCTTGATGGCCTCGTCGATGTCGTGGGTGACCAGGGCGATGGTCTTGTGGAGCCGTTGCTGGAGGGACAGGAGTTCGTCCTGAAGGTGCGCCCGCACGATCGGGTCCACAGCGCCGAACGGTTCGTCCATCAGGAGGACCGGCGGGTCGGCTGCGAGTGCGCGGGCGACTCCGACCCTCTGGCGCTGACCACCGGAGAGCGCGGCGGGGTAGCGATCGAGCATGTCGGGATCGAGAGCGACGAGTTCGGTGAGTTCGTCGACCCGCTCATTGATCTTTCCCTTGTCCCAGTCGAGGAGGCCCGGCACGGTCCCGATGTTCTGTCGGATCGTGCGGTGGGGAAAGAGACCGATCTGTTGGATGACATACCCGATTCCTCGGCGCAGTTCGTGTACCGGTACGGCTTCAACCGACTTGCCTTCGATCCGGATGGTTCCCGACGTCGGCTCGACGAGGCGGTTGATCATCTTCAGCGTCGTCGTCTTGCCGCATCCCGAGGGACCGACGAACACGACGATCTCGCCGCGGTCGACGTGCAGGCTGAGTCGGTCGACCGCGGGTGATTGCGAGCCGGGAAACGTCTTGGTCAGGTTCTCGAGGTCGATCATCGATCGCTGAGCGCCGAGGCGATCGCCTCAACGGCCTCATCGACGGTTCCGACCAGTGTCACCAGCGAACCGTCGGTCTCGAGTTCGGTGGTCAGGAGCGGGACGAGTCGTTGCCACTGGTCACCTACCGCGATGACCGGCTTCGGTTCCGAGTCGGCGAAGCGGGCTACGAACGCGAGGTTCCACGCAACGATGAGTTCGGTCGCCGTTCCGAGAGAGCCGGGTAGGGAGATAGATGCGACGGAGACCTCGACCATCTCATGGATTCGTTCGAGGAGCGAGGCCGCTCTGGTCTCTTCGGTCAGGTGGTCGTTGCCGCCGGGGCGATCCGGGAATACGTCGGGAACGGTCACTCCGATCACCCGGCCGCCGGCTTGGCGTGCACCGAGGGAGACGGCTTCCATCAGCCCGGCATAGCCACCGGTGGCGACGGCGAATCCTGCTTCGGTGAGCAGGCGCCCGCAGCGGATGCCCTCCTCATAGTCCGGATCACCGGGCTGCGGTGCGGAGGCTCCAAATACGGCTACGACATTCATGGCCGTCGAGGCTAGCGCCCACCAACGCTGGAAACCCAGGGTTCACGGCGTCATATACGAGGTGGAGAACCCAGGGTTCGCGGCGTCGGTCGTTCTGTGGGCTGTCGGCGTCATATGCGAGGTGGAGAACCCTGGGTTCGCGGCGTCGCATACGGGGTGGAGGACCGTGGGTTCGGTAGGGTCGCGGGGTATGGAACCACCAATCGCCTCACGCCGACCGACGGAGCGCCGACTCCACGACGATCCGGTCGTTGACGACTACTTCTGGATGCGGGACCGGAACGATCCAGAGGTCATCAGCTATCTCGAAGCCGAGAACGCCTACACGGAAGCAATGACCGACCACCTTGCGCCCTTGCGCGAGTCAATCTTCAACGAGATCAAGGACCGCACGCAGGAGACCGACCTGGCCGTGCCGGCCAAGAGGGGCGACTACTGGTATTCGAAGCGGACCGAAGAGGGTCGTCCGTACGACATCTGGATCCGGATGGCAGGCGGCCCGGACGGTGCCGAGAACGTGCTGCTCGACGAGAACGTAACTGCCGAGGGACATGACTATTTCCGGCTCGCGAACTTCTCGGTCAGCCCTGATGCCGCAACAGTGGGCTACAGCGTCGACACCGACGGCGGTGAGCGGTATGTGACCCACTTTCGCGACACCGCCACGCTCGTCGATCTCGATGACGAGATCCCGAACACGTCCTACGGGGCTGCATGGGCGTCCGATTCGCTCCACTACTTCTACACCGTGACCGACGCCGCGATGCGGCCGTGGCAGGTATGGCGGCATCGACTCGGAACCCCTGCGTCGTCCGATGTCCTTGTGCGGCAGGAGGATGACGATCGCTACTACCTGTCGGTGCGACGATCCCGCAGCGGGGCGTTTGTCTTCATTGGGGCAGAGTCGGCGATCACCAGCGAGACTCAGGCGATACCCGCCGACGACCCCACTGCCGATCCGATCCAGATCCTTCCGCGAGTCGAGGGCGTCGAGTACACCGTGGACCATCGCGGTGATGAGTTCTGGATCGTCACCAACGATCAATCAGCGGACGGTCGCCTGATTCGCGTGCCGGTAGATGGAGGAGAGCCAACCGAGGTGGTGTCGCACGTCTCCGGATCAAAGCTCGAAGCGCCGGATTGCTTCGCCGATCATGTAGTGGTGTGGGGCCGGCACGACGGCCTCCCGGCAGCTCTCATTGTTCGCCCCGATCGGGAGGAAGCCTCATATCTCGACTTCGAGGAGTCGGTCTATGACCTCGCCCCGGGCGCCAACTACGAATTCGAGACGAATCTCCTGCGGTACGGCTACCAGTCACTGGTCACTCCATCGTCCGTCGTTGACCACAATGTCGTCTCAGGTTCGCGGACGCTGCTCAAGCAGACACCGGTACTCGGGGGGTACGACCCGGCCGACTACGTGGCTGCCAGGCAGTGGGCGGTGGCCAGAGACGGAGCGTTGATCCCGGTCTCGATCGTTCATCGGGCCGACACGGCGATCGACGGCACGGCCCCGCTCCTCGTCTACGCGTACGGCGCCTACGAGATCTCGATGCCGGCCCGGTTCTCGATTCCCCGGCTGAGTCTGCTCGATCGTGGCGTCGTGTACGCCATTGCCCATGTCCGCGGCGGGGGTGAGATGGGCAAGTCGTGGTACGAGGCCGGGAAGCTGGAGAACAAGACGGCCACGTTCACGGACGTCGTCGACGCTACCGGCCACCTCGTCGACGCCGGCTACGGCGACCCGGCTCGCGTGGCGGTGCGTGGCGGCAGCGCCGGCGGGCTGACCGTTGGCGCGGCCGTTAACCTCGAGCCCGAACGGTTCAGGGCTGCCGTCGCCGAGGTCCCCTTTGTGGATGTCGTGAACACGATGATCGACGAGACCCTGCCGCTCACCGTCGTGGAGTGGGATGAGTGGGGGAACCCGAAGATCGAGGAGCAGTACGCATGGCTCCGGTCGTATTCCCCCTACGAGAACATCTCCGCGGGCGACTATCCGGCGCTGCTGATTACCGCCGGACTCAACGATCCTCGCGTGCAGTATTGGGAACCGGCTAAGTGGGCCGCGAAGCTCCGCGTATCCGAGATCGGTGATCGCCGGGTGCTCTTGAAGACCGAGATGGGTGCCGGGCACTTCGCGAGGTCCGGTCGCTACGACGCCTGGAAGGACGAGGCGTTCGTGATGGCCTTCATCCTCGACCAACTAGCCACCGTCGGCTGAAGTCGCGCCCTCGAGAACGCTCCGAATGGCGACTGGCGACTACGTCTCGTCTTCGCCTGAGCCGCACTCGAAGGTCACCGAGTCTTTGGTTGCGTCTTCGGGGGCGATTCCATCGTCGAGTACGAACTGACCGCGACCCTTCTCACAGCCAGCGCCGTCGCGCTTCCAGACCTTGAGGAGGACGGTCGGATCGACGCCTTCCGCTCCGGGCAGGTCACCAAGGCCGGCTTCTTCGACTTCCTCCTGAACGAGTTCGAGGATGTCCGGCGTACGGAGCGCCTCTCGTTCGCGGGCCAGGTCGGCGATCGCCTCCTTCTTTCTGGCGCCTTGCATCCGACTCAGCATCACGGACGCCGCAATCACCGCGATCACGATGAGCACGATTCCTACGATCATTCTTCTCTCCCGGTGGCTCCCTCGACACCGGTATCGACGATGACCTGAACTACCTTGAGGACCTCGCTTGAGGACGCGTTCTCGATGCTGTGCTCGTCGCCCGGTGGAATGACCGTTCCAGACCCCTGCTCCAGGCGACTCGAGGTGGCGTCAATGTGGATGAGGGCGGTACCCGCAACGATGATCCAGTGCGTTGATGCGTCGACGCGACGCCGCGATGGAATCGAAGCTCCCGGTTCGATCTCGAGTTGAACGACGTCAGCCGTTGGTGACGTGGCCAGGGTCGCGAGATCGCCCCACAGATGGGTCTCGTGCCCGTCCGTGTCTACTTCGGTCCGGCCCGCTTCCTTGAGGCGATCCACGATCGTCTTGACGTCCTGGGATTGGTCGATGCGGGAGACCAGAACCGCATCCGTGGTATCGACGACCACGACGCCGTCGAGGCCAATCGCGGCGATGAGGCGACCATCCGAACGAATGTAGCTGTTGTGAACGTTGACGAGTTCGACGTCGCCGATGACCACGTTTCCTTGCTCATCCCGTCGCCCGAGATCCCACAGCGCCGCCCACGATCCGACGTCGCTCCACCCAGTGTGGATCGGGATCACCGCCGCCGATGCGGTGTGTTCCATGACGGCGTAGTCGATTGAGATCGACGGTGATGCAGCGAATGATTGCTCGTCGAGCAGCAGTGCATTGCCGTCGCGGATTCCGTGTTCGAGGGCGAGACGGGCGGCGGCGAGAACGTCCGGGGCGTACGCCTCGAGTTCGGCAAGGAATCGGGAGGCTCTGAACATGAACATGCCGCTGTTCCACAGGTAGCGGCCGCTCGCGAGGTACTCGGATGCTGTGGCGGCGTCCGGCTTCTCCTGGAACGCCTCGACAGTGCGTACGCCCGCGCCGAGGGGTTCACCGAACCGGATGTAGCCGTAGCCGGTCTCTGGAGTGGCGGGGTCGATGCCGAACGTCAGTAGATACCCCTTGTCGGCGAAGTCGGCGGCGAGAGCAACGGCCTCTGCGAAGCTCTCCTCGTCTCGGATCACGTGATCCGCGGGCATGACGAAGAGGATCGGATCGGCTCCGTCCGAAACGAGATGAAGTGCAGCGGCGGCTGCAGCCGGCGCGGTGTTCCGTCCGATCGGCTCGAGGATCAGGGACGCGTCGGTGCGTCCGGCTCTCGCGAGTTCCTGTTGAATCCCGGGTCGCTGCGCCTCATTGCAGACCACGACGGGTGTGCCGGCGTCTGGAAGGGGATCGGTTCGCTGGATAGTCATCAGGAACATCGTCCGCTTGTCGACGAGCGGCAGGAGTTGCTTCGGGGTGCGGCTTCGGGAGGCCGGCCACAGACGGCTGCCGGCACCTCCAGACAGGATCACGGGGACGACAGGGCGGTTGGTCATGGAGGCAATGTATCGGGTCGAGCCACGACCGCCAAGGTTGGTGGCCGGCCGGTCACGGCGCGCGACGCCACTTGCCGGTCGGGATCTCGACCGGTTCGGTGAGATATCCGACCTCTTCCCTGGCCTCTCCGGTGCCGAAGAACGTCAGCCGGTCACCGGGTTCGATCATCGTGTTTCCATGGGGGATGAGAACGCTTGTGTCTCTTCGGATCGAGACGAGGATGGCACCGTCCGGCCATGGCACGTCCTGGACCCGCTGAGCGGCGACGGGTGACACGCGCAGGATTGCGACCTCGAAGAAGGCTGCTCCCGGTTGTGATCGCAGGCGGACCCGCTCCCGATAGAGCTCGCGTCCGGTCGCGGTCCCGAGGGCGTGGTGGTAGGCGCGCACGACAGACTCTCGACGGAACATGCCGACTACCTTCGTCGGGTTGGCGTCATCGACCACGGGGAGCCGCCCCAGGCCAAACGACGCCATTCGGGCAAGCGCCGCGGAGACCGGAAGCTCGGGTGTGATGGTGATCGGATTGCGGGTCATCACCTCACCGACCGACACGAGGTCGCTGGGTACATGAACCCGCTCGACGTCACCGAGGCTGATCACTCCCACTAATCGGTCGTTCTCGATGACCGGCAGTCCGTGATGATGGTGTTGCTCGAACAGCGTTGCGACTTCCGGAATGGTCATAGAGGGCTCCGCGGCGTCGTCGAGAATCGTCATCACGTCGCCGACGCTCACCGTATCGAGGAGATCGATGTCCTGGGTCGTCGGGAGGTGGATACCCGCTCGTGTCAACGGGATCGTGTAGGCCGAGTCCGTGTGCAAGCGGTCTCCGAGGAACGTGGCCAGCGCCGCTCCGAGCATCAGCGGGAGCACGAGCCCGTAGTCGCCGGTGATCTCGAACACGATGATGACCGAGGTAAGCGGGGCCCGTGCCACCGCAGCGAAGGTCGCCGCCATACCGACGACGGCGAATGCTCCGGGGTCGATCTCGGAGAACGACCACAGCGGATCGACGAGGGTTGCGAAGCCGGCACCGACGGCACCGCCGATGAAGAGGGCCGCCATGAACGTACCGACGGAGCCGCCACCGGCGCGGGTCAACGAGGTCGCGAGGATCTTCCAGCCGGCGAGGATGAACAGGGAGTACCACACCAGATTGGTGTCGCTCGTGGCGGCCAGCAGGTCGGAGAGCAACTCCTGCCCGGTGCCGAGCGCCTCCGGTTCGGCGAGACCGATCGCAGCGACGCCGAGGCCGGCCCCGACCGGCACGAGCCACCTCGGGAAGCGTTCGCCGAGGCGGAAGCCGCTGGTCGTGGCGAGGACGCGCAGGAACACGACACCGAATAGCACGGCAACGAGGGCGAGGATCGCGTACAGGACGAGTTGCGCGGGATCGGCGAGTTCGTGGGCCGGCGAGGTGAGGATCTGCTCGGTTCCGACCAGTGATTGTGCCGTGACGGCAGCGATCACCGACGTGATCACGATCGCATTCAGGTGGCGAACCGAGAAACTCCTGAGGATCACCTCCATCGCAAAGAGCATGCCGGCGATCGGTGCGTTGAACGATGCGCCGATTCCGGCTCCCGCACCGGCGGCAACGAGACTCTTCACATGGTCCTGACCGAAGCCCGTGTAGCGGGAGAATGACGAGCCGATGGCTCCGCCGATGAGTGCGATCGGACCCTCTCGACCGCCGGACCCCCCGGCTCCCAGCGTCACCGCCGTGACGATGATCTTCGTCGGGATGAGGCGTGTGGGGAGGTACCCGCCATGAAGTCCTGCTGCGACCATTGTCTCGGTGACCCCACCGCTCGCGACGCCGGGGCCGAACCGCCGATCGAGAGCCCACGAAATGAGCAGCGCGAGTGGGATGGCGAGCAAGATGAACCACTTCCCCCACCCGAGGAGGTCATCGAGGGCGCCGAACGCGCTGTGGGAGAATTCGATCGCCCACACGAGCACCGCGGCGCCGAGACCGACGAGTACGCCGAGTACGAGCGCGGCAATGAGGAATGCGGTCGTTCCTCGCTGCGCGAGCACGTTGGAGACCCATCTGCGGAACGAGGACATGCACGGAACGGTAACCGATGCTGGATCTGTTCAGATGCTGCTGAACGGCCGAACGGCCCTGAGAGGCAGGGCGGTCATTCAATAAGCTGCTTCTGTTGGGCGTCGTCAGCCCCAAGGAACGGATCCAGGAGGAATAGATGAACTTCCGGCCTCTCGTCGACCACGAGACCGGCGAACGGTACCTACCGGTCGCAAAACGCGGCGATGCGCTGCTTCACGATCCCTTCCTCAACAAAGGGGCTGCGTTCAGCCGCGACGAGCGGAGGGCGTTCGGCCTGCGAGGCCTGCTCCCGGATCACATCCCCACACTCGAAGAGCAGCTGCTCCGAGTTCACACCCAGATGGATGCCAAGGTCTCTGAACTCGACAAGAACATCTACCTCAGCAGTCTGATGGACCGCAACGAGACCCTGTTCTACCGATATGTGATGGACCACCTCGAAGAGACGGTCCCCATCATCTACACGCCGACCGTTGCGTCGACCTGCAAATACTGGAGTCGGCTGTATCGCACGGCCCACGGTATCTACATCACGCCAAGAGATCGCGGCCGCATCGCAGACATCCTGCTGGCCCGCGTCGTTGAGCAACCGCCCGTCATCGTCGTTACCGACAACGAGCGGATTCTGGGAATCGGCGATCAAGGCGCCGGGGGTCTTGGCATCCCGATCGGCAAACTCGCCCTGTACACGGCGGCGGCCGGCATCAGCCCGGCCCGCTGCATCCCGATCTCGATCGACGTCGGCACGAACAACGCCGAACTGCTCGATGACCCGCTGTACCTCGGGTACCGCGACGCGCCTCCGGGGTGAGGCATACGACCAACTGATCGAAGAGTTCGTCCACGCCGTCAAGGAGGTCTTCCCCGAGCGCGTTGCTGCAGTGGGAGGACTTTGCCAACCGCACGTCGTTCCACAACCTCGAGTTGTACCGGCGCTACCTGCCGTCGTTCAACGACGACATCCAGGGGACGGCGGCGATGGTGGTCGGCGGCCTGATCGCCGCAACGCGGCACAGCGGTGGGAAGCTGACCGAGCATCGCGTCGCAATTGCCGGATCCGGGTCAGCCGGGTATGGCATCCGGGAGCAGATCGCTCACACGATGGCGGATGCCGGGATGGATCTCGACGAGGCGCGGGCACGCATCTATGTCCTCGATAGCCGGGGTCTGGTGCTTGAAGATCGCAGAAACCTGACCGACATCAAGCAGCGTCTTGCCACGCCCGTGGCCGACATCGCCGACTGGGACGAGCACGCGCCGCTGCCATCGCTGATGGACGTGATCCGGAATGTGAAACCGACGGTTCTCGTCGGCGTCTCCGGAACACCGGGGCTGTTCGGCGAGGACGTCGTGCGCGAGATGGCCCGGTACACGGATCGTCCGATCATTCTCCCGCTCTCCAATCCGACGAGCAGCACCGAGGTAATCCCGAAGGCGGCGATCGGCTGGACGGAGGGTCGTGCGATTGTGGCGACCGGCAGTCCGTTCGGCCCTGTGGACCTGGATGGGGTGACACACCGCATCGGCCAGGCGAACAACGTCTTCATCTTCCCGGGAATGGGCCTTGGCATCGTGACCGTCAAGGCGCAAGAGGTGACCGATCGGATGTTCTTGGCCGCTGCCTACGCCTTGGCGGACCAGGTGGGGGACGATCTGCTGGCACAGGGGCAGATCTACCCGGACATCAGCGATGTACGGGAGGTCTCGCGGCAAGTCGCGATAGCGGTGGCGAGGGAGGCGATCGAAGAGGGCGTTGCCGATCCGATCGATCAGTTGGAGCAGGCCATCGACGCCGAGATGTGGGTCCCTGAGTATCTGCCGTATCGATCCGCAGGAGACTGAGGACTACAGCACCGGGACGGGTCGAGACGCGGCGGCAAGGGTGAGGGTGAAGATCGCCTCGTGTCCGTCGTGGTCGTAGGTGAGGTCGCCACCCATGTGCCGTGCGAGGCGCCGAGAGACGGTGAGGCCGAGTCCGACTGATGCCGTCGGCGTCTCGCCTTGTTCTGATCGCCCGTACGGTTCGAAGACCGTGACTCGACTTGCGTGGTGCAGGACTTCGCCGTTGTCTCGCACTTCGACGATGCTCTTCGATCCTTGCTCTCCAACCACGATCCGGACCTTGGGGCCGCCGTAGCGTTTCGCGTTGGTGATCAGGTTCCGCACGATCTGACGAACCCGTTGAGGATCGGCGACGACGATCGCTGTGGAATTGACCTCGACCGGGATGATCTGGTCGATCGCCAGCACGACGCGCTCGGCACTCTTCGGCGAGATTGATCGCCTGTGGTTCGACGATGAGATTGCCCGCGCCCGTGCGGGCGACTACCAGCAGGTCCTCGACGATGCGCGAGACTTCGAGACTCTGATCCGCGACGAGGCCGAGGAGTTCCTCGCGTTCGGATTCGCTGGTGATGCTTCTCGGATTGCGCAACTCCGCGGCGATGCCCACGACCGCGGTGAGAGGAGTCCGTATCTCATGGGAGATCGTTGCCACCAGTTGGTCCTTGGTCGCGAGGAGATCCTCGAGTTTGCGCTCGGCATCGCGCTGCCGGGTGATGTCGACGATTGCCACTGTGACGTTGGTGAGGTCGAGCGCGCCGTCGAGTCGCGGGGCACTCCAGACCAGAAGCGCCTCGATCGGTCGACCGGTCACGGTCAGCCCACCATGAAGTTCTGTTGTCACAGTGTCGAGGTCGTTCACGATCGCCCGGAACTGCGGGATGAACGATTCGAGCGCTCCGCGGGAGAACGTGTCCATGGGCAGTTCGCCGATGAGGACGTTCCGACTCGGAGCCTCGGTGAGTCGGAGGGCGGCGTCATTGACATCCAGGACTCGGACGAGGCTCGCGATGCGGCGCACCTCTTCTGGGTTCTCAACGAAGTGGGCCTCGAGATCCTCAATGCCGTCATCTGAGAGTGCGTTCGAGCGCGCCGCCGGCAGCCGAGAAGTCCTCCAACCACATCGAGACCGGTGCGTTTTGAAACAGACGCTGGAACCGTTCTTCTCGCCGATCGGAGCCTCTCCGGAGCCACGCGACAAGGAGGGCACCGAGTACGACGGTACCGGCTGCGATTGTCGCCTGGACCAGAGCCACATTGTCGTCTGCCCAGTGGTACCTGCTGATGAACATGGCTGCTCCGTAGCCGGCTGAGTACAGGACGACCCATCGCCCTGGCACGAAGAACGCTCCGCCGACAGCGAGAACGGCCAACGGGATAGCCGCCGCGTCCGCGAACTCATGGACATCGACGATCTGCGTCTGGGCCACGATCACAGCGGACGTCGCAAAGATGAGGGGGAGGACACGCCCTCGGCCGAAGTGGGCGGCGACGACAGCGAGAGCGCAGACGATCAGCGGCCCGACGGCGCCTGCGACGAAACGAACCTCGCCGGTGATCCATGCGGCGAGCAGGTACAGGACGGCAGTTGCTGCGGAGAGTGCGGCGACGAGCCAAACCAGCATCCGCTCTCCGGCGAGCGGCGCGGGATCGTTGACCGTGGGCATGGTGTTCTATCGGCCATCGACGGCGATTGGTGAAGGGACAGCCTTCGGATTCTCTGGTTCAGGCGTCGAATGGGATGAGGTAGAGGTCGGGATACTCGCCTTCGCTGATCGTCTGGTACCCGCCGTTCGAGAGAAAGGCGATTGCCTCACCTTGTACCTCGTCGGGTGAAGGCGCTTCGCAGGGTTCGCCGCTGAGCGCCTCGGCGACCGTTGCTCCCTGGGCTTTCCTCCACATCCAAACGGACTTGTACCCCCTGAGCGCGATGGTGCTGCCGTCCCACGAGACATCGGCGCCGCTGACCTCGGCACCGAGGGTGAGCATCGTCACCAACTCCAGCATCTCGACCGCGGAACCATCACCATCGCTCGAACCCCGGTACACCCGGGCCTCGTCACGGTCCTTGGTGACGACGTAGATGGAGCCTTCGGCCACGAACAGCGCCTCCGCGTTGTATGAGCCGTCCGGGTACTCGAACTCGAGAGCGACGGTTCCGGTGAGTGGTCCTTCGAGGCCCTCGAGGTCCGGTTCGGGAACGCGATAGACGGTGATGCGACCGCCGCGGATCGAGAAGTTGTCTCCGATGTCCCCGATGTACAGATTGGACGTCGTCGGATCGGTCCCGGGGCCGGCAGCCATGTCCTCCCAGTCGAAGGCGAAGGCACCCGCGATGTCGTATCCGCCGAGGTCTGACCCGTCGGGTCCGATGGCGTACACCCGGGCACCGTCCCGCGAGTCGTTGTGACCCCAGAGGACTCCCGTCTGGGTGCGACTCGCAGCAATCCCGGAAATCTCGACGAGTGCGGGGGACGCTACCGAACCCGCGGTCGTGATCGAGGCGTACGGAGCGCAGGCATCCGCCGTGAGCGCCGGGTTGACGGGTTCTGTCGAAGAGGTCGTCGACTCAGCAACGGTTGACGACGTCACCGTCGATTGATCCGGCGGCGCAGTCGTCGTTTCCGCTGCGGGAGCAGGCGATGTTGCAGCGGCGTCCGACGGCTCGCCTCGCGTCGAGACCAGGATCGCGGCTACGGCCAAGGCGGCAGCGGCGATAGAGATGAGGACGAGAAGGGACCGGCGCTCCATGGCCCGAGGGTACGGCGCGTGTCGCCATCGTGGTGGCTAGTTCGCGAGCATGCGCAGCGCGATGGCCTCGCCGAGGATGCCGTGCTCGAGATCGGCAAGATCCTGGCTCTCGTTTGGCCCGTGGATCTGACTGGTTGGATCCATCACCCCGGTGAGCAGGATCGACGCCTGCGGATAGGCGTTCTCGAATGCCGCGACGAAGGGTATGGAACCGCCCTCGCCCATCTCCACGGTGTCGTTGCCGTATGCAATGCGGAATGCCTCCTTGAAGATGACGGAAGCATCATCGGACGTATCGAGAGCGAACGCGTCGCCGAGCGCCCCGGCGGTGACGACGATCTCCGCACCCCAGGGGACCGCCGCTTCGAGATGTGCGACGAGTGCATCGCGGGCCGCCGCAGGGTTCTGCCCCGGAGCGATCCGCATGGACACCTTGGCTCGCGCCACGGGTACGAGTTGGTTGATGGCCTGACCGAGCGGCGGGGCGTCGACCGCGAGCACCGCAATCGCCGGCTTGAACCAGAGGCGAGTCGTGAGGCTTCCATCTCCGAGCAGGCGCAACCCGGCGACCGTCCCGGCCTGCTCTCGGAGTTCGGTTTCGGAGAGGTCGAGGTCACTGGTCGACGAGTCGACAAGGCCAGCTACCGCGACGTTCCCGTCGTCATCGTGGAGCGATGCAATCACCCGCGACATGGCGGTGATTGCATCCGGGATCGGGCCTCCGAACATGCCTGAGTGAACGGCGCTCTCGAGTGTGCGTACCTCGATCGTGCAGTCGACCAGGCCGCGCAGCGAAGTCGTGAGGGCCGGGATGCCGACACCCCAGTTGCCCGCGTCGCCGATGACGATGACGTCGGCCTCGAGGAGGTCTCGGTGCTGGTTCAGGAATGCTCCGAGGTTGGCTGAGCCGATCTCCTCCTCGCCTTCCATGAATACCTTCACCCCGACGGGGACGTCGCCGCCGAAGGCACGAATCGCTGCAAGGTGCATGACGACACCGCACTTGTCGTCTGCGGTTCCGCGACCGAGGAGGCGGCCGTCGCGCTCGATGGGATCGAACGGTGTCGTCTCCCACTCCTCGTCGGGCCCGGGTGGCTGAACGTCGTAGTGGGCGTAGAGGAGCACGGTGGGTGCGCCGTCCGGTGCCGGGATCTCGGCGTAGATGGCCGGGTGGGCACCCTCGATCTCGAGGAGCCGGATACCGGAGAAGCCGGAGCCATCGAGCAATTCGGTGATCCGCTCGGCCGCCCTGCGGACCTGGCCCGGATCGAATCCGGGAGCCGAGACCGACGGGATGCGAACCAGTTCGTCGAGTTCGGCCAGCGCCCGAGGGAATCCGTCATGGACAGCAGCAGCGAGATCGGAATACACGCCGGTAAGTATCAAGAAGACGGGCGTGAGTAGCAAATTCTGGGGTGGAAGGCGCTAGCCGAGTAGCCAAGTAGCCGAGTGCTCGGCCGTCTTTCTCCGCTGCTCCGCTTCTTCTCCCGATTTCCCGCAAGATCTGTGGTTTGTCAACTACTGTCGGTGGTACAGGGCCGGGCGGCCGTTGTGGAGGAGAATCGGATGGAGAGCGATCTTCAGGTCATCATACGACGCCTTGCCGAGGTTCCCTCGGTGCAAGGCAACGTCAGCGCCTCGCTCGATCGGCCCGCCGGTGGCCCCGGCGTCTCTCGATACCAGAAGCAATCGGCTCACCTCCGCGATCGGGACTGCTCCCTTGAACTGACCAACTCCGATGTGGTCGATGTCGACCTGACGCGAGACTGACCGGCCGGTCCCCGTACACTTCGACTCGTGGATGCGCAGCACCAGGAGCGACGATTCCCGCGCGACGAAGTCGGGGACATCATCGATATTGCCGCGCGGCTCGACGACCTCGTCGAAGATCCGACCGACCGCGGCCTCACGTTCGAGCAACTGGTGCATGTCGCCGAGGAGGTCGGTATCTCGCGCGGTGCCGTTGAACAGGCGGTGCGTGCCGAGGGCAAGCGCCGTGTGGTCGACGAGAAGGAAGCCCGGAAGCGTGTTCGACGCCGGATGCGGTTCATGCGCCATGCCATGGTGTACGCGCTGGTGGTGTCGTCACTCCTGCTCATCGATGTGCTCAATGGTGGCGGGTGGTGGTTCTTCTACGTAGCCGCGATCTGGGGCGCCATTCTTGCTCTCCAGGCGCTGCGGTTCCTGACCCGCAAGAAGGGTCCGCTGGAGCAGGCATTGCTCGAGCGGGGGAGCTAGCGGTCAGCCGAGCGCCTGCGGCTGCGAGCGAGTGCGAAACTCCTCCGACCGCTGCGCCGGTGTCGCTACCGGCAGCCGAATCACCGTGTTGGTCCAGCCGAGGGTGCGGAGGGTGTTCATGGTTCCTCCCTGGTACTCGACGAGCGATGGGACGATACGAAGGGACAACGCCGACGCGGTACCCAGGAGGTCCCGTGTGATGGGCTGCTCCAGATCGTGGCGGATCCGGTCGTCGGTGGACGAAATGATGCCGAGCCCATTGCGTTCCTCGATGTCGATCTGCAGGGTTGTTGCCCCGGCCTCGGAGGCGATGTGGACGAGATTGAGCACGATCTGTTGGACCGCGGCTGGATCGCACCATACGATGGCGGGTCGGGTATCGACGCTGATCGTGAGGCGCGAGCGGCCGATAGAATCGACGATTCGCTTGACATGCCGGTCGAGTCCGACAGCCGTGGGAATCGGGCGGTAGACACCCGACTCAATCTGCGATGCGATCGCGATGTTCTCAACCATGCGAACAACCTCGGTGGCATCGCGGGAGATGAGTTCGATCAACTCCTCGGTCTCGGAGGTGTCAGCGATACCGGCGTTCTCCAGGTGGCGAGAGAAACCGTATACGGCAGTGAGGGGGGCGCGCAGTTCGTTGATGAATCGGCCATAGATCTCGTCGTGCGCTCGTCGCGTATCCTTTTCGAGTTCCAGTGACGACTCGAGCTGGTCGATGCGCTTGCGCAGGTGCCGTTCGATGACGAACGCACACGTGAAGGCGGAAATTGGCACCAGGGCGCCCAGGAGGATGACGGCAGCTACCCGCGTCGGGCCGTCATAGGCGAGTGCCCAGCGGCCGATGACGACGATGCTTACGAGCAACGCGAAGACCGCAGGGATCCACGACGCATATCGCGTCGAAGCGATACGACTCATGCGCTAGCCACCTCCTCTCTCTTGAATCGGCAGATGGCGTGCCAAAACTTGAAAAGAGCCTTCGGTTTTCCCGGCGGAGATGGATCCGTCGATGAAGGATGACGATGAGGAGCGGACGAGAGGCAGATCAGCGCCAGATCGCGCCGAAGTCGACTGATTGCAGCCAGTAGGCGGCGGGCTGTCCCGACCGACTCCGCGTCCAGGTGATCTGCGTGCTGCCCGTATGTCGCGCCCAGTCGATCGGGCGCGGATACGCCACGCCCGTTCCGTTGGAGGAGTTCGTGAAGATCGCGGCCCTCAAACCACTTGTACGAGCGACGCTTCCACCGACGTAGTCGTCGGGGACGATGGCCGCGTCAACGGTCTGGGTACCCGACCGTGCGTTGGCGCCAATCGAACCGTCCGCCCCGAACCGATAGTCGACCGACAACCGGGGGTGTGTGTGCACGTAGACCTCGGCCTTGCGGTTGGCCACGCTCTCTGCTCCGATCGCGATGCGGTTCTCGTTGGCGTTTTGGCTCACACCGTTGCCGAGGGTGAAGACGGTGCCCTCCCAGCCGCGTCCGAGTCCGCTCGAATCCGAGATACCGGAGGCGAGGAGGAACGTGTTGGCACGGACCACCGGCGAGATGGCGGTGGTGTCGTATTCCGCGGGATTGTTGACGCCGTTCCCACCGTTGTTGCCGGCAGCCGTCACCCGTTGGATCGTCCAGTCCGATCCCCATTCCACCGCATAGACGGAGAACGTGGTGGTGCCGCTGAGCTGGCCGTTGGAGGTATTCCATCCCGTGCGGCGCTCGATGTTCGCAGTGTTTGTCCCGGTCGGGTGGATGCGACCCCACGCAGTGAGGTGGTCGGCGCGGGTGGTAGAGGTCGTTGAGACGCCGCCACCTTGATAGCCGCCATAGAGGCCGACCTGGCCAATGCTCGCCCATGGGGAGTCGACCGGGGCGCTTCCGGCGGTGGCGCTTGCGGCCAGAGTCGGCTCTGCCACTCCGCGAAGTCGGAAGCCGTCGGTGTCCTGACTGTCGAGGCTCTCGATGACCGTGATCTGTCCTTGCCACGCGCTGCCGCCGGCGTTTCCCCGGGCCAGGCGCAGCACACTCCCGTCGGTTGGTCCGCTCGCGAAGTTCCCGAAGGGGTCGGCGGAGACTCTGGCGTAGTTCTGGTCGGGCGTGCGATTTGTGGATCCGTTGTTGCCTCCGGCGGCGCCGCGCATGATGACGAAGTAGTCCGGTGCGAGCGGTTCGGCGAGCGCGAGATCGTACGAGGTGCCGGTGAAGACGTCGGCGCCGATCTGGTAGTTCGTCACCCGGATCGGCCGTCGGGCCGCGACCTCGTTTGTATCGCTGCTCGTGGCGTCGGTGAAGTTGGCGCCTGCGGTGGGCAGCGTCATGAGCAACGTCATGAGAGCCCCGGCAATCAGGGGGATCCTGAATCTCATGCGTGACCTGCTCCTGCCTCCACTCGATCCCGGAAGTCGTCGCGCCACGGGTCGTAGTGGACCTCCACCGCATATCTGACGAACCAGACCGCCGCGGCGATGCCCGCAGCGGTGAGGGCGAGTGGGAGCCACCGGCCCTCGCTGAGCCAGACGCTTGGGAGTCCAACGTACGGGACGACCGCGCGGCCGACGCCCCGAATGCTCTCCGGTCGAACGGGGGCAGGATCCACGCTGCCGTTGGCATCCCCCTTCGTCGTATACGTGTCGTCCGGGTTGACGCCGACGACGCGGTGGGTCACGAGGCCGCCACCACGAGGATCATCGAACACAACGATTGTTCCGATAGCGATCGGTTCGTTGCCGTGGTCGACAGCGACAACGACATCACCAGCCCGGAGTTTCGGCATCATCGACCCGGAGGTGATCGATGCCGACGTGGCGCCGGGGAACACAACCGGAAGGAGAGCGACGACTGCCAGCGTCGCGAAGACCGCGGTCGCAATGAGCGCAACCAGACCAAGATAGAAGCGGCCCTCGTCGCCGCGTCTGATTCGAACGCGGGCACTCCCAGAGCCCGATTGCACCGGGCTCTGGGAGGCATCGCGTTGGACAGCAGTATTCGTCATGAGGGAACTACGCACGATCGAGCTGGTCTATGCCTGGCCGGCGAGCCAACTGAATTCGATGTCGCCGAGAGTTGCGCCCTGGAACCCATTGCCGGCAGCCGAGTCGAGCTCAAGGGTGATTTCGTAGGACATGACGTCGGTGTCTCCTCCACCCGTCGCGGACCAGGAGTCCGCGGAAAGCCCTGGTGAGGAGAGGGTGCCGGCCGCAACGGCGTCGGAGCCCGTGCTTGAGCAACCGCTACCGGCAAAGCGTTGGATGGTCAGATTGATCTTGTCGGCGAAGTCGGTAGCGGTTGCCATCCCCGTTTTGACGGAACTGAGGGCGACCGTGGCGTCGAGCGAGCCCTTGTACCGGATGTCGATGCAGTGGGCGACGGAGTCACCGGGTGCGAGGTTGTCGGCCTGGACGGTCCATCCTCCGGCCGCCTGGGCCGCGGCACCGAACATCGGGTCGCCGGACTCGTCACCGGGGTTGGTATTGGTGCCGCCGTTGGGGGCATTGTTGTCGAGGACCACGGATCCGGCCGCGACGTAGTTGGCGTTGTTGGAGGTGGGGTCGCTGAATGCGGCTCTCGATACGGTCATGATCATGAGGAGGGTCAGGAGGACCGCGCCAATGATGGCGGTCGTCCTGAACGTTGTTGCTTTGGTCATTGCAGGTCCTTTCGACGATTGGATGTGACCTCAGCGAGGGGTTATCGGCGGATGTGACGATTCATTGAGTACCAGTCTGGAGCGATGCGAGGGGACTAGTCGCGGCGGCGGATGAGGCGCTACCTGCAGGATTGGCCGGGTCTCTTCCGGGGCGCTTGATGCCGATTGCCCAGCATTGGCTAGCCTCGACGGCTATGGACATGCCGTTCACCGTTGCGGTCGAGATCCCACTCGTCGGGGATGAACGACGGAAGAACTGGGCGAAGGTCGTGACCAACGTCGACGACTCACTCGCGACCGGGTGGGCGTTCGACGGGGACTTCATCGCGACCGGCGGCATCCAGGATGTTGAACCCGGCAGCGTGGTCCTTGTGTACGGCGAGAAGGGGAGTCGGGTGAATCCCGCCATTGAGGCCCGCATCTATACCGTCAATTCGGACGCCACCTTGAGCCTGCGGGCGAGCGCCCGCGGTCGGGCGTGGGCCAGAACACTGCGCGACACAATGGAAGACCTGCTCGCCGAAGTCGCCGAGACGCCGATTGAACGCCTCGATTGGAGTCCGGAGTTGCTCCGCTACTCCGATGAGGCCATAGCTGAGGAGATCGAGCGGCGCGGTCTCTCCTGATTCCTCAGAGGTCGACGGTCCGCTGGGCGATCAGAGCGGCTGTCACGGCGTAGCTGACGCCGATCGCGCCGACGAGCGCCCAGAACCCCTGCCGAGAACCGACGAATCCGCCCACCGTGTGCCTCCCGGCAACGCCCGAAACCAGGATCGCGCACCGATCGGTGAGGGGTCGGCGGCATGACGTCGAAACGCGGACCGAATCCCTACAGGAGACCTCCGAACCGGCCGATCGAACCTGAATGATCAGAACCCTTGCGGTCGCCCTCGTGGCGGCCGGCGTGTTCGCAGGTGCGCCAGCCGTCTCGGCCGACGAGGAGGCGCCACCTGCGAACACGACGACCACCACGACGACGACGGTTCCGGAGACCACCACGACGACGACCACGGTCGCCACGGACCCCGTCGATCAACCCGATGCCGAGCCAGTCGCCTCGGTTCCTGAAGTTGCCGATCCGGCGGCCGAATCGGAGCCGGGCGAGCCATCCGCTGAAGACAAAGAGGAAGCCGCTGAGGACCCGCTCTTCGAGCCCGGCGTTCCAAAACGTCGCGTCCGACGTGTTGACGTGGTTCGAGACATCGTCTTCCCGCTCGTCGGGCCGAGCGCCTACAGCTCGAGCTTCGGCAACTGCCGGGACAATTGCGAACGCGAGCACCACGGCAACGACATCATGACCTACGGCTGGAAGGGTGTTCCGGTGGTAGCCGCTCACGACGGTCGCATCCGGCTGATCCGCGACGACGGAGTGTGGTGCAACATCGAGATCACCGGGCGTGACCGGTGGTATACGCGGTATGTCCACCTCAACAACGACACGCCCGGCTACGACGACCGAGACTACGAATGCGTGGTCCCGGGAATCGAGCGCGGCACTTGGGTCGAGGCCGGACAGATCATCGGATGGGTGGGCGACTCCGGGAACGCCGAACACACGCCCCCACACCTGCACTTCGAGATTCGGATGCCGAGCGGACTCCCGGTGGACCCCTACAGATCGCTGAAGGCTGCCGAGAAGATCCGTTTCTACCGGAACCCTGCCGACGACCCGATCACCGCGGCGGCTGACCTTGCGAAGTATGCATACGGCGGAGGTTCGAACGCGGTGAACATCATGGCGATCGATGACTACGAGCTCCTGCAATCCGGCGGTTTCACAGCGCTCGACCTCTCGATGCCGTTGCTGCTCGCTGAGGAAGATCACCTTCCGCAAGTCACCGAAGACGCGCTCGATCAGTTCAAACCCGATCGAATCATCATCGTTGGGGACGGCCTGCGCCAAGCGGTCGTCGACCAACTCGGACTGCGGATACCCATTGTTGAACGGATGGCGATGCCGGCACCCAACCCGGAGTCGTATGTCGAACCCGACACCGGTGTCGTGGTCCACATTCCGGAACCGGCCCCGGCCCCGTTCTCGCTCGTCATCGTTGGCGATGCATCAGACATTCCGGATTACTCCTCGAACGATCTCGCCGAAATGGCATGGCGGATCCCGGTGACGGTCTTCGACACCAGTGGTGCCGCGCGCCGTCCGATCGGGTCTGACAGTTCCCGTAGCCCCGGCAGGTCGGGACGGCGGACGACTCTCTACTATCCGACCGGCGATGGATACGAACGCTTCTCAGCGAAGGAACCGCCCGAGAACCCGCCCGACTACGGCGTCCTCGTACTCGAGGCTCGACGTACCAGCGAAGCCGCTCTCACGTTCTTCGAGAGCATCGCCGATCTCCCTGTGGTTCCCTACTGGCGCTGATCAGACGCTGAGGTAGGTGGCGATCTTGTCTTGGGCCGCCTCCATGACCTTCATCTGAAGGCCGTTCAAGGCCCGGGCCAGGGCCAGTTCCTCACCGACGACCGGCATCGGGGTGTCGACGGGATTTCTCCTGGCACGACCCCGCGCCTCGAAGTGATCCCCCATGAGATCGAGGGCCATCCGCACGGTCGTGGTCGTGTCGTCCTCTTCTATGTGCACCTTGATCGTGATGTCCTTGTTCACAACATCCCTCCGGGTTGCCTGCGTCCATTCTGACGAGGAACGGGAGTGGTGGCTAGGGAGAGATTGTCGCCAGTCGCCAGATGCGAGCAAGTACGCGGCAGGCCCTATGTTCTCGTGCCGGCTCCCAGAGCCCCCTCCGCTGCACGCCAGCCACTCGGCTACTCCATCACTTCTGTTCCATTGTGATCAGACCGAAGGCCGGGCCTTGGGGATCGGTGACAACGGCCATGCGATCGATTGGCGAGTCCCAGGGCTCACGTTGAACGGTGCCACCGAGGGCGCGGACGCGCTCGACGGTGGCCTCGGTTCCGTCCACGCTGAACCAGACGAACCGGCGGGCGGGGACGACGTCAGGCAGCATCCCGGTCATGTCGTAGATGCCACCGTTGACGCGATCACCGACCTTCACGACGGTGTAGGTGAAGTCGTCGTACTGTTGGGCATCGACGCCCCAACCCAGCAGTTCGGTATAGAACGTTGTCGCGGCATCGACGTCGCGGCACGCCAATTCGTTCCACGACATTGCGCACCGGATGTTGACCACAGCCGCCCCGACGTGCTGGGCAGCCTGCCAGAAGCTGATGGCTGCACCGACCGGGTCGATGGCGA
The DNA here is from genome assembly GCA_963785245.1 of uncultured Actinomycetota bacterium. Lineage (GTDB taxonomy): Bacteria > Actinomycetota > Acidimicrobiia > Spongiisociales > UBA5794 > JAHEEL01. The sequence continues at coordinate 135,706 of CAWAUO010000013.1, read as the reverse complement.
CGAACATGCTTCCGGCCTCGGGGATCCGCATCGGCTCCATGAGCAGTACCGCACCGAGCTCCTTCGCCTTGGCCGCCGTCGCATCGATGTCTCCTCCTCTTGCAGCGCGGTCGCCGCCTCCGCTGCGACCCATTGGGCTGCTCGCGAGGTGAGACAGGGGTTCCTCGCCCTTGGATCGGCCGGGGGGTACCGTTACGGGATCCATGACTGATCGATCTCTCCTACGCGCTGTTGTCGGCGGTCTCGCTGCCGTTGCCATGTTCGGGTCGGGCCTGTTCGTGGGCGGTCCCCGTGCCGACGCAGCAGCCGGGGTTGCGATCAGCGGGTGCCGATCGTTCCCCGTCTACTCCGAAGCGATCCACGGGGCTTTGACTCCGGGAATGATGCCTGCGGCGGATCCCGCGATCATCAAGGATGACCCAGACGCCGAGTCGATGCCAATGGCAACCCCTCGATACCCCGACGAGGCTGGTCTGTGGGCGTCATCCGGCACACGGGGTACGGATCTGGTTGTCGCCGTCGTCGGCGTCGACACGCCCACCGACACTCTCGCCGGACTGGGGCCGCAGCGAACCGATCCCGAGATCTCCGATTCGATCGTCCGCCTCTACTGCGGCCTCCTCGGTCGGGAGGCCGATGGCCTCGACGTCGACTACTGGGCACGTCGCTACTGGAACGGTCTCCCGCTGGCCTCGATCGCGGAGTCGTTCACGACGAGCATCGAGTTCATCCAGCGCCACGGAGACCCCACGGACGAGGAGCTCGTCACGATTCTCTACCGTTCCGTCCTCGGACGAGAGCCGGCGGAGGGCGGCGTCGACCCGTTCGTCGAGATGCTCCGCACGGGCGAGATGACGCGAGGGAGCCTGGTTGTGGCGTTCACCGACTCGCCCGAGTACGTGTCGACGACGGGGACCGCCCAACCCGAAAAACCACCGCTGCCGTATCCGGCCGTGGGGTCGGGCCGCCGGATCATCTATGCGAACCGGGAAGCCCGGGTGTGGTTCATCGAAGAGACCGGCGAACTGGCGAAGACCCACCAGGTCTCCGGCAGGCGCGGTGTGCCGACGCCCGACCGCTACAACGTCTACTCCAAGTCCCGGTATGCGTGGGCGCCGTACGACGGAATCACCATGGAGTACATGGTCCGGTTCGCACGGGAGGAGTGGCCGTACGGCTTCCACTCGATCCCCATCAATCCGGACAACTCGCCGCTGCAGACGAAGGAGCAACTGGGAACGCTCCGATCCGGAGGGTGCGTGCGGCAGGACTTCGACGACGCGGAGTTCACGTTCGGGTGGGCCAACGTCGGCACCCGGGTGATCATGCTCCCGTAGGGCCGGGCCTACACCACCAGGACGTTCGAGAACCCTGCGCTTCGGACCTGGTCCCCGATCCTCGCCGTTGCCTCCGGCGACGCCTCGGAGCAGCGCCGTCGTGCGGTCCACCGTATCCGGGTCGTCGTCGTAGCCGGGCATGACCAGGAGTCGGACCTCGTCCAGGCGATCGATCGACGACAAACACTCGATCGAGGCCAGCACCTCTGCGTTTGAGGCATCGGTCGGTTGGATGTGCGTTGTCTTGTCGATCGCCTTGAGGCCGACCATCGCGCCGTCCATCACCGTGGCCAGGCGATCCCACACCTTGCGCGGTGCCGAACCGTTCGTGTCAACGAAGGTGGTGAGTTGCGCGAGCGCCGGATCGGCCCTCGCCGCGGTGAACAAGTCGATGAGGAAATCGATTTGTTCGGTCGCCTCGCCACCCGACACGGTGATGCCGGAGATGAACCTGGCGGTCTCCCGGATCTACTCCACCACCAACCCGCGACTGGCGGCTCTCACGCCCTCCTACCATTCGTCGGATGGTCACCTCGTCACGCACCGAAACCGCGCCACCCCGGCTCGGGGATGTGATCTCGGGCGGAATGAAGCTGATCCGGCAGTTCGTCCGGTGGCATCCATGGTCGTTCACGCTCGCCGTCCTCGGCGCCGCGTTGTTCGTCTCGGCCATCGTCGCTTCCGCCGTCGTGATCGGGCGGATCACCGACCTCGTGATCATTCCGGTGCTCGATGGCGGAGAAGACATCGAGAACCGCGTCGTGCTGGCGGTCGCCGCCGTCATGGGGGTCGCACTCTGGAAGGCCTTCGGAATCACGTTGCGCCGCACCGCTGCAAGCGCCCTGCAGTTCCGGACCAGGGCTGATGCTCGCGAGAAGCTGATCGAGCACCAACTGAGGCTCCAACTCGCCTGGCACGACCGGCGTTCGACCGGTGATCTGTTGTCGGTGAGCGAAGTCGACACGCAGACGGGGACGTTCGTCCTCGCACCGCTGCCGTACGCCACCGGCGCCTCGCTCCTCCTGATCGGAACGATCATCCTCGTCTTCGCGACGCATTGGGTCCTCGGGATCATCGCCCTTGTCGGCCTGTCGATCCTCGTAGCAATCGACATCAGGGGAGCGTTCTCCCTCTTCACGGACTTCGAGGACGCCCAATACGAGCGGGGAGCGGTCAGCGAGATCGCCCACGAGAGCATCGACGGCGCCCTGACGGTCAAGGCCCTCGGGCGCGAGGCGGAGGAGGTCACCCGGTTCCGCTCTGCCTCGCTGACGCTGCAGCACCGACTCATCGACATCGGTGTCCGGTTCGCGAGCTTCCGAGCGATCGTCGAATCGATTCCCGCCGCTTTGAACATCATGATCCTCGTCGTTGGGGCCATCCTGGTAACCGACGCCGCAATGACCGCGGGTGAACTCGTCTCCGTCGCCTACCTGATCACGCTGATGGCCTTCCCGCTGCAACTCATCGGGTTTGTCATCTTCGAGATGGCCCACAGCCAGGCAGCATGGACCCGCGTTCAGGAGATCCTCGACTCCGAAGAGTTGATCGACCACGGACCGCTGGAGGCACGACCCGTTCCGGACGGCGCAGAACTCGATTCACGCGATGTGCAGTTCTCCTACACCGACGGTGAGCCCGTCTTGAGCGACGTGCAGTTCGCGATCCCGGCCGGGCGGACCGTGGCTGTGGTTGGCCCGACCGCTTCCGGCAAGTCGACGCTGACGATGCTGCTCGCCAGGTTGTGGGATCCGAGCGACGGAGCGATCCACATCGACGGACGCAACCTTCGGGAGTTCGCCCGATCCGAACTCGCCCAAGAGGTCGCCTACGTAGCTCAGGAGTCGTTCCTGTTCGACGACACGGTATGGGGCAATGTGACCCTCGGGTCCGACGTACCGGAGGAGGACGTGCTGCGGGCGATGCGCCTCGCCGGCGTCGAGCGATTCATCACCGAACTCCCGAACGGGTACGACACCCAGATCGGGGAGCGCGGCACATCGCTCAGCGGCGGCCAACGGCAGCGGATCGCCCTGGCCAGGGCGCTGGTGCGCCGACCAAGGGTCCTGGTACTCGACGATGCCACCTCTGCGGTCGACCCATCAGTCGAGACCGAGATCCTCCGCGGGTTGCAGGGCGCCGAACTCCCGTCGACGGTGGTCATCGTTGCCTACCGGCGATCGTCGATCATCCTGACTGACGAGATCGTCTTCATGGACGAAGGGCGGGTCGTTGCCCACGGGACGCACGAGGAACTCCTCGACACCGAACCCGGATACGAGCGACTGCTCCGGGCCTACGAAGAGGATGCAGCACGGAGAGTCGAGGACGAGAAGCCATGAGCGACTCGACCGGACAGGTCCTCCGTCGTGCCTTCCGGGTTGCACCGGCCCTCTCAAAAGGCCTCGTGATTACGCTCGCACTCGCGGTGTTGGGCACGGCGCTCCAGTTGGTCGTACCGATCACCGTGCAGCGGATCATCGACTCGGTGCTACTCGGAAGCGGCGTTGACACTTCAGAGGTCATCACCGCGGGCGGGATAGCGCTGCTCGCGGTTGCGGGTGCCATGTGGGCGCGGCGCACTTCTCTGGCTCGCCTGGCCCGTTCGTCGATCACGGGACTCACCGACCTCCGCGTCGCCACGTTCGAGTATCTCCACAAGCTCTCGATGCTCCACGTGCAATCGGAACGGAGGGGGGCGCTCGTCAGCCGCGTCACCTCCGACATCGAGACCATGCAGCAGTTCATGGAATGGGGCGGAGTCGGCATGATCCTCGGGGCGGCCCAGATCACGCTCGCCGTGCTCGTGATGCTCATCTACGAATGGCGGCTCGCCCTCATGATCGTCGTCGGCGTGCTCCTCTACTCCCTGATGCTCATCTGGTTCCAGAGGATTCTTCGCCGTGCCCACGACAACGTTCGGGAACGAGTCGCGGATTCGCTCTCGGTCATCGGTGAAGCTACCGCCGGGCTCCCGACCGTGCGCGCATTCGGCATGGAGTCCGCCGTCATGGGCAAGGTGAGCACGGCGCTCGACAAGCAGTACCGCGCCGAATATGGAGCCGGGGCCCTCGCGGCGGTGCTGTTCTCCTCAGCAGAGTTGTTCGCCGGAGTGATCACCGCTTCCGTGGTCGCCGTGGGAGTGATCTTCGGTGTCTCATGGGGCGTGAGCGCCGGGACGCTCGTCGCATTCCTGTTCCTCGTGACCCTGCTGGTCGAACCCGTGCAGATGCTCGTCGAGACCATCAATCAGGCGCAGTCAGCCGGCGCCGGGCTGCGCAAGGTGCTCAACGTCCTCGACACGCCGATCGACATCGGTGACCCCGTCGACGGCGTGGACCTGCCGGACCGACCGCTCGACGTCCACTTCGAAGACGTGCGCTTCCGCTATCCAACCGGAGACGACGTTCTCACCGACGTGACCGTCTCTATCGCTGCCGGCGAGCGGGCTGCGGTGGTTGGCGAGACTGGGTCCGGCAAGACGACGTTCGCGAAACTTGCGACGCGTCTGCTCGATCCTGCCGACGGCGAGATCACGATCGCCGACACACCAATCGATGACGTGTGCTTCGCGTCGCTTCGCTCCCGTGTCTCCTACGTGCCGCAGGAGGGATTCCTCTTTGACGGCACCATCGCCGACAATATTCGGTACGGCAAACCCGGGGTGAGCGACGACGGCATCCGCCTGGCGATCGCCGATCTCCGACTGCTCGATTGGGTTGAGTCGCTGCCGGGTGGGATCAGCGCCAGGGTTGGGGAGCGAGGCAGCAACCTCTCGGCAGGGGAGCGTCAACTCGTAGCGATTGTCCGGGCGTGGATCGCGAACCCAGATCTGCTCGTCCTTGACGAGGCCACGTCCGCCGTTGATCCCGCACTCGAAGTTCAGATTCGCCGTGCCATCGATCGTCTCACCGCGGGTCGCACGTCGATCACAGTGGCTCACCGTCTGTCGACGGCGGAGGCGGCCGATACCGTTCTGGTGTTCGACGCCGGCCGCCTCGTGGAGCGCGGAACCCATGCCGACCTCGTAGCGAAGGACGGTATCTATGCCGACCTCCACCGAGACTGGGAAGGCGCGGTGGGTGGGTGAGTGCCTGAGCCGCTGAGTAGCTGAGGTGACGGCGGGGGCCGGCCTCAGTCGTCTTCGTCTCGGTCACTCTCTTCGATCTCGGGGACGAACGTGCCGTCCTTGAACTCGCCGGAGAACTTTGATTCGTGTTCTTCGCTCTTGAACTCGACCTCGACCTTGTTTGGACCCGAGTTCTCGACCTCCATGCGGAAGCCGGACTTCGGGGAGGCGCCGGAGAGGTGAACGGTTGAGGAGCCGATCTCGACCGTGACGACCCCTCCGACCAGGTCGTACGAACGGATGTCGGTCGGCGCAGACGCAGTCGTTGTGGTCGTGACCGGCACAGTGGTGGTTGTGGTGGGCGTTGGTTCAGTTGGCGTGGTCGTTGTGGTGGTCGGCGCAGCCGTTGTGGTGGTCGTGCTGCCGACGGACGCGGAGGCCGAGGTCGTCGTCGAAGATGCCGCTTCGGCAGCGGTCGTCGGGACCGAGGACTCCGGTGTCGAGACCGCGGTGGTGGAGGTGGTCGGGACCATCGCCGTCGGCGTCTCGGTGACCTGATTGCGCACGCTGCCGACCGCAGCGGCCGCGACAAACACTGCGGTGGCCGTCACCGCGAGCCAAACCAGTACGTAGGTCATGCGCCGCACTCCACCATGATGCCCCAGATCCGCCGGCGTTCGGATAAGGGTCGGTTAACGGCGCATCAAATGCTGGAGGAACCCCGGTCGACGAAGGCGTCGTTCGGTATCGTGACGGCGTGGCCACCATCCTCATCATTGAAGACGACCAGCGGATCCGGCAGTCTCTCTCGAGTCGGCTCGCGGAGCGCGGTCACGAGGTGGACGCCACGGGGACGGCGATGTCCGGTGTCGAGGCCGCGGTCTCGGGGGCGTTCGACGTCGTGGTGCTCGATCTCGGTCTGCCGGACATCGATGGTGCTGAAGCTCTCAGCATGATTCGATCGGTGACGGATGTGCCGGTGGTTGTCGCAACAGCACGAGATGACGAGAACGAGATTGTCCGCCTTCTCGATGCAGGCGCCGACGACTACGTCGTCAAGCCGTACTCCGCCGAGCATCTGGAGGCCCGCATCCGGGCCGTGCTCCGCCGTACCGGCGCCGACCCCGGACAGCGAACGCTCACCGTCGGCGAGATCACGGTCGACCTCGACGCTCAGGACGCAGCGTTCCAGGGTCGATCGCTTGAACTCACGGCTCGCGAGTTCGAACTCCTTGCCTACCTGGCCGAGCGACCCGGCACGATGGTCAGCAAACGGCAACTGCTCGCCGAGGTGTGGCATCAGCCCTACGGGGGTGCCGACAAGACCGTCGACGTGCACTTGTCGTGGCTCCGCAAGAAACTGGGGGAGACGGCCGCAGATCCGAAGTACATCCGCACGCGCCGCGGCGTCGGCGTTCGTCTGATCGATCCGGACTCGTGAGGCGGAGCCTCATCCTCGTCACTGCCGGGGTCACCTCCATGGTCGTGATTGCGTTCCTCATCCCGCTCGGGATCCTCGTGACCGCCCTCGCGTTCGACCGTGCCGTGACCCGCGCCGAGCGTGATGCAGAGAGCGTCGCCCGCCTTGTCGCGGTCGTTGGGCCGGCGGGGACGAACGAAGGTATCGCGGCAGCGATCGGCGAGCCGCGACTCGTGGAACTTGGGGCGTCGATCGTGTTCCCCGACGGAACCGTCGCAGGGGTTCCCGTTCCACAGGACGAGGACCTGGACGCCGCCCTCGCGGGCACGGCATTCCGTGCCTCGTTTCCAGACGGCGAGGCCGTCTACGTGCCGGTGGCCCAGGTCGACGGTGCGATCAGCGTCGTCCGCGTGGTCGCTCCGAATGATGAGCTCACGAGCGGCGTGCGGAGGTCGTGGCTGATCCTGGCGGGCCTCGGCGTGGTGCTGGTGGGTCTCTCGATGCTCGCGGCCGACCGATTCGGGCGCTCGATCGTGCGACCGGTCAACGAACTCTCCGAGGCAGCGGCACGGTTGAAGGACGGGGACTTCACAGCTCGGGTCACACCAGCCGGACCGCCGGAGATCGAGGCAGTCGGAGAAGAGTTCAATCAGTTGGCCGAACAGGTAGAGCACCTCCTCCAAGAAGAGCGGGAGACGGCGGCGGACCTCGCCCACCGGCTCCGGACACCACTGACCGCGGCGAAGCTCGATGCCGAAGCGCTCCCTCCGGGACGGGCGACGGATCGCGTCGTCGACGACCTCGACGAACTCGAGCGGACCGCCAACTTCATCATTGGCGAAGGGCGGAGACCGGTCCGTACCGAGGTCGATCCCGGGTGCGATCTCGCCGAGGTAGTCGAGGAGCGGGCGGCGTTCTGGTTGGCCTTGAGTGAGGAGCAGGGACGCACGTTCTCGACCGATTGCGCGGTGTCGAATGCCCACGTGGCGGTACCCCGGGTGGACGCCGTCGCCATGATCGACGCTCTGCTCGAGAACGGATTTGCGCATACGGAGGAGCGGGTGCCGCTGGCGGTCAGCCTTGCGGCCGCCGGGACGGAGCGCGTGGAACTGGCTGTGGAGGACGGAGGGGGAGGCATCGTCGAACCCGACGCGATCGAACGCGGTGCCTCGACGGGAGACTCGACCGGCCTTGGGCTCGACATCGTCCGCCGGACGGCGGAAGCGTCTGGGGGTTCACTGGAACTCTCTGCGTCGGCGAGACTGGGAGGCGCCCGCGTCGTTGTGTCGCTCCCGAGGTGGGGAAGCGACCGGGCGTAGGAGAGCTATGAGCCACGAGCAGGACGGTGGCGGCGTCGTCCGCCTCGCTCCTCCCAGCGGCCCGGGGACATCGTTCGACAGAATCGTGCTCGCAGCTCGAGGCTCGCAGCTCTCTCCAACCAGTGGAGTCCCCACCAGAGGTGAGGGCTCCTGAACCGTATGAGGTGGACCGATGCGGTCTTGGTTGGATCATCCCGCATGGGTACTGCTTACCCCGCCGGCCGTCCCACCGGTTCAGGAGTTCCATCAGCGGGAATCCGGAAATCCTCGAGGCCATCCAGGCGTCTTCTTGGATTTGGGTCGGTCGGCCCAGTCAGGCAATATGTTGAATTCGGAGGCATCAGCCCGTGCTCGAACTCGTCGATCTCTATAAGCGCTTTGGCGAAGTCGTCGCGCTCGATGGAGCAGGCTTCACCGTGCAACGCGGCCGCATCCTCGGCTTCCTTGGTCCCAACGGGGCCGGCAAGACAACCGCGATGCGCGTCGTGTTTGGGCTCGTCCGGCCCGACTCCGGCTCCGTTCAGTGGGCAGGCTCGCCCGTCGGCGCGGCGGAACGCCTCCATTTCGGCTACATGCCGGAGGAGCGGGGGCTCTACCCGAAAATGAAAGTGAGGGATCAACTCGTTCACTTCTCACGGCTGTCGGGGCTCAGCAAGTCGGAGGCAGATCACGCAGTCGATCACTGGCTCGGGGAACTCGGACTCTCGGACCGTGGGGACTCCAAACTCGAGGACCTCTCCCACGGCAACCAGCAGCGCGTTCAACTCGCTGCAGCGCTCGCTCCGAATCCCGACCTCCTGATCCTCGATGAGCCGTTCGCCGGCCTCGATCCGATCGGCGTCGCCTCGCTGTCCGGTACCCTCCAGAGTCTTGCGTCCGGTGGCGTGACGATCGTGTTCTCGAGCCACCAACTCGATCTGGTCGAGGATGTGTGCGAAGACGTCGCGATCATCAACGAAGGCCGTGTCGTTCTCACGGGTTCGCTTGACGACATCAGGAATCGGTCGACGAAGCGGCGACTCACCGTCGACGTCAACGGTGAACCGTGGGTGCCGAAGGATGCCGGGACAACCGTCGTTGACCAGCAGGGCCGGTCACACTGCATCGTCGACGGAGACGCCCCGATCTCCGACCTCCTCACCGAAGCGAGTGCTGCAGGCACCGTCAACACGTTCATGTTTGAGCCACCCCGGTTGACCGACCTGTTCCGTGAGGCGGTGGAATCATGAGTCCCTGGAGGCAGGTCGCGCTCCTCGCCAAGCGAGACTTCACGGAACGGGCGACGAGCAGGCCGTTCCTCATCACGATGTCCCTGCTCGTCGTGGCGATCCTCGCGGTCGGTCCCATTGTGAACCTGCTGTCGGGTGACGGAGCCGAGGTGACCGAGATCGGTCTCCAGGGGACCGAGCCGCCCGGCATTGAGCAGGAACTGCAGGCCCAGGCGCAGATCCTCGAAATGGAGATCGACGTCGTCCGTTACCCGGATCGGGCCACCGCCGATACGGCGCTGACCGATGGAGAGGCCGCCGTCGTGCTGGTCGATGGTACGACGATCGTGTTCCACACCGATGAGTCGTCTCGCCTCGTGGCGCTCGTCGGCGGAGCCGTCACCACCGCCGTGAAGACCTCCACGCTCTCGGATTTCGGACTCTCCGACAGCGAAGTTGCCGCGGTCGTCGAACCGGTACCGCTCGATGTCGTGACACTCGAGGTGGCCGACCCGCAGGAAGATGCCAAGAGCGTCGCCGCGTTCGTCGGGACGCTGGTGCTGTACATCTCGATCCTGATGTTCGGGCAGTTCGTTGCGATGGGGACCGTCGAGGAGAAGCAGAACCGGGTTGTCGAGGTGATCTTGGCTCGTGTCCGTCCCTGGCAGGTCCTCGTCGGCAAGGTCGTTGGTATCGGCCTGCTCGGACTGCTCCAACTCGCCTTGCTCGGTGGTGCCGCCTACATCACGGCGCAACTGGCCGATCTGTCGGACATCGACCTCGCGGAGATCGGGCTCCCGATCATCGCCGGCGTCTTTTTCTGGTTCGTCCTGGGATACACCTTCTATGCCTTCCTGTATGCGGCCGTTGGGTCGACGGTGTCACGTCAGGAGGACCTGCAGGGAGCGATGATGCTGCCGATCATCCTCATCCTCCCCGGCTACTTCATCGCCCTGATTGCCGCCGAGAGCCCCGACGCGTTGCTGCCGACCTTCGCTTCGATGTTCCCACCGTGGGCCCCGTTCGTCATGCCGGTGCGGATCGCCGCAGGCGTGGCCCAGCCGTGGGAGATCGCGATCGCAGTCGTTGGTACGGGTCTGGCCGCCGCCGCCCTCGTCTGGATCGGGTCGCGGGTCTACGCGGGAGCGGTGCTGCGCACCGGTGGGAGGGTGAAGCTCCGCGAGGCGTGGCGCTCTGCAGGGGAGTGACCGACGACGGAGCGGCAGGCGATGTGGGGGCGACTACTCGATGATCCACTGGATCGAGCGCGTGACAAACCCTGGCTTCTCGAGCATCGGCGTGTGGACGAGCAGTGCCGGGCAATCGACCGATTCAGCGATGCTGTCGGCAAGATCCGTCACGACATGGAAGCGGTGGGTCGGGGCACCGAGGATGACGAGATTTGCGCCACGCGAGAGTCCGGTCAACGTGGTGACGAGGTCGCCGGTTGGCTGGACCCGCTCGTCCCACGGGACCGTGAGGGTCTCGCCGAGTTGTTCGTGATATCGCCGAATCGACTCGGCCTGGGCGGGCGGCGCGTCGGTGGGTGTGAGGTGCACGAACCGGACGTCGGCGTGTTCATGCCGAGCGATGTGGTCGGCCATCTCGATCTTGACGGGGTCGTAGGGTCCGCCGGTACCCAAGATCGCGATCTGGTCGATCTGGTCGACTTCCCGGTTGCGGAGGAAGACTGAATCGCACGTGAGGTGCTCGCGCAGCCACCGAAGGTCCCGATTGACATGTCGCGTCGCCCTGAGTTCCTGGGGGAGGTCGGCGATGAACAAGTCGACGCCTTCTCGCTCGACGAACGAATGCACCATTCCGCGGCGGTCCTCATCCGTGTACTGCTCGGTCGTGACCTCGATTCCGAGGTAGCGCGCCCTCGCTCGGTCCTCATCGGTCGGGATCATTCGTCGTGTTCTGGCATCGAAGTTGATCACGTGGATGTGTCCGCCCGGGGACGCGGCGAGGCGGAGCGCAAGCCGGAACAAGGTGTGCTGCCGGCTCGGTCTTGTTGGCCTTCGAACGAGCACGAGGATGTGCTTTCTGCCGCCGGTGGCGACGGCGGCGGCGGTGGTCTGCACGAGTCGCTGATCCTCACGGAGCCGAAGGGCGTCGCGGGCGGCGGATTCCTTCACGGCTCGCGACCGGCCGAATGTCCGATACCAGACGACGCCGGCGAAGACGAAGAGGACGGCACCGATCAGCGGGATCGTTCCCATCTGCGTGAGGAGGAGGAGTGCTGCGGTGATGCCGAAGACTTGCGTGGCGGGATACAGCGGCGACTTGAACTTCGGTTCGTACCAGTCGAGGTGTGCCTCACGAAAGGCGATGAGGGCGAGGTTGATGAGAGCAAAGACGAGGAGCTGGAACGCCGATGCGAGCTTGGCCAGTTCGATGAGTGGTACGAACATGACCAGGGCAAGGAGCATGACGCCGGTCACCGCGATCCCGGCAATCGGGCCCCCGGATCGCTTGCCGATCATGGCGAGTCGACGCGGCGCAAGCGAGTTCCTGGCCATCGCAAATGGGTAGCGAGACGCCGCGATGATGCCGGCATTGGTCATTGACAGCAGCGCGATCACAGCGACGCCTGCGATGATCGCAACGCCGACCGACCCCGCGAACGCATCGGCTGCAAGGGTCATCGGCGTCTCGGTCTTTGCCAGATCGGCAGCCGGGGAGACGCCCACGATGACGGCGACGATCGCCGGATACAGCACCATCATGAAGCCGATCGACACGAGCATCCCCATAGGGATGTTGCGACTGGGGTGGCGTACTTCCTCGGCAATCGAAGCGACCTTCGTCACCCCTGCGTAGGAGACGAACACGACCGCGGTGGCCGAGAGCAGTCCCTTGAGGCCGTGCGACATGAACGGATCGAATGACGAGGATTGGACGTTCGGCATGCCAATCGCAACGAATGCCAACAGGACGAGGATCACGCCCGACACGAGCAGCATCTGGAACTTCGCCGTCTGCCTCACTCCGATCAGATTCACTCCGATCAGTACGATCGCGAGGAGCGCCGCGACGGGTCGCTCCGGGTGGGGGATGAAGTACTCGAGGTAGGCCGACAATCCGACCAGGGCGAAGGACGCCTTGAAGACGAGCGAGAACCACACACCGAAGCCCGCGACTGTCCCCATGAGCGGGCCCATCGCCCGGTCGATGTAGAGGTAGGTCCCACCAGCTTCGGGCATCGCGGTTGCCATCTCTGCCTTCGAGAGGGCGGCCGGCAGAACGACGATGCCTGCGAGGAAGAAGGCGAGAACCACTGATGGACCTGCGATCTTGAACGCGAGTCCCGGCAGGACGAAGATGCCCGAACCGATCATCGCTCCGATCGAGATCGTCAGCACGGCATACAGACCGAGCGAGCGGTGCAGTATCTCGTTCTCTTGGTGCGTTTGGGCGGGTTCGGATGCGGTCAAGGTGATCGCAACCTAGTTGCGATCACGGCCGTTCGGGAGGGGGGCGCCGGTCCGGCGAGGGCGTAGACCCATCGAGTATCCATCGGGTCTTGGAGGCGCGTGCCTTGTCGACGTCGACCGCAGACAGCAGGGCACCGCCGATGACGAAGAAGGCGGTGAGGAACAGAATCGAGAGTCTGGCGGAACCGGTCGCGATGTCGACGCCCGCGAAGATCAGTGGACCGAAGATGGCGCTGAACTTCGAGAACACCGAGTAGAAGCCGAAGAACTCGGCCGACGCTTCTTCGGGGATCATCGACCCGTAGAGGGAGCGAGACAGCGCCTGGATGCCACCGAGGACGAGTCCGGCGAGCACGCCGAGCATGAGGAAGGGAGCCACCTGTCCCGTTGGCGTCAGGTAGCCACCGATCGTCACGAGGACCCACCCGACGATCGAGACGAGAATCGCCTTCTTGGCGCCGAGACGACTCGCCAACCACCCGAACGCGAGCGCCCCGAGGAACGCGACAAGCTGGATGATGACGAACACGGCGGCGATCGTTGTGCTCGAAAGGTCGAGCGTCTCCGACGCGAACACCGGCGTGATCTTGATCACGGTCGAGACGCCATCGTTGTAGAAAAGGAACGCAACGACGAACAGCAGGAGGTGCGGGAATCCTGCGAGTTGACGGGTCGTCCTCCACGTTCGGTCGATGCCGAGCCTGGCGTAGGCGATGAGGATCGAGGTTCCCGGACCGTCGCGCGGGATCGTCGTGGTGCTTCCCGTGTCGCCGAGTCGAGCGAACGAGAACGCGGCGAATCCCGCCCACCAGATTCCCGCCGACGCGATCACGATCCGTTGAGCGGTCGTCTCGGCAATTCCGAGCGGCTCGGCGAAGAACAGCAGTGCCAGCGAGAGGATGAGGTGAATCCCGCCTCCGGCGTAGCCGAGGGCGAACCCCTTGGCTGAGACCCGGTCGATGGTGTCGGGAGTGGTGAGTTCGGGCAGGAACCCTTCGTACATCACGTTGGCCGACACGAACCCGATTTGAGCGATCAGAGCGACAATGACCGCGAGTCCGAGATCGCCGGCACCGGGAACGGCCGTCAGTACCGCGAAGGTGGCGCCCGTGTAGGCAAACGTCTGGAGGAGGCGCCGCTTCGAGTTCGAGTAGTCGGCGATGGCTCCGAGGATCGGCATGGCGAGGAACAGGAGAAGCGCCCCGACACCGACGATGATTCCGAAGAACGCCTCGGCGCCTACCTCGGTCCCGAACAGCGACAAACCTTCCTCCGGGAAGACGGTGTCGCCGAAGTAGATGGCGAAGATGAGGCTGCCTGCGGTGATGTAGGCGGAGTTCGCCCAGTCGTACATCGCCCACCCGAAGATGGTGCGCCGGTTGTTGCGCTGCGATGCGGGAGACGCCATGGCTGGGACCCTACCGGTGCAGAACTGGCCGGCGAGAGGCGGCGATCGGACTCCAGGCAATGGACGAGGCCGCGGATTTGTTTGCCGGGATCGCCGACTTGAGCAAAGAGAGGCTATTGTTCCTATGCACAGAGGGATGTCCGCTGCCGCCGTGGCACTTGTTGGTTCGAGGGCAGGTCGACAGAACCCGCCCGTGTGCGGGCCACAGTGGCCCGTGAGCCGATGCCCATTGGAGGCAGTAGTAATGAACATCTTCGTAGGGAACCTTTCGTTCCGCGCGACCAACGCCGACCTCGAGCAGCTCTTCGGCCAGTACGGTGCCGTCGATTCCGCCGCGATCATCAACGATCGTGACACCGGCCGCTCCCGCGGTTTTGGTTTCGTCGAGATGCCGGATGCCGCAGAGGGCAACAAGGCGATTGAAGAACTCAACGGTCACGAGCATGAGGGCCGCGCCCTTACCGTGAACGAGGCCCGTCCCCGTCGCTAGCGGTTCTCATGGCACGAGGTGACGACACATTCCGCACACAGGGCCTGGTCGTCGAGACACTCCGGAACGCTGAGTTCAAGGTGCGTCTCGACTCCGGTCTTGAGATTGTTGCGCGGGCATCTGGAAAGATGCGGCGCGGCCGCGGGATTCGAATCATCGCCGGCGACAAGGTTGAAGTCGAGGTTTCCGCCTACGACCCGACCAAGGGTCGCATCGTGTGGAGACATCGCTAGTACATAACGATGACATCTCGGGGTCTCCCCGGGGAGTCTGAGGAGCAGCCGGGATCGTAGATCCCGGCTGTTTCGCGTCTCGGACGACTGGCTAGCGCTGCGATACCCAGAAGAGGGCGGCGGAACCCATGACCATGAGGCCGATCAACAACCAAGCGATGATGATTCCTAGTGTCTCCACGGTGGATGAACGATAAATCACATGCGTGCAATTCACGTGGATTTCCGCGACGGGCTGCTCTGATACGATGACGATCAGCGCCCCCATGGAGGCTTGGTGAGCGACGACAAACCTCAGAACATCCGCGTCTCGAACGATCGAATCGGGATTGGCATCATCATTGCAGTCATCGTGATGGTCGTTCTCGGGATCTTTGTGTATCAGAACCGGGACACGGTCGAGATTCAGTTCCTCTTCCTGGGGGTCGACCTGCCGCTGTGGGCGGTCATCGGGATCTTCATCCTCCTCGGAGCGCTGCTGGGTTGGGTCTGGAGCTGGATCATGCGCCGGAGGGCCGGCAAACGCTCGGCCGGCAACTGACACTCGGGCCCTTCTGCAGAATCGGTGTGCCCGGCGGCCGTTAGGCTGTGATCATCAGAGACCGCGAAGGAGCCCCCATGCGTCGATTGTTCTCATTCAAGACCCTGATCCTCATCCTGCTTGCCGCCGGCATCGGCGCGGTTGTCGCGCTTGTCGTGAACCAGAAGCAGAAGTTCTCCGGCATGTCCGAAGAAGAGATCCGCGAGTACCTCGACCTCAAGCTGGCCGGGCGCATGTCCGACGAGCAGGTCGCGCAGATCCAAGACGCCGTCATCTCGGCCGTGAAACGCTCTCCCGAGATCGCCGACATGGTTGAAGAGGCCGTCGAAGAAGCCGAGATCGAAGAAGTTGTCGAGGACCTCGAGGCTGAAGAGGCCGTCGAAGAGCTCGTCGAGGAAATCGAAGAGCCCTAGACCACGTGAACCCAGGGTTCTCCGCCTCGCATTTGGCGCCGAGAGCCCACAGAATCAGAGAACGCCACGAGCCCCCGGTTCGTGGCGTTCTCTCGTGTGCCATCGATCGGCGGATTGGTGCCGCGGTACGACCGATCAGTAGGCAGTCGTCCGGAAGATCGGCTGGAACAGTTCGACGTCACGCCCGCACGCGGCTTCGATCGGGCACTCACCGCATCTCGGAGGTTCGGTCTCGAGGCAGAGTCGCCGACCGAGACTGAAGAGGAATCCGTCGACCTCGGCCACGTCGAGGCCGGAACGCTCGCACAGCGCATTGATGGCATCACGGGCAGCGACCCGGATGGTGGACTCGGTGTCGGAGCCAACCCAGATCCGGTCTGCCAGGTGCTGCCGGGTGTCCCCGTCGACGATGGTCACGCATCCGGTCCGGAGCGTGGTCCGCATGATGTGATAGTCGACGATCGGGGCGATCATCGATGAGCCCCGTAGATCGAGAAAGTGCTCGGGACGGTTGGCGAGAATCAACGCCAGCAAGTTGGCCTTCTTCGCCAAGGGATCCTCTCCGAAGCCGGGGATCGAGGCAAGGCTCTCGAGAAACGTTGCGAGCGGGTCCGGCGTGCTGTTCGCCCGATCGATGACGACCGAGATTCCGCCAAGTTCGGCGATGGACGCGCCGTATGCCTGCTGCAGCACCCGGTGTGAACCCACATCCGGGACGGGGCACACGCCGTCATCGGCCGTGCAGATCTCGTCGAACAGGAGGGGCTCGAACGCGAGGCGATCTGGGTCGAGAACCGTGGGTTCGGCGGTTGCAGCCCGTGTGAACGCATGCCAGATGAAGTCGGATCCCTTCCGTCGAATTCCATCGATCGTGGCCCACATCGGTCCGCCGTAGCCTCGATCGGTGCCGTCCCAGAATCCGTATTGATGGAGCGTGCCGACGGTGAGGGCGCGGACGGCGTTCGTGTCTCCGAGTTCGGGGAAGGGGGAGCCGCAGAAGTCGAGCGCGGCCGCTCGGGCGACGTCGCCGAGGACCGCCGCGACCTCCGCCGTTCGTTCCGGGTCGACGACAGCGGTGCCGCTGACCGTGGCAGGGGGGTCGGCTTCGACTACTCCCTGGGTTGGCAGGACCTCGATCAGCGGTACCGCACCGGGGCCGCACACGATGACGGACGCGGTCTCAAGGCCGCACCGAACGGGATCCGGGTTATCGAGCAGCATGCCTCCGAGATAGCCGCCGACGAAGGCATCACCAGCACCCGTTGGGTCGATGGGGGTGACAGCGACGGTTGGGTGCTTCGTCCAACTTGAGCCGTCCCATCGACGGACCCCGGAGCTCCCTTCGGTGACGCAGACGACGGTGTCCTTCGGCATCTCTGCCGGGTAGATCCGGTCGGCCTCGTCCCTATTGAGGAATGCGAGGTCGACGCGGTCGAAGAGATCGCGGACGGCTTCCGGCTCGGTCGCCGCCGCTCGGCTGAACGTCCCGGCCGACAGGCCGCCCCGGTAGCCCCGCTCTCGGAGTCCGGCGAGGAACTCGAGTTGCTGGGTGGCGGATGCGGCGAGCGGCCCGATGTGGACCCAGGCGGCGGCGAGCCATCGGCGCGGGACGTCGCCGGCGTTGACGTCGGCTTCCTCTCCCGGCTCGATGGTCAGGTAGGTGGCCGATTCGTCGTTGTCGTACGAGATGTGAAAGCCGGGCAGTGTTCCGTCCACGATGACGAGGCCGCCGGCGTCGACGGCTCCCGGGGCGAATGCCGCCCCAATGCGTGCTGGGAACCGACGAGGGACGCGCGCGACGAGGCCAGCGGAGGCGCCGGTGACGCGTGCTGCCACCGCGGTGATGAAGCCCGAGCCGCCGACGGTCGAGAGGGTCTCGCCGCGAATCTCAATACGGTCGATCGAGGGAGTTCCGATGACGACGAGTCGAGGTGCGCGCATCGCGGGACCGTACCATGGCCATCCCTGGTCGAAGCCGCTGGTCCGGCCTCATTCTGTGGGCTGTCGGCGTCAAATACGAGGTGGAGAACCCTGGGTTCGCAGCGTTAGGCGTGGATTTCGAGGATGTCGCCGTCCTCGACGATGTGCTCCTTGCCAACCTGCTGGCCGGCGTAGGAGCCGCGGCCCCAGATCCGGGCGTGGTGGAACGACGCTGCGAGGTCCCGGTGCACGAGCAGCGAAACATCGCCGACCGTCGCTCCGTGGCGGACCGTATACGGGCGATCCATGTCCGGCTCCTTCCCCGGCACTTTGGTGTATACCCGCACGATCTCGAGGTTGCGGAAGAGCCAGTGGCCGATCTCCGCAAGGCCATCACCGGTCGTTGCCGACACGGCCATGGTGGGGAAGTGGAGTTCGCCGAGTTCCCGGCAGACGTCGAGGTCGCCTTCGATGTCGGGGATCGCGTCTGCCTTGTTCGCGAGTAGCAGCGTTGGGATGCGAATGGCGAACGGATCGTCTCCGTCGATGGCGGCCCGATCCCAGCTCCCGACCAGCGTGACCCGGCGCTCAGCCAGCAATTCGCGAACTTGCACGATCTGTTCCACGCATCCCGGCTGTCCGAGATCGATGACGAAGAGCGCACCGTCGGCGGACTGCAGTGTGTTGCCGATCCACGGAATCGGGTGCTGCGAAGAGATCGGTGGAAGATCAACGAGTTGGATGGCGGCGTCTTCGATGGTCAGCATCCCGGGCTCGGGGTACAACGTGGTGAACGGATAGGCGCCCACATGGGCGTGTGATCCTGTGAGGGCCGCATGAAGTGACGACTTGCCGGTGTTCGGCGGGCCGATGATCGCAACCTGGGCCGCACCGTCCGGGTGGATGAACGTCGGAGGGCCGCTGCGAGCCCCGCCCTTCGTTGGACCGGCGAGTTCGTCGTTGAGCTCCTTGATCTTCGTCTTGATGTCGGCGCGGAGGTGTTCGGTCCCCTTGTGTTTGGGGATCGTCCGGTGCATCTCCCGGAGGAGTTCCAGACGCTCCTGCGGGTCGCGGGCCCGCTTGTAGGCGGCCTCGGCCTTCTTGTAGTCGGGCGTCAGATTCGCCGGCATGGCCCCATTCTGCCTTCTGCACGCCATCGTCGCCACCGGCCAGACGGCCCTTGATCTGGAACGGAGGCAGACCGGGAAAAACTGTCTACCGGTCCCCTATGAAGGTCGTTCCGGATTTCGTATGGTGTCGAGCATGAGGGGGAAGCTCGCGACAGTGGCCGTTTTCACGGTCGCTGTCGCCGCGTGCACCACCGACGGGACCCCGGCCACGACACCGTCCTCGACGCCTACGACCACGTCGACGACCACCGCGCTTCCGGCTACCCCCACGACGACGGTGGCAACGACGACGACGCTGGACCGTCGGACGGAGATCGAGGCGATCTTCCAAGACCTCGAGGAGCGGCGCCTCCACGCCCTCTACGAAGGCGACCGCGAAGCCTTCCAGGCCCTCTTCGCCAACCCCGAGTACATGACCCGCAGCATGAGTGTGCTCGACCTGGTTGAGTTCGTCGCTCCACCGGCCGAGCCGGAGGTGGAGGTCATTGATGTGGTTGCGGACGAATCGACATGTGTTGCTGCTCTTGTATCTACCGATGCGACCGCCGCTCTCGGTCCCGATGGTGCAGGCGACAGGACAGTGGTGATTGAGCTTGTCGGTGACCGTTGGGGGTTCTCCTATGTTGGGGAGGGTTGGGCATGCGATGGTCCGCATCCGCTCTCGTCCTAGGTCTGCTTCTGGCCGGTAGCTGGTGGCCGGCAGCTGGTAGCTATGCCGACGACTGCCACTATGACCCCGTTGGAGAGATTCACTGCTCTGCCACGGGCGGCTTCACGGGGCCGACCGCCGACCCACCCCGCGAACGACCCCCCAACCGCTACATCTACGAGTCCACCGATGCCACGGGCGGAGACTGTCACTACTGGTCGCCGGTCGTTGGCGGCATCGACGCGTGGAATCCGGCGAATGATCCGACCGTCATCTGGATCGTCACGACGACGCCGGTCTGCCCGGTCGTCGCCGATCCTTCGACAGATCTGGCGTGGCGGATCTTTCGGTCGTTCCCGCTCGCGATCCCGGATCCGTCGTTGGAACCGCCCGCAGCCGGCATCACGGGTCTCCCCACCTACCTCGCTACGTCCGAACCGGCCGATATCACCCACACCGAGATCCTGCCCGACGGACGGACGATGGAGGTGCAGGCTACGGTCGCATCGCTGTCCGTTGATTGGGGTGACGGAACCGCAGGGAGGTATGAACCTGCGGAGGCGACGGCGCATCCGTCCGGTACAGCGACCCACACCTACACGACGAAGACGTGCGACCCGGAGTATCGGCGGGAGCATCCGTCCGGCGGGAACTGCCATCCGACCCTCGGGGCGTATCCGATCACGGTGACGTTCACCTGGTCGGGCAGCTATCGGATCGGCGGTGCATGGATCGATCTCGGCACGCTCAATCGAACCGTGAACCGTGCGTACGACGTCGACGAGGTTCAGGGCGTCCTCGAGCCGTAGGGGACCGGTCGGGACGCGGCGGATCTCATTCCCAGCATGCAAGCCCCCAGAGCCAACTCCGTTGCGCTCCGGCCGAGCGACCGATGCTCGCGCCTCCCCCACTGCGTGGGAGAGGTGAAAGACCGTGATCTTCCCTAGAGGCTCCTGGTGACCGTTACTTCGGTGGTGATGTCTCGTTCTTCTAGTTCTTTGAGGAACGGTTCGGGGTCGAAGGCGAGTTCTGGGGGGTGCACGCCCGGGGCGACCCTTCCTGCGGCTTGCCAGACGGAGCCGCGTGCGGGGAGAACGCCGGTTGGGAGGGCGCCCTTGTGGGTCAGCATGCCCATCCGGTAGGTCACCGGTTCACCGTCGGCGGTTCCGCTCACTTCGGAGACGATCTCCTTCGCAAGATCGCCTGGTTCGTTCGGCGGTGTGGTGAGCATGTCGATCGCCGACGGGACGAACCCGCCCATCATCTCGATCGTGAAGTCCCGAGGGGACACTTGGGCGCCGCGCACGTTGATCGGGTCCGGTGCGTCGAAGCCGAAGTCGGCTAGGACGCGTACCTTCTCGACCGTCTCGGGGTCCATGCCCCAGTAGTTGATCTTGAAGAAGCACTCGCGCACGCCCTTGTCCGCAAAGCTGACCGGCAGCGTCGCCACCTCCGAGTGGAGGGAGAGGTGCATGGGGAGAATGCCAAGAGACCCAGCGAACGGGTAGTCCTCGAATTCGGTCAGCGGTTCGCAGGCGATGTACTCGCCGTCGCGGAACACCATTGGCTGCTGCGTGAGTTCGTCGATGATCGTCGGGACTGCATAGGTGAACTTCACCGTTCCCGGCGGGGGCGGCTTGACCCCGTCGTAGATCTTGATCGCGTCGATGGTGTCGAGGCGATCGGCAGCGTATCGAGCGAGGATGTTCGGGGCTCCCGGGGCCGACCCCATGCCGAGCACTGCGCTGATCCCTGCTTCGGCGAAACGATTGCTCAACTCCAACTGTCTGAGCGTCCCGTGGAATAGGCCGCCCATGTCGGTGTAGTGCGTGCCGGCCTCGATGCAGGCCTCCATCACCTTCAGGTTCGTGTAGTACACGGTTGCGTTGACGCAGGCATCGGCCGATTCGAGTAGCGCCACGAGGGCGGCGTGGTCGTTGAGGTCGGACTCCGCGATCGACAGTTTCGGGCTGTCGAGATACTCAGCGATGGCGGCGGAACCCTCCATGTCGCGGTCGGCGAGAGTCACTGCGTCGACCCGCGGATTCACCACGAGGTCTTCGACAGCGATGGCGCCCATCTTGCCCGCTCCGCCCAACACGACAATCCTCATCAGAGGCTCCTTGCTCTGCGGTGTTGATGACGGCGCGATGCTACCTCTGCCGAACCGACGGGAGTGCCCACGCCGGCCACGATCTTGCTCCGGCTGCCACGTCGAAACTTCCCCCGAGGGAGGACGGGGGGACGTTCCGTTGCTTGTCTGCGCCTTCGGCGAAGGGTCAGACGCCGAACGCCGCTGGCCGGTCTATGCGGGGAGATGCCAACCATTCACGCAACCCGGACCTCCGGTGACCGCGACGACATGGTTGGCGAGCGCCTTCCGGTAGGTGTGGATGGCCGTCTTCAGGTCGTCCCACGATCCGTCGAGTTTGTTGCCGGTCTCGGCTGCGGCCTGCACATCGTCGATCTCAGCTCGCACCTTGTCGGCTGCCTTGGCAACCGCCGCGGCCGTGTCGGGGCTCTCGTCGGTGGTGCTCTTGACGAACTCGTCGAGACGGTCGATGACGCCGCTGATGCCGGCAACATGAGCGATCATCGCCTCCGATGGCTGCCACTCGGGCTTGCCGTGCGACCCGGAGACCGCGTCCTTCGCGTCGTCATAGATCGTCATGACCTTCTCGTCGATGTCACGCAGCGCTCCGACACTTCCGGCCTTCTTCGCACCGTCAACGAGGCCTGCGATCTGCTTGGCGGCATCGACATAGACGGCCGCAACCACCGGGTTCTTCGTCGCCTCCGCGGCATGGGTGAAGATGGACAGCTTGTGTTCGATCAGACGCAGTGTTGAACGCCTGGCCTTGGCGAGTGCCTCGGCTTCGAGTTCGGCCTTCGTCTTCTCCTTCTCCTTGGGCTTCTCCGTCTCTTCCTTCTTGGCGCCCTCTTCACCGCCCGCTTCGGCGATCTGCGCCTTGGTCCGGTCGTAGATCTTGTGGGCCTGGGCCTTCATCTCCTTGAGTGCGCCAATGTCATCGCTCTTCTCGGCGGCGGCCTTCAGTGCCTCGAGGTCGAGGACGGAACTCTCGTAGATCCCCTGGTGTGAGGTGTTGGCGGTCTTGGCCTTGGCCTCGCGGAAGATGCCGAGCTTGTAGTTGATGGTGTCGAGCGCAGCCTTGCGCATCTCGGCGATTTTGTCCGCGTCGGTCTGGCCGACGGCGGCGGCACGCGCCTTCGTGGATTGGTAGATCTCGTGCGCCTGCGCGTCCATGGAGCGCAAGGCGTCGATGTTGTCTGAGGCGGCAGCATCGCCGCGAAGGCGGATGAGTTGGCTGATGCCCTTGTCGTACTCGGCCTTGCGGTCGGCATTGTCGTTGTCGTTCTTCAAGTCGGTGAGGAGACCGGTCTTGTAGTCGATCGTGCTCACAGCCTGTGCCCGAACCGAGTCGACATCGTCGCCGCCCCCCTCGGTAGCCGTCGCGGGTGCGGTCAGGGATCCGAGGATCAATCCGACCGTCATCAAGAGGACAGGCATGACCCTGGACCGTGTGATTGCGTGTTGCATCTTCACCTCACCGTGTTGGCGAAGCGCCGGCATTCCCCTCCCGCCCGGGAGGCCCCAATGGGTCAAGAGGAACGGAGACGCGTCGCTCCGATTCCTTCTTCGGTCTCATCGGAGCGGTTCCCGCATACCTTGAGGCCGCGGCGCCGAAATGGGTCGGTCGCATCACGCAGGCCGGTTCCGGTTGAAGCGGGAGCATCCGCATCTCTCCGCTCGTCGTGGGACGAGAGAGGGAGATCCCGTGTATTGGGCCAGAATCTGGACCCTGTTCGGTGTCGTGCTCGGTCTGGTGGCGTTGTTCACCAAGGGCGTTGCGACCGACGCCGAGGAGTTGCTTCCGGCGCTCAGTGAGGCCAGCCCAGACTTCCCGGACGGGGTTCCGACGATCTGGGGGGCTTGGATACCTGGGTTCAGGTGGTTGTCGTGATTGCGATCATCGCCGTCGTGGCGTTTGCATTCATGCCGCCGCTCACGTCCGTTGAGGCGATGCCATACGCGCTCGGTATGACGATCATCGGTGTGGCGCTGTTGGTCTACGCCATCATCAAGTACTTCGAGGCGAGTGACGATGCCGAGATCTTGCAGGGCGGACTCGCGAAGGCTGTCGAAGGGGGAATGATCCCGGCCGCGTTCACCGTGTCTGTCGGAGCCGGCTTTTACGCGCTCATGGCCGGAACGGCGATGGTGGCGATCGGTGGTCTGGTCATGCTGATCACCAAGAGCGACGCCGACGAGGCCGCTGCCTAGTCCAACCATCGAACTCGGCCTACGAAGCATGCCGGGTCGTCGAGCGGGGTCCCCGCCTGGCGGCCCGGTGTCGCATCCGGATCACTCGCTCATCGTCGGGTTCGGGTCGAGGAACACCACGGGGATCTCGCGTTCGGTTCGTGACTCGTACTCGGCGTAGCCGTCGTAGGCCTCGAGCACGCGCGGCCACCAGGTAGCGCGCTCCTCGGCATCGGCCGTTCTCGCCCGGACCGGCCAGCGATCTCCGAGCACCTGGACCGATGCTGCGGGATGGTCGCGCAGATTGAGGTACCACTCCGGATGCTGATCGCGTCCGCCCCACGATGCGATTACGACGATCCGGCTCTTGTCTCTCAAGTAGAGGAGCGGGACGGTGTGCTGCTTGCCGGTGCGGCGGCCGGTCGTCGTCAACAGGCATATGTCGTTGTCGACGAGGCGCCGTCCCACGATGCCGCGAGTGGTGCGGTACATGACGCGATGAAGCGCCGAGAGGTGCTTCGCGGTTCGGTCTTGCATTGATCGAGTCCGTTCCCTGATGACGAGACCTCTGTGGTCGCTTGGCGACGGTCAACCCTCACCTGTCGGTTTCGGCCCGGCGGAGCGTAGTTAGCATCGCGGTATGGCTCTTCGAAACACTGCTCTCGCAAAGCTCAAGGATGGTTCGTTCGACGTGCTCATCGTCGGCGGAGGTATCAACGGCGCCGTATCGGCAGCGGTCCTCGCCGGCCGCGGCGCCAAGGTGGCGCTGGTCGATCGCGGCGACTTTGGTAGCTTCACCAGCCAGGCATCGTCGAACCTTGTGTGGGGTGGCTTCAAGTACCTCGAGGGATACGAGATCCCGCTGGTGCGCAAGCTCTGTGTTTCGAGGAATCGGCTGATCAAGTCCTATCCGGACAACATCAAACAGATCCCGTTCCTCGCTGCGCTCGACGAGGGGTCACCGCACCCGACGTGGCTGGCGGCGCTCGGAGCA
This sequence comes from uncultured Actinomycetota bacterium, assembly GCA_963785245.1. Taxonomy (GTDB): domain Bacteria; phylum Actinomycetota; class Acidimicrobiia; order Spongiisociales; family UBA5794; genus JAHEEL01. Next base: position 110,856 of record CAWAUO010000013.1, on the reverse strand, counting down.
GCGGCATACTGGGGCATCGGCGGCTTCCGAACCCACCGCCCCTCCCTCCTCAGCGCGGAGGACGTCAAGGCCCTCGAACCCGTCGTTCGTACCGACAACTCGATCGGAGGCATCGAGTACTACGACGCCTATCTCCCGGACAACGATTCCCGATTCGTGTTTGGGTTTGTGCGATCGGCGATCGAGGTCGGAGCGACGGTGGCGAACTACGTCGAGGTCGTCGACGCGGAGCGGGAGGGGAGCCGTTGGACGGTCACACTCAACGACGTCGACGGCGGCGGCGATGCGTTCACGTGCTCGGCCCGGGTCGTCGTCAATGCTGCCGGACCGTTCGTCGACGCTGTCAACTTCGATCTGGATGTGCGGACCGACCACCGGATCGTCTACTCGAAGGGCATCCACCTCATCGTTCCGCAAATCACGCCGAACCATCGGGTACTCGCGTTCTACGACGACACGCAGCGGCTCTTCTACGTCATCCCGATGGGTCGCCGTTCCGTGATCGGGACGACCGACACGCGTGTCGACACTCCGTTCACGGAGGTTGATGATGAGGATCGCGACTTCCTGCTGGATCAGATCAATAGTCGACTCGATCTCGAACATCCCCTGACCCGAGACGACATCATCGCCGATCGCAGCGGTGTCCGGCCTCTCGTGGTCGGTTCGGGAGGCGGCGATGGCAAGGACGTCGAGTGGACGAAGCTCTCGCGGAAGCACGAGATCGAGACCGACGTCAATCGGAGTGTGATCTCGATCTTCGGCGGCAAGTTGACCGACTGCCTGAACGTCGGGGAGGAAGTCGCCGATGAGGTCGAGGCCCTCGGTGTGCCGCTCGAGAAGGACACGCACTCTTGGTACGGCGAGCCGGCGAAGGCCACCCGCGAAGAGTTCTACCGGCAGGCCCGGCTGATGGGCCTTGACGATCTGCGAAACAAGCCTGACGTCGAACCGCTCTCCGACCGCCTCTGGCGCCGATACGGAAGGCGTGCGTTCGAGATGCTGGACGAGATTCGACAGGACCCGACCATGGGTGAGGACATCATCAAGAGCGCCGACTACCTCCGCGTCGAGTTGTACCTCGCTGCCGAGACCGAGATGGTCACGAAGCTCGAAGATTTCCTGCGCCGTCGCTCGAAGATCACGCAGGTGATCCCGGAGGAAGAAGTCCGGACATCGCCCGGGCTCCACGAAGCGGCCGAGATCCTATTCGGTGAGCAGGCCGAGGAGCGGCTGGCCGAGTACTACGGAGAAGTGCCGACTCGGCCCGACTGACGAATCATCGGCCGCGATCCGGGTGCCCTACGCCGGCTTGACGGCTCGAACGATCGCGGAGTGCATCCCGTCGGCGACGCTCTTCGTGGGGACGATCTCGATCGACCCGAATCCGGCGTCGGTCAAACCGTCGGCGTACTCGGAGAAGCTCAGCGCACCGGCGATGCAGCCGACCCAACTTCCCCGCTCGCGCCGCTCATCGGCGGTTAGTCCGTCGTCGGCAACGACGTCGCTGATCCCGAGTCGGCCGCCGGCGCGCAGTACCCGGGCCATCTCGGCGAAGACGCTTGGCTTGTCGGCTGACAGATTGATCACGCAGTTCGAGATGACCACGTCGACCGCTCCGTCGTCGAGGGGGATGTCCTCGATGTACCCCTTGCGAAACTCGACGTTGGTGGCTTCAGACTCGGCGGCGTGCTTCCGAGCAAGGTCGAGCATCTCATCGGTCATGTCGATGCCGTACACGAACCCTGAGGGGCCGACTCGCTTGGCTGAGAGGAGGACGTCGATGCCGGCACCCGAACCGAGGTCGAGCACGGTCTCGCCTTCCATGAGTTCGGCGACGGCCGTGGGATTCCCGCATCCGAGGCTGGCGTCCGAAGCACCGGCGGGAACGTCGATCAGGTCCTGCGCCGGGTAGAGGTCCCGGCCGAAGTCGTCGGTTTCGGCGTCGTAGTCGCTCGAACAGCAGGAAGAGCCGGCCTTGCGGGCCGCGTCGGCATAGCGGTCACGTACGGTCTCGCGAAGGTTCATGTTGGTGGGCACGGCGGCTCCTCATATCGAAGTTGATCGATGTGACGATATCAGTTAGATTGATGGACGTCAATATGAATGCCGACGGAGAGGATGGACTGGTGGGTGTATCGACAATCCAGACGTGTTGCGAGCCGGTCCTCGCTGAACCGCTCGACGAGGACAGCGCCGAAGAGCTCGCCGCCGGCTTCAAGGTCCTGGCTGACCCCGTCCGGTTGCAGCTACTCAGCATGGTCGGGAATGCACCATCAGGTGAAGTGTGTGCCTGCGACCTGGTCGAGCCGACCGGCAGATCCCAACCGACCGTCAGCCACCATCTCTCGATCCTGACTGAAGCCGGACTTCTGACGCGTGAGCGACGCGGAAAGTGGGCGTACTTCCGGGTAGATCCCGAACGCGTGGCGGTGCTACGCGATGCCCTGACGACGGGGTAGCGAGCGCCGCGAGCTGCCGGCTCTTCCGTCCTCCGCTCAAGCCCCCACCGTTCTTGCGTAGATAGTGGAAGCCGGCTTCCCATAGTCACGCAAGAAGGTGGGGAGTGACGACGCCGGCGCCCGCTTCCTGGTAGTTTCCTGGAACGCTATCGAAAGGAAATCGCCGATGAGCGAGATCGATTGGGCCTGGCTGCTCTTCAGCTTCGAGGGCCGTATCAACCGAGGCAAGTTTTGGCTCGGCATCGTCGTCCTGTGGGCCATTGTGTGGGTGCTCGCCATCATCGCGGGAGCGACCAACTCGGCGTTCCTGTTGTGGCTGGTGGTGATTCTCTCGTTGTTGATCATCTGGCCCTCGCTGGCGATCAGCATCAAGCGGTGGCATGACCGGAACAAGTCGGGTTGGTGGATCCTCATTGGTCTCGTTCCGCTTATCGGCGGCCTCTGGGCACTGATCGAGACGGGATTCCTCCCCGGCACCGTTGGTCCGAACGAGTACGGCCTCGACCCGCTCGGCCCCGTCCTGGACTGAACCTGATCGTTCACGCTGCGGTGCATCCGGCAGCGGGGACACGAACTGAACGGTCGTCGGCCCCCGCGAGCGATCGTCAGGGGCCGGCGGCTGTCTCCGCGTAGAGGCCTTCGTAGGACCGTGCGAGGATGTCGCACACCTCGGCGAGTTCACGCGTTGTCAGCGGATGCATCGCGCGTGCTCGCCAGTGCTCGATTCGCTGCTGCGCCGTCTCCCGCACGACGGAGATCGGGGTACCAGGTGGGAGACCAAGCCGCATGGTCGGATCGCCAACCGAGGTCATCCTGCGGATCTCGGCCACCTCTTCTGCATCGAGATGGACGGTTCCGGAGATCGCCAGGTGCCAGAGTCGCAACTCGGCGAGTTCGTGTGCTGTCGCTTCGAACTCCTCGACGGCGATGAACAGGTCCCGGCTTGCGACGGGCTCATCTCGGGCAAAGCGCCGGGCCAGATCCTTGAGGGCGACAAGCACTGAACGCGCCTTGAGAGGCCGTGCCCGCCCGGCGAAGTGATCGTTGAGCAGGTCCGCGAGCTGTTCGATTCCCGACGCGCCGATGAGGGCACGGGACAGTGCTGAAGCTGTCTCAGCGTCGCCGTGGGTGAGTTCGTCCACGGTGAAGCGAACCCCGAACAGGCCGAACCGATCGAGCAGATCCTGACGGGCCCTTGACGGGAGGGGGCTCAACGTCGGATCGCAGAAGCGATCGACGGAGAGCAGCAACCCTGCCAACTCGTCGGCCGGCATCGCGATCAGGGATCGCAGCGACGCCACCTCGTCCTCGCGGAGTGTCGCTCCCGTCTCGGCGATCAGCCCGGCGACCGGAATCACTGTGGAGCAAAGCGCCCGAACCCGTTCGTCGTCGCGATACCGTTCGGCGACGGCTCGGGCTGAGACGAGCGCATCAAGTCGACCCGCCCCGATCTCGTCGGCGCGTGACAAGACCGCTACCGCATTCACCGACGACGGCTGTGAGAGGGAGCGATCCATGAACGCCTCAAGGAACCCGGCGTCGCTCCGGTGCATGTGGCGCATCAGATAGATGACCGCATCGACCTCGCTGCTGTCCTCAGCCTCGAGGCCGAGGAATCGGAGGGTGCGCATCGAGCTGCGCTCGTCGTGACCTTCGATGCCTGGCGTGTCGATGAGCGTGAGGTCATCGAGTCGAGACGATGGCCAGCCGACAACGATCCGTTCCAGGTCCGAAGGCTCGAGACCGTCGAGAGCCATTGCGAGCGACGAGTCCGTTCGGTGAAAGCGCAGCGCCCGTTCAGATCCGTCGCGCAGCACCGCCGTGACCTCGTATCCGGCAGCCTTCTCGTACCAGGTGACGATGCGCGTGCATTCGCCGGCGTCGGTGGGGGCGAGACGCTCGCCCACGAGGGCATTCAGGAGCGTCGATTTTCCGGCTTTGACGCGACCGGCAATCGCCACCCGGAGGGGTTCACGGAGGCGGGTCCGCAACTCCGCCACCGTCGCGCTGAGCGCATGGTCACCGACGAGGAGAGCGGCGGTCCTGCAGAGTTGATCAACGCGATCGAGGAGGGGTTCGGTCACGACAGAACCCCCCCAACCCGCGACTGTTGTGACTCGGTGGCCTGGAGGAGTTGCTCGAGTCGTTCGATCTGATCGGAGACCACGGCCCCTCGCTGAGCGCGTTCCCGGTCGGACGCGGTCAACGTTTCCTCGATTGTCCGAATCGTGCCGGTGAGCGAACTGTTGAGGTCCGAAATCTGCTCCGAGAAGGAATCGCGCAACAGACGATGAACCTCCTGCACGGCGCGCCGCGATTCGATGGCCAATTCGGTCTGGGCGTGTGAGAGGTAGTCCCGCACGATGGCGCGGGCTTGCTGCCGGCGGCGCTCGACGTTCCGTTTCCGCTCGTCAATCACGTGCTTCGCTCCGAACAGCAGACCGACCGAGATAGCAACGGGCGTCGCAATGGCAACGCCTGCCAGATTCGCCATGACACCCATGAGAACGACGCCGCTCGACGTGCCGCGAAGCGCCCCAATCCCGGTGCCGAGCGGCTTCGCCTTGTCCGCGGCCAGGGACCGGTCGGAGGAATCCCACAGGGGCCCGAGATCGGTACCGTTCGCCGTCTCGATCACAGGAGTGTTTAGACCGGCCTCACTGAGTTCGGCGGCAACCCGATCGGTGAGGACTTCGGTTCCCGAGCGAATCCGATCGAACACGTGGCGCCCCAGCTCCGCGACAGAGACTTGGAGATCCTGACTCGCAGCCTCCCATTCGACGGCCGGGTCGACCTCACCGAGTCGGGCATCTAGGTGTTCGATCAAGTCCCGGGACGAGGTCTTCAGGTGTCGGTCGATCTCCTGGTTGAGGTCGGTGATGCCATCTCCGAGGATTGTCGTCCACCGCGCTCCCGATCGACGAAGGCTTGCGAGGCGGTGCTTGGCCTCGTTGAGTTCGTTGAGGAGCTGCACGGCCGATTTGGGATTCGCGAGCGCTTCGCGCTCCGCGCGGAGCGCTGCAAGGAGGTGACGATACGACTCGGAAGTCTCGAACAGCGCTCTCGATGCCGCTCGATTCCTCGCGCCATCGAGAATGCCGACCCGGATCGCCGCCAGGAGATCGGGGAAGCCGCTCTCTTCGTTGAGTGATGCGTCTGATCGCCGGACGGCTTCAAATCGAAGCGCGGACGACACGGGATGAACCGCTTCCTCGAGGCCGAGGCTCGAGAGGTGCACACAATCGAGTTCGGCGATCCTCGGCCACTCCCGATAGAGGTCGATCTTGGTCAGAACGATGAGCACATGCGGGCAGATGTCCAGTGCTCGACGGAGGAAGGCGATCTCGTGGACCGAGAGCTCGGCGGACGCATCGCTGACCAGGATGAGCGCGTCGGCATAGGGAAGGAACGACAGAGCAGCCTCCCCAGACCCGGCCCGGAGCGCCCCGGCTCCCGGCGAGTCCACAACGGTGAGACCTGCGGCGAGAACGGGACTGGGCAGGCCAACATCGACGATATCAATGCCGAGCCGATTCTCACGGTTGCCCTGTTCGGATGCGTAGTACCGGATCTCATCGAATTCGATGGTATCGACGACCGGCTCGCCTTCGGTTCGGCGGCGAATGCGAGCAGTGGCAGGCTCGTGATGATGGAGCCAGGTGACCGTGGTCGTGGAGAGGTCGTCGTCGACGGGGCAGACCTCGGACCCGACCAGCGCATTGACCAGCATGCTCTTGCCCTGCTTGTACTCACCGGCCACATACAGGACGGTGGAGGGCTCGTCGAGGCGCGCCAGGGCGTGTCTCAGTTTCTGTGCGAGGTCGGTGCGGTCAAGGGCCGTGCAGGTGTCGATGCCGGCGGTGACGAAGCGCCGCGTAGCCACTGCGGGGGATTCCCCCGCCGGATGAGCGGGTCCTGACCCTTCCATGGTGCCGTGCTCCGATGGTGGCGGCAGATTCGCGCGGGCACACGACAGTCTATGCGCTCGGGTATGGGTCCCGCCTTTCGGCCCTGCACCGATAGCGCGCGCCTAGGGCATCATGTGGCAGACGAACCACGAGAGCGGCCGGTGTCCCGCTACGGGGGAACGGTCGGGAGGTGTCGTGCCGTACCAACTCGGCGTCGACCTGGGGACGACCTACACCGCGGCGGCGATCGCCACCAGCGGGTCGGCCGAGATCGTCCAGCTTGGTTCGTCGATTGCGCCAATCCCGTCCGTTGTGCTTCTCCGCGACGACGGCACGGTGCTGGTCGGGGAGGCCGCCCAGCGGCGCTCCATTTTCGAGTCGGGCAGAACGGCCAGGGAGTTCAAGCGGCGCCTTGGTGACCCAACTCCCTATCTTCTCGGCGGAACCCCCTACGGCGCTGAGGCCCTGACCGGCTATCTGCTCTCGTCGGCGGTTGATCGTGTCACTGCCGAACGCGGCGAATCGCCCGGCGCGATCGTGCTCGCTCACCCTGCTGTCTACGGGCCATACAAACTTGGTTTTCTCGAAGAGGCAGCTCGCCTGGCAGGGGTTGGGCCGGTGCGGTTCGTGCCCGAGCCGGTGGCGGCAGCCGTGTACTACGCCCAGATCGAGCGAATCGTCGAGGGCGATACGATCGCCGTCTATGACTTCGGGGGTGGCACGCTCGACCTGGCCGTAGTTCGCAGGACGGCGGATGGGTTCGAGGTCGTCGGAACACCCGAGGGTATGGAGCGATTCGGTGGGGTCGATCTCGACCAGTCTGTCTTCGGGCACGTTGACGCGTCACTCGGAGGGATCGTCGCCCAGTCGGATCCGGACGATCCGGCGGCGACGGCTGCGCTGGCGACGCTGAGGGCGTCGTGTCGTGACGCAAAAGAGGCGCTGTCGGGCGACACCGATGTGACGATCCCCGTCATGCTGCCGAGTATCCACACCGAGATACGTCTCACGCGTGCCGAGTTTGAGGACATGATTCGACCTCGTATCCGGGAGACGATGGGGGCGCTCGAGAGGACGGTTCGATCGGCCGGTGTGTCGATGGACGATCTCTCCTCGGTCTTGCTGGTTGGCGGAGCGTCCCGAATCCCGCTTGTTGCCGAAATGGTCCGTGAAGCCACCGGACGCCCCGTCGCCGTCGACACGCATCCGAAGCATGCTGTGGCGATGGGGGCGGCCCTCTACGACGGCGATTCGGGCGCACCGTTTGGCTCGCCGTCGGCGGTCGTCGTTGAGACGGACGATCGAACGTCGATGGAGTATGCGGTGGTCGCGGACGAGCCAATAGTGATTGCCCCGGAGGAGCCGCCGCCGGCCGGCGACCCGGCTCCAGCGGCGACCGAAGAGCCCATGCTGCCAGGCGCCGCACCGATTCCCGAAGCGCCGCAGCCGGAGCCCGAGCCCCCGGCATCTGCCGCCGCCGACCCGGCGCCAACGACGAACCGACGCCGTTGGCTGCTCATCGTCGCGGCCATCGTGGCGATCGCAGCAATTGCGATCGCGGGCGGGTACCTCTGGACGCGCGGTTCCGACGATCCGCCGGAGGCCACGTCACCGGACACGACGCTGGCGGAGGAATCGGTCTCCGTTGGGGTTGTTCCATCTCCGGATCGAGTCGCGGCCGTGTATCAGGTGGGTTATCGAGGCCCTGACTCGGACGATTCGTGGGGCGAGTGGGCGGCGGACGGACGCAATCCTCCCGAAGACATCGCATCAGACTTCTACCCGGTTCTTGGCCCGTACAGCTCGACGGACCCTGCGGCTCTGCAGACACACTTCGAGATGATGGGAGCTTCGTCGATCCGCGTTGTCGCCGTGCTATGGAGGGGGCCGGACTCGATTGACGATGCTGCGCTCCCGATTGTGCTCGACGAGGCGGCCCGGCAGGATCGATCCGTAGCGTTCGTTCTCGAAGTCCTCTCTCCGGAGGCCATTCACGGCCAGGTCGAGTACCTCCTCGGGACGTATGGTGAGCACCCGGCGCTCCTCAGCCCAACCGACGCCAGTCCGTGGACGGACGGATCCGGGATGCTGGTGATGGTGGTGGGGTTGGAGGCACTCGAGGAGACAGAGACCGTTGATATCGGCGCCTGGCGTGCGGCACTCGATGACATCCACCAGACGGACGTCGGGGCCACGGTGCTGGCGGTCAGCCAGGACCCAGCTTGGGTCGTCGATGCCCACTTTGACGGACTCGTCAACGGCCCATCTGAGATCGACGGTTCGATCGGCTTCTCCTGGGCGTCCGACCTGCCCGAACGGGCCTGGTTCGTCCCCATCGTCAGTCCGGGTTGGTCGTCGGACTGGAGCGGAGAGCCTGAACCGGCGACCCTGCGCGGCGATGGGAGCCACTACGTCGATCAGTGGATGGCAGCTACGACGGCACCGCGTGCGCCGAATCTCGTCACGATTCTCTCGTTCAATGCCTGGAGCGCCGGAACTCAGATCGAACCGGCCGACCCCGGATTCAGCCGTCCCGACGGGTCTGCCTATCGTGACTACACACCACTCGATCCGCACGGATATCTGGATCTCACGACGGAGGCGGTCGGTCGGTGGACACAGCCCTGAGGGTCCGCGCGGCCTTCTGCCCCTAGACAGATCGTCCCTGACCGAGTACTCCAAGAGTGAGCGCCTGACGCCGAAAACAGAAGGGGGAGTCATGGCTGCCTGGACCCCGCCGAGTTTCCACTACTACCGAGAAGCCGACGGGACGGTCACGATCCTCGATGAGAAGGGAAACACTGTGCCGTCGCCACCGACGATGAAGCACATTGGGGCGAATGGCGACGCCAAGATGCTCGACCCCTGGGGGAACGAGGTTCCCGAGTACGTGCCCACGTATCCGGACGGGTTCTTCATTCATACGTTCTCTGATGGGTCGATGACGGCGGTTGACGCCTCGGGGGTGCCGTTGCCGATTCAGCCGGAGTTGGGACATGGTGGGCCGGAGATGTTGGCCGAGTCTGACTATGCGGTGCTTCCGGATGGGACCATGTATGAGGCGCCGGCGTATGAGTTTCCGGACGGGTTCTTCATTCATACGTTCTCTGATGGGTCGATGACGGCGGTTGACGCCTCGGGGGTGCCGTTGCCGATTCAGCCGGAGTTGGGACATGGTGGGCCGGAGATGTTGGCCGAGTCTGACTATGCGGTGCTTCCGGATGGGACCATGTATGAGGCGCCGGCGTATGAGTTTCCGGACGGGTTCTTCATTCATACGTTCTCTGATGGGTCGATGACGGCGGTTGACGCCTCGGGGGTGCCGTTGCCGATTCAGCCGGAGTTGGGACATGGTGGGCCGGAGATGTTGGCCGAGTCTGACTATGCGGTGCTTCCGGATGGGACCATGTATGAGGCGCCGGCGTATGAGTTTCCGGACGGGTTCTTCATTCATACGTTCTCTGATGGGTCGATGACGGCGGTTGACGCCTCGGGGGTGCCGTTGCCGATTCAGCCGGAGTTGGGACATGGTGGGCCGGAGATGTTGGCCGAGTCTGACTATGCGGTGCTTCCGGATGGGACCATGTATGAGGCGCCGGCGTATGAGTTTCCGGACGGGTTCTTCATTCATACGTTCTCTGATGGGTCGATGACGGCGGTTGACGCCTCGGGGGTGCCGTTGCCGATTCAGCCGGAGTTGGGACATGGTGGGCCGGAGATGTTGGCCGAGTCTGACTATGCGGTGCTTCCGGACGGAACTGTGTACATCCCACCGCCGCTGTATCCACCGGACGGAGAGCCACCGGAGGAGTGGCCGCCTCCCGATTGGGAAACCGAGGTAGAGGGCGCTTCGACGGATACCGCCGACGAGAGTGATGATCCGGACACCCTCGAGGTTGCGGCCGACCAGGGGCCCGAGAGCGGGAGCGCCGATCCGGCGGATCCGTTCGGTACGGACGATGGGGGAGAGGATGACCTACAGACCCCGATCGAAGCGGAGTCGCCAGGCGAGGAAGCCGTCGAGGAGGTCGTGGTCGGTGGGCGAGTCGATGACACACGGGGGGTGGCCGAATCGCCGGTCGAAGAATCCCTCGACCGAGCCGACGCCACGCGCGTCGTGGCCGAATCGCCGGTCGAGGAGTCCCTCGAGAGAGCCGACTCCGACCTCCTGACGGCTGGCCTTGTGGAAACCCCACCGGAACAGAGCGCTCCCACAACCGCGGATGCGTCGATCGTGAGCGACATGGTGTCGAACGATCCGATTCTGATGCCCAGCGAGGAGGTGCCGGTCGGGATTGATGAGGTGACCGGGCTTCCGATTCCGATTCCGACTCCGATTCCCGGTGGGGAGGTGCCGGTCGGGGTTGATGAGGTGTCGACTCTTCCGGTTCCGATTCCGACTCCGATTCCCGGTGGGGAGGTGCCGGTCGGGGTTGTTGAGGTGTCTGCGACGCCGAATGCGTTGCCGACTGAACCGCCGACGGTTGGGGCCGACGAGGTGATTGCGCTCGATCGCAAGGGGGGTGACCTTCCGGTGGGCATTGGGATCGAGGAAGCATCGTCCACGGATGCTGAGTTCCTTGTCGAGATCGTCGAGGAAATTCACGTCGAGGAAGTGCTCCTGGAGGACGTGGAGATCGAGAGTGTCGCGTGCGACCGAACCAACAATCGACCGCGAGGACGTGGCACCTGACGACGAGGACATCGACGATCTCGACGGCTAGTGGTCCGACCGATGACTTCAGTGCGAGTGACGGTGAACTCTCCCAGTGGGACGGTCACCGCGTTCGTGGCCGTGCCGTCGAGTCCCGTCGAGGTTGCAGAAGTGGTTCCCGCGCTCCACGAACTCGACGACTCACTGGTTGCCGAGTCGGTGGCAGCTACCGACCGCCAGCATCGGAAGATCACGTGTCGATTCGGGTGCACCGCCTGCTGCTATCAATTGGTGCCCGTTAGTGAAGTGGAGGCTCGGTTTCTCAACAAGCTCGTCGACAGTCTCCCTCGAGACCAGAGTGACGCTGTCCGCCGCGAGCGCAGCCGCAGTGGTGCGCGATCTTGATGCAGAGGGCCACCTGCCCGAGATGAGTCGGTTCGATCGGCTCTCCCACTCGGATCTCACATCACTGGCCACCCGCTACTTCCGCATGCATGCGCCGTGCCCATTCCTTGAAGGCGAGACATGCTCGATCTACGAGCAACGCCCACTTGCGTGCAGGGAGTATCTCGTGACGTCTCCGAGTGAGCGCTGTGAGCAGTTCGGCGAGGAGACCGTGGAGCGGGTACCTCTACCGATATCGCTCTTCTCTCACCTGACGCGGAACGGCCGCATTCGGTCAGAACCGCTCGTCCTCGCCCTCCAGCGTGCCGACCGTCCGGTCGACCTCGATTACCTACTCCCAGGAGCGGTGCACCTCAAGCGCCTGCTGGAAGATGACCAGCCAAGGATGGAAGGCGATGATCCGAGATGACCTGCGTCGTCGGGACGCGCCGTTCCCTGACACTCGTTGTGTGGGTCATCCAAGGTGCACGAATCGGGGCTGTCGGATGCGAGGCGTGGCAGACTGCACGCTGTGACCCACTCTCACGAATGGCCGGGCGAATTCACCTTCTGCCCGCACTGCACGACAGAACTGGAGATCGTTGAGGTCCACGACCAACCGAGACGGCGTTGCCCGTCCTGTGGGTTTGTCCACTGGAGGAACCCCGGTGTCGGAGCCGCGGTCGTGGTGTTCGACGCCGACGGGAAGGTGCTGATGGTGCGGCGCGGACCGGGTGCAACTCGCTCCGGTCTCTGGTCGATCCCTGCGGGCTTCGTCGACTATGGCGAGGAGATCCGCTCTGCCGCCGCTCGTGAACTCCTCGAAGAGACCGGACTGGTTGCCGACGTCGGCGACGTGATGTTCGTAGCGTCGAACTTCCACGATCCGAGCAAGCTGACGGTGGGGATCTGGTTCGCGGGAACCGTGACCGGCGGCACGCTCATGGCCGGCGACGACGCCGATGCCGTCGGCTGGTTCCCCCTCGATGACCTCCCACCCCTCGCGTTCGAAACCGACGCAGCGCTGTTCGACCGCCTGAGGCGGAGCAACTGAGGAGCGGAGGCAAGTACTTCGTCCTGAGGCGAAGGAATCGGACTGGCGACTGCGGACCGGCGTCTGGCGACTCTCACCCGTTGTCGTAGGCGTCGATTCTTTCGGAGAGTTCGAGCCAGGCGGTCTCCTCGGCGTCGAGGTCTTCGAGGATGTCGGCGAGTTGTTGGGCGAGGTCGAGCGTCGAGTCGTAGTCACCCGCAGCGGCGTCGAGTTGCTGCGCGAGGTCCGCGCTCTTCGCCTCGAGTTGCGGGATGCACTTGGTGAGGCGGGCGAGTTCCTGTCGCTCCTTCCACGTCGGCTTGGCACGCGGCTGCGCGACGTGGGGACCCGGCTCGGTTCGGCGCTTCGGCCGATCTTCGGACTTGGGGGCCAGCCGGTCGGCCCAGTAGGCGGGCCAGCCACCCGGGTGGTGGCGCAGCGATCCGTCGGTCTCGATGGAGTAGATGTCATCGCAGACGCGGTCGAGGAAGTAGCGATCGTGGCTGGATACGACGAGCGCTCCGGACCAGGCGTCGAGGTACTCCTCGAGAACTTCGAGGGTGTCGAGGTCGAGATCGTTGGTCGGCTCGTCGAGGAGCAGAAGGTTCGGGGCCTCCATCAGCGTCAACAGCAGTTCGAGGCGTCGCCGTTCACCACCGGAGAGATCACCGACGGTTGAGCGCTGTGCTTCGGCGTCGAACTGAAAGCGCTCGAGCAGCTTCGCCGCCGACACCCGAATGCCGGAGTCGAGCCTGGTCGTCTCAGCCCGTTCACGGACGGCCGCGTTGACGCGGGTCTCAGCCGGAATCGGCTGGGGGTCCTGGCCGTACCAGCCGGGAGAGATGGTGGAACCCGTCTTCACCGTGCCTTCGTCGGGATCGAGCCGTCCGGCGATGAGCCGTAGCAGCGTGGTCTTTCCCGAGCCGTTCTCGCCGACGACGCCGATCCTGGCCCGCTGGGGCAGCTTGAGTTCGATGCCGCGGAGCACCCATCGGTCTTCGAAGCTCTTGCCGGCGTTGTGCATGTCGACGACCTTCGACCCTGTGCGACGCGACGGAAGGTCGATGGAGAGTTCAGGATCAACGGGACGCTGTCTCGCTGCGATGAGGTCGGCGACGGCGTCGACACGCGCCTTCGACTTCGAGGTGCGGGCTTTCGGGGAGCGCCGGAGCCAATCCAGCTCAGTTCGGAGGCGCTGCTTCCGACGATGCTCGATCGCTGCTTCGTGCTCCTCCCGGACGGTGCGGGCTTCGAGGAACTGCTCGTAGGTGCCGTGGTGCGAGTAGAGCACCTCGTGGTGGACTTCGACCACGCGATTCGCCACCCGATCGAGGAGGTAGCGGTCGTGAGTCACGAGCACCAGCACCGACGTGCGAGAAAGGAGATGATCCTCGAGCCAGTCGATGGTGTCGACGTCGAGGTGGTTGGTCGGCTCGTCGAGGATCAAGAGGTCGCAGTCGGCAGCGAGCGCCACCGCCAGGGCGAGGCGCTTACGTTGTCCGCCCGAGAGCTCATCGACAACTGCTGAGGTGTCGGTCAACCCCAGGCGGTCGGCCATCGCGATCGTGTCACGATCAGCACCGATGATCCCGCCGACCGTACTGCCGGCAGGGAACGTCGGGTCCTGCACGAGGGATGTGATCCGGAGACCCGTGGAACGGACGATTCGTCCCGAGTCCGGTTCCTCGGCCCCGGAGATGATGCGCAGCAGCGTCGATTTGCCGGATCCGTTCCGACCGATGACGCCGATTCGCTGCCTCCGGGAGATCCCCAACGACGCGTTGCGGAGCACCGGTGTCTCCGGATACGACTTCGAGATGGCTTCGAGGCTGATGAGGTGCATTGGTTGGAGTATGCCCCTCCGTGGGCGGGCACCGCGTGCCGCGGTCCTTGGGCCGTTCTAGAAGTCGAAGTTGCCGGGGTCGGGGCCGACGCGTTCGTCGCGGTCCATGGCGTTGATCACAGCGACCTCGTCGTCGGTCAACTCGAAGTCGTAGATGTCCCTGTTCTCGGCGATGCGGGATGGCGTGATGCTCTTCGGGAGCGTAACGATCCCACGCTGGAGCATCCACCGCAGCACAACCTGAGCGACGGGCACACCATGGGCGTCTGCAATCACCGCCAACTCCGGATCGTTGATGATCTCGCCGTGCTTGAGCGGACTCCATGCTTCGACCACGATGCCGCGGTCTTCGCAATATGAGATGAGCTCGGCACTCTGGAGGTGTGGGTGGAACTCGATCTGATTGATCGACGGCATCACGGTGGCGGTCTCATCGAGTTGATCGAGGTGCTCTACGAGGAAGTTGGACACGCCAATCGCCCGGGCCTTGCCTGCGGCCTGCATCCCCTCCATCGCTCGCCATGTCCCCTCGGTGTGCTCCGGTTTCGGCCAATGGATGAGGTAGAGGTCCACATAGTCGAGGCCGAGCTTCTCAAGGCTGCGGTCGAAGGCTGCGATCGTCGACTCGTAGCCTTGATCGCTGTTCCAGAGTTTGGTGGTGACAAAGAGCTCTGAGCGGTCGATGCCAGACGCTGCAATGGCCCTGCCGACATCCGCCTCATTTCGGTAGAGCGCGGCCGTGTCGATGTGGCGATAGCCCAGGTCGAGGGCCGCGGCAACAGCATCCTCGGTCTCAGCGCCGGGCGCAACCTTGTAGACGCCGAATCCGAGGAGGGGGATGTCGACGGTTCCGTGCAGCGGGATGGTCGATTCGAAGGTGATGCTCATGCAACCAGGCTCCCACATCCGCCGCACAACGCGGAATCCCGTCGACCCCGGGGAACGACCGAACGGGTCCAAAGACCCTAGAAATCACTCTAGTTTCAGGAATAATTGAAGATTATGACAGGTGAAGCGCCCAAACGCCGGTTCACGGAGGACGTCAGCCGGTTCTTCGAGTCGATGGGCTTCCCGCCCATGGCCGGTCGTGTCTGGGCCGCACTGCTCGTTGCCGAAGAGCCGCACCTGTCTGCTGCGGACCTTCAGGAGCAGATCGGCGCCAGCGCCGGAGCCATCTCAACGGCGATCGCGGATCTCAACCGACTTGGTCTCATCGAACGGGTGTGGATCCCCGGTAGTCGGCGGAACTATTACGCGGCTCCGACGAGCGCTCTCGATCGGCTGCTGGAGCGTCGGGCTGAGGCGCTCACCAACATGGTCGACCTCGCCGAACGCGGCGTCGAGACGTTCGCCGGCGTCGAACGTGCCGCGGAGCGCCTCACGTACCTCAGAGATCTCTACGCCTGGTTCGATCGAGAGTACGACATTCTCCTCGAACGATGGCGTGCCGAACGACCGAACTCCTAGCGAACGACTGGAGCAAACATGATCGGGAACAATCGGCTGATCCACCTGGATGCCGTCTCCCGGCGATATGAGCTTGGCGGGACGACCGTCACGGCTCTCGACACCGTCGATCTGGATGTGTACGAAGGCGAATTCGTCGTGGTATTGGGCCCGTCCGGCAGCGGCAAGACAACGCTGATCAACCTGATTGGAGCGCTTGACACCGCCAGCGACGGCTCGATAGCTGTTGCGGGCGTCGACATCTCGAACACGAAGCGATCGGCGCTCTTCGACTTCCGCCGGCGCGCCGTGAGTTTCGTCTTTCAGAGCTTCAATATCTTCCCGGGCCTGACCGCTCGCGAGAACGTCCAGTTTGGGATCGATGCCGCCGATCGTGACGACCCTCCGGATGCCGACGACGTGCTCCATCGCGTGGGTCTCGCCGATCGCGCCGACCATTTCCCCCACGAACTCTCGGGCGGCGAGCAACAGCGGGTTGCCATCGCCCGGGCACTCGCCACCGGCAATCCGATCCTGCTCGCCGACGAACCGACCGGAGAACTGGACTTTGCGACCGGTGTACAGATCCTCGAATTGCTCCGCGAACAAGCCGGACCCGGCACCGCGGTTCTCGCGGTCACGCACAACCGGGAGATCTCCCGCGTCGCCGATCGGGTTGTCGAACTCTCGAGCGGCCGCATCGTGTCCGACGGGCCTCCTGCGGGAGGACGAGCGGATCTTGCCGACCTCCGCTGGTAGGAGGCACCATGAAGACGTTCTCAATGTGGATGAAGTGGTCGTGGCGAGACCTGCGTTCCCGATGGGTCCAGGTCGTCGTGATCGCGCTCATCATCGCGCTCGGGGTTGGTGCGTACTCCGGGCTCTCGTCCATGACGCGATGGCGCAAGATCACCGCCGACCACGCGTACCAGACGCTCAACATGTACGACCTCCGGGTCGAACTCGCCGACGGATCCGCGGTCACGCGGGGCTCGATGCTTGCCGTCATCGACAGCGCCGACTCGGCTGGAGTCGTCGCGCATGCCGAGGAACGACTGCGGGTGCCGACACAGGTTGCGACGGTCACTCCCGACGGGGAGGTCGTCGTGCGCGGCGAAATCATTGGCGTGCCGCTCAACGGCGACGGCCCGACGATCAACGCACTCTTCGCGAAAGACGGTCGCCCCCTCACGGAGGCGGACCGTGGCGAACCGGTCGCCCTGATCGAACGGAACTTCGCCGTCTACTACGACCTCCCGGCCGATGGCACACTGACCCTCAGCGGCGGGCGGCAGATCGAATATGTTGGCCACGCGCTGACGCCCGAGTTCTTCATGGTCATCGCGGAAGGCGGCGGATTCTTCGCCCAGGCCAGCTTCGCGGCGGTGTTCACATCGCTCGAGACGGCGGGCGACATCGCTGGCCTTCCCAACGCCGTGAACGACCTCGTTCTCACCCTCGAACCCGGTGCCGATCGAGCCGCGTTCGAGGCGCAGCTTGCTGCGGCATTCGAGACCGGATTGCCCGATGTCGGAGTGGTGGTCTCGACCACGGACGACGACCCTGCCCATTCGCTGACCTACGAGGACATCGAGGGCGATCAGCAGTTCTTCAATATCGTGGCCTTCTTGATCCTTGCTGGTTCTGCGGCGGCGGCGGTCAATCTGACGGCGCGGATGGTCGATCAGACCCGTCGAGAGATCGGTATCTCGATGGCCCTCGGGGTCAAGCGATTCTGGATCGCGCTGAGGCCGATGCTGATGGGAGTCCAGATCGCGCTCCTCGGAGTACTGCTCGGAGTCCTGATCGGGTGGGGGATCGCCGCGGCGATGCGCGGCCTCCTCGAGTCGTTCCTGCCGATGCCCGAGTGGCTGACGCCGACGCAGTGGGATGTGTTCCTCACCGCTGCACTTGTCGGCTTCATCATCCCGCTTGTTGCGGTCACGATTCCCGTCCGGCGAGCGATCCGGGTTGCGCCCGTCGATGCGATCCGTACCGGACACCTGGCGTCGCGCGGAGGTGGCCTCGCTCCCCTCGTCAAGAAGGTCCACGTGCCGGGCGACACGTTCGCCCAGATACCCGTGCGCAATGTGCTGCGCGCCCCGAGACGCGGACTGCTGACCGCTCTCGGAATCGGCGCCACGATTGCGGTACTTGTGATGCTGGTCGCAGCGATCGATTCGTTCTTTGGAGCGATTGAGAAGGGCGGGGAGGAAGCTTCCGGTGGGGTCGCCGATCGCGTCATCGTCGAGATGGACTCGGTGTATCCGGCAGCCGGTGGCCCAGTTGGATTGGTGTTGGCCTCGCCGCTTATCTCGGAGGGTGAGGCGATGTTGCGCGTCGGCGGTGAACTCGGCACCGGCGAGGACGCCTTCGAGGCGTCGGTCGAGTTCGTGGACTGGCAGAGCGGTCTGTTCCGTCCCGACGTTGTTGAGGGGTCGACTCCTGGCACCGAACCCGGCATTGTGATCGCCCCGAAGGCGGCGGTTGACCTGGGCATTGGCGTCGGAGACACGGTGGCGGTCCGTCTCCCGCGTCGCACGGGTCCGGTGTCGTTCGCCCTCGAGTCAATGGATCTGACGGTGACCGGTATCAACGGTCATCCCTTCCGGTCCATTGCCTACATGTCGACCGAGGCGGCCTCCCTCCTCGGTCTCGAGGGCGCGGCGAATGTCGTGTCGGTTGTGGCGACGGACGGCGTCGAGACCGGGGACCTCCAAGCGGAGTTCCTGCAAGTCGGTGAGGTCACCTCGGTGCAGCGCGCCGACGCGATGGCTCGCCTCATGGAAGACCTGATGGCCCAGTTCGTGGGAGTCTTCCAACTCTTTGAGGTTGTTGTGCTGATCCTCGCCGTGCTGATTGCGTTCAACGCCGCTTCCATTGCGGTCGACGAGCGACGTCGGGAGCACGCCACGATGTTCGCCTACGGTATCCGACCGCGAACGGTGGTTCGCATGTTGGTCACCGAGAGCGCGATCGTTGGCGTCGTGGCCACGATCATCGGATTGATCGGCGGGTTCGCGCTGTTCCGGTACTTCATCACCCAGTGGGCGCAGACCATGCCCGAGATCGCGATCCCGGTCGTCATGAGCCCGGCGACATTGGTGTGGGCGATCGGTGTCGGCGTTGTCGCCGTCGGCCTCGCTCCACTTCTGACGGCTCCGAGGAAGCTGAGGAAGATGGACCTGCCATCGACCTTGCGCGTGATGGAGTAGGAGAGTCGCCAGTCGTCAGTCCCGAGTCTCCGCTCGCGTGAGAAGCGAGGGTCTGGTGAGCGCAGCTACTCATCTGCTTCGGTCGGACTGGTGACCGGTGACTGGCGACTGCCCGTCAGTTCGCGGCTGGGGTCTCTTCTTGGACTTGCTGTTCTACGGCGGCGTAGAGGTCGTCCGGGCGAATGGGTTTGGCGAGGAACGCCGACATGCCCGCATCTTCTGCCCGGTCACGACTCGACTCGTCGGTAAATGCAGACACGCCGATGACAAGCGGACCGTCGGCGGGGTCCGCCCGGCGCTCGCAGATCAGGCGAGTGGCCTCGAGGCCGTCCATGCCCGGCATCATCACATCCATCAGAACGACGTCGAACTCCGCACGCTCAAGCATTTCGAGCGCTTCGGATCCATCGGATGCTGTGGTTGTGGAGTGCCCGCGCTCCTCGAGCATGCGGGTCATGAGGAACCGGTTGGTCTGGCTGTCGTCGACAACGAGCACCCTGAGGCTTGGTCGTCCGTCGCGAATCCAGAAGCGGGTTACGAGGGTGGTTCGATCGCCAGATTCTGCGAGGGCAATCGTTGAATTGACGACATCGACAAGGTCGCTTGGATCAATCGGCTTGGCTAGGTAACCGCCCACGCCGTGGTGACGGCATCGCGCAGCGTCTCCCCGTTGGCCGGATGCCGCAACGATAACCATAGGAATGGGAGCAGGCGCCCGCCGCGAAAACCGATCGGCTTCGGCGAACGAGTCAATGGTCGAGTCGATCAGCGCAAGCGCGGGGATCTCGGGGTTGTCGATGCTGGATTCACGGTTCGCTATCCAGTCATCGACGCTTGCGGCTACGACGCGCGGAATCCCTGCATCGCTGAGAATTCTCACCAACTCGCGACGGTCAGAGATGGCATCGGCAATCACGAGCACCGGTCGGTCGATTGTGATGTGCTGAGTCGGCAGCCCGAGCTTCGTGGCCGTCTCGTTGCGCATCTGGAGGCGAATCGTGAACCGGATTCCCAACGTCTCGCGTGCGTTGCTGTCAACCACGACACGGCCGCCCATGCGAGAGAGAGTCTCGAGGACGACTGGCAGTCCAAGGCCAACCGTCGCATCCGGAACCGAGTTGGAGGCGCTCTCACGATCGAGTGGTGTCGACCGTTCGCCGAGGGGAGCGATTGTGAATCGAAGGGTCACGGTGGTGGTGTTGCGTTCGGTCTCTTCCGCGACAAGACGGATTCGATTGGCGGACGAGCGCGCGGTGACCGACTCAACAAATCGGGCGATGACCCGGCGGAGACGGCCCGGATCTCCAATGAGGATGTCGGGGACATCGGTCGACACCTCATCGACGATCTCAATCGCTCCGTCATTCGTTGTACGATCGAGGAGCCTCTTGACGTTCGTGATCAAGCCCCGCAGGCTGAACTCAGCGGAAGTGAACTCGAGATGGTCGGCTTCGAGCATCGACAGGTCGATCAAGTCGTTGGCCAGTGTGAGGAGGCTGTTGGCCTGATCCTCGATGGAGGCGAGGGCTTCGACGGTGTGAGCCGGGAGCGTGTACACCAGTGAATCTCTGGCAGCATCCAGAATCTCAGCAGCGGGGTTCCTCAGTCGGTCGGCGATGTGGGAGAGGATCTGGGACTTTGTGGGGGAGGTGCCTTCGATGGCAACTCCGGCCTCGTTGAGTTGTGAAAGCGTGGTCCGCTGGTCCCTCGCTTGAGTGATGCACTGCTCGAGTCGGTCGGAGTCGATGCCGTCTTCGACGATGTAGCAGGCCGCACCTGCTGCTACCGCCGTCACTCCTGTGCCGTGATCACCTGCGCCGGCTACAAACACGATCGGTACCTTGATCCCGTCTTCGGAGATACGGGCGAGAAGGTCGAAACCGGTTCTGACCCCGACATGGTGATCGACCACGTAGACGTCGGACTCAGCGGCGACAATCGAGCCGAATGCGTCGGCGATCGTATCTACCTGCTGGACCTCGTATCGACCTTCGCCGATGCCGTCTTCAAGAAACTGGCGGACCTGAGGCATTGCCGAACTGTCGCCGACGAGGAGAACCCGAAGCGCTCCACTCTCGTGCGAGACCACTTGGGTAGCGTCCTCAACGCTCGCTTCGTCTACCGGATCGGGGTCTGCGGGTGGGGATTCCGTGGACACGTGGTTCCTTGGTTGGGTCGTCGTCGGCTAGTTCCTGGAGTGGTATATCGGCCCCCGCACCGGGGAAGTTCACTAGTTCCTTGAGGCGGCACTCCATTGGGCCATACGGCCTCGGCGAGCGGGAGGTACGCCAACTCAGGGCGACCCCACGCTGCCTTGGAACGGTGCGGACCTCGGTTCACTCACATGGCGAACAGGGTCGCGCGCGCCTTGGTCATCCATGCTCGAGCGACATGGATGGCATCGTGCCGTTGCTCAACACTGCCGTCGCCGTCTGCAACCTCGAGGAGGACCGAGGCCTCGCCGAGAGAGTCGGTGACTGCCGTGATGTCCCTGCCTGCCACCTCCGCCCAGGTCGCGATCGTGGTGAGGTGTTCGAGTCGAAGCGTCGCACCGCTCAGGTCACGGTCGATGTGGCGCTCATAATCCGGCACCTCCCCGTTCCGAACCGCCCTCCACTCGATGCGCTGGAGTTGGCGCCGCGACAGGCTGGTTCCAACGATCTCAGCCGGCTCGTCGACGGCGTCGATCGCATCCAGAGCTTCGGACAGGCTCTCGAGCGCCGCCGCCTTCTGGTCTTCGGAGAGGCGCTCCGAGTTGGCGATCCGATCCTCGGCTGCCGCTGCCCGTTCGGCAACCCGTTCGTGCAACTCGGCAGCCGTTTGGTCGATCCACGTCGGCGGATAGGCCCGTTCTGGCCGATCTGCGCCACCGGCCTCCTCGGCAAGTGCCGGCATGACGGTCAGCGCAACGATGGCGGTGACGACCGCCGCCAGGGCTGCAATTCGTCGAATCATCCTGTCCTCCTGAGCTCGGGAACGCGTACCCCGTCGATGCTCGAGCATCAATGTGTGCCACCTGAGAGGAGTGTGTGATCTCTTTGTGAAGCTCTCGCTCGACGGAGGGAGACCCGGCATCGGTTACGCCCACGATCGGGTGTCGCAGAGAATCCGACGTCTATCGGCCACTTTACGCGCGCTTAGCGCAGTGTTATCGCAGGACGCGACAGTATTCGGCCACGGAGAGTGTTCACAAGGAGGAATACATGACGAGTCGCTCACCCAAGAGCCCAACAACCCGGTCCAGTACGTTCACCGTGTCCCTGATCCTCGGCCTGCTGCTGATCCCCCTCAGCGCCGTCGCGGCAGCGGCCGTGATCTCGAACGGTGAGGAAGCCGACTCCGGTGCCGTCGAAGAAGTGGTGGTTGCCGCTGCGGTCGCCGAGACCACCGTGACGACCACGCAGGCGGAGACCGTCGAGACGGTGGTCATGACCGAGGCGCCCACGTTCACGAGAGAAGACCTCGAAGCAGCATGCGGCGAGCAGGGATGGGAACTGGTCGAGCGTGAAGCCGAGGGTACGATCGGCGAACTCGAGCAGGCGGCCCTTGACTCCCTCCGACAGATCTGCGCCGAGGAAGGCCTCGACCTTCCCGGTCCGCCTGCGCCTCCCGCAATCGTCCGGACCGTGTCGGTCGTCGATCCGTCCACAGACTCGACCACCACGACGACGATGGACGATAGCTCCGACGCAGCGACGGGTCACGACGACCACGACGAGGACGAGGACGAACACGAGGACGAGGACGAACACGAGGACGAAGACGACGAAGAAGACGAGCACGACGAGGACGAGAAGGACGAGGACGACGACTGATGCGCAGTGCCCTCACCTCGACCGCCGCGGGAATAGCCGTCATGGCGACCGGACTCGTGGCATTGATGGCAGTCCTCGGAGCCTCGCCGAGCGACGACGCGGTGCCGGAACCGGCCGTCGCGATGCCCGCTCCGCTGGTCGCAACCGCGGTGCCTGCGACGACGACGACCGCCGCGGAATCGGTGGTCGTATCCATCACCACCCCGACACCGGACCTTGACGGTGTCGGGGACGCGGTGGCCCGCGTGCTCTACGGCAGCGGCTATGCCAAGCACACCGCGCCGGATGAACTCGAAGGTGATCTGCCGCCGACGGTCCTCGAGCTCCTCATCGAGCGCGAGGTGACGCTGACGATCGCCACCGAAGACGAGTCGATCGACCAGCCAACGGAGGCACCGTGATGATCAGGCGACTCTTCCCGATGCGGTGGGCCAAGATCGCCGTCTGGACCGGCGCGGCGCTGGCCTGGGGAACCACGGCAATCGCCGTGGCGAGCAACGCCAACGCCGCAGCGCCGGTGGACGAACCCGCGCTGCCGCAACCGGTCGAGCCGTCCACGACCACATCGACGACCTCAACGACGGCGGCCCCGATTCCGGACATGCCAGAGCGCGGCCTCGTCGTCGTGCGCTATACGCCGGTCCCGCCACCCCCACCCCAGGTTGTGACGCGCACCGTTGTGGTTGCCGGCTCGTCTGGCGGCGGTGGTGGCGGCGGCGGTTCGGCCCCGGCGCCGACAGCTTCTGCTCCGGCCGTGTCTGCCCCAGCACAGAGTTCCGGATCATGAAGCGGGATCTGCTCCCGGCGATGGGGACCACCGTCGACGTCACGGCTGCCACCGCGGCCGCAATTGCCGACACACGTCGGCTGTTTCAGCTTATCGAGCGCGTATGCAGCCGATTCCTTCCTTCCAGCGAGCTGAGCACGATCAATGCCTCCACCCTGAAGGCGGTGTCCATGTCGCCACTGATGGTCCGCGTGATGACTGCCGCGGAGCAAGCCCGGACGCTCA
Source organism: uncultured Actinomycetota bacterium (assembly GCA_963785245.1). GTDB lineage: Bacteria > Actinomycetota > Acidimicrobiia > Spongiisociales > UBA5794 > JAHEEL01. Next base: position 87,084 of record CAWAUO010000013.1, on the reverse strand, counting down.
CCGAAGGACTGGTGGACGTCGGCATCGGTGCAGCCGTTCGATCGTGGGGTTACGACCGCACATTCGAAGAAGTCGTCGACCGCGACGAACTCGCGGAGGCCACACCGAGCAACCACTCCCGGTGGAGGGTCGACGGGTCCGTCCTCGTTCGAGATGCCGGGACAACGATCGACCTTGGAGGGATCGCCAAGGGCTGGACCAGCGATCTCGCCGTCGAGGAAGGGCTGGCGGGCATCGTCTCGGCCGGCGGCGACGTTCGCTCGGCGGTCTGCGATGCCCGAGTCGAGATTGTCGACCCCTGGGGAGACATCACCGCCACGGTCCACGTCGGGATCGGTGCTCTCGCGACGAGTTCGGTCGCCCGCCGTCGGTGGCGCGTCGGGGAGAGCGAATTCAACCACCTGATCGATCCACGCACCATGCAGCCGACGAACAGCCCGATCCTCCAGGCATCGGCGATCACCGCGACGGCCCTCGAAGCGGAAGCAGCCGCCAAGGCGATCCTGCTTCTGGGCACCGACGGGCTCGCGTGGGCCGACCGCCAGCCCTGGATCCGCGGGGCGCTCGCCGTGTGGCACGACGGCAACGTCTACGCAACAACCGGAGTGGAGATGGCGGCATGAACATCGAGTGGATCGTGATTCGAGGCTCCGGCCTCGTTGCCTACGGACTCCTGGCCGCGTCGACGATCTGGGGCCTGATAGTGTCGACCAAGGTCTTCGGGCGGGCCGTCAAAGCAAAGCCGCTGACGTGGTTCCACGAGTCGCTGGGTCTGGGGGCGCTGATCGCGACGGGTGTGCACATGGTGGCTCTGACCATGGACCAGTACGTAGAGTTCGGCTGGATCGACGTACTCGTACCCGGCGTCGCGACCTGGAGTCCGACAGCGGTCGCCCTCGGCGTCACCGCGTTCTACGGCCTTGCGGTGGTGACGCTCAGCTTCTACGTGAAAGGCGTCATCGGGCAGAAGGCGTGGCGCACAATCCACTTCCTCGCCTTCGGAACCTTCATGTCGGCGCTGATCCACGGGATCATGGCCGGTACCGATACCGGTCATCCGCTGGTCTCCGGCATGTACATCGCGTCGGGTGTGCTCGTTGCCGGACTGCTCGCGGTCCGAGTGATCCAGCAGCGATCGGCACCGGAGCGTCCCCTACGGACCCGGCCTGCACCCGCCGGGCAGTCAGCCGAGCCGCGAGCATCGGTAGCCGCGAGCGCCGGTGAGTGATCCAGCCACCGGCTCGGGCTACTCGTCCGGACCGGCTTCGACTGGTTGATCCGGTTCGATCCCACCCGTCGAGACCGGTGGGGAGGTTCGCGATCGCTGCGGCCTGGTCGTGATGAACACGCCGAGCAGCACCACCACCAGTCCGAGGGCCGCGGTCGGCTCGAGCGTCTCGTTCAACACGAGGGCACCGAGCACCACCGCCACGGCAGGGATCAGATAGGCGACCAGCGATACAATGACGGCCCGGGTCCGACCCAGCATCCGGAAGTAGATCCAAATGGGGATGGCACTCGCCCAGATCGCGAGCGCCACGATGGAAGCGATGGCGATCGGCTCGGGTTCAACGTCCCACGGCTGCTCCAACGCGATCGCCACCAGCAGGCCGAAGGAGCCGGCCACCAATTGCTGTCGCATAGCGAGGCGCGGGGCGTTCTGCGGTCCGATCCACCGCGCGTAGATCGTGCCGGCCGCGTAGCTGAGGGACACCAACACCATGGCGAGCTGCCCTGCCAGGTCCGCTCCGCCGAACGATGCCGGCGTAATGCCGATGATCAACGCCACACCGGCGAAGCCGATCAGGATGCCGAGGCCCTGAGCACCGTGGATCCGTTCGCTGGTGAGGAAGAAGTGGGCGAGGATCACCACAAAGATCGGTGAGGCGGCACTGAGCATGCCGGCTACCGAACTGTCCAATCGGAGCAGGGCCCACGCTGTGAGAACGTTGGGGAGCCAGCCGCTGACGGTTCCGAGTACCAGCGCGGGGACCCAGCCCTGGGACGAACGTTTCGCCGCTCGTCGTGTCGCTCGGATCGCGAGCCAGAGGATTGCCGCTGCGAGGAGGCCCCGGGCCGCGGTGAGGGTGAATGCCGGGACGCTGGGTACCGCGACCTTCATGAGGAGGAACGCGCTGCCCCACATGACGGACATCAGCCCGAGCTCGACCCAGACGGTCGCCTGGGTGGTCGGTTTGTGGTCGTGGGACCTGGTGTGCGGCAAGGTGAAGTACTCGAGAGTCGGTCCCGAGACACTACCCGGGGCGTTCGGCCTGTCAGCCGAAGGGAGTCGCCTGTCTTCGCCTCTCCCACGGAGTGGGGGAGGCGCGAGCACCGGCCGCCAGGCCGGAGCGCAGCGGAGGGGGCTGAGCTCGCCACGACCATGGCGACCCGCAGCAGCGCCCCGAACCTCTTGGCGATCGGCGACTGGTGACGGGCGACGTGGCAACTCGCCGGTTGGAACGTGCCGCCATCCCGCTTGAATCGGGGGGTGACTCAGGTTCTGAGCGGCCCTCGCCGTGTTGTCTTCAGCTCGATCTTGTTCGTCGCCATGGGGGCGGCGACGTTCACTGCTTCGTCGATCGGCATCCTTGCAACCTTCATCATCGACGACCTGTCGATCACCCGAGCCGAACTCGGAATTGTCCTGGCCGTCGTCAACGTGGCCGCGGCGGTGCTGTCGCCCATCGCGGGTCGGATCACGGACCGCATCGGCGGCAAGGCAGCGATCATTGCCCTGTTTGTTCTTGCCGCGGCGACCTTCCTCCTGATCGGTACCGCCGTCGGCTACGGGATGCTGCTGTTCGGCGCCCTTGCCGGAGCGTTCTCCCAGGCGTCAGCCAATCCCGCCACGAACAAGCTCATCGCTGAGGATCTCCCAGAGGGGGAGCGGGGTGTGATCACCGGAATCAAGCAGTCGGGGGTCCAGTTCGGGATCTTCCTCGGCGGCGTGTCGGTGCCGACCCTCGCGGTAGCGCTCGGTTGGCGCGGCGCCTACCTGGTGGTCGCTGCGATCCCGCTCGTCTTCGCTCTCACTGCTATCTGGGCGATCCCGTCGGCACCCGCTTCGGAACGTTCGCCCCGTGAACAGAATCGAGACCGTTTGCCCATGGCTATCTGGTGGCTCGCGGCCTACGGGTTCCTCTCCGGCTTTTCGGGCGCCGTCGTCTACTTCGTTCCGCTCTACGCCGAAGAGGCCCTCGGTTGGAGCGTCTTCGTCGGAGGGATCGCGGCTGCCGTGGTCGCATTCGTTGCCGTGCCCGGCCGAATCCTCTGGAGCCGCCACGCCGAGCAGTCTGGGGCCTTCCGCCGGTCCCTTGCCGTGATGGCCGGCCTTTCGGTCGTTGCGGCCGTTCTCTTCCAGGCGTCGAGCTGGGGCGCAGCGTGGCTGCTCTGGCCGGCAGCGGTGCTGATCGCCCTCGGGTCGAGTTCGTGGAATTCGGTTGGGATGCTGGCCGTGATGGTCGAAGCCGGCTCGGCGGCAACCGGCCGGGCGTCCGGAATCGTGTTGTTCGGCTTCCTCACCGGTCTCGGTCTCGGCCCGCCGATCTTCGGCGCGCTGATCGACGCCACCGAGTCCTACGACCCGATGTGGCTGCTCTCGGCCCTCACAGCGCTGGGCGCCGGTGGCGTGGTCTGGGCGTGGCGCCGGTCTATTCGGGCCTGATCCGCCCGAGCATCGCCGCACGTATCCGGGTGGTCCTCATCCACCTGCCTGGTTGGCTCCGTAGAAGGAGAAATCAGTGCGCGGAGGTGCGACATGAACGAGTCGATGCGAGCATCCCGGCCGATGGGCCGCATCCGGAGGTCGAAGACGGCGCCGGCGGGACGCGTGTGCAGCAACGAGGACTGCACGGTCATCATCTCTCGCTACAACACGACTGAGTTCTGCAACGTTCACCGGCCGCTCAAGTACCCGAGGTTGAGGGGCGTAGTCTCGAGGCCCTGACCGGCAGGTTCAGCGGAGCGACTCAGGCCTGAGTTCGGCGTCGAGCGTGCGGCCGATTCGAACCGATTCGGTGACCAGTTCGTCCATGTTCTCGGCCTCGGTCCTGAAGTTGACGATGCAGGACCGCAGGGCGAATCGACCGCGCACAATCGCGTTCGACGGGAACACTCGGCCACCGAGCTGCAGATCGAACATGATCCGTTCGTTGAGGTCGTTGACGTAGGCGCCGGCATCCGGCCTTCCGTGGAGTTCGACCGGCAGGTACCGGAAGCACGTGATGGAGAGCCCCGGTTCGGTGACCGGGTCGAGTTCCGGGTGGCTGATCACGAGTTGGTGGAGGTATCGGGCGAGAGCCACGTCGTGCGCAATGCGTCGCTCATACGCCTCCCAACCGTGGGCAAGGAGCGAAACCCAAATCTTCAGAGCAGCGAACGACCGTGTGAAGTGCGGGCTGAGGGTGTAGACGTCGGGGCCCCATCCGGTGTGGTCGTCATCGTCGACGATGTAAGTGGCGTGAACAGCGAATGTCTCGCGAAGCACGTCGGGATCGCGAACGAGGATGCACGCCCCGGCGATCGGCGTGTAGAGCCACTTGTGGGGATCGAAGCCGACCGAATCCGCACGCTCGATGCCGGTGAAGAGATCCCGGAGCGAGTCCGTGAGCGCCGCCGCTCCCCCGTACGCACCATCGACATGGAACCAGATGTCGTACTCGGCGCAGAGATCGGCGATGGCCTCGAGCGGGTCGATGGCCCCGGTCCCCGTGGTCCCTGCCGAACCCACGACCGCGATGGGCCGGAGCCCTGCTTCGAGATCGGCGTCGATTGCCGCCCGCAGCGCCGTCATGTCCATTCGGAGCTCATCGTCGGTGGGGATGTGCCGGATCCCCGTTGTGCCGATGCCGAGCATCTGGACGGCACGGTCGACGGTGTCGTGCACCTCGGCGGATACGTAGACGGTGAGTTGCGTTCCTGCCCGCATGCCTTCTTCTCGTACGTCCCATCCGGCATGGCGGGACCGGGCGGCGGTGAGGGCGATCATGTTGGCCATGGCACCGCCGGTCGTGACGTATCCCGACGCCTCCTCCGGCATGCCGAGCCGATCAGCAAACCACCGCATCAGGTGGTTCTCGATCTCGCTTGCGGCGGGGGAGAGGCGCCAGCCACCGGAGTTCTGGTTGAGCCCGGCTGCGATGAGATCGGCTGCAGCGCCAGGAACGGTGCCGGCGCCGCTGATGTACGCAACGAAACCCGGATGGCCGGGATACATCGACTCATCGAAGACGACGTGACGCAGGTAGTCGCTGAGATCGTCGAGTGGCATCGGCTCCGCAGGGACCGCGGCTGCGACCGATTCGCTCACCTCTGCTGCCGACCGGTTCCGCGCTACCGGGAGGTCGTCGTGGAGGCGTTCGAGGAGTTCGGTCCAGATATCGAGAGCCTCGTCGCCGAACGCCCGCGTCTCGTCGGTCGACCAATCGAGCGCCCGTTCAGGCGCGGGTCGTTGAATCTCTGACATCGTCTCCCTCCCCGTTCGGCTGCTCAACCTACCCGACTCATCGCGGCCAGGAGGACGGTTCCTCGCGTCGTCGGTCGACCGGATAGGGTCACCGGTTGGACACATGGCAAGAGGGCAGCACGTACGACGGCTCCATGGGCCGATGGAGTCGGCAACTGGCTGACGACTTCGTGCGCAGCGATCGGGCACATGCATGCCGGGCGTACCATGGCGGCGCGTCATGGAGTGTGTTCGACAGAGGATCCGCAGCTTGATCGGACTGGCGGTGTTGGCGCTTGCCGCCAACGCATGTAGCGCCGCGATCGAGACTGGCGAATCTTCCACGTCCTCACTCCCAACCTCGACAACGTTCGTGGATGCGCTGTCGTCGTCGACAACGACCGAGCCTCCGGCAACCACGACGACGAGTATGGCTCTGGTCGACCGGTGCCTGGAACGAGCCGAGTTCGGCGAAGCGGTTGCGTCGCCATACGTCCTGCCGTTCCCGCCGGGGGATGGGTACTCGATCATCCAGAGTTACTGCCACGACGACGGCAGCCATGAGAACCAACTTGCCTACGACTTCGCGATGCCGCTGGGATCGATCGTGGTGGCGGCGAGGGGAGGCGCCGTGGTCGACGTCAAGGAGGATGTCGCCGACGACGCCCACACGCGACATCTGAACTACGTCGTGATCAGGCACGACGATGGAACCGCAGGGTTCTACGCCCATCTGCAGCACGATGGGGCCCTCGTTGAGGTGGGTGACGAGGTGGTGCAGGGCCAGAAGATCGGATTGAGCGGAGCAACGGGCCGGACCGGCGGCCCGGTTCTCCACTTCGGGGTCTACCGCACCTTCCCCCCGGTCGACGACCGCGACGTCCCCGTGGTCTTCAGCAACAGCGATGGCGCACTCGATGCTCGCGGAGGTCTCCGAGAGGGGACCTTCTATCGCGCGTTGCCCCACGACACGGTCGACTGATCGGGGATTCTCTGGCCACTCCAGCTCCGCAGGGCGCTACCTTGTGGTCAGACAACAGCACAATCCTCTTGAGACGGGACCGAACTCATGACCGGCGATCTGTCAAGCGACGATCGACAGCAGCGGGAAGCCGACGAACGACGCGAGCGACGTGACCGCCAGGACACCGAACGCGAAGCCTCACGCGACCGTCAGGACGTCGAACGCGAGGCGTCGCGCGACCTCCAGGACACCGAGCGCGAAGCCTCCCACGACCGTCACGAAGAGGAACTCAAGGTCGAGCGTGCCCGCTACGAAGCCGAGTGGAAGGCGCAGAAGGACCGGGACCGGGCCGAGCGGAAGGCCGAGCGCGAACGTCGCGATCTCAAGCGTACTGAAGAACGCGAACGCCGCGCCCGCGAACGCAACGCCTGACTCCGGCCAGCGCCAGCACAGCCTCAGGAGTCTGACATCTCCTTGTCGATTGCGTGGCGAACCCGCGGGGTCAACGAGTGGTTGTGGACCTTCTTGCCCTCGGCCAGCTTCGACGGATCGTCGTGTGACTGATACCAGTTCGCGTACGCCTGCGATCCCGGGTACGCCGTGACGCCGTGGAGTAGCACGCTGAGTCCGACGATGAAGCTCGCGACCAGGGTGATCGTTGGCGTGCCGGGAAGATCGGCGTCGGTGACCACGAGCGCGGCGAACACGATCGTTGCGAGACCTCGCGGTCCGAACCATCCCATGTACAACACCGTCGGCATCTTGAGCCTTGTGCCGATCAACGCGATCCACACGGGGACGACGCGCGCAAGGGTCAGCGAGAAGATTGCCATGACCACGACCGCCCACGTGAGGTCGCCAAGGGCAGGCTCGAGGACGAGCGCGCCGAACATCAGGAAGCTCACCTGAACGAGCCCGTCGCCGAGCGAAGCCGCGAGGATCTCGTTCTTCTTGATCCGATCCCGAGCGGTCTCCCCGTAGGCCATTCCTCCTACGAATGCTGCGATGAAGCCGCTGCCGCCACCGGCATCGGAGAGCACGAACGCGATCAACGCGAGGGCGATGACGGCGATGCTGCTCCAGATCGGACCCATGTAGCCCGCTTCGGTGGCCCAGACGAGGAGCTTGCCTCCGACCACGCCCACGACGGCACCGGCGAGGACAGCCACGCCGATCGCTAGCACGAAGGTCTCGACGACGCCGGGACCTTCGGCGGGGCCCGCGAGTCCGATGAAGATCAGCACGAATGGGAAGCTCACGCCATCGTTGAGGCCGGCTTCGATGTCGAGGGCTTGTCGGATCCGCTCCGGGACCCGGGGATTCGAGATGACGGCCTGGCCGAGTGCCGCATCGGTCGGCGCGGTGATTGCTCCGATGATCGCTGCCTCCCAGATCGAGAGATCGGTGAAGAGGACGGCCGCAGCGATCGTGCCGAGGGCAATCGTCAGAGGAAGTCCGATGCCCAGAAGGCGACCGGGCAGAGCGGCGTCCTTCTTCCACGAGGAGAAATGCAGGGCGGCGGCGTCGGTGAACAAGAGGAGAACGAGCGTTCCCTGGAACAGAGCGTTGACGACGAAGACGGTCTGGTCCCCTTCGAGGGTGATGATGCCGAGACCGCTCGAGCCGGCGAGCAGACCGAGCGCGACGAAGACCATGGGCCCGGTGATGGGTGTCTTGTCGAGTCGGCGCTGTACGAGCGCGAACGCCAGCACCGAGATAGCAACATACAGGATTGCCGCCATTCGCCTTCCTCCGTCTTCTCCCGCCCAACCGATCTTGCGGTGGACCCTAATCGATGGAATTCAGACTCCGCCTGGTGGCCCTGGCTATGAGTCGGCGGGTGCGAGGTGGTACCACTCGCCGCGGTGGAACTGGCGTTTGTCTGGGAACGGGCCAATCAACTCGGCCGTCGCTCCGGTCGTGAGATCGGCCGGCCAGAACGCCGGATCGGTTTGCTCGGTCTGGTATGAGATGGCAGTGGCCGAGCCATCCCATGGCAGGGTCACTTCGTACTCGACGGTGCCTGGATCGCGGGCGAACCCGATGTTGGCCTGCCAACCCTCGTCCTCGAGGAGGGTCTGGCGGCCGGTCTCGTTGTTGGCGCCCCGGCAACACCAGTCGAAGTCGTGGGCGAGGGTCCATGTTTCGCCGTTCGCTGTGTACAACACCGATCCGAGCGCGGCCGACGAGTGCAGGATCCAGAGTACGTCTGTGGTTGCGATCGCCAGGTTGACGGCTCCGAGGCTGTGGCCCCGCAGAGCGACGTACAGGGTCTCGTCGCTGCGCATCCAGTGCAACGTGCTTCCGTCGGTCATCGTCGTCTCGGTTGCCCCGTCCCACTCACCGTCCACGATGATGCCGTCGATCGTGGGCGCGGCATGGTCGGGAACCGGCAGGGACCGATCCGGAGACGGAAGCGCGGTCGTCGTCGAGGGTGGAGTGGTGGTGGTTGTTGTGGTGGGTGAGGTGGTCGTAGTGGCGATGGTTGTGGTCGGCTCGGCTGAGCTGCATGCCGCAACGAGGGCGCCAACCGTGCACAGGGCAACGACAACTCTCAGTCTTGTTCGGCGGATAGGCGCCTCCAGAGCGATAGGACCACGATGCCTCGTCAGCAGAGCATTGTCTAGTGCCGAAACCTTGAGTCGCCAGTCGCCAGTCGCCAGTCCAATTCCTTCCCCTGAGGGGGAGTAGTTGATGGGCGACCTGGGCCAAAGAGGCCCCGGCTTCCTTGTTGCCGTTGGCGCGGAGATGACAGCCCCCTCCGCTGCGCTCCGGCCTGGCGGCCGGTGCTCGCGCCTCCCCCACTCCGTGGGAGAGGCGAAGACTGGGGTCTGGCGACTGGGGACTGGCGACCTATTCAGGCAGATCCGTGTGGCCCATCAGGTATTCGTCTACTGCCCTCGCGCAATGGCGGCCTTCTCGGATGGCCCAGACGACGAGGGACTGGCCGCGGCGCATGTCGCCGGCGGCGAACACCCTGGGGACGGTTGTGGCGTAGTCGCTCTCATTGGCAGCGACGTTGCCGCGCTGATCGATGGCGACCTCGAGTTGCTCCAGCAATCCTTGGTGGACGGGGCTCACGAAGCCCATGGCGAGCAGCACGAGATCTGCGTTCAGTTCGAACTCGCTGCCTGCGACCTCGGTCATCTCCCAGCGACCGTCGACCTGCTCCCAGTCGACGGTCATGCCGAGCAGCCGCTCAACCTTTCCGCCGGCTCCTTCGAACGAGGTCGTCGCGACCGACCACATCCGTTCGCATCCTTCCTCGTGAGAGGACGAGGTGCGGAGCTTGATCGGCCAGTTGGGCCAGACGAGCGACTTGTCGGGGTGGTCGGGGGGCTTCGGCAGGAGTTCGAGTTGGGTGACCGATGCAGCGCCCTGCCGGTTTGCCGTGCCGACGCAGTCCGCGCCGGTGTCGCCGCCGCCGATGACGACGACGTGCTTCCCCTTGGCAGAGATCGGGTCCTGGTCTCTGATCGGTTCGTTGCCGACCCTGCGGTTCTGCTGAGTCAGGAACGGCATGGCGAAGTGCACACCGTCGAGTTCCCTCCCTGGAACAGGGAGGTCGCGGGGTTGCTCGCATCCGGCGGCCAACACGACCGCGTCATATTCGTCGCGGAGTCGCTCGACCGGCCAGTTCACACCGATGTGCCGGTTGACGCGGAATTCGACGCCCTCAGCCTGCATCTGGGACATCCGCCGATCGATCGCCCCCTTCTTCAACTTGAAGTCGGGGATGCCGTAGCGGAGCAACCCGCCGATCTTGGCGTTCTTCTCAAAGACCTCCACGGCGTGCCCTGTACGCGCCAACTGCTGGGCTGCGGCGAGGCCCGCGGGTCCGGATCCGACGACGGCTACCCGCTTGTCGGTCCGGCGGTGCGGAATCTTTGGTTCGATCCAGCGATTGCGCCACGCCTTCTCGATGATCGAGTACTCGATCGCCTTGATCGAGACGGGAGCGTCGTGAAGGTTGAGCGTGCACGCTTCCTCACACGGCGCCGGACAGACGCGACCGGTGAATTCCGGGAAGTTATTGGTGGAGTGGAGGACATCGATAGCCTCACGCCACCGCCCGCGATACACGAGGTCGTTCCAATCTGGAATGAGGTTGTCGACGGGGCATCCGGAGTGGCAGTAGGGGATGCCGCAGTCGATGCAACGGGCGCCCTGCTCTGCGACCTCCGCCCTGACCAGCGGGATGGAGAACTCGCGGAAGTTCTTCGTCCGCTCCTCTGCCGGGAGTGTGCCGGGTTGTTGGCGATCGATGCTCTGGAAGCCGGTTGGTGATCCCATTACACACCCTCCGTCGAGAAGGCCCGTTCCGCCAGTGCCCGCCGGTACTCAACCGGTACCACCTTGAAGAACTGCGGGAGGTACTCGTCGAAATTGTCGAGGATCTCGACGGCCCGCGAACTATTGGTGAAGCGGGCATGGCGCTCGATGAGTTTCTTCAGCCGCCATGCGTCATCGCTGAACGGGTCGGCAAGCAGTTCAGCCCTGGTCGGGTTCTCGGGTGCCTCGAACGGTGCGTCGGGAATTGCGAGGCGCTCGATCTCAACCATCTCGTGGTTCACCCGATTTTCGAAGTCATCGCCCTCGTCGATGACGTAGGCGATGCCGCCGCTCATCCCTGCGCCGAAGTTGCGTCCGGCTTTGCCGATCACAACGACACAGCCGCCAGTCATGTATTCGCAGCCGTGGTCGCCGACCCGCTCCACGACCGCTATGGCACCCGAGTTGCGCACGGCGAATCGCTCACCGGCGCCGCCGTTGAAGTAGCAGTCGCCGGAGATCGCGCCGTACAACACGGTGTTGCCGACGATGATCGTCTCTTTCGGAACGGTGGGGCCTTCGGGTATGGCCTCGATGATGATGCGTCCCCCCGACAGGCCCTTTCCGACATAGTCGTTGGCGACGCCCTCGAGGTGGAGGGTGATGCCTCGCGCGAGCCAGGCACCGAAGCTCTGGCCGGCCGTCCCCTTGAGCTTCACCTGGATCGTTCCCGGCTTGAGCCCATCGTGGCCATAGCGCCGTGCAACCTCGCCCGAGAGCATCGCTCCGACGGAAAGGTTCGTATTGGCGATTGGCGATTCGATCGTGACCGGTTCGCCGCTCTCCAGCGCCGGCCTCGCCTGCTCGATGAGGTGGTTGTCGAGCGCAATCTCGAGGCCGTGGTCCTGGGAGTCGGTGTTGCTGATGGCGACCCCGGGAGCCGGGTCCGGCTTGAACAGCACCCTGGAGAAGTCGAGTCCCTCGGCCTTCCAGTGGTCGACCGCGCCGTTGACGCCCACACGGTCGCTCTGGCCGATCATCTCGGAGTATGTCCGGAAACCCATCTGGGCCATGATCTCGCGTGTCTCCTCTGCGATGAACATGAAGAAGTTGACGACGTGCTCGGGCTCACCTGGAAAGAGCTTGCGCAGTTCGGGGTCCTGCGTGGCGACGCCGACCGGGCACGTGTTGAGGTGGCACTTGCGCATCATGATGCAGCCCTCGGAGATGAGGGCTCCGGTGCCGAAGCCCACCTCGTCTGCTCCGAGGAGGGCCGCAACGACGACGTCGCGACCGGTGCGGATCCCGCCATCGGTCTGGACGGCAATGCGGCCACGGAGGTGGTTCTCGACGAGCGTCTGGTGTGCCTCGGCCAGGCCGATCTCCCAGTGGGAGCCTGCCTGCATGACCGATGTGAGCGGACTGGCTCCGGTTCCGCCCTCGTTCCCCGAGATGAGGACGTGGTCGGCGTGGGCCTTTGCGACGCCGGCGGCGATGGTTCCGACACCGACCTCCGAGACGAGCTTGACGCTGATCCGCGCTCCCGGGTTCACGTTCTTGAGGTCGTGAATGAGTTGCTTCAGGTCCTCGATCGAGTAGATGTCGTGATGGGGCGGGGGAGAGATGAGGCCGACACCGGGAGTCGAGTGGCGCACTTCGGCAATCCATGCGTTGACCTTGTGGCCCGGCAGTTGACCGCCCTCGCCGGGTTTCGCGCCCTGGGCCATCTTGATCTGGATGTCGTCAGCGTTGACGAGGTACTCGGTGGTGACGCCAAACCGTCCTGAGGCCACCTGCTTGACGGCCGAGCGCATCGAGTCGCCGTTCTCGAGCGGGACGTAGCGGCTCCGTTCTTCGCCGCCCTCTCCGGTGTTCGACTTGGCTCCCATCCGGTTCATGGCGATCGCGAGGTTGGTGTGTGCCTCCCACGAGATCGAACCGAACGACATCGCCCCGGTCGCGAATCGCTTGACGATCTCCGATGCCGGTTCCACCTCATCAAGGGGGATCGGTTGGTCGAGGAGGTCGAGCGTGAAGAGGCCGCGCAGGTTCTTCAGCTTGCGGGTCTGATCGTTGACCATCCCCGTGTATTTCTGGAACAGCGCGTAGTCGCTGGAGCGGACGGCGTGCTGGAGGGTCGAGATGGTCTCGGGGTTCCAGACGTGTTCCTCGCCGGTGACCCGGAAGGCGTAATCGCCGCCGACGTCGAGGGATTGGGTGGTGTACGTCTTCTTGCCGAATGCGATCTCGTGGCGGCGTACCGTCTCGGCGGCGATCTCCTCGAGGCCAATGCCTTCGATGGCCGACGGGGTTCCGGTGAAGTAGTCGTCGATGAACACCGAATTGAGGCCGACGGCGTCAAAGATCTGCGCGCCGCAGTAGGACTGGAACGTCGAGATGCCCATCTTGGACATCACCTTCAGCATGCCCTTCTTGATGGCCTCGACGTAGGTGTCTCGGGCCTCGGCCGGTGTCGGGTTGCCGGGGATCTCGTCGACGAGTGATTGGATCGTGTCGATGGCGAGGTAGGGGTTGATCGCCTCTGCGCCGTATCCACCAAGGAGGCAGAAGTCGTGTACCTGGCGAGCCTCCCCGGTCTCGACGACGAGGCCAACCTCCGTGCGGAGGCCCTCACGGATCAGGTGGTGGTGGACCGCCGCCGTTGCGAGGAGCGCGGGGATGGCGATGCGGTCGATGGCCTGGCAGCGGTCCGACAGGATCAGGATGTTGCGCCCGTCCTTCACGGTCTGAGTGGCGCGGGCACAGAGTCGGTCCAGCGCCGGGCGAATACCTTCGACGCCTTCGTCGGCCGGGTAGCAGATGCTGAGCTTGCGGGTTCGGAACGCGTCATCGACGTGGTTCTCGATCCGCCGCACACGTTCGAGGCCCACGTTGGTGAGGATCGGGTGGTACACCTCAAGGCGCTTCTGCGTGCCGCCCATTTCGAGGTCGAGCAGATTCGGCCTCGGGCCGATGAGGGATACGAGCGACATCACCGTCTTCTCGCGAATCGGGTCGATTGGCGGATTCGTGACCTGGGCGAAGCGCTCCTTGAAGTAGTCGTAGAGGAGCTTGGGCCGGTCGGACAGTACGGCGGGCGGCGTGTCGCGACCCATCGACCCGATCGGGTCCTGACCCTGGGACGCCATCGGCTTGAGGAAGAACTCGATGTCCTCCTTGGTGTAGCCGAAAGCCTTCTGGGCTTTGCGTAACGTCTCGGCGTCCGGCTTCATCGAAGCGACCTCGGGTGGCAAATCGGCAATGTTGATTTGTGTTTCGTCCAGCCACCGCTGGTACGGCTTGGCACCCGATAGCGAGTCCTTGAGTTCCTCGTCCTCAATGATGCGACCCTCTTCGAGGTCGATGAGCAGCATCTTGCCGGGCTGGAGTCGCCACTTCTCGACGATCCTCTCGTCGGGGATGTCGAGGACCCCCATCTCGGACGACATCACGATGAGGTCGTCGTCGGTGATGATGTAGCGACCGGGCCTCAGGCCGTTGCGGTCCAGGGTGGCACCGATCTGACGGCCATCGGTGAACGCCACGGCAGCCGGCCCGTCCCATGGCTCCATGAGCGCCGCGTGGTACTCGTAGAACGCCTTCCGATCGGCATCCATCAACGGGTTGTCAGCCCAGGCCTCGGGGATGAGCAGCATCATGGCGTGCCCGAGCGAGTAGCCGCCTGCGAGGAGGAGTTCGAGGGCGTTGTCGAACGTGGCCGAGTCGGAAGCTCCGTCGCCGATGAGGGGCCAGAGCTTCTCGAGGTCGTCGCCGAGGATGTCGGACGACATGTTCTCGCGGCGGGCCATCATCCAGTTGATGTTCCCCTGGATCGTGTTGATCTCTCCGTTGTGGCAGAGGAGCCGGAACGGGTGGGCGAGGCGCCATGAAGGTGAGGTGTTGGTGGAGAAACGCTGGTGGATGAGAGCGAGGGCCGACTCTGTTCGTTCGTCGGCGAGATCCCGGTAGTACACCGACAGATTCTCGGCGAGCACCATGCCCTTGTAGGTGATGGTGCGGACCGACATGGTGGGGATGTAGAACGTGCCGTCCTGAATGACCCAGGGTGCCCGGGCGGCCATCTGGGTGTGGGCCTGCTTGCGGATCACGTAGAGCTTGCGCTCGAATGTGTCGGCGTCGGTGGTGGCTTCGCCCCGGCCGATGAAGAGTTGGCGGATTACCGGTTCGATGGCGGTGACGCTCTCTCCGAGGCAGGACGAGTCGACGGGGACGTCGCGCCAGCCAAGCACGACCTGCCCTTCGCGGATCACCAATTCGCGGAGGAGGTTCTCGCAGACGACCCGGTCGATGGGGTCCTGGGGGAAGAAGATCATGCCGACGCCGTATTCGCCCTCGGGCGGCAGATCGATGCCCTGTTCGGCCATCTCCGAGCGGAACAGACGGTCGGGGATCTGGAGCAGCATGCCTGCACCGTCACCGGCCAGCGGATCGGCCCCAACGGCACCGCGGTGGGTCAGGTTGGTGAGCGCGGTGAGGCCCTGTTCGATGATGCTGCGACTCTTGCGGCCCTTGATATCGGCGACGAAGCCGATGCCGCAGGAGTCATGGTCGAGTCCTGGGTGATAGAGCCCGTCTCGCTCCCGATGGTGTTGTCGTTGGTTCGTCATGGTTCCTCACACCCAAGCGGTGTCCAACCACTTCCGATGAACTTAGGGTCGAGGCGGTTCGTTCGGGAAAAGGTATTGCCCGATCTGCAAATATCGGAAGGACGAACAGGTTTCCCCTCCGGCGCGCTGCGGCGCAGCGGTCAGTCGCCCTGTTCGGTGAGGGCTCGTTCGAAGGCGGCGATGCCGTGGAGCGCGATCTCCATGTCCTCGGCCTCGGGGAGTCCTGAGACGCCGACGCCACCGACGACGGTGCCGTGCGCGACGAGGGGGAATCCTCCGCCCCACGACACGTACCGGAGTTCGCCGAAGTTCGTCATCGGGAAGCCTTCGGCTCGCGAACGCGTGCCGATCGCGAGCGACTCGTCTTGCTCGCGCGCTGCGGTGTAGGCCTTGTTCATGGCGATGGTGATCGACGGCAGCTTGCACCCGTCGGTCCGGAGGAACGCCAGGAGTTCGCCGTGTGCGTCGACAACCGCCACTGCTGCCCCCTTGTCCCGCCGCTCCAGTTCGATTCGGATGGCGTCGACGAGAACGAGCGCATCAGCGTGACTCAGGGTTGGCGTGTTGTGCAAAAGGGGACCTCCTGGGGTGGCTCACCCTACCGGGGACGAGGCCTGTCTTCGCCTCTCCCACGGAGTAGGGGAGGTGCGAGCACCGGCCGTCAGGTCGGAGCGCAGCGGAGGGGCTCTGGGGGCTCGGAGGACGACGATGTGGCCGAGCGCGTGCTACCCCGACATCCCTCTCACGATCTCTGACACCTTGGTTCCGAGCATCTCGATCGAGTGGAGGGCCGTTTCGTGGGGGACGGTGCCGGCGGTGTGCAGCATGAATCGGTCGATACCGAGCACGTCCTTCCATCGCAGGATCTTCGCGGCGACCGTTTCCGGGTCGCCGAGGACGAGCGAGCCCTCGGGGCTGCGCATCCAATCGAATTGTTCCCTCGTCAGCGGCGACCAGCCACGTTCACGCCCGATGCGGTTCATGTTCGCCGTGAACGAGGCGTAGACCTGCTCGGCGGCCTCATCGTTGCTGTCGGCGATGTGCCCGAGGCCGTGCACGGCGAGCGGGATCGAATCGGGGTCGAAGCCGGACTCGGCGAGGGTTCTGCGGTAGAGGTTGGCGAGGGCACGGAAGCGGACCGGATCGCCGCCGATGATGGCCAGGGCGACCGGTAGGCCCATCTTGGCTGCGCGCACGATCGAGGCCGGGGTGCCTCCGACGCCGACCCAGATGGGAAGGGCATCCTGATGGGGTCGTGGGTAGATCGGCTGGTCGTCGAGCGGCGATCGGAACTCGCCGCTCCACGTGACCCGCTCGTTGTCGCGGATCTGCACGAGGAGGTCGAGTTTCTCGGCGAATAGCTCGTTGTAGTCGTCGAGCGATTGCCCGAACAGCGGGAACGACTCGATGAACGAACCTCGTCCGACGAGCAGCTCGGCTCGGCCGGATGAGATGAGGTCGAGTGTGGAGAAGTCCTGGAACGTCCGTACAGGGTCGGCAGAGCTCAGCACGATGACCGCCGAGCTGAGCCGGATCCGCTCGGTCCGCGCCGCCGCTGCTGCGAGAGTGATGGCGGGAGCGGAGGCCGCCATGTCGACGCGGTGGTGCTCGCCGAGTCCGTAGACATTGAGCCCGACCTGGTCCGCCAACTCGATTTCGGTGACGACGTTGCGAAGCCGTTCGCCGTGGCTGATGATCTTGCCGCCGACGGGTTCCGGGGGAGCTTCGGCGAAGCTGGTGAGTCCGAGTTCAAACATGCAGTGTCCTTTGGTTCGTGGATGGGAAGCGTGTTCGTGGTGGAGGCCGGGCGTCAACTCGTCGGGGCGGGTGGTTCGCACCGCTCGTGTTCGGCCGCGACGGCCTGGCTGATGACTGCGAAGGCATGGCCGAGGTTGTCGAACTGCTCCGGGTCGAGCGGGTCGATGACGAGACGACGGATGAGGTCGGCGTGGCCGGGCCAGGCCGATCGGAGAACCTGATCTCCCCGCGTTGTGAGGTGTGCCAGGCGACCGCGGCGGTCGTCTGGCGTGCTCTCTCTCGTGACCCAGCCGCGTTGTTCCATGCGCCGGACGGCGTGTGAGAGTCGGCTGGGGGAGAAGGAGATACGTTCCGCGAGGGCGGTCATTCGCATGGCATCCCCGGGCGCCGACGCAAGGGTGGCGAGGACGTCGAAGTCGTCGAGGCTCAGGCCGGCGTCATCGCGCAGTTGCCGGTCAAAGGTGCTGAGGAGTTTCGAGAACCCGGTTCCGACGCGCCGCCAGGTTCGCAGTTCTGCCATCGTCAGGCCGCTCGGTGCCGCGTCACTCATCGCTCGTCTCCACCTTCTGATTAGTTGAACGCTCAACAGACTAACATCATCGAGAAGTTGATTGTTCAATAATCGTTTGGAGCCAAACAAGTATGAACACTGCACTCTGGATTGCTCAAGGATTGCTCGCAGCAGCCTTCCTGATGGCCGGACTCATGAAGGTGGTGAAGTCGAAGGAGGAGCTGTCGGAACAGATGGGTTGGGTCGACGACTTCTCCGAAGGTGTCATCAAGGCAATCGGCGGCCTCGAGATCGTGGGCGCAGTCGGCCTGATCCTGCCGGGGATCACCGGAATCGCCCCCGTGCTCGTGCCGCTGGCCGCGGTTGGGCTGGGATTGACGCAGGTGGGGGCGATCGTCGTCCACGGCAGGCGAAGCGAGATGCAGAACGTCGTCGTCAGCGTGATTCTGCTCGGCATGTCAGCGTTCGTGACGTGGGGCCGCTTCGGCGACTACTCGCTGTAGAACGTCCGTCGTCGACCGGCGTCGGGCCTACGGCATCCCGATGTTGACGGGAGTCGGGAATCCTAGGGTGGCGAGGCGTTCGGCAACGCGCGCCGCATGGTCGCTGACGGTGTGGTCGGCGAGCGGTCCGGAACAGATCGCGCACTTGAGCGATCCGGCGCCGGGCTGGTAGGCAACACCCGGGCGAAGGTGGGAGTGACGGCCGTCCGTTCGACCGCACGATGGGCAGGGGTTCGTCTGCATCGATCCTTCTCGCTTCCGCTCTGGAAGGTGTATCGGCAGTTGTGGATCGTTCCTTGACGCGATCGGCTTCGAAGTGCGGACGGGTGAGGAACCGACGGTTCCGCGGGTGCCGGCGCAGAGGGGTCCCGTTCACTGATTGTTAAGCGGCCTCAGGCACCGCCCCGCCGTATGGTCGGTGGTGATGAAACGACTCACTCTCTCCGCCGTCGTGCTGATGCTCCTGGCGGCTGCGTGCTCCAGCGCCGAGCCTGCTGCAACGGTACCAACGACGGCACCATCAACAACCTCTCCCTCCACCACCGTCACAACGGCCGAACCCGAGCAGGCCGAGGAGCCGCTGCCCGATCTCGGGCCCGCCAAGGAACTCGTCGGTATTGATGGGTGGCTGCAGGCCGACGTCGAGTCGCTGGAGGATCTCCGAGGCAGCGTTGTGGTCGTGCAGTTCTGGACGTTCGGTTGCTCCAACTGCAAGGCGACACTGCCCAACCTTGAGGCCCTGTACGCCGAACATCAGGGACCGGACTTCGAGGTCGTGGGTGTTCACTCGCCGGAGTTCGACTACGAGAAGAATCCGGATGCGATCGCCGAGGCCGCCGTGGAACTCGGCGTTACCTGGCCGATCGCCATGGATACGAAGCGGCAGAGCTTCCATGTCTGGCAGGGATCGCCCGCCTACTGGCCCCGCACGTACGTGCTCGATCAGGAGGGCCGCATCCGCTTCGACCACATCGGCGAGGGTGCGTACGAGGAGTTGAATGACGCCGTCGCCACGCTGCTCGGATGATCGACGCGTTCGTCGAGGGAGTCGCACAGTCGCTGCTGCCGTGCTCCTGGATCCTGCTCGTCCCCGCCATCGCGGTGGGTCTGGCGACGCGCCGCCCGAGCATTCTGGGCACCTTCACCGGCGCCGTCGTTCTGACCGCCTGGGTTGCGGTGGCGGGATGGCTTGTTCCGCCGGTGTGGCTGGCCGGTGTGGCTCTCGTTGTCGCGGGGCTGCTGTGGTGGCGCTTCGGGGTCACGTTCGTTCCGGTCGCCCTCGCCGGGGTTGGCGCTGCCTGGGCGTGGCAGCCGTGCGTGGGCCCCGAGTTGGGCGAGGCCCTGACCACGGCGCAATACGATCCGTGGGCGGCCATCGGCGGCCTGGCCATGTTCCTCGTTGGTGTCCTTGCGGTCGGCCTGGCCATCGGTTTGGCCGGGGGAGCGCTGCTCGAACGACTCGGGAAGGGGCCCTTCACCAGGGTGGGAGCTGTGATCGCCATGGTGCTCGGCCTGACGATGGTGGTGGGCCTCTACCCGAAGGTCTCGTCGACGCTGGCCCAGTGGAGCACGACCCTGTGGGCATGACACGCCCGGACATCGCCATCCTTCAACGGACAACCACCAGGAGAACCCGGACATGAGAACATCCAAGGCAACCATGTGGGCTGTGGCGGCAGCCGTCGTCCTCGCCGCGTGCGGCGGACCGTCGACGGCGGACTCCGTGGATACCACCTTGTCACCGTCGACGAACGGTCCCGTCGCGACGACCTCGACTTCTCTCGATACGGACGTGGTGTCGTATTCCGAACGGATGGCCATGGTCGACGAAGCCGTTGCGACGTGGCGGGTGGCTCCGACCGTGACAGTCGCCCAGGAGGCCGCCGAGGCCGCTGCGAACCTCATTGTTGGACCCAACGGGCCCGGCTATGGCGACCGTGATGGTGACGGCGCGGTGAGCGGGGCCACGGACGTCGGTGTGCTCCCCGGATTGGAGGGAGCGCCGTCCGGTCTCGCGATCCCGCTCGCCGCGAACGCCTGCATCGAGGCCGATGTGCTCGGGGGGAGTTGGGACGACCCGGAGGCGAGGTGGGGAGAGATGCTGGTGGCAATCGACGCCTGGCGACCCGGGAACAACACGATGCCGACACTCGCGAGCCATCCGATGCGGGTCGTTGGCTGGGCCACGTTCGCCCTGGACACCGACTCGCCCGATGAGGTCCGGGAATATGCAGGCCACGCCAAGCTCCATGTCGACATCTCGGTACGCGCCCTCGACTGCTGAGGGGACCTAGACGCGCGCGTCGCGGAAGACGACACTGTCGGTATGAGCCGCGTCACGCGCAGCGGATTGGTGCTGGCGATCGTGGGGGCGTCGCTGGCTGTGGTGGTGGTCGTCGCCATCGTCCTGGCGCTCCAACCGCCTGGCCAGTTCGATCCCGGAACTCCCGAGGCAACCGTACAGAACTACCTCCAGGCGGTGATCGATGGCGACCAAGTCGAGGTGGAGCTCCTCATGACGCCTGAACTTCTCGAGCGGTGTCGTGCAGACCTGGACCAGATTCGCCATTCACCGGAGAGTTTCCGGGCCGTGATCGTTGATGCCGATCCGACCGGTGACCGCGTGACGGTGGACATCGAGATCACCGAAGGGTCGGGCGGGGGAGTGCTCGGGGACTCCTGGTCGTTCGACGAGACGCTGATCGTGGAACAGCGCGGTACTGAATGGCTGATCGCCGAGGAACCGTGGCCCATCTACTGCGGGGATGTGTAGCAATGCTGTTTGGACTCCTGCCCCTGTTGATCATCGCCGGCGTCGTGGTGCTGGTGGTCCGTTTGGCCGGCGGCGGGGATGGGACCACGGGCGAGAGCGCCGGCGTTGCGGTGCGTCGCATTTTCCAGTATCTCGTGCTACTGATCGCCCTGGTGCTCTCGGGTGTCGGGCTGACCGGCGTGTTGACTGAGGCGCTGGGGGGTTCCGATCAGATCACGCAGGACACCGCAGCGATCGCACGATCGATCTCGCTCCTGATCGTCGGCGTTCCCGTCTTCGTCGGCCTCGCCTTCTACACGCGCCGGAAGCTGCGCGACGATCCGGCGGAGATGCGTTCGGCCGGGTGGGTCCTCTACCTCACCCTGGTGCTGTTCGATTCGCTGATCGCCACAGTGATGCTGTTGACTACCTTCTTCGGTGACCTGTTCGTCGGTGACGGTGCCGACGCAGCGGTCTTCGTGAATGCCGTGGTCTGGGGTGTCGTTTGGGGCGTCCATTGGTGGATCGCGAGCATCCCCCGCTACGCACCCGACCTGTGGTTCGAGCGCATCCTGGGGTCGTTCGTGGGCCTTGCCATCATGCTGGTCGCGGGAGCGATCACCGCCGCCGCCTCGCTGGTCGTGATCTACGACGCGATCTTCGATGTCGTGTCGGTTGGTCCGAACGCCGATCAGATCGTTCGGCCGCTGGTGGCTCTCGTTGTCGGCGCCGTCGTGTGGGTCTGGTACTGGCTGCGGATCGCGGTCCGCGAGGAGCGCACGATCCTGTGGGTCGGATATGTGCTGTTCGCCGGCGTACTCAGCGGTGTCGCGATGGTCGTTGTTGCCGGAGGCACGGCAGTGTTCGCCGTGCTGGAGTGGATCCTCGGAGATCCGCCCGAGGCGACCGTCGCCCACTTCGAGATCATTCCGGCTGCCGTCGGCGTCGTCGTTGTCGGAGCCACCACATGGGTGTACCACCGTTCGGTGCTCGACCGCGGGCCCGTTCGCGAACGGGGCACGGTCGACCGCCTCTACGAGTACCTGCTCGCTTTCATGGGTCTGGGTGTGACCGCTGCCGGCATCGCCACGCTGGTCACCTACGCCATCTGGGCCATCGTTGGGACGGAGATCACGGGTTCCGACCGGGGCGCTATCGCCGTCGCTCTCACCCTGCTCATCGTCGGCGGGCCTCTGTGGGGTGTCTACTGGTGGCGGGCGCAGAGCGAGCGCAGGCGACAGGGCGTGGACGAGGCCCAGGCGACGACCCGCAGGATCTACGTCTTCGTCGTGCTCGGCATCAGTGCGCTCGTCGCGCTGGTGAGCCTGCTCGTCCTTGTCTATGCCTTTGTCGAGGCGATCCTCGAGGGCAGCGTTGGGACCGAGATGTTCGATGCCATGGCGGTTCCGTTCGCGCTGCTCGTCACGGCCGGGGCGGTTGCGTGGTACCACTTCGCGGTCGCGAGAGAGGACCGCTCGACGACACCGAAGCCCGCCAAGGCAGCGGTGCGGGACGTGATCCTCATCACGAGTCACGGGGCCGAACTTCGGAGCGCCATTGTCGGCGCCGACATGCGGGTCCGGGTGTTCCCGGCCGCCGGACCCGTGGTCGAGGCGAACTCAGTCGAGGAAGCGATGGCAGCGCTGAGCGGCGAGACGCACCGGCACGTGGTGGTTGTCGATCGGGGCGAGGACGGCGGCTTCGAGGTGATCCCGCTCCGCTGAGCTACGGTCGATCGCAGGTCTGGAACCGGTCACGGCCACCGCGTAGGTTGTCCTGGCGGGGAGCGATGTCACCCAACCCGGATACCACCGCGGTCGTGTGCCGGCCGACAAGGGCCGGACGTACCCCGCCGAGGTGTTGACGCTCGTCGAGGTCCTGGCGCTCCGACTCAAGGATGTGGACAATCGCGTGGATGGGTTCGTTGTGGTGGGTCAAGGGTTCGGAGTCTGCGACAATGACCGGTGGCGATCGTCTCCGATCGCCGGCTGGGAGGCACTGATGGCGACCAACGACACGCGCGATCGGAACATCAAAGAGGTGGTCGCCAAGAGCCTCCAAGCGGAACGCCTCGAGATGAGGACGAAGCGATTGGCCGCCGAGAGCATGGCGAACGAGTCCGAGGCCCGGGTCCTCGGACGCTGACCACCGCGCACCCCATGCCCGACCTCCTTGGCCCGGATCCAGATCGACTGCGCGTCGCAGTACTCGCCCCCATCTCGTGGCGGGTCCCACCGCGGCACTACGGGCCGTGGGAACAGTTTGTGTCGCTTCTGACCGAAGGGCTCGTTGCCCGCGGTGTTGACGTGACGCTGTTCGCCACTGCCGACTCAGTGACCGCGGCCCGGCTGGTGGGTGTTGCTCCCACCGGGTACTCCGAAGACCCGACGCTCGACGCCAAGACGTGGGAGGCACTGCACATCGCTGCCCTGTTCGAACGTGCCGTCGAGTTCGATCTGATCCACAACAGCTTTGACTTCCTCCCGCTCACCTACACCCGGCTTGTCGACACCCCAGTGGTCACCACCATCCACGGATTCGCCAACGATGACACCGTGCCGGTGTATCTCGAGTACGCCGATCGCGTCCACTACGTGGCAATCAGCGACGCCGACCGACATCCGGCACTGCCGTATGCGGCGACGATTCACCACGGGATCGATATCGGGTCCTTCGAAGTGGGCCCGGGCGGCGACTCCTTGGTCTTCTTTGGTCGGATCCACCCCGACAAGGGAACCGCCGTCGCGATCGAAGTGGCCAGGCAGGCGGGTCTCCCACTGGTGATCGCAGGGATCGTTCAGGATCACGAGTACTTCACCACCGAGGTCGAGCCGCACGTCGACGGGGAGCGCGTCATCTACCTCGGGCCGGTCGGGCCAGATCGCCGCCAGAACGTTCTGGGCCACGCCAAGGCACTCCTCCATCTGATCGACTTCGACGAGCCGTTCGGTTTCAGCGTCGTGGAAGCGATGGCCTGTGGGACACCGGTGGTCGCCTACGCGCGGGGCTCGATGCCGGAGATCATCCGACCGGGTAGCAACGGATACCTGGTGTCGACGGTTGATGAGGCGGTTGTCGCGGTTCGTGACGCCGACGACCTGGACCGGCCTGCTGTGCGCCGCTCGATCGAGGGACGGTTCGACGCGGCGCGGATGGTGGACGACTACCTGGCGCTCTACCACCGGATCCTCGCCACGGGGTGACGGCCCCGCGGATCTAGCTCAACGCGGACAACAGAGCATCGACCGGGACGGTGGCAAAGCCGGTTGAGGTATCGGACGCTCCGTAGGCGATCACCAGATGGTTGTTGTGAATGATCGATCCACATGAGTAGACGACGTTGGGGACGTATCCGTCGCGCTCCGGCTCGTTTGGCACCAGGAGCGGGTCACGGAGGTGCCCGATGACCCGACTCGGATCATCGATGTCGAGCAAGACGGCACCGAGCGTGTACCGCCGCATGGGGCCGACGCCATGTGTGAGAACGAGCCACCCCGCGCCGGTCTCGAGTGGCGGTCCCGCATTGCCGATCTGCATCAGCTCCCACGGTCGGGTCGGCACCTGGATACGTTCGGCATCGTGCCAGAAGCGAATGTGGTCGGACAGCATGAGGAAGTTGTTCTCGCCGTCGGTCCTGGCGAGAGCGGCATACCGACCGGCGATCGGGCGAGGGAAGATGGCGATACCTTTGTTCGCGGCGCCCGGTCCGTTGAGCGTGGCGATCCGAAAGGTCTCGAAGTCGGCCGTCTGGATGAGCTGGGGCAGGATGTTGAAGCCGTCGTATGCCGTGTACGGCGCGTAGTAGATGATCGAGCCGTCGGTCGCGACGAATCGCGTCAACCGGGCGTCTTCCATTCCGCGGCTCTCCGACGGTCCGTTGGGAAAAAGCACCCGCTGCGACAGGTCGGATTCCGGAGGGAACGCGACCTTGTAGTTGGACGAGGCCAGCCAGTGCATTATCTGCATGACGTGTTGGACGGCGTTCGACGCTGCTTCGTGTCTGGCGAGATCGCCGAGTGCGTCGTCGAGGTCCGCCATCGTGAACTGATCCTCGAGTGAGGACAGTGTTCGGAGCGTAAGGTCATTGGTCGCTCCCATCTCCGTCAGCTTTGCGGTGAACATCGGTTTGTCGAACACGGGGGACTGACGATGTCCGGTCATTGGAACACCCGGTGCCTCGATCTCGAGGTCGCCGCCCGGTCCGACCACGCCCGTTCGAAACTCGATCGAGGAGACGTGGCCTTCGCCGATCGATCGAAGACTGATGATGACCCGAAGCGAGCGCTCGGGCAAGCCGGTCTGATCGGGATGAGCCACGATCGACGGGTTGGTGAGTGCAGCACCCTCGAGCGAGTACTCGTGCATGAAGTATGCGCCCACGAGTCGCCGCGTGTCGTCCGGGAGATCTGCGGCGTCGGGAACCGATTGCGCAACCGCCCGGAACCCGCGCTCGAACACGGCGTCGAGATCGGTATGCCGTTGATGGAAGTCCCGGCGGAGCTCCTCGAGCGTCGCCTCGACCTGATCAGGGGATAGGTCGAGGATCCGGCTGATCAGTTGGTCGACACGAGCTCTTCCTTCGGCCGAAGCATCGTCGATTGCGAGAAACGGCTTCGTGATGAGTCGGTCGGCGTCCGGAGCGAGCCGCACAGGCAGGCGAGTGACCGGGATGGAGGACATCAGAACGCTGCAGTCCCAAGGTCTTCGGCCGAGCACAGAGCGGCGATCTGGAGTGCGGTGATGCCGGCGAGGGTCGATTCCGCTCCCCGGTTCTCGTTGACCGACTGTTCCGTCAGACCGTCGCAGGTTCCGCCTGTCTCGGGGTCGTAGAGCACCATTGCGTTGTCATTGCGTCCCATGAACCACCATGCAGCGTCGAGGGATCGCTGCCTCCACACCGGTTGGCTGGTGATGGTCCACGCCAGGTAGCAGGCTTCGGCCATCGCTGCGGCCTCGATGGGTTGCTGGTCGAACGCCGGCCGCCGGGCGCCGGGTGCGCAACCGCCGGCCGGGGTGAAGCTGAAGTGATCATGGTTGGTTTCGACTCGAACGAGCCACTCCAGAAGACGGAGACCGACCGAGATCAGGTGACGATCACCGCGAGCCTTGCCCGCCGCCAGGAGGGCTTCGGGGAGACGAGCGTTGTCGTAGGCGAGGCGTGCTTCCGGCCAGGGGATTCTCTCGCTGGCGGCGGCGGCGATCAGCCCAGAGGTTCGTCCGAGGAGTCCGGCAGCGGCG
The DNA here is from genome assembly GCA_963785245.1 of uncultured Actinomycetota bacterium. Taxonomy (GTDB): domain Bacteria; phylum Actinomycetota; class Acidimicrobiia; order Spongiisociales; family UBA5794; genus JAHEEL01. Next base: position 61,012 of record CAWAUO010000013.1, on the reverse strand, counting down.
GCGTGGCCCGGATCGATCGCCAGCACTTGGGCTGCACCGAGAGCCGCGTAGGCATTCGAGCGCAGGTGCGGCGATTCGAACGAACCGCTCGATGCGAACGCATCGAGGGCCGCTTGCCTCATCCACGGCGTCGGACCTGAGTTCGCCACGGTCCCGAGCCCCCACCACGCCCGACCCTGGCTGTCGTCACCGCCGACTTCGTCGATCCAGGCGCCGTCGGCGCCGCGACGGTTGTGAAACTGACCAGAGCCGGTGCGGGCATCGAGGACGAAACGGAGGTAGATCTCGCCGAGGTCCACCAGGTCGGAGGATGGCGATGTCGGACGCGATGCAACCAGGAGACCGCGAGCGTTGTCGTCGGTGCAGAACCCATGCTCCATGCGCGGTTTCAAGAAACGGGCGTGTTCCCAGAGTCCGGTGGCGTTGGTGAGCCGCCGAAGGTGCGTGTATCTCGGAAGCGGCAGCTCTGACCCGGCGGCCGCGAACGAAGATCCGGAAGGACGACGGGCCGCCTCGGCACGCTCATCCGGCGACACGGGCGACCTCCAACGTCGGCATCGGCTCGATGTTGTGGTCTTCCCTCGCGAGGTCCGACATCATCGCACCGAAGCGCGCGCCGATGATCGGCCAGAACCACCCGTCGGCAATCTGGCGCGCCTGCCGGGACATGTGCGAAGTCAATTGCCGATCGGTCAAGAGGCTTCGGAGCGCCCCGCTGAGCGCCGCGGGGTCGCCGTGGGGAACGGTGATGCCGGCCCCTCCGGAGAGTAACTCCACGGCGTGCGGGAATTGGGTTGCAATCACGGGTTTTGAGGCTGCGATCGCCTCGACGAGAACGCCGGAGGTCACTTGCTCGACCGACGAGTATGGGAGTACGACGAGATCGGCGCTGCGCACCAGGCGGGCGAGGGTTGCTCGATCGAGATATCGGTTGTCAAACTCGACCAGGTCCTCCACTCCGAAGCGGTGAGTCATCGAGACCAGGCCGTCTCGATAGGCCTCGCCCGAGTCTGCTCGCACATTGGGATGAGTGGCCCCGGCGATCAGATACCGCGGACGCGGATCGAGGTCGACCAGGCCGGCGAAGGCCTCGACGACCGTCTCTAGGCCCTTGCCCGGTCCGATGAGCCCCCACGTGAGGACGAGGGGACGGTCACCCGAAACCAGTGAAGGTCCGGCGAAACGGGTGTCGGCTCCGTGGGGGATGACGTCGATGCGTTCTGCGTCGACGCCGTAGCGCCGGTTCAGCCGCTCCGCAGCCGTCTGGCTCATGACCACGAGGCGATCGGCCATCTCGGCGAGGTGGTCGATGATCATCCGCTGGTGCGGAGTTGGGTCGTTGAGCACGGTGTGGAACGTCACGGCCGATGGCACGTTGAGACCCGAGACGAGATCGAGGACCTCTTCGCCGTCCGGCCCGCCGAAGATGCCGAACTCGTGCTGGATCGAAACGGTGTCGTACGAGTTCAACACGCGTAGTGCCTGCCGGAGTGAGGCGGGATTGCCGACTCGATGGCCGTATGCGACATCTGTGCCCCGTACCCGTGCGGGTCCGTCGACGAGGTCAACCACGCCGAGGCCGGCTCGAGAGCCGCGACTGCCGGCGACGGCGTTGGCGAGCGAGGCCGTGAACGAGGCCAGGCCGCACACGGTCGGCGGATACGTGCTGACGAAGCAGATTGATGTGTCACGAAGGCCGATTTCCATTGCATCCTCCAGGGGTGGGGGTCGCCGGGACGGCGAGTAGGTGACGATCACTCGTCAAGGCAGTGAAACCGGGTGCCAAATCGGCGGCTCCGAGAACAGAAGTGAGGTGCGGGTGAACCGCGCTTGCGAAGGCTACTCGCGTTCGGCCCCTACGGGGGTCGGACTGTCGGCGAAGCATCGATCGCATGGGGCCCGAGCCGCCGATGCCACAGCGATTCCGGTCGGGTACCGTCCGTCGGCCGCTACCCTTGGTGCTGACAGCGTACGTATCACGCGTACAGCGCCCGTCCCGCCACATCCGTCCGGCGGGATCACCGCACGACCTGCTGCTTCTCGTCGACGCATTGCGCCTGGCTCGGACCGCACCTCTGGCGGGGCGTCAGCCCCCGGCGGTCCGACGCTTCTGAAGGAGCCCCCGCATGTCCAGCAACCTCTACGTTGGGAATCTGACGTTCAACACCACAACAGCCGACCTGGAGACCCTCTTCGCTCAGCACGGCGATGTGAAGACGGCCCAGGTCATCAACGACCGCGATACGGGCAGGTCACGAGGCTTCGGCTTCGTCGAGATGGAGTCACAGGAAGGCGCCGACACGGCGATCTCGGCGCTCAACGGCACCGACCTCGACGGTCGCGACCTTGCCGTGAGCGTCGCCAAAGAGCGTTCTCGCTGAGGGCCTCCCAGCCTCGTGTCGCTGGCGCCGAGCGGCAACGTTGCAGCGGATGCGGTCACCCCAAACGGGAGCACCACATCCGCAACACCTGCACGGTCCCCAAGTGCCAATGTACGGGATTCGCGATGCCCGTCGCCCGCAGAACCGCCGGTAGCAAGGCGTAGCGGATGTTCGCCTCGGCGTGAGGCGGTGCCCATCGCATGATGGCATATCGTCGTTCAGAAGCCCCAAGCATTGCTTGGGGCTTCTGCCGTTGTGTTCGACTGGCCTGAGAGGGTTCGACGTCCCAAGCGCCGAGACCTGTTGATCGCCGGAGAATCGGCGCGGCGGCGCCGGCGATCCACAGATCGGTGGAGTGCTGCTTCCTTCCGGAAGCGTGACGACGTCGCGAAGCACGAACCACGCGGCCTCGACGGGGTCGACCTGGCGGCAGCGGATCATCCCCATTGGCTCCAGATGCCGCACGGAACCATAGACCTCGAGAACTCGGGAGTCCTTCCCGAATACTGGCCGGTCGGAATCACCCCTCGTAGTCGTTCATGGGTGGGGCTACGGCTGCGGCGGCGTCGGTTCCGGGGATCGCTTCTGCGGTGCTGCAGTTGGTGTTCCAACCGTCGGGTACGAGGTTTGCGGGTACGACGACATCGGTCTGAGTGTCGTCGCCGACTACGAACATCATCTGGCATCCGTAGAGACCTGAGCCGTCGGAGTTGATGGGTACCCATCGCTTGAGTCCGCCGAGCCCAACGTCGACCCACACGACGAGGGTGTACCTGCCTGGTGCCACGGTCAGTGCCTGATCGGTCACGTGCGGAAACGATCCCATGCCCGGTTCTCCGGGCTCGCGTACGACTTCTGTCGTGGTGAAGTCGTTGCCGTCGACTACAGACCAGAAGCCGCCGAGCGCGTCGCTTTCCAGATCTGTCAGCTCGCCACCCGCATAGAGGACGCCAGCGAGTTCGTAGCCTGGATGGCCCGTCACGTCCGTCACTGTGACAGTCACCGTCTGGCCCTCACCCACGCCCACCGGCGGAGGCATCGACATCTCTCGCTCTTGCGTCCACGCATCGTCGGGAGATACCGGTGGAGCAACGGCTGCGGCGGCGTCGGTTCCGGGAATAGCGACTCCGGTGGTGCAGTCGGTGTTCCAGCCGTTGGATACGAAGTCTGCGGTGACGGCGACGTCGGTTTGGGTATCGTCTCCGACTTCGAAGACGGCCTGGCAGCCGTAGAGGCCCATCCCGTCGGAGTTGACGGGCACCCATCGGCTCATCGGACCCAGGCCGGCGTCGACCCACATGACCAGGGTGTAGGTGCCGGGTGTGACGGCCAACGCTTGGTCGGCGATGAAGGGGAACCGGCTCTCTCCGAATACTCCTGGCTCGCGTACGACTTCTGTCGTGGTGAAGTCGTTGCCGTCGACCACAGACCAGAAGCCGCCGAGCGCGTCGCTTTCCAGATCGGTCAAGTCGCCGCCCGCGTAGAGCACCCCGGCGAGCTCATCGCCATCGTGGCCCGTTACGTCCGTCACGGTGACGCTCACTGTCTGACCATCACCCGCGCCCTCCACGGGAGGCATCGACATCTCCAACTCAGGCCACCACATTCCGTCGCCGTCCATGGACGGTGCGACGGCTGCGGCGGCGTCGGTCCCCGGGAGCGCTGCTCCGGTGGCGCAGTCCGTGTTCCAGCCGTTGGGCACGAGGTTTGCGGGGACGACGACGTCGGTTTGGGCATCGCCTCCGACTTCGAAGACGGCCTGGCAGCCGTAGAGGCCCATGCCGTCGGAGTTGACGGGCACCCATCGGTTGAACCCGCCCAGCCCGACATCGACCCACACGACGAGGGTGTACGTGCCCGGTGCCACGGTCAGTGCCTGATCGGTCACGTGGGGGAATGGTCCTATGCCCGGTGTTCCGGGTTCGCGCACGACTTCTGTCGTGGTGAAGTCGTTGCCGTCGACGACGGACCGGAAGCCGCCGAGTGCGTCGCTGTCCAGATCCGTCAGTTCCTCATCCGCATAGAGGACTGCGGCGAGTTCGTAGCCTGGATAGCCCGCCACGTCGGTGACGGTGACACTCACCGTCTGACCATCACCCACGAGCACCGGCGCGGGAGGTACGGGCTGGGGTTCGGCCACGGTTGTTGCGGTCGTCGCTTCGAACTCGCTCGTGCCCATCCAGCCGAACAGCAGGGGAACGGCACCGACCAACACCAGGGTCGCTATGACGGCTGCCGGAATCAGGATTGCGGGTCGACGAGCGTCCACTCGGCGCCACCATGCCGATGAAGATCCCGGGGCGAGGTCGAGCATGACCCGATCGCGGAGGCGGTCGGCGCCGATCGGCGTGCCGCGCTCGGCAAGATCGGCAAGGGCACGTTTCAGATCACTCATGTTGTCCCTCCAGCACTCAGCTCCACGGCCAGCCGCCGGCGTGCCCGTGAACCGGCCTTCTTCGCTGCGGCTTCCGAGCAGCCGAGCATCGACGCGATCTCCGCAAACCGGTATCCCTCGACTTCGTGGAGGTAGAGGGACGCTCGCTCCCTGGGCGACAATCGCTCGAGGTCGGCCAGATCCGACGGGTATCCCGGCATGGCAGCGACGCTTGCGGATGCGGCATAGCGTCGCAACGCCACCCGGCGGCGCCCCATCCGGCGACTGTGGGCGGCTGCCGCGTTGAGGATCGTCTTGCGGATGTAGGCAATCGGATGATCCAGTTCGGTCAACCGGTGCTTGCGCATCACCGCAACGAGCGCCTCCTGCAGCAGATCATCAGGCTCGAGATCGAAGGGGGCGGCCACGGCGGCGAAGCGGCGGAGCGACGGGTACATCTGGCTGACGATCTGCCACTCTTCCGGTTCCGTCCTGCTGAGCAACTCCATCGCACTCGCGCCTCGGTGGTCTTGCACCAATAGATGCTGAAGCCACCCGAAAGGTGACACACGGATTTCTCCCTCTCACCATCCACCCGTGGGACATCGCCAACCAGGGCACAAAGACCAACGCTGCGATCACCGGTCGAGCGCCCTTCCCTGGTCCGACCACCGGTCCTCATGATTCTGCCGGAAGGGTTGCCGCGTCCGTGGGGCTGTGCGATGATCAGATGAGTGGGGGTTGCCCCGCTCGGGGAAGACCACAGCCCCCTGAGAGAGGGGTGTGCAATGGCATCTACTTCCCGAGTGCCCCGCCTCGTCCTCCTAGCGGCTGTTGTGCTGTTCGTCGCGTCCTCGTGCTTTGGCGAATCGGCCCCCGAGGACGAACCGGTCCCCGAGGACGAATCGATCGCGACCACGGTCGTTGAGACTACGGAAGCTGACGTGGCGGTGGGTGACCAGCAAGCGTCTGAGGTACCGCCGGTTGTCGGCGCTTTCACTTGGACCGAGGTGCTCACGATTCCGGACGGGTTTGTGCCGGGCGTCGCGGTGACCGATCACGGGTTCTACGCCGTTGCGCGCTCCCACGAGGGCGGCTTCTACGCGCCGACGCGAGTCTGGAACTCATTGGACGGCGCCGAGTGGACGGAGATGGAGACCCAGGTGTTCGGTTCCGGGGCAAGCGTCAGCGCGCTCGTGGCGGGTGGTCCGGGCGTCATTGCCGCTGGATTCGTGCCGGACGGCGACACGTACTCGGTGAATGTATGGACCAGCGGCGACGGCTCGTCGTGGCAAGCACGACCGATCGGGTACACCGTGCCCGAGCCGGGCGCCGACTTCCAAGTCTCGATACTCAACCTCGACGCCCTGGCTGCAGGACCAGATCACGGTCTCGTGGCCGGCGTTCAGCACGACAGTCTTGACTGGTATGCGGCCGTCGAGGCCGTGAAGTCGGCCCTACCGCCGGGCGCGGCAGACCTCCCGGACGATCGCATCGGGACGAGCCCCGAGTCGGTCAACGTACGGGTCGGTCCGTTCATGGTCTTCACGTCCAGCTTCGAAGACCTCGGCATCGACCCAGCCATCGCCGACGCTTTTGCGGGTACGGGTGGCCCGTCGAATGAGGAGCTCGTCGCTTTCGGGTCTCCAGACCTTGAGGAGTGGGCGGCCCTCGACACCGCGACCCTCGCGACCTCAGATGCCACGTTCATGTCCGGACTCCTCTGGTCGGGTTCGACGTATGTGGCATCCGTGTGGGGCTATGGCCCGGGGGGCGTTCTCGTTTCCGATGACGGCACAACGTGGGAGGACGCCGTGTTGCCGTCAGGAGCGCAGGAACTAATGCGAATGTACCCCCAAGGGGACCGTCTGCTCGGCGAGGCGTGGGCCGGCGAGGCCCGCATCTTGCTCACGTCCAGTGATGGCCGGGAGTGGTCGGAGCTCGGAGCTCTTCCGGGCGCGACTGGAACGCTCGGCGCCGGCGCATTGGGCATCATGGCCGAGGGCTGGGGCGAAGGCGGCGGCTGGTGCAGTCCAGAATCGATGGAGCCGACCGTTGTCGAGAACAGTGAGGGGACGCTCACGGTGAGCCGCTCGTCCCTCTCGGTCACCAGCCCTTCCGGTGAGGTGGTCATGGAGGAACAGCCGCGAATCGCCGAGCCGATGTGGGGCGAGGAGCTTGCACTCCCCGAAGGTGCGGTCGTCGACTACGAAGCCGAGACCGTGACCTTCGTCTCCGATGATGTCCAACTCATGACCGTGACATTCGATGAACTCGAGTCCGCCTATCGCGAAGCGTGTGCGTCATCCGCGGGCTGCTGCCCCTTCCCGACGATGCAATCCGGAGCGGCACTCTACTTCTCCCAGGACGGTCTCGAGTGGACGAGTCAGGACATGGCCGAGACGCCGATTGTGGGGGCCGTGACGGGCATCTCTGTCGGCGCGGCACACGTGATCGTCACGACGATCGACGAATCGGATGGCGTCTCGACCTCACGACTGTGGCTCGGAACCCCAACTGCCGAAGATGCGGAGAGCGTCGACGTTCCGGAGAGCGTCGACGTACCCGAAGCCGCGATGGATGGAGCCTCCCCTGCAGGTGACGTGGAGTTTCGCCTCCCGGCCGGATTCGTCCCGCGAACGCTTGCGACCTCGCCGACCGGATCCGTAGTGATCGCGGAGACCGAAGAGGCGCGCTCGTTCGGGCCGTCTCGAGCATGGGCCGCACCGGATGGGAGTGAATGGTCGGAGCTCGACTCCGAGGCCTTCGGGAGCGGAGCCGCATTGGACTACGTCGTTGCCGGTGGACCCGGCCTCCTTGCGTTCGGTACGCTGCCCGGGGACGACGGGACTCAAGCGATGGTGTGGTCATCTGTCGATGGGCTCACATGGACGAGCGCGCCGCTCGGCGTGGTGCTCGAACCCAACGACGACCCGTATATCCAGAGTGCCATCCGCTACGCATCGGTCGCCGCTACTTCTGACAGGGCTGTGGTCATGGCCGATCAATCCATGGGGTTTGCGTGGCAGCTCCTCGAACCAGCCGTTGCAGCGGCTCTTCCGCCCGGGCTACGGGATACGAACAGGATGATGATCGATCCGGACCGCGTGCAGGTGACATGGGGGCCGTTCGTCGTGTTCTCCGAGCGAGTGCAGGATCTTGCGGTCGATCGGGAACTGTTCGACGCCTACAGCCAGGGCGTCACTGGTATCGACGAGCGTCGCTCCGTGGCATTCACCACCGAGGATTTCGTGACGTGGACGGCGACGGAGGTCGAGGAAACCTACTGGAGCGTCGCACCGAGCCGAGGCGGCTACTTGGCCTCCACCTGGGTGGGCGGCGCATCGTGCACGATGCGCCGGTCAGTCGACGGGATCGACTGGTCCGATGCACCGTGCCCCGCGGGTGCACTCGAAGTGTTCCAGGTAGCAGGTGGACCGGACGTGTTGTATGCGACCGGATCCACCACCTCGGGCAACGCCCTGTGGGTCTCCGTGGACGGTGGGGATTCATGGGAGACGACCGGCGGCATTCCGACGAACATCTACGAAGTGTCCGTGGGCGACGCCGGCATTGTGTCCGCCGGCGAGCCCGGCGACAGTGAAACAGGGTGGCTGCCACCGGAAATGCGGGAACCCGTGGTCATCGAGGTGGACGGCTCCACGATGATCATCGGCCCGGGAGAGGACGGCTTCGAAGTACTCGACGCAGAGGGACAGATCGTCGTCAGCGAAACACTCTCAGTCTCGTCCTACCAAGGCGAGGGGTACGACCTGCCTGAATCGCTGGTGATCGACACCACGAATCAGACGCTCACTGTGGTCGACGAGTCGGGCACCGGGCAGTTCACGATCACCCTTGAGCAACTCGAGGACGCTGCGTGCGGTCTCGAGGGCATGTGCATGGGTACGCCACCGGAATTGGTGCTGTGGTATTCGATCGACGGGTCACACTGGAGCGAGACGCCTTTCGAGGACCTGGTGGGATACGACGCCTTCGCCTGGAATCGTCTGATCGCTATCTCGAATGATGTTCTCATCGCCCCGATGCCAACACGCGGCGATGAAGCCGTCGCCATCTGGAGGGGGACAGCAATTCCCTGAGCTCGAAGTGTCTTCGTTGTGAGTGTGCTGAGGAATCGGGCAAAGATATGTTCTGCTGTGCGGGACGCCTCCCCGGTGGCCTGAAGATTCGTCGCCACTGCGTCGGTCGAGCGGAACCGCCCGGCGGCATCGATGACCCTTGTCATAGCGGTGCGTTGTCGAGTGCCCGCATGCTCCCGGCCGAAAGCTGCCGATGCCGCGACGCTTCTGCGGCATTGCGTCCCGATTTCGGTCCGATACGCGAATCGCGGGGGTCGGGCGGAGCGAGGCAGCCATCTCGGCCCCAAGGGCACAGCCGCAATGGGCTGATGACTGGGGCCGAATGCTGCGCCGGTCAGGTGCGAAGTGAAGTGCGTCGCCAGGAGTCGATGGCGACCCCGGCCGCCCGACCGGATTGGTCGGGTAGAGGGCCACGACGATGGCGACTGCCGTGTGCGCCGGGCTGCCGTTCTTGGCGTGCCTTGCCGCAATCCCGCCCTGCGGCGACCCTGGAGTCGCGTGGTACCGCTGTCCTGCGGATCCGGCGAGGACGGCCGGCCTCGTCCTGGTGGGCCTCGTGCTGCTCGCCCTCGCATCTCTTGCGCTGGTCAGGATCTTGACTCCTCCCAGATGGCAGAGCTGGAGCCGGCCAATGCGCATCCTTGTTGTGGTGGGCGTGATGACTTCCGTCCTTGTGATTGCTGTTGTCGAGGGAGTGACCTCGATCGAGTGGCGCCTGTGATCAGCCCTTCACAACGCCGATCGGCCGGAGTCGAGCGACCCGGTCGGCGAGCCCGGCGGCCTCGCACACCCGCGCCACCTCGTCGACATCCTTGTAGGCGTATGGCGCTTCCTCGGCCAGGAGCCGCACCGAACCCGGGCGGATGGCGATCCCCGCCGTTTCGAGGTCCTTCCGTACGTCGCGTCCACTCGCCCGTTGTTTAGCGGCGCTCCGGCTCATGAGGCGTCCTGCGCCGTGAGCCGCCGATGCGAACGCCGGATTGTCGGCCACGCCGCGCAGCACCCATGAGGCGGTTCCCATGCTGCCGGGCACGAGCACCGGCTGCCCGACGCCCCTCAGGTCGTCGGGGAGGTCGGCATGCCCGGGACCGAACGCTCGAGTCGCTCCCTTGCGATGGACACATAGGTTCCTTGGCTGACCGGCGACGAGGTGCATCTCGAGTTTCGCGAGGTTGTGGGCGACGTCGAAGACGAGGTCGAGTCCGAGATCAGCCGGTGCGGTCCGCAGTGCCGCCGAGAACGCCTCCCGAGCTTCGTGCGCGAGGATGTGCCGGTTTGCCCACGCGAAGTTGGCTGCCGTCGCCATCGCACTGAGGTAGGCCTGCCCTTCTCGCGAAACGGTCGGGACACAGGCGAGTTGACGGTCGGGCACCGTGATGCTGTGCCGGGCCATCGCGGGACCCATCAGCTTGAGCTGATCCTGGCAGGTCTGATGACCGAGACCGCGGCTCCCGCAGTGGATCATCACGGTGAGCGTGCCGGGTCGGAGCCCGAAGGCCTCTGCCGCGCCGGCATCGAAGATGCGATCGACGACCTGCACCTCGAGGAAGTGATTGCCGGCGCCGAGCGAACCGATTTGGCCGCCCCCTCGCTGCCTCGCCTCGGGTGAGACCAGCTCGGGTCGGCCGCCGGCGGACGTGCCTCGTTCCTCACACCGGTCGAGATCCCGCTTGGTGCCGTAGCCGGCGTCGAGCGCTGCTCGTGCGCCGTGCTCGAGCACGCTGTCGAGCAGGCCGCGCAGGGCGATCCCTCCCTTTCCGGCTCCGCGCGGGATGCGGGTGTCGAGTTCGGCCATGATCCGGTGCGCGTGCTTGGCGAAGTCCGGACCAGTGAGGTGAGAGGAGAGGAGTCGAACACCGCAGCAGATGTCGAAGCCGACTCCACCGGGGGAGATCACACCTCCGTCGTCGATGTCGGTCGCCGCCACGCCTCCGATCGGGAAGCCGTATCCCCAGTGGATGTCGGGCATTGCATAGGAGGCGCCCACGATGCCGGGGAGGTGCGCCACGTTGGCCACCTGATCGACCGCCCGATCCTCCCGGGCCTTCACCATGAGTGATTCGCTGGCGAATACGACGCCGGGGACTCGCATTCCCCCCGACCGAGGCACGGTCCACTCGCAGTCGGACGTCCGCTCAAGCTCCATCAACGGATGATGCCCGGCCATGCCCGCCGCCGGTAGAGGACGATGACTCACACGTCGAAGATCACCCGTATCTCCCATTGATCCCGGGCCGGCTCGCACCTGAGACGGTGATACGTGACGGCCTTGATCGGTGTTCCCCGCAGCTCCCGCCCGACCGATGGTGCACCTGCGGCCTCGACGGTTGCGCACATCCCGGCTTCATGCACCCGGAATTCAGAGAACACGACGTCGTCGGTTTCACTGCGCAGCAGCAGCTCGCTCAGCACGTCGACGAGCAGGTCCGGAGGTGAGTCGGCGGTCGATTCGAAGGTGACCGGCATCGTCGCCGGCACCGAGGAGAGGTCGTACATGAGGTCGAACAGCGCAAACGCAGCGTTGCCGATCGCCTCGGCGAGGGTGTTCCCGCGTGTCTCGATGCCCGTGTCGGCCGTGTGTTCCACGATGTCGTAGCGATGGGTCACTGTCGTAGCCTCCGAACCGCCGGCGTCGCCGACTGCGGGATCTCACTCATCGGGCGGGTGCACGTGTGGCCGTCGGTCGTCGCCGGTGAGGGGAACGAATACCACCGCGGCAAGGTTCTCGGAGCGGATGTCGCCGTTCGAGTCGACGGTGAACCGGTGCAGCGTCTGGGTGGCGTCGACCGGCCCGATCGGGGCCACCAACGCTGCCCCGGGTGCGAGCTGCTCAATGAGCGGCGCTGGCACGTGGTTGACCGCCGCGGTGACGATGATGCCGTCGAATGGACCATGCTCAGCCCACCCGAAGTACCCGTCGATGTTGCGGACGGTGACGTCGTAGCCGAGGTTGCTCAGGGTGGCCTGTGCCTGAGCGGCGAGCTCGGGGATGATCTCCGTCGTGAAGACCTCACAGCCGAGCGCCGCGAGCACCGCCGCCTGGTATCCGGACCCGGTTCCGACCTCGAGTACCTTGTCTCCCGGTCCGACGCCGAGGGCGTCGCTCATCAGTGCGACGATCGACGGCTGCGAGATCGTCTGCCCGTATCCGATGGGGAGCGGGAAGTCGCCGTAGGCAGCGTCCCCGTAGCTCTCGGAGACGAAGCGGTCCCGGGGTACCGTCCGCATCGCCTCGAGAACTGTCGGGTTGGTGACGTCCCGTATCTTGATGTGGCGCCGTGCCATCGTGGTCCGTTCCTCTGTTCGATCCTCCAACAACATTGTGAGGGGCGGCGACCGTCTCGTCCCAAGGCTATTCGGCCTTGGGCAGCAGGGGCGGTCGGGAATATGTCCTGGTCGACAGCGGCTGAACCGTTCACCGACCGCACGATCGATTGAACAACGATCTGCGGGCCGTCGAGGATCCCCCCGACATGTGAAAGGTTGTTTCTATGTCCTGCGTGCACCTCACCGATCTCGAACCGGTCGAGCCGAGCACCCATGACGGGTGTGAGGACTGCCTCGAGATGGGTGGCCAGTGGGTGCACCTGCGCCTGTGTATGCAGTGCGGCCACGTCGGCTGCTGCGACAGCTCCCCGAACAGACACGCCACGTTGCACTTCCACGACGCCGGACACGCGGTGATCCAGTCGTTCGAGCCCGGCGAGCGTTGGGTGTTCTGCTACGTCGACAACGACGTGGTCGACCCTGTTCCCGAGGACGTGAACCGCTCGTATCGCTGATCGTCCGGTGTGCGGCACCGCTTCCCACTGAGGATGCCCGTCGGCAGCCGGAGTCCTCATACGCGCTGATTTCCTTCGGTTTGGTCGTGCGACCCGTCGAGAGACACGCGAGGTGCAGTGGTCGAATGGCCACTACACCGATCGAGTGCGCTGTCGGAGCGCCGCCTACCGCACAACGACGTCGATGCCGGGCGGCACCTCGAGGAACTGGGCACGGCGACCTTCGGCGCGTAGTGATAGCACGCCGTTTCCCAGCCGGAGGCCGTCGAGTTGGAGCTCAATGCCGTCGGGAAGCCGCGGCGCGACCTCCACCCGCCCGGCGGGCAGGTCAGGTCGGATCCCGAGCAGTTGCTCGGTCAGGTAGATCGGCACCGCCGCCGCCCACGCTTGGGGTGACGAGCTCGTGGGATATCCGACGGGGTGTGGGACTTCGGCGCGCGAGATTCCGGAGAACAACTCGGGCAGCTCGTACGAGAAGTGTGGCGATGCCGCGAGAAGTCCTCCCACCAGTGTGAGTGCTTCATCGAAGTGTCCGTACGAGATCAGCCCGGCGACGGCCAACATGGTGTCGTGCGGCCACACGCTGCCACGGTGGTACGAAACGGGGTGATATGCCGGGTTGTCCCGAGTGAGGGTGCGGATTCCCCATCCGGACCAGAGCCCATCGCCGGTCAGTGATTTGGCGACCTGTGCCACCCTCTCCGGGCGAACCGCTTCTGCCCACAACAGGTGGCCCGGATTGGACGAGACCGTGTCGGCAACCCAACCGTCGTTGCCGATCGCCAACGCAAAGGTGTCGAGGTCATCGCGCCAAAAACGGTCGTCGATGCGCTGCTGGAGTTCGTCGGCCTCGAGACGAAGGCCGGTTGCCCGCGCCGGGTCCCCGAGTTCGATCTCGAGTCGTGCTGCTGCTCGAAGGGCTGCCACGGCATATCCTTGTGCCTCCACGACGGCGATGGGCTGGTCGAGCTGGCGTCCTCTTCCATCGACCATGGAATCGCCCGAGTCCTTCCAGCCCTGGTTGTCGAGACGGGTGACGTCTCCTCGGTACGTGAGGAACCCATCGCCGGCCTCGAGCCCGTGCCGGATCCACCCGACGGCTGCTCGCAGGTTTGGGAGCATCCTCCCAAGTCGAGCCGAGTCGGCCCCCCACCGGTGGAGCTTGTCGAGCAACATGCACCACAGGGGCGTCGTGTCAACCGCTCCGTAGTAGCGGCTCAAGAGATCATGGGGGAGGCTCCGCTCTCCGAAGCGCACTTCGTGAAGGATCTTCCCAGGCTCCTCCGACACCGATGGGTCGGTTTTGGTGCCCTGGAGGTCGGCGAGGAGTTGGGCGGTACCGAGAGCAGCGTCCCGATCGAGCAGCATCGCTTCGATGGAGGTGATCACGCTGTCACGGCCGAACAACGCTACGAACCAGGGGATGCCGGCGGCGAATACGCGCTGACCATCCATCCTGATCTCGAGGGCGGCCAGATCGCTGAGGCTGTGGGCCCAGAGATGCTCCAGCGCGTCGGCCGACGAACGCAACCGCGGCGGGTGAGCAAACTGCCGAGGAGCGGCAGGCGTCGCATGAGCGTGGTGACCGGTTGTGCAGGAACGTTCGATCGGCATCGGGGAGCCGTCGATGACCGGAACAACGTCCACACAGGTCTTCCAACTGTCGTTGGGCTCGACCCGGCGGCCGAACACCAGGCAGCTGCCGTCACCCAGGGCGTCTTCGGAGGTGGTGATCTTGGTTGCCCGCTCGAATCCATTCGAGCTGTAGCTGAACACCAATTCACCGTTGGTTCGGCGAGCACCGATCGGGCGTTCTGTCGCCGGTCCCGCCCGACGCACGTCGAAGACATCCGCGAAATCGACGCTGACCTCCAGCTCGACGGTCACGCTCGCCGCGCTGCCAGAGCGGTTCTCGATGATGATGTCCTCGTGGAGGGTGGGACCCTGATAGCGATGCCGTCGAACGACGAGACCCGGCTCCGCGTGTTCGTCCTGCTCGATCGCTCGGCTCCGGAGGAAGAAAACAGCCTCGTCGGCGTCGATCGACGTGGCGTCGACGACCTCAGGATCGACGCCGTTCACCAAGAGGTGGAATCCGGAGAGGAAACGAGTGTCGTTGCTGAAGAAGCCTTGGGGTCCCAGTTCGGCGATGTTCCCACTGCGCCCTGACACGCAGAATGCCCGTCCGGCGATCGTGAAGATTCCACCACTCGGATGAGATGGGACCCGCCCAATATCCGACCACACGGCAGCAGTACCAGTCCTTCGTGGGTTATCAGCGTTCATGCTACGAGTCCGCCGCCTTCGGCCACAACGACCTTATGGGTCGGCGTGCGGAGGTCGATGGTTCGTGCCGCTTCGTAGACCCGCTCGTAATTGGCGACCATTCGTTGGGTCGAGAACCACCTGGCGACATGGGCTCGACAATCGGCCGGGCGGAGATCGTTCGTTTGTTCAACGGCCGCACAGAAGGCATCGAGGTCGCCCGGGGGGATCACGAACCCGGTCTTGCCGTGAGCGATGACTTCCCTCGCCGCCCCCATGTCGAACGCCACGACCGGCGTTCCGCACGCGTTGGCTTCGGGCATGACCAATCCAAATGGTTCCGCCCACTGGATGGGGAATACCACCGCCGCCGCTCGGGCCATCAGGGCAGCCTTACGTTCATGGTTCGGGTTGGGCACGAGGTTGATCCGCGTTGGGTTTGCGGCGATCATTGGCTGCAGGACCTCTTGCCAGTACGCGCGTTCGGGAGGTTCGTTTGTCTTCATTGCCATGACCAGCGGCCGGTCGAGGCGGCGGGCAACCTCAATCGCTTCTTCAGGTCCCTTGTCGCGGCTCGCGCGACCAACGAACAGGAGATAGTCGTCCTTGTCGGTCGTGAACGGGTACCGGTCCACTGATATCCCGTTGTGGACGATCGCGGTGATCGGTACATCGTCGGGGGAGCGGGCAGCCTGATCATGGCTGATCGCCACGAGCCGTACCGGCGGTGCAATCAGTCGGGCGAGCCGGATCTGCTCATCCAGCCAGGCATGATGGAGGGTGTGGACGACCGGGGGTCCGACGGCCACGGCGCCGAGCGCGGGACCCACCGCGGCAGTGTGGTCGTGGATGATGTCGAAGTCGTTTCGGCGCCGGTATGCCTCAAGAGCCTGGATGGTCTCGATCCGAGCGTCGCCAAGCTGCTCGAACGGCGCCTCGCCGAAGACGACTTCCAACTCTGCCCGCGTCACGGAACCGCCCGACGCGACCAGTGTGACTTCGTGTCCGGCATCAACAAGGCCATCGGCCAGGCCACTCACGACCCACTCGACCCCGCCGTAGCGCAAAGGCGGTACGGACAGCCACGGTGGCGCCAGTTGGAGGATTCTCATGGTGCGCACCCCTCGGCGCACCCCTCTTCATTGTCGCACACGGAGAGTGGCCTGATCGGAGGAATCGCACCGGTGCCGGCGATGATCCTGTGAGTTCGGGCGGTCGAGAACTCACCCGCCCGACCAAAGGATCCGGCAGGGCGCGCCTGTCCTTCGAGCCGAGAACCAGGACGCAAACCTCCCTCCGATCGGAGGATGTGAACCGCTCCTACCGCTGATCGTCTGGCGTGTGGCGACGATTCTGCGGCTACTCGAAAGCAGACAACCCTCTGCCGAGGTTCCACCCGCCGGCCACCGGGATGTAGTCGATGGCGGCTTCGGTGCCGCCAACGAGTCGACTGGCCCGCTCGGCGAGTGCGATGTCGGCCTGTTCGCCCTTGGTCTGGAAGACGAAGCCGATCGTTTCGCCCTCGGAGGGAGCGTGTTCGGCTCGGCCCCATACGACCACGTTGTCGCCCTCGTCCGAGACGGCTGTGACGGTGATGCGTACGATCGGCATGTTTCGGAACCTACACCGAGGGTGTGACTCCGCGCCGGCCCTGCTGCTGCCAGGTGGTCTCCGGTTGTCTCGAGGCGCGTCGGCCGAGGGCGTATCGTCGGGGGTCAGTGCCCTGAGGATGCAGTACTCGTTGCCTCCGGGGTCGGCGAGAACCACCCACGTGACGGTTTCGTCTTGTCCGACATCGACTCGGCGCGCTCCGAGCGCCTCGGCTCTGGCGACCTCCAGTGCCTGGTCGTCTGGGCGGAGGTCAAAGTGGATGCGGTTCTTGATCTGCTTGGTTTCCGGAACTCGGCCGAACAGGATGTCCGGCGATACCCCATCCTCCGGTGAACCTTCCGGCGGTTCAAGGACAACCTCGTCGGGCTCTTCGAATGTGATACGCCAGCCGAGCAGATCAGCCCACCATCTGGCCAGCGGGCCGGGGTCGACGCAGTCGACGACGATGCACTGCCATTTCAGGCTCATCACAACACCCGAGCTTCGGGTGCTGTTCGCGTGTCGCAGCCTCATCGCCTACCCGCATCGGGCCGACCTGTGTTCCCCTATCCGGATCGCTCCTGTCATCACTCCTCGAGCCGACGCGCAACATGGGTACCCACACGCCCCAGAATGGGTGTGTGTCACCCTTTTCGGCGATGTGGCCACGGAATATGGTCGACGGTGAACTGAAGGAGGTATCTGTGGTTACTGGATCGACACATCCGGCCCGAGTCCATCACGTTGATGCCGGCGCTCACGCTGTGGCGTGGGTTGCCGCGATTCTTGGGTTGGTCGCCGCGGCGATCGGTGCCTACATCGTCGCTGCACCTGAAGATGGATCGCTCACGCTGGTCAATCGTACGTGGAGCACCGGCGATCTCGTTGACACGTGGGCTCCGTGGTTGTTGGCCGTTGGCGGCGCGTTCGCTGCGATTGGGATGGTGGCATCGTCGATCGTGGACTGGCGGCACGGTGCGAGCCGACGGCTGGTTGCCGGGGAGATGTTGCTCGGTGTCATCGGCGTTGCAGCGGTTGTCGCCGGTATCGCCCGGCTCATGTAGCGAGGAGGAAGCTGCCGGGAGCATCGATTCGGGCCCGGTGTCCTCGTCTTGGAGGGAGTGGGATGGTTCTGTACACAGATCGCGGTACGTCGCGTGTGACGATGATGATCGTCGGCGGTGTGATGGTTGTTGCCGCCGCGTCCCTGCTGCTGTTTGTCGATGATTCGTTCCCGATGTGGCTCCTTGTCGCCGGTGCGGGGCTGATGTTCCTCGCCGTCGGAGCCGTCGTGCGCTCGGATCATCAGGAGCAACATACGATACGAGTTGTGTGACGGCCGCTCGATCCACGTGTTCCGGTCCGTGCGGGTGACGCTTCTGCGACGAAGCGCTTGAGTTGTTACGAGTAGCGTGTTGGAAACCGAGAAGCGACCCCGAGAAGCCAAGGCATCGCGGACCCTCAAACCGTAGACGACGAGGGTGGGTTCGCTACGCGTTGTGGAGGGCTTGGACGACTGGCGCCATGGCTTCGACACCGGCTGTCGTCTTGTCCGTGAGGTCGCAGCGAATCTCGCGGAATCCAGCGCTCTCGAGTCGGAGAAGTGCGTCGGTGAGTTCGTCGGCGTTGCCGGCGAGCGGTTGACGCATCTCTGAGGCTGACGACAGTCCGGGCGGTGTCACTGAGTACAGGTCGAGCGTTCTATCGAGAGTGGCTGGATCCCTGCCCTCGGCTTCGCATGCAGCATCGAGTTGAGCCATGAGCGGTGTCAATCGGCCGAGGGTTTCGTCGATCGTCTCGTCCCACGTCCACCAGTTCCACGCATCGGCGTAGCGAGCGACGAGCTGCAGCATTCGAGGTCCTCCGGCGGCGATGTTGATCTCGGGGCCATGCGGCGATGGTCCTCGCAGAACGAGTTCTGCCCGCTTGGCGGAGTAGAACGCACCGTTGTAGTCCGCTCGGCCTTGACGCAGCAGGGTGTGGATGATCTCGATGCTCTCAGCGAATCTCGAGTATCGGCGATCGGTTGGGAATCCGAACCCCTCATAGTCCGACGCCGGCGAGTTGCCGGCTCCGAGGCCCAACACGAACCTGCCGCTTGAGATCTCGTCAAGCGTTGTCGCCATACTCGCCGTCAAGGCAGGGCTCCGATACGGGGCATTCACCACCGATTGTCCGAATCGGATCGTGTTCGTGGAGGCGGCAACAGCGCCCGCGATCGTCATCGATTCCCAACAGCCGTCAGTGGCTGTCTCGCCCCGATACATGAGGACATCCTCGAAGACGAACATGTCAAACCCGACTTCCTCGGACTTCGAGGCGAGGTCACGCACTGAACGCCATGACGGGTTGAGGTCGCCTCCGGGGCGACCGTGGAGCTGAGCGATGAGACCAACACGCATCGGCCGACCCTACCTCACACCTGTCGAGCCGACCAGCCCCTCAATTCCTGCACTAGGTGTGACTCGATGTGCGACGCGAACGCCGATTCTTGATCGACTTGGGTGGGCGAGCGCCAATTCAGAGTCCGGTGGAGTGGCGCTAGTCGATTGAACATTCGAATCGCAACGCTTCTTCAGCGAAGCGTCCTTCGTTGGGCGCGGAACACCCTTGGACTGATGCTCTGGTTCTTGAACGTGTGCGCGTTCTGGGGCGTTGGCTAGCATCGCCGCCATGGGTCGACGTATGGATGTGGATCAATGGTTCGGTGCCGCCGAGATAGCCGACCGGCTTGAGGTCTCGAATAGTCAGGTGATCCACGAATGGCGAGGCCGCTAGCCCGGTGAAACCGCAGCGATGCAACACAAATTGGGACACTTCGCTTCGAAATCGGCCTGCTACGCCGTCACCTTCGGTGTCACCGCTGGAGGAGCCACGCCATGATTGACCCGCGGGACACCGGCGATATCGAGACGAGTCCCACGGGTGGTGGCGGCTGGGCGATCGGTGACCGCTTTCGTCTGTCGCCGACTCGGGTCGACGTCGCGGTGGCGGCTCTTGTCTTCGGCGCCAGTGTTGTGAACGTCGCTGCCCAGGATGGGGCGGGGATCTCGGCGATCCCCGTTGCCGGGTTCGTCATGCTGGCCATCGGCAGCGCCGCTCTGTTCTGGCGGCGCAACTGGCCCCTCGCCGTGCTGGGGGCTGCACTCGCATTGACGGTCGCCTGGATGGCTTTCGGCTATCCGGGCAATCCGGTGTTTCTCATCCTGGCGTCGCTGTATGCGGTTGGCCGGTACGTCCCGGACTGGCGAATCGGCCTGTCAGCGCTTGCAGTGGCCCTCGCCGTTGTCGGTTTCGGCCAGATGGCGGATGGCGATACGGTCTCCGAGGTTGTCGCGGCGCTGGTTGTGACGACGCTGCCGTGGTACGTGGGTCGTCGGGTCCGAATCCGTGGCTACTATGCCGCTGCCGCTCGGGAGCGTGCCGAGCATCTGGAATGGATGCGGGCCACCGAGGCCCAGCGAGCCATCGCCGACGCTCGCGCCGGTATCGCACGCGAACTCCATGACGTTGTTGCACACAACGTCAGCGTCATGACCGTGCAGGCGGGTGTCGCCCGACTGGTGGTCGCGGACGATCCCGAACGAGCCAAAGAGGCGATCGGTGCCGTGGAGGAAGCCGGGCGCAGGGCGCTCGACGAACTTCGCCATCTCCTCGGTGTGCTTCGTCCCGAGACAGCATCCGGAGAGCTCGGTCCACAGCCGGCCCTGAACCAGGTTCCCGAACTCGTGGATCAGCTCAGACAGACCGGGATGAGCCTCTCGTTGACCGCCGATGTCCCGTCCGAGCTTCCCGTCAGGGTGGAGTTGTTTGCGTATCGCATCGTTCAGGAAGCACTCACCAATGTGCTCAAGCACGGCGGTGTCGACGCCGCGGCGCAGGTGTGTCTCGTAGAATCCGATGGTTACCTCAACATCGAGGTGACCGATACGGGGACGGCGACGAGCACGCTGCCGGGCTCGGGCCAGGGGATCGTGGGAATGAAAGAACGCGCCAGTTTGCTGGGCGGTACCTTCGAGGCCGGGCCACGGCCCGAAGGCGGTTTCCGGGTCCTGGCACGATTGCCGATCGGAGACCAGTGAGCATCAGGGTTGCCATCGTCGATGATCAGGCTCTCGTGCGTGGCGGGTTCGCCGTGATGCTCGGTCTTCAAGATGACATCGAGGTAGTCGCCGAGGCCGGCGACGGAGCGGCCGCGATCGAGATTGCTCGCACCCATCGCCCAGATGTGATCCTGATGGACATCCGCATGCCGGGGATGGACGGCATCGCTGCCACCAAGGCCATCGTCGACTCCGCCGATTGGCCCGTGAAGGTGCTGATCCTCACGACCTTCGATCCGGACGAGTACGTGTACAAGGCCCTCCAGGCAGGAGCCAGCGGGTTCGTCCTCAAGGACATCTCGCCTGAAGACCTGGTGGCAGCGGTTCGCACCGTGGCCGATGGAGGGGCTCTGTTGGCGCCGTCGGTGACGAGACGGCTGATCAGTCGGTTCGCGGCACCGCCGTCCCTCGACGCATCGGTGGTTGCCCGTCTCGACCGGCTCACCAGCCGCGAGCGGGAGGTCCTCGTCGCCGTCGCCACCGGATCGAGCAACATCGAGATCGCAGAGGACCTGTTCGTGGGTGCCGCAACTGTCAAGTCACACATCTCGAGCATCCTCACCAAACTCGGGCTCACCAACCGCGCCCAAGCGGTCGCATTCGCCTATGAGAGCGGTCTGGTCAAGCCCGGCGACAGCGACATCGGGTTCTAATCCGACTCCCCCTCCTGGGGGACACCGGGACGGTCGGCGCCGGGAATCTTCCCCCAAACGGCGGAGCCGAGAATCCCCCCGTTGCCCGAAGACAGCCACACCTCAATTCCTTACGTTGTAGTCACCAACCAAGGAGCGGCAATGGAGCAGCTGTCCGACCACAACACCAGGCCTCCGTCCCAGAAAGGCAACCGGCAATGACAACTCGAACACGAGAAACAGAACGCATCCACCCCCAGGCCTCGCAACGTCGAGATCGATCGCTTGCGCTGGAGATCGACGCTCTGACCAAGAGCTACGGCGATACCACCGTGGTCGACGGGCTCACGTTCACCGTCCAACCTGGTCGCGTCACCGGATTCCTCGGCCCCAACGGATCGGGCAAGTCCACCACGATGAAGATGCTGCTGGGTCTGGCATCTGCCGACAAGGGCCAGGCCACCATCGGCGGCACCGCGTACCGAGACCTCCCCGATCCGGCCCGGACGCTGGGTGTGGTCTTGGAACCAAATGCCTTCCATCCCGGGCGCAGCGGCCGGAACCATCTTCGCATCCAGGCCGAAGCCGCTGGAATCCCAGCTGCACAGGTGGACGAGGTGCTGCGTTCCGTCGACCTGAGTCCCGAAGCCGCCAACCGACGGGTCGGCACCTACTCGCTTGGCATGAAGCAACGGCTCTCGCTGGCGTTGGCGCTGCTCGGCGATCCGCCGGTTCTCGTTCTCGACGAACCCGGCAACGGCCTCGATCCGCGCGGCATCCGAACACTTCGAGACAACCTGGCGACGCGAGCAGCCAACGGCGACACCGTGTTCGTATCGAGCCATCTCCTCAGCGAAGTCGAACTACTCGCCGACGATCTCGTTGTCATCAATGAAGGCCGGCTGGTGGCAGCAGGGCCGATCAGCGAGCTTCGCAACCCGACGGCTCTGGTGCGAACGACAGCTCCTGAGGAGCTGGCAAGCGCTCTCGAGCACATCGGCGGGAAGGTCAAGCGCCAGGAAGCCGGCACGTTGGTCGTTGAAGGCCTCTCGACCGAGGTCATCGGAGAACAGGCACATCTCGAGGGTGCCGTCCTCCACGAACTGTCGTTGAACGAGGGCTCGCTGGAAGAGATGTTCATGGCGTGGACCGGCGACGCGTCGGGCGCCACCCCATCGATATCAGGAAAGAAGGAGGTCGTGGCATGAAGAACGTCCAACTCGTTCGGTCAGAAATCCGCAGACTCACAACCACCAGAATGCCGCTCGCCTTCCTCGTCGTGCTCGGTGCGATGGCCGCTCTCAATGCAGCCATCGTCGCCTGGGGGTCCGACGCAGACGGGACGCAGACATTCCTGTCCACAGCCCTCGACCAGCAGTCCTTGATTGCTTTTTCGGCGAACTCGGTCATCATCGCCGGGCTCTTCGGAGCCGCCGCGGTTGCCCGCGTCTACGGACACGGAACCGTGGTCCACGTCTTCCTTGCAACTCCGCGACGGCTTCGGGCGCAGCTCGCCCAGTTCACCGCCGTTGCGCTCGGCGGCGCCGTCTTGGGGCTCGCCGGAGTTGCCATGACGGCAGGAGCGGTCGTTGCAGTGTTGCCCACCACCGACCACGTATTCCTGATCTCAACCGTCGACATGATTCGGTTGCTTGCAGCGTCGTCGTTCGCCGGCGCCGCCGGGGCCTTGCTCGGCGCCGGCATCGGGGCACTGGTACGCAATACGGGCGGAGCCGTCACGGGCGCCGTTCTGATGCTGGTCATCGCTCCGCCACTCGTGGTGCAGATCGTCGGCGGAGCTGCCAACTGGATCCCACCGACGCTCGCCAACGTCGTTTCGGGAGTCAGCAGCGAGGTGACCGTGTTCGTAGCGATCGCGGCGCTCATCCTCTGGGCTGGTATCCCAGCAACCCTTGGACTCGTCTCGACCGTGAAACGCGACGTCGTGTAGGCGATATCCCGCCCGGCATCAGCAGATCCGAGCCCAACAGCTCGGATCTGCTGATGCCATTCACACCGTCGGCGTCGTGTGTGCGCGGAGTCTCAAGTACACGCGATGTGGCGCCAATGCATCCGATAGGGCGCCGCTGCCGAGAAGGGTCAAGTGATTGGTTTGAGCTCACAACCCGAACGGTGCGGCGGGCACCATTGCGGAACACTCTCCAGCGGAAGCGCGAAGACCCGATTTGACGCGGGTGTCAGAATCATGCTTCTGGCGAAACCCTTGCTGTGAAAGGCTTTCCAAGCATTGATTCTTACGACTCTCGGACACGTACGCTCTTCCGCCAAAGCGTATGACCCCATGGACGAAACGTACCCCATGGACGTATCCGGGCATGCCGAAAGCTGCCAGATTATGGGTGAATGCTCAGCGACCCATCCGCGAATGCCGGGTAGCAGATCCGGTAGAATCAGGGCCGTTCATGAGCACCATCGAGTGCCGCCCCGATCAGCAAAGGGTGGCACCCAATGGTGTCCAAGAAAGACCAAAAGCGGTTCGAGGAGCTCCGGCGACGGAAGAAGAAGCCGCCGAAGATGACTCGTTCGGGTCTCCCCACCACGTGTGGCGTGAAGACCCAGTGGGGCTATTGCGCGGCCTACTCAGAAGTAGGCATGTGCGATCGCCACTATGACGAGTTCATCCGCAAGCAGTCCAAGTAGACAATCCGGTCTGCGCTTGCCGGCGGCTTCGGCTCGCCGGCAAGCGCAGCGCCACCAGGTCCTAGATCGACCACTCACGATTCGCGATGGTGTCGATCACCTGCTTCGGTGCGATGTGCGAGAGGTAGATGTCGGTGGTCGCCAGCGAGCTATGTCCGAGTTGACGCTGGATGATCGGGATCGGGACCCCTTCCATCATCAATTCGAAGGCGTGAGTGTGCCGGAGACCGTGGGCGTGCACTCGCTTCAAGATGCCGGCCTGGATGCCGAGCCGCTTGATGAAGCTCCGCACATACGAACTCGGCACCCGGTTCCCGCGGCCCGTGCAGAACAGCGGCTGGTCGGCAGCGAATCCTCGACGTGCCCGTTCCGCCATCCACTGCTCGACGATATCTCGAGCGCCGACGGATCGATGCCGACCGTGCGGGCACGATCTCCCTTCCCGTGCAGAACCCGAATCGACGTGCCAATGAAGTCAACGTCCTTGGGTTCGAGAGCGAGGGCCTCGCTACACCGCAGACCGGTCCGGTAGAGCGTGGTGAGCAGAGCACGGTTTCGCAGCTCGGTGTACGGGTTGGCGGCGCATGCTTCGAGCAATGCGCTGATCTCGGCGGGTGTCAGCACCTCCGGGGGATACCGGCGGCCCTTGTTCGCCGGAATCCGGCCAGTGGTTCGCTCATCGAGTGTCTGTGCCCTGGCCATGTACACCCCCAAGTGGACTGTATACGTATTATAACACATACGTTATGGTTCTAGAACGTATACCGCGAGTCCATTCGTGGCTAGCATCGCCCGATGGGACGCCGCGTCGACGTAGACCAGTTGGTGGGTGCCGCAGAGATTGCAGAGCGTCTCGGTGTCTCGAACAGCCAGGTGATTCACGTTTGGCGGGGTCGTCATCCCGACTTCCCTGAGCCCATTGCACGGCTCAAGACGGCCATGATCTGGTACTGGCCGGATGTCGAGAAGTGGGCCCTCCAAACTGGACGGTTGACCGAGGGTTAACAGGTCCCCGGCATCCCTACCTCTGTCACAAGAACGTCCCACCATGTCCTCGGTGGGCGAGCAATGCGATGGCGCGTAGCGGACGTCAACCGTTCACGAACTCGTATGCTCATGGAGCTCCCCGCCGGAGCTCCACTGCCGATTGGGAGACTTGCTAGCGAGTGCGTACAGTCAACTCCCGGGCTCGGTAGGGAGGCGACACGCCGCGAGCCACGGGGGTGCCCGGTGAAGATCGACAAGAACGAGCTGCTGCATGGCGCCGCTCTCGCACAGCTAACGAAGCACGACGCGTTCACTTCGCTCAACAAGGCCAGCGATCACTACGGCCACTACCTGATCAACGGGTCGGTGCGCCTGTGGACGAAGTACCGGAGCGGTCCCGGACCGGCCTGGCAGTTCGCGTTCTCGTACGACGAGGTCACGAGCATTGGGTGCGATGAAGTCGACCATCCGGACGAGACCGTTCAGATCGTTCTTGTCTGCGGACACACCTCGATCTGCGTCCTGCCGGTCGCAGATCTGTGGCAGGTAATCGACCCCGATCAGATGGATGCAAGCCAGGTGGTCAGCGTTTCGGCACCCGCTGGCCGGTCGATGCGAGTCAAGGGACCCAGAGGCCGGCTGGGTCAAACCGTCCCGCACGCCGCCTTCCCAGCCAGGGTGTTGGACGGCACGAAAGGGTCGAACTGATGGCCGGCCTGGGACTCGTCGTTGACGAAGGTGACCACTTGTCCCTGCGGGTCCATTGGCGGCGCGGCAGTCACTGTCGTCACCGACTTTGCGACCTCCGGGTGCCCGTGCCGGCAGGTTCGGCGCGTGGTGTGGTCGGAGGCAACGGCCGGCCCCGACCGCACGTAGATCCGTTCCCGAATTCGCACCGAAACCGAGGACTGGATAGGTTCTTCAGCATGTTCTGCGGGGATACCCGTTGAAGTACGGGGAATGCGAATTCGAAGTCGGACGGCTGATCTTCTGGATTCAGCAGGAGATGTACGCCGTCGTCACACACATCCAGGGTCGCAACATCCACGCCATTTGTGACGATGGAAACGAGCGGATCTTCACTGCCGACTCGAATGCGGTGATCCCGATCTGTCTGGAACCCGGCGATCGTGTGCAACTGCTCGGAGATCAAGAGGCCGGCATCACCATCAGCTCCGTTGATGGTTCGCAACCTCCACTCTGGAAGGTCTTCCTAGGTGGAAAGGAAGTCACGGTCGCCGGAAGCGTCTCTCCGCCCCGCCGTTCTCGATGATCCCGTCGAACGCCTCGTGGGCGGGCAACTCGGCAGGGCACTCGACTTCAACCTCAAGTCCGTTGCCGCCGACCTGTGGCTTGAGCACCTCCACAACCCACTCGTGTCTCTTGCCCACGCTCGGGTCGACCTCCGACCCCACCAGGTCTCTGTTGTCCACCGGGCCATCTCCAACTACCCCCATCGGTTTCTCCTCTGCGATGAGGTAGGCCTCGGCAAGACCATCGAGGCAGCGATGGTCGTCAAAGAACTCCGCGCCAGGAAGCAGGCCGCCAGGGTGCTGGTCCTGGTCCCATCGGGTCTGCTTCGACAATGGCAGTTCGAGCTCAAGACGAAGTTCAATGAGACATTCGCGATCTACAACAAGGCCACCGTTGAGTACCTCAAGAATCAGGGCGTGAACGATGTGTGGCGGCATCACGATTCGATCATCGCCTCGCACACCTGGGCTTCGTGGACCAAAGAGCGACGCGAGCAGATCGCCGCCGTCGATTGGGACCTGATCATCGTCGACGAAGCCCACCATGCCGCGCCGCCAGCGACAGGGGAGCACGATCCGTCGCACCAATCTGTATCGCCTCGTGAATGACCTCACAGCCCGGCCGGAGTTCTCCCGGAGGGCGGTGCTATTCCTTACCGCAACTCCGATGCAGCTCCAACACCACGAGCTCTACTCGCTCGTCGAGATGATCGATCCGATTCTGTTCGCGACCGAGAGCGACTTCCGATCTCATATCGATGATCTCTCCGGACCTAAACCGGACCGTAGAGATTCTGCAGCGCGACGGATACCCGGTCGGAGAGGATCTCGACGGCTTTGTTGAGGATGTTGCGCGGTATCTCGGAGTGACATATCCCGAGGCCACGGAGACCGTCGATTCGACCGATGCGGCAGATCTTGTGTCTCGCCTTCGGGGGCGTCATCGCTTCTCCGAAGTAATGATCCGAAACAGACGTTCCGTTGTCGGTGGATTTCAGCCGCGCACGGCCGTTCGATGGGAAGTCGAGCTCACCGCCACGGAGCAGCGCGATTCAAGAGACGATGGAAGAGATTCTCCGCATCGGCTTCGAGCTTTCCGAGGCGACGAGCAGCAACGCGATTGCCTTCTTGATGACGACATTCCAGAAGCTGTCCGCCAGCTCATCGCGTGCGCTCCGAGTGTCGCTCGAGAAGCGCCGAGCGAAGCTCGCTGCAGGCACTGCGAGGGGACTCTCTGAGATATCCGTTGGCACCGCCGAGGAACGCCTCGACCAGGATGACGCCGTCGCGGATATTGTTGCCGACCTTGCGCCGGGCACGGCGTTCGAGATCGAGGCAATCGACCATGTGATCGAACTGCTACGGGCGGTCGGCGTCGACTCCAAGGCCCGCGTGCTCGCGCAGCAGCTCTTCGAGCTCTTCCAGGTGGAGGCGGACGCCAAGGTTCTCATCTTCACCGAATTCAGGGAGACCCAGGAGATGCTCGTCGGGTCTGCTGGAGGGTTCCGGGTGGGGAGTCCATCGTTTCCACGGACAGCTCAATCCGCTCCAGAAGGACGCTTCGGTCGACGAGTTCAAGGCGGGCGACGGGCCACAGATACTTGTCTCAACGGAAGCCGGCGGAGAGGGCCGCAACTTCCAGTTCTGCCACTTCCTTGTGAACTACGACCTTCCGTGGAACCCGATGAAGGTCGAGCAGAGGATCGGCCGAGTCGACCGGATCGGTCAGGAACACCCGGTCGTGGTCTTCAACTTCCACGTGAAGGGAACGATCGAAAGCAGAGTCCTGGATGTACTCGAGTACCGGATCGGCCTCTTCGAGGATCTCCGTCGGAGGCCTAGAACCGATACTTGGTGAGACCGAAGGCGACATACGGAAGGCCTTGCGGCTGTCGGCGGAGGCGAAGAGATCTGGCCCTTGCCGACCTCGCTGCGGAGACCGAACGCAAGATTGATGAGGCACGGCGAGCGGAGACCGAGCTTGCAGACCTCATCATGGACTCGAAGAGCTTCTGGCGCCGAAATTGCCCAGATCGTTGCGGGTGCGGAATCGCCGGTGAGCAATGCTGAGTTTGAGGAGTTCCTCGTACTGCTTCTGATGCTCCGTCAACACCTGGGTCGGTGCATCCGACTCGAAGGGCGTGCGCAAGCTCAGGTTCCATCCGCCGTTCGCCGTCGCGAGACCGGATCTCGTCGGACGGTCGCGAGAAGCGCCGAGTTTGCTTCAATCCTCGTTCAAACGTCGACTCGGAGAATGTCGAGTACATGGGCTTTGGGCACCCCATCATCGACGAACTCGTCCGCATGACCATCACCGACAATCTCGAAGGTTCGGCTGCGGTGCGACGCGTACCGAGCGCACGGTTTGCCGATATCAGGCTTCCAATTCAACTTCCTTGTCAAGATCGGCAGCATCCGATCTCGCATCACACGTCTATCCGGTATTCGTTCAAGATGACGGGAACGCGATCGAGGAGGCTCGGCGACGGCTCCTGGAGTGCTCTCGCAGTTTCCACCGCGAGGAGCTGGCGGCGCCCATCCCAATTGAAGCCGGTCGAGCGGCTGCCGAGACCGCGGAACGGGCCGCCGGAGAGATGGCCGAACGGCTGCGCACCGAGGCCGCGGAGCGAGCGCAAAAGCCGATGCCGAGGTGGAAGAAGAGCGCATCGAGCAACTCTTCGACCATCGCATGAGTGCTGGCAGGACAAGCATTGAGCAAAGTCGGTAGCAACGCTTGAGCGGATGAGGAGCTGGTACCGAGGAACAGATACGCACCGTCAACATGTGGGAAGCCAATCGTGAACAACGCAGAAGCCGAGCTCGAGCCATCCGGGAGGACCAGGAGTCGGCACTTGCCGACCTGCAAGAAGCGGAATCCCACATTCGAGTTCGACCTGCTGAACGCTGCAAGGATTATCGTAGACAGAGGTGAGCATGTCGGACTCGATGCCGTGCCGATGAGCTGAGTCTATCCGTAGTTCGAGGGTGTCCTTGTACGCGACCGGCTCTTCAATGCTCTCAAGTTCGACCTTCTCGGCCCCGAGGACGAACACGAAGTTCTTACCCAGTCACCGAAGACCCGATACCTCGTCGGCATGCTTGCCCCTCGTGGTACCGAAATCGCTGCCGTCGAAGACGAGCAGGCCCTCGCTCAGGGGGAGGGGGACGACGCCGCCGATGGACAAATCCCACTTCGAGCGTCGCTCGAGGCGTCGGCCATCGGCCTCTCGGTCGTCGTCGACGGCTCCGCCGACTCCATAACGGCGACCGCCACCTGGGGCGAATACGAGAAGGAAGCCGGCGTGCTTCTGGAGGCGACGACGAGTCGGCACCGATCCTCGATCGTGACACCGATCTTGACGAAACGGCCGAGACGAAGCCGAAGCAGATCGATCAATGGGTTCGCCACCCTCGAGAGATGACCTTCACAATCCCCCTGGCGGATGATCGAACCGGGGGAGCGTACGACGAGCGCGGTGTTGAGATTCGCTATCTCGTCCGAACACTCAACGGAGACCGCATCCTCTCGGTCTTCCTCGACAACGTTCGAGAAGCCCCGCTCGGGAAGCGTCCGCCCGACCAGGACTACCTGTATCAACCGAGACTCGTGCTGACCGGAGACGGTGCGCCGTTCCTGCCCCGCCGATCACCGGCCGTGGGCCTCGAATCGGATCCCGACATCGTCTCGGCAGATCTGATCTACCGAAATCGGCTCGAGTTCGGAGTCGGCCACGGCGTTGCCGCCGACTGGGACGGGTCGGAGGACGAAGAGCGAGCCGTCAAGGTCTTCTCCGAAATCATGCCCTCGCATGAAGTCCCCAAAGTGACACCCCGAGAATCCGACCAGCTCTCGATGGACTTCATGGCCGAAGCGCCGAGGGGCGCCGTTGTCGAACGCCTCGACGGAGTTCATGGCCGACTACGAAGTCCTGGATCGGCGAGCGAGCCGACTGAAGCCGAATCCCTCGACGACCCGTTCGGACCGGTCGGCGCTCGACCACGTACTCCTCGCCCGACGATCCTTCGGCCGGATGCGTGGGGGATCGCCGCACTTGCAGATCGACACCGTGTTCGCTGCGTTTCAGTTCGCCAACCGCGCAATGGCACTCCAGCGGCGACATACCGTTCGCATCATCCACAAACGCCGCGGCGAGGACGTGCCGGACGAAGTTGATATCAAGGCGAACTGGCGGCCCTTCCAGCTCGGCTTCATGCTCCAGGCACTCGCCGGCCTCGCAGACCCAACGAACGACGACCGAGACATCGCCGATCTCCTGTGGTTCCCAACCGGCGGTGGCAAGACCGAGGCCTACCTCGGCCTGACCGCGTTCATCCTTGCGTTCCGTCGCCTACGCCCCGACGAACGGTTCAACTCCGCTGCAGGAACAGCGGTAATCATGAGGTACACCCTCCGCCTCTTGACCATCCAACAGTTCCAACGGGCGCTCACACTGGTGACCGCGTGCGAGCACATTCGCACGACCGATCCGAGCGTTTGGGGCGACCAACGATTCACGATCGGCCTGTGGGTCGGCCAGTCGGTCACCCCCAACTC
The DNA here is from genome assembly GCA_963785245.1 of uncultured Actinomycetota bacterium. Classification (GTDB taxonomy): domain Bacteria; phylum Actinomycetota; class Acidimicrobiia; order Spongiisociales; family UBA5794; genus JAHEEL01. The sequence goes on along the minus strand of CAWAUO010000013.1, from coordinate 30,326 downwards.
CTACGTCGACGCCAGGGCGGCCCTCGTCAAACTGAAGAACGACCAGGACGTGTACGAGAAATCGCCGTACCAGGTCCTGTTCTGCCCGTGGTGCGGAGACGATCTCACACCGCAGCACTACGTCTCCGACGACGAGAACGAACGCACGTACATCAAGTGCTGGAACATGGACTGCGACTTCCACGTCACGAAAGCGGAGGAAGGCATCCCGGCGCTGGTCGTCGACGCCGAGATCTACCGAAACCCACCGTCCTTGCTCCTCGCCACGGTCGACAAGTTCGCCCAAATGACGTGGAACGGGCGGATCCAATCACTCTTCGGCAGAGTCGAACGCCGGTGCGACAGACACGGATGGATCTCGGCCGCCGACGAGCATCCGGCAACCCACAAGGCCGGGGCGTGGGAAGACGAAGTCGTGATCACGAAGGTCGACCAGCAGCTCGCCCCACCCGACCTCATCATCCAGGACGAACTGCACCTCATCTCCGGACCGCTGGGAACGCTCGTCGGCATCTACGAATCGGCCGTCGACTCTCTGTGCTCGTACAACATCGAAGGGAAGCGAATCCGCCCCAAGGTCGTCGCCTCGACGGCGACGGTTCGCCGAGCATCCACCCAAGTAGCCAACCTATTCGACCGAGAGATCGCCGTCTTCCCCCCACTCGGCATCGACGCCGCAGACTCCTACTTCGCCACCGAAGACACGGACGACCCCGGACGGCTCTACGTCGGAGTATTCGGCCCGGGAAGATCGATCAAGACCACGCTCGTTCGCACGTACGGAGCGCTCCTCGGCCGATCTCTCATCGAGCATCGCAAAGAAGACTCTCCCGAGAGCGACGCCTACATGACGCTGGTCGGCTATTTCAACTCCCTGAGAGAGCTCGGTGGCGCGGTACGGCTCGTGGAGGACGACGTGCGCAGCCGGCTACGCGGCCTCAAACGTCGCGGATTCTCCGACGATCGAATCCTGTACGAGTCGTGGGAGCTGACCTCGCGAAAGAGCAGCTCACGAATCTCCGACACGCTCGACGCTCTCGACCGGACGTTCATCGACATCGAGAAGGGCGCATATCCCATCGACGTGCTGCTCTCCTCGAACATGATCTCGGTCGGCGTCGACATCGACCGCCTGGGACTGATGGTCGTCAGCGGCCAGCCGAAGACCACAGCCGAGTACATCCAGGCAACGAGCCGCGTGGGGAGAACACACCCGGGCCTCGTCATACAGGTGTACAACTGGGTTCGACCCCGCGACATCTCCCACTACGAGCGATTCCACCACTACCACGACACGTTCTACCGCCACGTCGAAGCGACCAGCGTCACCCCGTTCTCGGAGCGAGCCCGCGACCGAGCGCTTCCCGCCGTTCTCGTGGCGCACTCCCGCCTCGGCGAACCCGACTGGTCGACGGAATCCGGAGCCGGGAACTTCGACCCGGATCGCCCATCAGTTGATGAGTTCGCATCCTTCATGGTGGAACGGGCGCGGAGCGTGGCCCGCCACGGCGACGACGTCGCCGAAGAACTCCGAAAGCAGATCGACTCGCTCCTCTTCGACTGGGACCAGCTCACAAGCGACCCGATCGGTCTCGTCTACTCGATCGCGGGACAGAACAAGAAGGAGAAGGACGAATCCAAGAAGCGGGCGGTCCTTCTCCGTCCGATGGAACTCGAGACCGCCAAAGGCCATTGGAAAGCATCGGGTTCGCTGCGTGAAGTCGAGGAGGAAGTCCCCGTGGTTCTGAAGGAATACGACGGGGGGGACCTCTGATGGTCGTTCAAGCGGGAAAGCTCCGCCCGAGTCAGCTGGTGACGCAGTTCGGTCCCGGATGCCTCGTCGATCTCCCCGAGCTGTCGATGATCCTGGCCGGGCTCGACGATTGGAACACCAACACGTCGTGGAGAATCGGTGAGCCCAGGCTGCAACGAGCACTCGGAGTGACCCACTTCAAGCTGCCCCCCTACCTCAAGTACAAGGAGGGAGTCGGCGGGATACCGGCTCGGGTATTCCCGCGATTCCTCGTCTGCCCTCGATGCAATCGACTTGCGCTGCACACCAGTTTCGAGTTCACCGAACGAGGAGCGAGGCATCTGTGCAAGGCCGGGAACTGCAGAGGCAAGGGCAAGGCCCCGGCGTACCCGGTCCGGTTCATGGTCGCCTGCGCAAACGGGCACCTCGACGACTTCCCGTGGCACTACTGGGTCCATCCCGACATTCCCAGCTGCGACGCCGAACTACGCCTCGAAGACTCCGGTGAGACCGGCTCCATCACCGATCTCTGGGTGCGTTGCCCGGTACACGACAAGAGCATGTCTTTGGCTCCTGCATTCGGTCCGAACGCCCACAAGCGTCTGGGCGCTTGCGGCGGGAACCGGCCGTGGCTGTCGGACACCGATCCACAAGCCTGCGACAAGGAACTCAGGGTCCTGTTGCGAGGCGCATCCAACGCCTACTTTGCGGTCACCGGTTCGGCACTGTCGATACCTCCGTGGTCGGATCCGATCCAGCTTGCCGTTTCGGCCTTCGAAGAGGCACTCGCGAAGGTCGAGTCACTGGCGGACATGGAGGGATTCCTCAAGTTCGCCAATCACCCGGAACTCGAACTGTTCGATGCCGAGCAACTGTGGGACGCATTGCGAAAGCTCCGTGGTGTCAGTGCGGACACAGACCCGGCCGACCTTCGCAAGGACGAGTACGCCGCGTTCATCGGATCCAAGGGCCCGATCGACTATCGATCAGAATTCAAAGTGGCGCCGGAGAAGGTTCCCGATTCTGCTCAGGGCGTGTTCGATCGAGTCATCAAGGCCACGCGGCTGCGGGAAGTTCGAGCGATTCGAGGCTTCACCCGTATCGACTCGGTCCCAGATATTGGGGATATGGGGGAGGTGGAAGCGATCGACGCCGGACTCGCACCGCTCGCCAAGGCCAAGACCGACTGGCTACCCGGCGTCGAACTGCGCGGCGAAGGTGTCTTCGTCACGCTCGACGCCGATGCCCTCATGGCATGGGAGGCACGCGACTCCGTCGCCGAGTATGGAGAGACATCGACGGTCGCCCAGCGCCGATGGTTCGCCTCGCGGGGCATGGAGCCGACCGAGCCGAAACCAGCGCGTCTCACGCTGGTGCACTCACTGGCTCACCTCATGATTCGAAGGTTCGAGCTCGAAGCCGGATACGCGGGATCGTCGCTTCGAGAACGGATCTACTGCGACGCCGACATGGCCGGTTTCCTGATCTACACCGCCACCCCAGACTCGGAGGGCACGCTGGGTGGGCTCGTCGAGCTCGCACGACCCGACGACTTCGGTCCGATGCTCCGACGAGCGCTTGAGGCTGCTCGACTGTGTGCGAACGATCCGTTCTGTTCCTCGCGAAAACCGTCGGACCGAGACTCTCACCTCAACGGGGCAGCATGCCACGCCTGTCTGCTGCTTCCCGAGACGAGTTGCGAACACGGCAATCACTATCTCGATCGATCGCTGGTTGTGCCGACGCTGATCTGGTCGGAAGGGATCGACGTTGCCTTCACCGACAAGTAGTGCCCTGATCGGCCTCGTTCGAGCCGGGAAGTCCGAATCGTTGCTTGCCATGGCCGACGCACTCGACGAAGGCACCATAAGGCTCACGTCCTCACCCGTCGGCATCGGCGCGATCAAGGGTGTCGGCGATGATCTTGCAGCGCAGGCCTACAAAGCGTTTCAGTCCCTCGATGGGACGCTCGACGAACCGGCAGTCTCTGCAGCGATCCGTACGGCGGTCGGAATCCGCTCCGAGGAACGCCTGGATCGACCGCACGTTGAGGTGTGCTGGACGGGGCCCGAATCCGATGGTCCGATCCTCGTCCCCAACGCGGTGGCGGTGCGCGATCTGCTCAGTGAGTGTCGCGACACCGGCAACATCCTGCTCGTCGGCTACTCGTTCACCGTGCCGGAGGGGGCGTTCATGGAAGAGGTCATAGATCTGCTTGTGGACGCCAGCAAACGGAAGGCGAGGATCCAGGTGGTTCTCCACCAGGACGACGAAGCGAAGAACAAGTCCGAGTTGCTCAAGAACTGGGACGTGTTCGTGCGCAAGCCCGAGGTGTACACGTGGGACCCGCCGCCGGACCATCCCTACACGAAGCTGCACGCAAAGACGCTCGTCGTTGACCGGCTCCAGATGCTCGTCACCAGTGCGAACTTCACTCTTCACGGATTGGAGTCAAACATCGAGCTCGGCCTGCTTGTGCGCAACCAGCCTCTGGCGACCACGGTTCACGACCAGTTCGACCACCTCATCAGCTCCAAGGTCTTGAAGAAGTGGGAGGACACCGAATGACGACCTTCGATATCGGCTCGCTCGTCAGGGCAAGGGACCGCGAATGGGTGGTGCTTCCCGAATCCCACGGCGACTTCCTCGTCCTTCAACCAGTATCCGGGGCCGACCTGGAGACCGCCGGCGTGTTGACGACGCTCGAGCCCGTGGAGTCGGCGTCGTTCCCCCTCCCCGATTTCTCGAACTGCGGTGGCATCGAGGACTGGCGCCTGCTGCGGGATGCAGTGCGATTCGGGTTCCGCTCTTCCGTCGGACCGTTCCGTTCGCTCGCCCACATCGGTGTCACCCCGAGGGCCTACCAACTCGTGCCGCTGATGATGGCGCTCAAACTGGATCCCGTGCGCCTCCTCATCGCCGATGACGTCGGAATCGGCAAGACCATTGAGGCGCTCCTCGTCGCTCGTGAACTCATCGATGAAGGTGATGTGAAGCGCATGGCGGTGTTGTGCAGCCCGGCGCTGGCGGAGCAGTGGCAGCGCGAGATGCAGGAGAAGTTCCACATCGATGCCGTGCTCGTTCTTCCGTCAACGGCATCCAAGCTCGAAGCGAAGTGCTCCTTCGGCCAATCGCTGTTCGATCGATTCCCGTTCGTCGTCGTGTCGACAGACTTCATCAAAGCCGACCGACGGCGAGACGAGTTCCTTGACCAGGCGCCGGAGCTCGTGATCGTCGACGAAGCCCATGGAAGTGCCGGAACTGGGAGGGGCAAGGGGCCGACGCAGCGATTCGAACTCGTCTCCGGTCTCGCCGCCGACCCGAACCGCCACATCCTCCTGCTGACGGCCACACCACACAGCGGAAAAGGGGACTCGTTCCGAAACCTGCTGTCGTTCATCGACGAGGATTTCGCGGACCTGCCGGATGATCTCTCCGGCGAGTCGAATGCTGCGGTCCGGAGGGACCTCGCTCGGCACTTCGTACAGCGAAGGCGAGCCGATATCGAAGTCTATGTAGGAGAGGAAACGCCGTTCCCTCAGCGACTGGTCGCCGAAGAGGCCTACCACCTCACTTCCGAGTACAAGGCCTTCCTCAATCGCGTCATCCGCTACGCGCGGGAGACGGTTTTGGACGAGAAGGGCCAGAAGCGCAAGCGCGTTCGATGGTGGGCTGTGTTGGGCCTCCTCCGATCGCTGGCTTCGAGTCCGGCGGCCGCCGCGGCGACCCTACGGAACCGATCGGCGACGCTCGAGGCGGCAACGGCCGACCAAGCCGACGAGATCGGCCGAAACGCCGTTCTCGATCTCACAGACGTCGACACCATTGAAGGCGTCGACGTCGTCCCGGGCAGCGACATCTCGGACATTGAGGACGATCGAGACAAGACCCGGCGCCGCTTTCGCGATCTCGCACGCGACGCCGACAAGCTCATGGGACCCGAGCACGACGCCAAGCTCGCTCGCCTATCTGGCCATGCTGAAGGAGCTGCTTGCCGACGGCCACAATCCGATTGTGTTCTGTCGCTACATACCCACCGCAGAGTATGTCGCTGAGGAGCTCCGGTCGGGGTTGGGGAAGAAGGTGTCCGTCGAGGCGGTCACCGGCACGCTGCCGCCGGAGGAACGCGAGGAAAGGGTTGAGGAACTCGGGCGGTCCGAAGGCCCACGCGTCCTCGTGGCCACCGACTGCCTGTCGGAGGGTGTCAACCTTCAGGACCACTTCGACGCCGTCATCCACTACGACTTGTCATGGAATCCCACCCGGCATGAACAGCGCGAGGGTCGCGTCGATCGCTACGGACAACCGAAGGACGTGGTTCGCGCCGTGACGTACTTCGGGGCCGATAACGGCATTGACCGCATCGTCCTCGACGTGCTCCTGCGCAAGCACGCTGCCATCCGGAAAGCGACCGGCGTGTCGGTACCAGTTCCCGGCGACTCCGACGGACTCGTCGAGGCCCTCATGGAAGGCGTCATCCTACGGTCCGACTTCAACGTCGAGCAGTTGACCCTCGAAGGACTCGAGGACGAGGCGAGATCGGAACTCCACCTGGAATGGGACGACGCCGGCGAACGCGAGAACGCTCGCGCCATATGTTCGCTCAGCACGGCATTAAGGCCGCCGAGGTACAACACGAGGTCGAACGAGTCCGCCAGGAACTCGGAACCGAAGACGATCTCCAGGGCTTCCTCGAATCGGCGATACCGCTGTTCGGCGGTGTGGTGGAGGCCCGCGACGGCTGCCTTGCAGTGGACCTGTCTGACGCCGACCCGGACCTGGCCGAACTCGCCCCCGGCCGAGCGGTCGCGTTCGTCGCCAGGACAGCGCTCCCAGTCGCCGACGGCGAGGCCTACCTGACTCGTACCCATCCGTTCGTGGAGGCGCTCGGTGCGAAGGTGCTCGATGTGGCGCTGAATCCGAGCGGGGATCGGACGGTGGCGCGTTGTGGCACGTCGGAGACTGATGGAGTCGTACGCCCGACCGTCGTCTTCCTCGCCCGTCACCGCATCCTGCTGACCGTCACGGAAGACGGCGTCGCCCACCCATCCCTGGCCGAGCACTGCGAGTTCCTTGCCGCCGACTGGGTCGACGGCGAGCTCAGCTGGGTCGAGACCGACGGCGTTGAGCAACTCCTCGATCAAGGTGACCTCATGCGCCTTCCAACGGCGAACGGGTCGACTCCTTTCAAAGGTCTCAGCGGCGATCTTGCCGAGGTCGCAACGAGACTCGACGAACGGTCCGAAGCGATTGCTGCCGTTGCCCTTGCCGACCACCTGCGCGTGCGCGAGGCATCCAAGCGAACCGGCGTCAGATACTCGGCGGTCCCCGCATCGACCCCCGACATCATCGGTGCCTACGCCCTGACACCCCCGGGAGGCAAGTGATGGCCCGTCGACGATTCTCGGCCAACACGGTCCGCAGCGTCGGGTCGCTGCTGCCGTCGGATGTGCTGGCGAAGGCGTCCGCCGGCGAGGGACTCGAAGGCCTCGAGGTCGACGACTTCGGTTTCGAGTCGGACGAGCGGCTTCGTGACGTGGTGACGGATGCCTGGAACGAGGCCCGTGGCTTGTGGTGGCAGTACCAGTCGCAACTCCGCAATCTTGATGAGGATGATGCGACGGCGACCGCTCTCACGCGAGAACGTTGGTTGCTGCCGTTGCTCGAACTCCTGGGCTTCGAAGATCTAGACGTCGCTCGCAGCGCGATCAGTGTCGGAGACGTTGAGTATCCAATCTCGCACACGTGGGAGTCGTCGCCCCTTCATCTCATGGGAGCCCGGGTTGGGCTCGATGAGCGAGCGAGCGGAATCGCCGGCGCCGCACGTTTGTCACCGCACTCGCTGACCCAGCAATTCCTGAACCGCTCGGATGATCACCTGTGGGGGATCGTTTCGAATGGAGACCGGCTGCGAATTCTGAGGGATTCCGTGAGCCTGACTCGTCAGGCGTACGTGGAGTTCGATCTTGAGGCGATGTTCAACGGCGAGGTGTTTGCGGACTTCGCGCTGCTGTACAAGATCGCACATGCGACTCGGTTCTCCGGTGATCGACCGGAAGACTGTCTCTTGGAGCGGTGGATCGCCGCGGCGCGTGACGAGGGCATCAGGGCGTTGGATCAGTTGCGTGACGGTGTCGAATCGGCCCTGACAGCGTTCGGTACCGGATTCCTTCGCCATCCAGACAATCGCGAGATCAGAGATCTGGTGGAATCGGGCGCGCTGGATGACCGTGAGCTGTACCGCTATCTGTTGCGATTGGTGTACCGACTGCTGTTCCTGTTCGTCGCCGAGGATCGGGATCTGCTGCTCGTGCCCGAGGCGTCGACCGAGGTGCGAGAGCGGTACGACCGGTTCTACTCGACCGGCCGGCTTCGGGAGCTGGCGGAGCGGCCGATCGGTTCGGGCCACTCGGATCTGTGGAAGGGCCTGACGGCGCTGTTCGATGTGCTCGGTCGCGACGAAGGCGAGCCCGAGCTCGGTCTGCCCGGTCTTGGAAGCTTCCTCTGGGCAGAGGACGCAATCGGTCCACTCGTCGACGCGAGCCTCGACAACGAGGTTCTGCTGCGTGCGCATCCGGGGTCTGTCGTATGTCCAGGTCGATGGGACCGCCCGCCGGATCGACTTCGCCAGCATGGGAGCCGAGGAGCTCGGATCGGTATATGAGTCGCTGCTCGAGCTGCACCCCGCCGATCGACACGGAGGATCGGTCCTTCTCACTCGGCGGGGGAGCAGGATCGGAGCGCAAGACCACGGGCAGCTACTACACCCCGACGGAGCTGATTTCCGAGTTGCTGGATTCGGCGCTCGACCCGGTCGTCGAACGAGCGATGGCGTCCGACGACCCGGAAGCGGCGATCCTCGATCTCAAGGTCGTGGACCCGGCGGCTGGCTCGGGGCATTTCCTGGTGGCGGCGGCACACCGAATCGGCAAACGCCTCGCCGAGGTTCGTACGGGCGAGCCCGAGCCGCCGAACGAGGCATACCGGACGGCGGTCCGCGATGTCGTGTCACGGTGTCTGTTCGCCGTCGACATCAACGACCTCGCCGTCGAGCTGTGCAAGGTCAGCCTGTGGCTGGAAGCCCTCGAACCCGGGAAGCCGCTGTCGTTCCTCGACCATCACATCCTCGTCGGCAACTCGCTTTTCGGAGCCACGCCAGCTGCGATCGCCGACGGGATCCCCGACGAGGCGTTCGTTGCCCTCACCGGGGATGACAAGAAGACCGTTGCCGCGCTCAAGAAGCGCAACAGGAAGGAACGTGCGGGTCAGGACGGGCTCCGGCTTCGATGACGCCGAGTCGGCGACGCCTCGGCTCCGAGATCCACACGCTCGAGGAATTCGACGACGCCGATCTTGAGACGGTCAAGGCGAAGGAACGCCTGCTGCAGGACTGGAAGGACTCCGATGCATACCGGCACGCCCGAGCTTGTCGCCGACACCTGGTGCGCCGCGTTCGCCATCGAGAAGACACCCGGAACGCCGCCATCACCGAGCGGTGTTCCGCGCAGACTCCGGGATGACGGCACATTGAGCCCAGTGCTGCGCGCAGCGTGGACCGGCTCAGCGACCGCTATCGGTTCTTCCACTGGCACCTCGCCTTCCCCCAGGTCTTCGTCGAATGGCGACCCCGACGATCCGCCCGGATGGAACGGTGGATTCGACGTCGTGATCGGGAATCCACCGTGGGAACGAGTGAAGCTCCAGGAGAAGGAGTTCTTCGCATCAACGGCGCCCGGATCGCTCGAGCTCCGAACAAGGCAGAGCGCAAGCGGTTGATCAGGCGACTTGAGGACGACGATCCAGGTCTGTGGGCGAGTTTCAGCAGGCCCTACACGGCGCCGAGGCCGCCAGTCACTTTCTCCGCCGCTCGGATGTGTTCCCCTCTGCGGGCGTGGCGACGTCAACACGTATGCTGTGTTCGCCGAGCTCGGCGCGAAGGTCGCGGGGCCGAGTGGCCGGGTGGGAGTGATCGTGCCCACGGGAATCGCGACGGACGATACGACCAAGCACTTCTTCGCCGACTTGGTCGCCCGGCGTTCGCTCGCAAGTCTCTTCGACTTCGAGAACCGGAGGGCAATCTTCCCTGGCGTTCATCGGTCCTTCAAGTTCTGTCTTCTGACTCTCACGGGAAGGGAATGTTCCGTCGATGAACCGGAATTCTGCTTCTTTGCTCGGGAACGGGTGCTCCGAAGACCCGGAACGAAGATTCAATCTAACGTCTGAAGACTTTGCCCTCCTCAACCCGAACACCCCACATGCCCCATCTTCCGATATCGGCGCGACGCCGAAATCGTCAAGACGATCTACCGCAAAGTCCCGGTTCTGCGACCACAGTTGCCATCGAGCGGATGGCAGGTTGCCTCTTCGTCGAATGTTCGACAATCAAAGGCAGCAGCTGAGGGCAAGCTTTGGAGCGAATCGGAGCTGGAGGATGAGGGTGCCATACGCGTTGGCGGCGACTACAAGCTCCGGGGTCGCCAGTTCCTTCCCCTCTACGCCGCGAAGATGACCGCGGCGTTCGACCACAGGGCAGCCGACGTCGTTCGTAGCGCAACTGCCACGGTTCGTCAGGCCCAGGCTGTCGCAGTACCAGACTCTCTCAAAGGGGATCCGGACTTGACGGTCACGAGCTTGTACTGGGTGTCCAAAGAGGATTTCGACAATGCCCGAGACGACCGGGCTCCTGACGGCTACTCCTTGGTTTGGAAGGATGTCACGGCCTCAACGAATGAGAGAACGATGGTTGCATGCGCCATACCTGCGTGTTCCGACTGATTTCACACTGCGTCAATGGTTGGTCGAGGACCCGGCCGATTTGGATTGGGCACTTCTTGCGATCGCCAACTCATTCGTTCTTGATTTCACTGCCCGCTCGAAGGTTGGCGGCCTGCACCTTGCCGACTACATCGTGGCCCAGCTGCCCTTCTTGGCGCCCAGTCAACTCCGCGCGACTGCGCCGTGGGATTCTGTAGATGTGGCTGAGTGGTTGAAGCCGAGAGTGGCAGAGCTTCACGGGGACATCCTGGGACATGGTTCCTCTGATCGAAACCCTCGGCTTTCCCCCCGTTCCGCTGGTTTGGCAAACGACCAGGCGTTCTCTCCTGCTTGCAGAAGTAGATGCAGCGATGTTTCACGCGTACTCGGCAAGCCGAGACGACGTCGACTACATCATGGAGGCGTTTCCGATTGTCCGCCGCCACGACGTAGCGAGGTATGGCTCGTACCGGACGAAGGAGGTGATCCTTGAAGTTTACGACCGCATGGCGGAGGCAATCGAGACTGGCGAGACCTATGTGACAATCCTCGACCCACCGCCAGCCGACCCAGCCTGCGCATCGATGCGGAGGCGTCGTCGTGACTGACCAACTCGCATCCGGCAAGGACTGCACAGCCAACCAGATCAACACGTTCATCGGAGGCAAACATCAAGGTGGCATCCGGTACTCGGGCACATTCCCCGATCTGGATCGCATCGGTGTGATCATCGGAGGTGGCAAGGATGCAATCTACGAAGACGAGATCCACGGTTCGACGATTCGCTATGTCGGAGAGGGCTTGACCGGTGATCAGAAGCTCCGGATTGGCAACCGAGCCTTGGTGTGGGCTCATCTCACCGGTATGCAGGTTCACGTCTTCATCAACGAGGCGAAGAACCGGTACCGCTATCGCGGTCCCCATCGTGTGAAATCAGTCTCAACCTCAATCGAACCCGACATCAATGACGGGCCCCGCGGAGTGTTTGTCTTCATACTTGAGGCGGATGGTGGCTGATGGCGATCGATTGGACCCCCGAGCAGAGACAGATCCTCGATCATCCGATCGACAAGAACGGGCGGATATTGGCCGGCCCGGGCACGGGCAAGAGCACGACGGTGCTGACACTCGCGACACGACTGCGGGAGGCCCACGGACCGGATGCCGTTCGTGTGGCCACCTTCACGCGAGCCGCCACCAAAGAGCTCGCACTGAGCGCCGCCGCGAGCGGTCACAGCCTGGAACCGACGACACTGCACTCCTACGCATTGTCGCTCCTGATGGTGAACGACCGCTATGCGGATCTTCCCAGGCCGATTCGGATTCCCGACATGTGGGAATCCAAGAATCTCATTCAGGCCGACATCGGGCGAAGGCTGCGAGCCAGAGGCTACGAATCGGCCGACGCGCGGCTTGTCTCCAAATTGGAGCGAGAGCTGGCCGCTAGGTGGGAGAGCATGGATCCGGAGTTCGTTCTCGTCACGGACCTAGATCCCCGACTGCGGAACACCTATCTCAGTTTGTGGCGCCAGCATCGTGCAGCGTTCGGGTATTCCCTCTTCTCCGAGATGCCCCTCAAAGCGGCTGAACTTTTGGACGATCATCCCGACGTCGAGCTTCGCGATCTTCAGCTTCTGATTGTCGACGAGTATCAGGATCTGAACCTCTGCGAGGTCGGCATGTTGCAGGCTCTCGCTCGCCACGGTGTGTATGTGCTGGCCGTAGGCGATGATGACCAGTCGATCTACGGCTTTCGGATGGCCGACCCGTCCGGCATCCGGACGTTCGCTCAGGACTTCGAGAACGCCGAGGACTACACCCTCTCCATGTCTCAACGGTGCGGTGCAGACATCCTCGATCCGGCCCAAGATCTGATCGAGAGGGCGCCGACGCGTCCGGCGAAGCCGCGTCTCCGGCCCAAGCGTGGCAGTCCCCCCGGCGAATTCGCATACCTGTCGTTTGCGAACGCGGCCGAAGAACGGACGGGTGTCGCGAGGCTCGTGAAGACACTCGCTGAGGACTATGCAATCCCGTTCTCGGAGATCGTCATCATGGTCCGCGGCGACCACAACGAGGCCTGGAGCAGGCCGCTCCGCGACGCGCTCCACCGATCGCGGAGTCGCGGCCGTCGATGTCGAGCAGGCAGTCGCTCCGCTGCAGAGCACGGAAGCTCGCAGAGCCCTTGCCCTTGCACGTATTGCTCAGAACAGGAACGATGATCTGGCTTGGTGGGGACTCATGAAGGCAACACGCGGCATATCGGATCGCTTCATCACTCTCGTTGCCGACAGCGCAATGGACCAGACAATACGGTTCTCGGAACGTCTGTTGGCCCTTCCCTCCGATCCAGTAGTCGAATCCCCTGTGCAGTCGCGAAACAGGGCTCTAGCGCTCCTGCGGGAGGTGTCTGGGTTGCTGGACGAACTTGATCTGGAGTCCTTTCCGGAGACCGACGACGGCTGGGCCTCGTGGTTGATCGACACCGCGACAGCATTCGGGATAGATCTGGATGACCAGTTGCGCGACGTCTTGCGAGCAGTCGGTCGCGTGACACCACAGTCGGAAGGGATCGGACACTTCCTCAACCAGCTGGAGCCGGTCACGCGAGATGTAGCCTTGGAATCCGAGGGCGTCGCGATTATGTCGATGTCACGTTCGAAGGGCCTGACGCGCCGCGCCCGCGATCACAATGGGTGTCGAGAACGGCGTGATCCCCTCACCGCGGGAATCCGCCGACGTTGAGGAAGAACGGAGGCTGCTGTACGTGGCGATGACCCGGGCCAAGGAGCACTGCTATCTGACCATGGCGACGAGGCGAACGGACAGCACTGCCTTTGCCGGGGGAGCAACGGGGCCTCGAGCAACCAGGGGACGCTCGCCGTTCTTCTCGCGAACACCGCTCAGGCCGAGAGACGGGAACTCGTACTTGCGGGAGCTCGGTGGGAGTGACGAATAGGACCGGACCGTTGATCGCCTTCCATTCCGGAATCTGTCACCCAGGGGCGGTACTATCCGGGTCGAAGTTACACGACTGTAAGTAGATGAATTCGATGCGGATGATTGACCTCTTCGCCGGTTGCGGAGGTATCACACAGAGGGTTTGAGGACGAGGGCTTCATCCCCGTGTATCGCCGTGGAGTGGGAGCCGCAGGCGGCGGCGACCTACGAAGAGAACTTCGGTCCTCACGTTGTGGCGGACGACATCACCGACGATCCCCGATTCCGAATTCCCCGATGCCGACGTGGTCGTCGGTGGACCGCCCTGTCAGGGCTTCTCTCAGCTCGGAACGCGTGATCCCGACGACGAGCGCAACGTCCTCTGGAAGGAATACGCACGGGTTGTGGCTCATGTTCAACCGCGAGTCTTCGTTCTTGAGAATGTTCCCCAATTCCTCAAGTCGGGCCAATTCGGACTGATGCAAGACTGGACGAACGAAGGCCAGGTCCTTGAGGGCTACGAGCTGGTGGCCGGGGTGCTCAATGCCGCCGACTTCGGAGTCCCCCAGCGCCGCAGGCGGGCGATCCTCATCGGATCACGAGTGGGAATGCCGACCCTCCCCGCACCGACCCATAGTCGCGATGGCTTGCCATCCTGGAACGGGCTCGAAGCCGCGCTTGCCGGGATCCCGTTCGAATCGGGCCCGTCGACGCTGCCCGATCGGCGACGCGACGATGGCATCGCGGGTCCGTTCAAAGCCGAAGAGCTCCACCTTTCGCGGCATCCGAGGGCGACTTCAGTCTTGCTGCGCTACGACGCAGTACCACCCGGCGGCGGTCGATTCGATCTCCCCGAAGACGCTGCTGCCGGCATGTTGGGCGAACAAGCCCACCGGCACCACCGATGTCATGGGACGCCTCGAATGGGACAAGCCGGCGCTCACCATTCGCACCGAGTTCTACAAGCCGGAGAAGGGCCGCTACCTCCACCCCCAATACGATGTCGATGATCCGAAGAACCGCGTCAATCGGCCGATCACCCACTGGGAAGCTGCCCGAATCCAAACGTTCCCCGATGACTTCAAATGGTGCGGAACCAAGATTGAGATCGCCCGCCAAATCGGCAATGCCGTGCCGCCGGTTCTGGCCGCTGCTCTGGCTCGACATCTGCGCGACACGCTGCTCGATTCGTGACCACCCCGGCGTTCCTCGGCGACATCCTCGGCTGGCGAAAGGGCGTGCCCAATACGGCCGACAAGGGGAGCCGGACGTCGATCGAGATCGCCGCCGCGATCCTGCAGATCCTTGAGATCGACAGTCCGACCGAGCTCACCGGCCAAGGAGCCGGAGCGATGCTCGAGCGAGGCGTCGCCGAGATGCTGAAGGCCGACCTCAATGCGTTGGCGCCCGGATCGAGTCTGGTCCGTCGCCCTCGGGCAGCCGATCACCGAATTCGCCCAATACGCCCATGTCTCCGATCTCGACGCTCTGATCTCTAGGATCGCAGCGGGATCCTCGGACCGTCGTGGGAACCGACTACCTAATCAAGCCCGACGTCACGGTCGCTCTGGAGAACTTCGGGGAGCTGCCATTCCTTCATGCGGCGGTGTCATGCAAGTGGACGATTCGCTCCGACCGCGTTCAGAACATCCGCCACGAGTCCGTGCTCCTCACCCGGCTGCGGAGAGGTCGGCAGCCCCACATCGTCTCCGTCACCGCCGAGCCGTTGCCCACTCGGCTCGCCGCGATAGCTCGAGGAACCGGCGAAGTCGACGCCGTTTACCACGCCACGCTTGATCCCCTGGTGCGTGCCACCGATCTTGCGGGCACTCCCGAGCAGCAGGATGCGCTGGCCGAGATGATCGAACAGCGTCGCCTCTTCGATCTGTCGGCCCTTCCCGAGGTCCTTGCTCTCTATTGAGAACAAGGCTCAACGCGTGGCGGAACTCGGTCGATGTTGACTGAGTTAGATTGATTCGGCGAAGCGGGGTGCCCGTGTACGAACTGGCCATGCAAGACGGCTACATGGCGGACATCAACCGTGCTCCTCGTCGTGTGCAGAACGCTGCAAACCGGGCTTGGGACGTCTTGCGTAACCACCCCCCGCAACCTCAACCGCCGAAGATCAAGAGGCTTCATGGCTATAGCGGTCTGTGGCGACTCCGAGTGTCAGACTCGTACCGACTCGTCTACCGCATTGACTCGAATGGGCGGAGCGGGACGATCACGCTGCTCATGCTCGGCGATCGAAAGGACATCTACGACCGGCTTGGGGCGAACGACGACGGAACGCCGGGTGTCCGGATCGTCACCGGTGGTCTTGGTGGTCTCATCGAACGGGAGCCGACGGCCAAAGAGTTGATTGAAGTCATGACGGACCCGCCTGTCGATACGCAGCGGTCGCCGGACGAACTCCTGCCGTACGAACTCTCAGCCGAGCTCCTCGCCGACTGGGGCGTAGACACCCAATTCCACCAGGCGTTCGCCTCGGCCGCCACGGAGAGCGATCTACTTGCGCTCACGAATCGGGTTCCTCCGAATGTCGTCTGGCTCGTCCTCAACTGCATCTGGCCGCCGTCGATCCAGGAGGTCGTGCAGCAACCGGTTCGCATGGTCGACGATCCCGATGACATCATCGCCTCGAACGGCGAGATCCGCGAGCTGAGCAGCTTCCTGCTGAAGCTCGACGAGGACCAGAAGGCGTTCGTCGGCCGATTCGACCGAGAGGTTCCACAGGGACCGTGGCTTCTGAAGGGTGGCCCCGGCTCCGGCAAGTCTGTGGTCGCCCTCTACTGCATCCGTGAGTTGATCGACCGCGAGTCGCGCAAGCTTCCCGGTCAGCAGCAGCAGTTGCGGATTCTCCTGACCACCTTCACGAACTCGCTGGTCAACGCCTCGAGGCACCTGCTCAAAGCGATCGGAGCAATCGACTCCCAGCACCGGATCCAGATCGAAACGCTCGATGAGGTAGTGAAGCAGCACCTTCCGGACGAAATGCGCCAGCTGCAACCAATGAGCCAGAGCGATGCGAAACGCCACGCCCTCAAGGCCATAGCGGAGTGCAGGAAGAGCAATTCGTCTTTCGGATTCTCGGCGGAAGACGCCGCCTACCTCTTGGAGGAAGTCGACTGGGTGATCGTGGGTCAAGACCTGCGTACTCGGGACGAGTATCTCGAGATTCGGCGAACCGGTCGGAAGCGAGGCCTCACGAAGCGACAACGAGTACACGTCTGGGCGTTCTACGTGGAGCTCAAAGCAGCGCTCCGGAAGGACGAGAGGTGCCTCTTCACTGAGCGTCACCAGGCTGCCTTGGCCAACGTGCATCCCCGATACGACTATGTATTTGTGGACGAAGCGCAGGACCTTCGACCCGTGGGGGTTCGGTTTGCCGTCGGTCTCGCGAAGCCGACATCCAACGTATTCGTCACCGCGGACTCGAATCAGAGCATCTACGCCACCGGCATGTCGTGGAACCGAGTTGCCGAGGATCTCAAGTTCGTAGGAAGGACACAGATCCTGCGGAAGAACTACCGGACGACCCACGAGATATGGCAAGCCGTCAAGCAGCTCGCACCCGCAGCCGAAGACGCCGAGACACTCGACACGGAGCCGGTATATCACGGCGTCCCTCCCACATTCGTCAAGTACACGGGAATGGATGTGCTGGGTCCCAGACTGAACCGATTCATCTTCGAGGCGATGCGGGACGAGCGTGTGGGACCCGACTCGGTTGCGATTCTCTGTCCCACCTCCACCGAAATGGATGACGTACTCAAGGTGATCGATCCGAAATACCGACCGAAAAAGATGGTCTCCAAGAACCTCGCCATTGACTACACCGGCGTGACGGTCACCACCATGCACGCATCCAAAGGCCTCGGGTTCCCGATCGTTGTCATATTCGGTGTGAACGACGGTCGGCTGCCCTGCCCGCCCGCGAGGTACCGATCCGGCGGACCACATCGCCCGACAGCACCGGCTCCTGTTCGTCGCCGGCACAAGAGCGATGAGGCGTTTGCTGGTCGCCGCCGACGCCTCCCGACCCTCACCGTTCCTCGATTCAGTCACCGACGATTACTGGGATACTGAATTCGTGTGACGGCGAGTGACCGCCTCTCTCTTGCAGCCATCGGCCCCATCCCCGGCGGGGACTGGATTGCCACGCTGAGTGCGGCGGCAGCCGCGGCGGGAGTGGAGATCGTCCCGGAGCGCCAGCGCATCCGTGTGCCAGGCGAACGTCGGTCGGGGCGAGGATTCGATTTCTCAGACGATCTCGTTCTGGCGCGGTTGTGGCTCTCACCAAAGCGCTGGTCTGTTGCGGCGCTCAGCCAACGCAGCTACTACGCCACCGGGAGCCCGGATCGCGACGCACGCCCAGAACACGAAATCGTCGGTGGGACTCGACCCACAGGGCGAAGCGGCGAAGAGACGGTTGCTCAACAGTGGGAACTGCTGGAAGGACTGGCATCGAGGATCGGCGGTGAGTGCAAGACGGTGGACGTCGAGCAGGTTCCCGTCGGACCCCCAACGGTGCAAATTGGCGGCAAGCCCATCGGACTCGGCACACGCCTGAACAACGCGTACAAGGCACACGGATTCGATGCGGTCCCGCAGAATTGGATGATCAGTGTGTGTCCCGTCGATGGTGTGCCTGCGTCGTTTGCCGAGTCGGTGGGCCATCGGCTTTCGAGAGCGGCAGGCCAGCGTGGCGCCGCGCCACGGGTCCAGGTCGTATCCACAACCGACCTGGCGAACGCCCTGGCCGACGTCGTCGGTGCCGAATCGGTTGCCGGTGATCGAACCGTGCTGTTCGTATTGCCGCGAAGGGATCGAGAGCCATCGCGGGAGACACAGTTGTTGTTTGCTGCCATGGACGCAGCCGGAGTGCGATACCGGCGATCGTATGCAACGGACGCGCTGACTTCTCAATCCCGGATCAGCTGCCGTCGCTTCTGATTGCGTCTGGTGGTCGACCGCACGTGGTGCGGACGAGCCCGGGACCCAGCGACCTGTGGTCGGTAGGCATCGACTTGAGCCATCGGCGGGGGCCGGATGCATCGAAACTGGCTGTAACGCTCATCGATCCGATGGGAGCGTTGGCCGGTGTGTGGCTGGGCCGCCAGCGCAGGGATGAGACCGCTTTGCCCGCGACGTTGAGGCCGATGCTGCTCGCCGTAGCTTCACATCTGCGGTCGGTGCAAGCCGGCGGTGATCCGGTACTGGTGCTCCGCGATGGGAGGTTGTTCGAGCGGGAGCTGCCTCACGTGGTCTTTCAGGCTCTCGGGTCGAACGTGACACTCGTGGAATACCGAAAACGTGGGAATCCGATGGCATACCGTGCAGGCGGCGGCCGACTGATGCTGTCGGCGCCCTTCGCCGTTCGCGTGCCCGAGTCGACGACGATGTTCTTGGCGCCCGCACCCCCGCGCAGCGCACGGGATCTGCCTGCCATCGCGAAGGTCGCATGGGAGGAGTCGTGGAATCGGCTCGAACTCTCGCACGCCGACATAGCGTCGATCGTCGCCGGGCAGACCCTCAGCCCCGGCCTCGGCTTGCACCAGCGGACGTTGCCGGCACCGATCTACTGGGCAGACGGGATTGCGGGAGCAAGCGATACGGATCTCCGCTTCCGCGGAAACGCTCCCGTCGTGATGTAGACCTGGCGGGCTCCCGGTCCAGCGTGCTAAGAACGGGGGCATGGAAGATCCGATCACATTCCACCACGCGATGGTCACCTTCCACTACCAATCGGGCCGCTCGTTCGCGTGGCGAGACTCAGAAGACCTGTACGAGGTGCTCGTTGGCGAGGTCTTTCTGCAGCGGACGCGGGGGAGAACGTCGAACCGGTGTTCCGTGAGTTCCTGCAGCGATGGCCCACGCCCGAGAAGCTTGCTCGGGCACGGACTACCACGGTCGAGAGAGTGATCCGACCGCTCGGGCTCAGGAAGCGGGCGTCGACGCTCACGGCGCTTGGAGGAGCACTAGTCGAGCTCGGTGGAGTTCCGTCTGATCCGGCTGAACTGGCGGCGCTTCCGGGAATCGGGCCGTATGGAGCGCACGCGATTCCGGTGTTCGCCCTCGGAGTGGACCTACCCGTCGTGGACTGGGTGATTGCGCGGGTCCTCAGGCGCTATTTCGGGTTGCCGGGGGAGAGGCGGCCGAACTCGGACACCGAACTTTGGGCCCTTGCCGCGGAGTTGGCCGATCTCGGAGAGGCCCGTTCGCTCTGGCTGGGAGTCCTGGATTTTGCCGCCGAGATCTGCAGGCCGACGCCGGGCTGTGGAAGTTGCCCGATCGTTGCGGATTGCGCCTACGTCGATGGGAGTAGATAGCCGAAGTGGGGCGGGCCGAGTCTGGGATTGGCTCACGGTGACCTTCGATGTGAGGGAGCGGCTGGGTGCCGTCCCGTCGCTGTGGCATTCGGACGGACGTGGGCCGACGAAGTAGCCCCCAACGGGAACTAGGCGGTCAGCACCGCGACGCTCTGCGACGAGTGCGTCGTTCAACGGAGCTACCGTCCGCTCCGATGGGCAAGTACGACCCTTGGGACGCGTTCTTCAATGATTTGAGCGGAAGAGACTTCTGGATTTCACTCCAGGACTTCCAAGAGACCAGCGGTGCGCGAGGAGTCCCGCGATGCGGGGCAGGTCACACTAGGTGTTGTCCTCGGATTCCACTTGGCCGCCCTTCGCGGCCAACCACATGGCCGCCTGATCGTTGGACATGCGGTAGTACTGTTGCTCGGGGCCGCCGGCTTCCCACTCGACTCCGATTGGCCAGTTGATGCGTTCGAACCGGCTCTTCACCATCATCGTGAGTCCTGCAAGATCGGCCCTGGCCTCATATCGAGTCCGGTTCGCTCTCGCCTCAATGTCCCGAAGAGCGACCCACTCGCCGGGATTCTCGGCGCACAAAGACAACGCGGCGATGACGGTCGGATTCGACACCGCATCGGCCAGCTTCGCGTAGTCGGATGCGGACCACTCCACTTCGGGCAGATCAGACTGTGCGGGAGACCTGCGGGCGGCCCGGGTAGGCGCAACCGTGAACTCCTCAACATCCTTCACCGGGTACAAGGTCGAGACACTGACGAGAATCCGATCGGAAACCCGGTACGCCTGAAACTGAACCAACGAGATGTCGATTCCCATCTCGCTCAACCACACTGCTGTCGAGGTCACCGTGTGCGGGAACGAGGAGGCAAGAAGTACGACACGTGGAGTTCGCAGCGTCTCCGCATCCATGGAGAATTGGGCGTGGTTGTTGAGCCGATCCATAGCCTCCGAGTCGCTGATTACCTCGCCCCTCGTCTTCAAGAACGCAGCGTGAGCGTCCGCGAGACGATCAGCATCGAACCTCGACACCATGGCGGCATATTTGAGCGCCTGCATGTCGACCGTGTCGGGGGCACGGCCGCGCTTCAGCTCAGCGACCACGAGACGGCCGTCCGTACCAAGGCCGAGAACATCGAGGCGGTCCATCTCCCTTGATCCGGACCACGTGACCCACCGTCCGTACTCAGCCGTAACGACCATGACGCCCTCGCCGAGCACATCAGGGTTGGCTACTACCCACTCCTGGAGGTGCTCGTGTTCACGTAGGCCAGCTTCTTCCAGGCTCACCGGCTCAGCACGAGAGGCGATGGAATCGTGAACCTCAAAGACGATCTCGTCCGGCACAGCAACCTCACTCGTCGATCATGGAAACTGCAAGAACACTACCGCCGAGCCACCGCCCTCCAAACTGACCTGCCCGTGCCGCCCAGCGGTCGAGGCGTACGTAGAACGTGACACTTCCGGGTCTCGGAGTTGGTTGCGGGACCTCGCTCCGGCGAGTGGCGACATTGTGATGCTTCTTGCTCAACGCGCCGGGCCCGCCGGTGTGTCCCAGAGCGGCGATGCTCTTGACCGAACGCGTCCCTATTGGGCTTGAGCTATCCGTGTCACGACGCTTCTTGACGGAAGCCCTGACTCGGGCTGTGACAGTCGTTGTACACCGGCGGCTGTCCATGGAGGCGGGGGAGCGCGGTGTTCTTCTGAGGCGCGAGACCGGAATCAGTAGCTGGGACTCTTGGTGAGAGCGGGCACTGTCCCGTGAACTTGGCGGTAGCCGTGTTGTGTCTAAGTGAACCACCTTCGATTGTCTCTGACTCTCCGTATCGCGGCTAGACCGATCCGCGCAAGGAGCAAGCAGAATCCAGGCGCCCCTAGCGCTATCCCCAGCGGCGGAGCGTCTCGGCAGCGCGTCTGGGCGGTGCCTCTGATACGGTCTCTTCTGAGGAGGATCGGTTGGCAAGCCCACTGGACGAGATCATCAACGGTCAAGCGGAGTGGGCAACACGCCATGGAATACTGTTCGACTCCTCGTACCGCTGTCGCACAGTCGCCGACAATCTCTTCGTCCGCCTCAGTTGTGAGACGAGCGACGAGTTCCGCGACGGTGCTGGCAGCGAGCTCGGCACGGTCGATGCCGTTGGGTCCATGGCATCTCTGCGGTCCTCGTCAGCGCTCGCGGTCAATGTGTTCGAGCCATGGCGCGCTGCGGATATCGCTCCGCTCGGAGCGCTTCTGGGTGTCGATCGGTCGGCGCAGTGGGTTCGGTTCGAAGTCCGGTATCCGACCGGCCTCGGTGGCCTACCACCACATCTCGATGTAGTCATCGGCTCGCACGAAGCGGGCCCGGTCGCGATCGAGTCGAAGTTTACCGAGACCTACACGCCGGCCCACAACGGCTTTCGGCCGTCATACTTCGAGTCCGCGAGTCTGTGGGACGGATTCGAGCAGACTCGGAGGCTGGCGCTCGAAATCGCTGCTGGAACCGAGGGATTCCGCTACCTCGGAGCGGCTCAACTCATCAAGCATGCGCTCGGCCTCAAGTATGCATACGGACCGCAGGGCTTTCGATTGGTCTACCTCTGGTACGAGTGGCCCAGTGAGATTGCCGATCTTCACAACGATGAGGTCAACCGGTTCTCCGAGATGATCGGCAGCGAGTTCGATTTCGTTGCGCTCACCTACCAGCGGCTGTTCGATGACCTGAGCGGGATCCCCGAACCTCAGATGGGTCACGCCGCCTATCTCAGAGACCGCTACTTCTCGACAAGTGAAGCCGCGGCCCGGATGCACTCTCCGTGAACCACGCCTGGAAGGGCGGCTGCAATCTCAACAGTGGCGCCACGTCGCGTAGGTTCATACCGAAGCAGCGACCGCCTTCTGTGTGCCGAATCGGACCGCACTGGACGCTCTGTATCCTGCACACCATGACGGATACGAAGCTGCCTCAACCCCAGGAGCTCATGCTCCCGACCCTCCAAGCGGTGGCCGACCTGGGGGGTTCGGCCGCCTACCCGGAGATCGACGAGACGACCGTCAATGTGGCTGGCATCACCGCCGCCCAGATGTCTGTGGAATTCGACAGCGACGCGACGGCGGTCGGATCGAAAGTCCTGCACCGTATTGCGTGGGCCAGAACGATGCTCAAGCGAATCGGTGCGCTCGAGAGCGCTGGCCATGGCCGTTGGGCGATCACAGACTACGGGTCCGACCTGACACTCATGAATCCCGAAACCGCCAAGCCAGCGATCGACGCCGCGGTCGGCGAGAGCTTCACGGTGCAGGAACCGACCACCGAAACCCTCCTGGATCTCCGCAAGAAGGCACAGGAGGGCACACCAGAGTCGATGCCGGTCCACGATCTAATCGGTCTCTGGGGTGCAGGACGGCGCCGAGCGGCCGTCATCGAACGGATAGATACTGCCCTTGGCGCCAACGGCCTTGTCACAGATCCGGACTTCACAATCGGCACCCTCGACTCCATCGTGACCCTCTTGGCCGCCTCAAACGCCGGCCTCTCGACCAACAAGGCTCCGACATCAGACGAAGGCCCCCTCCCCGGAATTGACGCAGTCACCCTCGTTGTCGGCAACATCCCGTCGGCGACAGCCGGAGTAAAGGCGGTGACCCCACAGGAAGACCTACTGACAGCCCAGAGCGAGATGCAGGCAAACGATTACTCTCAGTTGGCCGTGATGACCGGACAGCACAACCTCGCAGGCGCAGTGTCCTGGGAGTCGATAGCAAAGGCCATCCTCGTTGATCGGCAAGCAACGCTCACCGACTGCATGGACACCCACCCGAAGGTCGTTCAAATGAGCCAACCACTCCTCGACGCGGTCCCCGACATATCTCACGCCGGGTTCGTGTTCGTGCGGGACTCACACAACAAGATCTCCGGCATCATCACCGTGGCCGATCTGTCCGACCAGTTCGCGGTGCTCACAAGGCCGTTCCTGCTCGTTGGCCAGATTGAGAGACTCCTTCGCGCGGCGATCGACCGGTGCTTCAGTTCTGAGGAGCTACGTGAGGCTCTCGATCCCGACGACGACCGAGAGGTGGACGGGGCGCAATCACTGACTCTCGGCGAGATCCAACGCCTCCTTGAGAGTCCCGCCAACTTCGCCTTGGTCGGGTGGCACGCTTCCCGCAAAGTACTCATCCGTCATTTGGATGCCGTGCGGGACGTTAGGAACGAAGTGATGCACTTCAGCCCGGATCCGGTCGCCGAGTCAGACATCAGACGCCTCGGCGCGTTTGCCGGATGGATCGAGCGACTCGAAACACAAGTCGCTCAGTCGTAGGAGCTGGTACTCACGTCTCGTGGCGCGGCGCGGCCGCAGGATCTCGTTGGTCAGCCGGGCTAGCCGGCGTGGAAAGGTAGGACGGCTCGGTGGCGCCTGTGCCCGATCCGTCTTCTCGTCCATTGCGGGCCTCCAAGTGGAGACTGGCGCCGCGATGAAGCTGCCTTGGCGGACGTTACCTCAACGACGCTTCCCGCCAGAAGCGCCGCTCCCGACTCAAGGGCCAACGTTGACAGGGCTTTGGGCTGCCATGACATCCGGATCCGACCGGGAGTTGGCGATGGAAGGGACAGGTCGGCGTTCCACGACTCCAGCGACTCCTCCTACCGGGCGCTCGGCGATCGGCGGGCTTGTCGCATGACGGGTCTTCCGCATCTGCGCACCGGCGCTAGTTGTCCACGAAGCGAAGTCACTCCGGTAGCTCTCGTCAATCGCCTCTGCGTCAGGGTGCCGAATGCTCTACGGTTTGACTGCTGACGAGCGACACGGGAGGTCCGTTCCAATGGGAACAGCACGCGATGCCGTCCTTCAGGCGTTCGCTGAGCTGGAGCAGCAAACAGGGCGTGAGACCTTCAAGCTCTCGGAGGTTTGCGACCGAGTTCGGGGAGGCTACGTCTGACTTCCAAGAGACAACGATCCGAACCTATGTGACTTCGGTCATGTGTGCAGACGCACCGGTCCACCATGCAAATCACACGGATGACCTTGTACGGGTGGGTCGTGGAGAGTATCGCAGAGCCAACCCCACAGATGACCTGGAGCATCTTCGAGCGGAGGCGGATCGACGGGTCGGGAGTTCAGTGGCTTCTGCACCGACAACTCAGCGTGGGGAGCCCGAATCTGAGTGGTTCTGGGAAGGCAACATTCAGTCCGCCATGGTCAAGCACTTGGCTGCTGACAACTGGGCGATCGTTGCGGTCGCGAACACGGCAACTCGAGAGCACGGCGTTGACATCATTGCGAGGAAATCAGGGAAGCGCGCCCTTGTCGAGGTGAAGGGATATCCGTCGAAGTACTACGTGCGAGGGGAGAGGAAAGGGGAGCTCAAGAAGACGCCGGCGTCCCTCCAAGCTCGAGTGTGGTTTGCCGATCTTCTGATGTCTGGCATGTTGAACGCTGGCGATGAACCGGAGGCTGTGGTCGTTCTGTGTATGCCAGATGTCCCTACGTACCGCAGCCTGGAAGCGCGCACGGCGGACAGCCTCGACGCGCTTGGCTTCGCTCGCGTATGGATATCGGAGAACGGAGATGTCGAGTGGGTATGACCTCACGGAACGAAGCTCTCGCATGATGAACTACTCGTTCGACCCGAAATAGCCGAAGACATGACGTTGCAGAGTGCGCAACGGCTCTTCGAATCCCTGCCTCCTCGCGAACGGAAGGAATCCCGAACCCGGCTGACCGCTGTCGGATTGAACGATGATTGATGACAGCAGGCACCCGTCGCTCGGTTGATTCACGCCCATCGCGAGCTGGGCATATTGGTTGTGCCCAACCTTCATTCCCGTGGCTTCGTACGCAGCCATCCGCAGCTCGCCATAGGTGATCGTCTGCCCCGTCGAGCTGCCTCGATCGTGACCGCCCGTGCTGCCGCGACCGCCTGGGTCCACTCATAGGGTGTTGCCACGGGCCCAAGCCACGGAATCGACGCATCTTGGTTCAGTACATGGGCAGCCTTGTCGCTTCACCCGAGCCCATTGAGGCGATCCGAGCTGATCGCTCAGCCGCGTCCTTTTCCCTCTGGCGGGCGCGTTCGGGGGCGGTCTCGGCTGCCTTGCGCTTCGCCCACGCGATCCGCTCCTCGCGGTTCATGAGCTGATCGTAGCTCGTGGGAAATGGGCGGCTCGCGCCGAATGTGCGAAACTCCCGCGGGGAACCCTGGGTCAAGCTTGAGTCCGCGGATGCCGATTGTGATTGCGGGAGTTGGTGGAGTGCGGAAGGTGCCCGTGCCGGCGGATTCGGGTGGTGAGGTAGTGAATAGGCTGCAGCACTGCGACCCAGGGGAAGAGTGGCAAGGTGACCGAGAACCAGTCGTCTGGCAAGTTCGGGCGTTTCTGCTCCTCGTGCGGGCGGCCCCAGACTGAACCGGGTCAATTCTGTTTGGCCTGTGGAAGTCCTCTTCAAGGCGACGGCCGCCCGTAGCGGCGCCGGTGGCTGCCGTGGTTGATCGCTGCGCTAGCCCTAGTGGTGGCGGTCGTTGGGATCGCGGTCGGCTACGTGGCCCTCACACAAGACAGCGAGCCGTCGGCTGCTTCGTCCACGTCGTCATCGACGACGATCGCGTCGTCGACCACGATAACGGTTCCTCCATCGACGGTCGTCCCTGCCTATTCAGACGCCGAGATCGGAGCGGAGTACGGGGACGCCGTCTTCAAGATCGAAACCACAGGGTGCGGCTACACAGGGACCGGCAGCGGATTCGCGATCGACGACCACCTATCGTGACCAATCGCCACGTCGTTGACATCGACGTAACCCCAGTATCAACACCCGCACGGGAGCTCGCTTCACCGGCCGAGTCATCGGGTGGAGGAACAGCCGGACATTGCCGTCATCGAGGTCGACCGAAATCTCACGAAGTGAATTGATTGGACGAGCGCCGACACGCTTATCGAGGGTCAGAATCTCGTGTCGCTCGGCTATCCGTTCCCGACCACGATTTCACCGTCACGCCAGGAGTAATCCTCTCGTTCGTCACCCAGGGATACCACCGTGTAGCGATCCGGAGCGACGCCCAACTGGATCGGGGCAACAGCGGTGGGCCGTCACTCGTCGCCGACGGGCGCGTCGCTGGTGTTGTGACTCAGATGGATCTGAACCAAGACGGCTTCCAGTTCGTCCCGATCATCATGACGACCGATGAAGTGCTTGAGACGGTCGAATCGATCCTCCGACACCCGTCGACTCCATCGGTCGATTGCGACAGTATCGATTCGGGAGTACCGCCGTACTCCCCAGGTGTGCCGACGGTGCCCGACTTGCCGAGTATGACCATCCGGTGCCGCCGTTCTACACCGTGATCCTGGCGTCGATGGCGACGTCGAACGCGAACCGGCAGGATGCCGTGGAACGTGCCAACGAGTTGTCCTGGGCAATACGGTCTTGAGACAGGTGTGTTGTACTCGAACGACTTCAATTCGCTGACCCCCGGGTATTGGGTGGTCTACACGGGCGTGTTCTACGACCGCGATCCGGCGATAGCGCTTGCGGCCGATATGGTCAGATACGGTATCGATGCCTACGCCAAGCAAGTGACCTGGTGAGCAGGATCGTCCTCGCGATTGCCGTCGTAGCGGTGGTCGTCGGCTGCACATCGGAACCGAACACTGATGCACCGCCGGCCGAGTCGACCACGACACAGATCATTGACGAATCTGGATTGACAACCTCATCAACCATTGAGCCCTCGACGACTACCGAACACACGACGACGACCGCTCCGAGTTCGACCACCGCTGCGGCTACACCATCAACGTCCAGCACGACGGCCCAGCCTCTACGCGTAGTTGTGCAACTTGAGATTCGATCTCGGGAGAGTTGGGGAGCGAAGCCACCGGATCGTGCCCTCGAAACGCACGCCATCGAGACAATCACACTTCACCACACCGCTCGCGCCCACGACGACACACCGATGGAAGAGAAGCTGCAGCGGTGGCAGAACTACCACCAGTCGATCGGGTTCGGCGACATCGCCTATCACATGATCATCGCTGCCGACGGGACGATCTACGAGGGACGGGACTACAACGCAGTTGGGTCAACTCCACTCTACGATCCGCCGGGACTTCCTTTCCTCAATTGACGGCATGTTCGACGAATTCTGGGATAGCCCGAACGACGACGACGACGAACCCGATGGAGCCGATCAGCTGTCGCAAGCGAGCCTTGCTGCCCTCGTTGATCTCCTGGCTTGGGCCAGTGTTGAGTTCGGGGTGTACCCGACGGAGATAGCTGGCCACTGGGACCACGCTGACAACGGCCTGTCCGGGTTCTCTGATCTACGAGATGCTCCAATCCGGCGAGATCGCCCGACTTGTGAGCGAGCGTGTAGAAGCGGTCGATTTCGAACTGATCTACGTCTCGAACTGACGGGTCGTTTCCTATTCGGAGACGAACACCCACTCCGTGACTTCCCAACCGACGACCGTACCAACCCGATTTCATAGGGTACTGTTGCCCCACAACGATCAGGGCCAAACACGCTAGGCCTCTGCTGGTGATCCCTATCCTTGGAGCAACACGACAACGGGGGAGCCCCATGGCCCGTATCGAGCTGGGCACGGATCTCAAGAGTCGATCGAGCCAAGTTGTGATTGATCCGCTCGTTCTGGCGGACAACTGCCTGGTGGTTGGAGCGCAAGGTTCGGGGAAGACGACGCTGGGTCGTGTGCTCCTCGAACAAGCTCGGCAAGCCGGAATCCCTGCGCTATTCGTAGATACGACGGGTGATCTCACCAGCGGACTCATGGACGATCCGGGTCTCCGTCTTGAGCGGGGGCTACCCGATCACCGGCCAGAGGGTGCGATCCAGTTGAGGATCCTTGATGCCGATGTCGCAGCTGGGATCTTCTTGGAGCCTCGTTCTGGTGAGGGAGAAGGCGACTCGGAAGAACTACTCGATCTGACTGCGGCGTTGCTCGGAGTGCTCGGATACCGAGCTCGCAAGCGATCCCCGGAAGCTCTGCTCATCGCAACGATCGTCGAGCAGCGCTGGCGCGCCGGTAGTGGGGTGTCCCTGGAGGAACTCATCCCTCTTGTCCTCCGCCCGCCAATCGAGAGGCTCGGTGTCTTCGGTCTCGAGCGCGTCATCTCCTTTGATCGTCGTGAGGACCTTGCGGGTGCAATCGACGGACTGCTTCGATCTCCGAGCTTCTCCGACCTGGGTGAACCGCGACCGCTGCTCCTCGATCTCCTGTTGGGCGATGAAAGCACGCCGATTGCGACGGTGCTGAGCTTCGCCGAGCGATCACCCAGCATCCGCCGCTTCATCGTGGCCACGCTCCTCGCCAAGCTGAAGCGCCAGGAGAGCTTCCCCAGTGGTGGCGGGTTGAAGTTCCTCCTGTACTTCGATGAAGGTGCCGACTTCCTCCCGAGGGGCGAGCGCACCCTGACTTCGGCGCCTCTGCTCGACGCACTCTTGAGCTGGTCCAATCCAGACGTCGGACTTGTCCTGGTGGCCGAATCCCCCGAGGATCTTCATGAGGACGTTGAGGATCTCTGTGGGACGTGGTTCGTCGGAAGGATGCCAGTGTCGCGGAGCCGCCGCACGGTCGTCGAAGCCCTCGATCTTGTTGACCCGCCCGTCGACGAGGTCGCGCTCGAGAACGACCTTCGCAGCCTCGACGCAGGCCAGTTCATCCTTCGTACCGGACGTCTGGACGAGCTCCAGTACTTCGAGATCCGCCGTAGCGAAGTGGTGGCACACGGAAATCGACGTACAGTTGACGGATGGCGACATCGCAGACCTCCAGCGAGGATCATCCGAACCCCACGAGATGCTGAGGAAGCGGCTCGCGACTGGATGGTCTACTTCGGTCATACGGACGCGCGGCTGACTGTTGTTGGGCCTGACGAGGGTATCGATGTCGACTCGGCCGACGTCGTGGCCCAGGTCAAGGCAGGCGGATCTCCGACGGGTCGCCCTGTCGTTCAGCAGATCTACGGGGCCGCGACGCTCGACGGCAAGGATGCCTACCTCTTCACGATTGGTGGGTACACGGATGGCGCCCGCGAGTGGGCCGACCGTGCGGAGATTGCACTCTTCCAACTCGACCTGTCCGGAGACGTACGTCCACAGAATGGTGCCGCTCGTGCCGTCTACGCGCAGGCCGAAGGCCGCCTGACAGGATGGGCTGCAGTGCAGGCGGAGCTTGAGACGCTGGTCAAGGAGAATCGGCCAGCGTCGATCACATCTACGTTCTTGACCGACGAGGGGCGGCCCGGATTCTGGGGCATATGGCACCGTGGTGATGGTCGGGTCGAGATCGTGCGGGACTTCGCCGGGTCGGGCAGGCGCTCCGTGCCCAGCGTCGCTGTCGGCGCGCAGATCTTGATGGACCAGTCTCAGCGCACTGGGCGTTTCGTACTGGGACTGCCAGCCGACTCTCGAGATCGACGGAGAGCCACGACGCTTCCACCCGAGGCTGTCATACCCGCACCTCTCCTGACGGGGCGAGTATGCGCCCTCATGTCCCGATGCTTCCCAACGTCTGTGGAGGGAGGAGCGCGCCGGCGAGCGGCAAAGCG
>CAWAUO010000012.1:0-233089 GCA_963785245.1 uncultured Actinomycetota bacterium | reverse complement strand
CGGGCGGTTCGGCGAATATGATCGACTCGGACGCCGGGGAGAGCGGAGCGTCCACGCAACCCTTCCGCCGAACGCATGGGTACCACACCTGATTGGCTCGTTCTGATCATGGGGCTGAGCGGGGGACTCGCGATCTTCCTTCTCGGCATGGACCGGACGATCAGCGGATTCAAGGGACTTGCTGGGAATCGTCTTCGCCACGTTCTCGCGGACCTCACCGGCAATCGGGCGTACGGCGTCGCTACCGGAGCCGGCATCACGGCTCTCATCCAATCGTCCAGTGTCACGACCGTGGTGCTGGTGGGGCTGATCTCGGCCCAGGCGATGACGCTGCTTCAGGCGATCCCCGTCATCTTCGGAGCGAACATCGGCTCGACGATTACCGCCCAGATCATCGCGTTTCAAGTCACGAAATACGCGTTGGGAGTTGTCGCCGTCGGATTCGCCGTCGACTTCTTTGCGAAGCGTGAGATGATTGAACGACTCGGTAGAACGGTGATGGGCCTCGGCCTCGTATTCTTCGGTCTTTCGCTGATGGCGCTCGCGATGGAACCGCTCCAGGATCATCAGGGATTCCTTGACGCGATGGCCTCAATCTCCAATGTCTGGGTCGGGATCGCCCTCGGAGCCATATTCACCGCATTGGTACAGTCATCCGCGGCCACGACGGCGATCGTCATCGCACTGTCGGCAACCGGGTTGATCAGTCTTGAGCTCGCGATCGCGCTGGTTTTGGGCGCAAACATCGGGACATCGGTCACCGCACAACTCGCTGCGATCGGGAAGCCTCCTGAAGCCCGCCGGGCGGCATTGGTGCACACCATGTTCAATGTGCTTGGGGCATTGATCTGGGTTCCGTTCATCGGCTTGCTCGCGACCGTTGCCGTTCGTCTCTCGCCTGAGGGTGACGTTCCCCGACAGGTGGCCTGGGCTCACACCATCTTCAATGTCATCAACGTCGGCATCTTCATCTGGTTCACCAGTTGGTTCGCACGAGCCGCAAATCGCGTCATCAAAGATCGTCCGGAAGACGAGATCGCGCTGATCCGCGTGCGCTATCTCAGCGATGATCTTCTCGCAACACCCTCGATCGCACTGGATCGGGCGCGCATGGAAATCTCGCGAATGGGAACCAGGGTGAGGGATATGGTCATCGACGGAGTTCCCGCCGCGCTCTCGGGCTCGGCACACGACCTAACTGCGGTCGAGACCGCCGATGATGAGGTCGATCAGCTACACACGCAGGTGGTGGCCTATCTCGGGCGGCTCTCCGAGACCGGGATCACACGCGAACAGACGAACGAATTGCTTGGCCTGCTCGAGGCGGCGGGCGACATCGAAGCCATCGGCGATGCTGTCGAAACCAATCTTGTTGCAGACGGACGACGTCGTCTCGAAGAGGGAATCATCATTTCGCCATCCACCGAGGCGCTCATCAACGACCTAGCGACCGAAGTGATCACCGCCGTAGATATCGCCGTGGTCGCCGTCGGCCGCGGAAGCACCGAAGCTGCTCGTCAGGCGATCGACATGAAGCCGGAGATCACCGCCATGACCGCCGACGCCCGAGAGCATCAACTCGAGCGGCTCACCGCGCACGAACCGGATCGTGTCGGTGCCTACCGCATCGAGGCCGACATCATCGAGGATCTGAAGCGGATCTACTACTACGCGAAACGCGTGGCTCGGGTCGGAGTCCTCGACGACCGCTGAACGGATCCGCCGTGCCGGCTATCCGGCGATCGAGTCGACGACCCAGGCAATCCCTTGCACCAGACGCCAACCGAGATAGAGGGCGATCGCACAGACCAGCAGCAGGAATCCGATGGGCCACCGGTCGCGTGATTCCGGTTCGACCTGGGACTCGGGCGGATCGTCCGCGCTCATACCGGAGGGATACCGTGGCGCCGGGAGGAGAATTCCCGATCCTTTTTCGATGCGTACCGCAGACGCATGATCAACTCGCGCCGCAGCTCCTCCGGTTGGATGACGGCGTCGACGACCACCTCCGAGGCAAGGCGCAGCAGATCGACGTCCTCGACGTACTCAGCCCGGCGGGCCTCGACGAACGCTTCACGTTCTGCCTCAGGCAGGGACTCGATCTTGTTGAAGTAGACCGCGTTGATCGCTGCTTCCGGCCCCATGACGGCGATCTCGGCGGTCGGCAGGGCGAGGCTTGCATCGGGACGGAATCCGGGACCCGAGAACGCGTACAGGCCGGCGCCGTACGCCTTGCGGACGACTACCGAGATGCGCGGCACCGTGGCTTCGGCGATCGCGGTGAGCATCTTCGCACCCGCTCGGATGATGCCTTGGCGCTCGACCTCGGTCCCGATCATGAACCCGGGAACATCGGCGAAGTAGAGCAGCGGGATGTTCATGGCGTCGCAGAGGCCCATGAAGCGCGCCGACTTGTCGGCGGAGTCCACGAACAGGACGCCGCCGAGATGTCTCGGTTGGGACGCGACGATTCCGACCGGCTTGCCGTCCAGGAGGGCGAATGCCGTGATGATCTCGCGCGCGTAGCGCTGCTTGATCTCGAAGAGCGTTCCGGCGTCGACGATTCCCTTCAGGAACTCCGCCATGTCGTAGACGGCCCTCGGGTCCTCCGGCAAGACATCGGTCGGGCGGAACCCCTCCTCGGGCGGTTCGGGGGCGTACGCGGGGGGGAGGACACGGGTGTGGTCGGCGACGTAGCTGAAGTACTGCTGCGCCCACGCGATCGCTTCCTCGTCGCTCGTCACGAGGGCGTCGCCGCATCCGGAGACTTCGCAGTGCATGCGCGCACCGCCCATCTCCTCGAGCGTGGCCTCCTCGCCGATCACCATCTCAGCCATTCGCGGCGACCCGAGGTACATCGAGGCGCGCCCTTCGACCATCACCACCACATCACAAAACGATGGGATGTACGCGCCGCCGGCAGCCGAAGGGCCGAATAGGCAACAGATCTGCGGGACCCGGCCCGAGAGCCGGATCTGGTTGTAGAAGATCTTCCCCGCGCCGCGACGGCCGGGGAAGAGATCGACCTGATCGGTGATCCTGGCGCCGGCCGAATCGACGAGGAAGAAGACCGGAAGCCTCTCGTCGTAGGCGGCCTCGAGCGCCCGGATGATCTTCTCGACGGTGAGGCGACCCCAGCTGCCAGCCTTCACCGTTGGGTCGTTGGCGATGACCATCACCGGCCGACCGTCGATCGCTCCCCTCCCGGTGACGACCGCGTCGGCACCGTGATCCATCGTTTCGGCGTTTGCGAGCAGTCCATCCTCGATGAACGAGCCCGGATCGCACAGCAGATCCACGCGATCGCGTACAAAGAGCTTCCCGCGATCCTTCAGCTGTTCGTGGTATCGCTCCGGTCCTCCCGACGCAGCCCGGTCCGTTTCAACGTGGAACCGGTCGCTCAGGGAACCAGTCACCGATCGCTCCTCTGTCGCTTGCGCACCACAATACGCACCGGCGTACCCGTGAAGTCAAACGTCTCTCGAAGCCGCCGCTCGATGAACCGCAGATAGTCGGGGGCGAGATCGCCGCCTCGCACGAACAGGACGAAGGTCGGCGGTTCGGTCTCGGCCTGCACGGCGTAGAGGATGTGCGGCCGCTTGTTCTTGCGGACGGGGGGCGGGTGCGCCTCCTGCCACGACCGAACGAGTCGATTCAATTCCGGTGTCGGGATCCGGCGGCGCCGGTTCTCCAGCACCATGCGCACGGCCGCCGGCAGCCGAACCAGGCGCGAACCGGTCTGAGCCGACACCCGCAGGATGGGTGCCCAGTCGACGAACGCCAGACGATCGGCGACCGAGTCCTCGGTGTGGAGGCGCTCATCCTCGTTGCGGATGTCCCACTTGTTGAGGACCAGGATCAGACCCGCGCCGGATTTGACGATCTCTTCGGCCAGACGCTGCTCCTGGTGGGTGGCCCCCCTCGTCCCGTCGATCAGCATCAACGCGACATCGGATTGGCTCAGGACCTCCCTGGCGCGCATCACGGCGTACCGTTCGACGGCGTCGTTGATCTTTGTACGGCGCTTGATGCCGGCTGTGTCGATGATTTCGAACGGTTCACCGTCGAGATCGACCACGAGGTTGATGGGATCACGCGTCGTACCCGGCACGTCCGAGACCAAGACACGCTCCTCGCCCGCCAGACGATTGAGGAGTGTCGACTTCCCGACGTTCGGACGCCCGATGATTGCCAGGCTGGCGATGGTCGTATCCGCAACGGCATCGCCAAGGTCGGGCAGCAGCGTGACGAGACGCTCCAGGAACTCTCCGGTGTTGCGGCCATGCAAGGCCGAGACCGGGAACGGCTCTCCGAGACCGAGCGACCAGAGATGGGCAAGATCCGACTCGACGCCGGGACCATCAACCTTGTTGGCAACGAAGATGAAGGGAACACCGGCCTGCTGCAGGATGCGAGCCACGCCGACGTCGTCGTCGGTCAGGTCGGCCGTTCCGTCGGTGACGAACACGACCACGTCGGCTGCGCCAACCGCGATCTCGGCTTGTTCCCGGATATCCGCCGTCAGTTCCTCCCCGGGCCGTGCCTCCCAACCCCCGGTGTCGATCACGATGAAGTCGCGACCTCCCCAGTCGGCCTCGAACTCGCGTCGATCGCGCGTGACCCCTGCCTGCTCGTCGACGACCGCGGCCTTTCTGCGGACGATTCGGTTGACCAGCGTCGACTTGCCGACGTTCGGTCGACCCAGAATGACTACGACCGGAAGGCGGCTCATGCGGCGGCTCCTTGGATGAGGCCCCCGGCGGTTGCCGGGGTCACGATGATCGGGACGGACGTCACAGTACGGAGGTCGGACAGAGACATGTCGTCGAGGAAGACGTCGCCGGAGAGGGCGACATCAGGGAGAAGATAGCGAGAGACGGGGACGGGGCTGCTTCTGATGGTCGCTTCCACATCGGCACCGACCATGAGGCCGGCAACGGCCGTGTTGCCGCCGAAGAACTCGTTCTCGACCGCGACCAGGCGGAGCGTACGGCCGCTGAGCCGTTCGAGTTCGGGAAGCAGCGGTTCTAGTGCCGCTGCACCGTAGGCACCGGTCAGCACACCAACGGGCCCGGAGTCGGCCCCCGGGTCGGATCCGGTGTGACGCGGCGCCCGGTAGCCCTCCCCCGGCGCCGATGGAATCGTCCGCCACTCGCCGGTCATCACCGGAGCGGGAGCGTCGACACCTCCGACCAGGGCCGCCACTTCATCGGTGAACGTTCGGATCATCCCGATCCCGTTCTCGTGCTGGGGGAAGTCCTCGTATGCGTCACGCTCTGGTACCGGACGCTTCGCGACGACGTACAACTCATCCGAGGCGAAGAACAGCCGTCTCCCGATTCGACGCATCGCCTCTTCCTGCCAGAAGTGGATCGTATCGAGATCGGCAGCCGCCTCATCGGTGGTGTGCACCCTGAGGTTCGCCTCGGTGTTGTAGCGCGACAGGCCGAGTGGCACGATGCCGACCGATGCCAGGCCGCTGTACCGGGCCAGGATCTCAGCGGCCGTGCGATCGAGCACGGATCCGGCGTTGATTCCGGGGCAGAGGACCACCTGTCCGTGCACGATGACGTCGTAGTCCAGCAGCGCCCGCAGCCATCGCAGGGAGGTAGCGCCTCGCGGGTTCCGCAGCATGCGAGTTCGGACCTCGGGATCGGTGGCATGGATCGACACGTAGAGGGGCCCGAGGCGCTCCTCGACCACACGGGCGAGGTCGAGTTCCGTGAAGCGGGTCAGCGTCGTGAAATTCCCGTAGAGGAAGGACAATCGGTAGTCGTCGTCCTTCAGGTACAGGGATTCCCGCATGCCGGGCGGGAGCTGGTAGATGAAGCAGAACTCGCAGTGGTTGTCACAGGTCTGCACCCGGTCGAAGATCGAAGACGAGAGGCGAAGCCCCAGCGGCTCCCCGGCGTTCTTGGGGAGCACGACGGTGCGCTGACCCGATCCGTCGCGGATCGTCACTTCGGGATCGGCATCGTCGACGAGCTGCTGGTACTCGATCACATCGGACGGAACAATCCCATTCACCGCCACGAGTTCCGCGCCGATGGAAAGCCCCGCCTCGGCGGCGGGACTGTCACTCACAATCTCAATAACAGTGGGATTCGACATCGGTCCTTCGATGGTACCCGTCCATCTTGTAGACCCGACGCCCCCTATCCTCGATCGCATGATGCCCAGGGTGCTGTTGGCCGAACCGCGTGGTTTCTGCGCCGGTGTCGAGATGGCGATCAAGGCATTGACGTGGATGGTTCAGACGTTCGAACCACCGGTCTACTGCTATCACGAGATCGTGCACAACGCCGCCGTCGTCGACGCGTTCGAGCGTGCAGGCGTCGTCTTCGTTGATGACGTCGCCGACGTACCGGACGGTCGACCCGTGATGCTCTCGGCACATGGCTCCGCTCCCGAGGTCGTTGATGCAGCTGAGAGTCGGGCCGCTGTCACTATCGATGCCGTCTGTCCTCTCGTCACCAAGGTGCACCACGAGATGCGGCGCATGTCGGATCGCGGTTACACCATCATCTACGTGGGCCACGACGGCCACGACGAGGCGATCGGGGCGATCGCTGAGGCGCCGGATGCCGCCACCCTCGTGGACCCAGTCGATGGGCTTGGCTCGTTCAACCCGAAGGATCCCGACAAGGTGGCTCTCCTGGCGCAGACCACCCTGGGACTCTTCGAATGGGAGGGGATCCTTGATGACGCCGGCGACCGATTCCCGTTGTTGGAGACCGCCAGGAAGAGCGACCTCTGCTACGCCACCACCAACCGCCAGACCGCGATTCTCAAGCTCGCCGAGGCTGCCTCGGTGATCCTGGTCGTCGGTTCTGAGAACTCGTCGAACACCCGGGCCCTCGTCCGTGTTGCAGAGAAGGCCGGCGTGCGGGCGTACCGCGTGGACGGTCCCAACGACGTCGATCCGCTGTGGTTCGCCGACGACGACGTCGTCGGCGTCACGGCTGGCGCATCTGCTCCCGACCAGCGGGTTCGTGCCGTGATCGAGGCCGTCGCTCCCGGGGGCATACCGGAGATCGTCAGGGTCACCGATGAGGACGAGTACTTCCCGCTCCCGCCGCGACTCCGGTCCTTCGTGAAGACGCTCCAAGCGCTGGTCGAAGGAGCCTTCGCCGCCCCCAACCCCGGATCCGAGGGCCCCATCGAGAACGATCGCGGGTGGGACGCGAGCGAGGCCCTCGAGCTCTTGGGGGTCTAGAGCGGTCGCCGGTCGCCGGTCGCCAGTCGCCGGCGGGTTCGCTCGACCACATCCAGGATCGCTTCCACCACTTCGTCGATACCGAGTTCGCTGGTGTCGACGATCACGGCGTCGTCGGCCGGTCGGAGCGGGGACGTCACCCTGGTTGAGTCGGCGTGATCGCGGGCGGCGAGTTCGGCTGCGATCTGTTCCTGACTCTTGCTCCCCGCCTCTGCGTCGTTCGCACGGCGAGCCGCTCGTACTTCCGGTCGTGCCGTGAGGTAGATCTTCACCGGAGCATCAGGAAAGACCACGGTCCCTATGTCACGCCCTTCCACAACGGCCGAGCCGCCGTGTTCGACGACCCAGGCTCGTTGCAGTGCCACAATGCCGGCCCGCACCTCGGGGTGGGTAGCGACCGCGCTCGATGCTGCAGTGACATCATCGCCCCGCAGCTCCTGTGTCACCTCGATACCGTCGACTGAGACCACGCCCAGGTCGATCGCAATGTGCGCATCGCGGATTGCTTCGACGACCGCTGGTGCATCCCCCACATCTGCTCCGCTCCGCAGCGCCATGAGACCCGCGGCCCGGTAGGTCGAGCCGGTGTCGAGATGTGGGAGACCGAGCGCGCCAGCCACGCGGCTCGACACCGTCGATTTACCGACCCCGCCCGGTCCGTCTATCGCGATGACCACACTGCCTCCATCGTGTCGTAGAACGTCGGCCAGGATACGCCGGCGACTGAGGCGCCGGAGATCGTGACCGGACCCCCGGCCGCCGTTGCAGCAACGGCGCCCGCCATGGCGATCCGGTGGTCCCCTGCAGCATCAACCGTTCCGCCGTCGAGGAATCCCGTGCCGACGACCGCGAAACCGTCTTCGGTCGCCTCTGCACCGCCTCCGAGGCCGCGGATCATCGCGGTCGTGCTGACGACCCGGTCGCTCTCTTTGACCCGCAACTCCGCGGCATCGCTGACGACCGTGATCCCTTCGGCATAGGCGCCGAGGACGGCCACCAACGGCAGTTCATCGATCGCGGCGGCGACCGTGTCTCCGGACACTTCGACCGCTTCGAGCGCAGCCCCGCCCACCGACACGGTCCCGACCGGATCGCCGTGAAGGGTGCCCGTCACTTCGCCGTGGACCTCGGCACCCATGGCTTCGATAATGCTGAGGAATCCGAGGCGCCCGGGATTGAGGCTGATGTTCGGGGTGACGACCCGAGACCCGGGCACAATGGCGGCACTCGCCCACACGTAGGCTGCGCTGGAGGGATCCCCGGGTATCGCGTATGACGCGCCCGGGACCGGACCCGGATTGATCTGCATCAATGTGCCGTCCGATGCTCCGAGCCCGAACGCCTCGAGCCACCGTTCCGTGTGGTCCCGATAGCCCGCGGGGCTGTCGATCGACGAATCGCCATCCGCCTGGATTGCGGCGAATTCGAATGCTGAACGGACCTGCGCCGATGCAACGTCGATCGCGATATCGGCGCCGCGGAGCGACGCTTCTCCAACGGTCATCGGAGCGGTTCCTTGCGGGGAGAGCGCCACGTCGGAGCCGAGGGCCCCGAGTGGTCTGACCAGGCGGCGCATGGGGCGCGTCGAGAGCGATGCGTCGCCGATGAGCGTCACCCGGAACGGCAGCGCCGACAGGCTTCCGGCAAGGAGACGCATCGTCGTGCCCGAATTCCCGCAGTCAATTGGCTGGCCCGGATCAACAGCCGTGTGACCGGGCATGAAGCGATCGCC
The DNA here is from genome assembly GCA_963785245.1 of uncultured Actinomycetota bacterium. GTDB lineage: Bacteria > Actinomycetota > Acidimicrobiia > Spongiisociales > UBA5794 > JAHEEL01. The sequence continues at coordinate 224,141 of CAWAUO010000012.1, read as the reverse complement.
GTCGCGACGGAGTCCAAGGCGCTCGAGCGCACCCAGCGTCGAGGTGACGTCGAAGCCCGGCGCAAGACCGGTGATCTCGCTCTCATCGTCGGCGAGCGCAGCAAAGATCAGCGCTCGGTGCGACAGCGATTTGTCTCCGGGGGTGTTGACCCCGGCCTGGAACGGGCCGGTTGCCGGTTCAAGTGTTCGGCAGTCCGTCATCGGACCCCTCCTCTCCAAGGGCATACACCGCCCGGATCTCCTCAATCGTGATCGTACGGTGCTCTCCCGCTTTCAGCGAACCGTCGCGAATCGGTCCGATCGCCGTCCGAATCAGACGCTCAACCGGGTGCCCGACACGATCGAACATGCGTCGTACGATGCGCTTGCGTCCCTCGCCCATGATGATCTCCACCAGCGCGCGCCCGTCCGACTGATCGAGCAAGCGTGCTCCAATTGCCGCAGCAGGACCGTCTTCGAGATCGACGCCATCGGCAAGGCGCCGAAGCGCTGCCGGCTCAACGGTCCCCGAGACGAGCACCACATAGGTCTTGTGAACGCCGAAGCGCGGGTGCGTGAGTCGCAACGTGAGATCCCCGTCGTTCGTCAGCACCATCAGACCTTCAGAGTCGGCATCGAGGCGCCCTGCCGGGTACACCCGCATCGATCTCGGGACCAGATCCACCACGGTGGGTCGACCCTGCGGATCATCGGCGGTGCTCACCGTCCCGACCGGCTTGTACACGAGGTATGAAGCGAGATCGGGAGCCAGCGGCAGCGGCAGTCCGTCGATCTGGACACGCTGTTTCGATGGATCGATCTTCTGTCCGAGATGGGCCGGATCCCCATCGACGGTCACCCGGCCGTTTCCGATGAGGATCTCCGCGTGCCGTCTCGATGCGTAGCCCGACCGGGCGATCAGTTTCTGGAGTCGTTCGATGATCCCTCCGGTCGGAAGGGGCGTTCGAGGGTCTCCACCACCTCGGCCGGCGGCACATGGTCCGCAAGCGGGGGAAGATCCTGTGGATGGTCGATACCGAGCTTCTCGAGGAACAACTCCGTGGTGCCATACAACAGCGCCTGCCCGGGGCCGGGCGCTGTCCCGATCTCGCGGACGAGGCCACGACGTTCGAGGGTGTGCAACGCCCGTTCCGAATCGACGCCGCGCACCTCTGAGATCTGGCCACGCGACACCGGCTGGCGATACGCCACGACCGCAAGTGTCTCGAGCGCCGCATTTGAGAGACGGGTTGCACGTTCCGACGCAGCGAATCGCTCGAGATACGGAAGCATGCCCGCGGCGGTGTAGAGCCGCCAGCCGCCGGCAACTGCCCGCAGAACGATGCCGGAATCTCGCTCGAGGAGGTCTTGCTCAATCTCCGTGAGGGTGGCCTCGACGACGGCGGCCGGTGCCTCGACGACTTCTGCCAACTCACCAACCGATATCGGCGACTCGGAAACAAACAGGATGGCCTCGATCGGGCCGCGAATGTCCGTCACGAGAGTTCATCTCCTCTGATCAGCGCGTCGAGTTGTTCGGTCGCCGCCGCTTCGCTGTAGTTGATCCGGATCGGGGCCCGGCGGTCGTCCTGTGAGACGCGCAGAATGCCCCACCTCGCCAACTCGAGCAAGCCGAGGAAGTAGGCGACGACCTCGACCGAACGCGAACAGTGGGCCACAATGTCGTCGAAATCCGCCTCGACGGCGATCGCCATCCGGTCCTGAAGATCGAGCATGGCTTCCTGGACCGACGGCAGTTCCATGTCAAGGTGGTCGATGTCGATCGAGTCGTCGAGATCGGCAAAGACGCGCCCGGCCAACGCTGCCAGTCCAGCCCCGTCGACGCGAAGCACGGAATCGGGTGCCATCGGCGTGACACCTTCGAGGCCGACCGTTCGGCCGAGGTGCCGCTCGTTGGCCGCTATGCGGTGGGAGAAGACGGCCGCTACGTCCTTGAACGTCAGGTTCATCAGGAGACGCGACAGGAGCCGGTCACGCTCTTCGGCGAGCGCAAGCTCATCATCGAGATCGATCTCGCGATCGTCTGGCAACAGCCGGCGGGCCTTGAGTTGGATCAGCGTTGACGCAATGAGGAGGAACTCGCTGGTCACCGTGAGGTCCATGTCGGACATCAGGTCCAGGTAGTCCAAATACTCAGAGACGAGATCGGACAGGCTCAGCTCCGTGATCTCGACCTGATGCGACGTAATCAGCTGCAGCAGAAGATCGAGCGGTCCTTCGAACACGCGTGTCTTCACTTCATACGTCATAGACGACGATGCTATCGCCCCCGGCGCCGGTGAACGAGGAACGGACGTCACCCGTCGGCCTCGAGGAGCACCTGCCACCGATCTGGATCGATTCCTTCCGGCGCGGGCGCCGGGTGAAGGCGTGCGAATGCGACGGCGAGGCCGCTGCATTCAGCCTCTTCGAGTTCGGCAGATCCGCGACGACCATGGTCGCGATACGCCCACATGCGTCGGGTCATCGGGAGTCGGGCGTAGTGGAGAAGGGTCGCGATCGAACGCGACACAGCCCCAACACTCGGACGCCACTTGCCGATGTCGTGGAGGAGGGCTGCCTCGATCGCCTCTGCGTCATCCGGCAGCTTCGAAGCCACCCGTTGAGCAACGTTGAGGGCGTGCCGCTGGTCCGGGAAACTCTGCCTCCAGAAGAGGTCCGCGCACGAACCCGAGAGGCGCTCATGCACGTAGCGCTGTTCCTCAGGAGTCAGCGGTCGCGCGCGCAAGTGCCCGAAGAATCGCAGAACAAGATGGCCGGCCGTCTGGAGCCGGCCCGTCACGAGGCGGCCTTGCACCCCACGCAGCGTCGGGCGGCGGGCAGGTACTCAATGCGGTCGGGCTCGATTTCGTCGCCGCAGGTCTCGCACACGCCGTAGGTTCCGGTGCCGATCTTCCCGATCGCCTTGTCGATCCGGTCGAGGCGGTCCTTTGCGGACTCGACAAGACCGAGTACCTCGGTGCGTCCTGCCGTCACGGCACCGGCATCGGCGAACGCATCGCCGTAGTCGACCGCACCGGTGAGCGATCCGGACTCGTCGGCGCCGAGAGCCGTCAACTGCCGAACGACCTTCGCCCGCTCCTCAACGAGAAGCGCTTCGGCGGCTGTTTCATCGATCGTGGCAGTCATCGGGGAACCCGACCTCCTATATGGCCCTACCGGGCTCGAGGGTGCGCCGTCACGAACACCTCGTGGAGGTGGTCTGGAGACACACGCGTGTACACCTGTGTGGTGGTGATACTAGCGTGACCGAGCATTTCCTGAACGGTTCTTAGGTCGGCGCCGCCTTCGACCATGTGCGTGGCCGCGGAGTGGCGGAGTACGTGGGGTGACAGCGATTTCGGCTCGATTCCCGCACTCCGACCAATCCGCTTGACGATGCCCCAGAGCCCCTGGCGGGTCAGCCCTCTCCCGCGAGCATTCACAAACAGCACGTCGGTGCGCTCTTGTTCGCTGAGCAGGTCCAAGCGAATCGGGAGATACTCCCTGATGGCCCGTCTGGCGTGGCTCCCGAGGGGAACCAAACGCTGTTTGGAACCCTTCCCGGTCACGATCACGGTCGCAGAATCGAGATCAAGATCCGACAGCCCAACGGTCGCGGCCTCGGTGACGCGAGCGCCGGTGCCATAGAGGAACTCCAGGATCGCTGCGTCCCGGGCTCCGAGCGGTGTGGTGCGATCCGGGGTCTCCAGGAGTCTGAGGGTCTGGTCGATCGTCAGCGCCTTGGGCAGCGTCCTCGAACGGCTGGGGACGTCGACCAGAACGGTTGGGTCCTCATTCGAAAAGCCTTCGGCCACGAGGAAGCGATGGAAGCCCCGCACGGCCGCGATCTTGCGTGCCCGAGTCGATCGAGCCAGGCCCCGCTCCAGAAGACGCTCGGCAAAGCCGGGCACGCCTCTGGAGCCGGCAGCCGATTCGAGGAACGCGAAGTAGTCGGTGAGATCGCGGCGATAGGCGACCACGGTGTTGAGGGAGAGACCTCGTTCCGAGCGGAGGGCACCGAGGAACTCCTCTGCCTCCGCCGGGAGGGCAGCGGTCATCGGCCGGCAGCGAGGAGCAGCCCTGCGACCGTCTTGGCATCCGTGATCACGCCGTTCCGGACCCGGTCGACCGCGTCGTCGAACGGGATGCGGATGATCGTCGCATGCTCCTCCTCGGCTCCGATGGGGTTCACAGGAGCGGCCTCAAGGTCGACCGCCCGGTAGATCGTGATGACCTCGTCGCAGAAGCCCGGAGTTGTGAGCAGGTCGGTGAGGTGGTCAAGGCGGCCGGGGGTGAAGCCGACCTCTTCTTCGAGTTCTCTCTTGGCGGTCTCACGACGATCCTCCCCCGGTACATCGAGCTTGCCGGCCGGGATCTCGAGGAGGTTCCTCCCGAGCGGGGCCCGGTATTGATCGATCAGGAGGACGTCACCGTCGAGGATTGGTACCACGGCGACGGCTCCGGGATGCTTGACCACAACCCGCTTGATGATGTCGCCGGTCGGGGTCTCGATCGTAGAGCGCATGACGTGGAGGAACGCCTCCTCGGCGACCGTCCGACTGCCGATTGTGCGGAACTGTGTCATCTCAGCGGCTCGTGCCGACCCGGGACTCCGCAGGGGCAGCCTCGACCGGCGCTGTGGAGCGACGGTGCTCGAGCGCGGCGCCGATGAATCCGTCGAAGAGCGGGTGTGGATCGTCCGGCCTCGACTTGAACTCCGGGTGGAACTGCGAGGCGACGAAGAATGGATGGGATGGCAGTTCGATGATCTCCACGAGACGGTCATCCGGAGAGAGCCCTGAGAATACCAACCCGGATTCCTCGAACTCGTTGCGGTACCGGTTGTTGACCTCCCATCGGTGCCGGTGGCGTTCATAGATCACTGGCTCGCCGTAGAGATCAGCCGTTCGAGTGCCCGGCCTCAACTTCGCGGGATAGATGCCCAGCCGCATGGTGCCGCCGAGATCCTCGACATCGGCCTGATCCTCCATCAAATCGATCACCGGGTAGCGAGAGGTCGGGTCGAACTCGGTGCTGTGAGCGCCCGTGTGCCCCAGCACATTGCGGGCGTACTCGATGACCGCACACTGCAGACCGAGACACAGACCCAGGAACGGCACACCACTCTCGCGGGCGTGGCGGATCGCTTCGATCTTCCCTTCGATCCCGCGGACACCGAACCCGCCCGGCACGATGATGCCGTCGAGTCCTGCCAGGTGGCTCTCGGCCAGGAGTCCTTCGACCTCTTCGGCCGGGATCCAACGGATATCCACGTCGGCGCCACGTGCAGCGCCGGAGTGACGGAGCGACTCAACGACCGAGAGATAGGCGTCGGGCAGTTCAACGTATTTGCCGACGAGACCGATGGTCACCGGCTCGTTGGCACCCGTCATCCGCTCGACCATGGCACGCCAGTCGTCCATGTCGGGAGGTGGCGTCTCGAGACCCAGTTCGCGACACACGACTTCGTCGAGTCCTGCCTCCTGCATGGCGAGCGGCACGGCGTAGATGCTCTCGATGTCGAGTGCGTTGATCACGGCGTCAGACTCCACGTCGCAGAAGAGGCTGATCTTGCGGCGCGCCGACTCGTCCAGAGGTCGGTCGGAGCGAACCACGATGATCTCGGGCTGGATGCCTCGCGAGCGCAACTCCGCCACGCTGTGCTGCGTCGGCTTGGTCTTCAGTTCCTCACTGGTTGCCAGGTACGGAACCAGCGTCACGTGGATGTAGCAGACGTTCTCGGTCCCGACGTCCTTGCGCACCTGCCGGATCGCTTCGAGGAAGGGAAGGCCTTCAATGTCACCAACGGTGCCGCCGACCTCGGTGATGACCACATCGATGTCGGAGTTCTGGCCTAGCTTCCGGACCCGAGCCTTGATCTCGTTGGTGATGTGCGGGATGACCTGCACCGTTGCGCCGAGGTAGTCGCCGCGGCGCTCCTTGCGAATAACCGACTGGTAGATCGACCCCGTGGTGACGTTGGAGTCACGACTCAGGTGGACACCAGTGAAGCGTTCGTAGTGACCCAGGTCGAGGTCGGTCTCGCCTCCGTCGTCGGTAACGAACACCTCTCCGTGCTCAAACGGATTCATCGTTCCTGGATCCACGTTGATGTACGGATCCAGCTTCTGAATGGTCACCCGGAGGCCGCGGGCCTCGAGCAGTCGACCCAGGGAAGCGGCAGTGATGCCCTTGCCCAGACTTGATGTCACCCCACCGGTGACGAAAACGTGTTTGGTCACGCCGCGCTCCACCTCGGAAGGCCGCAGCATACCGAACGACCATCCCTGAGCACACCTTTGCCCATCAGGTCGCTCCAGCGATCTTCAGGAGTTCCTCGGCATGGGCTCGGCCGCGTTCGCTGCCTGGTAGGCCGGCCAGCATTCGAGAGAGTTCCTCGAGCCGAGGGGCTCCTTCGAGTACCGCGACCGTTGCCGTGTTCGCTTCGCGGCGCACCACAAAATGGGTATCGGCGAACGCTGCGACCTGGGGAAGGTGGGTCACACAGAACACCTGACGGTCGCGGGCAAGATCCTTCAGCTTTCGACCCATGGCGAGCGCTGTTGCACCACCGGTACCGGCGTCGACCTCATCGAATGCGACAACGGCGACTTCACTTGCTCCCGCTGCAAGCCGGAGCGCGAGGATGAGCCTGCTCAGCTCACCGCCGGACGCGACCTTGGAGATCGGTCCCGGTTCCAGCGCACGGTCCGACGAGAAGTTGAGGACCACCTGATCGCCGCCTTCGGGGCCCGGTTCGCGTTCGGAGATCGCGAAGGCAACGATCGGGTCGCTGAAACCGAGATCCCTGAGGTGACCGACGGTCCCCATTGCGACGCGCTCCCCCGCCGACTGGCGGTGCCTTCGCAGGTCGACAGCGGCATCCTCTACCTTGGTGCGCGCTGGCGGCGAGCTCCTGCTCGATGACGTCGGCCTGGTCGAGGAGGCCTTCGAGCTCGTCTGCCCGGTTGGCGGCGCTCTGTCCGAACTCGATCACCTCGTCGAGGGTGTCTCCGTACTTTCGTTTCAGATCGGCGATGAGCGAACGGCGCTGTTCGACGTGTTCGAGTTCCCGCGGGTCGTGATCCAGGTCAGCTGAGACACGCCCGACTTCGGTATTGAACTCGGACAGCGACTCGGTGATTTGGTCTCCGAGGTCGGCGAGATCGCTCAACGACGGGTCGACCCGTGAGGCCGCCCGAAGGTCTCTCACGGCGCGCTCAAGCGACTCGGCGGCGCCCTGGTCGCCTGCGGACTCGCGTACGGAGCCAAGCCGCTCCCTCAACTCTTCGGCATTCCTGAGTCGAGCGGCCCGTGCACCAAGGATCTCTTCGTCGCCGGTCGAGAAGCCAGCGTCGTCGATCTCATTTCGTTGGAAGCGAAGCATCTCGAGCTCGCGCTCGAGGGCCCGCCGGTCGCCACCGAGCGCCGCGGCCCGTTCACCAACCTCGACGTAGTCGGACCAGACAGCCGTGTAGCGACCGAACGCCTCCCGGCCTTCATTGTCCATCGCCGCATCGAGTGCCCGTCGAACGGCGCGTGGCTCGCTGAGCATCGTTCGGTCGTGCTGGCCGACAACATCGAGAACGCCGCTCAGAGATTCAGCAAGGCGTGCCGCTGTCGTCATCGCTCCGTCGATTGTTGCCCGCGACCGGCGTTGGTCGACGCGGCGCCCGAGGATGTGCTCTTCGCCATCGGTGACGAATCGAGCCTGCACGATGGTCTCGTCTCCGGTCGGTCCGATCTGGTCCTTTCGCGCGGCTTCCCCGCGCAGCAGACGCAGCGCGCCGAGGAGGAGCGTCTTCCCGGTCCCGGTCTCGCCTGTGATGACCACGAGGCCGGGTCCGGGTTCGAGGTATGCATTGGGAATCAGACCGAGATTCTCGACCGTCAATTCGTCAAGCATGCGCGAGGCCGAATTGGTGTCGAACGGCCTGGGGGAACGGATGGGTATCGAGGGTCAAGAACCGGACACTGTGCGATCCGCGCCCGACCGAGACGCTTTCCCCGGGTTGGACGGTGGCGATCTCGCGACCGTCGACATTCACCCGCGCCGGCCGGTCGATCTCGACCGAGATGCCGATCTCGGCGTCGGGAGCAAGGACGAGTGATCGTGAGAGCAGGCTGTGCGGAGCGATGGGGGTCAAGACCAGCGCATCGACCTCGGGATCCACAACGGGTCCACCTGCCGAGAGCGAGTAGGCCGTTGATCCGATGGGCGTGGCAACGATGAGTCCGTCGGTGCGATATCCGGCGAACCGGTAGCCGTTGATGGCGACACCAACCTCGATGATTCGTTCACTCACGACCTTCTCGACGACCACATCATTGATGCCGGAAGCCGCGAACCCGGGACCCCGCACAGCGACGGTCATGGCGGTGAATACCCGGAGTCTCCCGGCGGCCAGCGCGTCGGCGAACGCGTCGATCTCATTGATGGCAAACTCTGCGAGATACCCGACCCGCCCGACGTTGATCCCGGCGACCGGGATCTCATCCTTGAGAGCCAGGCCGGCGGCACGCAATACGGTTCCATCCCCACCAACGCCGACCACGGCATCGATGCCGTCCGGCAACGCGTCGCCAACCACGTTGACTGCTTCGACGCCGCGCCCCGAGCACGCGGCAGCCAACGACACAGCGGCTTCGGCGGCGCGAGGCTTGCTGTCATGCACGACCAGGGCGATGCGGTTCACGGTTGATGCTCCTCGAATGCGATCGTCCGTACGGTACCGGCATCGATCGTGCGTTCGGCGCTCCTCCCGTGGATGAGGAACTCCCGATTGCCCTCGGTCCCCGTGATCGACGAGTCGATCAGGCCGATGCTCCCCACGCCCGCAGCGTCAAGGGCGACGATGGCATGCTCAATCGCCTGTGCATGGACTTCGGGATCCCGCACGATGCCGCCCCTGCCGACCTGACCCTTGCCTGCCTCAAACTGGGGCTTCACGAGGAGAATCCAGTCCGTCTCGGCGGAGCCAAGGGCGCCGATCTGTGGTGCAACCAGAGCCAGGGAGATGAATGAGAGGTCAGCAACAACGAGATCGAAGGGAGCGCCAAGATCGACAGGATCGGCATGTCGAATGTTGGTTCGTTCGATCACCGTGACGCGGTCGTCACTCCGAATGCGATTGTGGAGTTGCCCGTAGCCAACGTCGAGGGCGACCACGCCGGTTGCACCCCGCTGCAGGAGACAGTCGGTGAATCCACCGGTCGACGCACCGACGTCAATGGCGCTGCGGCCCCCGATCGGAATCTCGAACGCTTCGATCGCTCCATCCAGCTTCGCCCCAGCGCGGCTCACGAACCGGGCCGGAGGACCCTCGATCGACAGCGGGTCCGCCGCCGCTACCAGGGTCGACGGCTTCGGATCTGGATTGCCGCGTACCCGCACGCGCCCTTCATCGATCACGCGCCGAGCTTCGGTACGCGACCGCACCAGTTTGCGGCGCACGAGTTCGGCATCGAGGCGTCGCCTGGTCAGGGTGCAACGCTCCGGTCGGTACCGTCGATGGTGTCGAGGGCGCTCCCGAGGCGCTCGGCGATCTCTTCGGCTGCCGGCGGCGCGTCCGCTGCGTCCATCGATTCCAGCTTCGACTCAAGTTCATCGAGGTTATCCGGTTGCGCCGGGACGCTCTGGTCGTGTGTCATGGCGTCATTATCCCCCGGATCGCGTGTTCTTCGCGGACACGATCGATGGGAGCTCCGCAATCGAGCCGAGCGTGTGGTCGGGGCGGAGTGCGGGGGCGAGATTGTCCACGACCCCCGTCACACCCGTGAGCACGAGAATCTTCCCCCACCCGGCCCGAGCCGCGAGCGCGAGGTCCGTCCCCGGCCGATCGCCGACCATCCACACGTCGGGATGCTCGATCCTGCGCTCGATGAGCGTCCGCATCGGTCCATTTGGCTTGCCGCAGACGATTGGGCTGACTGCGGTTGCACGCTCCACGGCTGCGACCAGCGCACCGCATCCCGGGTACTGGCCGTCTGGCATTGGATAGGTGGCGTCATCGTTCGTGGCGATGAATCTGGCGCCTCGTCGCACGGCAAGCACCGCTCCGGCAAGCCGCTCATACGAGAGGCCACGGTCGAGTCCCACCACCAACGTCGTCGCCTCGGTGTGGTCGGAGGTCACGGTGATACCCGCCGCTTCGAGAGTTTGCTCGAGGCCGGGCGATCCCAGCACAAGGCACGTCTCGTCATCGCCGCGCAGCAGGTCCGCCGCAGCGAGACCCGAGGTGATGATCGTCTCGGGACAGGCCTCGAATCCGGTCCGGTTCCGGATGTTCTCGACGACAGCGTCGACTGCCCGCGAAGAATTGTTGGTTGCGAACAGAACCTGATGACCCGATCGCTCAAGGAACGCCAGCGTCTCTCCCGCGCCCGGCACCCCCATGTGATCAACGTAGACCACGCCATCAAGGTCGAACACGAACGTCTTGGCATGACCGTCGCCCAGGTCTCCGATCATGCTCCCTGGCCCTCGACGGGTGGCTCACCCATGGTCGGGCCGCGATGCATGGTGATGGATCGTGCTTTGAATCCGTGCGACTCGAAGAAGTTCTTGGCCATTCGATGCCCCGGACTCACCCGAGCGTCGTACAGGTCAATGCCACGGTCGCTGAGGTGGGCCATGGCCACGTCGAGCATCGCGGCGCCGACGCCGACCCCGCGCGCCTCTTCCGCCGTGAAGATGAGTTGGACCACGCCGATCCGGCGATCGGCCATCGGGTCGAGCAACGACTCTTCGACCGCAAGCAGGAATCCGAGTGGGACGTCGTCGATTTCACCGATGACAACGATGGCATCGGATCGCCGTAGCAGGGTGAGAAGTGAATCGGCTACCGGTGTCGGCAGTCCGTCTGCGTATGGCCAGATCGTACGGATCGCTCGTTGCTCGTCAGCCAGGTCTCTGTACATGCGGGCGAGTGCGGATACGTCGTGTGGGCTGGCGTTCCGAGCGGTCACGACCATGAAAGGGGCGGGCGTCATAGCGTCATCATGCCGTGCCTCGCGTGCGAATGAGAAGGCCGGCAGATGCTGGGACGACGTCCGAGTGCTGCGCACCGCTGGCGGCTAGCGCCTCACGCGCCGCTGCCAACCCCACCGCGTGACAAGGCGCATCGCCTCGATCGCGATGCCCGTCGACATCTTCGACGTGCCGGCTTGGCGTTCCTTGAACTGGATCGGGACTTCGGTGATACGGAGTTCGGCGTCTTCAGCTCGACGGGCCATTTCAACCTGGAATGCGTATCCCGCCGCATCGCATGATGCAGGATCGAGCCTCTGGATCGCCGCGCTCCGGAAAGCTCGGAAGCCTGCAGTCGCATCCTTGACGTGGATGCCAAGCATCCAAGCGGCGTAGCGGTTCCCGCCTTTCGAGATCGCTCTGCGATGCCACGGCCATCCTTCAGTGCCCCCGCCCGGTACGTATCGGCTCCCGATTGCGAGATCCGCCCCGGCGTCAATTGCAGCGATGAGGCGGGGCAAATCAGCTGGGTCGTGGGAGAAGTCAGCGTCCATCTCGCAGAAGATTGTCGCGTTCAAGCTCGCCGCTGCCTCGAATCCGGCGGCATAGGCCTGGCCGAGGCCCGCCTTCTCCGTCCGGTGGAGAACCGCTACCCCTTCATCTTCCGCGGCGAGCCGACCGGCGATCCCGCCAGTTCCATCCGGGGATCCATCATCCACGATCAGAACGCGGAAACCCTGTGAACGAACGGCGCCCGTTATGGCTTCGACGTTCTCCGCCTCGTTGTATGTCGGGATCACGACCATGACATCATTGGGCCGTGTCATGGTCGCGTCACCACCGAGCGAGTCAAGGACTGTTTGCGGTTCCATGAAGGAACCATCGGACGAGTTGGGACGTTCCTTGATGCCCTTCCCGAAGGGCTCCGCGCCGAGGGGCACATCGCCGTCTCAGCTCGCGCAGTCCTTGCAGATCTTCTTGCGGGGATTTGCCAGCTGGACGCTCTTGAGGACGAGAAAGCAACTCGAGCATACGAACTCGCCCTCGGTCGCTTCGACGACGCCCTGCTGGTCCATCGCCAACTCGGCGCGGCGAATGGCGCGCATCTCGGCGGCCTCGTCGACAACGAGCGTCTCGGTCGTCTCGTCTTCCGTGAGCATCTCGAGCTCTTCGGCTTCGAGCTCATCGAACGCCTCGTCTGCGTCTTCGTCCTTGTCGTCGCTGTCCGAGTCGTCCGATTCCGTCACGGCGATATCGTCGTCAACAGCATCGAGCGAATCCTCGATCGCGTCGTCCTCCAGAATCTCCTCATCGGGATCCGGCAGATCTTCAGCTGTTTCGTCGGTATCGACGATTTCTTCGGTGGCCATAGCTATAACCTCCTGCGGCCGGGGAGCATACACACCCAACCGCCTTCCGGCGACGGATTCCCGCACGGGATCAAGCGAGCCGCGACGTTCCTCCCCGAGAGGGCAGGGTGGCCCAAGCGCAGCAAGGGACGGACGGGGCCTCTCACTTGCGTTGAGCGGCGGCCAAGGGATCGCAAGATTCCTTGAGATTCTTGTTGGCCAGCCCCGGTTTCTGTCACATCCGGGAGATAGGTTGTGGGTATGGGACACCGTGGTCTCGCCACCGCAACGATCGAGGAACAGTTGCTCGACCATGAGGCGATCATCGCCCGTTCCCGAGCCGCACAGATGTCGCTGCTGCGGGAGTTGGACCGGCGCCAGGTTGCGTTGCGTGATGGGCTTCGGTCGTTGAAGGAGTGGGCGGCGGGTCGGATGGATCTGGCTCCTGAGACGGCTGGGATGCTGGTTGCGACGGCGTGGCGTCTGCAGGATCTGCCCGACGTCGACGAAGCCGTCACTTGTGGTGTGATCGGGTTTGATCGGGCGGTTGCGGTCTGTCGGTTCGCCGGGCCGCAACGACTCGTTGGACATTCTGGGTGAGACGGCGGGGTTTGATATTGCGGGGATCCGGATCCGTGCCGCCCGCCGGCGGCGTATGGCGCCGATCGATGAAGAGATCGGGTTCGACCAGCGTTCTGTGTCGGTGCAGGCGAACCTCGACGAATCATCCTGGACCCTGTCGGGTCGCCTCCCCGGCTATGCGGGCCGCGTCGTCGTCCAAGCCCTCGAGGCCAGAGCCGACCGTTTCCCGTACGGACCCGCAGCGAATCCGTCGCGGACGACGAGGAATGCGGATGCGTTGTGGGCGATCAGCCAAGACGCGATCAGAGGAACCGACGGAGCCTCGGTTGAGAACCATGGCCCGGTGGTGTCGGTGTTTGTCGACGCATCCGAAGCCGCAGCCACGAACGGTGAGGCGGGTGTCACGGTTGCGGCGGGGCCGCAGGTCGGACCGAACACGCTCGCAGCGATCCTGTGTGACGGGATCGTGGAAGTCACGGCCCGTACCCCGGACGGGACACCGCTCGCCGTCGGACGCCGGTCACGGGTGATCCCGCCCCGTCTCAGACGCTTCATCCTGCATCGTGACGGCGGGGTCTGCACCATCTCAGGCTGCGTCAGCAGGTATCGCCTGCAGGTGCACCACGCCACCCCGTGGTCTCAGGGCGGCCGGACCGATCCGGGGAATCTGTCGACGGTGTGTTGGTTCCACCACCACGTCGCGATCCACGGCCACGGCTTCACCATCGACCCCACCTCGCCACCCCAACGCCGACGCCTCATCAGACCCCGAAGCCACGCACCACCCCGCCGCACCACCTGGCGAGTCGCGTAGACCGGTCTTGGCCTCTCTCACGCAGCGGGAGAGGCGGCCCGAACTTCGTTCGGGTTGGAGAGGGCTGCCTGCTTGGAGACCACCAAGAGCCGAAACGCTCCTCCAGCGAACGCCAGACCTCATCTCCACGATCCCAGCCCCCACCCCGCCCCCTCTGCGATCGAGCAGCCGCCCGACCGCGTCTCCCCCACCTTCGGCGGTGGAGACGAAGACCAGGCGAGTGTCTTGAATGGCGACTGGCAGCCGGCGACCACCTAGATCTTGAAGTTCACCACTCCCGGGACGATCTTCGCCGCGAACGAACCAGTGCCGAAAATCTCCCCGTCGGCTTCGATCATCCAATCGTCGGGAACACCGACGGAGATTGACCCGCCCGTCGTTCGCCGAACGGCGCGATGAGTGAGGTGGGTCCCGCGCACGACCCGCCGGATCACCACCGGAGCAACCCTGCGTGGCCCGGAGAACACCTGCACATCAAAGAGGCCGTCCATGGTTGCGGCCCGCGGGGCGACGTTCATTCCCCCACCGAAGAATTGACCGTTCGCGACAACGACATTCCAAGCGACGGTCGAGATCGTCCGCCCGTCGCTTTCGACCTCCACCGGTGCCGGCTTGGTCCGCGCAAGCGCCGTCCAGAAGCCCGCGAGGTAGCGCCGGGAACCCATCCAATCTGGCAAGTGCCCCGCATCGACGACGGTCCGAGCGGCGAGTCCGGCGTTCGCTGCATTCAGGAAGTAACGCTCCCCGAAGGAACCCGTCATCAGCCCAACATCGACCGGATACCGCTCTCCGCCCACGAGGTGGTCGGCTCCCCCGTCGAGATCGTTGGGTATCGCAAACGTGCGAACGAAGTCGCTGCCCGACCCTGCGGGCAAGATGCCGAGAGTTGGCGGTTCGGTCCATGGATCGGCAAGCAGTCCGTTCAGCACGAGGTTGGCAGTGCCGTCCCCGCCGACGGCTCCGAACTGCCGGTAGCCCTCGCCCCGTCCCTCGCGGATGAGACCCGAGATCGCATTTGCGGACGCCGATGTCCTGGTCTCGAATGGGATACCTCGTTGTTGCAGCGCTGCCTCGACCTGTCCGGTGAGGTCTCGCCCGCGTCCAGCGGACGGATTCACGATCACCCACCAACCGGTCATGCGCGACCTCCGACGGCGACGATGCCACGGTCCGTCGCTGAGATCGCGGATCCGGCAACCGCTGCGAGCGCAGGGAACGCGTCGCGAATCTGCCGCATGAGATCCAGCAATTGCCGGCAGTTGCGTACGAAGTCTCCGGCGGCAAAGTCGTCCTCACCGAAGAGTTCCTCCAAATCGGCCCCAGCGACCCATCCGTACGCGAGCGGGGCGAATCCGGCTTCCGGGGCACGCGCGGTCGGTACGCGGTAGCGGTCTTCGACCGCGGAGACCGTTCGCCAAGCTGCCTCGATCTGGTCGAACCGTTCGGCCACCGCACCAACCAGCATCACTTCTTCGGGATCGGCCCGGCGCGGTTCAAAGGTGAAGGTCGAAGCCACGGCAGCGAACTCAGCCGCCGTGAGTCTGTCGAACACCCCGGCCGCCACTACTTCCGTCAAGAGGAGATCGAGTTCGTTGTACACCCTGCGGAGACGCTCTCCCTTGCTCGAGAGCGACCAGCGGTCGACATAGCCGAGTTCGCGCAACACGCGCATCCGCGCCTGGAAGCGCTCGACGATGTCATCGCCGCTCCGCTGCCGGCGCCGCTCGAGACGACGCACGTCCTTCTCGGATCGGCGGGAGCGAGCGAGCCAACCGAGATGCTCATCGACCTTCGGACACGCGGCGATCGACATGCCGATTGCCGCCGGGGCATCGACGCCCCACGCTGGCTCGGTCGGCCACGACGCGAGTGATGCCGTCGTGGCGGCGACGTAGACGGGATCGTGACTCTGAACGGGTTGAGCCAGATCGAGGCGCCCGAGGTGGCGGGGCACGGAGCCGGGGCCGGCGAGTTGCACCGTGCGCTGCGCTCCGTGCTCGGACACGAGGAGGTACCGGGGTTTCGCTCCGTAGCCGCGGGCAAGGATGACCCACCGCTCCCCGTCGCCGAGGTCGATCACGTCGCCCGAATCGAGTCCGTCGAGAAAGGCCCGTGTCGCGTCGGATCCCCGATCGGACCCGGCGGGCGCCGCCGCATAGGCCTCGATGTCCCCTCGCTCGCACTGCGCCGCGGCGAGATAGCGTTCTACCTCTGCGGTCCGCTCGGCGATTCGTTCGTCAAGCTTGCGGGCGCGCTCCTGCGCACGGAACTGGGCGAATGACGCTCGTAGGAGCTGCTGAGCTCGCGCCTTGGGGTAGTTGGCGACCAGGTTCACCGCCATGTTGTACGAAGGCTCGAACGACGACACCAGCGGGTGGCTCCCGAGAGCGGCAACGTCGGCGACCTGCTTGAACGGGACGTACGAGCTGTAGAGGATCACCGCCGTTCCGTGTTCGTCAATCCCCCGCCGCCCCGCCCGACCCGTCAACTGGGTGTAGTCACCGGCGCGCAGAAGCTCGTGGGACTCACCGTTGAACTTGCTGAACGATTCGAGGACCACGGCTTTTGCCGGCATGTTGATGCCCAGGGCAAGGGTCTCGGTGGCGAATACCAGCTTGATGTGCCCGGACGCGAAGAGCTGCTCAACGGTCTCCTTGAACGCAGGCACCATCCCTGCATGGTGTGCCGCGACACCGCTCTCGAGCATCGCGAGCCAGGACTCGTAGCCAAGCACCGCGAGATCCGTGGGATCGAGATGCGCCGTGGCTTCGGATGCGAACGACCGGATCGTCTCACGCTCTGCAGCCGACGTCAGACGAAGCCCCGCTGAGGACACCGTACGGGCCGCCTGGTCGCAGCCGACACGGGAGAAGATGAAGTAGATGGCCGGGAGTTTCGCCGCAGCGAGGAGGGTCTCCGCCACCTCGAGACGGCGCGGGGTCGAGAACCGCTTGGCGCGACCCCGTCCCTTCCGCAACAGTGTGACGACACGCGGGTTGGGCCGGGTGCCGTCCTTGTCGAATACCGGGAACCACTCGATGGCGTTGTCGTGGTAGCGGTCGCGGATCAGGTACATCGACTCGAGCGGCACAGGGCGCTTCTGTTCGACGATGAGTTCCGTCGCACCCCTGCGAGCGCTGATCCAACCGGCGAACTCCTCGCCATTCGCGACCGTCGCGGACAGGTTGACGAGTTGGATGCCGTCCGGAAGGTGGATGATCGTCTCCTCCCAAACCGATCCTCGGTATCGGTCCTGCAAGTAGTGCACCTCGTCAAGGATCACCACACCGAGCCCATCAAGCGCTGCGGAATCTGCGTAGATCATGTTCCGCAGGACCTCGGTGGTCATCACCACAACGGGGGCCTCACCGTTCACGCTGTTGTCACCGGTGAGGAGACCGATCCCATCCTCGCCGTACCGCTCGATGAGATCGCGGTGCTTCTGGTTCGAGAGGGCCTTGATCGGCGTCGTGTAGAACGCCCGCTTGCCTGCGGCGAGGGCTATTTCGATCGCGGCTTCGGCGATCAGGGTCTTGCCGGAACCCGTCGGCGCAGCGACCACAACCGAAGCGCCTCGCTCGATCGCAGCGATGGCTTCGATCTGGAACGGGTCCGGCTCGAATCCGGTGCCTTGGAGGAACGCCTCGACGGCATCCCCGAGTCGATCGTTCATGCGCTCACGATCCGATCGCAGCGAGGCTGCGGAGAGTCAGCGACCACAGACGTCGACCCTGCCGCGGTTGATGAAGATCTCCCCATGAGCGGATGGTAGAGGCTGGAACGGATCTCGGGGGTTGAGTGCGACCGACCCCTACACCGTATGGTGCCCCCGGGTTCAATCCCGGAGGCACCGATGACCCCTCAGCTCATGCCCGCCCGGTCACGAATCTGATGATGCGAGTTCCCAGAACCACTCTTGCCCGTCAAGCGCCTGGGAGAAAGCCTCGATCTCCTCTTCGGTGATCGGACTTGCGGGTGCGACGATGTCGTACCCGACCCCCGTAGCAAGGAGAACGCTCACGACTCGACTGCTTGCAGGTCGTCGCTGCGTGGTACCGCAGAATGGGCAATCGAACCGATAGCGACCCTCGTCCGATCCGGCGGCCATCTCGAGACCGACATCGTCGATCGTAAGTTCTACATCTCCGCAGCTTGTGCAGGTGGTTCGGATGGTGGTCATGCTGTCTTGCTCCATTGCCAGCGTCGCATAACTCATCGGCATCCGAGCCGTGTCCTAAATGACTATTTCCTTCTAGTCATTCCGTGCCCCGGCGGCATAACGCGTCAAGACGCGCGTTCGCAGATCGCTGACTGCAGCGGCAACGTCATCGCCCTCGAGCAGCTCTGCACCGTCCCCCAGACGGATCAGCAGGCGGGCGGCAACAGCGGGGTCACCCACGCTCATCCGGATCACCATTCCGTCTGCTCCGGTCTCGAGCACATCGACCGGGTAGTAGTCGGCAACCCATCGAGCACCGTCGCCCAGTCGAATCACAGCGTGGGTGTCGTCGTCGTTCGGTGTGTAGCGGATCTCCGGCTGCTGGGCCGCCGGTTCCGGTTCGAAACGTTCGCCGGTGGCTTCGGCCGATCGGATCCGATCGACGCGGAAGACACGCTCCGCGCCGGCGCTCCTGCAATAGCCGGAGACGTACCAGTTGCCGAGGGTCGTGAACACCGACCACGGTTCGATATCCCGGCTCTTGCGCTCCCCGGATGAGATCGACGTGTGGTCGATGCGCATCACCGAGCCGTCGTCCGCTGCCGAACGGAACTCGCGAACGAGAGTCGGCTCGGGAAGGTCGACGACGACGGCTTCGGCTCCGTCCGGCAGCAGTGTCCGTTCAAGCTTCTCGATCGCCCGGTCGAGTGCGGCACCGCCGGAGCCGGACGACTGGACAGCCTTCCCGGATGCCAGAATCCCCAGCGCCTCCGGAGCCGTCAGGCGCAGCGGTCGAGAGAAGTACTCGGCCATCTCGACGATGACCTCGTCGTCATCGATGGACGCATCCATGAGATCTCCGGGGCCGTAGCCCGGGAGGCCGCAGACGAACACCGTGTTCAGGTCCTTGATCAGGTCCGCTCGGTTGTATCCGAAACGATGACAGACCTCATCAACCGATACACCGGGGTTCGCAATGACCCACGGCAACATGGCCAGAAGGCGGTTGATACGACCGGCAGTCTTGGGTGAGTTCGTCACTGCTGGCCCACCAACGCGACGTAGCGTTCACGCAGTTCTCTCGGTTCGATGATCTCCGCCTGATCCTCGAAGCCAATGAGCCAACCGAGAAATGCGGACGGGGCAGCGACCTCGACCCAAGCGCCGATCGAACCGTCGGACCTCCGTTCGATGATGGCGCTCGGACCCAGCTCACGCTCGGCGATCCACGCCACCTCTTCGTCGAATTCCACTCGCGCGATCATCGCGTCTGCTCCAGCGTCCCACGGATGATGCAGGACGGCCGCCGCAGGATCGAACCCGGCCGGCGGGGCGAAGGCGTCGGCCCGGTCACCCGGGACAAGCCTCGCCGCCCGATCAATCCGATAGACCTTGATGTCCTCGCTTCCGACGTCCGAGGCAACCAGATACCAATGCCCGCGGCGGTGAACGAGGCCGTAGGGCCGGACCCGGCGGGACCGTCCTCGATAGTCAAACGACAGCACGCGCCGCTCCGAGATCGCTCCAAACGCGGCCGCTACGGTCTCTGCCTGCTCCCCGAGGTCGGCACCGAGTTCGGTACCGTCGAGGCTTCCAACGGCCCCTCCGAGCTTCATGAGCGCCTCCTGACCGGACGGGCGCCCGCCGAATCCCACGGCTTGAACGGCGAGCGCGAGAGCGGTGCGCTCCTCGTCGGTGAGACCCGGGTCATCGAGGGCATAGCGATCGTCGTGAACCACGTAGCCGAACTCGACCTCGAACACGTCGGTGGCCTCCCGTTCGATGGGAATCCCGAGGCGCCTGAGCAGGTCCTTGTCGCGCTCGAACGTGCGGTGGAACGCGGTGTCGCTTGCTGGATCGTATCCGGCGACGGTATGCCGGATCTCGTCCGCCGTCACCGGTCGGTCGACGGTGAGGAGAAAGGCGAGGAGGTTGAGAATTCGCTCGATGACCTTCTGCATCAGTGCGACGCTACAGCGAGGCGATCAGTTTCTCGACCCTTTCGTCGACCGCGCGGAACGGGTCCTTGCACAGGATCGTTCGCTGCGCCTGATCGTTGAGCTTCAGATGCACCCAGTCGACTGTGAAATCGCGGTTCCTGGCCTTTGCGGCTTTGATGAAGTCGCCCCGCAGCCGTGCCCGGGTGGTCACCGGAGGGGTCGTCATCGCTCGCGCAATCTGATCATCGGTCACGACGCGATCGACGAGGCCGCGCCGTTCGAGGATGTAGTAGAGGCCACGCTCCCGGTTCACGTCGTGGTAGGCCAGGTCAACGAGGGACATCTTCGGCGACGACATCGAGAGGTCGTGCTTCGCCCCATAGCGTTCGAGAAGTTGAAGCTTGGCGACCCAGTCGACCTCGCGAGAAAGCGTCATCGGATCCTTCTCGAGTCCGGTGAGCAGGTGCTCCCACATACCGACGGCTCGGTCGACCTCGGGAGGGAAGCCCTTCGTGCGTGCGTACCGCATTGTCCGCTCGAGGTACTCCCATTGCATGTCGAGCGCAGACAATTCCCGCCCGTTGGCGAGGCGGACCGTGCGACGGCACGAGGTGTCGTGGCCGATCTCGCGGATGGCGCGGATCGGGTTCTCCAACGTCATGTCACGGAAGACCACGTCGTCCTCGAGCATCTGCAGGACTGCCGCCGTCGTGCCCACCTTGGCGTAGGTGACGTACTCGGACATGTTCGAGTCGCCGGCGATCACGTGGAGCCGGCGGTATCGCTCGGCGTCGGCGTGCGGTTCGTCACGGGTATTGATGATCGGTCGACTGCGTGTCGTCGCGGACGAACTGCCCTCCCAGATGTGCTCGGCACGCTGCGACGTCGAGTAGACGGTCCCGCGAGGCGTCTGCAAGACCTTCCCGGCTCCTGCGTAGATCTGCCGGCTGACGAGGAACGGGATCAGGGTGTCGATCGTTCGCTGGAAGTCGTCCTGTCTGCCCACCAGGTAGTTCTCGTGGCACCCGTAGGAGTTCCCGGCCGAGTCGGTGTTGTTCTTGAAGAGGTAGATGTCGCCACGGATTCCCTCTTCGGTCAGCCGCTCCTCAGCCGACTCGACGAGTCCTTCGAGGATGCGCTCTCCCGCCTTGTCGTGCGCGATGAGGTCCGTGAGCGAATCGCACTCGGGTGTTGCATACTCGGGGTGACTCCCGACGTCGAGATACAGGCGCGAGCCGTTCTCGAGGAAGACGTTGGACGAACGCCCCCACGACACGACCCGGCGGAAGAGGTAGCGCGCCACCTCGTCGGGTGACAGGCGCCGCTGCCCGCGCAGCGTGCAGGTGACCCCGTATTCGTTCTCGATTCCGAAGATCCGTCGGTCCACCAGAACAGCGTACCGTGCTGATGGATCTGCCCACACACCTCTTGAACGGTGCCAGAATCAGGCCATGAGCAGACGAGACCGTCAACCGGACAGAACCCACTATGAGCCGCTCACGATCGTCGGCGATCAGGCACACGCGAACCTCCTCGCCGCCCTCTTGCGTTCGGAGGGAATCGCAGTCCGGATGCACGGCGAGTCGTTCGGACCGTACCCGGTGGGGATCGGAGGCCTTGCCGAGGTCGAAGTGTGGGTCGCGAACGACCGACTCGCCGATGCACGCGCGATTCTCACGTCGTCGGGTCTCGGACCTCCGGACTAGTCGGCGTCTGGAAGCTCGTCGGGGCTGAGCCTGCGGAACTTCCGGCGGCCGAGCGCCCGGTCCAGGACGGCAGCCTCCCAACCGGCGTCCGGTACGGATGGATCACCCGTGTCACTGATCGCCGAAGTGGTGAGCGCGATCGCCTCATCGAGGCTCATGTCAGCCCGGTATCCGGTTGCGATCGGTTCGAGGAGGCGGTCCTCCTCGCCACCGATGACGGCGAAGCCGTGCTGGTCGCGCAACGTGCCGTCGAAGCGCACGTGGTAGAGATGGTTCTCGTCGTCGCCGAGCTCGGCGACGAGGACTTCGACCTCGTACGGTTTCACCTCATGTGTGAAGATCTGGCCCACCGCCTGCGAGTAGGCGTTGGCCAGACCCTTCCCGGTGACGTCGGCCCGGGCGTAGGTGTAGCCCTTGACGTCGGCGTATCGGATTCCGGCGACGCGCAGCGTCTCAAACTCGTTGAAACGCCCGACGCCTGCGAAGGCCACCTGGTCATAGATCTCGCCGATCTTGTGCAACGATCGGCTCGGGTTCTCGCCGATGAGCAGGATGCCCGACTCGTACTCCATGACGACGATGGGCCGTCCCCGCTGGATGCCCTTTCTGGCGAACTCTGCCCGGTCCTTGATCAGCTGTTCTGGCGGGACGTAGAACGGAGCGGTCATGGTCGTTGCTCCAACGCTGCCTCGGCGATCGGCGCGAGCTCATCATCCGGGATCTCCCGGAAGCCCTGGCCGGTGACGGTCACTACGTTGGGGTAGATCCCCCGCTTCGGATCCGGTCCGCCCGTGGCGGAGTCCTCTTCAGCGGCAGCGATGAGCGCCTCGAGCGCGACGCGGATCGCCTCCGCCTGCGACATCCCTTCGGTCCAGGCTCCCTTGAGGAACGCCCGGGCTTCGTTGCCGCCCGAGCCGGTGGTGGCGTAGTCCTGCTCGTCGTAGCGGCCGCCGACGACGTCGTAGCTGTAGAGCTTGCCGGTCTGCGTCTGGTCGTCGTAGCCGCAGAAGAGGGGCACGACGATCAGGCCTTGGAATGCGAGGGCGAGGTTGCCGCGGACCATCCGTGCGAGGTAGTTCGCCTTGCCATCGAGGCTCAGGCGGGCCCCTTCGATTTTCTCATAGTGCTCGATCTCGGTCTGGAAGAGCTTCGTCAACTCAATCGCCATCCCGGCGGTGCCGGAGATCGCAACCGCGGATCGGTCGTCGGCGGGGTAGACCTTCTTCACCCGCCGGTGGGCGATGACGTTGCCTGCCGTCGCTCGCCGGTCGCCGGCCATGAGGATCCCATCGGCCCACCGCAGCGCGAGAATCGTGGTGGCCTCCGGCGCGTCGATCGCGCCGGCTGGCATGTTCCAAGCAGGGGTGAGATCGTGCTGATCCAAGAGCGCTGCGAAGCTCGCCTCGGGGGTGATGCCGTTGGAGTCCGGCGCCATCGGCAGCTGCACAATCACTGGCCACCCTTCTGGACGTAGTTCTTCACAAACTCCTCGGCGTTCTCCTCGAGGACCGAGTCGATCTCTTCGAGGAGATCGTCGATGCGCTCGGCGATCTCTTCAGAGTTCTCAACGGCGGCAGCTTCCTCCCGGTCGGAGGTGTTCCCCTGCCGATCGGATGGGCGTTGCTTGCGTTCTTGTTCAGCCATCGTTCCCTCCCAGGGCACGGACCATCGCTGCCGCGTTCGGCGCGGCGTCGAGCAGATCGCCCACGTGCCGCATGGTGCCTTTGAGCGGTTCCATCATAGGAACCCGTTTCAGTGTTTCTTCCCCAACGTCGAACACCAGCGAATCCCAGTTTGCCGCCACCAGTCCGTCGGGGTACCGCCGGACGCACGAGCCGCGGAAGAACGCCCGCGTGTCCTCCGGTGGATCGATGACGGCAGCGTCGACCTCTGCGTCGGTGAAGATCCGCTGCATGGCGCCGCGATCGACGAGGCGCTGATACAGGCTTCGGCGCGGATCCACATCGTGATACTGCAGATCGAGGAGGCGAAGTTTCGGAGCGTCCCACGCGAGACCGTCACGGCGCCGGTAGGCCTCGAAGATGCGGAGCTTCGCCGTCCAGTCGAGTCGGTCCGAGGTCCTCATCGGGTCACGTTCGAGGTCGGCGAGGACCCGTTCCCACTCCTCGAGCACCCGCTCCCATACGGGGCCGATGCCTCTCGCTCTGGCGTACTCGGCCACGCGCTCGAAGTACCACCACTGGATTTCGAGCGCGGTCATGCGGGTTCCGGCGCTGGTTGGGTACGTGCATGCGAGGGCCGGGTCGTGGCTCACCGTCCAGACCGCATCGACGGGATTGGCCAATGCGACAGGATCGTGGAGCGCTCCGTCCTCGATTGCGTCAAGAACGAGCGCCGTGGTGCCAACCTTGAGAAACGTCTGAAGCTCGCTTCGGTTGGCATCGCCAATGATGACGTGCAGCCTGCGGTATCGCGAGGCGTCGGCGTGTGGCTCATCTCGCGTGTTGATGATCGGTCGCTTCAGGGTCGTCTCGAGCCCCACTTCCTCCTCGAAGAAGTCGGCTCGCTGTGTGATCTGGAAGTCCACCGATGGTCGGCCGTTCTCGCTGCCGACCTTCCCGGCACCGGTGAAGATCTGCCGTGATACGAAGAACGCCGTGAGCTGATGCACGATGTCAGCGAACGGGATCATCCGCGCGATGAGGTAGTTCTCATGGGCCCCATATGAGTTCCCCTTGCCGTCGGAGTTGTTCTTGTGGACGACCATGCGCTCGTCGGGGCCCAGCAACCGCTGCGCCGCCGCGACCGCATCGACCAGCACGGTCTCCCCTGCCTTGTCGTACAGCGCGGCGGCCCACGGGTCGGCGCACTCGGGCGACGAGTACTCGGGGTGTGCGTGATCCACGTAGAGGCGTGCACCGTTCGTAAGGACCGTGTTCACGAGTCCCACTGCAGGATCTGCCGCGGCAGGATCTACCGCGGCAGGGCGGAACGCTTCACTTCCCCGCAGATCTCGTCCGGGACTCTCTTCGTCGAACGACCACTGGATACGCGACCCATTCCCCGGATAGGAGGCGACGACCGCGGACGACGCCGTCACCGGGTTGAAGCCCGCCTGGTTGAGGACGGTGATTCCGAACTCGGTCTCGGTGCCGAGCACCTTGCGGAGCGCCATCAAGCCTCAGAGATACTGGCCGGGCGTGATCGCTTCCACCGCTCGATTCTCACGATCACCTTCGATGAGCGTCCGTACGTAGACGATCCGCTCGCCCTTCTTCCCGGAGATCTTCGCCCAGTCATCCGGGTTGGTGGTGTTCGGCAGATCTTCCTGCTCACGGAACTCCTGGGTGATGGCCGACACGAGATCGGACGTCCGGAGACCGTTCATGCCGTCTGCGATATCGCGCTTGATCGCGTCCTTCTTGGCACGCCGCACGATGTTCTCGATCATCGCGCCTGACGCGAAGTCCCTGAAGTACAGCACCTCGCGGTCTCCGTTGGCGTAGGTGACTTCGAGGAATCGGTTCTCGGCTTCCTCGCTGTACATCCGTTCGACGACGATGTCGACCATCTCGGACACCAGCGCATCGACGTCACCGTCATGAGCGGCAAGCTCGTCAGCGTCGAACGGAAGTCGATCAGTGAGGTAGATGCGAAAGATCTGGGCCGCTGCCGCACGGTCCGGGCGTTCGATCTTGATCTTCACATCGAGTCGCCCCGGCCTCAGGATCGCCGGATCGATGAGGTCCTCTCGGTTCGATGCGCCGATCACGATCACGTTCTTGAGCGCCTCGACACCGTCGAGCTCCGAGAGCAGCTGCGGGACGATGGTCGACTCGACATCCGATGACACACCGGTGCCGCGCGTCCGGAACAGAGAGTCCATCTCGTCGAAGAACACGATGACCGGGACGCCTTGGTCCGACTTCTCCTTCGCCCGCTCGAAGATCAGACGGATCTGCCGCTCCGTCTCGCCGACATACTTGTTGAGCAGTTCGGGTCCCTTGATGTTGAGGAAGTAGGACCGGGTGTCGTCGCTCCCCTCCTTCTCGGCGACGGCCTTGGCCAGGCTGTTGGCGACCGCCTTGGCGATGAGCGTCTTGCCGCAGCCGGGAGGGCCGTAGAGCAACACACCCTTCGGCGGTGACAGGTCGTACTCCTCGAAGCGATCCTTGTGGACGTACGGCAGTTCGATCGCGTCGCGGATCACCTCGATTTGGTCGCCGAGGCCGCCAATCTGGTCATAGGTGACGTCGGGCACGACTTCGAGGACCAACTCTCCGACCTCCGGCCGGATCAGCTTCTCAAGGATCAGGCCCGTCATCGGATCCATCCGGACGTGGTCGCCGGCGCGCAGGAACTCCTCGTCGACGGCCTCTGATCGCTCGACCACGCGTTCTTCATCGCCGCGGCCGAGCACGATGGCGCGGTCGTCCGCGATGACTTCCTTCACGGTCACGACTTCGCCGACCGGATCGTACGCTCGCGTGTCGATGACGTTGTGAGCCTCGTTGAGAACCACTTCCTGGCCGATACGCAACGCCTTCACCTCGACGGTCGGATCAACGTTCACACGCAGCTTCCGTCCGGCGACGCTGACATCCACCGTGCCGTCCTCATTGCGACGGACGACGGTTCCGAACGGGTTGGGTGGGGCGGTCAGGTTCTCGACTTCGTTGCGGAGCAGCGCGAGTTGCTCGCGGGTCTCTTCGAGGGCTGAGGCAAGCTTCTCGTTCTGACCACCGGCCTGAGCAAGCCGTCCGCGAGCCTCCAGCAGTCGTTCCTCGAGCAGGCGAACCCGGCGGGGCGCCTCCTGCAACCTACGCCGGAGTACCTCGATCTCCTCCTCGAGCAGCCTGATCTGGTGTTGGAGTCTCGGGTCGTCGCGGTCGCTCACGGCCGGGTCCTCTCGGATCGATTCGTCGGTCGGGTATTGGTTCGCTTTCCGAGTGTAGGCCCGACGGTTGTATGCGGCGACACGCTCATTCAGTGAACAACACCGGAGATGCTCGGATGAACTCGTTCTTCCGCCCGCGGAGCACTATGTTTCTCCCGTCACACTGCGAAAGGACAAAACCATGAAGGTCTGGATCGACCAGGATCTCTGCACCGGAGATGGAATTTGCGAAGAAATCGCGCCCGATGTTTTCGTGCTCCTCGACGACGGACTTGCGTACGTCCGCGAGGGCGAGAAGATCTTTGCTGAATCCGAAGGGAATAGTCAGGGAGCCGAAGGACTCGCGAATTTTCCGGACGATCAGATGGACGCCGTGGTCGAATCAGCCGAGGAGTGCCCGGGAGAGTGCATCTTCATCGAGCCGTAGACCGCGGTCAGCGACTCGAACGCAAGAGGCCGCACCTTCGGGGTGCGGCCTCTTCTCGTGCTAGCCGGCGTCTGTCTCGACCGGTGGCACTTCTCTCGGAAGGATCTTCCTTGCCACCGTCAGGAACCCGGTGTGGCCAACCATCCGATGTGATGGCCGGACCGACCGGCCGCTCACGGACCAGTCGCGCATCAACACCTCGAACGAGGTGACCTCCAGGAAGCAGCCACGCTCGTCGATCGCCGCCCGCACCTGCTCAACCTGCGGTACGTTCGGGACGTAGCACGCAAAGATTCCGCCACCACGCAGGTGTTCGGCCGCCGCTCCCACGGTCTCCCACGGGTCGGGCACGTCGAGAATGATGCGATCGGGAGCGATCTCCTCAACGGCGTCCGTGACCTCTCCGACCCGAAGATCGAGCCAATCGGGAACGGAACCGAAGAATCCGGCAATACGCTTTCTGGCGAGCTTGGCGTGGTCGGAGCGCCGTTCGATGCTCACGACCTTGCCCGTCGGTCCGACGGCCCTCGTGAGCATCATGGCGAGACCCCCCGATCCGGTGCCAGCCTCGAGAACCGTCATACCGGGTCCGACGTCGGCCCAGACGATCAAGGCGGCAGCATCCTTTGGATACAGAACGGTGGCGCCGCGGGACATCTTCAGCACGTAGTCGGCGAGGCGAGGCCGCAGAACGGTGAGAAACGTGCCGCTCGTCGTTTTGAGGGATGCACCCTCGGGCGCACCGATGATCGTGTCGTGCGAAAGCGCCCCACGATGGGAGTGGAAGTCTCGGCCCGGGATCAGGTCGATCAGGTACCGCCTGCCCTTCACATCGAAGAGCAGGCACGCGTCTCCCGCTTCGAACGGCGTTCCAGTGGCGTCGCTCACCCGATCGCCGAGATACCGGCAACGACCATCGACAGGACCATCGTCAGGACGACCAACCAGATGACCACCTTCACCCACGTCTTCTGGTTGCGCATCGTGGCCCCTTACCGGTCCACGCGACCTTCAGCGATCGGCCGGCGGCCGCGCAGTACCTTGATCGTAAAACTCTGGTCCGTGTCGATCGAGGTCGAGTAGACGAGACGCGGCACAGCCCGCCTCCTGCTGTAGCCGTAGGCCACCATCGCCAGGCTCAGGGCGAGGCGGGACATGTCATAGTTCCGAACCGCCTCCCGTGCACTGCCGACCCCGATACGAACCCCAACACGAACCGGCATCGGGAACCTGCGGTACCACCGAGTCATGACGTAGGTGCCGAACGCGCTCATGTCGTCTGAAAGACCTGGATATGAATCCGCTTCCTCCGGGAACGCCAGACTCCGTACGCGATGACGACGACGGCCACCACGACCGCAGCGCCGACGATCACCGCGATGTTGGCCTTCGCATCTTCCTCGGTGGTAACCACTACATCTTGAATATCCCGCAGGCTGGCCTCGAGATCGTCGCGGCTGATGGTCACGGTGTGCCTCCCGTCGTAGACTCAGCAGGTTCGGTCTCGGAGCTCGGACCGACCTTGACGAGAATCGCGATGATCGCTACCGCGACAATGACAATGATCAGGTAGGCGAGCGCCTCCCAGTACGGCCCTTCCGGCAGGATCGCGACAAGCCCGCGCAGGCCGGCAACGCCGAGCAACATGATCCCCAGCGCCCAGAGCGCGGCAGCGCCGAGCGAGAACCCGGCGAAATGTCCAAGCTTCTTCGCCGGCCCCACGGTCTCTTGAAGGAGATATTCCTTCGCGAGATCACGGAAATCCGTGATCATGGCCGGAAGATCCTGCAGTTTCGCCATCTCTGTTCCTCAGCATGGTCGGTGAACCCCTAGCGTAATCGCTTTCGCGACGGTCACGCTCGCACCCCTGAGTCGGGTACCATGCCACGCGAACATGGACTCGGGAGAGCACGGCGAAAACAGCCTCGATGATCCCTTCGGGGTAGCCGAACGCCGCAGGGCTCGCCGCAACATGCTCCCCCTGGTCGGCGGACAGGCCGTGTCCCTCTTTGGGGACTACATCGCGTTCTTCTCGCTGCCCTATTTCATCCTCGCCCTCACGGCCGAACCGATCGACCTCGGATTGACCGCCGCCGCCGAGACGCTGCCGATGCTGCTCTTCGGACTGGTCGCAGGGGTAATCCTCGATCGGTGGAGAAACCTCCGCGGGGCACTGATCGCGGTCGATCTCGCCAGGGCGGGGGTGTTCGCCGGGCTCGCCTTCGCCGCGGCAAACGGAGCCGGTACTCGGTGGCTCGTCTTCGGCGTAGCGTTCATCATCGGGACCCTGTCGGTGTTCTTCGACTCCGGGCTGCAGACGCTCATGCCGTCGGTGATCGACGACGACATGCTGATCGACGCCAACTCCCAGCTTGCGGTCGCGCGCATGGCGACCTACAGCATCGGACCACTCGTTGGCGGAATTCTGATCGCCTTGAGCGGGGGATTCGCAGTCGCGTTCCTCATCAACGCCGCAACGTTCCTCTTGTCGGCTCTGTTTCTCACCATGCTGCGCGTCGTCCATGACCGGCCTGGAGTGTCGAGCGAAGCCTTTCGCGACTCGCTCGTCGACGGACTCCGGTTCCTTCTCGACGACCCTCGCCTTCGGTGGGCCACGCTCGGCGGGACCCTCACCAATCTCGTGTTTCAACCGCTGGAGGCGCTGCTGGTGCTTTTCGTGGTCACCGAAGTCCTCGACCAGCCGGCCACGGCAGTCGGCGACCTCACCGAAGTCGGAGCAAGTATCGGCCTGTTCTACGCGCTCAACGCCGCGATCGGAGCAATCGGCGCAGTCTTCGCTCCCCGGATCTCGGCGCGCGTCCCGCTCGGCACCATGTATGTCGTTGGCTTGTTCATGGTGGGCGGCGGATTCCTCGCTCTCGCCTTGATCGGTTCGTTCATCGCCGTGATCCCCGCGGGTCTCACGTTCGCCGGCATGGCGTGGGTCAATGTCTCTCTGACGACGATGCGCCAGCGCCTGACCCCGCCGGAGCTGCTCGGCAGGGTGATCGCGGCATCACGCACGCTGGCGTGGCTCGGCCTTCCGATCGGAGCAGCACTCGGAGGCATGATCGCCGGACAGATCGGTGTGGTCCCGGTCTACGTCGGAGGTTCGCTGCTGGTGCTCGGCATCGCGACGTTCCTCCTCGGAACCGCTCTTGTCCGGGATCCGGTCATGGCCGACCCGCACGACGAAGCCCCCGCGACGAACGCAGGCGATTAGCAAACCGAATCCGATCACGGAATCCGTCCGACACAGGGAGGGTGCAGGCGACTCGCGTGGGATCAGTATCGCTTGCGCTGCTTGACCCTCATCCCGCGTCGGCCTTTCACCATCCACCCGATGGCGAAGCCGAGAGCGACAGCGAGGACGATCCAGATGACGATCTGTGACCCGACGTACAGCACTATCCCTCCAGCGCAATGAACTCGATACGGCGGTTCTTCTGCCGACCCGCTGCGGTCGAGTTGTCGGCGATCGGACGCGTGTCACCGTAGCCGACCGCGATGAAGCGGTCCGGGCTTTCCCCGCGGCTCACGAAGTAGGCGACAACGGCATCGGCCCTCCGTTGCGACAGGTCCAGGTTCCGGTCGGCATTCCCGTCGGTGTCCGCGTGACCCGCAATCTCCACCGAGACCGCAGGGAACTCCACGAGAGCAACAAGTAGATCGTCAAGCAGCGCCGTGCCGTCATCGGTGAGCTGATCGCTCGCGAACTCGAACTCGACAACCTTGCCCTCGATCAGTTCGGAGAGAGTTCGGTCAAGTTCCTCGACCTCTGCCTTCGTCGGCGCAGGCGGCTTCGGCGGACCAAGTACGCCATCGGTGAAGTCGAAACCGTCGGCACCGAGGGCGACCACAAGATCATCCGTTGCTACGACGAGATCGCGCTTCTCCTGTCGCGTCTCGGTCTTGCCAGATGTCGTCACCACTTCACCGGACGGATTGACGGCGACTGAACCCTCGTTGAGCGTGGATGCCAGAACACCGACGAGGGCGATGCTGGTTCCGATCCACTCGTCCTCCGATGCGAGGCCTTCGACAACTTCGACGTCGCCGGTGTCGATCGCTGCAAATCGAATCTCACCGTCCTCGCCGAGGCTCACGGCCGCAAGCGATTCCTCGACGAAAATCAATTGCTCCTCCGTTG
Source organism: uncultured Actinomycetota bacterium (assembly GCA_963785245.1). GTDB lineage: Bacteria > Actinomycetota > Acidimicrobiia > Spongiisociales > UBA5794 > JAHEEL01. The sequence goes on along the minus strand of CAWAUO010000012.1, from coordinate 193,205 downwards.
AGACCGCACCGGCCACCGTGACGGATTCTCCACTCCACGTGAATACGACGGGCGCTCCCACGATCTCGACGTCGACGGCTACGGCAGCGTCGATCTCCCAGACTCCCGACGCGTCGATCGATCCGACGCCAACCAGCGAGGCAACAGACTGAATCCCGGCATCGAGATCTTGCCCCTCCCGGTACTGGCCCTTGAGGGCGACAGCGAGACCTGAAGCGTCGGTGGTTATGTCATCGAAGCCGGCCTCGCCAAGTGCCTGGTCCACTCGCTGCTCGATATCCGACTCGACCGCTCGAGTTCCGAAGAACGCGGCGAGTGCCGTGAACACCAAGACCACCAGCATCGTACCTGCAACGAACGCTGCCCACGACACATCAGTACTGGCTGCGTCGGGAGATCCTGGGCGCGAACTCGCCGATTGCGATTTTGTGCTGGCTCGGCGATCAAGCTGGCGGAGACGTTTCGATGTACGATTCGGCATGATTCCTTGAAATGCTATCGGTCTTGGGCACAACCGTTCTCAATTCAGGCAACCATCGCTTCCGAATCAGCTCGCCTCAACCGCGGACTCGTCGAGCACAACGCGAATCGCTTCGTAGTCGCGGAGAGCGTTCGTGAGCATGTCCCCTGTTGCCTCTTTCAGCGCACGAAGGCGCCGAGCGAGTTCTTCGTATTCATCTCGACTCTGAGCGAACCTCTCGATAGCCCTGCGGCGCTCGGCTTCGTAGACCTCAGAGGCGCGCTCCGTCGCCTCAGCGACAACCCGATCCGCTTCCACCCTTGCTGCATCCTCCACTCGGGACGCCTCCATCGCGGCTTCGGCCCGAAGACGCTCAGCCTCGCCAGTAGCGGTGGCAATGTCGATCTCGCCGAGGCGAATCGCCTCGGCGCGCGCTGATTCGACGTCTTCGACGATCTTAGTCGCTTCCTCGTTCGCGGAGTCGAGGCGCGCTTGCGCCTGGAGCAGGAGCCCCTCCGCGTCACGTCGTGCCTGCTCGGCGGCGGCTCGCGGCTCGGTCAGCAGTCGCGCCGCTTCAATCTCGGCGTCGCGGAGCATCGTGGCCGCGCGTTCCTCGGCATTGGATAGGAGTTTCTGCTTTGCGTCTGCAGCAGCTACGTAGGCGCTCTCAACCGATTCCTCGGCCTCGCGACCCCCGACGCGACGACGCTCGAGTTCCCGGTTGTAGATCAGGGTGTCTCGGAGCTCTTCCTCCAGAGCCGCGATCGACACCGCCATCTCATCAAGGAATCCGTCCACTTGCCGACGGTCGTACCCGCGGCGCCCCACATCGAACGATCGGCGTTCGATCGATTCTGCCAGCGAGTCCATGTGACGACCTCCTTGCATCCAGTGCAGCCCAACACCGGGGCGATCAGTGTAAGACGACTACTCTGAGCCTTCAACTAGAACTTTTCGGCCACCTAGTGTGGTTTCTTGACGGATCTATCCACAGGCAGAGGCAGAGTGCCAACGCGGGCACACCGCGCGGTAGCCTGCTTTCATGATTGCGGCGATGACCACCACCCTCGGGATCGGCGATTGCGAAGCGCTCGGCGATGGCTGGCTCCTGCAACCAGTCGAGGCCTGGACGAGCCTTGCCTACACGCTCGTCGGGATCGTTGTCATCGTCTCGGCACGGCGCGCCGCTCCAGCGGAACGGGCCATGCGGATCGCGTTCGGCGTTCTGATGGCCGCAACGGGGGTCGGGAGCTTTCTCTATCACGGTCCGCAATCGGCGGGCGCAGGTTTCGTCCACGATGTGACCTTCCTGGCAACCCTGTGGTTCGTAGCATTGATGGATCCGGCATCGTCGTACGGGATCCGCAGGAGGACGGCATGGCTCGCCTTCGGCGCCGTTGGTGCGACGATCTCCCTCCTCCTGATCCTCATCCCCTCGTCGACCAACGTGTTGACCGGGATCGCGGTCGGCGCGCTCGTGCTGTCCGACGTGCTCATGCATCGGGTCGGCGGCATCGACGGCCGCTGGTATGCCACAGCACTCACCCTGCTTGCGATGTCCCTCCTGTTCAACGTTCTTGGGCGCTCAACCGCCTCCACGTGTGACCCTGACTCGCTCCTGCAGTTCCACGCGCTCTGGCACGTCCTCTCCGCGGGTGCGCTCGGCGCCTACTTCGTGTCCATGACCGTGCCCCGAAACCAGGAGCCCACCTGATGGCCCTTCCCGTGACGCTGGCCGATGTCGAAGCCGCCGCCGCTCGTATTGACCCGTTCGTCCATCGGACCCCGGTATTCACGTCGTCGACGCTCGATCGAGAACTCGGATTCCGGGTCTTCTTCAAGGCCGAGAACCTTCAGAAGGTCGGAGCGTTCAAGGCGCGTGGTGCCGCCAATGCCGTCTTGCAGTTGCCGGACGACACGCGAGGCGTCGCAACCCACTCGTCCGGGAACCACGGCCAGGCCATTGCCTATGCGGCCTCGATCCGCGAACTCCCCGCGTGGGTCGTCATGCCCCGCACAGCCCCGGCGCTGAAGATCGATGCGGTGAAGTCCTACGGCGCCGAGGTGGTCCTCTGCGAACACGCGGAACGCGAATCGGCGGCCGCCGCGGTGGTGGAAAGAACCGGAGCTGCCCTCATCCATCCGTTCGACGATCCTGCGGTGATCGCCGGTCAGGGCACTGCGACCCTCGAGTTGATCGAACAGGTCCCGGACCTCGACGTGGTGGTGGCACCGATCGGCGGCGGTGGCTTGCTCTCCGGTGCCGGAACCGTCGGCAGCGGCCAGAAACGAACCATCCGAGTCGTCGGTGCGGAACCGTTCGCCGTCGACGACGCCTACCGCTCGCTCCAGACGGGGGTCCGCCAGCCGGCGATCGAGTCGCCGGTGACCCTGGCCGACGGCCTCCTCACCGGCATCGGTGCGCGACCATTCTCGATTCTCAATGCACTCGGGACCGAAGTGATTCGAGTCACGGAGGCAGCGATCCTCGAGGCCGCGTACTTCCTGCTTCAGCGGATGAAGCTGGTCGTGGAGCCGTCGGGCGCCACTCCCCTCGCCGCGCTGCGCACTGAACCCGACCGCTTCCACGATCGGCGCGTCGGTGTGATCATCTCCGGCGGCAACACCGATTTCGCCTGGCTCACTGCAGCCCAGGCGCTCACATCGCGCCGGGGAACCAGTCCTTGATCTGGAACGTCTTGCGCGTCGCCAGCGCGTCCTCCATCAGCATCTCCGGTACGTTGCGCACCGAGCGGCCCACGTGATAGGGGCTGGCACCCGTAGCGACCGGCCTGCCCTCCGAGAGGTCGCAGACCTCTTGGGCCCGCGCCGAGATCTCGGCGGTGCCGATGCGGCGTGCGTAGTCGATGATGGCTTCCTTCGGGAGGCCGAGCAGCGGCCGCAACAACGGGACATCGGCCGCCTCGGAGACGCCGACGAGGTGTGGCAACGTCTGCGACGAGACCTGGCCCAACGCGTCGCCGGTGACGAGAGCGAGGATTCCCTGTTCCTTGGCGATCTGGGATGCTGCTCGCGCCATGAGCACCTTGAGGGCCACCTGACGCATCCGGACGTCAACGTGCTCGATCAGAGCGTCCTTGACCGGTTGGAACTCGACAACGTGAACAACCGGATCCGTGCCGTACCCCCACCGCTCCCACAACGAACGGGCGACGGCCAGCGCATGGTCGGACTGCGAGCACGAGAGCGTGAAGTGGACGAACTCGACCGGACTCCCCCGCGACATCATCATCCACGCCGCGACCACGGAGTCGAAGCCGCCGGAGATGAGGGTGAGGAGCGGTTCCTGCGTCCCCACCGGCAGCCCGCCCGGTCCCTGGTGGCGTTCAACCACGAGAAACGCTCGATCGTCGAGGACGGTAATCTCGACGAGCTCATCTGGGTTGTCGAGGTTGACGATTCCACCCGCAGCTACCAGCAGATCTCCTGCCTTGCAGGCCAGGTCGTAGGAACGCCAATCGTGGTTCCCGCTGCGCTTCGCGCGGATCCCGAATGTTCTGCCGGCGACCCGCTCAGCGGCGAGCCGGGCAACATCAGCCGCGAGGAGGTCGACGCTTCCACCATCGACCTCGACCATCTCGTCGACCGATCCCACGCCGAACACACGCGTGGCGTTCTCGACGACCTCGGCGATCCGGTCTCCGGGGTCGAGAGCGAACCGGTGGGAGCCGAGGCGTTCGAGTGAACCATCGAATCCGGTCTGGGCGAGCGCTTGGCGAAGATTGGCGAGGACGCGTCGAATCATGGCCGGTTGGGTACGCCTGGACTTCAGGAAGATGTCGCCGGACAGCGTGATGTGAATCACAGAGATTCCTCGCTTTGGTCGGTGCCGAGGATACGGCGTGAGCCGCCGTTCATGGTGACCGTGCTCATGTCCACCGGGGGGATGTGCGGATCTCAACCATCGATGGGGCATCGGTGACCCTGAGCGCCTCCTCGAGCACGATCTCAAGGTCCTCCGCATCATCAACGCGAAGGCCCCGGCCGCCGCACATTCCGGCGTAGGCCGCGAAGTCTGGATTGACCAGCGACGTCTGCCATACCGGACGCAGCACCGATACCTGTTCGCGGCTGATCTTGGCGAGTTCATCGTTGTTGAGCACGATGTGCGTGATCGGCATCGAGTACTTCACAGCCGTGATGAACTCGGCGAGATACTGGCCCAGTCCGCCATCCCCGGAGATCGAGACGATCGGCCGGGAACCGCGTGTCGCGGCGAATGCACCAAGCGCGGCCGGGAGCGCGAATCCGATCGATCCGAGGTACCCGGACATCAGCACGTCCTGGCCACCTCTGGACTCGAAGCAGTGCCCGTAGGCGGACGTGTCGTTGCCGACATCCACCGTGAGGATGGCGTCCGAACGCCCAACGGCGAAACTGGAGAGGTGGCACTCCCGCAGAGGCGCCCGACAGAAATGGGTCGGAGTGGATCATCCCCGCGGGCGCACCACAAGCGACTCTACTCCGCGACCACGGGCTCCACCGAGGCAGGCTCAAGCGGTTGGGCTGCCGAAGCGACGAGAGCATCGGGTAGCAGAGCGCGACCCGGAACATGCAACAACCCCAAGGGGTGGTGCCCAAGGGGTTGTTGGTGTCGGAGAGAAGACTCGAACTTCCACGGGGTTTCCCCCACATGGCCCTCAACCATGCGCGTCTACCAATTCCGCCACTCCGACGTAGCGCACGGGAGTATAGGAACCCCGTCACCCAACCCTGATCAGAAGACCTGCTTGATCTCCGGGAAGTGGCAGGCGACCCAGTGGCCCTCCTCGAGTTCGCGAAACTCAGGTTCCTGGACATCGCAGGTGCCGGCCACGGCTTTCGGACAGCGGGTGTTGAAACGACAGCCGGGAGGCGGGTTCGCGGGTGACGGGATGTCGCCTTCGAGGATGATGCGCTGGCGGCTCATCTCGATGTTCGGATCCGGGATCGGCACCGCCGACAACAGCGCATGGGTGTACGGATGCATCGGCCGGTCGTACAGCGAATTGCGATCCGCCAGTTCGACCATCTTGCCGAGGTACATCACGGCGACCCGGTCGGAGATGTGGCGCACCACCGAGAGATCGTGAGCAATGAACAGGTAGGTCAGCCCGAACTCATCCTGAAGGTCGTCCATCAGGTTCAGGACCTGTGCCTGGATCGAGACATCGAGCGCCGAGACGGGCTCGTCGAGGACCATGAACGATGGATTCAGGGCCAACGCCCTCGCCACGCCGATGCGTTGCCGCTGACCGCCTGAGAACTCGTGGGGGTAGCGATTGGCGTGCTCAGGACTGAGGCCGACGACCCTGAGGAGATCCTTGACCTTGTCCAGTCGCTCCTGCTTGGAGCCCTCGCCGTAGACCACGAGCGGTTCAGCGATGATGGACGCAACCGTCATCCTGGGGTTCAGCGACGCATAGGGATCCTGGAAGACGATCTGCATATCGCGCCGGACGCCGCGCAGCTGCTCCTTCTTCGCCGTTGCGACGTTCACGATCTCGTCGTCCCCATCGTCCTCCTCGACGCGGAACCAGACATCACCGGATGTTGGTTCGAGCAGCCGCAGGAGGGCGCGGGCCGTCGTGGATTTGCCGCAGCCCGATTCGCCAACCAGACCGAGCGTCTCGCCCTTCTTGATCTCGAACGAGACGTCTGACACCGCCTTGACGGCGCCCACCTGCTTGCGGAAGAAGACGCCCTTGGTGATGGGGAACTCCTTCACCAGGTGGTTGACCCTGATGATGATGTCGTCCGGCAGCTCCGATGGATCCGCGGCGTCGGGACGGTCGGGTGCCGGATCGGCCTTGGTGTCGGTCACGACAACCCCTCCTCGATCGACTCGGCCTGCATCGACCGCTCCTCGGCGGCGAGTGTCTCGGTCTCGACCTCCTCGACGGTGAGGTCGGCATCGGTGAGATTCCCGTCCTCCGCTGTATCGGTGGTGAGGCCGGCTGCGGCTGCGGCTGCGGCGCTGTCCGCTGCCTCGCTGGCGGTCATCTTCTGCAGATCCAGTGTCTCGGCGTGGTGACAGGCTGCAGCTTGACCCGGGTTGCCGACCGGCCTGAGCGCCGGGAGCACCTGGCCGCAGATGTCGGTTGGGAAGTCGCAGCGTGGCCGGAAGCGGCACCCCTTCCCCAGATTGATCACCGACGGCGGAGCGCCACGAACCGAATGCAGCCGCTGACGCTGTTCATCATCAAGTCGTGTCATCGATCCGAGCAGACCCCAGGTGTACGGGTGCTGCGGGTTGTAGTAGATGTCGTCGATCGACCCGGATTCGACGATGCCCCCCGCATACATCACGTGCACATCGTCACAGAAGCCGGCGACGACTCCGAGATCGTGCGTGATGAGCATGACCGCGGTGCCGCGATCGTCTGCGAGTTGCAGCATGAGATCCATGATCTGCGCCTGGGTGGTCACGTCGAGGGCCGTCGTCGGCTCGTCGGCAATCAGCAGCTCCGGATTGCACGACAAGCCCATCGCGATCATGATCCGCTGACGCATGCCGCCGGAGTACTGGTGCGGGTAGTCCATCATGCGCTGCTTGGCATTCGGGATATGCACGTCGTCAATTGACTGGATCGCGATCTCGCGAGCCTCGGATCGACCGACGTCCTGGTGCAGCAGGATCGTCTCCATCAACTGGTCGCCGATGGTGTACACGGGGTTGAGTGCCGTCATCGGGTCCTGGAAGATCATCGCGATCTGCCCGCCCCGGATCTTCTGGAGTTCGTCCTCGTCGAGTTCCAGGAGGTTCTTGTCCTGGAACATGATGCGGCCCGTAACGATCTCGCCTGCCGGCGGCTCGATGAGGCCCATCACGGAGAGTGCGGTGACCGACTTCCCCGAACCGGACTCGCCCACGACGCCGAGCCGCTGGCTCGGAGCCATGGAGAACGAGATGCCATCAACGGCCCGCACGATTCCCTCTTCGGTGGTGAAGTAGGTACGCAGGTCATCGACCTGAAGCAACGGTTCGGTCACAGGATCCCTACTTCCTTTCGATCGTTTGCGTCGGGTCGAGCGCGTCGCGGAGGCCGTCACCGAGGAAGTTGATCGACAGCACGGTGATCACCAGCGCCGATGCCGAGAACACGAGTTCCCACCAGAACCCGCGCACGGCAAGGCGGCCGCCTTCGGCAGCCATGGCGCCCCACGTTGGTGTCGGTGGCGGAACACCGAAGCCGAGGAATGAGAGTGCCGCCTCGACGACGATCGCGATACCGACGATCAGTGTCGTTTGGACGATGATCGGGCTCATCGCGTTCGGCAGTGCGTGGCGGAAGACGATGCGGCGATCGCTCGCTCCGGCGGCGCGTGCGGCTTCGACGAACTCCTTCTCGCGGAGCGACAGGAACTCCGCCCGCACGATGCGCGCAAGTCCACCCCAGGAGAGGAATCCAATGAGGAGGGCGATGCCCATTGGACCCTGCTTGATCCAACTCGGTAAGAACGTCATCTCGGGGAGGATTCGCCCGACGACGATGGCCACGGGAAGCAGGGGCAGACCAAGGACGAGGTCGGTGAACCGCATCAGCGACTGGTCGATCGAGCCCGGGTAGTACCCCGCGATCGAGCCGACGACGGTGCCGAGCAGTGCGACGATGAATCCGGTCACGAATCCGACGGTCAGGCTTGCACGCCCGCCGTAGATAACTCTGGTGAAGACCCCGCGTCCGAGATCGTCCGATCCGAAGATCAGCGCCGTCGGACTTGCCGGAACGGCTTCCTCGCCGGGTGGCAGGATGTTGACGGTTCCGTCGTCGAGACGCGGCGCGATGTTGCGCAGCGTCCTTCCACCATCGTCGACCAGGCGCTCGACCGGGCTGTCGATCCAGCCTGCGGACTGCATCAACGGCGCCGAGATCACGACGATGATGAGAAGTGCCAGCACGATCGACGCGATCATTGCCAGACGGTGACGACGGAGGCGGGTCCAGAACAGGTCCCACTGGGTGATCGGCTCGACCGCCAACCCCTCGGTCTCCGTGAGGAATGGCGATTCGCCGGGTTCCTCGACCGTGGTGAGGAACTTCCCGCTCGGCGGCGGGGGTGGACGATCAGTCATAGCGCACCCTCGGGTCCATCACGCCGTACAAGACGTCGGCGACGACGTTCATCACGACGATGCCGATCCCGATGATCATCACGATCGCCATTACCACCGGATAGTCCACGGTTCCGATCGCCGTGATGTACAGGCGTCCGACACCCGGCCATCCGAAGATCGTCTCGGTGATGATCGCTCCGCCGATGATGAAGGCGATGTCCAGTGACACGAGTGTGACGATCGGGATCAAGGCGTTGCGCAACGCGTGCTTCACGATCACCTTGCTCCGCGGCAGACCCTTCGCCTTTGCGGTCCGCAGGTAGTCGCTGTGCAGCACCTCGAGCATCGACGCGCGCTGGAAGCGCGAGTAGCCGGCGAGCGAGATCAGGGCGATGGACACCGCGGGTAACACCAGGTGCTGGAGCGTGTCCCCGATCTGCTGCCAGAACGTCATTTCAGAGAAGTTCGGACTGTTCATGCCGGCGACGTAGAACAGCTTCACGCCCGTCCACTTCTCGAAATACAGAGCAAAGATCAGCTGGAGCCCGACGCCGACGATGAAGATCGGCGTTGAGAACGCGATGAATGCGGCCGTCGTGCCGAGCTGGTCGAAGAACGAGTATTGACGAATCGCCTGATAGATCCCGAGCGGAATTCCGATCAAGAGCGCGAGGAAGAGCGCCGAGAAGCCGAGCCGGAGCGTCGCCCCGAGCCGGCCGAAGACCAGGTCCCACACGTCGCCTGCGCCCTGGAACGAGACGCCCCAGTTGAACTTGATCGTGACGCTCGAGAAGCATCACGAAGATCGCAACGACCCACACCCCGAGGATCGCCGCGCCCTTCCAGTGCGACTTCATGGACTTCGCAATGGCGTAGGTCGCAGCGCTTGCGAGCGGCAACTGCAATCAACACGGCAGCGAGGTTGTTGATGGCGAACTCCGAGGGCGTGACGTAGTTCTTGAGCCACGTGACATACTGCCGCCAAATCGGCTGGTCGAGTCCCCAGAGTTCCGTCAGCTGAGCGATCACCGGTTGCATACGGGGGTTCAGGCGCAGCCGGTCGAGCGGTCCACCACCCGACAGCTGGAGCAGCATGAACACGATCATGCTCAATGCCAGCAACGTCACCAGGCCATAGACCAGGCGACGAGTGATATATGCGAGCATGCATGCCTCCGGTTCGCCAGCCCGGGCACTATACCGCTTGTCGCGCCAGAAGAGGATCGACCGGTGTCGTCGGTTTGGCGCCGGATCGCGGGTCCGAATTCGTCGACCAGCGATCGACCCCACGACGCGGAGAGGGACCCCGGAGGGCCCCTCTCTCAACAATCCATCGAACGATGGGTACTACATGTCGGTGCGGTACCAGTCCTCGATGTTCCAGGTGTGGCTGGCCTGCGTCGGGTTGTGCTTGAAGCCCCCGACCTCGTCCTCCCACACCGCTGCCGTCACGAGCCGCGCATAGAGCGGATGCATGATGGCGTTGTCGGCGAGAATGTTCTCCACCTCGTTGATGAGGGCCGTCAGCTCGTCGGGATCGACGGTGGCGTTCATCTCATCACGGGCGGCGGCGAACCGAACCGACGCATCGTCGCTGACGGCACCTTCGGCCTCGACGCCGTAGCGGTAGTAGTTCTGACCGTCTGGCGGAGGCGTCTCGGGATCCCACAGGTCGGTGATACCGATGAGTCCGGACAGGCCCGGCGAACCGACCCATGCCCACTCGCCGAAGTCCCACAAGCCGTTGTCGAGCGTCTCACCGAAGAACAGCTGCGAATCCTCGAGCTGATTCTCGTAGGGGATGCCCGCTGCAGCGAACATGTCGACGAAGAGTTCGGACATCTTCACACGAGCGTCGTTGTTCGACGTCGTGGAGAAGACCACCGAGCACTCCTTGCCGGTCTCTTCGACGGCAGCTGCGAACAGCTCGGCCGCGCCGGCCGGATCAAGGTTGTACTGCGCCCAAGCTTCCTGGGACAGCGTCGGGCTGAACGCATCGACGTACGAGTCGAGCGGCTCCACCTGGCCGGCGAGGATCTCGTCGACGAGGAGTTGCTTGTCGATCGTGTGACCGATGGCCTGACGCAGAGCGAGCGACTCGTTGCACGAGTTCTCATTCTTGTCGAAGCGACCGTCGGCGAACTGGAAGTTCACATGCTCCCAGACCGGACCGGAGAGCACCTCAACGCGGGCACCCTCTGACTCGAGTGCCTGGAGCGTCTCGATCGTCTCCGTGTTCGGCGGAGGCTGGATGATGTCGACTTCACGAGCCTTGAAGGCATTGATGATCGACTCAGTCTCCGGGATGAACTGGAAGACGACGCTGTCGAGATACGGCAGCTGCTGCCCCGTCTCGGCATCGGTCTTCCAGTAGTTGTCGTTGCGGGTCAGCTTGACGAACTCGCCCTTGGCCCACTCATCGAAGATGAACGGTCCACTGGAGACCCACATCGTCTCGTTCCAGTCGGCGACGAAGTCGGAGCCCTCGACGGAGTGCTTCGGGATGACGATATCGAAGATCAGCTCGTAGAGCGCCGTCGGCGCGGAGAGGGTGTACTCGAACGTCTTGTCGCCAACGACGATGGACTCAGGAATGATGTCCTCGTACGTCGTCTTGTCGACCGGCAGGTCCGGATCCATGATCGTCGTGTACGTGAACTCGAAGTCCGCACCCGAGATCGGGGTTCCGTCCGCCCAGACTGCCTCGTCCTTGATGGTGTAACGGACGGTCATCGTGCCGTCCTCGTTCACCGTCACGCCGCCGTTGGCGGTGGTTGGCAGTTCGGTACCGAGCTCAGGAATCAGTTCGAGCGTGAACCCGTCGATCTCCTGGATGCCGGTGATGATAACCCTGTCCGATGATCGAGACGATGAAGTTGTCACCGCCGGGAGCATAGGGGATTCAGGGTCGGGGGTTCCTGGTCGTCTGCAACGATCGCCTCGCCACCGTAAGGCTTTTCGGGTTTCGCCTCGGTGGTCGTGGTGGTCGTTTCAGGCGCCGCGGTCGTCGTTGTTGTCTCTTCTGTATCGGGTGCTGCGGTCGTCGTCGTTGTGGTGGTCTCATCATCGCCGCCGCCATCGCTCGAAGAGCAGGCAGCCGCCACGAGGGCGAAAGCAATGAGAAGGACCAACAGCGCGACTGTGCGGCTACGCCACAATCGAGTCAAGGTGTGCCTCCTAGTTTCAGCGCGTTGGGCTCTCGGCCGCCCTGAATCCCGCATGGGACTCAGGCCATCAACCACGTCAACCAGAGCGTGAAGACGGCAAAGGAAACAGCGATGACCACCGTGAGGCGATCGAGATTCCTCTCGACCACCGTTGACCCGGCGACATTGCCACTGCTCATCCCGCCACCGAACATATCCGACACCCCACCACCTCGTCCCGCGTGAAGCAGGATGAGGAAGATGAGTGCCAATGAGATCAGCAACTGGACGACGGCGACGATTCCGGTCAGCAACCTAGAACCCTTTCTCAGTGGCCCGTCAGGCGACGGACCGGTGGCGCGGAAGTATGCCGGTCTGCGAGCGCTAGTGCAAACACAGATTCCAATATCTGTCAGACGCCGCGACGTCCCCCTGGACCCTATTTGCCCAACGCCTGGCGGGCAACGGCTTCGGCTGCCGCGGCGGCCGCTTCAGGGTCTCCCAGGTACTCGCTCCCAATCGGTCGCAGGTCGGCATCGAGTCGGTAGACGAGCGGAATTCCCGTCGGGATGTTCAGGTCCGTGATCTCGTCGTCCGAGACGTCGTCCAAGTGCTTGACGAGCGCCCGCAGGCTGTTGCCGTGTGCCGCCACGAGGACGCGCTTGCCGGCGCGCATCGCGGGAACGATCTGGTCGTACCAGTAGGGCAGCATCCGGTCGACGACATCCGACAGGCACTCGGTCGCCGGCGCGAGCTCCGGGGGCATCCACGCATACTTCGGATCGTTGAGCGGGTGACGGGGGTCGCTGATCTCGAGCGGCGGTGGTGGCGTCGTGTAGGAACGCCGCCAGATGTGCACCTGCTCTGGCCCGTACTCGTCCGAGGTCTGCTTCTTGTTCAAACCCTGGAGGGCTCCGTAGTGCCGTTCGTTCAGACGCCAGTGCTTCTCGACCGGGATCCATGCGAGGTCCATCTCGTCGAGCGCGACCGCAGCGGTGTTGATCGCGCGTCGCAGCAGCGACGTCTGGACCACGTCGAACGTCAGGTTGGCCTCCGCCATGAGGCCTCCGGCGGCCTTCGCTTCCTCGACCCCCTGCTCTGAGAGCGGAACGTCTGTCCACCCGGTGAACACGTTCTCCAGGTTCCACAGGCTCTGTCCATGCCGAAGGAGGACCAGGGTGTACTCCATTTCAAACCTTTCCGGTTGGCCGATCTTCAGTCTGCCACCACAGGATGGCACGTGAGTTGGTACAAGGTCCAGAGCGGCGTTCGCAGCCCGGACCATCGTCCTGATCTGGCCTCGAGCCGCGATTCACTCACCAACGGGAGGAGTTCCTCGTGCCGCCCGCCCATCGATCGAATGGCACGCGCGATCTCCTCGCGAGCAACGATCTCGCCGTCTTCGGTTCTACCTTCATCGTCCACCGCCAGAACGATCGTGAGCGAGAGCACGACCCGCGTCGAAGCAAGGTCGGCGTCGACTTCGATCTCGGCGGCTGCGTCGCACTCGCGCAACTCGTCGAGGACGGCGTCAACATGTGGCCTCAGCCCCTCGTCGGTCTCCCAGGGAATCCGACGCGTAACGACGAAATCTCCTCGAACCTGCAGGAGGTCTTCGGTCACACCCAGTAGCGGACGACAGAAGCGAACGTGTCGGGGTCGAGGCTTGCACCGCCCACGAGGCCGCCGTCGATGTCCTTCTTCGCCATCAACCCGGCGACGTTGCCGGGGTTCATCGAACCGCCGTAGAGAATGCGGGTCGACTCGGCGGCGTCACCTGCGACGTCGGCGATCGTGGACCTGACGAACGTCGCCATGGCGCCCGCGTCGTCGTCCGACGCCGTGCGACCGGTTCCGATCGCCCAGATCGGCTCATAGGCCACGACCATTCCTGCGATCTGCTCTGCCGAAAGCCCGGCAAGTCCCGCCTTGACCTGGCTTCCGATCTTGTCTTCGGTGACGCCGGCTTCACGCTCTTCTTCGGTCTCCCCACAACAGAGGATGGGGGTCATCCCCGCGGCGAGCACAGCCTTGACCTTGCGATTGACGTCCTCGTTGGTCTCACCGAAGATCTCGCGACGCTCGGAATGTCCCACGATTACGTAGGTGACGGAGAGTGCAGCGAGCATGTCGGGAGCGATCTCACCGGTAAAGGCGCCCTTCGCTTCCCAGAAGACGTTCTGGGCGCCGAGGCGAATCTGAAGGTGGTCGGTTTCGATCACCGTCTGGGCCGACCGCAGTGCGGTGAACGGCGGGCAGACGGCCACGTCGACGCGCTCGGTAGTCGGCAGCGTCGAGGCGATAGCTCAGTTTCTGCACCATCTGGATCGTCTCCAGGTGTGTGGCGTTCATCTTCCAGTTGCCGACGATCAGGTCCTTGCGCATGTCAACTCCATCTCTCGAGTGCTGCGATGCCGGGCAGGCTTGTTCCCTCGAGGATCTCGAGGCCCGCTCCGCCACCGCTTGAAACAAATGAAACCTCGTCGTCTCGCTCCAGGAGGCGCAAGGCGGCGACCGAATCACCCCCGCCGACGACGGTGTACCCGCCAGACGACGCGACCGCTTCGGCGATTCCGGCCGTCCCGCTGCGGAAGGCCTCCCATTCGAAGACGCCCATCGGACCGTTCCAGAAAACGCTCTCGGCCTCTTCGATCACGGCGCCAAACCGGCGAATCGTCTCGGGTCCTATGTCGAGACCCATCATCCCGTCGGGGATCCCGGTCCCCGGCACCACCTCGTGGGCGGCATCGGCGGCGAAGCGATCCGCCACAACGAGATCGTCTGGGAGCACGATCTTCTCCCCGCCCGGACCATCGAGGATCTGCCTGACGACGTCGATCATCGACTCCTCGACGAGCGAATCGCCGACGCGATATCCGCCGGCTTTGAGCAGCGTGAAGCACATGCCCCCGCCGACCAGCATGAGGTCGACGGTCGGGAGCAGGTGCTTGATGACGTCGAGTTTGTCCGACACCTTCGCGCCACCCAGGATGACCACGTAGGGGCGGTCCGGATCTCCGAGAAGCCGTCCGAAGGCTTTGATTTCTCCCTCGAGCAGGCGACCTGCAGCGGAAGGAATGCGTTCAGCGACGCCGACATTCGACGCGTGGGCCCGATGGGCCGTGCCGAAAGCGTCATTCACGAACACATCGGCGAGCGCCGCGAGCCCCGACGCGACCTCGGGATCATTCTTCGACTCCCCCGGTTCGAACCGGGTGTTCTCGAGGACGACGACGGCACCTTCGGGAGCGTCTGCGATCACCGCCTCAACCTCGGCCCCGTACACCGCGTCTGCCTGAACGACCGGGAACCCGCCGAGCTCGCTGAGGCGCTCGCTCACGGGCGCCATGCTGAACGCGGGGTCCACACCCTTGGGGCGGCCGAGGTGACTGGCAACGATGACGCGTGCCCCTCGCTGTCTCAGGGCCTCGATCGTCGGGAGGCTGGCCCTGATCCGAAAGTCATCGGCGACCGTGCCCTCGTCCAGCGGAACATTGAGATCCGACCGGACGAGGACACGCTTGCCTTCGACGTCGAGACGATCGAGCGTCGGGAGGGCCACGTCAGCCCAGTTTGCGTGCGAGTTCAACGAGGCGGGATGAGTAGCCCATCTCGTTGTCGTACCAACCGAACACCTTGACCAACCCATCGGTGACCATCGTCGACAGGGAGTCGAAGATCACAGAGTGGGAATCGCCGATGATATCGGTGGACACCAGGGGCTCCTCGGAATACAGGAGAATGCCCTTGAGCGGTCCCTGCGCGGCGGCCTTGAACGCAGCGTTCACTTCTTCGACCGTGACGTCGGTCTTCTCGACCGTGACCACGAGGTCGGTGATCGAACCGTCTGGCACCGGGACCCGGAGCGACGTTCCGGAAATCTTCCCTGCCATCTCGGGGATGACCTTGCCGACGGCGCTGGCTGCACCGGTCGAACTCGGGATGATGTTCACCGCCGCAGCGCGTGCACGGCGCGGATCCTTGTGCACGAGATCGAGAATGCTCTGATCGTTCGTGTACGCATGCACGGTCGTGAGGGAGCCCTGCTTGACCGTGAACTCGTCGTTGAGGACCTTGATCATCGGAGCGACGCAGTTGGTCGTGCACGAGGCGTTCGAGATGATCTTCTGGGTCGAAGGATCGAGTCCATCGTCGTTCACGCCGAAGACGACCGTGTAGTCCGGGTCTCCCATCGGAGCGGAGACGATCACGAACTTGGCGCCGGCCTCGAGGTGCTTGGACGCGGACTCATGGGTGCGGAACACACCGGTTGACTCGATCACGACGTCAACACCCAGGTCGGCCCACGGAAGGTTGGCCGGGTCGCGCTCGGCGAACACCTTGATGCGGTCGCCGTCGACGACGAGTTCATCACCATCGAGGGTGACGGAGCCCGGGTACGGGCCGTGGACGGAGTCATGCTTGAGGAGGTGCGCAAGCATCGCCGCGTCTGACAGGTCGTTGATGGCGACGATGTCGATGCCGGCAACGTCCTTCTTCAGCTTCACGAAGGTCGCGGCGACGTCGTCCAGGTCGCTGATGTCGGCTTCCGTCAACGTCTGCCGCATGTTGGCCCAGGCATCGTTGCCCTTGGACGCGGTACGAAGTTGCGGCCGATACGACCGAAACCGTTGATTGCTACTCGCATGGTGACCTCCCTGGGGGTCTGTGGTTATGTGCGAACAAGTCCCCGGAGAACCGCGCCAAGACGGGTTGGGTCATGTGACGGTCGCTCGACAGTTCGGTCGAGCAGGTCCGCCGTCACGACATCGGCGCCATATGTGGCAGCCGCCTCTGCGTCGATGCCGACCGCCTCGAGAGGCGGCGCAACGAACACCGGGGAATCGGACGCAACGATAGCACTGGGTGGGCGCACACCGGTTGTCCGGAGCAGCGAGTCGAGATGGTCGACGGCGTCCATGCCAAGCGTCTCTCCGTCCTGCGTGACGACATTCGCGATGTACACGAGCGAGGCACGCGAGCGGTTGATCGCATCGACGATTCCCGGCACCACGAGGGTGGCGGCGATCGACGTGTACAGGCTCCCGGGACCGAGAACGATCTGGTCGGCGACTTCGATGGCGGCGACGGCGCTCTCCGTCACCGGTGCATCGCCGGGGATGACGCGAACGGCGGTCACGGTGCCACGGGCCAGCGAGACGTTGACTTGCCCCCGAACCTCCACGCCGTCGATGTCGGCCGCGAGTTGGAGATGCCACGGGGAGGCCGGGATGACGGATCCCAGCGCTCCGAGAAGGCGCTCCGACGATCGAAGGGCGCCTTCGAACGATCCCTCGATCTCTGTGAGCGCGGCGATGATGAGGTTCCCCAGCGAGTGCCCGCGAACGTCGGCTCCCTCGAATCGGTACTCGAACAACTGACGCCAAAGCGAATCGTCCGGCGTCAAGGCGATCAGGGACTTGCGGATGTCTCCGGGCGGCGGGATGTCGAGATGAGGAGCGAGTCGGCCGGAAGAGCCACCGTCGTCGGCGACCGTGACGATGGCGTCGATCCTGCCGGCGTAGCCCCGGATGGCTTCGAGTGCTCGTGCCAACCCCTTCCCTCCCCCGATGGCAACCACATGGGGGCCCCGTCGGACGAGGTCGAGCGCTTCGAGCAGCGCCTCCGGTTCAACGCCGGGTGGCATTGGAATCGTCCACGCCGGCATCGCGGTGGTGGACGGTCACGTCCCGATCCTCAGAACGGAGGTGCGCGCCGATGGCCTCTGCGATCGCGACCGAACGATGCCGCCCTCCGGTGCAACCAACACCGATCGTCAGATAGGCCTTGCCCTCGCTCTCGTAGTGCGGGATCAGGAAGTCGAGGATGTCCGAGACCTTGCCCAGGAACTCCTCGGTCTCCTCAAATGAGAACACGTAGTCCCTCACGCTCTCGTCGAGGCCGGTGAGCGGCCTCAGTTCGGGCTGCCAATGGGGGTTGGGGAGGAACCGCGCGTCGAACAGCAGGTCGACAACGCGGGGAACGCCTCGCTTGAAGCCGAACGATGTGACGTCGATCTGCATGCTGCGCTCGGGGAGGCCACGAGCGAAGGCATTCCTGAGGCGGTCCCCCAGTTGGTGGACGTTGAGATCTGACGTGTCTGCAATCAGATCGGCCAATCCGCGGATATCGAGCATGTTCGTCCGCTCCTCCGCGATCGACTCATCCAGCGTCGGCGCCGCGAACGGGTGCGGCCGACGCGTCTCCTCGAACCGCCGGATGAGCACCCGATCGTCGGCATCGAGGAAGAGGACCGTCGTCCTCAGACCCATCTGGCGAAGCATCTTCACGGCCTCTGAGAGTTGGTCTGCGGTCACGCTCCCGCGGGAGTCAACGACGACCGCGAACCGGTCTCTGGATTCGTCGCCCACGCCCGACCGTCGGACAACATCGACGATCAGATCGGCCGGCAGATTGTCCACGACGAAGTATCCGAGATCCTCGAGCACATTGGAAGCATGCGAGCGTCCGGCCCCCGACATCCCGGTGATGACAACGACGTGCGGTTCGGTACGGATCGGTTCATCCATGGAGGTTCTCCCAGAGTGCTGAGACCACACTATCGGGAAGGACCTCTGCCAGGTCCATTTTCGACGCAGCCCGGATCTGTTTCAGTGATCCGAATCTACGGATCAGTGCCTTCTTCCTCATCGGCCCGATGCCGGGGGCGTCATCGAGCACCGAGTCGATCATCTTCTTCCCTCGCAGCGTACGGTGATAGGTAATGGCGAACCGGTGCGCTTCGTCGCGGACACGCTGCAGGAGATACAGCGACTCTCTGCCCTTCGGGATACGCACCGGATCGGGCCGGCCCGGCACGTAGACCTCTTCGAGGCGCTTCGCGAGGCCGACCACCGGGATGTCCAGCTTCAGGTCCGAGAGCACCGCAACCGCGCGGCCCAGCTGCCCCGCTCCGCCGTCCACGACAATGAGCGACGGCGGGTAGGCGAAACGACCGCGCTCGTCGACCGGCTGGTCTCGCTCGGTGAGATAGGCGGTGAGACGCCGCCGCAAGACTTCCTCCATCGCAGCGAAATCGTCCTGGCCGCTGACCGTCCGGATCTTGAATCGCCGATAATCGCTCTTCTTCGGAAGACCATCTTCGAAGACCACCATCGACGCCACCGTGTTCGTGCCCTGGATCGTCGAGATGTCGTAGCACTCGATACGCAGCGGCGGCGTCGGGAGGTCGAGGGCAATCTGCAGATCGTTGAGGGCCCGGGCCCGGGCGTTGTGGTCGGTGTGCCGCTTCAGCCGATGGCGGTTGAACTCCTCGGTCGCGTTCTCGGCCGCTGTCTCGAGGACCCGTCGCTTCGCCCCGCGCTGTGGCACACGGAGCGACACCGCACTCCCCCGCCGCTCGGCCAGCCATGCCGTCCGCACCCCGGCGTCGTCCGGCAGCGCTTGGACGAGAACCTCCTTCGGCGGTCGCTCGGTCCCGTAGACCGCGGTCAACAATATGCCGATGAGTGACGCGGTATCGACCTCCTCGACGCGGTCGACGACCGTCGCCCTGCGTCCGGTGATACGCCCCTTGCGGATATTCAGCACGACGAGCGCCGCCTCCAACTCGTCTTCGGCCACAGCGATGACGTCGAAGTCGTCGGGACGTTCGGTCACGAGCTCCTGGCGCTCCGTGGCGCTGGCGACCGCGCTCAGTTGGTCCCGAGTCCGCGCGGCCTGCTCGTACTCCTGCGCAGCCGCGGCGGCCTGCATCTCAGCGGTCAGTCGTTCGACAACGGTCGTGGCGTCTCCGGCGAAGAACGATGCCATCCCGTCGACGAGGTCCTGGTACTCCGCCGCATCGACTTCGCCGACGCACGGCCCCGCGCACTTCTCGATGTGGAACAGCAGGCAGGGCCGTCCGGTGGCCGTGTGCCGCTTGAACTTGGCATCCGTGCACGTCCGGATCGGGAACGTTCGCAGCATGAGGTCGAGCGTCTGGCGGATGGCGTACGCATGCACGTACGGACCGAAGTACTGCGTGTCCCTCCGTCGTTTCCCCCGGACGACCATCGCACGGGGCCACTCCTGAGAGACGGTTAGGGCGAGATAGGGAAAGCTCTTGTCGTCGCGGAGGCGGATGTTGAACCGCGGCTGGTGCTCCTGGACGAGCGAGAACTCGGTCATCAGCGCCGCCACCTCGGATGGGGTCACGATCCAGTCGATGTCCGCCGCGGCCTCAACCATGATGGCCGTCTTCCCCCGGACGTCGGAACCGAAGTAGTTGGCAACGCGCTTGCGCAACGACTTGGCCTTGCCGACATACAGCACAGCGCCGTGATCGTCACGGAAGAGATACACCCCCGGGCTGTCCGGGATCTCAGATGGAGGCGGCCGCCGAATCATGCCCCGATGCTATCGGCGCCGACTCACGCAACTGACGAACATGAACTCGGGTCGGTCACCGTTCCCACGGTGTCATGCCGACAACTCGCGGCTCAGGCCGCCGCCGTCCGTCGGTGCAGGATCGCGTCGAGCGTCCGGTCGGAGAGATAGACCGCTCGTTCGCGAAGAAGGCGAACCTCGCCTTCGCCCATCCACGGCGGCGGCGCGTCGTAGACTTCTACCTCGGGCACGGCCGCGCTGATGTCGGCGGTGGACCGGGCCCGGATGCAGCCCCACACCTGTCCGGTGCCGTATTCGTACGCTACGAGATGGTCCGTCATCGTGAGCCTCCGTGGACGTTCGTTCCACAGGTACATCGGCATTTCGGTCCTCGATCTTGAATCACCGTCGCCAGCGCATACCGAGGAAGCGAGGGATGCCTTCCTGTCCGCGGTACGACGGTTCTCGTTCAATTGCGGCTGCTCCGAGTGGTGCTTCGATGGCCTCCTCGAGATGCCAGCCGGCACGGGCAGCGGATGTCAGCAAGTCACCTACGGGCCGGTGATACATGGTGACATTCTGAGATCCGGCGGGAACGTCGCTCTCGCCGTGGACGAGGTATGCGCCCCATCTCCAGAAGACATCGAGGTCCGGATCCATGAACGGCCCGGAGTCCGGTGCCGTGAAGATCGGATGGTTGATGATCACGACCAGTTGCCCGCCGGTGCTCACGACCCGGGCGGCCTCAGCAAAGAACGCGTCAGCATCTTCGATGAGATCGAGAACGAACACGGAGAACGCGGCGCCGACCGTTCCGTCGCTCAACCAGCCCAGAGAAGGAAGACCACACACGACAACTGGATGGTCGCCGACGACCCCACGGAGGAGATGCCCTGAGCGGTCGCATCCAATCACCTGCCCGGGATTGGAGTCGAGCCATCGGAGCCACTGTCCGTCGCCACACCCGAGCTCAAGAATCGGATTGGATGGCGTGGCGAGAAGCCGGCCCAGCATCGGAGCGACGTCGTCGAGATAGACGGGATCGGTCGCCACCTCGTCCTTCCACCATTGCGCGATGTCGTCCCAGTTGTCGACCGATTCGCTCATTGGCCAGCCCCATTCCGCCTGGTGTGATCAATGTCATCGCATCGCGCCCGGTTCCGCGATCGCTCGGGTGCACGGTACTCGTCGCTCAGCATCGCGGCCTCAGGATCAGAGCGCCGACGAGCAGGAACCGACCGGCGGACAACTCCGATTCTCGCGTCGGATCCAATCGAGCGGATCGCATGCCGGTGCCGTTCCTTCTGTTCGCGGTTCAGAAGGTCGGTTGTGGCAGCATGGCTCCCAGGAACACTCCGGTGTGTGATTCCTCGACGAGCGCGACCTCTTCGGGCGTCCCCTCGGCAACGACGTTTCCACCACCGTCGCCACCGCCCGGACCGAGATCGATGACCCAGTCGGCGGTCTTGACGACATCGAGATTGTGCTCGATGACCGCCACGGTGTTCCCGGCATCCACGAGACGTTCGAGGACGCCGAGCAGCTTGCGGATGTCTTCGAAGTGGAGGCCGGTCGTTGGCTCGTCGAGGATATAGAAGGTGCGGCCGGTCGATCGCTTGGCGAGTTCGGCGGCCAGCTTCACGCGCTGCGCCTCGCCGCCCGAGAGGGTCGGAGCGGGCTGCCCGAGACGGATATAGCCGAGGCCGACGTCGAAGAGTGTCCCCAGGATGCGGGAGATTCTGGGCTGGTTCTCAAAGAAGTGAAGTGCTTCCTCGATCGACATCTCCAGGACATCGGCGATCGAATGCCCCTTGAACGTCACCTCGAGGGTGTCGCGGTTGTAGCGGCGGCCCTTGCACGTGTCGCACGGGATGTAGACATCCGGGAGGAAGTGCATCTCGATCTTCAGCGTGCCGTCTCCCTTGCACGTCTCGCACCGCCCACCAGCAACATTGAACGAGAAGCGGCCGGGCTTGTACCCGCGCATCTTCGCGTCTTGCGTGGCGGCGAACAGTTGACGAATCGCGTCAAACGCCTTCGTGTAGGTCACCGGATTCGATCGCGGTGTGCGTCCGATCGGCGACTGGTCGATGTTGATGACCTTGTCGATGTGCTCGATGCCGTCGATGCGTTGATGCATCCCCGGGATCTGTTTTGCCCCGTGCAGTTCGGCGTGGAGGGCCTTCGAGAGAATCTCCTGCACAAGCGACGACTTGCCACTGCCCGACACCCCGGTCACGGCGACGAACCGACCGAGCGGGATCTCGACGTCGATACCACGGAGGTTGTTCTCGGCCGCGCCGCGGATCACCAGCGAGGCTCCTGACCCGGACCGCCGCTCAGCAGGCACAGCAATCGAGCGTCGCCCCGCGAGGTAGTCGCCGGTCAGCGAGCTTGGTTCGCTCTCGATGTCGGCCAGCGCTCCCTCGGCGACGATTTGTCCACCGTGTTCGCCCGCTCCCGGGCCGATATCGACGATGTAGTCCGCGACCCGGATGGTCTCCTCGTCGTGCTCGACGACGATCAACGTGTTGCCGAGATCTCGCAGACGAACGAGCGTCTCGATCAGACGCTGGTTGTCGCGCTGGTGCAGACCGATCGATGGCTCGTCGAGGATGTAGAGCACGCCCACGAGGCCCGACCCGATCTGGGTCGCGAGGCGGATTCTCTGCGCCTCACCCCCGGCGAGTGTCGCTGCCGAACGCATCAGCGTCAGGTAGTCCAACCCCACGTTGAGGAGGAAGTCGAGCCTTGCTCGAATCTCCTTGATGACCCGTCCCGCGATCTGCTCATCCCGGTCAGACAGTTCGAGAGTGGACAGCGCTGCCGAAGCTCTGGCGAGCGATAGCCCCGAAAGCTTGTCGATCGACAAGCCTCCGACCGTCACGGCGAGCGAGATCGGGTTCAGCCGCCCGCCCTCGCACGTCCGGCACGGCACCTCTCTCATGAACTGTTGATAGCCCTCGCGAACGGTATCGCTCTCGGAATCCGAGTACCTCCGCTCCAGCCACGGAACCGCGCCCTCGTAGTTCGTGTCATATCGCCGGGTACGACCGAACCGATTCTCGTATGAAACCGTGTAACCGTGATCGCTGCCGCCGTACATGAGGAGGTGTTGATGCTCCTCCGAGAGGTCGCGGTACGGCATCTCCATGTCGATACCTTCAGCGGCAGCGACCGCTGAGAGCACGCGCTGGTAATAGGTCAGGCGGTGCCGGCCGCGCCACGGGGCGATTGCACCGTCGAGGAGACTCCGGTCGGGTTGGGGAACGATGAGGGTTGGATCGATCTGGAACCGTGTTCCGATGCCCGAACACTCCGTGCACGCCCCGTACGGGCTGTTGAAGGAGAAATTGCGCGGCTGGAGCTCGTCGAACGAGAGACCGCACTCGGGACAGGCGAAGTGTTGGCTGAACGAGAGCGTCGGCCCTTCCTCGATGGCAACGTGGGCGATGCCATCGGCCAGCCTGAGAGCCGTTTCCAGCGAGTCGGCGAGGCGTCGTTCGATGCCGTCCTTCCGGACCAGGCGATCGACCACGACCTCGATGGTGTGTTGGAAGTAGCGATCGAGCGTGATGTCGTCGGTGAGGTCCCGGACCTCGCCGTCGATCCGGGCACGGCTGAATCCCTCCAGGGCGAGTTCCTTGAGAAGCTGCTCGTACTCGCCCTTCCGACCACGAATCACGGGCGCAAGGATCTGGAACCGCGTTCCTTCCTCGATCTCGAGGATGTGATCCACGATCTGTTGCGGCGTCTGCCGATCGACCGGCGAGCCATCGTTCGGGCAATGCGGAATGCCGATCCGGGCGTAGAGCAGGCGGAGGTAGTCGTGGATCTCGGTGACGGTGCCGACCGTTGACCGCGGGTTCCGGCTTGCTGTCTTCTGGTCGATCGAGATCGCCGGAGACAGGCCTTCGATGAAGTCGACGTCCGGCTTGTCCATCTGTCCGAGGAACTGCCGTGCGTACGCCGAGAGACTCTCGACGTAGCGCCGCTGACCTTCGGCGTAGATCGTGTCGAAGGCGAGCGACGACTTCCCGGACCCGGAGAGACCGGTGAAGACGATGAGTTGATCTCGCGGCAACTCGAGGTGGAGATCCTTCAAGTTGTGCTCACGGGCACCACTGATGTGGATCGTGTCGCTTGCCATCCCGCTCTTCTCTCGGCGCCGACTCTGTAGTGAAGTCGGTCTCGGACGCTATTCGAGGGGGTCCGCCACTGCCGCCCGGGACATTTCGACGCCGCACCGGATGAACCCGCCGATGAGCGCTGGAGCGAGCGGCCACCCGGGATGAACGCCTGCCGTTGGCTGAACCCAACAGCAGCGCTGGCGCCGCCGGAGGATGGTCACGCTCCCGCGTCGGTGAGTTCCCTGAGCTCGCGCTTCAGGTCGTCGACCTCATCCCTGAGGCGCGCTGCGTACTCGAAGCGAAGCTCCGAAGCCGCTTCGTGCATCTCGTCCTCGAGACTCTGGATGAGACGACGGAGATCCGCGAGGCTGAGGTCGAGAGGTTCGCGCCGCCGCAACTCGCGGGCACGACGGTCGCTCGCGGGGGCATCGCTGCTCTGGATCAACTCGAGGATATCGGAGACCTTCTTGCGGATCGTCTGCGGATCGATCCCATGCTCTTCGTTGTACGCGAGTTGGAGAGACCGTCTTCGGTTCGTCTCGCTGAGGGCCCGCCGCATCGAATCGGTTACGGCGTCGGCGTACATGATGACCGATCCGTCGACGTTGCGCGCCGCACGGCCGATCGTCTGCACGAGGCTCGTCTCGGACCTGAGGAAACCCTCCTTGTCCGCGTCGAGAATCGCAACGAGGGAGACCTCTGGCAGGTCGAGGCCTTCACGGAGGAGGTTGATCCCAATCAGCACGTCGTACTCCCCCATCCGAAGATCTCGGAGGATCTGCACGCGTTCGAGGGTGTCGATGTCGCTGTGGAGATATCGGGCACGGACACCCAGTTCGAGGAGGTAGTCGGACAGGTCCTCCGCCATCTTCTTCGTCAGCGTCGTGACCAGAACTCGCTGGTCTGCCTCGGCCCTGACCCTGATCTCTTCGACCAGGTCGTCGATCTGCCCCTTCGTGGGACGGACCAGCACCTCGGGGTCGACGAGACCGGTCGGCCGAATCACCTGCTCGACGACTTGCGAGGACTCACGCAACTCCCACGCGCTTGGTGTCGCCGACAGCAGTATCGCCAGACCCGTCCGGTCATGCCATTCCTCGAACGTCAGCGGCCGGTTGTCCATCGCCGACGGCAGGCGGAACCCGTGGTCGACGAGGACATCCTTCCGAGACCGATCGCCGGCGTACTGGCCGTGGATCTGAGGAATCGCGACATGGCTCTCGTCGATGACCGTGAGGTGATCGTCCGGGAAGTAGTCGATCAACGTGTACGGCGCTTCGCCTGGCTCCCGCCCGTCGAGATACCGCGAGTAGTTCTCGATGCCGGAACAGAACCCGACTTCTCGCATCATCTCCATGTCGTAGGACGTGCGCATGCGGAGACGCTGCGCCTCGAGGAGCTTCCCCCGGTCCTGGAGATGATTCAGCCGCTCATGGAGTTCGATCTCGATGCCGGTGAGCGCCCGAAGCATGCGTTCCTGCGAGGTGACGTAGTGGCTCGCCGGATACACCCAGAGCTCCTGCAGTTCGTTGATCACCTCCCCGGTGAGCGGGTTCATTTGGAGAATGCGCTCGACCTCGTCACCCCAGTACTCCACGCGATAGAGCGTCTCCTCATACGATGGGAACACCTCGAGTGTGTCCCCTTTCACGCGGAATTTCCCGCGGATCAGGTTCATCTCGTTCCGCTCATACTGGATGTCGACGAGCCGGCGGATCGCCGCGTCCAACGGGAACTCCACTCCTTTCACGAGTCGGAGGAGCTGGCCTTCGTACTGCTCCGGCGAGCCGAGCCCGTAGATCGCGGAGACCGACGCAACGATGATCACGTCACGGCGCGTCAGTAGGGCCGCGGTGGCCGAGTGACGGAGGCGGTCGATCTCGTCGTTGACCGTCGACTCCTTCTCGATGAACGTGTCCGTCTGCGCGATGTACGCCTCTGGCTGGTAGTAGTCGTAGTAGGACACGAAGTACTCGACTCGGTTCTCCGGGAAGAACTGGCGGTACTCGTTCGCGAGTTGGGCTGCCAGGGCCTTGTTCGGGGCGAGGATCAGGGTCGGCTTCTGGATCTTCTCGATCGTCCAAGCAATGGTGGCTGACTTTCCGGAACCGGTGATACCCAGCAGCGTCTGGAATCGGTCACCGCGTTCGACACCGTGCACGAGTTGCTCGATCGCGGCCGGTTGATCGCCGGATGGCTCGAAATCGGCGTGGACGCGAAACGGTTTGCTTTCGATCATGTGGGGATCACTTCACCGGAGGCGCTTCCAGGCGGTGCACGAGGGCGTCGATTGCTCGGTTGAGGTCTTCGATCGTACCGTTGTTCTCTATGATCTCGTCGGCCCACGCGACCCATTCCGCGTGCTCGGCTTGTTGCTGCATCCGCCGATCGACATCCTCCGCCGCACCTCCGCGCAAGACTGCCCTCCGCCGCCGAGTGCTCCGGTTCGATGCGAGATACACCTTGGTCCAAACTCCCACAGGTTCGAGGAGAACCGGAATCTCGACCACGAGGCGATCCGATCCTGCGCCCAGTTCCTCGATGTGTCGCAGGATGTGCGGGTGAGTCATGGCCTCCAGCTCGGCAAGCTGGTCTGCATCCGCGAACACGGTGGCACCGAGAAGCGCCCTGTCAATCCGGCTATCCACGACAACTCCCGGCCATCGGGCAGCGACCGCTCCGAACGCGGCGCCGCCCGGCTTCAGCGTTTCGTGCCCGAGCCCATCTGCCTCAACGACCACGAATCCGAGTGCCTCGAACCGACGACCGGCAACAGTCTTGCCCGCACCGATCCCACCCCCGAGGAGGATCACTCGTGCCACGTCCAACAACAATCGATTCGCGCATGCAGCGACTGTACCCTGCTGCAAATGCGAGACACGTGGGAGATCCGGTTCGAGTGGATACAGACCATCCTGCAGTGGGTATCGCTGATCGTCGGCGTCGGCCTCTCAATCCTGCAACTGGGGCTCGAACCCGCAACCGTCGCGGCCTCAATCGGCGTCACGGCCTACACCGTCGCGATGCAATGGATCCCCATGCGGAACAAGGAGACACCGCTCGTTGGTGGGTTGCTGGCCCTCCTCGGTGTTGCGACCGCTCTCTTCGCAATCTCACTCACCGGCGGACTTGAGAGCGCCTTTCTCCTCTACCTCGCGGTCCCCGTGTTCTTCGCCGCAGCATTCCACGGAACCGTGCTCGGCGCGCTCACAACGTTTCGCTGCCATCATCGGCCTTGTAGCGGTGGATACCACCAGCGACGCAGACTCTCTTCCGACGACCCTGCCCCTCATGGTTGTCTTCTACGCTCTCATCGGCATCACGTTCTCCCAGGCACGACGAATCTTCATCGAGGAACCCGAGGAACGAACTGCCACAACTCAGTACCGGCGACTCGAATCTGCCCACCTTCTGCTCGCCGATCTTGCCAGCCTCGCAGGATCGGCGGAGCTCAACCCGGTCACGATCGGACGTGCCGCCCTCCGAGACCTCGCGGTGATCGTTCCCTATGCCGCCGGTTCGGTCGCCATCAACGATGGGAGCGAACAGATCATCGTCGCAACCCGCGGTCAACCGGGTCGTGGAGACGAAGCGGTCATATTCCCATCGACTTGGACGGCAACGATCTCGGAACACTGCGCCTCTGGCCGCTTTCAGAGGCAGCCTCGATCCCCACCAGGTCTCTATCGATAGGAGCATGCGGTCCGTGGCGCTCGCTTTTGCCAACGTCCTGCTTCTCCAATCAATCGCACATCGGGCGGTACGGGAGGAGCGGATTCGGCTGGGGCGAGAACTCCATGACGAGATCGGGCCCTCGCTCGTCTCCATTGGCCTCGGACTCGATCTCGCCATGGGATACGGCGATCGCGACGATGACTCGCGGGATCAACTCGAATCTCTCCGCGAGACCGTGGGACACCTCGTCGAAGAGGTGAGAACCACCGTCACGCGACTTCGCTCTGCCGAGACTCCGAGTCTTCGAGAGTGGGCCGACTCACTCGCTGCCGACGCTCCCGCAGAAGGACCATCGTTCATCGTCGAAATCGATGAGACAGAAGCACCGCGCCAACCCGAGGCCACCGAACTCGCCGCAATCATGGCCGAGGCCGTCCGCAACGCCATTGAACACGCCGGGGCGACCACCATCAGGATCGAGGGATTCGTTCGGCGGGATCGAGGAAGCTTCTCCGTCATTGACGATGGGCGTGGATTCGATCTCGAAATGAGATCTCATCAGCGCTACGGTCTCATTGGTATGCAGGAGCGTGCCGAAACGATCGCTGCTCGCTCTCTCGGTAGACTCGCAGAAGCGGCAGGGCACGACGGTCACAGTCAGTTGGGGACCACAATGACCGAGCCGATCAGAATCGTCATCGCCGACGATCACGTTCTTGTGCTTGATGGGATGAGACAGGCCCTCGATTCCCTCCCAGACATCTCCGTGATCGGCATCGCGACGAGCGGGCGAGAATTGCTGCGCGTCCTGGCACAAGTGGCACCAGATGTCCTCCTCGTCGACATCGAAATGCCGCACGGAACGGGACTCGCAGTGCTGCGGTCGCTCGACGATCCCCCGCCGGCGCTCGTTGTGACGATGCACGCCGACGACGATCACCGCAAGCGCGCTCAAGCGGCGGGTGCGTCAGGATTCCTCTCGAAGGCGACACCGCTCCCGGATCTCGCTGCTGCGATCCGAGCCGCCAACGCTGGAGTCACTCTCTTCGAGGAACGGGACCTCTCCGTCCGCTTTGGCCCCGTTTCGGGAGGCCCAGCTCTCCCCAAGCGCGGCATCGCTCACACCGAGGGAGCGTGATCTGCTTCGTCTCATGGCCGGGGGCATGTCCCAGACTGATGATCTCGCCGACGAGATGTACATCTCACAGAAGACCGTCAAGAACCACCTCTCGAGCATCTTCGAGAAGCTCGCCGTCTCAACCCGGGCCGAAGCCATCGTCGAAGCACTTCGCCTCGGTATCGTCGCTCCCCCGTCGGGATCCAGCTCGAGCTGAGGGTCCCGACAATGATTCGAACGACCTATTCAGTTCGCAGGTGTCATGTGACGATACTGACTGCGAAGCTACCAATAGGAGGTCAGCATGCTTCAGTTGATTACGTTCTTCCAGTCCCGACTCGTCCGTGACGAGCGTGGCGCCACGGCAGTTGAGTACGGCCTGATGGTCGCTCTCATCGCCGTCGTCATCATCGGTGCGTCGTCATTCTCGGCGGTCTCGTCAATGCGCGTTCGAGACTGTCAACGAGTCAATCGTAGGCACCTGAGCGCTCGACGGCGCAGTCATTTGGATGGGGGTCGCCGCAGGCGGCCCCTCCATTCAGATGATCGCCGTCCTGTCGCCGGCCTGGAAGCGACTGCTGACTGATCGCGGCCTTTAGCCAACCATCGCGCCGATGCACTGCATGCGGAAAGGCACACCACTCATGAATCGACTTCGACAGTGCCACTTGACCAGTCGATCGCCGATGACGAGACCGGTGCCACCGCGGTTGAATACGGCCTGCTCATCGCCCTCATCGCGGCAGTAATTATCGGAGCAGTCATCATCTTGGGCGGACTCGTCAACGGTGGATTCACCGGCTTCAACGACGACTTCACTAACGCTACATCCTAGCTGCCGCTTCTCCACTCAGCCACCGAGAGTACTGAGCCAGTCAGTTCCCAACGTTTGCGCCCTCATGGTGGCGGGTCGCGTCCATGCATCCACCAGTTCTGTCCGCAGTATCCTCGTGTGCCTACTGCCAGCGGAGTCGCTACCCCGAACCGTGTTGGAACGCCAGGCCGAATGGCGTGTCATCACGAATCTCAGGTGCCGGCCATCGATTGATTCCCGGTACGAGGAGTTCGAAGTCATTCCTCCCGATGCTCGACATACCACCCGTCCGCGATGAGCGCCGAGCGCAGAGGCCAAGTCGACCCCACGATCGCAGCTTCAATCGCGAGACGCTCGAAGAGCGCCTCGTAGTCACCGGTCCGCGCCGCACGAAGTCTGCAAATCCGCTCTGCTCCGTAGAGCTCGGCCCGATCGGCTATGTACACCTTGTCGCTCGCGGCCCTTCCCGGTAGATCAAGTAGCCACCCACAGCATCGTCGTGGAAGAAGCGCCGCCAGACGCCAGCTCGGTGATCGCTATCGCTCGGGAACTAATGCCAAATCCAACTCGGAGCCCAATTGCAGATGAACTGCGACGACAAGGCCCGCGATGAGCGCTAGCACCCCGAATGGACACGGGATCGCACCGAGCGCTCGCTCTGAATGACGGCGAGGTCCACTGCAAGCGAGCCGCGAACGGCACCAACACGAGAGCGGCGACCGGCACAATCCGTCTGGCTCATGAGACCGAATGATCAGGAACGGAAGGATGACCCACAGATCCCGACATCTGGATCCTCCCCTTGACCGCCCCTATCAACAGACCCACGATGATCGACACAGATACGGACCTTGACGATGCTGCCGAAGTCCGGCGCCTGCCACTCCTCCATGTAGTCCAGAGCACCGACGAGCTTCGCGGCGAACGAGAACACCATCGCTCCATGCGCCGAAGCCGTGCGCCGTTGCGCTGTCGCCATCGCCGCGACAACCCCAACAACGGCGACGAGCTTCCACGATCGCCGACTGAAGCGCTTCCAGATGCACCAAGCCCAACCCGATGATCCAGCTTCCGTGAATCCCGGCCCACACCCACAAGATCGGCACGACGATCCACAGCGCCCGCTCCCCGAGAGCGAGCATCAGGACCAGGTCGCCAGCAGGAGATACGAGAAGACCACCGGCCGCGGTTGGGCGAACGGCGCAAGAAGCCAGACCACGACGAGCAGCCAGCGCGGCCGTCGAGAATGTGGATCGCGACGCTCGCGTAGATGGCCAGACAGCCGATGACAACAGAGCGCCGACACCGACGACCCCAACCATCGCCGGTGCCCACCCGACTCCTCCCAACGTCGATTCGGCGAACGCGTACAGCAATTCGACGAGCCACGATTGCGTTCGCCACGACTCACCGCCCGCCACGAACGAGAACGGATCCACCGTGATGCACACGAGTCGACGCAGACTGCACGGTCCCCGCTCTCACGTGCCAGAGGAACGAATTGTCGGTCACCGGCCCAGCCGACAATCAACGCGTAGCAAGCGCTAATCGGAAGGACCGGATATAGATGGCGAATCTGGAATCGAGCTTCGAGCCCTCAGCATCAGGTCCGAGTACCGCATTCCGCATCGCTCAGCATCGACTCCCGTGAATCGCAGCGAGCACCTAGAGGATCCTGCCGAAGAGGGTGTCATATATCGACATCGCCGGCGGGACCGAGAATGATGATGAACAACGCCGGGAAGATGAAGAACATGAGGGGGAATACCAGCTTCACCGGAGCCGCGAACGCCTTCTCCTGAGCGCGCTGGCGCCGACGCACACGCATCTCTTCCGCCTGCACCCTCAGAACCCGAGCGATCGACACACCGAACTGGTCTGCCTGGATGAGCGAGAGAACGAATGTGTTGAGATCATCAACATCGGTCCTCGCTGTGAGATTCCGCAGCGCATCCAATCGACTCACACCAACTCGGGTCTCCTGGAGGGTTCGCTGGAACTCTCTCGACAGCTCTCCCGGAACGTTCTGGACGACGCGACCCAGCGCGGCGTCGAAGCCCAAGCCTGCTTCGACGCTGATCACCAGCAAGATCGATCACATCGGGAGTTGCCGCTCCATCGCCTTGCGACGCTTGTCCGATCGCACCGTTGAGCCGCGCCTCTGGACCGAACACGCCCACGACCATGAACACTCCAAGCATCACGAGTTTCGCTGTCGGACCGGAGACAAATCCCTGGAACAACAGCCACAAGATGAACGCAGCCACGATCGCGAGGATGCGCATGGCCGCCCATGAGTTCCCGTCAAGTCGGTCAGCCCAACCGGCGAGCACGAGCTTCTGTTGCTTCTTACTCACCCAACCCGTTGGCGTGAACCGCAGTACCCCTCGGCCAAGCCCTTCGAGGACCGGGGCAATGGCACGTTCGGAGAAGCTCTGTCTCGAGAACATCCGATCGTGTCTGCAGACTCGCGAGGCGCTGCGCCTTGCCTGCTGGCGAGCAACCAAGCCACCGCCAACGTAGAGAACAAGTCCTCCCACGGCGACGCCAACGGCGACGACGGCAAACAGCAATCCTGTCATATCACACCTCGATATCCACGATCTTGCGCATGATCAAGGCGCCAATGACCATCATGATCACAGCGATGACCAGTGCCACGATCCCGGCAAGCGTTGTGAACAACGGATCCAAGTAGCCGGGATTGAGGAAGTAGATGCCCAGGGCGATGGCGAACGGAAGCGCCAGCATGATGTACATCGAGATTCGCCCTTCGGCGGTGAGCGCCTTCACCTCGCGACGGAATCGATTCCTGTGCATCATCGTTTCGGCAGTGGACTGCAGGACCTCGGCGAGATTCCCGCCGACCTCACGCTGGATGCTGATCGCCATGACGGCCCATTCGAAGTCCTGAGACTCCATGCGATCGGCGATGTCACCCAACGACTCGATCATCGGGCGGCCAAGTCTGATCTCAGACATGGCCTGGCCGAACTCTCGGTTCGATGGTTCCGGCGCCTCGGCCGCAACGGCTTCGATCGCTTGCATGATCGAGTACCCAGCCCGCAGCGAAGTAGACAAGCAGTGTCAGGACTTCGGGCAGTTGATTCGCGAACTTCTTTCGCTCCTTCGACGCCGCGCCGATGATGATCAGGTAGAAGACAGCAACAACCGCCGCTCCGGCCACCACCGCCCACAGGATCGATCCCGGCGAACAGGCCCGTACGAGCACTCCGGCGATGATCGCCAACCCGACCGCCGCGATGATCGCCTCACCCGCCGTCATCGGAATGCCGGCCTGCTGAAGGGCACGCTCGATCGCCCGCGAATCGCCGCGCTTCTCGGCGTACTCTTCAGCGCTTGCCGCGGCTCGGCGAAGGAAGCGGAACCGACCGAAGACACCGGCGGACTTCTCTGTCCTGCTCCCCGTACGAGCTCAAGCGACCGGCGATCGCGGAATCTCGCTTGCTCTGACCCCCGCCGAAGAGGATCACCAACAGGAGAAACGCTCCGAGACCGGCTGCGATCGCTGCGAGGACTACGAGCCAACTCTGAGCGGCTCCCGATGCCACTACCGGCGATGCCGCGACGGCCGGCGCTGCCGCGCACGCGACGACCAACGTCGACACTGCCACCCCGAGACGCGCCGAATGTCTCATCGGGTTGCGAACTGTTCGGGAGCGAATAGCTCCGGTGGAAGCTTGATTCCGAAGTTGTTGAGGTGCTCGCTGAACGCCGGCCTGATGCCAGTTGCCTTGAGTCGACCCAGGTACATGCCGTTCTCGTCGACTCCCATGCCGTAGTCGAACAGCATGATGTCCTGGAGGGTGATGATGTCACCTTCCATCCCGACGACTTCTGTGACGTGCGTTACCCGTCGCGTTCCGTCGCGTAGCCGATGAACGTGAACGACCAAGTCAAGAGCGGATGCCACCTGCTCGCGAATCGCCCGAATCGGCAGATCCATCCCTGCCATCAGCACCATGGTCTCGATACGAGCCAACGTGTCTCGGGGAGAATTCGAGTGAATCGTGGTCAGCGAGCCGTCGTGGCCGGTATTCATGGCCTGCAGCATGTCGAGCGACTCGCCTCCGCGAACCTCCCCGACGATGATGCGGTCTGGGCGCATACGCAGCGTATTCCGTACAAGGTCTCGGATCGTGACCTGACCCGTGCCCTCGATGTTCGCCGGCCGCGACTCCATCGTCAGGACGTGGATCTGACTCAGTTGCAGCTCGGCCGCATCCTCCACCGTGACGATGCGCTCGTCATCCGGGATGAAGTTCGACAGGACGTTGAGGAACGTCGTCTTGCCCGAGCCGGTTGCCCCACTCACGACAACGTTGAGGCGACCGCGCACGCACCGCCGAAGCAATCCGGCGACCTGCTCGTTCAGCGTGTGGTTGGCGATCAGATCGTCAATGGTGAACGGATCGACGGCGAACTTTCGGATTGTCAGAAACGGCCCACCGATTGCCAACGGGTGGATCACCGCGTTGACGCGCGAACCGTCGGGGAGGCGTGCATCGACCATCGGGTTCGTCTCATCGATTCTGCGCCCAACCTGACCGACGATCTTCTCAATGATCCGTTCGAGGTGCGTCGAATCCACGAACCGAGTATCGGTACGAGTAAGCCGACCATGGCGCTCAACCCACACGGAATGCGGCCCGTTCACCATGACTTCTGTCACCTCGGGGTCCGAAAGGTATGGATCGATCGGTCCGTAGCCGAGAACGTCGTCGGCAATATCCTGAAGAAGCGTCAGGCGATCCGTTCGTGTGAGAGCGACCGAATGCTCCTGATCGAGCGCCCACTCGAGCATCTCCATCACCCTGAGTTTGAGCTCGGCATCAGACATCTGCCGGTCGTACAAAGTCGGACCGAGGCCTTCAACGACTTTGTAGTGAAGCTTGCGGCGCAAGTCTCTCCGGCTCTCCTCGCGCTGATTGTCGCTCACATCATCGGCTTCTTTGGCTGCTTTGACGCGATCAGCGAGACTCATCGTCGTACCTCCCAGTCGGCATCGGGTGATTGCGTCCCGTTCCTATCCAAACCATTTGCGGTTGCCCTCCCCTTCGCCGGCACCCGGCGTGACTGACTCATCAACGACGAGCCGCGCAACGCTCCGCAAATCCTTGGCAACTCGAGACCGTGGATAGAGCGAGACGACAGGCTCCCCCTCGTTGACCGCTCGTGGAACGAGCTTGTCCGAGGCGATTGCCGCCTGAACGTCGAGCTCAAGCGAGCGTTCAAGCTCACCAATGTCGAGCCGGGCTTTGGAATTCACGCGATTGAGGACCAGTTGGATCCTCTCGAACGGATACTTGATGAGCTTGAGTGTGTCGAGGGCCAGTTTGGCGTTCTTGACGCTGGGCAAGTCCATGTCGACCACGAGAAGGACGTCGTCCGAACGTTCGAGAATCGAGAGCACGGGTTCGTCAAGGAACGGCGCTGTGTCGATGATCACGTAGTCGAACATCCGCTTGAGCACCCCGATTGAACGCACCACGGTCTGGGTCGACACTTCGTCGGCGAGAGATGGTTCAAGTGGTGCCGCCAGGATCTTCAGCCCCGAGGCATGCGTGGTGAGGAGGCTCCGCATGAGTTGCTCGTCGAGTTCGTCAATGTCCCGAGCGGCGTCAACAATCGTATGCACCGGGTCGACCTGCATCACGATTCCGATATCGCCGAACTGGAGGTCGCAATCC
The DNA here is from genome assembly GCA_963785245.1 of uncultured Actinomycetota bacterium. Taxonomy (GTDB): domain Bacteria; phylum Actinomycetota; class Acidimicrobiia; order Spongiisociales; family UBA5794; genus JAHEEL01. Next base: position 157,765 of record CAWAUO010000012.1, on the reverse strand, counting down.
ATGATGACGACGCGTTCGGGGTCGCCCCACATCGCCAGCTGCAGACCGACATTCGCAGCGGTCATCGTCTTGCCGGCGCCGCCCTTCGGCGACATGATCGTGACAATCCGCCCAATCTGCGTCTTCTTCTCCTTCTGGACAGCCCGGTCGGCCTCCGCCTCGATGAGCTGGAGCATCGTCTCCATCTTCGGGCGATCGACGGGCGCGTCCACCACATCCTTGTAGCCGAAGCGCAGTGCGGCCCGCAAGACATCCATGTTGGGGCTCTGGGCAACCAGCACCAGAGGCAGATCCGGATCGAGGTGGAGGAGTTGTCCACCGTCCATCACCCCGGATTCGGTCGCATACGTCGAATCGAGCAACGCGAGATGAATGGTCTCTTCCACCAGTCTCCGCTGGGCCTCGCTGACATTCCGAGCCGCGTAGACCTTGTGTCCGTTGAGGAAACGTCGCGTACCCTCGATGAACTTCTGGTCTTCAGAGACCAGCAGAACCGCCTTGTCGGATTGATCTTCAGTTCCCGGAGCCACCAAGGGACGCCTCCAATTCCGCTTCGATCCGATCGATGAGTGTGAAGATATCGTCGACGACAACTCCAGTGGACTCAAACGGTGTATACGGACCCTGTGGGAGCAGCGTCAAGGCAATGCTCGTGTACTGCTGGGCAAACTCGATCTGCTCTGCTTGGGCCGGAGTGACCTCGAGCAGGATGATCTGTGTTCCGACGGGCGTCAATCCTGATGGAACGCGCGCTGGTCGCGTGTCCGGGCCAACGGCGAGCACATCGAGGTCCTGGAGGATCGTCTGCGTGAAGTCGATCGATGACGGAATCGGCGATCCAGTGGTCTCTTCGGCCGGCGCGGGCTGCGCTGTCCCACCTTCGCCGTCCGGCAGCGGTTGCGTCGTTCCGCCCTGGTCGGCGTTCTGAGCGGCCAACAGAGCCTGCAGCTCCGGGTACTGATAGAGCAGCGCCGAGTCTTCGAACTCGATCGTGGCGGATGCGAGGAGGTTCACACGATCCCCTGGACGGATGAATCCGCCGGCACCCTTCACCGCCACAGGTTCGATCCCGATCGCAACCTTCCCCGGCGCGATCGCTTCGGAGAGGCTCGCTTCTTCGAACGCCTCGAGCTCGACCCACAAGTCTGATGTCATGAGGAGGCCCGCACTGATGGGACCGGCGGCAACTCGATTCTGCAGGAGGGCCGTCAGGTCACTCGGGTTGTCGGGGCAGCCATAGAGTGCTGGATCCTCACCCTCATTCCCCGGCTCAGGGCCGGCGCACAGAATCGTTGAACCCTCAAAGACCACCGACTCGCGCAGTGCGAGGCTCTCCTCGATGAACTGCTGGGCATCTTCACCCGGAGTCTTGGCCTCGATCAGTTCGGTCGCTCGATACACCCGGACTTCGGAGATGTCCGAGCGAATGTCGTCCTCGACCGATGTCAGGTACTGCCACACCGCAAACCCTGCAACCACCGCGAGAACGATTGCGATGACTAGTACGACCGTTCTGCGTCCCATATCAGCTGGCCCTCCACAAAGATGAATTCACATGAATAACCCGACGGGAAGAACCGATATCCCCAACGGAGCCGGCGAAGCCTCGCACACAGTTGACTCGAGAGTCAAGGACCTTATGGTCAGCTGCGGCCGATGCCCCGTTCCTTGAGTTCCTGGAGGATGGCCTCGAGCGAGGCATCCGCGTTGAACGAAGGCTCTGCTTCTGCTTCGTCTTCACGCTGGAACTCCCTTCTTCTGGGCTTGCTCGGTTGTCGATCGCTCCACGATGAGCGTTCCTCCCACTCGGGGAGAGCCTGTTTGATGGACAGGCTCACTCGTCGTCTGTCGGCATCGACCTCGGTGACCTTTACCCGAACTTGCTGCCCAATCGAAAGCTCCAGCTCCGGACTCTCGACGTGATGCATGGCAATCTCCGATACGTGAACGAGCCCTTCGACTCCTTCACCCACGGAAACGAACGCACCAAAGGGAACGGTCTTGGTGACTGCACCATCGAGAACATCGCCGGCATCGCTGCCTTCGATGAACTGCTCCCATGGATCCTGCGTCGTCTGACGGATCGAGAGCGAGATACGCTCACGGTCGTAGTCGACTTCGAGGACACGCACCGTGACCTTGTCTCCCACGTTCACGACCTCACCAGGATGGTTGACGTGCTGCCACGAAAGCTCAGAGACGTGGACGAGCCCGTCCATCCCTCCGAGATCCACGAACGCACCGAAATTGACCACGGAGGACACGACGCCGTCGCGCACGTCTCCGGGTTTCAGATCAGCAAGGAACGCGTGACGCTGCTCCGCCTGTTCCTCTTCGAGGTAGGCGCGACGTGACAACACGACGTTGTTGCGATTCCGGTCGAGTTCGATGACCTTCGCCTCGATCGTCTCGCCGATGAACGGCTGCAGATCGCGCACACGACGGAGATCGACGAGCGAGGCCGGCAGGAAACCACGCAGACCGATGTCGACGATGAGGCCCCCCTTGACGACCTCGATCACCGGACCGGCGACGGTGCCACCTTCGTTCATGATCCGCTCGATACGGCCCCACGCGCGCTCGTACTGTGCGCGCTTCTTGGACAGCACCAGTCGGCCGTTGTCGTCTTCCTTCTGGAGGACGAGCGCCTCGATCTCCTCGCCAACAGTGACGATCTCTGCCGGGTTCGCGGCGTTCCGAATCGAGAGTTCCTTCGCAGGAATTACGCCCTCGGACTTGTATCCGATGTCGACGAGGACCTCGTCCTGATCGATCCGGACAACGGTGCCGCCCACGATATCGCCCTCGTTGAACTCGAACACAGTCTGCTCGATTGCCCGAGCGAAGTCATCCGCGGAGAGATCGTCCGGCAGGTCGGCGATCTCCTTCGGAGCGGTGATAGCGGGCCGTTCGCCGCGCGGGATCGGAGCCGGTTCCGGAGCGGCTTCCTCAACGATCGCTTCTTCGACGACCACTTCCTCGACAACCGCCTCTTCGACAACAGCGTCGGCAAATTCGCCGGACACGTCGACGACGGCTTCCTCCACAACGTCAACGACGACGTCTTCGGGGGCGTCGGTGACGACGATTTCGGTTGTCACCTCAACGTCATCCACTGCGGCACTTTCGGCTACGGCCGTCTCGGCGGCCTGGGTAGTGTCTTCGACGGCAGCCGCGGTTGCGCCAGCAATGGTGGGTGCGTCCTCCGGAGCGTCCGCACGCTCCTCGCCGGTGGTGGCGAGATCGTTCTCGTTCGTGGTCATGGAAAGGGTTCGACTCCTGTGTACGTGGGTCACTTCGACGCGCGCGCAAGAAACGCGGCCCGAAGCTGTAGGGAATGCTAACGCCTATCGGCGTCAAGAGGCAAGATGTCAGCTCTTGCAGTCGGCCAATGTCCGTCCGGAGGCAACGTCGACACGCAACGGAACACGCAGTTCCACGACGCTTTCCATCACGTCACGCAGCAGTTCGGCGATACCGGTCGTGTGCTCGACGGGCACCTCGATGACCAGTTCGTCGTGGATCTGGAGCAGCATCTGTGCTTCAAAGGCTCCCAACAGCGGTTCGACATCGATCATGGCTTTCTTGATCACGTCGGCGGCCGAACCCTGGATCGGGGCGTTGAGGGCCATCCGCTCCCCGGCCTGCCGATCCCGAAAGTTCGAGCTCATCAGCTCGGGCAGATACCGGCGGCGACCGAGGATGGTGGTGGTGTAGCCGTCGACGCGCGCCTCGTCGACGACCCCTCGCAGGAAGTCCCGTACGTCGGGGAATTGAGCGAAGTAGGTCTCGATGTGGCTCTGGGCTTCATCCCTCGGGATGTCGAGGCGCTGCGCGAGACCGTAGGCCTCCATCCCATAAAGCAGCCCAAAGTTGATCATCTTCGCTCTCCGGCGCTGGTCGGCGCTCACGTCGCTCGGCGCGACCCCGTTGATGCGCGCCGCCGTTGCAGCGTGGACATCGAGGTTCTGCTCGAACGCCTCGACCAGCCCGGGATCGTTCGAGAGGTGAGCCAAGATTCGGAGCTCGATCTGCGAGTAGTCCGCGACCACGAACGTGTGGCCCTCGCCCGCGACAAATGCCTTACGGATTTCACGCCCTTCTTCCGACCGGACGGGGATGTTCTGCAAATTGGGTTGCTCCTGGGAGAGCCTGCCGGTGGCTGCCCCCATCTGATTGAACCGGCCGCGGATCCGTCCGTCCGCATCAACCAGCCGGAGGAGAGCTTCAACGTAGGTGCCGCGGAGTTTCTCCAACTCGCGATACAGGAGGAGCGACGCCACAATCTCGTGCTCATCGCGCAGCTTCTCCAGCACCGAGGCGTCCGTCGAAGGTGCACCCTTCGGTGTCTTCTTGATCACGGGAAGCTCGAGCCGATCGAACAGGACCTCGCGCAGCTGGAGAGTGGAGTTGACGTTGAACGGTCCCCCGGCCGCGTCATGGATCAACGCTTCGAGTTCGGCGAGCCGTTCGCGGAGCCGCTCCCCCAGGTCAGCGAGGAACCGCTGGTCGACCCCTATGCCTGCGACCTCCATGCGGGCGAGGATCGGGATGAGCGGCAGTTCGACCTCCTCGAAGAGCCCGAGCCCGCCCCGGGCCACGAGACGGTCCGAAAGGGGCCCGACGAGCCGCTCAACCGCCACGGCCCGTCGCGCGCCGCCTTCGAGATCGATGCCACCTTCGAAGTCGAACGCGCCCTGCGATGACTTGGCCTGGCTCTCAGCGTCCTCCACGGAGAGACTGAGTTCCCGGTATGCGAGATCGCCGAGATCCGGTGCGCGTTGCGCGGGATTCGCGATCCACGCTGCGAGGGCGGTATCGAACGACACGGGTGGTGACTCGATGCCGATCTCGATGAGTGCCCGCACGAACGCCTTGACGTCATGACCGGCGAGCGACCGGGCACCGGCTAGAGGGTCGAGCGATTCGGCCGGGACGAATGTCGCTGGTTCGCCCGCGATGACAACACCGGCGAGCGCTCCCTCATCCCACACCGGCTCAATCGCAAGGTCCTTCCCTTCAACGATCAAGGCCACTCGATCCGCGTCGACGACCGTCACGACCTCAACATCGAAGTCGTCCGCGCTCGCTGTTGCCATGCCGCCTGCCTCGGCGAGGCGGTCCCAGAGCCCCCGAAAGTCGAGGGCGTCGAAGACCGGTCGGACTCGGTCCGCATCGATTTCTGCGAGCAGGAAGTCATCGATCGCGGCATCGATCGGCACGTCGCGGACCAGTTCCATCAGCGTCCGGTTCAGGAGGATCTGGGGTGCGGACGCCTCAAGGTTCTCACTCAGCTTCGGCGTCTGGTCCGGGGCGGCGCCGATGACGGCCTCGGCCGTTCCGTACTTGGCGATGAGCTTCGCGGCGGTCTTCTCGCCGACCCCCGGCACACCGGGCAGGTTGTCGGACGGATCCCCGCGGAGCGCGGCGTAGTCAACGTACTGAGACGGCTTCACGCCGTATCGTCCGCTCAACCACGCTGCATCGGCCCGTACGATGTCCGAGATCCCCCGGACGGTGTAGAGGACCGTGATTCCCGCTTCGATGAGCTGGAAAGCGTCACGGTCGCCGGTGACCACAACAACATCCCATCCTTCAGCACGCCCGGTGGTCGCCAGCGTTGCGATCACATCGTCTGCCTCGAAACCGGGAATCCGGATCTGCTGCACGCCCATCGCCTCGAGCACCTCGTCGATCAGCGGCAGTTGCTCGACAAACAGGTCAGGGGACTTCTCGCGTTGCGCCTTGTACTGGTCGTACGCCTCGGTTCGGAACGTCGGGCCCTTGACGTCCCATGCGACCGCAATCGCGTCCGGACACTCATCCTGGAGCAGCTTGATGAGCATCGAGGTGAACCCGAAGACAGCGTTGGTTACGAGTCCTGCGGCAGTCGCAAGATCGCTTGGGAGAGCGTAGAACGCGCGATACGCGAGGCTGTGGCCGTCAAGAAGTGCAAGTTTCGGCATCCGCCGAGCGTAGTGGCGCGAGGCATAGTCCGCTGTGGCTCCCCGCCTCCTCGGCTACTGGCTTCGAAGCTTCGCAAGCATCTGATCTCGTTTGCGTTCGAGACGCTCACGTGCGGAACGCAGTTCTCCGATGTGGCGCTCCATGCGTGCGACATCTCCGGCAGTCTCGCGAGCGTCGGCCGCGTCGAGGTAGGTCCCACCGGCAGCATCGCGCTGCGCGTCATCATTGAGATGGCCCAGCATGATCAGTTCTTCGTACGCGTGATGCTCGTCGCGACGCAGCGCTGCGATTTCATCGTTGATCCGAAAGATTCGTTCTTCTCGTCGTCCCACGATTCACCAATGTAGGGGTGTGCCCGATGACCCGGACGAGGGTCCCTTCTTGGATCAAGCATCGGCACCCTCGCGCCTCATCTTGATCCGGGTGCCCGCGCCGCGCCCGGTGGCTCCGGTATCACGCGCGTGGGTTGCACGGTGCGCTCTGTTCTCCGCGAGATTGAGTCCCCTTGAAGGCCCGAGCGCGTGAGGAGGCACCTGCGACGGGCACCGTTCCCATGAGGTCCAACGCGAGTGTTCGCCCGGGACGCCACGACGCGGCTGGTCGCTTGGGTAACAGTTCCGTGTCGATACCATGGCCAGGCGCCGGGATGGCGGAATGGAAGACGCGGCGGACTCAAAATCCGCTGGGCGAAAGCTCGTGTGGGTTCGAGTCCCACTCCCGGTACCAGACTCGCTTTCCGGGCCGCTCCATTGAGCCTCAATTCAGCTTCGGCGCAGGACCGGGTCGATCCGAATACCGCATCGACCTTCGCTGAAGCGACTAATCCCTCAATGCCGCAGCGAGAGCACGTACCGCGTCACCGACCGACGAAACCGCCGTCCGTGGATCCGGAGCATCAAGCACCCGCCGCACGAGCGCGCTGCCCACGATGATTCCATCGGCGTTGGCAGCAGCCGACGCGGCTTGCTCGGGTGTCGAGATCCCAACGCCCATCACCAGCGGTACGTCCGAGATAGCGCGGATTCGATCGGCGAGAACGCTCCCCCGTCCGGACAGTTCGGCCCGCTCACCAGTGACGCCGAGAGATGCGACTCCGTAGATGAACGAGGGGCGAGCATCTGCGATCTTCGCGAGACGATCGTCGCTCGTGGTCGGCGCAGCGAACAGCGCCATTCCAAGACCGGCGGTCGCTGCAGCATTGATGAACGGCGCCGATTCCTCGACGGGAAGATCCGCGATGATCAGGCCGGCCGCACCGCTTTCGATGGCCCGATCCATGAACGCTTCGATCCCGAAGTGCAGCACCGGGTTCGTATACGTCATGAGCAAGATGGGTTTCCCCGTCGATGCGAACACCGCTTCGGCGATCTCGAACGAGGTCGCCGTCGTCGTGCCGGCCGCCAGCGAGAGGGCGCCTGCTTCGGCAATGACCGGACCGTCCATCAGCGGATCGCTGTACGGGATGCCGATCTCGAACCCATCGGCTCCGGCTTCCGCCATGGCCTCGAAGAGAGCGACCGACGTTGCCTGGTCGGGCAATCCTGCCGTGAGGAATGGCAGCAGCGCGGTGCGTCCTTCAGCCCGGACACCGTCGAACAACTGCCGGAGTCGCTGCCTTCCGTTGTCAGTCATCGAGAGCCGCAACTTCCATCACGTCCTTGTCACCGCGCCCGGAGAGCACCACCGCCACCGTCTTGCCGATCAGTTCTGCCGACTCGCGGACGACCCAGGCGATGGCATGCGCCGATTCCAACGCCGGGATGATCCCCTCGGTGCGGGACAACAGGTGGAGGGCCGCGACGGCCTCTTCGTCCGTTACCGATTCGTACCGCACGATGCCGGCGTCCTGGTACGCCGCATGCTCGGGCCCGACCCCCGGATAGTCGAGACCGGCGCTGATCGAGTGGGCTTCGAGCACCTGCCCCTCGTCGTCCTGCAGGAGATAGGTGAACGAGCCATGGATCACACCGGGCGTTCCGGCGATCAACGACGCGCCGTGCATGCCGGTGTCGAGACCGAACCCTCCGGCTTCGACGCCGACGAGTTCGACGTCGTCTTCGATGTACGTGGCAAACGCTCCGATGCTGTTCGAACCGCCTCCGACGCACGCCACCACCACGTCGGGTTCGGCAGTGCCATGCAGTTGCTCGTGCATCTCATCGCCGATCACGCGTTGCAGTTCACGGACCATCCAGGGGTAGGGGTGCGGACCGACGACCGATCCGATGATGTAGTGGGTGTTCTCGACGCTGCCGACCCAATCACGCATCGCCTCGGAGACGGCGTCCTTGAGGGTGCCCGCTCCCGACTCGACGGGGATCACTTCGGCGCCGAGGAGCTCCATGCGATAGACGTTCAGGGCCTGACGCTCGATGTCCTTCACGCCCATGTAGACCGCGCAATCGAGACCGAGCAGCGCGCACGCCGTCGCAGTCGCAACGCCGTGCTGACCGGCACCCGTCTCGGCGATCACTCGAAGCTTCCCCATCCGCTTGGCGAGCAGGGCCTGACCCATCGTGTTGTTGATCTTGTGCGCACCGGTATGCGCCAGATCCTCCCGCTTGAGCCAGAGATCGAATCCGAGCTGTTCCGAGAGGCGCCGTGCGTGATAGACCGGCGTCGGCCGTCCGACGTACGTGTCGAGGAGTTCCGCGAGCTCAGCCCGGAACTCGCGGTCGTTCCAGGCCGCCTCGAATGCCTGCTCGAGTTCTTCGAGGGCGGGCATGAGCGTCTCGGGCGCGTAGCGACCGCCATACGCTCCGAAACGTCCTCGTTCGTCGGGTCCGATCATTGGCGCTTCGCCTCCTCTACGAAGGCGGCGACCCTAGCGGTGTCCTTGACGCCAGGCGTCGACTCCAGGCCGGAGGAGGCATCGACGCCCCACGGACTCAGGGCTGCGATCGCGGTCGCGACATTGGTCGGGTTGAGTCCGCCGGCGAGCACGAACCGTCGCCCGGGCCGCTGCACATCATCCCACTCGAGCGGCACTCCGGTCCCCCCGAGGTCGGTACCCGTTGCCGAGTCGAGCAGGGGGATCTGACCTGCGGGGACCGCTGCCTCGCCCCATGATCCCGCGGCATCCCGGCGCAACGAGCGGAGAACGAGCATCCCATTGGCCTGGCCCCAGGCTGCCACGTCGGCGGCATCGCCGCCGTACGGCTGGAGGCCGTCCGCGCCAGTCCGACCTACGGCTGCCGCGGCCGCATCAACCGACGCATCGACCGTCAGCAGAACCCGCAACGCCGGCACGCCATCCATCAGTTCGGCCGCACGCTCGATGCTGATGCACCTCGGTGAAGCCTGAGCGAGGACGAACCCCAGGGCGTCGGCGCCGGCGTCAACCGCCGCAGCAACGTCCGAATCCCGGGTGAGGCCGCACACCTTCACCCAGGTCATGAGGCGCCGATCAGGAGCCGGAGCGCCGCTGCCGGGTCATCGGCGACCACGAGGGCCTCCCCAACGAGGATGGCGTCGTACCCGGCCTCGCTCATACGCCTTGCGTCTTCGGAGCTGTGAATTCCGCTCTCGGCGACGGATACGACGTCATCGGCTTGGACCAGGGGCGCGAGTCCTTCGGCAACTGCGAGGTCGGTGACGAACGTCGCGAGGTTCCGGTTGTTGACGCCGACGAGCGCTGCACCGGCTGCGCGAGCAATGGATGCCTCTTCGGCGTTGTGCACCTCGACAAGTGCGTCGAGGCCGGCGTCCGAGGCCGCGTCGATCATCTCGGTGAGCCGGTCGGATTCGAGCGCGGCCACGATCAGCAGGATGGCGTCCGCCCCGGCAGCCCGCGCCTCCCACACCTGAGCCGGCTCGATCAGGAAGTCCTTGCGCAGCACCGGAATCGAGACCGCATCCCTGACCGCCACGAGGTCCTCGAGGGACCCATCGAAGTAGCGCGGTTCGGTGAGCACGCTGACAGCCCTCGCTCCCGCTGCCTCGTAGATCAGGGCCTGGTCGACGGCGTCGAGTCCGGCGGCGAGGATACCGCGGGACGGCGACCGGCGCTTCACCTCGGCCACGACCGAGAGTCCGGGGCGCGCCAGGGCTATTGCAAAGCCTCTGGCCGGAGCCGCCCCAGCGGCCGCCCGCTCGAACTCGGAGCGCCGGCCAACGGAGGCGTCGCTCCGCACCTTTGCATCGGTGAGTATGCGGTCGAGCATCATGAGTACCTACGCCCCCTGCTGCGCGCGAAGGTAGTCAACCAGGCTGTCCAGCTGATCTTGACTGAAACGATCGCCGAATGATGTCATCGCCCCCGGTCCGATGCGGATGACGTCGACAATCTGCTGATCGGTGAGGTTCACCGCGTTCGATCCCGGCCCGAGGGCGGGTCCGATGCCACCAGCGAGACCGCTGCCGTGGCAGTGGGCGCACGCCGACGAGTACAGCTCGCCGCCGAACGTGGCGGCATCCGGGCCGGAGCATCCCGCGATGATGAGCAGAGCGGACGCGATCGTGGCGACGAAGATTCGCATCGGGCGAGTATGCCGTCGCTGGAGGGCTACAGCGCGAGATCCACGAAGAACCGGGTCCCCTCCCCCGGATCGCTCTCGACGCTCACCGCGCCGCCCATCGCTTCGACGAGCTCGCGGACGATCGTCAGGCCCAGGCCACTCCCGTCCGGGCGTACGGGGCGGTAACGCTCCGCCACGTACAATCGGTCGAACACATGGCCGACATCAGATGATTCGATACCGGAGCCGGTGTCGGCCACCGTCAGGCGAATCACCTCGTTGCCAACATCGACAACGACCGTGACCGTTCCCCCCTCTGGCGTATACCGCAGCGCGTTTTCGACGAGATTGCTGCACACCTGGCCGAGCCTGTCTGGATCAACGGTTGCGTAGCTCGCTCCGCTGGATCGGTATTCGATCGCCACCCCCACATCGTCGGCACGCGTGCGGTAGGTGTCGACCACGCCGCCGAGGTGGGACGCAACGTCGATGTGCTCGGGACGGAGCGTGAACTCGCGCGCCTCGATCCTGGCGAGGAGCATCACATCTTCAACGAGCCGCGTGAGACGATCGGTCTGGGCGTGGAGCACCGCAGCGACACGTTCGGCATCCTCCGACCCAACCGCTCCCACGTCGAGCGCCTCGGCATAGCCCCGGATGGTCGTCAGCGGTGTCCGCAGGTCGTGTCCGATGCTCATCAGGAACTGCCGCTCCCTGTCCCGCGTCGACTCAAGATGCTCTGCCATGTCGTTGAAGGCAACCGAGACGGTGGCGATCGCATCGTCGCCATCGACGGGGGCCCGTGCCGCGAGATCCCCGTTCGCGATCCGGTGTGAAGCGTTCTGGAGCCCCGCGAGGCGCTGCCGGATCCACTGGGCGAGCGTTGATCCGAACACCACGACCAGAACGACGCCCACCACGACGGCAAGCAGCAACGCCCGGGTCATCTCGCGGGCGGGCAGCAGCGGTGCAGATCGGCCGATCGCTACAACGATCTCGCTCGCTCCCAACGGCACGTGTTGGACCGTCGCAAGCATCTCGATGCCGTCGACCTCGAGCGTCAATGCTTCGCGCTCTTCGAGATCGGGGGGGAGGAGCCTGACAAGGTCCTGATCTCGCGACAGCGGGAAGGTCCGGACCGGTGTCACGAGCACGGCCTCAACCACATCATGGCCGCCGACGACACGGGCCCGCTCGAGCACACGAACCGCCTCGCTGCGGACGGCCTGCAACGGACCCTCGATCCCAGCACCGGGGTTGCGCCCGACGTCGGCGAGCGCGCCTTCAACCAGTCGACCGGTGGCTTCGGCCTGCCGGAACAACTCCTCCTGCGCCTCGGCCCGCAACACGCGGTTCACGTACCCGACGCCGGCCAGACCGACAACGAGCATGGCAACGGCGATCCCTACGGTCCAGATGGCGATGTGGCGCGTCATGGAAAGCGTCCGCTCATGCGTCGACGCGGTACCCGACGCCCCAGATGGTCTCGAGGGGGATCCCTTCGAGTTTCTTGCGGAGTTGCCGGATGTGGACATCGACCGTGCGTGTCTCGCCGAAGTAGTCGTAGCCCCACACGGCCTCGAGGATCTGGTCACGAGAGAGCACGAGGCCGGCGTGTTCCGCCAGGTACCAGAGAAGATCGAACTCGCGGGCGGTCGGCCGGACCACGCTTTCGTCGGGAAGGGTGACCTCGCGCCGGCCGCCGTCGATCACGAAGTCATCGATGTGGATCACGGTACGCGAGACCGGGGTCTCCTCGCTGCGCCTGAGCACGGCCTTGACGCGAGCCACCAATTCGCGGACCGAGAACGGCTTGGTCACGTAGTCATCAGCTCCGATCTCAAGGCCGACGATCGCGTCGATCTCGGTGTCTCGAGCCGTCAGCATGATGACGGGCACGTCTGAGACGGCTCTGACCCGCCGGCAGACCTCGAATCCGTCGATCCCCGGCAGACCGACGTCGAGGAGCACCGCCCGTGGGTCCCGGTCGCGCATCCGTGCGAGTCCCGTTTCTCCATCCGTAGCGTGGACGAGGCGGAAGCCCTCACGCTCGAAGGCCATTCGGAGCAAGTCCGCAATCTCTGGCTCGTCCTCGATGAGCAGCACGATGCCCCCGTCGGTCATGACCACCTCGCCTGTGTCTGACCGAAGGATCGCGCCGCCATGTATGAGAAGGGTAAGGAGACGGTGAAATGCCCCTAAGTCATCTCAGCTGCGGGGCGGCCGCGATCGCGGTGAGAACGGCCGCCGCCTTGTTCACACATTCTCGATACTCGGCGGCGGGGTCGCTGTCGGCGACAATCCCGGCACCGGCTTGGATCCATGCGCGATTCCCGTCCGACACCATCGTGCGGAGCCCGATCGCCGTGTCGAGGCTCCCCGAGAAGTCCAGGTAGCCGATCGCGCCGGCGTAGGGGCCGCGTGCCGTCGGCTCCAGTTCGTCGATGATCTCCATCGCTCGGATCTTCGGGGCTCCAGAGACCGTTCCATGGGGGAACGTGGCACGGAGTACGTCCACCGGGCTCAGCCCTTCCCGCACCACGCCCGACACGCCGGACACGATGTGCATAACGTGCGAGTAGCGCTCGATGACCATCAGGTCGTCGACGGTGACGGTTCCGAACTCGCACACTCGGCCCAGGTCGTTCCGCGCCAGGTCGATCAGCATGACGTGCTCGGCACGCTCCTTCGGGTCGGCGAGCAACTCGGTCTCGAGCGCAGCGTCGGCCTCTGGTGTTTCACCTCTGGGTCGGGTGCCGGCAATCGGCCGGCTATACGCGATGCCGTCGCGGACCCTCGTCATCAGCTCCGGCGACGATCCGGCGATCGAGACCGATCCCTGGCGGACGAAGTACATGAACGGCGACGGGTTCACCAACCGCAGCGCCCGGTAGACCGAGAAGGCGTCGCCGTCGAATTCGACGTCGAACCGAATGGACGGGACGATCTGAAACGCGTCGCCGGCGTTGATGTACTCGATCGAGCGGCGAACCGCTGCCTCGAAGTCGGGCTGCGATGTGTTCGGCTGGCCGGCGGTGGTGAGGTCGAACGCGGGTCGCACGCCCGGTGAGCGTCGCGTCGCTCCAGCGAGTCGGCCGATGTCGCGCTCGATGGCCACCAGGGCCTCGTCGTACGCGGCGCCAGGATCGGCGCCGATGATGACGTTTCGGATGATGAGGATGGTGTCCCGGAATCGGTCGATGGCGGCGAGGGCGCCGCCGACATGCCATACCATCTCGGGGAGGTTCCGGTCGTCTCCCGGCCGATTCGGGAGCGTTTCGACGTACCGTACCGCGTCGTAGGCGAGGTATCCGACGAACCCACCGTGCAGTGGAGGGACGCCGCCGGGGAATCCACACGCCTCGCCATCGGGAGCGCGATAGCGGCCGAGTAATCCTTCGAGAACCTGAAGTGGATCACCGTCAGGAAGATCGATATCGGCGCCGATGGCTTCGGTCACTCCGTCGCGGGCCACCACCGTGAAGGAGGGGTCCCATCCGACGAACGACCAACGAGCCCAGCGCTCGCCACCCTCCACGGACTCGAGGAGGAAGCCGTCGTCATCACCCACGAGGGCTTCGAAGACCGAGACCGGCGTCTCACGATCGCCGAGCACCTCGACGGCGACCGGAACGACGGTGTGGGCTTCGGCGAGTTCGAGGAACCGCTGTTTCGTCAACGAGATCTGCATGCGATCACGTTAGGACGGTTCGTGACGCGGTGGTGCTCCCCCCGCTTGCCCTCAGGACTCGGTGAGGCGACTCAGGCCTGCCCACTCGAGCAGGTCCGCGAAGTAGCCGGAGAGCTTCACCACCTGGCCGGTGACCATCATCAGGCCGAAGATCGCGAGAGCCACACCCGAGAAGACGGTGATGGCCGTGAAGTGGCGCTTCACCCAGTCAAACGCCGAGAACGCCTTCGCCAGCAACAATGACGTCAGCAGGAACGGGATGCCGAGACCGAGCGAGTAGAACAGCAGGACGAGCATTCCCTGCCAGACGGTGTCCGATGTCGACCCGAGCAGAAGCGCTGATGCCAGAAACGGGCCAATGCACGGCGTCCATCCGAACGCAAACGCTGCGCCCATCAGCGGCGGGCCGAGGTAGCCGAGGCGCCCAGCGCCATGTGCCTCCACGCGGCGCTCTCTCATGATCGGCAGCAGCCAGGAAGGTGTCCACACAGCCGTCACCGCGATGAAGACACCCATGGCGACGATCACCCACCCGGCGATCACACTGAAGATCGGCTTCGCGAGCCATGCAGAGAGCGATGTCGCTGTTGCGCCGAGGCCGACGAACACCAAGGTGAACCCGAGTACGAACAGCCCAGTCATGCCGACGACGCGGCGCATCGAAACGTTGCCCTCGGAGAGTTCCTGCATGGAGTACCCCGACATCAACGAGATGTACCCGGGCAACAGCGGCAGAACACACGGCGAAAGGAACGACGCGGCGCCTGCAAGCACGGCAGCGAACAGGTTCACTTCGGTCAGGGCAACCTCCGAATGTCCTCGGCGGACACAACGGTACCGCGGCGCCGTTTGTTCCCGGTCGGACTTCGGCTCCCCGGGCGGTAGGCTCCCGGGGACCCGTCCCCCACCCCGCAACGTGTATGGCGCTTCCGCGATTCCTCAATCCCACAAACCCGTTCTCGGCGACCGACCGCCGGATCGTGTTCCTGCTCGGAATCGTCGCCTTCATCGCAGGCTACGGCGGCGCCCAGATGGCACACACCCTTCCCTACGCCAGGCTCTCGTTGGGTCTCACGGAAGGCAACATGAGCGTCGTGTTCGCCATCGTCCGAGCCGTATCGCTCACCGCCGTCGGGTTCTCGATCGTCGCCGATAGGACAGGCCGCAAGAAGCCGCTGCTTCTCGCGTTCAGCCTGATGTCGCTCGGGAGCCTGCTTACCGCATTTGTCCCGGCCACGGCCGCCTACGTGATCGCGCAGTCGGTTGTGCGTGTAGCAGTTGTTGCGATCGCCGCCCTCGGGATGGTTCTACTCGCTGAGGAGGTGAGTCCATCCATCCGCGCCTACGGCATGGGCCTCTACGGACTCGCCGGCTCGCTCGGTGTTGGAACCGGACTGCTGCTCCTCCCGATCGCCGAACGGGCCGACTCCGCCTGGCGTATCCTCTTCGCTCTCGCCGGACTCGGGCTGTTGGCCGTCCCGATGCTGCTGCGCTTCCTCCCGGAGAGCCGCGCCTACCGGCCCGGCAAGCCGATCGGGTTCATCAGCTCGCTCCGGATGGGTCTCGGCAAGCACTTCTGGCCGATCGCCGGTGTCTCATTCTTCGTGGCGGCGTTCTCGGCCCCGGCCTTCGATTTCGTCCTCGAACGGCTGATCAACGATCTTGAATGGGAAGCGAGCGCAGCCCGCTTCCTCCTCATTGCAGCAAGCGGCCTCGGAGCGCTCGGCCTCCTCATCGGCGGCCGGATGGCGGATCGGACGGGGCGACGTCCGACCGCCCTCGTCGCCCTTGCGCTCGGCCTCGTCGGTGGCGTCGGCTTCTACCTTCTGAACTCGGGTTGGTTCCTTGCAGCCTCGATCTTCGTCGCCACCATGGGGGCAACGATGCTCACTCCGGCGCTCGGTGCCTTGCGAGCAGAACTGTTCCCAACCCGGGTTCGCGCCACGTCGGCGGCCTGGGTCACCAACGTTGCCATTCTCGGAAGCATCTCCGGGTTCCTGATTGGAGGCGTCTTGATCGATCGCATCGGTCTTCCGAAGACCGTCGCCTCCCTGGGGGCCGGCCTGCTGATCGCGATGGGCCTGGTTCTCATGCTCCCAGAGACGAAGGGGATGGACCTGGTTCGCGCGAGGCGAAGCGGTAGCCGTACCACCACCACAGAGTCGTAGCCCGCACGAGCATCAGCACGACGATCGCGATCCAAACCCCGACCAGCCCCCAGCCCATAGGGATGACCGCGATCAGCACACCGACGGCCACGAACGACGCCAGCAGCGTGCTCCATGCAAGGACGGAGAACGCACCGGCGCCGATGGCGATCCCATCCCATACGAACACCAGTCCGTTGATCGGTTGCATCAGGGTGAGGAACGGCAGGATCGAGGCGAACGCGACGATGACCGCCCGGTCCGAGGTGAACCACGATCCAAGCCACGGTGAGATCGCGGCGAGGCCAAGGGCGAGCACCACACCGAAGGAGAATCCGAGCGCAAGGAGACGGTTCGAGATTGCGCGCGCCACGGCCCGACTCCCTGCTCCCAGTTCCTTTCCGACGATCGCCTGCCCAGCGATGGCGAACGCATCAATGACCAGCGCCATGAAGATCCACAGCTGCATCGCGACCTGGTGGGCGGCCACAGATGCCGTTCCGATTCGCGCCGCCACAATGGTCGCAGCCGTCAGCGCCGTCAGCAGCGCGGCGTTGCGGAGGATCATCGCGCGCCCCGCGACGGCGAGCGACCCGACGGCGCTGCGCCTCAGCCGACCGACCCCGATCGCCATCTCCGATCTGCGGCTCCAAAAGAACAGGACCGCGAACCACGCTGCTCCAAACCATTGCGCCACGACGGTCGCCCACGCTGCTCCGGCGACACCCCATCCGAAGCCGAAGATGAGTATCGGATCGAGGACGAGGTTCACGCCGTTGAGGCCGAGCGTCACAATGAGCGGAGTCCGCGTGTCTTGGTATCCGCGGAAGGCGCCGTGACCGACAAGGATGACCAGCAACGCTGGCACCCCGAAAGCGCGAATACGCAGATACGTCGTCGCACTGGCGAGAACGTCAGCGCCTGCTCCGAAGGCGCGTAGGAGCGGCGCGGCGAAGACGATCAATGCCAAGGCAGCGACGACTCCACCCACCACCGAGATCGCGAGAGCCGCAACGGTGAACCGCCCCGCTTCAGCCCGGTCTCCGGCACCAATCGATTGGGCAACGAACGGGGTGACGGCGTACTCGAGGAAGTTGAAGACGGCGAACACCGCCGCGTAGATGGCGGATGCGATCGCTACGGATGCGAGTGCTTCGGCGCCGAGGCGTCCGATGAATGCTGTATCGACCAGCGAGACAAGGGGATCTGCGGCGAGCGCCCCGAGCGCCGGCAGACCAATCCGCACGATCTCACGATCGTACGGATTCCGCCGGAACGCCTCGATCATGGACCGGTTTTGTCCGGGTACGGGCAACGATCGGCGAGCGGGCAACCGAGGCAACGAGGCTTCTTCGCGTCGCACGTGTCTCGCCCGAACTGGATGAAGCGCATCGAGACCGCTTCCCAGTCCCGTTCGGGATAGAGCGATCTCAGGTCGAACTCAATCTTCACCGGATCGGACGCCGTCGTGAGTCCGAGACGGTTGGAGACACGCTTGACATGGGTGTCGACGGCGATCGCCGGGATCCCGAACGCCTCCGCAAGCACGACGCTCGCGGTCTTCCTGCCAACGCCCCGGAGCGTGATCAGTTCGTCGAGGTCATCCGGCACCTCGCCGTCATATCGCTCAGAGAGGTCCGCGGCGAGAGCGATGATCGACTTCGTCTTCTGCCGGTAGTAGCCGGTGGAGTACACGACTTCCTCGACCGCCTCCGGGTCGGCGGCCGCCAGGTCCTCGGGGGTCGGCCACTTCTCGAAGAGGACCGGGGTGACACGGTTCACGTTGGTGTCCGTGGTCTGCGCCGACAACACGGTCGCAACGAGGAGATTCCAGGGATCGACGTACTCGAGCGCCGTTGAGATATCGGGGTACTGCTTCTTCAGGCGGTTGAGGATGACCCGGGCATTCCGGCGTTCTTCGGTGGTCGTCTCAGGCATGCGCTGACGGTAGCGCCCGCCACGCCACCGTCAGCCGCCACGGGTTGGGTCGCCAGTCGCCAGTCCCTCGGTATTCCTCCCCCCTCAGGTGTTCTCTCACTGGTGTCGAGTGCCGGCCGAGGAAGTCCCGGGAATCCTTGGGATTCTGGTTGCCGAGCAACGGTTTCTGTCACACCCGGTGGATCGGTTGCGGGTATGGGACACCAGGATTTCGCCACCGACGCGATCGAGCAGAGGCTGCTTGACGACGAGGCCGCGATCGCCCGACATCGGGCCTCACAGATGTCGCTGTTGCGTGAACTCGATCGGCGTCAGGTCGCGACGCGTGACGGGCATCGGTCCCTCAAGGAGTGGGCTACCGGCCGGATGGACCTCGCACCCGAGATGGCAGCGATGCTCGTCACCACCGCGCGGCGCCTCGAAGACCTCCCCGATGTCGACGCTGCGGTCGCCTCCGGCGAGATCGGCTTCGACCGGGCCGTTGCGATCAGCAGGCTCGCGGGTCGTGACGATGCGTTGGATCTGCTCGCCGAGGCGGCCGGGTATGACATTGCGGGCGTCCGGGCCTTGGCGGCGAAGCGGCGTCGTATGAGCCGTCTTGACGAGATCCGAGCCTTCGAGGAACGCTACGTGTCGATCCAACCGAACCTCGACGAATCCTCGTGGCGCCTCACCGGACAGGTGCCCGGCTTCGCGGGTCGCACCATCGTCGCAGCCCTCGAGACCCGCGGCGACACCTTCCCCTACGGAGCCGACGTCACACCGGCACGCACCACAAGGAACGCCGACGCGTTGTGGTCGATCAGCCACGACGCCGTCACCGGAAGCGACGGAGCGTCGATTGATGCGTCGACACCGGTCCTCACCGTGTTCGTCGACACCACCGAAGCCGCAGCCACGAACGGTCAGGCTGGTGTCACCCTCGAAACCGGCCCCCGGGTCGGAGCGAACGCGATCGAAGCGATCCTGTGCACCGGCGTTGTTGAAGTGACCTCCCGGACCCGGGACGGACAACCCCTCGCGTTGGGCCGCCGGACACGGGTGATCCCACCCCGACTGCGACGATTCATCCTGCATCGCGACGGCGGCACCTGCACCGTTGCGGGCTGTGTGAGCAGGTACCGCCTGCAGGCGCATCACATGGTTCCGTGGTCCCACAATGGCCGGACCGATCCGGAGAACCTGACGACGCTGTGCTGGTTCCACCACCAGGTGATGATCCACGGCCACGGACACCGCATCGACCCCGACTCGCCACCCCAACGAAGACGACTCCTCAACCCCAGAATCCACGCACCCCCCGCCCGAACCCGATCGAGTACGGCGTAGACGAATCGATTCCTCCCACAATCAGTTCCTCAACCTGAGTGGGAGGAACAGGTCCAGGCCTGAGCAGCGTCTTGCAGGCGACTGACGCCTGTCGAACGACGACCGGCGACCTCAGCCCAGTTCCCGGCATCTGCAGTCTGTGTACCCTCACCGCATGAACATTCCTGCAATCGTTGCGGAGCGGGGTCGGGTCTCCGGTGACCTCGTTCTGGTCGACGACTTTCTCAACCACCGGGTCGATCCGATCATCATCGACGAGATCGGGCGGCAGATCGCCGAGCGCTTCGCCGATCTCGCCCTTGACCTGATCGTCACTGCAGAAGCCTCAGGGATCCCCCCTGCGATGGCGACCGCACGGTACCTGCCGATCCCCGTGGTGTACGCCAAGAAGTACCTTGGCGTTGGCGACCGCTACACGTTCGCCCGCGAAGTGGTCTCGCCCACGAAAGGCACCGAGTACCGCGTGGAGGTGGCTCGTCGGGCGCTCGAACCTGGCGGACGGGCGCTGATTGTCGACGATTTCCTCTCGGGTGGCCGTACTGCCGAGGCACTCGGTCAGATCGTCGAAGAGTCAGGCGGAGAGGTGTCCGGGTATGCGTTCGTGATTGAGAAGCAGTTCGCCGGTGGCCGCGCCCTGCTCGAAGAGCATGGATGGGATGTCTGGTCGCTCGTCGAGATCGCCGGCATCGAGGACGGCAAGCCGGTCATCGCCAACGTCTGACTCCACTCAGCCGGCGAGGGTGACGATTCCGATCCCGGCAGCGATATACGCCGCCCCTGCGACCACCTGCCAGAACGCCCGCGGGTTCTTCTCCGGGCGGAGTCCCTTGCGGAGCCGATCCATGGGATCCTGCACTTCTCCACTTCGGCGGTCCTGGTGCTCTTGTGCTTCCTCATCGACGCGTCGCGCTCCGAACATCGCCCCCACAGCGCCGGCGCCGAGGTGTGTGTAGCCACCGCCGGTCGCCCCCCCGGCGAGCAGCAACACCACGCCGAACACCATCATCGTGTAGCCCGATCCCGTCCATGCCCCACTCCCGGTCAGGAGACCGAGCGCCACACCAACCCCGAGTGCGATCGCGAAGCCGATGGCGAAGACCGTCAGATACTCGGGGATGCGGTCGCGGAACGGGAGAATCTCGTCCTCAAATGGTTCATCAGGGCTCACTGGACGAAAGGTACCGGGTCATCGGCTGATACCTTCTGGTTGATGACGACCCGGACACGCGCATACCTGGGCTTGGTGGTCGCTGCGGCGCTCTTCGGTGCAACGTTCGTGGTCATCAAGGAGGCGGTCGTCACCCTGCCGCCCCTGGCCTTCGTGGGCTGGCGTTTTCTCCTCGGGGCCGGAGTCCTGTTTCTGTTCGCCCGTCCGTACGGACGCAGCATCTGGATGGATGGCCTTGCCGCCGGCAGCCTCCTATTCATCGGATTCGCGACCCAGACGGCCGGACTCGAGTCCACCAGCGCGTCGAACTCAGCGCTGATCACGGGCCTCTACGTCGTGTTCACTCCGCTTCTGGCCGCCCTCGCTCTGCGGAGGCTCCCGGCAATCTCAACCATCTCCGGCGCCGTACTGTCGGTTGTCGGTCTCGGATTCCTCACCGTCACTGCGGGCTTCAGCCTGAATACCGGTGACCTGCTGACGGTCGTGTGCGCGGTGGCCTTCGCTGCGCACATCGTGGTGCTCGCACGACTCGCTCCACGCCACGCGGTCGTCCCGTTTACGGCAGTTCAGTTGATCGTGGTCGCCGTCTTCGCACTGGCCTTCTCCGCTGCTATCGAAGGTCTCCCGCTCCCGCCGGCGCCGGTCATCCCGGCCCTCATCGGTACCGGCGTGGTCGTGAGCGCTGGGGCGTTCATGCTCCACGTCTCGGCTCAGCGGGTCATCGGCCCCAGCCGAACGGCCATCGTCCTCAGCGCGGAACCGGTCTTCGCCACGGCCACCGCAGCCGTCGTGCTCTCAGAGAGGCTGACGCCGCGAGGCTGGTTTGGGGCAGCGTTGATCATGGTCGGGATCTACGTCGTGCTCGCGTTCTCACCGCCGGAGGATGCGGACCTCGTTGCGGCGGAAGGGCTGAGCGAGGCTCACTGACCGGCTTCGATGCGACGGATCAGCCGAGCGCAGATCGCGATGCCACCGAGTGCTGCGAACAGCACGAAGAGCAGGATCGCCAGCAACTCCGGTCCGGCGAAGTAGGAGGTGGAGCAGGTGTCGATCCCGTCGGGGCAGAGGCCCCAACCCGTACCGCTCCCTGCAAGATCGGCGATAACGAGCAGCGGAGCCACCGCCGTTGCCACGACGATCACCACCAGCACACCGAGCAGAATCCGCAGAGCAATCAGCACGAGACGAAGGCTACCCGCGTTCGCCGGTTGCCCCGGTTCCCGACGCACTGCTACGGTCAAATCCCACCGATGTCATTCGAACCACACCCCTCCCCCAGTCCGCTCCCTCCCGGCTATCACGTTGAATCGTTCACAGCCGACGAACGTGGACTCCTCGGCCGGTTCTTCACCAACGTCGACGGTCCGGTCTATGGGATCATCAACCTTCCGGAGGTCGTCAAAGGGGCGCTGTTCGCCCGATACAGCCGCTCGCCGCTCTCGGTCCGGCGACTGTTCCTCGACGAATTCGTTGCTGAACCGGATCTCGGTGTTCGCGCGATCGCCGAATCGCTCGACGATGGGTCATCTCCCGTCGGACTCAGCCGGGCTCAGGGCCTCTACGAAAAGGTCTTCACCCAGTTCGGCGATGACTCCGTCGCACAACTCGGCGGTGCACACATTGCTTGTGAGCAGGCGTCGAACGTGCTCACGAAGGTCCTCGAGTGGGGCCGCCTCGCGTCCTACCTGGAGCAATCCACCCGCTACATCTTCTACGACCGTCGTCTCGGTGATCGCTATCGCTATCACGTGCCGCGCGAAGTGCTCGGATCATCACTCGAAGTTGAGTTCCGGTCAACGATGGACGCCGTGTTCGACACGTACTCCGCGCTGATCGGAAAAGCCGTTCCGTTCTATGAGAGTCTCTTCCCGAAGCAAGACTCCGACTCGGCGTTCGTGTGGCGTTCGACCATCCGCGCCAAGGCCTGCGACGATCTCCGCGGGATGTTGCCCGCCGCCACGACGTCGAATGTCGGAATCTTCGGGAGTGGACAGGCGTACGAAATGCTCCTGCTTCGGATGAGGGCCCATCCGCTCCTCGAAGTCCGGGACTACGCCGACATGATGCTGACCGAGTTGCGGGCAATGATCCCCTCGTTCCTCACACGCGTCGACCTTCCCGACCGCGGCGGTGCATGGAGCGACTACCTCGCCTCAGTGTCCGCCGACCTCGAAGCGAGAGCAGCCGACCTCACTCCCCGTGCCGAGGAGCAGTCCGAAGTGTCGCTCGTCGACTGGGATCCCGATGGGGAGACGAAGGTGGCGGCAGCCGCGCTCTACGCCGTCTCCGACCTTCCGGACGACCAGTTGCTCGCCTACGTGCGATCCCTCCCGTCCGAGGAACGGGTCGCGCTGATTCGCTCCGCCGTCGGTACTCGCGAGAATCGCCGGCACAAACCAGGCCGCGCAATGGAGCGCACGTCGTATCGATTCGACGTGTTGTCGGACTACGGAGCCTTCCGCGATCTCCAACGCCACCGGATGCTTACGATCGAGTGGCAGCGCCTCTCGACCCAGCACGGCTACATCACGCCGGACGCGATTGCGGATATCGGAGCGACCGCGGCGTGGGAAGAAGTCATGGAGCGCACGGCTCTCCTCGCAGATCACATCGAGAGTGCTCACGGGCCGGTCGCCGCGCAGTACGCCGTGCCGTTCGCCTACCGGATCCGCTACTACATCGACATGAACGCCCGCGAGGCGTTCCATCTCCTCGAACTCCGCAGCCAGGCGTCCGGACATCCGCGGTACCGCAAGATCGCGCAAGAGATGCACCGCCTGATCCGCGACGAAGCCGGACACCCCGTCATTGCCGATGCGATGAAGTTCGTCGACCACAACGACTACGACCTCGCCCGCCTCGAAGAAGAGCGCAGACTCGCCGCAAGACGCGCCGCGCAAGGAATCAGGGACGAGTAGCAGTTCCCGTTCCGTCTCCTGAGGGCGAGGAATCGCTCGCCTACTCAGCTATTCCACGACTGGCTCAGCGCTCGGCTACTCAGCAAGCGGAATCCTCAGGACCAACGCGTCGCCTTCGACGGCCCACTCGGCGCGGCCGACGAGGGAGTAGTCCATGAAGTCGAACTCGGCGCTCTCGATCCAGACACGACGCGCCTCGCCTTCGAGTGGCGGTATCCCGCGTTCCTTCACGGCAGCGGCCCGGTCCTGGAACCGTCCAAGGAATTCATCAACATTCAACTGGGCCATCGCAGCCTCCTCTGATCGTCCGCCGGCAGCGTACCCGAACGTGGTGGCACTGAGGAACCTCCGGCCGTCCCAGCCGGACTACCCTCGGCTCATGCTCGATCGACGGCTCCTCTTCGTCTCAGGCAAGGGCGGTGTTGGGAAGTCGGCCGTGACCGCAGCCCTCGCGATCCTGGCGGCCCGACGCGGCCAACGCGTCCTCGCTCTCGCCATGACCGACCGCATCGGACTCGCAGCTCATCTTGGCGTCGAAAGACTCACCTACGAACCGATCCGTATCCGGCCCGGCCTGTATGCAGCCTCCGTCGACCGTTCGCAAGCCCTCGATGAGTACCTCGGTCTGCAGCTCAGCCTTGCCCGCTCGCTGCCGACGAGGCAACTTTCGAACGCCCTCAGCGTGCTTGCTGATACCGCGCCGGGCATTCGAGAAATCGTGACGATGGGAAAGCCGGTCTTCGAGGTCTGGCGTGAAGAGTGGGATCTCGTGATCGCCGACGCCCCTCCCCTCGGCCAACTCCAGTCCTACCTGGCGGCGCCAGAGACGATCACCGGACTCGTCCCAACCGGCGCTGTTCGCGAGCAGGCATCCCGCCTCGAAGCCACATTGTCGGATCCGACGATCAGCAGCCTCCTCCTGGTCACCATCCCCGAAGAGTTGGCCGTCCAGGAGACGCGGGAGGCGATCGCTCACATCGACGCGACCCGACAGGTGTTGATCGCCGGTGTCGTTGCGAACCGGGTTCTGGACCCGCTGGATCTCTCCAGGGAGTCGATCGAAGCCGTACCCGACGGACCTCCTCGCGCAGCCGGCTTGCTCCACACCGGACTCGTCGAGGCACAGTCGGTCTGGCTCGAATCGCTGCCGGACGATCCCCACCTGCCGTTCCTGTTCGGATTCCACACGCCCGTCGAAGTCGCGGCGCGCCTCGCCGAGATCTGCGAGTCGTTCGCATGACCCACACCACGCGGACCTTCATCATCACCGGCGCCGGCGGCGTCGGGAAGACGACCATCTCCGCGGCGACGGCCATTCGGCTCGCCGGCCCGGACTGCCGCACGGTCGTCATGACCGTCGATCCAGCACGCCGACTGGCGGATGCGCTCGATCTGCACAGCCTGTCGAACGAACCGACGCCGGTGCCGGGAGTCGCCGGGCTGTGGGCTTCGACCCTGGATGCGACCGCCTCGTGGGAGGGCGTCGTGCATCGCTACAGCGATCCCGAGGTCTCGAAGCGGCTTCTCGAGAACCACTACTTCCGGGCGATTGCCGATCGGTTCCCTGCCGCTCAGGCGTTCGCAGCGACCGAGACGATGTCGACGATGATCGAGTCGGGGACCTGGGACGCCATCGTCGTCGACACCCCACCGTCTGCCGGCGGCCTCGATTTCTTCCTCGCCCCCTCCCAGACGGCCGATCTCATCGGAGGGAGGCTCCTCCATTGGCTCACCGGGGCGCAACTGCCGGGACGCCGCTTCCTCTACCGGTTCACAGGACGCCCGCTCCTCAAGATCGCGGATACCGTTCTCGGCGGCGCACTCCTCGAAGACGTAGCCGAGTTCCTTCTCGACTTGCGCACCATGCACGACCGCATCTCGGCCCGCGCCGCGGTGATCCAGCAGCATCAGCAACGGGCAACGACGGTGGTGGTCACCACGGCGGATCCTGCGCCAGTCGCCGAGGTTCTCCGGTTCTTCGAGGAGTTGACCGAGGTCTCGATCGCTCCGGCCGCCGTGCTCCTGAATCGAGCGCTTCCGATCGAGTGGGCGGAGGCCGCTCGCCGTCCGATTCGGGGGATCCCGGACGCCGAGGTGCGCGGGATTCTGAAGGCCAACCTCACCCGGTGGGGCGGTGAGGCGCGACGGCAGGCCACATCGATGGAGGGCATCGCCGAGCGCTACGGGGTCCCGCTCCTCACCGTCCCGTGGATCTCCGAGCCACCAACCGCCGTCGAGAGTCTCACGTGGATGCTCGACGGCATCGAAGGTCTCGACTCTCTGCTCTGACGAACGGCGACTACAAGACGACCGACGGGCCGAGGAGTTCGCGTAGTTCGGCGAAGAGGGCCGTTCGCGGCTCGACGCGGTGGTCGTTGCCGAGTTGGATTACACGCTCGTCGCCATCGGACACCATATGCAGGTAGACCCCGGCGTCCCCGGGATGGTTTGCGAGGACGCCACGGAGTTGCTCAACGGTGGAGCGAGACATCCTGGTCGCCGGAACCCGGAGGCGCACCACCGAGTCGGCATCGAACCGCGGCTCCTGGACTTGCTGGGCAATCATCTTGACATCGTCGCCACGGTGATCGACGCGCCCGGTGATCACGAGCACGGCGTCCTCCCGGATCATCGGCCCATACTCCGCGACGGTCCGCGGGAAGCACACGACTTCGATCGATCCCTGGAGATCCTCGAAGCTGAAGAAGTACATCGGGTCGCCGGCCTTCGTATACCTGGTGTTGATCGAACCGACAACACCCCCGATCGTTGCTGTCGCCCTGTCCTCCATGTCCCACATGCCGGGCACCGACGTCGAGCACATTGTTGCGAGGGCCTTCTCGACACCGAGGAGGGGATGGTCCGAGACGTAGAGGCCGAGCATCTCCTTCTCGAACCCCAACTGAACCTTCTTGTCCCACTCGACATCGGGAACGACGAGACCCGTCGCTTCGATCCCGGAGGCCTCGCCGCCGAACAGGCTGTACTGGCCCATCTCCTCCGCACGTCGACGCGCGATAGTGGCGTCCAGCGTGTCGTGGGCGACCTCGAGGAGGCCGCGCCGGCTGTGGCCGAGTGAGTCGAACCCACCGGCTTTGATCAACGATTCGACCGTCCGCTTGTTGAGGGCACTCACATCCACTCGGTCGACAAAGCCACCGAAGTCGGCGAAGGGGCCGTTCTCGATGCGCTCCTCCACGATGTGCGCAACCACGGCCTCACCGACATTGCGGATTGCGGAGAGTCCGAAGGCGATAGATCCGTCGACACCCACGAAATCGGATTCCGAGACGTTCACATCGGGGACATGGACCGGGATGCCCATGATGCGGCACTCATGCAGGTACGTGGCCGTCTTGTCCTTGTCGCGTTTGACAGCCGTGAGAAGCGCCGCCATGTACTCGGCCGGGTAGTGAGCCTTGAGCCAGGCCGTCTGATATGCGATCAGCGCATACGCGGCCGAGTGGGATTTGTTGAAGCCGTAGCCGGCGAAGTGTTCGATGAAGCCGAACAGTTCTCTGCCGAGCTCCTCCGGGTGTCCGTTATCGATGCAGCCTGCAACGAACGCCGCTTCCTGCTCTTGCATGACCGCAGGGATCTTCTTCCCCATCGCCTTGCGCAACATGTCCGCCTCGACCATCGAGAAGCCCGCCATCTTCTGAGCGGTCTGCATGACCTGCTCCTGGAACACCATGATGCCGAACGTGTCACCGAGCACATCCTCGAGGTCGCGGTGCGGGTATTCGATCGGCGTCTTGCCGTTCTTCCGGTCGGCGTACTCGAGATGCATGCCGGCGCCGAGCGGACCGGGCCGGTAGAGGGCGTTGAGCGCGATGAGGTGTTCGAAGATCTCCGGCCTGAGATTCCGCATGAGGGCGCGCATCGGGCCACCCTCGAATTGGAAGACGCCCATCGAGTCGCCACGCTGCAGCATCTCGTACACCACAGGGTCGTCCAGTGGCACATTGTCGATGTCGGGACGCTCTCCCGTGTTCCGCTCGATCAGCTCGAGCGAGCGTTCAATGGTGGTGAGGTTCCGGAGTCCGAGGAAGTCCATCTTGAGGAGACCGAGCTCCTCCACCCCGTGCATCTCGTACTGGGTCACGACCTCCGCGTCGGCACCCTTCCGCTGGATCGGCACCACATCGGTGAGCGGATCCGGCGAGATGACGACGGCCGCGGCGTGGATCGAATCCTGACGCCGCAACCCTTCGAGCCCGCGAGCCGCCTCGATCACTTCACGGGTGATCGCATCGGTCTCGTAGAGCTCGCGAAGACCGGCCGCGGCCTGGAAGTGGTCGCGTTCAGCCTGGGCTCCCTCCCGCCCGGGATCAACGAGACACTCCGCGAGGGTCGCGTCCTTGCCGAGGATTGCAGGCGGCATCAGCTTCGCCGCCCGATCGCCAACACCGTAGGGATGACCGAGCACGCGGGCCGCGTCCCGGATCGCCTGCTTCCCCTTGATGGTCGAGAAGGTGATGATCTGAGCCACATGGTCTGACCCGTAGAGCTCCGCGGAGTACTGGATCATCTCGCCGCGATACCGCTCGTCGAAGTCCATGTCGATGTCCGGCATCTGGCGGCGGCCCGGGTTCAGGAAGCGCTCGAAGATCAGCCCGTAGGCGATCGGATCGAGGTCGGTGATCTCGAGACAGTACGCCACGATCGATCCGGCGGCACTCCCCCGCCCGGGTCCCGTCCGGATCCCCTTCTCTCGTGCGTGCCGGATCAGGTCCCACACAATGAGGAAGTAGGCGGAGAACCCCATCTCGGCGATCACGCGAAGCTCATAGCTCAGCCGTCCGGAGACCTCGTCGTCGAGCGTGCCGTAGCGCTCCCGTGCCCCCTTCATCACCAACTCACGCAGGTAGCCGTCCTCGTCCCTGCCTTCCGGGACCGGGAACTGCGGCAGAAGGATCTTGCCGAATTCGAGGTGCGTGCTGACACGCTCGGCGATCAGCAACGAGTTCTCAGTCGCACCGGGGTAGCGGTCGGCCGGGAAGACATCCTGCATCTCCCGGGCGGTCTTGATGTAGAACTGGTCTCCGGAGAAACGGAACCGGTCGGCGTCACTCTTGTTCGCGCCCGTCTGGATGCACAGCAACACATCGTGCGCATCCGCTTCGTGCGCGTAGGTGTAGTGGCTGTCGTTGGAGGCGAGGAGCGGAGCGTTGATGTCGCTCGAGATCTGGATCAGATCGTTCATGATCCGTTGCTGGCCCTCGATGCCGTGATCCTGCACCTCGATGAACCAGTTCTCGCGGCCGAAGATGTCCTGGTACATCGCCGCCACCTCGACGGCTCCGTCATAGTCACGAACCTGACCGATGTTCCCCTCTTCGTTCGAACCGTCCGGCGCCAGCATCTGCGCAACATGGCCACCGAGACACCCCGACGCGGCGATGATCCCCTCGCTGTGCTCTGCAAGGAGCTCCCGGTCCATCCTGGGCTTGTAGTAGAACCCTTCGAGGTATGCCCGCGAAGCAAGCTTCATGAGGTTCCGATAGCCGGTCTCGTTCTCCGCGAGCAGCGTGAGGTGGTAGCGCTTGTCCTCCCGGCGCGGGAGCCGGTCGAAGCGTGAGCCGGCGGTGACGTACGCTTCGATCCCCAAGATCGGCTTCACACCGGCCGCGAGCGCCGCCTTGGTGAAGTCGATGACGCCGTAGAGGACACCATGGTCGGTGATCGCCATGGCCGGCTGGTTGTCCGCTGCCGCCGCCTGCACCATGTCCTTGACGCGCGCGGCACCATCGAGCATCGAGAACTCGGAGTGGACATGAAGATGGGCGAAGCCGTCGCGTGGCAACAGGGCTCCTCAGTGCGCGAACTACAGACATGTAAGCACGACCCGCGCAACCATGCGACACCGAGTCACGGTCTGTCCACGCGACGCCTATCCTCGAACCATCTTCCCGTGAAGGAGCACTATGCGCATCGGAATCCTCACCGGCGGCGGCGACGTTCCCGGTCTCAACCCCTCGATCAAATCGGTCGTGACGCGTGTCGCCCACGAGGGCCACGAAGTCGTCGGAATCCGTCGGGGATGGGGTGGCCTCCTGAACGCGAACCCCGCCGACCCGGAGTCGATGGCCGAGAACTTCGTCGACCTCGACCCGGTCACCGTCCGCACCGTTGACCGCTCGGGCGGAACTTTCCTCCACACCAGCCGCACCAATCCCGCCAAGGTACGGCACAGCGAATACCCGTCGTTCCTCGGCGATCCACCGGAAGGCGACGGGCCGTTCGACGTCACCGACCACATACTCCGGGTCCTCGAGGCGATGCGCATCGATGTGCTCATCCCCATCGGCGGCGACGACACCTTGTCGTACGGCCTCCGGATGCACGAGGAGGGCGTCCCCGTCATCGCCATCCCGAAGACGATGGACAATGACGTGCACGGCACGGACTACTGCATCGGCTTCTCGACCGCCGTCAGCCGCGGTGTCGAATTCATCCACAACCTGCGGACCAGCACCGGCAGCCACGAACGCATCGCGATCGTGGAACTCTTCGGCCGCTACTCGGGCGAGACCTCACTCATCACCGCCTACCTGGCCGGCGTCGACCGCGCCCTGATCTCAGAAGTGCCGTTCGACATCGATCGCCTCGCAGAACTCGTGATGCGCGACAAGACCGACAACCCGTCCCACTACGCCATGATCACCATCTCCGAAGGTGCCACCATCCGGGGTGGAGAGATGGCACTGTCCGGCGACTCGGATGCCTACGGCCATCGCAAGCTGGGCGGCATCGGCCAAGAGACCGGTGCACTCCTCAAGGAGCGCACGGGCCAGGGCATCATCAACCAGACGGTGGGCTACCTCATGCGTTCGGGCCGGCCCGACTCGCTCGACCTCATGGTCGCAACAAACTATGCCGTCATGGCCGCCGACCTCGCCATCGAGGGCGCATCCGGCCGGATGGTCTCCCTCCGCGGCGGCACGTACACCCACGTACCGATCTCCGTGACCGGCGAGGGCGTCAAGCGCGTCGACATCACCGAGTTGTACGACTCGGTCAACTATCAGCCCAAAGTCAGGCACGTCACCGGAAAGCCGATGTTCCTCTACTAGGCCTCGATCAACGACTGCAGGAGATGGAACGATGAGTGTTATTGGTGTGCTGACCGCCGGTGGCGACTGTCCCGGCCTCAACGCGGTGATTCGCGGCGTCGTTGCTCGCGGTGGACGAGCGCGACTCAGAGGTACTCGGTATCAAGAACGGATGGGAGGGCCTCATGAACGGCCTGACCGTCTCCCTCGACCGTGACGCCGTTCGCGGCATCCTCACGCGTGGCGGGACAATCCTCGGCACCTCCCGCATGGACCCCTACGTCCACGGCGACGGGTACGCCTCCTGCGAGCGCACGATCAAGGCAAACGGCATCGACAGCCTCATCGTCGTCGGCGGAGATGGGACCCTCCGGTCTGCGTTGAAGCTCTCCGAGGAGGGCATGTCGGTCGTCGGCGTCCCGAAGACGATCGACAACGACATCTGCGGCACCGACATCACGTTCGGTTTCGACACGGCCGTCAGCATCGCCACCGAAGCCATCGACCGCCTCGCGACCACGGCCGAGGCTCACAACCGGGTCATCGTCGTCGAGGTCATGGGACGGACCAAGGGCTGGATCGCCACCTACGCCGGGATCGCGGGCGGTGCCGACGCGATCATCATCCCCGAGCACGAGTATGACATCGACGAGATCGTCGCAACCCTGCGGCGGCGTCACCGCAAGGGCATCAAGTACTCGATCGTCGTCGTCGGCGAAGGCGTCTCACCCCCACCCGGCTTCGAACCAATCTCCCAGAAGAAGGATGCGTTCGGATTCGACCGTCTCGGCGGCGTCGCATATCCGATTGCCGCAGCAATCGAAGAAGGCACAGGATTCGAGTCTCGCGTGTCGGTCCTCGGGCACGTTCAGCGCGGTGGCACACCGTCCGCATTCGACCGCGTGCTCGCGACACGTCTGGGTGTCGGAGCTGCCGACTTCGCCGTCGAAGGCATGTCCGGCGTGATGGCTGCCCTCCGGGGTGCGGATATCGTTCCGGTGCCGCTCAGCGAGGCCGTCGACTCGATCCGGGGCGTACCAGATGCGTTATACAACACCGCGGCGTCGTTCTTCGGGTAGCCGCTAAGCCGCAGGAGCCGCACCGCCGAGTGGAGGGCGTTTGCGCGGGCCGGAGGCTCTCGGCGCTCCCTTGTCCGGGTCCGGCGCTGCCTTCGCTGCATTGAGTAGTTCGTTGAACTCCTCGAGCACGGTGTCACCAAAGACCTGGAGGTCTGGCATGACCTCGAAGTCGCCGTTGATCCCCCAGGAGACACTGCCGTCGTACGAGAACATGGCGATGCCGACACCGTGGCTCTGCCACAACGGCACCAGCGGGTAGGACGATTCGAGCCTGGCATCGAGCATGTAGAGCGGGAACTGCGGGCCGGGCACGTTCGTCACCGTCATGTTGAACGGGCGGGCACTGGTGGCCAGACGCGCGCCGAGCGCGACCAACGTTGCGGGCGCTCCGGTCGAGACCCGGACGAGCGTTGCCGCACCAAGCGCCTGGTTCGTCTCCTTGAGACGCTCCGTCTCGGCGCGGACGGCTGCAAGTCGCTGCACGGGGTCGCTCTCGCCGATCGGGAGCGCTGCAAGCCACATCGCGACCTGGTTGCCCAGCGTCCCCGCCTGGGCTTTCGTGCGAACGCTGACCGGGGCCATGACCCGGAAGTCGAGTCTGTCGAGGTCGCGCTCAGTGAGGTCCCGACGCTCGATGAGGAATCGGCGCACGGTTCCCGCGACGATGGCCAGCAGAACGTCGTTGACGGTTCCCCCGAGCTTGTTCTTGATCGTCTTGACATCAGCGAGGGGCATGTCAAGCCATGTGAAGCGGCGGCCGGGTCCGATGTCTCCGTTGATTGGTGTCCGCCCGGTTGGTATCAGCCATCCGGACGACAACGATGCACCGACCGCCTGCACCCGATCATTGACCGCTTCGATCACTTCGGCGGCATTCGCGGCAACAGCGCGCAGGTTCCTCAACGCGCCGATCGACCCCGTGATGCGGCGCGTCGTCTCGCGTACCAGGAGTTCGGTCCCGTTGGGTATGGGCCGCGGCTCGTAGGCGGGCCCGGGCGTGATCTCCTCGGTCGGCACCAGCGACATGAGCACCGCCATCAGGTCGACGCCGGACATGCCGTCGATCATGCAGTGGTGAATCTTGGTGACGAGGGCGAACCGCCCATCGTCCAGGCCCTCGACAACGACCATCTCCCACATCGGCTTGGTGCGATCGATGTGCTGTGACATGAGTCGCCCGGCGATGCGCTTGAGTTGTTCGTCGGTGCCGGGGCGCGGGAGGCCGACGTGGCGAATGTGATAGTCGATGTCGAAGTGCTCATCATCAACCCAGACCGGATGCTGCTCGATGGGCACGCGCACCAGACGCTGGCGGTAGCGCGGGATCATGTGCATCTTCGAGCCGACGAACTCCTTGAGGAGTTCCACGTCTATGCCGCCATCCGGCTTCGCAAACGACCCCGCGCTGAAGATCGTGACCGCCCCCACATGCATGTGGGTGGATCGCGACTCGAGCGCAAGATAGGAATTGTCGAGAGAAGACAGGCGTTCGTAGTGGACCGTCATTGAACCTCCGGGGAGCAATCTAGAAGGGTGCGCCGATATCGCAACCCGATGTCAGCCTCACGCGACCGTCCCGCGGCTCGGGTCACCGAGGCTGGCGAGCGATGCGACGAGATCATCCGGAAGACTCGAACGGACCGTGACCGGGCCGGATCCTGACGGATGTTCGAACGTGAGCGAGGCCGCGTGGAGCCAGGTGCGTCCAGGATCCCCGGCCACCGGCCGTTTCGTTCCGTACACCGGGTCTCCAACGACGGGATGACCGATCGACCGCATGTGCACGCGGATCTGGTGGGTCCGCCCCGTCTCGAGAGAGATGCTCGCGAGAGACACTTCGGCATGGCTCCACTCCGCAAGGCGCTGAAAGTGGGTACGAGCCGGTCGGCCCGTCTCGATAACCGCCATCCGGGTGGGCTCGGCTGGGTCCCGCCCGATCGGTGCGTCGATCGTTCCCGTCGAACTCGCGAACTGTCCTCCAACCAGCGCCCGATACTCGCGCGTGACGTCGCGACGTTTGAGCGCCGCCTGGAGATGGCCGAATGCGGCGGCGTTCCTCGCCACGATCAGGAGGCCGGAGGTGTCGCGATCGATCCGGTGAACGATCCCCCACCGACATTCGGGCGGCAACTCGCCGATTTCGGGGAACCGCGAGAGAAGTCCATTGGCCAGTGTCCCACTCGAACGTCCGGCCCCCGGGTGCACCACGACTCCTGCCGGCTTGTCCACCACGATGACGTCATCGTCCGCGTACGCAACGGCGAACTCGACGGACGCCTCTGGGATGACCGTCTCCTCGACCGTGACGAGGCGAACGTCGAGAACATCGCCTTCGAACACCTTCGTCGCGGCAGCCACGAGGGTGCCGCGACGCCGAACACCGCCCGCGTCGACCGACCGACGCGCGACCCCGCGGCTCACGTCACACTGAACGGCCACTGCGCGGTCCGCCCGGGTGCCGTTGAGGTCGGGGGGAATCACGATTCGTTCGGTCATCGTTTGAGAAACGCTCCGATCAGAAGCAGTCCGACGCCAACGTTGATGGCGATGTCCGCAACATTGAACGTGGCGAAGAACGGAACGTTGATGAAGTCCACAACGGCGCCATCGAGGAAGCCGTCTCCACGGAGTATTCGGTCGAGGAGGTTGCCGATGGCGCCGCCGAGCACGAGACCGAGAGCGATGGCGTCGAGGCGACGGCCCGTCTCTCGCAGGGCGAAGAAGATCATGACCACCACGGCGATGACCAGAAGACCGATGACCGCGCCGCCCTTGGCGAAGAACGAGAACGATGCCCCGGTGTTGAAGACGAGCTTCAAGTTCAACCAGCCGTCGATGATGACGATCGGCCCATCGGCGAGTTCGTCAACCGCCCACGCCTTCGTCGCCTGATCGGCGACAACGATCAGGACGGCCATCAGACCGGCAAGAAACCGGAGGCTCAGCGCTGAGACGCTGCTTCCACCGTCATCGTCGCGTACGGCAGAGCTTCCAGTCTCGCCAGCGGGATCGGGTCCCCCGTTATCTCGCATGTCCCGTAAAGACCCTTCTGCATCCGGTCCTGTGCATGAAGCACCTTCTCGAGGAGTTCCTTGGCGTTCTGTTCGACGGAGATGTCCATCTCCATCTCGAGCGCATGTGAGCCCCCGTCGGCATTCTCCGAGTCCGGGTTGTGCTCAGATGCCCCCTCGGCGAGACGACGCAACTCTCGTTGCCGGTCGATCTCCTCGAGAATCGACACGAGGCGCACCCGCTCACCTTCGAGCTTCCGCTCGAGCCGCTCCAACGTGGAAGCTGCCAACTGTCGGGCCATAACCCCCTCCGATGCGAGCGGGCACGATAGCAGCGTACGTGAAGAGATCCGTGGGTCATCGCTCGAGGATCCGCCTGAGACGAACGGCGTCGACTCCACGTACGAGCACCGTCTTGGTGCGGGACGTCTGACCGCTCAGGATCGAAGCTCGGCCGCCACACGTGTCCTCGATGAGTTCGGTGACGGCCTGGTTGGCACGGCCGGCCTCGGGCGGGGCCGTCACGCGGACCTTGATCGCATCGCCATGCCGCCCCTTGAACTCCGTCCGAGAGGAGCCGGGCACGACGTGCACGCGCAGCGTTGCGCCGTCCGGGTGGGCGGAGATCGGGTCCATCGCTGCAACGTACCCCATTCCGCCCGGTATCAGCCTCAACAACCCCCCGTGTTGGGGTACCCTCCGCTTGCGCAACGACGGGGACGCATCGCAGGTGGTCCCGTGGTATCAGCGATCCGGCGATGGTGAGAGGCCGGAACCACGCACCAGCGGACATCACCCCCGAGCAGCGGGAAGAAGCCGGGACACCCGGCCGTAGAACCCGCCGGCATTCTCCGCCGCGAAGGAGCAAACGAGCGGCCGGTCGAGCACCGGCAAGCCGGGTGGTACCGCGGGCCACCTCGTCCCGGCGCGAATCACAACGTCGGAGGACCCGTGAACGAACAGCAACCCACCCCCGCCTTCTCCCGGGTCGCGCCCGGAGTCGATCTGCCGGAACTCGATGCCCGGGTCCTGGACCTGTGGGATCGGATCGGAGCGTTCCGCGCCTCCGTCGAACAGCGTCCGCTCGAGTCCGAGTACACGTTCTACGACGGCCCCCCGTTTGCCACGGGGAGCCCCCACTACGGCCACATCCTCCAGGGCGTCGTGAAAGACATCGTGCCGCGGTACTGGACCATGCGCGGGCACCGGGTTGAGCGCCGGTTCGGATGGGACACCCACGGGTTGCCGGTCGAGATGGAAGTTCAGAAACTCCTCGGCGTGTCGGGTCCCAGAGAAATCGAGGAACTCGGGGTCGCGAAGTTCAATGAGACGGCCCGCGAACTCGTCAACCACACCGCGACCGACTGGTACGACATCACGAGGCGGATCGGCCGGTGGGTCGATTTCGAGGACGACTACAAGACGATGGACCTCACATTCATGGAGTCGGTCTGGTGGGGCTTCAAGCAACTGTGGGACCGTGGCCTGATCTACAAGGCGTTCAAGGTGCTCCCCTACTCGTGGGGCGCCACGACATCTCTCTCGAACTTCGAAGTGAACCTGGGGGGCTATCGCGACGTCGAAGACCCGTCGATCACGCTGCGCCTCGCCGTCACCGAGGGCAACGAACACGCCCGGGTTGGCGACTATCTGCTCGTGTGGACGACGACGCCGTGGACGCTGCCGGGGAACCTCGGTGTCTCCGTCGGACCCGACATCGAGTACGCGCGCGTCCTGGACGACGGAGACCACTATTGGGTGGCTCGGGAACGGATCGACACGATCTGGCCGGAGGATCCGCCGCCCATCGTAGGCACCGCGAGCGGGAGAGATCTCCTCGGTCTCGGCTACGAACCGCCGTTCCCCCACTTCGTCGAAGAACGCGCAAACGGGGCGTTTCAGGTCATTGCCATGGACGAGGTCACGACCGAGGACGGTAGCGGCCTGGTCCACACGGCACCCGCATATGGCGAGGCCGACTTCCTTGCGTTCCGCGAAGCCGGCATCGACGTCCTTGTCGATCCGATCGATCTCGAGGCCCGATTCACGGGCGAGGTCCCTGAGATCGAGGGCCTTCACGTGAAAGCAGCCGACCCGATCATCGTTCGCCTGCTCAAGGACCGGGGCGTCATCGTGCACTCTGGAACCATCACCCACAGCTATCCGTTCTGCTGGCGGACCGACACGCCGCTCATCTACAAGGCGATCCCGAGTTGGTACGTCGATGTCGAGTCGATCAAGGATCGCATGGTCGAGATGAACCAGACGATCCGCTGGGTCCCCGACTATGTCGGGTCGAAGCGCTTCGGCAACTGGCTCGAGGATGCCCGCGACTACGCCATCTCCCGCAATCGCTACTGGGGTACAACGATCCCGGTCTGGGAGTGCGACGCCTGCGAAGCCACCGTCTGCCTCGGCTCGGTCGCCGACCTCGAGGAATACAGCGGTGTGCTCACCGACGATCTCCACAAGCACATCCTCGACCCGATCACGTGGGCCTGTGAAGAGGCGCCGTGCGACGGAACGATGGTCCGCGTGCCGGAGGTACTCGACACCTGGTTCGATTCCGGTTCCATGCCGTTTGCTCAGGTGCACTACCCGTTCGAGAACAAGGAGCGGTTCGAGCGCACCTTCCCAGCGGACTTCATCGCCGAGGGCCTCGACCAGACCCGCGGCTGGTTCTACACGCTGCTGATGCTCTCCACGGGAATCTTCGACACCGCGCCGTTCCAGAACTGCGTAGTCACCGGCCTGATCCTGGCGGAAGACGGCAGGAAGATGTCGAAGAGCCTCAAGAACTACCCCGACCCGTCCCACGTGCTCGACGAGTTCGGCGCTGATGCCCTGCGCACCTACCTGATCAACTCGCCCGTCGTGCGGGCCGATCCTGTTCGGTTCTCGGAGGATGGCGTTCGCGAGGTCGTTCGCACGGTGCTGTTCCCCTGGTGGAACGCTCTCTCGTTCTTCACCACGTACGCCGAGGCCGACGAGATCACCGACGCCGACCTGGCTGCGGCACCGCCCGTGAGTGAACGGCCCGAGATCGACCGGTGGATCCTCTCCGTACTCCAGAGCTTGATCTCTCAGGTCAACGAGGAGATGGAGGCCTATCGGCTGTTCGCCGTCACGTCGCCGATCGTCGGGTTCGTGGAACACCTCACGAACTGGTACATCCGTCGCACGCGGCGCCGCTTCTGGGCACACCGGGGTGACACCGACCAGAGCGACAAGCTGGCGGCGTTCGCGACGCTTCATGAAGTGCTGCTCACGTTTGCGACGGTGGCCGCACCCATGCTGCCGTTCATGTCGGAGGAGATCTATCAGTGCCTTGCGCGCCCCGAGGAGACCGAGGCCGTCGGCAGCGTTCACCTGCTCGACTTCCCCGACGCCGACGTCTCGCTCATCGACACTGATCTGGAAATGGCGATGGCAGCGGCGCGAACGGTGGTCAACCTCGGCCACGGTCTCCGCAAGCGGAACGATCTCCGCGTCCGTCAGCCGCTCGAGCGTGTGACGGTCGTCACGCGCGATCCCGGCGTCGCCGCAGCTATCGAAGCGCACCGCGAGCTCATCTGCGAGGAACTCAACGTGCACGGGTTCGAGGTGCACGCCGACGAGTCCGATCTCGTTGTGCTGTCGGCGAAGGCCGACTTCAGACGCCTTGGACCGAGGCTCGGCAAGGGTACCGGCGTCGTTGCGGGTGCCATCGCATCGCTCGACCACGCGTCGATCGCCACCCTTCTCGAGGGAGGCGAGATGACCGTCGGCGACACAGTGATCAACGCGGAGGACATCGTCGTCAGCCGGACGCCGCACGAGGGCACGGTGGTCGCAACGGAAGGCGCCATCACCGTGGCTCTCGATGCGAGACTGACGGAGGATCTCCTCACCGAGGGAGTTGCTCGCGAGTTGGTGAACCGGATCCAGTTGCTGCGGCGCTCGGACGGTCTTGTCGTCACGGATCGCATCGCACTCAGGTGGGGGTCGTCGTCCGACCGCGTTCGCGAAGCGTTTGCCCGGTTCGGGGACTTCATCGCGGGCGAGGTGCTGGCCGTCGACGTTGAACGGGACGACGCCCTTTCGGCCGATCCTGCAGACGTCGATGGACTCACGGTGATGCTGAGGATCGACGCCGTCTGATCAGCGGCAGATCAGCCGCGTGAGCAGGCTGATGCCGAGGATGAGGATGATCGGCGAGAGGTCGAGGGCGGCCCCGCCGATCCGGAGCGGTGGAACGACGCTTCTGATAGGGCGCATGATCGGTTCGATCGCTCGCGAGAGCGCGTCATAGAGACGGCGGACCGGGTGGTCCCATCCGAGTCGACCAAACGACACGACGTAGCTGAGGACGATCCATCCAATGATGACCCAGACCGTCAGTTGCAGCAGACCGCAAACGAGATTGAGTACCACTCAGGCTGAACCGTAGAGGCCGAGCGACGCGAGGCGATCGAGCTCGGCGCTG
Organism: uncultured Actinomycetota bacterium; assembly: GCA_963785245.1. Taxonomy (GTDB): domain Bacteria; phylum Actinomycetota; class Acidimicrobiia; order Spongiisociales; family UBA5794; genus JAHEEL01. The sequence goes on along the minus strand of CAWAUO010000012.1, from coordinate 118,540 downwards.
CTCACCGCGACGCCGGCTGGCGACACGAGGATCACACCCTGGGCGATCTTTGCCATCTTCCCGTCGAGGGCGTAGGTGAGTCCTGAGGTGAAGTCGACCAGACGCCGCACCATCTCCGGCTCCGTGGTTCGCAGGTCGAGGACGAGCGGCCGTCCCGAGCGGATCCCGTCAGCGAGCATCTGCGCATCCGAGAAGTTGCGCGCGAGGATGACCTCGGTCTCCGGCGAGGGACGCTGCATCGACTCGAGCGGCCGGCGCTGCTCACCTCCGGGCTGGACGTACACGCCGGCTTCAGCGTGCTCCCACGACGAGTTCTGGCGGTTCTGATTGGACGGTGGGTCGACCCGGCGGCCGGCGACGCTCCCCGGCGGACGGGCGGTCACGACCCGTGGAGGTTCTCCTGCAGCCGGAGGCGGTGGAGCGACACTGCTCGCCGCTTGCTCCCCGTCGGTGTCGTCATCGACGAGTCCGAGATAGAAGAGTGTCTTCTGCCAGAACGTTGCCATAGTCAATCCTCAGAGGAGCCTTCGCTGATTTCCCGGTCCGTAGTCTCAAAGATAGCCCGTCCTACGCGAACGATGCTTGCACCCTCCTCGATGGCAACCTCGAAGTCGTCGGTCATGCCCATCGAGAGCTCGGTCGCCTCCGGATGATCGGATCGAACCGCCTCACCGAGTTCACGAAGCCCGGCGAACCACCGCCTGGCGTCATCGGCGACATCGACTCGAGGCGGAATGATCATCAGGCCGCGCAACGGGATTCCCCGCTCCACCAGCAGATCGGCCGCGCCCTGGACCTCTGCGGGGTCGAACCCGTGCTTCTGTGGCTCGGCCGCGAGATTGACCTCGATCAGCACCGGTGGAGGATGCTCCAGATTCGCCCACGGCTCAACCAACCGGGCCCGGTCGAACGAGTGGAGGAGGACGATCGACGGTGCGATCAGCTTGATCGCTCGCCGCTGGACGTTGCCGACGAAGTGCCACTCGATGTCCTCGGGGAGATCGGCCGCGATCCGATCGCGGAGGCCTTGCGGCCGGTTCTCTCCGAACAGGCGCTGGCCGTCGTCATAGAGTTCCCGCACCTCATCTGAGGTTCGACCCTTCGAGACGGCGAGGAGGCTGACCTCCGCGGGATCGCGACCGGCTCGCAGCGCCGCAGCGACCACCCGCTCCTTGATGCGGTTCAACGCTCTGGTACCCATGCCACCGCGACCTGTCTGTTCGATGTCCCGTCCCGACGATAGGACCAGAACGCAGTATCGGTGAACGTGCAGCGATCGGCCCGCCACACGACCAACCCGGCCAACTGAGCCTCCGCGGCCGCCCAGAGGTCGACGCTCCGTGTCCCGTGCGTCGTCGTGGAGGCAGGTCCCCCAATCGCCGAGATCACTTCGTCCCCAACTTCGTAGCAGCACGGACCGATCGAAGGACCGATCGCGGCTCGTCGCGCTGTGTCACCGGTCGCCGCCATGGCGCTCCTGCCCGCTTCGATGACGCCGGCGGCGACGCCCCGCCATCCGGCGTGGATCACGGCAACCGATTCGTCACCCTCGATGATGATCGGGACACAGTCGGCGGTCGCGATTGCGAGCGGCACCCCGAAGCAATTGGTGATGAGCCCGTCTCCGTCGCCTGCGAGGCCCGGCCCGTCAACGCGGTGGATGACACGACCGTGGACCTGGCGCACCGAGGCCCACTCGCTGGGGATGCCGAGTTCGGCACAGATGTGCTCGCGGGCATCGGCGTCGTCTCGGCCGTTCCCATCCGTCGCGTCTCCGAACGCTGCTCCGCGGAACCCCGCGGGGCGAATCATCCGCGGACGAACCCGGGGATCTCCATCTCGTCGGTTCCGTCGTCGTGGCCGTGGCCGTCGTCCAGCGTCGGGCGCACCGTCGGAACGCTCACGGTCGGAGCCGAGGTGAAGGACTGGCGGGACTGTTGCTCATGCTCGAACCCGGCGGCGATCACGGTGACCCGCATCTCATCGCCGAGGGAATCGTCGACGACCGCTCCAAAGATGATGTTCGCATCTTCGTCCGAGTGATCGGCCACGATCGACGCAGCGGTCGAAACCTCGTGGAGGGTCATGTCCGCCGGGCCGGCAACCGAGAGCAGAACGCCGCGTGCGCCCTCCATCGACGTCTCGAGCAGCGGACTCGAGATCGCCTTCTCTGCGGCCTGCTGGGCACGGCTGTCGCCGGTCGACTGGCCGATCCCCATGACGGCGGATCCGGCTTCGAACATCACGGTCTTCACGTCTGCGAAGTCCACGTTGATGAGGCCCGGTGTCGTGATGAGGTCGGTGATGCCCTTGACGCCGTTGGTCAGTATCTCGTCGGCCATGCGGAACGCTTCGACCACCGGAGTGCTCTGATCCGCGATTTCGAGCAGACGCTCGTTCGGAATGATGATCAGCGTGTCGACGGCCTGCTTCAGCGCCTGGATGCCTTGCTCTGCGGCCACGGAGCGCCGGCGACCTTCGAAGCCGAACGGTCGCGTGACGACACCGACGGTGAGTGCGCCGAGGGAGCGAGCGACTTCGGCGACCACCGGAGCCGCTCCGGTACCGGTACCTCCGCCTTCGCCCGCGGTAATGAACACCATGTCCGCTCCGGTGAGCGCATCTTCGATTTCTGCACGGTGTTCGTCGGCAGCCTCACGGCCAACTTCAGGGTTCGCTCCGGCACCGAGGCCGCGCGTGGAGTCGCGCCCGATGTCGAGCTTCAGGTCGGCATCCGACATGATGAGCGCCTGGGCGTCGGTGTTCACCGCAATGAACTCCACACCGCCCACACCAGACTCGATCATGCGATTCACGGCGTTGACGCCGCCACCGCCCACGCCGACCACTTTGATGACGGCCAGGTAGGTATGTGGTGAGAGTTTCGGATCGGTCATGTACTGGTCCTCCCGCGCAGGTATTTGAAGGTTAGTCCGAAGGTTGAGCCTGTTCGAGCGTCTCCGTCTCACTGTCCAGTTGAGATTGAGGCGGCGCTACCGCAGGTCGATTCGGAGCCGTGACATCGATGCGGCTCCCGGCCTCGAGGCCGGTCGCCACGAGTGCTGCCACGGCTGCAGCTTTGAAGGCCATTTCGTTCGGCCTCCCAAGAACAATGAGGTACTCCCCGATCACCGCGTCGACGGTGTCCCCGGTGACCGTCACCGTCGCACTCCGCCTGAGCGGCGGTGGGAGTGCAGCCACGAACTCGAGGGCTCCGTAGGAGGCAGCGTGGGTGATTCGATCTCCCTCTCGAGCCGCACCGAGTTGATCGGAAACGATGATCGGTGGGATGGCGTTCTCGTCGACACGTTGGACGAGCGTGCCGTCTGCGGCGGCGTTGAACCGTCCGAGTTCGGTCGTGATCGACGCGACCGGAACCCGCTCACGGACGTGGATTTCGACGGCCCCCGGCCACGAGACGGATACGTCGGCCTCTGCCACCCATGGACTCGCGAGAAGCGCGGCCTCGATCTCGCCGGCTCCGACGGCGATGGTCGGCGTTCCGTTGCGTACTCCGAGGCCCTCGGCAACGGCCGCCGGATCGGTCCGTTCGGCTCCGGTCACGGTGACGGATCGGATCGACAGGATCGGTGAGTTCACGAACCAGATGGCAGCCCCAATCGCACCCACGATCAGAACCAGCCAGATCAGCCATCGCAGCCGACCCCGGGCCCGTTCTTCGGTTACCTCGTGCCGGCGCTCGGCAATCCGGTGATCCATCGTGTTCATATCGCTGTCTCCGGTCCCATCGCTTCGTCACCGCGTTCGTCGAACGCTCCCGCAAACCGGATCTCGGGCACCAGCCACACTCCCGTGGCCTCGCCGACGCGTCGCCGAACGGCCCACACGAGATCCCAGACGTCTTGGGCGGTCGCATCTTCGTCTGCAGTGAGGAAGTTGGCGTGGATTTCCGACACAGCGACACCGCCACAACGGAGTCCCTTGAGGCCCGTCTCGTCGATCAGACGACCGGCAGCATCGCCGTCGGGGTTCTTGAAGACCGACCCCGCGTTGAAAGTGCCGCCCGGCTGATGCTTTCTTCGCCAGCGGATGATCTCGCGGATGCGGGCCTCGGCCTCGGGCCGGGTACACGGCGACGTGGCAAATCTGGCCGACGTGACAATGTGATCGGCACCGAGATTCGACGAGCGATAGCCAAGTTCGAGGTCAGCGGGCGTTCGCTCCGACCGCTCGCCGGTCGTCCGATCCACGACCACTGCAGAGAGGAGGTGGTGTGCAGTGTCGCTGCCGTGGCCACCGGCGTTCATGATCACCGCTCCACCGACGGTTCCCGGTATCCCCGCGTAGAACTCCAGACCGCAGCGCCCGGCTTCTCCACTGGCTCTGGCGAGCCGCGGAAGCGGCGCCGCTCCGCCGGCTTCGACCGTCCCATCTGGGGCAACGGCAATGTCCAGGAAGCCACCTGCAAGCCGGATCACGAGGCCGGAGAAGCCGCGGTCTGCCACGAGGAGGTTGCTTCCCTTCCCGAGGAGGAGCACGTCAAGGTCTGGTGGAACTGAACCGAGCACCGCGTCGAGATGGTCGTCATCGTTCACTTCGACGAACCACGAAGCAGATCCACCGAGCTTGTAGCTCGTGAGGGGTGCGAGCGAGATGTCGCTCTGCACGCCGGCAACTGCTGACAAGCGGGTGGTCACGACTCGTCTCCGATCAGATCGCCCACGTCGGTCCAGATCGTCGCGACGTCGCCGGCACCCATCAGAATCAGTGTGTCGCCCGCCTCGAGCTCGTCCGCGATGTGTTCGGGCACGTCCGCGAGCCGGGCGACGTACTCGACGTTGCCACCACTGGCCCGAACCGCCTCTTCCACGAGACGTCCGGTCACACCGGGCTGAGGCTGCTCACCAGCCCCATAGATGTCGGTCACCACGATGCGGTCGGCGTTCGAGAGTGGCCCACCGAAAGCGGGAGCGAGGCCAGCGGTCCGCGTGAACCGATGGGGCTGGAAGACCACCCAGACACGGCCGCTGGTGATGGTCTGCGCCGCCTCCACCGTGGCTGCGACCTCGGTCGGATGATGGGCGTAGTCGTCGATGATCGTCACACCACCGATTCGCGCCTTGACCTCGAACCGGCGACGGACGCCACCGAAGTCGCCGAGGCCGGCGACCGCGCACGTCAGGTCGTAGCCCGTCTCTCCGAGGAGCGCGAGGACGCCCGCCGCGTTCATGACGGCGTGGAATCCCGGTTGCTGCAAGGAGACTCGGTGCGTGTCTCCGTTCCGACTGAGCGTGAACGACGTTGTCGATCCGAGGTCGACCTCGGACACGTGCCACTCGGCATCCTCGCTCACTCCGTAGCCGATCACGGTCGCGCGCTCGGCGAGGCGGCGGACCCCGGGGTCGTCGATGCAGCCGACAACCGGGCCGCGCGTTCGTTGCGCAACCTGAGCGAACGCCTCTTCGAGGGCCGTGACGGTGCGGTAGTAGTCGAGATGATCGGCTTCGATGTTGGTGACGCCGAGCGCCTCGATCTCGAGATGTCGGAACGTGCCGAATGCCTCGTCGGCCTCGAGCAGCAGCGTCTCTCGGTCTCCGAGATGGGCCCCGGTGTTGAGATCGGTCAACTCGCCGCCAACGATGAACGAAGGGTCGAGACCGCACGCCCGGAGAGCGGCAACCGCCATGGCGGTACTCGATGTCTTCCCGTGCGTACCGGAGAACCCGATCGTGGAGAAGGCGTCGGTGACTCCGCGGAGCAGCGCAGGCCGCCTCGCTGTGGTGATGCCGGCCTCGCGCGCCGCCCTGAGTTCGATGTCGCCGTCGGGAACAGCCGACGAAGCCACCACGATGTCGACTTCCCCCATGCGGTCCGGCTGGTGCCCGATCCAGGTCTCGACGCCAACGCCGGCGAGGGCGTCGACGATGTACGACGGTTTGAGGTCAGATCCCGACACGGCAATGCCGCGCTGCGCGAGGAGCTTGGCGAGTCCTGACATACCGGACCCGCCAACGCCGATCATATGGATCGACCGGATCTCGTCGATGGAAACACTCTGTGGCTCAGTCATCGGTGATCTCCCTGAGTGCGTTTGCGATTCGCGTCGCAGCTTCCGGCTTCGCAACTGAACGGGCTCCGCTTCGCATGCCGGCCAGTCGCTCGGAATCCTGGATGAGGTGCGCCAGAAGGCGGGGGACCTCGGCAATCCGCTCCTGGTCGACGACCACGGCTCCTCCGGCACGCTCGAGGTCGGCGGCGTTCAGGGCTTGGTACCCCTTCCCGGCCGGAAGAGGGACCACCACGGAAGGCGTTGACGTCGCTGCGAGTTCACTCACCGTCATCGCCCCGGCGTGGGCCAGGACGATGTCGGAGGCGGCGTAGAACATCGGCATGTCCTGTTCGAACGGCGCGGTGGTCCAGTGCGAGGCGTCAGCGGCCTGTCGTGCCATGGGCGCATAGTGGTCGCGCCCGGTGAGATGGAGGATCGAGAACGCCCGTTGATCCGACGCGGCGAGGGCCACCGTGGCGGTGTTGAGCGCGAGGGCCCCCTGGCTCCCGCCGAACACACCAACGACCGGACGATTCGGATCCAATCCGTAGCGGTGGAGGGCCTCCGATCGGAGGTGGTCGCGATTGAAGCGCTCGAACGGAGCCGCAAGCGGGTTTCCGACGAGTTCCGCATTCTTGAAGCGTGCGAGTGCGGGAACGAAGGCGACGTACGTGCGCTCAGCACGACGCGCCACATACCGGTTTGCCACGCCGGGTACCGCGTTCTGCTCGTGGATGACGTAGGGCATCCCGACCTTGCGTGCCCCCATCGCAGCGGGAACGCTCACGTACCCCCCGAAGACGGTCAGCACACCGCGAGGCCGGCTCGCGAGGGTCGCGGTCACGTCCGCCGCGGCCCGTCGAACCATGATCGGGATAGTGAGATTGTCGACGGTCAAGGATCGCTTGAGGCCGCGCACGTCGAGTTGGACGAGTTCAAAACCCGCTTCCGGAACGATTCGCGTCTCCAGTCGGTCTCCTCCGAAGAACACGATGTCGTCGCGATCGACGCCGGACGCAACGAGTGCCCTCGCAACCGCGAGCGCCGGATAGATGTGGCCACCGGTCCCGGCAGCGGCAAAGGCATACGTCATGACGGGGCCGGGTCGCTGACTCTCGTACGAGAGATGTTCACGAGGATCCCGACCGCCGCGAGGCTGACGATCATTGCGTTGCCCCCAGACGAGACGAACGGCAACGGCACACCGGTGATGGGCAGCACCGCAACCACTCCCCCGACGTTGATCAACGCCTGGAACGAGATCCAGGCAACGATCCCCACGGCGAGTAGCCGACCGAACATGTCGGGCGCCGTCATCGCGATCCGAATGCCGACGCCGGCGAAGAAGGCGAAGAGCAGGATCACCAGTCCTGCCCCCACCAGACCGGTCTCTTCTCCGATGATTGCGAAGATGAAGTCGGTGTGGGCATTGGGGAGGAATGACCAGCGAGCGCGACTTGCACCAAGTCCGACGCCGAACCACCCGCCGGTTCCGAGTGCCACAAGGCTCTGGACCGCCTGGTGTCCATTCCCGAGCGGATCGGCGAACGGGTCGAGGAATCCGGTGAAACGAGCCCTGCGATAGTCCATTGAGAACGCACCAACAGTGCCGAGAATCGCCGCGATGCCGCCGAGACCGACCACGAACCCGAGCGGTGCGGAGGAGGCGAAGATCACGGCGAACGCGGCTGCGACGATGATCAGCGTCGTCCCGAAATCCGGTTGAGCGAGAAGCAACGCGGAGACGATCCCGAGCACCGCGACGATCGGAAGGGCGAAGTGGCCGAGCGATCCGAGCAATCGATCCTTCTTCGCAAGCACCGCTGCGAGCACCATCACCGTGGCAAGCTTCGCGAACTCAGCAGCCTGGATCGTCATCGGGCCGACCTCGATCCAGCGCCGTGCACCGCCGCGGATGTCGCCCACGATGAGTGTGGCGATCAATGCGACCATCGAGATACCGAAGATCAACAAAGCGAATGTGCGGTAGAACCGATAGGGAATCCTCGCGCAACCGACAAGCGCCACGAGTCCCAGACCAACCCACACCGCCTGCCGCTTGATGTAGTAGAGGTGATCGCCGAAGTCGCGAATCGAGATCACCGATCCGGCAGACAGCATGGCGCCGAGTCCAACGATGATCAGCATCATGACCGGAACGACGAGGAAGACCGTGCGACGATCACTGAGGTTCAGGGCGCGAGCCACGCGTCGCTCACGAATCTGTTCACGCACCGATGGGCGTGCGTCGTCCTCGTCTTCGACAACCGGGTCGGGAACCGCTTCGAGCATCCGGGTAGCTTGGTCGACGCCGCCCGTTCCGCTCGTCATTTCGATGCCTCTACTTCGGCGACGAGTTCGGCGAATCGATCTCCCCGAGCCGCGTACGACTCGAATTCATCGAAGCTCGCACAACCGGGAGCGAGGAGCACGGTGTCACCGCTCGTCGCGATCTGGCTGGCGGCCGCAACGGCAGCATCGAGGCCATCGACGACACTGATCGGACCGTCGTATCCGCTGGCGACGTCGGAGGCCGATTCACCGAATGCCACGACATGCCGAACCGAGTCAGGAGCGATATTCGAGAGGTCGAGGTCCTTGTTCCTTCCGCCCGCCAGCAGCACAACACGTTCGTACGAGGCCGCGGCAGCTCGAGCGGCGTGCGGGTTGGTCGCCTTCGAGTCGTCGATCCACCGGATCCCGTGCGCGGTCCCAACGGTGCGGCGACGGTGCGCCCCTGAGCGGAAGGACCTCAGAACAGCCGCTACTCCGACATCGGTCGCGCCGACGGCGAGAGCGACAGCAGCCGAGATCCCGAGATCCGCGACAAACGACGGATCCGTCGTCGAAAGAGCGAGTCGTCGTCCGCCGATCACGAGCGATCCGGCATCGGGTCCGATACCGTCGGGTGGCACGGAGGTGCCGCTCACGGCCACGGTCCTACACGGGGCGAGGCCCGCTAGTTGGCACGCCCCCTCGTCGTCGGCGTCGTAGGCGAGCAACTCATCGCCGCTCATGTTTTCGAAGACCCGCGCCTTCGCTGCGGCATAGGCGCCAACGGTGCCGTGCCAGTCGAGGTGGTCTGCGGCGACATTGGTGATGCCGGCGGCGACCGGATGGAATCGGTCGACGAACCGGAGTTGGAAGCTCGATGCTTCGAGTACGACGACCTCGGCCGGTTCTGCTCCGAGGTCGCAGATCGGGAGTCCGATATTGCCGGCAGTGACCGCAGAGATACCGCTGGCGTTGAGCATCTCCGCAATGGCGGTGGTAGCGGTGGTCTTCCCGTTGGTCCCGGTGACGGCAACGTACGGAACGACGAGTTGCCGGATTCCGAACTCGAGTTCGCTGATCACTTCGATGCCGGTCTCGATGGAACGCCGAACGGGGTCGGAGTGCTCGGGGAACCCGGGAGAGACGACGACCAGTTCAATATCTCGCAGCAGGAGGTCGGTCCACATGCCGGAGTGCACCGCATACCCTCGATCGCGGAGTGGGATGGTGGCCTTCGACGAACGGTCGTAGACGGAGACCGAGTCGCCGCTGGTGCAGGCAAGCCTGGCGGCCGACACGCCGCTCACTCCTGCCCCCAGGATCAGTGTCTTCACGGCGATCCTCCGCCGGTGGCGTTGAGAAAATCGGCGTAGAAGACGCCAACACCGAGCGCCACACCGATACCGGCGAGAATCCAGAAACGCACGATCACCATGGTCTCCGGCCACCCCTTGAGTTCAAAGTGATGGTGGACGGGAGCCATGCGAAGGATGCGGCGACCGAAGACTCGGAAGGTGAAGACCTGACCGATCACCGAGAGCGTCTCGACGACGTAGAGACCGCCGAGGAGGATGAGCAGCAACTGCGTGTTGGTCAACAGTGCCATCGCGGCGAGCGCGCCGCCGAACGCCTGCGACCCGGTATCGCCCATGAAGATCTTGGCCGGCGCGGCGTTCCACCAGAGGAACCCGAGAGCAGCGCCGACCACTGCAGCTCCGAAGCGAGCGAGATCGAGCGCTCCGTTGATGTCGACGAAGTAGACCGCGATGTTCCTGAACTGCCAGAACGCGATCAGCACATAGGCGCCGAACACGAGCGAGATCGAGCCGGCAACCAGGCCGTCGAGGCCGTCGGTCAGGTTCACGGCGTTGGCGGCGGCCGTCAGCATGAACAAGACGAGCAGGAAGTACAGGATCGGTCCGAGGTCAATACCGAGTGGCCGGACGAAGGACAGCTCGGTCGAGACGCCGATTCTCTGCGCACCCCACGCGAAGGTTGCGGCGACCGCGAGCTGGCCGAGGAACTTCCACCGCTTGGAGAGTCCCTGGTTGTGCTTCCTCGCGTACTTGGTGTAGTCGTCGAGGAATCCGATGAACCCCATCCCGACAAAGGCGAGCACCGCGAGCAATCCCTCAGGAGCGAACGGGTAGACGCGGAAATCGAAACCGTCGCCAAGCGTGAAGAGTCGCAGGTGGGACCCGGCGTACCCGAGGAGGGTCCCGAAGATGATGACGACGCCACCCATCGTCGGCGTGCCGCGCTTGTGCAGGTGCCCGCGGACGTCCTCCTGGATGAACTGCCCGATGTTCTTGGCTCGGAAGACCCGGATCGCGACCGGGGTGACGAAGATGGTGAATGCGAACGAGATCGTCGCCGCGATGAGGAGCTGAATCACGGGGCGGCCTCCTCGGCAAGACGAGTGGCGAGTTCTTCGAGGCCGACCGATCGGGACGCTTTGACGAGGACGACGTCGCCATCCCGCACCCGATCCTGGATCCATTCGAATGCATCGGCGGGATCGACCATGTGGTGCCCTCCGGCCGCTTCGGCGAGACCATGGTCCGCTCCAACGGTGACGACCTCCTCGATGCCGAGGTCCGCAGCGAGACGCCCGATCCGTTCGTGCTCCGGAACCGTTGCCGGCCCAAGTTCGGCCATCTCTCCGAGGACCGCGAAGCTCCGGCCGGGCATGGCGGAAACCGTCCGCAGCGCGGCCTCCATGGATGTCGGGTTTGCGTTGTAGGCATCGTTGACGACGGTGAAGCATCCGGTGTGGACCTCCATCCGCCATTCCGATCCGCCGGCGGATGCCATTCCCGCTACCGCGGTCTCGGCCGGAACGCCGATCGACATCGCTGCTGCAAGTGCCGCTGCGGCATTGAATGCGTTGTGCGCTCCTGCCATCAGCAGCGTGACCGGGAAGCAGCGGCCCTCGGTGTGGAGCACGAACGACGGGCGGCCGGCCGCATCGCTGGTGAGATCCGAGATCCGGACGACTGAGCCCGGGCCGGTACCGAAAGTGACGGTTGGACCTGGATGCGGTCGATCGAGTCGTGGCTCGTCATCGGGCAGGATCGCCGTATCACCGACCGACAGGCCTTCGATCAGTTCCCACTTGCCGTCAGCGATCGCGTCCCGCGACCCGAACGTCTCGAGATGTACGAGGCCGAGATTCGTGATGATCCCGACCGAAGGACGGATGGCCGGCATCAGCCAGCGGATGTGCCCGATGCCGCGCGATCCCACCTCGATGACCAGTGCAGAGGCGGCCTCTGGGGTTCCGAGCACGGTGAGGGGCACGCCGATCTCATTGTTGTACGAGCGAGGCGACGCCCAGGAGCCGGGAATCGCAGCAGCGAGCAGATCCTTGGTCGATGTCTTGCCGGTCGAGCCGGTGACCGCCACGACCGGCATGTGCAGCTCGGATCTGCGGTGTGCCGCCAGGTCCCTGAGCGCGGTCGAGGTGTCGTCGACGTCGATGCGCGGGACAAGTTCAGGGTGCGTGCCGCGCTCGACCAGGGCTGCAACAGCGCCTGTAGCGACGGCCGCCGCCGCGTGGTCATGCCCATCGTGCTGCGCTCCGCGCAGCGCCACGAATACGGCGCCGGGTTCGGCCATCCGCGAGTCGGTCGAGATGGCACGCACGGGCATCGTCGGATCGCCGTCGACGACGCCGCCGGTCGCCGCGGCGACGGTTGCGAGCGTCCAATTGAGCGAAGTGGTCATGGCGACACCTCGGCCGCACGTTCGGCTTCCTCGGCGGCAACGAGGCGATCATCGAATGATTTGACTCTGCCGGCAACCTCCTGGCCGGCCTCGTGGCCCTTGCCGAGAATGAGGACGATGTCGTCGGGGTCGGCAGACTGGATGGCACGCCGAATTGCGAGGCGCCGATCCGGCTCTTCGACCACCGAGGCCGTCTCGTCGAGTCCCGACTTGACGGCAGCGAGGATGGTCTCGGGCTGCTCGGATCGGGGATTGTCCGTTGTGAGGATCACGAGGTCTGCGGAACCTGCCGCTCGGCCCATCGCCGGACGCTTCTCCCGGTCGCGGTCGCCGCCGGCTCCGACCACCACGATCACCTTCCCGTCGACGAGGCTCCTGGCACCGTCGACCACGGCCTTGATTGCGTCCGGCGTGTGGGCATAGTCGACCACGATGCCGGGACCATTGGCGGTCGGGATATGCTCGAATCGACCGGGAATAGTGCCGACCGAAGCAAGCCCGAGCGTGATGGATTCCGGGGCGATACCGAGTTCCAGGGCGATGCCGGCGGCGACGAGGGCGTTCTGCACGTTGAACCGACCCGCGATCGGCAGGTGCACCGGGAAGGAGCCCGCCGGTGTGCTGGCGATGAACGAGGTGCGGTCGATGTGCTCGACGATGGACGAAGCCGTGATGTCGGCGTCGCCTGCAATGGCGACGGTGGTGACCGGCACGTCGACATCCCGCGCGATGCGTCTCCCCGCCTCGTCGTCGACGCAGACCACGGCACGTTCGGCACGATCGGGAGTGAAGAGCGCTGCTTTTGCGGCGAAGTAGCCCTCCATGTCCCCGTGGAAGTCGAGATGGTCCTGCATGAGGTTGGTGAAGGCCGCGACCCGGAAGCGGATCGCGTCGACACGGTGCAGGCTCAACGCATGGCTCGAGACCTCGATCGCTGCGATGTCAACACCCGCCTCGATCATATCGGCAAGCAGTCGCTGCAGCATGGAGGCTTCGGGCGTGGTCCGGGACACGGAGGCTGATGTGTCTCCGATGCGCGCTCCGATGGTGCCGACGATACCCGGCGTCTGGCCGTCTGCGACCACGATCTGCTCGAGGAGGTGGGTGACGGTCGTCTTCCCGTTCGTACCGGTCACGCCAACCACGGGAAGGCGGTGGGAGGGGTCGCCGTAGACGGCTGCAGCAAGCAAGGGCAGGGCCACACGCGCATCCGGGACGATGAGCCGACTCGGACCCGCTATGTCGCGTTCAACCGCGACCGCGGCGGCCCCGGACGCGAAGGCCCGGTCGACGAAGTCGTGCCCGTCGGCTTGGGCTCCGGGGATCGCGACGAAGAGGCTCCCGGGGCCGACCTCTCGCGAATCGTGGGTCACGGACGTGATCACGGGATCGTCGCCGACCACGTCGGCGTTGCCGCCAAGCCGGGCCGCGATCTCGGTGAGTCGGTGCGCGTCACTCATCGTCTTGGTGAACCGGGGAGATCCCGAGTTGGTGGAGCGCCGACTCAACGATGTCGGCGAAGACGGGAGCGGCGGAGGCGCCACCGAACTTCAGCTCCGTCTCGTCCGGGAGCATTCCGGTCGGCGTATCGAGCACAACGGCGGCGACGAGCGATGGATCGTCGATCGGTGCGATGCCGATGAACCAGGCGATGGTCTCAGTCTCGCTGTACTCCCCCGTCTCAACGTCGAACTTGTCGGACGTTCCGGTCTTTCCCCCGACCGGGAAGTCTTCGATGTCCGCACGGAAGCCGGTGCCGTCGGTGACGACGCCTCGGAGCATTGAGCGAATGGTCTGGGCGGTGTCGACCGAAATGACCCGACGCTGCCTCGGCTCGCTGACGATCGACTCGCCATCCGGGGAGACGATCTCGCTGACCACGTGCGGCTCGACCCACTCGCCGTCATTGGCGATGGTTGCGTACACGGCGGCCATCTGCAGCGTGGTTGCGCCGATTCCGTAGCCGATGGCTGCCGACGCTCCGCACGCAGGGCCGCACCAGTCGCTCACGTGATCGAGCCGGCCGGTTGCTTCGCCGCGGAAGTCGATTGAGGAGGGCCGCCCGAGGCCGAACGCGTCGAGGTAGCGGTAGTGGGTCTCATCGCCGAGCTGGCGCTGGATCTTGATCGTCCCCACGTTGGAGGACTGAGCGACGATGTCGGTGACGGTCATGACGGAGGGGTGGTTGCCGTGGTCGGAGTATGTCTCGCCGACGATGTCGATCTCGGGTGGAGTGTCGAACGGTGTGTCGGGGCGAACCACGCCTTCTTCGAGGGCTGCGGCAACCGCTACGACCTTCAGGGTAGAACCCGGCTCGTATACGTCGGCGATGGCGCGATTCCGGATCGCCGAGGGATCGAGCGACGACCGATCCATCCCGTTGAAGCCGGGGAGGGAGACCATCGCAAGAATCTCGCCCGTCTCGGGATCCATCACAACGACGGACCCTCCAAGCGCACCCGTGAAGTCGATGGCTTCCTGCAGCGCTCGTTCGGCGGTGTACTGAATCTCTCGGTCGATCGTCAGCACGACGTCGGAGCCCGGGGTTGACGACTCGAGGAGGTACTCGGCCTGCGGGATCGCCCGTCCGGCCTGGTCTCGTTCGACGACCCGCTTGCCCGGCCGCCCGGACAACTCCGTGTCCATCACCGCTTCGATGCCTTCGATCCCGCGACCGTCGTCTGCGTGTGTCAAGCCGATGACGGGGGCGGCAAGCGACCCGGAGGGATAGATGCGAAGCGGCGCTTCCTCGAACGAGAATCCGACGAGGTCGGCTTCTTCGATTGCCGCGGCGACCTGTGAGACAACATCGTTCTCGAGGCCGCGGGCGACGTACGTGAACCGACCGTCAGAGTCGAAGCGGCGAGCCAGATCGATGTAGTCCGCCCCGATGATGGGTGCGAGCAGTGAAGCTGCCTGGGTCGGATCCTCGATGAGGCTCGGATCGGCGATCAGCGACTTCCCGTAGATCGTAACGGCGAGTTCGACCCCATCGCGGTCGTAGATGGTCCCCCGCTTCGCGTCGATGGTCTCGTGGCGGACCCGTTGATCGAATCCGCGTTGCGCCAGCTCGGCGGCGTCTGCGCCTTGTACCTGGAAGAGGCGATACCCGATGCCTGCCCACGCAAGGACGAAGACGAGTCCGAGCGCTACCACGCGGAGGTCACCGAATCGGAACGATGTCCGGCTCATGTCAGCCCATCCTCAGCGTGTCATGGCAGTCGCGAGCCTGGCCGCCAGCGTTCGGCCTGAGCATCGTTCCCCTCCCGTAGTGGTCACGACTGCTCCAAGAGCAGAGCTCTCAGGTCCAGCCATCGATCCTCAGGGCCGCCGACGACAGCCTCGACACCCGTGAGTTCGATCGTCTGACGATCGTCCGGGTAGACAAGACCGAGTTCGACGGCCCTCTTTGTGATCCGATCCGGCGCCTGGAGTCGAGCATGCTCGACCCTCAGATCCCAGTGCAGTTGCTCCTGGGTCGCGATCTGGCGGTCCAGGAGTTGAATCTCGAATGCGGTCCGGTCGAGCGAGATCCTCGAGTAGATCACCGCGAAGAAGGCGATGATCACTGCGAGCACGAAAATCAGGAGTGGGCGGACGACCGGACGACTGCTCGTTCCGGTGCGCGCCCGGCGGGTGGTCGTTCGGGGGAAGGCACCGGCGGTCATGCGGCCGTCCTCTCGGCGATCCGAAGGATCGCGCTTCGTGAGCGTGGATTCGCATCCACCTCCCCGTCCGAGGGCCGAACTCGTCCGAGGTCGACGAGTTCCGGGCTGCGGTCGCACACGCACACCGGGAGTTCCGGCGGACACGTGCAGTCGAGGGCGCCGGCGGCGATCCATCGCTTGACCATGCGGTCCTCGAGTGAGTGGTAGGCGATCACGCAGATCCTCCCACCCGGCCGCAGCAGCTCCATGGCGGATTCGAGACCGGCCGCGAGCGCCTCGAGTTCAGCGTTCGTTGCGATGCGAAGCGCCTGGAACGTCTTCCTGGCCGGATGGCCAGATCGTCTGGCTGCCGCCGGTACCGCATCTGCGATGACGGCGGCAAGATCGGCGGTGTCATCGATCGGTCGAGCCGCAACGACGGCTGCTGCAATCCGTCCGGCGAATCGCTCTTCTCCATAGCGTCGGATGAGAGAGCGAAGCTCGTCATAGTCGAGATCGTTGACGAGGTCTCCTGCGCTCGACGGTGCGTCGGGGCCCATCCGCATATCGATCGGGCCGCTGCGGTGATAGGAGAACCCGCGCCCTGCGGTATCGACCTGATGCGATGAGATGCCAAGGTCCAGAAGAATCCCGTCAACGGTCCCAGGAGTGTCAGGTGATGTGCCCAGCTCATCGTTGACGAGGGACTGCATCTCGGCGAAGTTGCCCAGCACGATGCGCAGACGCGCGTCGTCCGGTCGATTCGCCAACGCCTCCGGATCGCGATCGATTCCGATGATCTGCACCTGCGGATACGCGGCGAGGAGAGCACGCGTGTGACCGCCGCCGCCGAACGTCCCGTCGACGATCACTCCGGACGCTGCCGGACCGAGCGCCTCGACGCATGCCTCGACGAGGACCGGATTGTGGTAGCTGCTGGTGGTCTGATCCATGGTCAGCCCCCCGGAGCGCTGGCGCCAACATGGAAGCGGGCGGAGTAAGGGGCCTTCCAATTGGCATCCGAGGGGCTGACCACAGGCCAGACCGTTTCACAGCTTCGGACGCGGGTGTGGTTGCCCGACGTCCACTTCGACCGGTCATATTCCGTTCTCCGAGACTGCCTCCTCGATTTCGGCGTAGTACTCGTCGGCTTCTGCGACAACGGTGAGCCACGTCTCCGTGTCCCAGATCTCGATGTGGTTGGCGACGCCAACGATCGTCAGGTCCTTCTCCAACTCGGCGAAGGTTCGGAGACCCTCCGGGATCTGCACTCGTCCCTGCCGATCGAGTGTCTGATCCGTCGCCGAGGCGAAGAAGGACCGCGAGATGTCCCTGGCCCGCCGATCTGTACGCGGCAGTTGGAGCACCTTGTCTGCTTCGTCTTCCCATCGATCCATCGGGAAGACGTAGAGGCAACGTTCCTGTCCCTTGGTGACGACACAGCCCATGTCGAGGCCTGAACGGAATTTGCTGGGCATCACAACCCGCCCCTTCCCGTCCATCGAATGGCTGTACTCCCCGAGAAACACCGGTCTGCGCCTCCGTTGCGCTGAAATCATCTCCCACGAGGCCCCACTATGACCCATTCCGCGCCACATGTCAACTCTTTCGCCCCCACCCGTTCCCTCACCCACCCCGGGTACCCTGTGACCCATGATTGACTTGATCACCCTCGTTGGGGTCGGAGAGATGGGCGCCGTGTTCGGCCACGCGTTCCTCCGCACCGGCCACCCGATCTTCCCCGTCCTCCGTTCGACGCCGCTCGCCACCGCCGTCGAGCGCAATCCGGATCCCGGACTCACGCTGGTCACGGTTGCCGAGGATGACCTCCACCCAGTTCTGGAGAACCTGCCGGCTGAGTGGCGCTCCAGCGTCGGCCTGATTCAGAATGAACTCCTCCCCCGCGACTGGATTCGGCACGGCATCGAGGCGCCGACGGTTGCCGTCGTATGGTTTGAGAAGAAGCCAGGACGGACGACCCGGGTACTCGTCCCAACGCCCGTCGCAGGGCCGTGGGCCGGCACGGTCGTGAGAGCACTCAACGCAATCGGCATTCCGGCCGAGCACATCGCGGATGATGAGCTGACCCACGCGCTCGTCGCGAAGAACCTCTACATCCTGACGGCGAATATCGGTGGACTCCGTACGCAGGGGACCGTTACCGATTTGTGGAACGGCCATCGGGACTTCGCCGGCGCCGTCGCCTCAGAGGTCCTCGACATCCAGGATTGGCTCGTCGGCGAACCGGTCGACCGGGACCGAGCCGTCGCAGGGATGGTTGCCGCAATTGACGGTGATCCCGAACACGGCGCCACCGGTCGGAGCGCTCCTCGCCGCCTGGAGCGGGCGATCGGACAGGCGAGAACGGCCGGAATCGAGACGCCGACGCTCATCGCGATCGGGCGGGAGGCGGGACTCCCCGTCTAGGGTTGGCGACGCCACCTGGAGGAGGATCCGTGCACGTACTTGTCGCAACCGACGGTGAGATCGAGGCTGCCACCGCTGCCGAGTTCGCTTCGCGGCTGGCCGGAACCGACGGACGAGTGACCGTTCTGACCGTTGTCGAAGTTCCACGGACCTTCCTCAACGACATTCGCGACCATTGGGGACCGGGCGACGGCGCGAGCGTGGTCGCCGACTACACCTTCGTCGAGACACCCGTTGCTCGTCGGGATGGCCCGACTGGCTGGCCGGGGGACGCTGCGATGATCGAACGCTATCTCAGGGACAAGCTCAGGAGGAACACGGGGTCCCTCGTCGATGCGCTCGCTCAGCGTGGGATCGACGTCGACGCACACGTGATCGAGAGCGAGAACGTGGCGGCCGCGATCATCAAGCAGGTCCTCGACCTCGATGCCGACGTGGTGGTGATTGGATCCCACGGCCAGGGCCTGTTCCAGGGATTGCTCGGCTCCACCGGAACCAAGATCGTCCGACGGTCTCCGCGGCCGGTGCTGCTGATCCGTTCGGCTACGCCGTGACATAGGGCTCCCAGCCCGGATCCACCGATCCCCCGGTGGCGGCCGCGACCCAGGCATCCGGCCGCGGGAGCCTCGGCTTCATCGCCAGCGTGAGCCCTGCCTCGGATGGCGTCCGCCCGCCCTTCGTGCTGTTGCACCTTCGGCATGCAGCCACGACGTTCAGCCACGAGTGTTCGCCGCCCTGCGACCGTGGGACCACATGGTCCAGATTCTCCGCCTGCCGGCCGCAGTACTGGCAGCGGTGGCCGTCCCGTTCGAACACCGTCCTGCGATTGACGGGGATGCGGCGCTGGTACGGGACCCGGACGTAGCGCCGGAGCCGAACGACGGATGGCGAAGGCATCTCCACCGTCTCGGCGTGCCAGATCGCCCCGTTGGTTGCCACCACATCGGCCCGGTCATGGAGCACAAGCACGAGCGCGCGCCGGACCGGAACCACCGAAAGCGGTTCGAGACTTGCATTCAACACGAGTGCCCGCGGCATGGCCAGAGGGTACCAGCAGGTCCCCGGACGGTGGACGCGCCCGTGACTACTCAGCGCCGGTTGTTGACCACTCACCGTCACCATGTCATACTCAGAGCGGGCAGCAACGTCGAGAGCGCTGGAGTGAGCGTGCGCGTCGTCGGGTACATACGGGAGGCACCAAGCCTCGAAGAGGGCGAAACCGCGTTCGCACAGAGCGAGCGAATTCGTCGCTGGACCGCGGACGCCGGCCACCACCTCATCGCGACCTGCCTGGACGGACGCGACCCGACCCAGCCGCTCGGCCGTGACGGCTACCGTGCCCTCCTCGACATCGCCCGTTCCGGCAACGCCGACGCACTGATCGTCTCCGATCTCGCGGTGCTCTCGCCCGACAAGATCAGCCAGGAGATCATGCTCGATCATCTCCGCGGCCTCGGACTGACGATCGTCTCAATCAACGAGGCCGACCACAGCGAACTACTCGACATTCCGGATGACCACACCCGCCTCGTCGTGCGCGACGTCATCGCGAAGGTTGGCAGCTTTCAGAGGGAGTTTGCCGAACAGCCATCGGTACAAGAACCGGCCGCGCTCCTCCCGGACGCCGCGAGCACCGACGTCATCGTTCAACTGATGCCGCACGGAACTCACCGCGACGACAGCGCCGCCCAGACGGCTCGTCCCACCGCGTAGGTACGACCTGATCGCACGACGGCCGATCCGACGAGGCGCGCGCCGCTCTCCTCGACCACGACCGTGACGACGGAGATGCCGCCGAGTTCTCGTTCATCGATCGAACAGATCCGAGGTCGGGTCGCGGTCCCAGCGAGTTCGGCGACGGCCTCAGTGACGGCCTGGTCAACGGCCACGGCGGACGGACCGGAAGCCGGAACCGAAGCGTGGCCGGCAGGGCCGGTGGCGGTCACAACAATCGTGTCGATCCCTTCGGTGATCCCGACGGAGATCGGCCCGTTGCCGGCCATGAGGACGACGACGGGAACATCCGCGATGGGATCGGGCGGGGCGTCGTCCGGCGTGTCTTGCGGTGGCCCGGGCACCAGCTCGTGGGTGTCGGACCCCGGCGGAGAAGCATCGCTGGCGTCGCCGAGGTCCGGTCGAAGCCCGTGTTGCGCGAGGACCCGACGCACCTCGTCTGCGACCGCCGCAGCGTCCACGCCGTCGGCGACTCGGACGCGGATTCCGGCAGGAGTAGCCGGATCGCCGTCCAGTTCGGCGTGTTCGACACCGGGCAGGCGCAAGAGATCGTCGCTCAATGCGCCGACTGCCACATCTGCCTCCCCTCTGCTACCCCTTGGTAGACCGCCGCCTCCACTCAAGATACGCCACGACATCGGCGGGATCAACAACGGCATCGCTGGATCCGTATGCGGTGGCGGTCCGCCACCGGAGCACCTCGGCGTCAGGCAGCGGAAGGAACGGACGGCGCCGCCACCACGCGACAGGTGCGAATGCCAATATCGCTGCGGCGGCTGTCGGCCAGAGCCTCGGTCGCCGAACCACCGCGACGATCACGTTCCGCTTGATCATGGCTGCGCTCCCCATCTCTCCACGAAGCAAGCGTACCCGGCCGATGTACCCGGACGGTCCTCACCCCTCCGTCCCCCGCAGCGTGCGATCCCATCTAGGCTCGAATGTGTCGAAACACACAGGAGGACCCGCGTGCCCGTGATTCCCGATGACCTGGCTTGGTTCGGAGAGCATTTCACTGCCATCGCCGACAACATCGAACATGTCATCCAGGGGCAACGCGAGACGGTCGAACTCACCGCGTCGTGCCTCATCGCCGGAGGCCACGCCCTCATCGAAGATGTGCCCGGTGTCGGCAAGACGCTGCTCGCCAAGTCCCTTGCCCGCTCGATCGATTGCTCGTTCCAGCGCATCCAGTTCACCCCCGACCTGCTCCCATCCGATGTGACCGGCGTGTCGGTGTGGGACCGCGAGGCCGGGGATTTCGTGTTCCGATCAGGCCCCGTGTTCGCCAACGTGATCCTCGGCGACGAGATCAACCGCGCCAGCCCGAAGACACAGGCCGCGCTCCTCGAAGCGATGGAGGAGCGCCAGGTCACCGTCGATGGCACCACCCGGACGCTTGGACCGCCGTTCATCGTGATCGCGACTCAGAATCCGATCGAGCATGAGGGCACCTATCCGCTGCCCGAGGCCCAACTCGACCGGTTCATGATGCGCCTCACGGTTGGATACCCATCGCGGGTGAAGGAGCTCGAGATGCTCGACACGCACGGCGAACGGTCGACGTTCGAGGACCTGCGCCCGGTCGTCCACGCTGACGACATCGTTCGGATGGCAGAGATCGCTCAGCACATCCATGTCGCTGATGTCGTCAAGGGGTACATCATCGACATTGCCGAGGCGACGAGACAGGAACCCGACCTGCTGCTCGGAGCATCCCCGCGAGCTTCGCTCTACCTCCAACGCGCTGCCAGAACGACCGCCGCCGTGAGCGGGCGGGACTACGTGGCGCCGGATGACGTCAAGCAGATGCTCGTGCCGGTACTCAATCATCGACTGATCGTTCGCCCCGAAGCGCAGATGCGTGGCGTCACAGTGCACCAGATCCTCGACGGAATCGCCGGCCGAGTGCCGGTTCCCGGCACCCGCGTCGCCGCCGGATGAAAGCGATCAACTGATGCCGACCACCCGAGGATGGGCCGCACTCGGAGCGGGAATAGCCCTCGTCATCCTCTGGGTCGTGTTCGGAGAGCGCCTGATGCTCGGCGCCGGACTGTTCCTCATTCTCGCAGTCGGAGGCGGAATGGGGTATGTCCGCACGGCCGTGCCGCGCGTCGGGGTGACGAGGCGCCTCACCCCGTTCCAGGTCCACGACGGGGACCGTGCGGTGGTCGAAGTGACCCTCCTGACCGGCAGGAGGATCGCCCAGGTGACGGTCCTCGACGAGGTCTCCGGTCTCGGAACGGCTCGCTTCGTCGCCGACCGCATTGAACCGCAGGATCCGATGACCGCTCGCTACGAAATCCTCTGCCGTCCCCGTGGCATCTACGCCGTCGGGCCCGCAATCGTCCAGGTGCGCGATCCCCTGGATCTCACCGAAGCCGGCGGTACTGCCGGCAAGGTGGATCGCCTCGTCGTATATCCGGCTGTGGAAGATCTTGATGGCCTCCCGCTCGGCCGCGGCCACGACCCGACCGTCAACACGTCGAAGTCGAGCTTCTCACAGACCGATGGCGAGGATTTCTTCACCCTCCGCGAGTATCAGCAGGGCGATGACCTCAGGAAGGTTCACTGGCCGTCGACGGCGAAACGCGACGTCCTCATGATCCGGCAACTCGAGATGCCGTGGCAGTCGCGAGCGCTCGTCCTGCTCGACCCTCGCCGCGTTGCCTACCCCGACCGCGACACGTTCGAGCACGCCGTGCGTGGTGTGGCCTCGGCGTTCCGCCACCTCTTCCGGAATGGATACACGCCGACCCTGTGGACGGGGCATGGCTCAGGGACGGTCGTCGGCGGGAGCGACAGCTACGGGATCGCGATGGAAGAACTCTCTGCAGTCCAACCGACTCCTGCGATCGACCTGACGAGCGCACTCGCGCGACTCCGCCGGAACGGCATGGCGGGCGGCGTTCTGGTGCTGGCAACCGGCGTTCCGGACGACCCGGTCCTCGCCGCGTTCCGAACACTCGGCCGAGACTTCTACCGCACGATCGTCATGTCGGCAACTGCGGACGTGCCCGCATCCCTGGACCCGTTCGCCCGTGCGGGTGCCACGACGATCGCGTCGACATCGTCCGACCGATGGGCGTCGGCGTGGAAACAAGGAATGGAGCAGTCGTGGTCTACCGCTACAGCTGGATAGCCGGCTTTGCCTCGGCCGCGTTCGCCTTCTGGCAACTCGGCAGCCTGCTGCTGCCGTCGTCGAGCGGGGTGAGCTGGCAGTTCGTCGTGTTGTCCGGGTTCATCATCGGCCTGGTCGTCACGTGGACGGCCGTGACCTACCGACTCCGAGCGTTCTGGATCGTGCTGATCAACGGTGCTGCCCTGTTCCTTGCAGCCGCACGGTTCTCGGCCCCTGCTGAGTCGCTCCTCATCTTCCCCACCCGCGCATCACTCTCGTCGCTCTGGACCGATCTCGGACGAGCCCTCGACCAGATCCAACACGGGATCGAGCCGGTCCGGCCGATCGCCGGCATGGTCATTATCTTGACGGCGTTGTTCTGGATTCTCGGCATCCTGCTGGCGTGGGGGCTCACCAGAGGCCACCCGTTCGTGGCCGTGCTCCCGCCCCTCATCATCGCACTCCAGTTCGCGACCATCGACCGACGCTACAACGGTTACGCCGTGGTCGCCGTGTTCGTGGCGCTGGTTGCAGCGACGATCCTGTCGATCGCTCTCGACGAGCGGGACCGCGGAGCGGGCCGGATGGCGAGTCGTCGCGCCGGCCCCTCCTCCAACCGGCCTGCGCCGACAGCCGCACTCCTGGTTGCGATTGCGGTCGCCGTCGCGGTGTTCGGTGTTGGATTTCTTGGACCGACCGTTCCCGCGACGGTGTGGTCGAGTGGCGAACGCCGGGCGGTCTCGGCGGCGGCTTCTACGGCAGCGTCGCCTACAACCCGTACGTGCAGATCCACAAGAGCCTTGTCTCCCAGGCCGGCATCCCCTTGTTCCGGGCCCGCATTGCCGGCGACGTCGCGCCGACCGATGTCTCCTTCCGCCTCCTGACCCTTGAGACCTACGCCAACGGCCAATGGTCCGCCCGTCGCCCGCAGGTCTACCGATTCGATGACCCGCCCCTCGAAGAGCCTGGCTACCGATACGCCGGACCGACGACGCCGGTCACCGCCGACATCGAGATCCTTGCGCTTGCCCAGGGATGGCTCCCCACCCCATATGCCGTGACCGGCGCCACCGGTGACGACGCCGAGGCCTTCCGGATCCGGCGAACCGACACTGCCGTGGTCTTCCGCGGCGACCGCACGTACCGCCACATGGAGTATCAGATCACGTCCGACGTGCCGACGATCGATCCGGCGACGATCGCCGGGGCTCCCGGCGGAGGCTTCTCGCCCCTGTTCGCGGCAGCCATCGAAGGCGGAGAGTCGGTACCCGAAATCGCCGATGTCGGACTTCGGGAACTCCCGGACGCAGAACGATATCTCGAGCTCCCGGAAGACATCGATCCCAGGATCGAAGCGCAGGCAGCCGATCTGACCGAGCGGTTGACGACGCCGTTCGAACAGGGTCTCGCGATCGAGCACTGGTTCCGCGAGACGGGCGGTTTCGTCTACGACCTCGAAGCGGACCAGGGCCACAGCGACGACCTCCTCGCATCCTGGCTCTTCGACGACTCGACCGAGAACGCGGGGTATCGGAGGGGCTACTGCGAACAGTTCGCCACATCGATGGCGGTCATGACTCGGAGCATCGGAATCCCGACCCGCGTCGTCCTGGGTTTCACGCCCGGATCGAGGATCGGTGCCGACGAGGTGGTCGTTCTCGACGAGAACGCACACTCATGGGTTGAGTTGTGGATCCCGGCCGTTGGATGGCTCTCGTTCGACCCGACGCCACGCGGAGACGGTGCGAATCCGGCCACGAGCTACGGGACCCTCGCCGATGACCTCGGCTTCGAGATCGCGGCCTACCTGGAGCAGATTCCCGAACCGGTGCGCCCGGAGATCATCCCCAACCAGAATCCGATCGGCGTGGAGTTCGCGCCCGAAGAGGATCTGCGCGACCTCGACCTCTCCGGGCAGACCGGTGGGGCACGGTCCGCCCTGTCGATACCAGGGTGGGCGCTGATTGTCACCATCGGGCTCATGCTGATCGTGTTCGTCATCGTCGCGATTCCGATCATCAAGTGGGCGCGTCATCGGACACGGATGCGCCGACTCGCCAATGGTGATATCGCAGCGGCGTGGGAGGAGATCGTCGTGCGGCTCACCGACTTCGGTGAAGAACCAGATCCGGCCGCGACACCGCTCGAAGTCGCCACCGTGGTCGACGATGCGATGAAGCCCCTCGCGTCGGTGTACTCGCGCTCGGTCTACGGAAAGGCCACTGAGGTTTCGACGGACAACGCCGACGCGGCACGCCGATCGATGCAGATGACGAACGACCGCTTGACGACGAGGTATTCATCGCTCGAGCGGCTTCGTTCGCAGTACCGGTTGGGTTCGCTGATGCGGAGATTCCGATCCTGAAGACCGCGGCAATCAGCCGCTCGCCTCTTCCACTTCCATCTGCACGTCGTCCTCGACGCGGCGCAGCATCTCGAGGAAGCGCTCGCGATCGAGTTCGAAGCGGGAGATGTCGTCTTCGACCGACTGCGTGATGTCGTTGATCGCCACGAAGAAAGCGAGTTGCCCCTGGCGCAGCGCGTCGAGGACCTCGTCCTCGTCGGTGGCCACGGCGAAGATCGTCTCCCCGTCGGTGACGAGGCGAATCTCCGCAAGGTGGGTCTCCATGTCGCCGGTGCGGCGTAGGTAGTCCCACGCTCGACGCACACGTTGGATCGACATGCCGTTGTCGAGCAAGCTCTTGACGACCCGGAGCGCGATCAGGTCGCGAAACGAGTAGAGCCGCCTCCGACCCGGACGGCCACCGGTCTGCTGAAGCGAGGGCTCAACGAGAGCTACTTTGTCCCAGTAGCGGAGCTGATGTGGCGTACAGCCGGTGAGCCGTGTCGCTTGCTGAGCAGTAAAACCTTCCACGCGTTGTCCCCATTGTCCCCGGCCGCCCGGCCGGTCCGTAAATCCTTGTGACCCCTCTCGGGAACGCAACCTTAGCGTTCCCGGCGCCACCGTTCTCTGACGTCGTCCATCCATCCCGCGACGGAGAACGAAGCGGCCTGATCGACCCGAGAGGCCCGCACGGCTATCACGATCGTTGCCGCTGAGGCGACCATCAGGATGAAGCCCAAACCGGCAAGATACGAGAATCTCGTGAACGTTCCGAGCATGATCGCCAGACCAACGAAGAAGCCGACGGCCGCAAGGCGTTGCCGCCGCTTGATCCGTATTGACAGGTCGGTCTTGGCCACCGTCTGCGCGAGTTTCGGATCCTCCGCGTACAGATTGCGCTCGATCTCTTCAAGGATCTTCTGCTCTCGATCATCCAGCGGCATCCGTCCACCCTCCGCGTCGAATCGCTCCGCATACGCAGTATACCGGTCTATGGGTCACACGAGGCACGATGATTCATCTGACGCTGGACCCCGGGGCGTCGGGATTGGGCTTCCGCGGGGCGATTCTGGCCGGAATCACAGACGCCGCGCCGAACCGCTCCCGAACCTCGTCAACGACCTCGGCGGCGGCATCCCGACGTTCGGCTCCAAGCGTCAACTGGCGTGCGTCCCCGATATCGGCGAGGTCGCTCACCACAACGCCGAGCAATCGGATCGACCGATCTCCCATCTCGGCACGGTTCAGCAGATCCCGCACGATCGCCCAGAGGTCCGTCGTGTGCCCGACCGGCACGGCCTGCCGGGACGATCGCGAGATCGTCGAGAAGTCGCCGAATCGCACCTTCAGCGCGATCGTGTGACCAGAGAGGTGCGCCTTCGCGAGACGAGCGGCAACCTGATCGCAGAGGCGCAACGTCTCACGCTCGATGGCGTCCCGATCGATCAGATCCCGCGCGAACGTGTTCTCGGATGAGATCGAGCGGGCGCCCATGCCGCCTTCCACCGGTCGTGGGTCTCGGCCATTGGCGAGTTCCGACAGATGGCGGGCGGAGGCGGAGCCGAGGCCCCCCTCGAGCAACCCGATCGGGGCCCGGGCAACGTCACCAATGGACCGAATGCCGATATCGCCGAGGCTGGCCCGCGTGGCTTCCCCGACGCCCCACAGTTCCGAGACGTCGAGCGGGTGGAGAAACTCGAGTTCGGTTCCGGCCACGATCCGGAGCATCCCGTCGGGTTTCGCGTGCTTCGATGCCAGCTTCGCGACGAACTTCGTGGTGGCGATCCCGACCGACGACGGTATGCCGATATCATCCCGGATCAGCGACCGGATCCGAGCGCCGACCGCTTCGACCGATGGGTAGTGGAAGCGCAGGCCGGAGACGTCGAGGAATGCCTCGTCGATCGAGATGCCTTCGACCAGCGGCGTGACCGAGCGCATGATCTCGAATACCTCACCGGACACCTCGCCGTACCGCCCGTGTTCCGGGCTCACGATCGTCAGCGAGGGGCATCGCCTCCGCGCTTCGCCGACAGGCATCGCCGACCGGACGCCATGGCGCCTCGCCTCGTAGCTCGCCGAGGCAATGACGCCTCGCGTCCCGATCCCCCCGACGGCGACCGGAATCCCAACGAGGGCGGGGTTGAAGAGACGTTCCACCTCGACGAAGAACGAGTCCATGTCGACGTGGAGGATGGGCTCGGCGAACGATGCCATGGGATCACCGTACCCGGTAGCCTGCCCCACATGAACCCCACGGACCGCATCGTCTATCTCGTGCGCCATGGCGAGGTACGGAACCCGGAGCATGTCGTCTACGCCGATCTCCCCGGGTTCCCGCTGTCGCAGAACGGTCGCCGGCAGGCCGAAGACACGGCCATCCGACTGCCGATGAATGCCACCGTCGTGAGCTCCCCACTCGACCGGGCCGTCGAGACGGCAGAGATCATCTCAGCAGCGTGCAACGGACCGGTGATCGTGGATGAAGCGCTGACCGAGTGGGGGCTCAGCCGGCGTTGGGCAGGTCATGTCTGGGACGATCTCGACGCGGACTTCCCTGGCGAACTCAACGCCTACCTGACGCACCCCGTGTACCTCCCGTTCTCCCCCGAATCGCTCGCCGAACTCGGCGCCCGGGTTGGCGATGCGGTGGTGGGGCATCGCTTACAGACCTCCGGGCCGTTGATTCTCGTCTCCCACCAGGACCCGATTCAGGCGGCCCGCCTCCGGCTCACGGGTCGGCCGCTCGCAGACCTCAACTCGAGCAAACCGCAGCACGCCGGTGTCGTCGAGTTGGACCCAGGCACCGCGCTCCCCTGGGCGGAACGTACGATGTGGGAACCGGATCAGCACCCAGGCCTGCCGCCCCGATCCACGACGTAACGGGTGCACTGGAGAACGGTGCCGCTACACTTCCGCCGTCCGTACCCGAGCAAGGAACGCTGCGGTGAACAGCACCATCCTGAAGAGCGCCCTCCTGGTCGTCGGTATCGCGGCCGTTCTCCTTGTGATGGGACTTGCGATCGAGAGCGCACCATCGGACCAGGTCGCTCAGGCCGACAACAAGCCGACCACGACGACGACCACCGAACCACCGCCGGAGGGCGTGTTCGTGGTGCGGCTCGACAACGGTACGTTCCGCCCGGCCAACGTCGCCCTCGACCTCGACGAGACCTGGATCGTGAAGTGGATCAACGAAGACCCGCGCGAGTACATCCTCGCCGACAAGGACGACCAATTCGAAGTCACGCTCGCCCCCGGAGATGAGTTCGAGTTCGACTACAGCACGCTCGAGCCCGGGATCTACCGGGTGTTCGCCTCGGTAGGCTTCCAGCGCATCCCGGGCACCATCGACTCGCGACCGGCGCAGTAGCGCTGCCGCGGTCAATGGAACGACACGTCAGCGCACCCCTGCTTGTCGCGGGACTGTTTGCAGCCGCTGAATTCGCGTGGGTGATCCGTCTCGGTCTCTCCCCCGATCCATTCTCCCCTGGGGCGGCCACACTCATGATCGCCGGCGTCGTCGTGTACACCGCGATCGCACTGGTCGGCATGTTGCTCGTGCGCGCACCCTGGGCCCGCTGGCTTGCCTTGGCCGTCGCTCTGGCAACGCTCATCGTCGGCTCGCTTGGCGCAATCTCGGATGCGTTGTCGGTCGGCGCCGTGACGCTATCGCTGCTCGCCATTGGAGGCATCGCCGGCCCATGGCTGCGAATCTGGCTCCGCCAGCGACCCGGGGCGGGGGCGGGAGGGGTCGCCGTTGCACTTCCCCTCGCGGCGATCGGAGCGCTACCGCTTGCCGGACTTGCTTCGGTCGATGCCGTGACCCCGGCGGCGATGGTGCTCGCCGCTACCGGTCCGGTACTCGCCTGGGCATACGCACGGGGCTTCCGCTGGGGGTTGTGGGGCCTGAGGGTCG
Source organism: uncultured Actinomycetota bacterium (assembly GCA_963785245.1). Taxonomy (GTDB): domain Bacteria; phylum Actinomycetota; class Acidimicrobiia; order Spongiisociales; family UBA5794; genus JAHEEL01. Next base: position 89,341 of record CAWAUO010000012.1, on the reverse strand, counting down.
CGCTCCCGGTCGTGGCTTCCATCGCCGCGTTCGTCTCTGCCTCATGGATCGCGGCCGCCAGCTTCATCACCCTCGGACTCGTGGATGCCCTCCTGGCGTGGTCGCCGGGAGCCGCCGACGCGCTGTCGCCGGTTCAAGCCCCGCTTCCACCGCCGCGGACCCGCCAACACCCCGAGGTGGGTCCATGACCCACTGGATCACGATTGGAGGCGGGCTGATCGCCGGGCTGCTGCCAGGCTTCCTCCTCGCCGGCCCCACTGGCGCCACCATCGGTGCGGTGGTCGGAGGATCAATGGGGCTCATTGCCGATCGGGTCGACGTGCGACCCGTCGTTGCCATCTTCGTGATCGTGGGAACCGTCACCGGCGCCTTTGTCGGCGCAGCGATCGCTGCCCTCCTGTGTCAGCCCTCGTCGTGTCTCGGGGCCGAGATCGCTGCCGGTGTGGTTACCGGCATCGGAGCGCTCGTCGGCGTCGGAATGATCGCCGCGCTCACCGCCCGATCTTTCGACGAATACCAAACCGCCGTCGCAGCGAACCGCCCTCCCCCGACGACCGGTTGCGGTCCATCGGACGACTGTGTCGAGTAGTTGAGTCCCGCTACGGCTTGCCGAAGATCAGGACCACGTTGTGGCCCCCGAATCCAAAGGAATTGCTCATGGCGTACTCGACGTCAACCGCTCTCGGCCCGTCCGGGACGTAGTCGAGATCGCAGTCCGGATCGGCGTTCTCGAGGTTGATCGTCGGCGGTACGATGCCGTCGCGGATCGCGAGCACAGAAGCGACAGCCTCGAACGCTCCGGCACCGCCGAGCAGGTGGCCGCTCATCGACTTCGTGGACGTGATCGGGATCTCATAGGCGTGGTCTCCAAACACTTCCTTGATCGCCATCGTCTCGGTGGCGTCGTTGGCCGCGGTTGAGGTTCCGTGCGCATTGATGTACGAGATCTGGTCCGGCTCGAGCGACGCATCGTCGAGCGCCGCACGCATCGCGCGGATGGCTCCCCCGCCGCCGGGTCGCGGCAGTGTTACGTGGTAGCCATCCGACGACATTCCATATCCCAGGAACTCCGCATAGATCTTGGCTCCGCGTGCCAATGCATGCTCGCGCTCTTCCAGCACCAGGGTGGTGCCGCCCTCGGCCATCACGAAACCGTCTCGATCGGCGTCGAACGGGCGGCTGGCACGCTCCGGATCGTCGTTTCGCGTGCTCAGGGCACGGGCCTGGGCGAATCCGCCGACCGCGAACCGGGTGATCGAAGCGTCGGCGCCGCCGGCGAGCATCACGTCCGCCGCGCCGCGCTGGATGATGGCGGCTGCGTCGCCGATCGCGTTGGCCGACGCCGCGCAGGCCGTCACGATGGTCGTGTTCGGCCCGTAGAGACGGAAGTCGATCGACGCTTGCCCCCCTGCCATGTTGGCGATGACTTTGGGGATTCCAAATGGACTGAGGCGGTGGGGACCGATCTCGAGCAGCGTCGTGAATTCCTCTTCGAACGTCGCAACGCCGCCGATTCCCGTTCCGACCACCACCCCAGATCGGTACGCGTCCGGGTCGTCTTCTTCGTAGGCGATACCTGCGTCGTCGAGCGCCTCCTTGCCGGCCACCCAGAAGAACTGAGCGTACCGGTCCATTCTCCGAGCCTGACGGCGCGGGATGTAGGTCTCGACGTCGAAGCCGGTGACTTCGCCCGCGATTTGGGACGTGAGGTCCGATGCCTCAATCAGCGTGATCGGGCCGATCCCTGAATCTCCGTCCCTCAGGGCGCTCCAAGTGGACTCGACGTCAACCCCGAGGGGGTTGATCGTGCCGAGGCCCGTGACGACGACGCGTCGGTCGCTCATACTTCCCCCTAGGCGTTCAGCTTGATCTCCACGAGGTCAACGGCTTCCCCGACCGTCGTGATCTGCTCGGCTTCTTCGTCCGGAATCTTCACACCGAAGTTGTCCTCGAGCGCCATCAGCAGTTCGACCACGCCCAGCGAGTCAACATCCAGGTCCTCTTCGAATTTCGCATCGAGTGAGATCCCATCTCGTTCGATGCCCAACTCGTCGACGAGCAGGTCGGTCAGCTTCGATTCGATTTCTGTTCTGTCCATTGGATATGCCTCCTAGTGGCCTCTACAGGGCCAGGCCGCCGTCAACGACGAGCGTCTGACCTGTTACGTACGCCGCGTCGTCGGAGGCAAGATACCCCACTGCCGCAGCGATCTCCTCAGGTTGTCCGAGTCGGCCCAGGGCGACTCGTTGAACCACTTCCTCAGCAACGTCGGAACCGAGCTGGTCGGTCATGTCGGTCTGGATGAAGCCCGGCGCCACCACATTGACCGTGATGTTGCGGGACCCGATCTCGCGAGCGACCGACTTCGCGAACCCGATGATGCCCGCTTTGGAGGCGGCGTAGTTCGCCTGTCCCGGGTTGCCCGCAATGCCCGATACGGAACTCACCGAGATGATCCGACCCCACTTCAAGCGAAGCATGCCGCGCAGCGCCGCCCTCGTACAGAGGTAGACCGAGCGGAGGTTGGTCTGGATCACGTCGTCCCATGCGTCCGGCCCCATCCGGAGCAGCAGATCGTCGCGCGTGATGCCAGCGTTGTTGACGAGGATGCCGACGCGACCGAGGCGCGCCTCAACGTCGCTCAGCATCTCGCTGACGGCGTCGGCGTCTCCGACGTTGGCCCTGACCGCAAAGGCAGTTCCGCCGCTGGCTGTGATCGTATCGACGACCTCTTCCGCTGCCGACGCATTCGTGGCGTAGTTGACGGCCACAGCATTGCCGTCGTTCGCGAGACGCAGGGCGATTGCCCGTCCGATACCGCGGGATCCTCCGGTGACGAGGGCGACGTGGCTCATGAGAGTCGGTTCGCCTGGCGATCGGCCATGATTTGGATTCCGGACCGGTCGGCCGGAGGGAGCGCCGCGTCGCTGAGCGATCGTGGCTCGATTCGCTCTCCCCATTGGATCGCGGCGGCCCCCCACGTGAGGCCTGCGCCAAACGCCACCAGGATGATCTTGGCCCCCGGCGTCACACGCCCCTGTTCGAGTGCTTCCGCAAGCGCGATCGGAATCGAGGCGGCCGATGTGTTCCCGTAGTACTGAATGTTCGTGTAGACCTGGTCCTCGTCGAGGCCGAGGCGTTTCGCGGTAGCGTCGATGATGCGGAGATTGGCCTGATGCGGGATCAAGAGATCGATATCGCCCACGTCCCAACCGGCCTCTTCGACGGCCCGTTGCGCGGCTGCGCCCATCCCGATCACCGCATTGCGGAACACCTCTCGCCCGTCCATAACGACGCTCACCGGCGTCGGTATGTCCATCCATGACGACCCGGCACCTTCCACGGTCAGCGTACCGGCAAGCCGCCCATCCGACCCCACATTGATCGACAGAAGGCCGTCGTCGCCGTCGGTGGCTTCCAGGATGACAGCCCCGGCGCCATCGGCGAAGAGCACCGCGGTGTCGCGCCGTTCGAGATCGAGATACGAAGTGAGACGCTCTGATCCGATGAGGAGGACCCGGCGGGCGGACCCGGTCGCGATCAGCCCGTTGGCGAGATTGAGGCCGTAGATGAATCCGGTGCATCCGGCGTTGGTATCCGTGGCAGCCGCGTTCACGGCGCCCAGCTTGGCCTGGACGTGGCATGCCATCGCTGGGATGAAGCGATCTGGAGTACACGTCGCAACGAGGATGTAGTCGATGTCGGTCGCTTCCAGCCCTGCCGCAGCGAGCGCCTTGCGGGATGCCACCGTCGCGAGGTCGGAGTTGTCGACGTGCGAGACCCGGCGTTGGCGGATCCCTGAGCGCGTCGCGATCCACTCGTCTGAGGTCTCCATCACCGTCGCGAGGTCGTCGTTGGTGACGATGCCCTCGGGAGCGCAGTAGCCCCAGCCGGTAATGGTCGTTCGTTTCATCGTCGTTCCCCCTCGCGTCAGATCGATCATTGTACGGATGGGTCGTTCGCGACCGCAGCGATGTCGTCCAAATCTGCGACGACATGGACCGTGGCGTCTGGAAGGGTTCGTTTCACCAGTCCGGCGGTCACGTCGCCCGGTCCAACGTGGACAAAGGTCGTAATGCCATCGGCGGCCATCCGCTCCAGCGTGGGGGCAAACCGGACCGGCTGCACCAGTTGCTCCGCGAGTTGCCTGGCAGGATCCTCCGTTGGCAGCGCAGTCGTATTCGCGTAGACCGGGAAATCGGGTGGCGAAAACCCGGTGACGTCCAATGCCGCCTCGAGTCGCTCCGCTGCCGGTTCCATGAACGGAGAATGGAAGGCGCCCGCCACCGCCAGGGGTACCGCCCGTCGGATTCCCAGCGAGCGGGCATTCTCGCACAGCCAGGCGATGTCGGCCTCGGCCCCGGCCAGCACGATCTGCGAGGGGGCGTTGATGTTGGCGACCCACAGCTCTCCGCCGTCCCTGCGTCGGTCGGCAGCCACCGACGATGCCACGTCGAGGTCGGCACCGATCAGGGCCGCCATGCCGGATGGTTCACCCGCGGCAGCAGCCGCCGCCATGGCCCGGCCCCGTTCGGCGACGAGGGCGAGTCCATCTCCATAGGCGACGGCACCGCTCGCAGCGAGGGCCGTGTATTCACCGAGAGAGTGTCCCGCCGCCGCCGCCGGGCGGGACGGCAGCGCCTCATCAAGGGCACGCCAGAGCGCCGACGAGATCGCGTACAGCGCAGGTTGTGCGTGTTCGGTCCGGGTCAGATCTTCCCGGGGGCCGTCGATGATCAGCCGCTCGAGGGACCATCCGATGATGCGATCGGCGGGTTCACCGAGGAGTTCGGCATACGCACCGAAGAGGTCCGCTCCCATGCCGACCCGTTGGCTCCCCTGTCCTGGGAAGAGAATGGCGTACCGTGACATCTACTGTGTTCTCCGTTCGGAATCGTTATAACGACCCCGCGTGTGACAGTGGGGTTTCAAAAGGAAGTTCAACGCTAGCCTCACCCGACCTCACAAGGAGTACTCCACAATGATCGACCGACGAGCGCGACTGAGCGCGTCCATCCCTACCGGGCCGAAGGCCGCTCTGCGGATTCCGAAGGCCTTCGAACGCCTGTACGACATCGCATACAACCTCTGGTGGTCGTGGGATCCGGTCGGCCGGGACCTGTGGGGTCGCATCGATCCCCAGGCGTGGGCAGCGTCGCGCAATCCGATCGGCCTCCTGCAGATGGTCGAGCCGTCCACGTGGGAGGCGCTCACAGCCAGCGGAAGCTTCGTCGAGTTGTATTACGAAGCCGTTGAGCGCTTCGACCACTATCTCGACAACGATGAGACCTGGTACGACGCGCACCACGCACTTGAACTCGATGGGCCCGTGGCCTACCTCTGCGCCGAGTACGGAATCAACGAGAAGCTGCCGTTCTACTCCGGTGGCCTTGGTGTCCTGGCCGGCGATCACATCAAGTCCGCATCGGATCTCGGGATTCCCCTCGTCGGCATCGGATTGCTCTACCGCCGCGGATTCTTCCGCCAGGCCGTCGACCCCGACGGTTGGCAGCAGCACACCTACCAGCGGCTCGAGATGCGCAGACGCCCCGTCCGGGAGGTCCTCGATCCCCACTCGGGTCGGCCCCTGCGAGTGTCCGTCAATCTCAACGGTCGCGATGTCGCCGTCGGGGCGTGGCGGGTCGATGTCGGCCGTGTGCCACTGCTCCTCCTCGACACGGACCTTCCCGAGAACGATCCGGCCGACCGGCCGATTTCGCACATCCTGTACGTTCGCGGGCGCGAAGCCCGATTCGCTCAGGAGGCGGTGCTCGGTATCGGTGGCGCCCGGGTGATCCGGGCCCTCGGCATCGACCCGGCCATGTGGCACATCAACGAGGGTCACGCCGCGCTGAGTCTGTTCGAACGACTGTCGTGGGAAGTCGACGCCAACCACGACCTCGAGACGGCGAAGGAACTGGTCGCCGACCGAACGCTGTTCACCCTCCACACACCAGTGCCCGCCGGCAACGAGACGTTCGACGCGTCGATGGCCACCGCCACGCTGGCCGGGACGTTCGACGGCGTACCGACCGATGCCCAGCGGGAGCTCGCCAGGAACGGCTCGGATGATCACGGCGTCTTCGACCTGGGTGCCCTTGCGATTCGATTGTCCGACCGCACCAACGGCGTGTCGGTCCGGCACGCGGCCGTGGTGACCGAGGACTGGGGAACGCTTATCGGCGGATCCGCACTCGCCGTTACGAACGGCATCCACCCGTCTACCTGGCTTGGCCACGGGATGCGTCGACTGTTGAACACCGCGATTGGCCTCGATTGGCCCGAGCGGATCCATGAGCCCGAGACCTGGCAGCAGATTCTTGACATTGACGACGGGCGCGTCTGGCGCGCTCACGGTGCTCAGCGCGAACTCATGACTCGGCGTCTGAGGAAGCGGCTCCGCGAGGAGTACGCGAGACACGGTCAGGCATCGAGTCGTCTCCGATGGCTGGACGACCAACTCCCATCAGATCGCCTCACGATCGCGTTCGCTCGTCGCTTCACCAGCTACAAGCGGGCGGGCATACTGTTCACCGATCCCGGCCGCCTCGAAGCGATTCTCAAGAACCCGGACCGCTCGGTCCAGTTGGTGTTCGCCGGCAAGGCGCACCCGGCGGATCGGGAAGGCCAGGCACTGATCAAGAACGTCTTCGAACTCTCCCAGAGTCCGGCATTCGAGGGCCACCTGTTCTTCATCGAGGACTACAACATGCGGCTCGGACGGACGCTCGTCACCGGAGCCGATGTGTGGCTCAACACGCCTCGGCCGCCACGAGAAGCGAGCGGAACGTCTGGAATGAAGGCAGCGGCGAACGGCGGTTTGAACCTCAGCGTGCTCGATGGATGGTGGGTCGAGGGTTTCGACGGCACCAACGGTTGGGGCTTCGGCGAGGACTCCGTCTCCGACGAGGCAGACGCCGAATTGCTCTATCAGTTACTCGAGTCCGAGGTGGTACCCGCCTACTACGAACGGGACGATCAGGGGCTTCCGCGTTCATGGATCGCCATGATGAAGTCCTCGATGGTCACCGGCCTGTCGCAGTTCACGACCCATCGCATGCTGATCGACTACGCGGAGAAGGCATACCTGCCGCTCGGTCGCCGCTAGCACCTAGCCGAGGTCGAGCGCCTTGCGGATTCCGCGTACTGCCTGGGCGGTTCGCTGGTCGTTCTCGACGAGGGCGAACCGGATGTGTCCTTCGCCGGAGGGGCCAAATCCGATTCCCGGGCTCACCGCGACCTGCCCCTTGTCGAGCAGGTAGAGGGCGAACGTGAGCGAGTCCATGTGCCGGTACGGCTCGGGGATCGGCGCCCAGACGAACATGGTGCTCGTCGGCCGCTCGATCTCCCACCCGATCCGCGCGAGACCGTCGATGAGAATGTCGCGACGTCGCTTGTAGACATCGACGACCTCGGGCACGTAGTCGTCGCACTCGTTGAGTGCGATGATCGAGGCGATCTGGATCGGCTGGAAGGTTCCGTAGTCGAGGTACGACTTGAGCTGGGCGAGCGCACCGACCATCTCGGGATTGCCGACGACGAAGCCAACCCGCCAGCCGGCCATCGAGTGGCTCTTCGAGAGCGTGTAGAGCTCGACGCCGACCTCCTTGGCTCCCGGGACCTGGAGGAGGCTCGGGGGCTGGTAGCCGTCGTATGCGATGTCCGCGTACGCGAAGTCATGTACGAGCATCGTGTCGTTCTCTTTCGCGAACTCGACGAGGCGCTCGAAGAAGCTGATGTCGACGGTCTCGGTCGTCGGGTTGTGCGGGAACGAGGTGACGATGACCCTCGGGCGCGGCCACGAGTTGTGATAGGCCTCGGTGAGCCGATCGAAGAACTCCTCGCCGGTTGAGAGGTGCACCCGCTGCACCTCGGCACCCGAGAGGACCGCCGCGTAGATGTGGATCGGGTACGACGGCTCTGGGACGAGGGCGACGTCACCGGGTTGGACCAGGGCCCACATGAGATGGGAGAGGCCCTCCTTGGCTCCGATCGTGCTGATGACTTCGGTCTCGGGATCGAGTTCCACGCCGTATCGCCGCAGGTATCGGTCGGCAACGGCCTTGCGGAGGTTCGGCAGACCACGCGACGCCGAGTAGCGGTGGTTCTTCGGGCTGCGCGCCGCCTCGATGAGTTTGTCGACGACGACCGGCGGTGATGGGATGTCGGGGTTCCCGAATCCGAGATCGATGACGTCAACGCCGGCGCGACGGGCTTCGAGGGCTTTCTTGGTCACCTCGGCGAAGACGTACGGCGGCAAGTTTTCAATGCGTCGAAAATCCATCCAGAGAGCGTAGGCCCGCCGACGCGCGTCGGAAAGCACCGAGCCGCAGTGACCGACCGCTCGGACTCAGCCTGGGAGCATTCTCCTCAGTGGTCCTGGGATGATCTCGGTCCCCCACTCGGTGGCGGCGAGCACGAGGTCGAGCGAGTCGGTCGTGCCGTCCCAGTGCTGCTCGATGACGTCGCGTCCGGCACCCGCAATGAGATGGTTCAGGGCGACGGCAACGATGACCAGATCGTCGAGTTGGCCCAAGCCCGCGACGAAGTCGGGGATGAGATCGATCGGCGAGATCACGTAGATCAGCGCAGCGGCGGCGAAGCTCTTGCGGCGCACCGGAACCCGCGGATCGCGGATGAGTCGGACAAGGAGCTTCACGACGTTCGGAATCAGGAGGATCACCTCGCGGGCGACCTCCTTCGCGTCACGCTTCGGGACCGGGGTTTCGTCGAGTCGGGACATGGTTAGGAGCGTATCGAGACTGCGAGGTAAGCGGCGCCGACGGCACCGGCTCGGGCTCCAGATCCGGCCACGAGGATGGGAGGCGCGAGGCGGTGATTGCCTCCGTGGAGTGCGTCGGCAGCGAACCGGCGGGCCGGTCCGAGGAGCGACTCCCCGACCGAACCGAGCCCGCCTCCGACGACGACGAGTTCCGGATCAAAGATGGCGATGAGGTTGGCGATCCCCCTGCCGAGTTCCGCACCGACCTCGGCAACAAGACCGCGAGCGACCTCATCTCCCGCGTCGGCGGCTGCGGTGACGTCCTCGCCGCGGATCGTCCCCGACTCGAAGCGGTGGGCGAACGTTCCTTCTGGATTCAGGCTCATGACCTCCCGAGCCAGCCGGACGAGCGCCGGCCCGGAAGCGACGGTCTCCCAGCACCCCCGCTTCCCGCAGTCGCACAGGCGGCCTCCCGGATTGTTGCGAATGTGGCCCCACTCGCCGGCAAACGATTCACCGCGATACACCTCACCGTTGATCACCATGGCGCCGCCGATCCCGGTGCCGAGGGTGACCAGCAGAAAATCGTCGTAGCCCTGAGCGGCCCCCGCCACGCGTTCGCCGTACGCGGCCACGTTGGCGTCGTTGTCCACCACAACAGGGAGACCGAGTTCTGCCTCCAGGAGTTCACGGATCGGAAGATCGGTGCTGTCAACGTGAGGACCCCACGCGAACACCCCCTCTGGCCATCGCACGAGTCCGGCGACACCGACGCCGACCGCTTCGACGTCGTCGGCCCAGACTGATCGGACAGCGCCGAGCGCTGTCTCGAGCGGCGGTTCTCCAGGCGCCGCGGTGTGGCGCTGCTCGACTACTTCGCCGTTCTCGAGGCGAACGGAGAGGGCCTTGGATCCGCCGATATCGATCCCGATGGTGCTCATGGCAGGGGAGGTTATCAGGAGCCGGGAACCCTGTGACGGCTGCGAAGCGTCGAATCGGTAGTCGAGCTCGGAGGCTCAGGTGAAGAGAATCGTCACGATCACCGTTGCAGCAACCCTCGCGCTGTCCGCATGCGCCTTGCCGGCCCGGTCGTCGGGTGTGACCAATGCGGGAGGTGCCACATCTACGACTTCGGTGGTTGAGACTCCCTCTCCCTCTGCGGCGAGGGCCCTTATGCCATTCGATGCGTGTGACGATCTTCTCGACTGGACGATCGGCCATGCACTCGATCGTGTTGGGCCCTACGGACTGAACGGGTACGGCATGGAACCGTGGATGGTCGACGAGATGTTCGCCGAAGTCGGCGACCAACTCGTCCGTGAGTTTGCCGTGGAAGAGACCACGACCACGGCTGCGGGCTCCAACGGCTCAAGCGAAGGGTTCGCCGCATCCAAGGACGTGATCGGCACCAACCTGCAGGAGGCCGGTGTCGACGAGGCCGATCTTGTGAAGACCGACGGTGCACGAATCGTCGTCATCGCCGGAAGCATCCTGCACGTCGTGTCAATCGACGGCGACACGTTGACCGTCGAGGGGTCGATCGAACTCCCCTTCTGGACGCAGAATCTGTTCCTGGACGGGGACCGGGTCGTTGCGATCGCCAACGACAGCTACGACGCCATCCCATTCGGCGAAGTCGAGTCGAGCTCCGTGCAACTCCCAACGCCGATCGTGGTGGTTGCCGAGATCGACATCTCCGATCTCGGTGATCCCGAGTTGACCCGGATACTGCGCATCGACGGACGGTACGTCTCGTCCCGGATGGTCGACGGTGCCGTGCGCCTCGTGGTGTCTTCGAGTCCCACCGGCATCGCCTGGTCCTACCCCGAGGGTGGCGGCCTCCGAGCCGAACGGGAGGCCGAGGAGAAGAATCGCGAGATCATCACGGACTCGCACGTCGAAAACTGGCTCCCGTACTACATCGTGACCGACCTCGAGGGCCGGGATCGGGTCGTCGACGAGGGCACGCTCCTCGCCTGTGACCGCACGAACCGTCCCGAGGACTTCTCCGGGTTCACGACGCTGTCGCTTGTGACGCTCGAGACGAGCGAACTCGCCGTTGCCGACGCGACGGGCGTCTTCGCCGATGGCAACATCGCCTACTCGTCCGGCGACGCCACCTACGTGGCCACCAGTCAGTGGATCGACCCGATGGTGTTCGCAGAAAGCGACCGTCCGGTCGGCCAGAAGACGATGATCCACAAGTTCGACCTGTCTCCGCGAAGTGCCGACTACCGGGCATCGGGCGAGGTGCCGGGATACATGCTCAGCCAGTGGTCCATGTCCGAATACGACGGCTACCTCCGCGTTGCGTCGACCGACGCTCCGGCGTGGTGGGACGGAACCGAGTCGGAGTCGATGGTCACCGTGCTCGCTACGGACGGCGACGATCTCGAGACGGTCGGAACCGTTGACGGACTTGGTCGCGGTGAGCGGATCTACTCGGTCCGGTTCTTCGGCAACACGGGCTACGTGGTCACGTTCCGTCAGGTCGACCCGCTCTACGTGATCGACGTGTCCGATCCCGAACGTCCGAAGCTGAGCGGCGAACTCAAGATCCCCGGGTACTCGGCCTACCTGCACCCGATCGGCGCCGACGCCCTGCTGGGTGTCGGGCAGGATGCCAACAACGACGGCCGTATCCGCGGTCTCCAGGCCTCGCTGTTCGACGTGTCGGACCCCGCCGATCCGGAACGCGTCGACCGCTTCACGATGCGCGACGGGCACTCGGAGGTCGAGTGGGACCATCACGCGTTCCTCCACGATCCGTCGACCGGGATGACCGTGATCCCCTACGAGCGGTGGGACGAGGGCCTTGAGAAGACGGAGACCTCGCCCACCGGTGCGCTGGTCCTAACCGTCACCGAAGATGGAATTCGCGAAGCCGGCGTCGTATCGCACGACGTGGACGGATCGAACTGGCGGGCACCGATCCGGCGCTCCCTCCTGATCGACGGCCGCCTCGTCACCGTGTCCGAGATCGGCCTGATGGTGTCAGACGCAAAGACCCTCACGACCCTCGATTGGGTAGATCTTCGGGCCTAGGGATCTGAGAAGCTGGCGACCGGCAACCGGCGCTACTCGACGGTGATCTTCGTAGGTCCAGACGGATCGTCATCGCCCGGCTCGTTGTCTATGACGACCGATACGACCTCGTCGACGAAGGCGGCGACACCGCCCACGACCTCGTAGGCGGCCTTCGCAAAGTGGAGGCCGGCCCGCTTCAGCCCGTTCTGGATTGGTCGCTGTTCGAGAAATCGATCCCACATCAGTCCACCGTCCCGAATGTCACGCGAAGCTCGCCGGTTGCAAGTTTCGCTCTCAGCACCTGTCGTCGCCGCAGTGAGTCTGGCAGCACGATCGACCGCCGGTACGGTCCGACCGTCACGAAGAGCTCGTCCTCGTGACGCATGACATCGACCTCGGAGTGTTCGGCGAACGGCATGCCCACGATCATCACGACGTTGTCACCGTCGTCTTCGACCCGGAACGGTCGACCTTCGGACAGCCGTTCGGTCGGATCATGCTCTCCGAAGAGTTCGGCACCGACAAGTCGAAGACGATCGACACCGACCATCTCTTCATCGAAGAGCCGGAGGTGCCGGATGTCGATGTCGGCGAAGCCCTCCTCCACCGACTCGAGGTGCTCGGCTTGGATCTCACGCCACCGTTCGAAGTACGGGTCGGTCACGACGTCGGGAAGCACCCGGTTGACGACGGCAGCATCGACGGCGTATCCGAAGAGGCCGAGGTACGTGTACGTGCGGCGGGCTTCCGCAATGACCATCTTCTCGGGGTTCATCACAAGGCGAGCGGAGGTGACCTCTGGGTCGCCGAGGATGTCGCGGACCCCGTCGAGACGCTCGTAGAACTTCGCCACCGAGTCGAATACGTCTTCGTCGGCGACCGGCATCGACGACACGCGGCTGATCATGGGCCGGACAACCTTCGCAACGCGCCGGCCGACCGGGAACATCTTGTCCATGTACCACGACATGACTTCTGGGAGACTGAGCAGCCGGAGCGTTTCGGCGGTGGGTGCGCAATCGACGATGATGGCGTCGTACTTCTCGGACTCGACATGGTCCCGCACACTTGCGAGGGAGAACAGCTCGTCCATGCCAGGGAACACCGTGAGTTCCTCCGCCTCGATCCCCTTCAGGCCCGACCAGTCGAAGATGTCGGTCAGGTAATCGCGAACCGCACCCCACGATTCTTCCAGGCGCTGCTGGGCGTCGATCTGCTGAGCGTCGAGCCGCGGCACGATCTCCGTTGGACTGTCCCCCAATCCCACCTGGTACGCGTCGGCAAGGGAATGCGCCGGATCGGTCGACATGACGAGCGTTCGGTGGCCGAAATCCGCCGATCGGAGTGCGGTCGCCGCGGACACCGTGGTCTTTCCCACGCCACCCTTCCCGGTGACGAGGATGACCCGCATCAGACGCCTTCTTCCGCTCGCTTCTTCAGGCCGCGCAGGGCGGTCCCGACGATCTGCTTCTCAGCCTGTCTCCTGAGGAAGCCGGGAACGGTGAAGTTCGGTTCGACCCGCAGGGCGTAGACGACTTCGGTCGTGTCGTCGTCGATCACGTTGAACGTGTAGCTGCCCTCGAGAAGGGTGAGGTCCTCGTTCGGCCTGGCCACCCAGCCAAAGCCGTTCTCGCGGTCGTGGTCGTAGTCGAGGGTGTACGAGATCTCCTTGATCATCGCGTCAATGGTGAACTCGGCGACCGTCGGGCGGCCGTGCTCGTCCTCTTCGACGATCGTGACGGACTTCACTCCGCCGGCCCACGTCGGATACGTCTCGAGGTCGAGTGCCGTTTCATAGACGAACTGCTGGGGCGCAGTGACCTCGATTCTCTGAACCGTCCCGTCCATCGACGCTCCTTATCTCGGTGCTCTCAGCATCGTAGCGATGCCCCGAACTGTCGCGACAACCGATTCGCCACCCGAAGCGGAGAGTGGCGCCGTTCGTGAACCGGCTCAGCCTCTTTCCCCGACAATCCGGGTGAAGTGCAGCTGGTAGGCAACCTCATCGTCGGGATCCGGATGCGCACGCCGGAACGCTTCGATGCCTTCGATCCGCTCGTCTTCGGGTAGGAGTTGGAGTGTCGAGATGAAGCCGGCCTCGACGGCCTGCAGCCACGAGCCGGCGGGGCGAACCACGTCCTCCACACGACGGGTCACGGAGACGTCGCGTACCTGGCCGGAGAGATGCCCCGTCAGGGCCTCCGGGAGTGGGAAGCGATTGGAGTCGATACCTGCGACAGACGGGAACCACCGGGCGAGCATGGACTGCTCGTGATGGTCAGGTCCGAGTGTCCAAATCTCGACCCTCCCCTCCTCAGCGAGTACGCGAACGGATTCGTCGATCGCGACCCTCCAGTCGCCGTAGTGGATCGAGAGGTGGAACCACACCAGAGCAAAGCGGCGCGTGCGGAACGGCATCGCTTGTGCCGTCCCGCGCACGCCAAGCAGGCCATGGTGATGGCCATAGGCCAGCATCGCCGCGGATGGGTCGAGTACAACGGCGTTGTGGCCCTGCCGGTGCCAGACGGCTGAGTGGTTGCCGGGACCGCCTCCGACGTCGAGTACCCACGATCCCTGATCGAGACTCGATCCTGCAGCGTCGGCACGATCGAGCGAAGCTGCCGACGCCGGTCGGTGCCGATACCCCTCCGCCAGACGATCGAGGTCGACCTCAGCCATGTCGGAACGGCCTCCCGGTGGCACGGAAGTACCCGACGTTGACACACCTCGTCGGCCCCACGCGCCATGCCGTGGCCCGTGGCTGGTGAATGTCGCCGAAGTAGTGATAGGCAGGCTGCTCTCGCTCGAGGAACTCGAGGATCGCGATCGATCCCTTCGTTCGCCCCCCAATGACGTCGCACGCCAGCGCCGGAATCGCGGGAGGCACATGGGTCGCGAGGATGTCGATCGATCCAAGCTGTGCCAGCTTCGTCTCCATCTCTGCCTCGGTCACCTCTCCCGGTGTCCCGATGCTCACGAGCCCGCCACCGGCGAATCCGATCCGAAGTCCGTCGATCTCCACAACCTCGGCGTCAACGAATCGGGTCCCACTCGGCAGGTTGGCAGCGAGCATGTCCGGCCGATCGACGTTCCCGTACGTGACGTAGGCCTGGCTTCCGCGCAATGCGCCGCACACGTCGCGGTATTCGGCCTCGATAGCTTCGTTGTAGCGTCCCTGCAACTCCGCAGCGTGGCTCGTCCATTCGACCTGCCAGAAGGCGGACGCGGCGACATTGCCTTCTGCGGCACGAATTCGTACGAACTCGTCGACGACATGCTGGCCCGAGACATCGGCAACGATTCCTTCGTTGGTCCGATAGTCGATGTAGTTGACCAGGTCGCCGAGGACCAGCAGCGGTTCGCCGATCGACGCGACGCGACGCAGCGCTTCGGCTGCTCCGTGAATGTCCGCGACGACCAGTATCACGCGTTCTCGGGACCGAAGTACCTGGCGACTGCCACCATGGCCAGAGCGCCGACACCGGCGCCGCAGAATGCCAGGACTGGTGGCCATCCCCCGTACGAAGCTGACATCCCCGCCATCCCGAATCCGATCAAGCCTGCGACGAGTGCTCGCCCGAACCCACCGAATCGGCGTTCCGGATCAATGAATTCCCAACCGTCAACCCACGTTCCGATGGCGACGCCCACCACCCAACCGAGCGCCATCAGAGCGCCGACGAAGAGGGCTACTGCATAGATCCACGTCATCCTGTCAGCGTAGACGCCGAGGGGCGGACGCCCCTGCATTGCCTCGTAGAATCTCATTGCGAACCCTTGCATCTCGTTCGCTGAGCAGTGCTGCATGCAACCCAGCCAGCGCCACGGACGTCCCAAACCGACTGACCGCCCATGCCGCATGGGCTCGGAGGAGCCAGTCGGGATGCCCGAGATAGCCGATCACCACCGGTTCGAGATCCGGCGATCGGTCATTGCCGGCCGCGACCAGCGCATTGCGGCGAAGAATCCGCGGCCGTCGGGCCGGGAGATAGAAGTGGCCGTAGCGGTCGAGGAGGCTTGCATCATCGAGACCAAGGATCTCGACGATGCTAGGCCCCGACGCAACCGCCGCCGTCTCCAGGATCCGGTCACCGGGCGGACACGACGTCAGACAGTCGTCACAACCGTAGAGGCGGTCACCGATCGCCTCGCGGAGATCCTGCGGGACGAGCCCGGGTGACTGAAGATGATGGGCGAGGCAACGTCTGACGTCGAGCACGCCGTTGGGGAGGATGGCGCCGGTTGGACAGGCCGGGAGGCAGGCTGTGCAGGTGCCGCATGTGCGGACCATCCGGTCGGTCGTTTCAAGCGGAGCGTCGGTTGCGACCGACCCCAGCAGGACCCACGGTCCGGCACCTGGAACCAGCACCATCGTGCTTCGTCCCCACCAACCGACGCCGGCACGAACCGCAACGGCACGGTCGACCAGCCGAGAATCGTCCGAGAGCGCTTCGGCGGAGGCTCCCGTCGCCTCCAGTGCGTCCACGATCGCAGCGAGCGCCTGTCGAAGACCGATGTAGTGATCCCCGTCGGCAAAGCGGGCAATGCGGAGCGCTCCCGGTTCCGAGTGCGAGACGCCGGCCGCGGGTTCGTAGGCATATGCCACCGCGACGAGATGGCTCGCCCACGGCAACGACCGCCGCACATCCGCCGCGATCTCCGGATCGCGGTAGGTGAAAGCGAGATCGGCGGCGAAGCCTGCGGCCTTTCGATCACGCATCACCGACGGAAGGCCGTCGAACGGATCAGCCGTCGTCACACCGAATCCGACACACCCGGTCTCGAACGCAATCTCTTCGATCTGATCTCTGAGCACACGCCCACGATACGGCGTCAGCCGGCCGCGACGCCGCGACCGATCCGACGGGCGACGAGGCGGATCGGTGAGACGAGGCCCGCATCCGAGAGATTCCGGATGGCCACCTCCTCGTCCGTCCCGATCCGCGTCGGCCCACCGGTCCCGGACAACAGCATCGGAACGATGCAGTCCGAACACGCATCCGTCCCGTCCATCACACACGCATCACAGTCGATGATCATGCCCGCTCCTTTCGCGATTGATTCCACCGTACGGACCGGGTGTGACAGATTCGGAGGAGCCGAGGAGCCGAGGAGCCGAGGAGCTGAGCTCGCATCAATGACTAGCGTCCTGTTCATGCATGAAGTAGGAATCGCTCGCAGTGTCATCGATGCCGCCATCGCGGCCGTCCCGGAAGGCGGGACGCTCTCTGGCGTCACCGTTGCCATCGGCCCCATGAGCGGAGTCGTGGCCGACTCCCTGCAGTTCGGCTTCGAGGTAGCGTCGAAAGGCACCCCGGCTGAAGACACCGAACTCGAGATCATCGAAGTGCCGCTCGTCGTGCATTGCGACGTGTGCGATGCGGACTTCGAGTCCGATGACCCCGGCCTCCTTCGATGTCCACAGTGCGCCGGTGCCGCCACCGTTATCGCGGGGAATGAGGTTCTGGTCACCTCGGTCCGCTACGCGGAAGCCTGAGTGCGACTCGGCCTGAACCTCGGGTACCGCGGTGTCTCGATCGCACGAGACACGAGCCTCGTGAACGAGGCCGAGCGGCTCGGCTACGACTCGGTATGGACGGCAGAGGCCTACGGAGCGGACGCCGTCACACCGCTGGCCTTCCTCGCGGCGCGAACCGAGACGATCCGATTGGGATCGGCGATCATGCAGATGCCGGCCCGAACGCCGGCAATGACGGCGATGACCGCCACCACCCTCGACGATCTCTCGAACGGCCGATTCCTGCTCGGCCTCGGCGTTTCGGGCCCGCAGGTGGTCGAGGGTTGGCACGGTCGGCCCTTTGGGCGGCCGCTCCAGGTGAGCCGCGAGTACGTCGAGATCCTCCGGATGATGCTCGCTCGCAGCGGTCCGGTGGAATACGCCGGAGCGCACTACCAACTCCCCTATCAGGGACCGGACTCGACCGGACTCGGCAAGCCACTCAAGCTGATCTCGAAGCCCAACAACCCCGACCTGCCAATCTACCTCGCAGCCATCGGTCCGGGCAACGTCCGGCTCACCGCCGAGATTGCCGACGGCTGGCTCCCGGTGTTCTACTCCCCCGGGCGTGCCTCGGAGGTTTTCGGACCCCTCCTTGCCGAAGGATTCGCTCGCTCAGGCGTCGCCGACAAGGTCGATCGGTTCGACATCGCTGTCACCGTGTTCGCGTCGCTTGACGATGACCTCGCCCGGGCCCGCCTCGCGGCCAAGCCGATGATCTCGCTCTATGTCGGCGGGATGGGGCCGGACCGCAAGAACTTCTACAACGCCCTCGCCCACCGATACGGCTACGGCGAGGCGGCGGACCGCATTCAGACGGCATACCTTGACGGCAGAAAGATGGAAGCGATGCGCGAGGTCCCCGACGACCTCGTCGACGAGGTCAGCCTGGTCGGATCGAAAGCACGCATCGCCGACCGCCTCGAGGCGTGGGATGAAGCCGGTGTCACAACGCTGCTCGTGGCCGCAACCGACCTCGCCACGATCCGGCTGATGGCAGAACTGGTCCTCTGACCAGCGCCGTCGCGTCCACCCGCCCTAGAGCCACCGGGCGAGCGCCTGGGCCCACAGCAGGGTCGCTCCATAGCCGGTGCACCGATCGCGAACCTCCCGGTCGTCGGAGACCACGATGGCTGCCTGCCGCAGCCGGGCGGCCCGCTCGACAATCACGTCGTCGGCGATGAGATCGCCCTGGGCGAAACGCACAACGATCCCGGTGTCGCTCACCGTCCGTGGCCGACCTTCATCGAGATCGGAGTCGAACACGACCTCGATGGTCGAATCACCGAGGTGGCGCGTGAGCTTGCCGAGGCTGGCAATCAGCGACCGACGGGCGCGGCCCGTCGCCATCGTCGAGGCATTCAGCACGCCAAGCACATTGTGTCCGTCGATGAGCACCGTCGCCCCGTCGATCCCGGAGAGTGCTCCGATTGCCGCCGGCGAGTCCGGTGCGATCCCCGCAGGTATCAGCACCCGGCCGGTGTCGGCGTCCCGACTTCCCGCTGTCGTCGCGACTACGGCCTCGCGGTACGGGGCGAGGCTCGCAGAGGCCCGGTCAAGCCACCGCGCGATCTCCATTGGCTGTCGAGGTACCGACTCGGACGTCCCCGATTCGGCCGACCGGCGGATCTGGGCCGCCGTCCGCTTCGCAGATCGGAGCTGCTCCGAGAGAACCGCCGCCGTGTGCTCGGCCTCACGGCGGTCGGCGGTTACCGAGGCAACCTCTTGCCGAGCAGCACCGAGGTCTTCTCGCGTGCGATCCCGCTCGGCCCGGGCCGCGGTAGCCGCCGCTCGCAACGGTTCCAGGCGTTCTTCGACAGAGGCTCTCGCCGTATTCTCGGCCTCGGTGAGTTCCCGACGTATGGCCTTGGCCTTCGCCCGGTCGGCGCTCGACCGCGTTCGCGCGGTGTCGAGGTCGCGTTGAAGCTGTTCGATGCGGACAGCGGCCGCCTCGGCCTCTTCGCTCGCCACCGCCTCGGCGACCGCGATCCACCAACCGGGTTCCTGAGCGAGGTACGAACGAGAGAGCGTGTCCTCAAATCCTCGGTGATCGAAGGCCTCGAGCGCCTTTTCGCGAAACCACTCGTCTTCGTCAATACGCAACAGCAGCGTGCGCGTGAGCGGAAGCGGAAGCTTCCCGTCGCCGCGCTTCGCCACCGGACGCAGCCGGGCCGGGACTTCCTTGTCATCGAGCGAGCGCAACGCCGCCCGGGCGGCGGTAATCGCCGGAGCGAGTATGGAACGAAGGTGCCGTATCGTGTTCATGCGTGCTTGACAGGTCCTCCCGTCCTGCCATAATCGCACGCTCCGATGAAAACCGACATGACCCCAACCAATCACCTGTACGTAGTTCTTATCACCTAGGCGCACACGCCACGAAGTGTGCGCCTGTCCCTCCGTGCATCACGGGGGGTTTTCTGTATGTGGAGCAAGACATGCCAGAGCAATTGACCGGCGCGGAAGCGCTCATCCGATCACTCGAGCACGAGGGAGTGGAGGTTGTATTCGGCATGCCCGGGGGTGCCATCCTCCCCGCCTACGACCCGCTGCTCGATTCGTCCATCCGCCACGTCCTTGCCCGCCACGAACAAGGCGCGGGCCACATGGCTTCGGGATACGCGCATGCCACGGGTCGCGTCGGGGTGGCGGTGGTCACGTCCGGTCCTGCAGCCACCAACATGCTCACGGCACTGCAGGACGCCTACATGGACTCGGTTCCTCTGGTGGCGATCACCGGACAGGTGGCGACTACGGCGATCGGCAACGATGCCTTCCAGGAGGCCCACACGTGGGGCATGTCCATGCCGGCCACGAAGCACAACGAACTCATCACGAGCGCCGACCAGATACCCGACATCATTCGCGAGGCGTTCCACTTGGCATCGACCGGCCGAAAGGGCCCGGTCCTCGTTGATATTCCGAAGGATGTCCTCGCAGCAACCATGACCTGGCATCGGCCGGGCGAGGTCCGACTCCCCGGCTACCGTCCGGCGGTCAAGGGCCATCCCCGTCAGGTGAAGGCGGCGGTTGACCTTATCGAGCGGGCGGAGCGCCCCGTGCTGTACGTCGGTGGTGGCGTCGTCGCCGCAGGCGCAACGGAAGAACTACAGCAATTCGCCGAGATGCTCAATGTTCCGATGGTCACCACGCTCATGGCTCGAGGCGCGTTCCCCGACTCGAGTCCGCTCAACCTCGGAATGCCGGGGATGCACGGCACGTACGCGGCCACGACGGCGATGCAGCGCTCGGACCTGCTGATCACCATCGGCGCCCGGTTCGATGACCGGATCACGGGCAACCCGAAGCACTTCGCCCCCGAAGCCAAGGTCATCCACGTCGATGTGGATCCCGCCGAGATTGGGAAGATCCGGCCGGTGGATGTGCCCGTCGTGGGCGACGCGAAGTCGGTGCTCCACCAACTCATCGTCGAGACGGAACGTCGCGGTCCGCAGCCGGACCGGGATGCTTGGATCGCCACCGTCCACGGATGGCAGAGCGCGCATCCCCTCTCCTACGTGCAAGATCCCGATGGCCCGATCCAGCAGCAGTACGTCATCGAGGAACTGCACCGCATCACCGGCGGTGATGCCACCATCGTCGCCGGAGTCGGGCAGCACCAGATGTGGGCATCCCAGTTCTGGGGATTCGAGGAGCCGCGCAGGTGGATCAACTCCGGTGGACTCGGGACGATGGGATACGCCATACCTGCCGCCATCGGGGCCAAGGCTGGTACGCCGGACGAGGTCGTCTTCGCCATCGACGGCGACGGCTGCTTCCAAATGACCGGCACCGAGTTGATCACCGCCGCCGTCGAGAACATCCCGATCAAGATCGCCGTGATGAACAACCAGTCGCTCGGCATGGTCAAGCAGTGGCAGAACCTGTTCTACGACGGGCGCCTATCACAGACCGAACTCTCACCGACCGTGCCGGACTTCGTGAAGTTCGCTGAGGCCTGTGGGTGTGTTGGCCTGCGAGCCGATCGGCCCGATGAGGTTGCCGGTGTGATCGAACAAGCGCTCGCGATCAACGACCGGCCCGTTCTCGTCGAGTTCACCTGCGACCCGGAAGCCATGGTGTTCCCGATGGTTCCCGCAGGCGGATCGAACGACGACGTCATTCTGAGCAGAGAGGATCTCGCATGAATCACGTCATCGCCGTCATCGTCGAGAACAAGCCGGGCGTGCTTGCCCGCGTCTCATCCATGTTCGCCAGGCGTGGATTCAACATTCACTCGCTCACGGTCGGCCCGACGGAGGACCCGGCCATGTCGCGCATGACCGTGGTCGTCGACGGGCCCGAGATGGAACAGATCATCAAGCAGCTCTACAAGCTCGTGCACACCGTCAAGGTGACCGAGTTCGAGCCGGGGGTCGCCATCGAACGCGAGATCATGCTGGTGCGTGTGAACGCCGACCCGAAGCGCCGCGGCGAGATCCTCGACGCGGCCAGGGTCTGGGAAGCACGCGCCGTCGATGTCGGTGTCGCCACCATCACGTTCGAAGTCACCGGAGCCCCGGAACGGCTCGCCGACTTCCTGCAATTGATGAACACCTACGGTGTCGTCTCCCTCGCGAAATCCGGACGCATCGCGCTTCCGCGTGATCAGAAGTCTGCCAAGAAACACCTCAAGAGCGCCTAGGAGGCCCCAATGCCAACCATGTACTACGAAGGGGACGCCGACCCGACGCTGATTGCCCAGCGCAAGGTCGCCGTGATCGGCTTCGGGAGCCAGGGCCACGCCCATGCTATGAATCTCAAGGACTCGGGCATCGACGTTGTTGTGGGCCTCAGGGAAGGGTCGAGCCGGGCTACCCGAGCGAGGGAAGCCGGCCTCGAGGTCGTCGATCCCGCAACGGCGGCCACATGGGCCGACGTGATCATGGTGCTCGTCCCCGACCAGATCCAGTCCGATCTCTACAACGAAGTCATCGCACCGAACCTCAACCCAGGCGACCTCCTCCTGTTCGCCCACGGCTTCAACGTCCACTTCGGATACATCACGCCTCCCGCCGACGTCGATGTCGCCATGGTTGCCCCCAAGGGCCCCGGTCATCTCGTGCGTCGCCAGTATGTCGAGGGAAGCGGTGTGCCGGCGCTCGTCGCCATTCACCAGGACGCTTCGGGCAGCGCCCACGCTCTCGCCCTGTCGTATGCCCACGCCATCGGCGGAACCCGCGCCGGGGTCATCGAGACGACGTTCAAGGACGAGACCGAGACCGATCTGTTCGGCGAGCAGGTCATTCTGTGCGGCGGCGTCGACTCGATGATTCGCGCCGCATTCGAGACCCTCACCGAGGCCGGCTATCCGGAAGAGATGGCGTACTTCGAGGTGCTCCACGAACTGAAGCTAATCGTGGACCTGCTCTTCGAAGGTGGCATCGCCTGGATGCGTCACTCCGTCTCCGACACGGCCGAATACGGCGACATCACCCGCGGGCCCCGCATCGTCACCGATGAGACCAAGGCCGAGATGCGTACGATTCTCGACGAGATCCAGTCGGGCCAGTTTGCACAGGAGTGGATGGACGAATACCGGGCCGGCGCTCCGAATCTCCTGGGGCAGCGGGCAGCGGTCGCCGACCATCCGGTCGAGCGGGTCGGGCGCGATCTGAGGGCCATGATGCCGTTCCTGGTCGAGAAGATCCCGGCCGACGACGTATGAGCAACCGGGTTGCCAGTCGCCGGTCGCCAGTCGCCAGTCCGAAGATCCCCGGCATCACGATGCCGCTCGAGGGAACCCGGAGTCGCACATGAGCGATCGTCTCGTCATCTTCGATACGACGCTTCGCGACGGCGAGCAGGCTCCGGGAATCGCTCTGTCGCCCGACGACAAGGTCGCGATCGCATCGCAGCTGGCTCGACTCAAGGTCGACGTCATCGAAGCCGGCTTTGCAGCGTCCTCGCCCGGTGACTATGAGGCGGTGCGGCGCATCGCCACCGAGGTACGCGGCCCTGTGATCGCGTCGTTGGCCCGTACCGTGCCCAACGACATCGACCGGGCGGCCGATGCCCTCGCCGCGGCCGAACGATACCGCATCCACGTCTTCACCTCGACCTCGCCGATCCACATGGAGCAGATGCTCCGCAAGACGCCGGCCGAGGTCCTGGATTCGATCAGAGAGGGCGTCACGCGAGCCCGGGGCTATGTCGACGACGTGGAGTTCTCACCCCAGGACGCAACGCGCTCCGACCAGGACTTCGTGGTCGAGGCATGCCGTATCGCCGTCGCCGCCGGCGCCACGACCATCAACATCCCCGACACCGTCGGGTACGCCATGCCCGCCGACTTCGTGGCGCTCATGGAGCGCGTGTATGCCGACGTTCGGGCCGGCAACGAGGACGTCATCATCTCAACGCATTGTCACGACGACCTCGGCCTTGCGGTGGCAAACTCGCTGTCGGCGATCCACGCGGGTGCAAGGCAGATCGAGGGTGCCATCAACGGTATCGGAGAACGCGCCGGCAACACGTCGACCGAAGAGATCATCATGGCGATCAAGACCCGCCAGGACTTCTTCAACGTGGAGATCCAGGCAGACACCACGGAAATCTTCGAGACCTCTCGGCTTGTCTCGCGCTTGACGGGTTACCCCGTGCAGTTCAACAAGGCAGTGGTCGGCAGAAACGCCTTCGCCCACGAGTCGGGGATCCACCAGCACGGCGTGCTGAAGAATCGCGAGACGTACGAGATCATGGACCCGAGCGATGTTGGGCAAGAGTCGCAACTCGTGCTCGGCAAGCATTCGGGTCGCGCTGCGTTCGCCGACGCGCTCACCAAGCTCGGTGTCGAGCTCGACGACGAATCGTTCAGGCGTGCGTTCGATCGTTTCAAGGAACTCGCCGATCGCAAGGGCGAGATTGGCGAAGCGGGGCTGCGCGCGCTCATCGAGATTGAAACCGACCGATCAACCGACAAGGTCCAACTGATTGGCTTGCACCTCAGCGGTGGCGATCGAGAAACGCCGGTCGCCACGGTGCGTATTGTCCGCGGTGGCGAAGAGTCCGAGGTGACGGCAGAGGGCGACGGCATGGTGAACGCCGCGTTCGTCGCTCTGCAGGACGCGTTTGGCTTCCCAGCGATCCTCCTCGACTACCGGGTGAACCCGTTCACGTCCGGGGCCGACGCCATGGCGGAGGTGAACGTCATCATCCAGATCGGCCCGCTCACGTATTCAGGTCGCGGCATCTCGACCGACGTCGTCGAGGGCTCGGCTCGGGCATTCGTCGCGTCCCTCAACAAGGCGCTTGCCGACCGGAACGGCACCTCAGAGGTGGCGGGATCATGAGCCATTTCGTTCTGCTCCCTGGCGATGGAATCGGCCCTGAGGTCGTTGCAGAGGGCCGCAAGGTTCTCGAGGCGGTCGCTGCACGATTCGGGCTCACGTTCACGTTCGAAGACCGCCTCATCGGCGGCGCCGCAATCGATGCCACCGGCGATCCGCTGCCGACCTCAACCGTTGAGGCGTGCCGCGGCGCCGACGCCGTCATCCTCGGCGCCGTGGGCGGTCCGAAGTGGGATGATCCGTTGGCGAAGACACGACCCGAAGATGGACTGCTCGGCATCCGGGCCCAACTCGGGCTCTACGCCAATCTCCGCCCCATCCAGGTGCACTTCCCAACCGCATCTCCCCTGAGGGACGCGGTCGGTGTCGACATCATGTTCGTTCGCGAACTGACCGGGGGCATCTACTTCGGGCCTTCCTCACTCTCGGAGGACGGCACCGTGGCTCGCAACGAGATGGTCTACTCCGTTGCGGAAGTCGAAAGGGTCGTTCGGATGGCGGGAGAAGCAGCACGCCTCAGACGCGGCAAGGTCACGTCGGTCGACAAGGCGAACGTACTGGAGGTCTCGCGTCTCTGGCGCCGCACCGCAGAACGGGTCGTCACCGAGGAGTTCCCGGATGTGGAGTTCGAAGTGGTGCTCGTTGACGCTATGGCCATGCATCTCCTTTCACGCCCGCGGGACTTCGACGTTGTCGTCACCGGGAACCTCTTCGGCGACATCCTCACCGATGAAGCCTCCATGCTGCCGGGATCACTCGGCCTCCTCCCCTCCGCCTCCCTCGGAGACGGCACCCCCGGCTTGTACGAACCCGTCCATGGATCTGCACCCGACATCGCGGGCGAGGACCTCGCAAACCCGCTTGCCACGATCCTGGCGTGCGCTATGGCCTTGCGCTACTCCCTCGACCTTCCGGAGGCTGCAGCCGCCATCGACCAGGCCGTGGAAGATGTGCTCTCCGCCGGCCTCCGCACGGCGGACATCGCCGGTTCGGGACCGACGGCGTCCACCAACGAGATGGGGAACGCGGTGGCGCGGGCCATCGCGATGTAGGGAGAGGTCGCCGGTCGCCGGCAGGACTGTCGTCGCGGGTTGCGGAGATCTGCCCTACGGTTCAGGACATGAGGCGGTTCGCCAGAACACTCGCTGGATGTGTTGCGCTCGGAGTGCTGACAGCGTCGTGTAGCGGCACGTCCGCCGACACGTCATCGGCGACGTCGACACCCATTGTGGCTTCCTCCACGACCACAGCCTCGACGAGCGTGCCGTCCACATCGACGGTGATCGAGTCCGGTGAGTACTCGGCTGGGGCGGCGGGAATTGGCGATATCTACTACCCATCGCTCGGGAACGGCGGCTACGACGTCAGCGCCTATGACCTCGACCTCGAGTACAGCGCCAACGGTTCCGTCTCGTCGTCCATCACGATCGATGCGAGAGCGACCGAGAACCTCTCATCCTTCAACCTCGACTTCTCGGGATGGGAGATCGAGCGTCTCACCGTCAACGGCGAACCGACCGCGTTCCAGCGATCCGTTGACGAACTCATCATCGGACCGGTCGAGATTCCGGCCGGTGAGGTGTTCGCGGTCGCGATGGACTACCGGGGTGTTCCGGCGCCGAAGGAATCGGACGCCACGCCGTTCCCCATCGGATGGTTCAGCGGCCCCTCCGGGGAACAGTTCGTCGTAGCCGAACCGGATGCCGCGCACTCGTGGTTCCCCGCGAACGATCACCCCCTCGACAAAGCAGTGTTCTCATTCGCCGTGACCGTGCCGGACGGCTTCAGCGCGGCAGCCAACGGGGATCTCGTGGACGTCGTTGAGCACCCAACGACGTCGACGTTCTACTGGGTCATGGCCAGCCCGATGGCGCCCTATCTCGCAACGGTCGTCATCAGCCGCGATCTGGAGATCTCCGACGACCCTGTCGCGTCGGTCGCAGCCGGGATTCCCATCAGGAACGTGCTCCCTCCCGATCTCACCACGCAACAACTGGCGGCACTCGAGTCCACGGGTGAGATGGTGCAGGTCCTCGAGTCCGCGTTCGGCCCGTACCCGTTCGATCAATACGGCATAGCGGTCGTTGGCGGGTTCCCGGGCGCGCTCGAGAATCAGACGCTTTCCGTCTTCGGGCGGGCCATGGTCGACGCCCCATACTTCGAGTACGTGCTGGTCCACGAACTCGCCCACCAGTGGTTCGGCGACGCCGTCTCCGTCGGACAGTGGAGCGACATCTGGCTGAATGAAGGATTCGCCACCTATGCCGAACTGCTGTGGGTAGAAGACCGCCACGGGTCCAGCGCCTACCGGGAGGAGATCGCCAACCGCATGGAGGCGGCCCGGATCGCCCAATACGGCCCACCCGGCACGCCATCGCCCAACGACCTCTTCGACAGCAGCGTCTATCAGCGCGGCGCATTCGTCCTCGTTGCCCTTCGCGACGAAGTCGGAGACGACCTGTTCTTCGAGACCATGCGCACCTACGTGGACCGCTACACGAACGGCAACGTGACGACCGACGACTTCATCGCAGTGGCTGAGGAGATCTCTGGGAACGACCTCACCCGACTGTTCGACGTCTGGCTCTTCGGTGAACAGCTCCCCGCATGACGACTACCGTCATCCCATGCCCCAATACGCCGACCTCGGACTCATCGGCCTCGCCGTCATGGGTCGAAACCTCGCCCTGAACATTGCAGACCACGGTTCCACCGTCGCCGTCTACAACCGATCATCCGAACGCACCGAAGAGTTTCTCGCCGGCGACGCGCTCGGCTTCCCGATCATCGGAGTTCACTCCATCGAGGACCTGGTTGGCACGCTTCTGCGCCCGCGGATCGTCGTGCTGATGATCAAAGCTGGTGCGCCGGTCGACCAGCAGATCGATGCCCTTGCTCCACTGCTCGAACCCGGAGACATCATCATCGATGCCGGCAATTCCCAGTTCACGGATACCGAACGGCGTACGGCTCACCTCGACGAACTCGGGATTCGCTTCGTCGGCATGGGGGTCTCCGGTGGCGAAGACGGCGCCCGCTTCGGTCCATCCATCATGCCGGGCGGCAGTACCGCCGCCTGGCCTCACATCAAGGACATCTTCACCTCGATCGCAGCCACCGCCGAGGGCGAACCGTGCTGCGAGTGGGTGGGGCCGGGTGGAGCCGGCCACTACGTCAAGATGGTGCACAACGGCATCGAGTACGGCGACATGCAGGTCATCGCCGAAGCGTACGACTTCATGCGACGGGGGCTCGGACTCGACCCCCGAGCCATGATGCCGATCTTCGAGCACTGGAACGAGGGACGTCTGGACTCGTTCCTCATCGAGATAGCGGCCGAGATCATGGGAACGGTCGACACGGACGGTGCGCCGCTCATCGACCGGGTCCTCGACGCTGCCGGACAGAAGGGAACCGGCAAGTGGACCGTCGTCGCCTCGCTCGATCAGGGGACGCCGACGACCCTGGTCGCCGAGGCCGTCTACGCCAGAATCGTGTCCTCGATGGTCGACGAGCGCATAGTGGCCGCGCGCACGCTGACCGGCCCGACCGGAACGATCGAGGATGATCCGGACGAGGTCATCGCGGACCTCGAGGACGCCCTCTACGCGTCGAAGATCGTCTCGTACGCCCAGGGATTCATGCTCTTCGAGGCCGCGTCGGAGGAGTTCGGTTGGGACCTCGACCCCGGAACGATCGCGTCCCTCTGGAGGGCAGGGTGCATCATCCGGTCGCGGTTCCTCGCCGACATCACCTCGGCCTATCGCACCAACCCGGACGTCTCGAGCCTCTTCCACGTCGGCTTCTTCCGAGATGCCCTCACGACGGCCGAACCAGGCTGGCGTCGTACCGTCGCGCGGGCCGTGCTTGCAGGGATCCCGGTGCCTGCCTACTCGTCGGCGCTCGCGTTCTACGACGGTTTCCGATCCGAACGACTCCCTGCAAACCTCATCCAGGCCCAGCGGGACTCATTCGGCGCCCACACCTACGAACGGGTCGACCAACCTCGCGGTCAGTTCTTCCATTCGGACTGGAGCGACGGATGAAGCAACCACCTCGGGCGATGGCGGCGTTGATCACACCGTTCAGCGAACAAGGCACGATCGACGGCAGGGCCCACCGCCACAATCTCAGACAGCTGACCGGTTGGGGTCTGAGCGGCTTCCTCATCGGCGGATCGACCGGGCAGGGCCCCTATCTCGAACCTGGCGAACGGGCGACCCTCACCGCTGTCGCGAGGGGCGAACTGGGATCTGATGCCTTCCTGCTGACCGGGGTCTCCGCCCAATCCGTCCGTCAAGCGCTGGCTCAGATCAGCGAAGCAGACGAAGCCGAGGCCGACGCCGTGCTGGTCACGACACCGACCATGCTGCTCCGGAAAGATGCCGGCCTCGTCGAGTCCTTCTATCTCTCGGTCGCGGACCGGTCGCCCCTGCCGGTCTTCTGCTACACGGTTCCACCGGTCACCGGCTACGAACTCCCGGTCGCGTCTGCGATCGCTGTTGCCGCGCACCCAAACATCGTCGGGATGAAGGACTCGGGAGGCGACCCGGAGCGGGTTCGTCCGATCCTCGACGGCGTCGACGACGGCTACTTCCTCTTTGTCGGGGCGTCGCGCGTCATCAATGAGGCGACGCAGCGCGGCGCCTATGGGGCAATCACCGCCTCAGCGAACTACGCACCCGACCTCGTCATGGCGGCGACGGAGGACGCGGATGCCCAGGATGCGCTGAGCGCGGTCGCCTCGAACGTCGAGTGGCACGGCTTGGCCGGCACCTATGCGGCCGCCGAGTTGGTCGGACTCAACCCGGGGACGATGCGGGCGCCGCTCACCGAGATGAGCGCCGAGGACCGTGACGAGATGCGCGCGGTGTGTTGTCCCAAGCCTCCGGGCCGGTAGCCTCGTCTCGCACCAGAGCGAAGGAGTGCAACATGTCGGGTCTCGCAGGAAGGACCATGTTCCTCTCCGGCGGCAGCCGGGGCATCGGCCTCGCGATCGCCACACGCGCCGCGGCCGACGGCGCCAACATCGCGCTGATCGCCAAGACCGCGGAACCGCACCCCATGCTCGAAGGCACCATCTACACGGCGGCTGAGCAAATCGAGGCCGCCGGCGGGACCGCTCTCCCGATCGTTGGAGACATTCGCCACGATGACCAGGTCGCGGCCGCTGTCGCCCGAACCGTCGAGCTATTCGGGGGCATCGACATCTGCGTGAACAACGCATCGGCTATCAACCTGTCGGGCACCGAGCACCTGCCGATGAAGTCCTACGATCTGATGCAGGACATCAATACCCGCGGAACCTACGTGGTCTCCCGGGCGTGCATCCCGCACTTGAAGCGGGCCGAGAATCCGCACATCCTCACACTGAGCCCGCCGCTGAACCTCGCCCAGCACTGGTTCCAGAACCACGTTGCCTACACGATCGCGAAGTACGGCATGTCGATGTGCACGCTCGGCATGTCCGCCGAGTTCGCCAGCGACGGCATCGCGGTCAACAGTCTGTGGCCGCGAACGATCATCGCTACGGCGGCCGTTCAGAATCTCCTCGGCGGCGACACCGCGATGCGGCAATCACGCAAGCCCGAGATCCTGGCCGATGCGGCGTACGAGATCTTCAACCGCTGGAGTCGGGAAGCCACCGGCAACTTCTTCATCGACGACGAGGTTCTCGCGGAGGCCGGCGTCACCGACCTCTCCGGCTACGCCTACGTGCCGGATGCCGAACTTCAGCGCGACATCTTCCTCGACGAATAGCCCGTGCCCCGAGGAGTCCGATGGCGACGCGCCCCGAGACTCCATCGAGATCTCGCGAGATACGCCGCTGGACCAGACAGACGACTCGCTGGGATCCCGCGCTTCTTGTCACACCCGCCTGGAAAGGCCGGACATATGTTCGACACCATGCATGTGCGAGCAGACCTCGCAACACCGGTCAACGAGTTGGCCGCGCAGGATCTCGACGTCGTGTTCGACGACGAACTCTCAGCATCGATCGCCGAACTCCACCGCACGATCGAGCGACTCTCCGCTGAGCGCACGCGTCGCATTGCCGAGGCCGACCGTCGGGAGATCCACCGGGACCTCGGGCATCCCTCGACGGCCTCGTGGCTCGCCGACCGCTGCCGACTCTCGTGGCGCAACCTCCGCTGCCTCGTCGCGACGGCGAATACCCTCCCCCGGATGCCGCTCACCTCATCGGCCTACGCCAATGGCAACATCGACACCGCCCGGGCCCGGGGTCTCGTTGCGGCTCACGATGCGCTCCCCGAGATCCACGCCCGTGAAGAGGAACTCCTCCTCGACGTCGCCCGCACGCTCACTCCGCGCGAACTCCGCCGCGGCGCTCGATGACGCCAACCACGTGTTCAGCCTCCGTCGCCTCTCCGTCTCCCCCACGTTCTCCGGCATGGCCAGGATCGACGGCGAAGCCGATCCGGATTCCGCAATCATCATCGACACTGCGCTCCAGTCGATCACCGAACCATGGGCAAAGAGCGGGTAGGAGCGGTCGCCGGCGCAGCGTCGACTCGACGCTCTGGTCGACATCGGTCGGGCACATCTCAAGCACGAAGACACACCCGTCGCCGGCGGTGAGCGACCCGTTCGATCCCGCCAGATGGTGTGACGCTCACCACATCATCCATTGGGCGAACGGCGGCGTCACCGCGATCTACAACCTGATCCTCCTCTGTCGCTACCACCATCGATGGGGTCACGAACTGCTGGATCGCGGCCCACCGCGCCGCGCCCTGGCGGAGCTCATCACGTGACGAGCACTGCCGCCCCGTCAACAAGCCCTTCTTTGAGCCGGATCAGAGCGAGATTGGCGTCCGAGAGGGGGTACACATCAGCAATCGTCAGGATCGGGATTTCGGCGGCCAACGCGAGGAACTGTGCGGCATCCTGCCGCGTGAAGTTGGCCACGCTGCGAATCTGGCGCTCCCCCCACAGCAGGTCGTAACCGAACTCCGGTATTCGGTCCAGGTGGATGGCGTTGATCGCGACCACACCGCCGCGGGCCAGCGACTTCAAGGCCTCGATGACGACGTACCCGGCAGGAGCGAAGGTCACAGCGGCGTCGAGCGCAACGGGCGGTCGGTCGTGATAGGAACCGGTCCAGGCGGCCCCCATCTCGATCGCACGTTCCTGCTCCACCGGTGAACGGGTCGCAACGAATACGTCACATCCCCAGTGGGCCGCCACCTGCATTGCCAGCAGAGCGGAGGCTCCGAATCCGTACAGGCCGAGTCGGCCGCCGGGTCGGATGCCGGAGATCTTCAGGGCCCGATATCCGATGATGCCGCCGCACAACAGGGGGGCCGCTTCGACGTCGGAGAAACCATCAGGAGTGTGAACGGCGTA
Organism: uncultured Actinomycetota bacterium; assembly: GCA_963785245.1. Classification (GTDB taxonomy): domain Bacteria; phylum Actinomycetota; class Acidimicrobiia; order Spongiisociales; family UBA5794; genus JAHEEL01. The sequence goes on along the minus strand of CAWAUO010000012.1, from coordinate 57,420 downwards.
GTCGGCACGGACCGCGATCTGCTCGGCATAGCCGCCGTCGGAGCTCCAACCGGCGAACTCTGCGTCGGCGCACAGGTTCTCCCGCTCGGCTCGGCAGTACTCGCACGAGCCACACGCTCCGGCCAACCACGCGACCCCGGCCCGATCCCCCACGGCCCATCCGTCGACGCCGGCACCGACCGCGGCCACCCGACCGACCGCCTGGTGGCCGGGAACCACAGGAAGTGTGCGGGCCGCGAGATCACCCTCAACGATCTGAAGATCAGTCCGGCAGACGCCACAGGCCGCGACATCGATCACGATCTCCCCGGTGCCCGGATCGAGCGGGTCGACGTTTGCCATTCGGAGCGGCCGACCCGTTACCGCACCGGGCGCCTCGAGGACCTGTCTGCGCATGATCCCTCCTTCCACCGACCATGCCATCAATAGTCCTCCAGCGCAAGAAACCTGATGCTCGATTATCGATTACGCGTCCATCCGAATTCTCTTCGCTGGAGAAATCGGTTACCGTCCGGCCGGATGCGACTAGGAATCCCACTCGAGAGAACCGCCCACGAACGCCGTGTCGCCGCCGTCCCTGCCTCCGTGAAGGTGTTCACCGGATGGGGATGGGACGTGCGCGTCGAGTCCGGCGCCGGAGACGCCGCCGGGTTCACGGACGCTGCCTTCGAAGAGGCAGGAGCAACCATCGTCGCGGATGCCGCGGCGGCCCACGACGCCGACCTCGTCCTCCGGGTCGACCGGCCGACCTTCGACGAGATTGCCCTCATCCCGGAGGGTGCCATCCTCGCCGGCTTCCTCGATCCATTCGTGGCGACCGACGTCATCCAGGCGTTGGCAGACCGGAACATCACAGCACTCGCCGTTGAAGCCGTTCCGAGGACCACGCTCGCCCAGGCCATGGACGCCCTCTCGTCCCAGGCGAACGTCGCCGGCTACGCCGCCGTGATGCTGTCCGCCGCTGAGTCCCCGAAGTTTCCTTCAATGCTCGTCACGGCGGCGGGCACGATCCCCCCCGCTCGCTCCCTCGTGCTCGGGGTCGGCGTCGCCGGTCTCCAAGCGATCGCAACGTTCCGCAGACTCGGAGCGATCGTCCACGCATACGATATCCGTCCGGAGACGAAGGAGCAGGTCGAGAGCCTCGGAGCGAAGTTCGTCGAAGCTCCGACGCAGGAGATGGACGAAGGCGGATACGCCAAGGAAGTCGACGCCGAGACCGCGGCGAAGCAGCAACAGGTGCTCGCTGAATACGTCGCCAAGGCGGACCTCGTCGTCACGACCGCTCAGATACCCGGCCGCCCGGCGCCGCGTCTCATCAACGCGGATGTCGTCGCGTCGATGCATCCAGGCTCGGTCATCGTCGACATGGCGGCGTCCTCGGGCGGCAACGTCGAAGGCTCGCTGCCCGGTGAAGCCGTAGATGTCAATGGCGTCACGATCCTCGGCCCTATCGACCTTCCGAGTCGCGTGGCAACCGACGCGAGTCGCATGTACGCACGCAATCTGCAGGAGCTCGTCGGACGGTGGCGGACCGACGACGGAATCGCCGTCGACCTCGAGGACGAAGTCGCCGGACCGGCAACCATCACGTCCGGCGGCCAGGTCATCAACCCCCGCACCCGTTCAGCCATGGGCCTGGAAGAGGAGGCGACGTGAGTCCCGAATTCATACAGGGGATCGTCGTGTTCGTTCTCGCCGCCTTCGTTGGCTTCGAGGTGATCTCAAAGGTTCCGCCCACACTGCACACCCCGCTCATGTCGGGAGCGAACGCCATCTCCGGCATCACAATCGTCGGAGCGATCATCGCCGCTGCGTTCGCCGACGGCCCGTTCGCCATCATCCTCGGCATCCTGGCGATGGCCTTTGCGACCATCAACGTGGTCGGTGGCTTCCTCGTCACCGATCGAATGCTCGAGATGTTCAAGAAGAAGCCGGTGGTGAAGAAGTGATCACGCTTCTGTACCTCCTGGCCGGTGCCCTCTTCATCGTCGGCCTGCGCGGCCTCGGATCGCCCCGCACGGCGCGGCGCGGCAATCAGATCGCAGCCGCCGGCATGGTGCTCGCGACCCTGATCACGGTCTACTACGTCTACGACCTGGCCCGTGACGACAGCGGACTGGATGCCCTTTGGTGGGTCATCATCGTCGGTCTCGCTATCGGTGGCGGAATCGGGGCGCTCCTCGCCCTCCGGGTCCAGATGACGTCGATGCCCGAACTCGTTGCCGCATTCAACGGCTTTGGCGGTGGCGCCTCGGCGCTGGTCGCCTTCGCCGCCATCGTCGCAACCGACACGGTCGTTGCCACCGACATCGCATATGCAACAGAGACCGAGGTCACGGTCGCACTCTCGATCGCGATCGGTGTCGTCACGTTCTCCGGTAGCTTCGTTGCCTACGGCAAGCTCCAGGGCATCGTCACCGGGAGACCGGTAGCGCTGCCGGGCGGGCCGTTCTTCAACCTCGTGCTTGTCCTCCTGATGACCGCAGCCTCAGCCTGGGCGGTCATCGCGAATGAACCACTCGGCTACTGGATCCTGGCTGCGATTGCCCTCGTGCTCGGTGTCACCGGCGTCATCCCGATCGGCGGAGCCGACATGCCGGTTGTCATCTCGCTCCTGAACTCACTGTCGGGCGTCGCTGCGTCGATGGCCGGGTTCGTCATCGGCAACCAGGGCCTGATCATTGCCGGCGCCCTCGTCGGTGCGGCGGGCTTCATCCTCACGGTTCAAATGTCTGAAGCGATGAATCGGTCGCTCGCGAACGTGCTGTTCGCCGGATTCGGTACTGAAGGAGCCGGACCGATCGATGCCGGCGACAAGCCGGTCAACAGTGCTACCCCGGAAGACGTCGCGATCTCGCTCAACTACGCGCAGAACGTGCTCGTCGTACCCGGCTACGGACTTGCGGTCGCACAGGCTCAGCACGCCGTGCGGGAACTCGCGACGACCCTCGAGGAACGGGACATCAATGTGGAGTACGCAATCCACCCCGTCGCCGGGCGGATGCCGGGCCACATGAACGTGCTCCTCGCCGAGGCCGACGTCCCGTACGACGTACTCCTCGACCTCGACCACTCAAACCCGAAGTTCCCGAACACCGATGTGGTGCTCGTGGTCGGCGCGAACGATGTGGTCAACCCATCGGCACGCGATGACAGCGGAAGTCCGATCTACGGCATGCCGATCCTCGAGGTCGATCTCGCGGCAACCACGGTCGTGATCAAGCGGAGCCTCTCCCCCGGCTTTGCCGGCATCGACAACCCGCTCTTCTACATGCCGTCGACGATGATGTTGTTCTCGGACGCGAAGGGCGCGATCGAGGCCATCAACGAAGCGATCCTCGAACTCTGACATGGAGTTCGGTGAGGTCGTCAACCGGCGACGCATGGTGCGGAACTACACGAGTGAACCCGTGGACCCTGGCGCTCTCAACCGCGTGCTCGACCGGGCTTCGCGTGCGCCAAGCGCCGGCTTCTCCCAGGGGGTCTCGTTCCTTGCGGTGACCAACGCACAGACCAGGCGTGAGATCGCCCGCTTGTCGCACGAGGACGAGTACGGAGAGGCCGGTTTCGATCCCTGGATCTCGAGAGCTCCCGTCCACGTGGTGATCTGTGTCCGCAAGGCGTCGTACCTCGAGCGCTACCGGGAAGCCGACAAGGGCGGCGAGGAAGGTCGGTCGGCCCATGAGGACGGCTGGCCGGTCCCGTATTGGTGGGTCGATGGCGGCGCGTCGATGATGCTTCTTCTCCTGGCAGCCGTCGACGAGGGCCTTGCCGCCGGATTCCTTGGGTCGCACAACATGAACGGCATCGAGAAGCTCCTCGGCATGCCGGACGACGTCACTCCGATCGGGATCGTCACCATCGGCCACCCGGCACCGGATCGCCGTTCAGGGTCGCTCGCTCGTGGCCGCCGCCCGGACACGGTGCGCCGCGAACGCTGGGACGCGAACCCTCAGGTTTGAGACCGGCTCGGGGTACGATGCGCGCCGATTCAGGAGCGCAATGGACCTCACCATCAACCAACGACCACCTTTCCACCCGCCCGTCGAGTTCGTCGAGCGGAAGGGGAGCGGCCACCCCGACACGATCTGCGACCACCTGGCCGAGGAACTCGCTCGCGATCTCGCACGGACGTCGCTCGAGCAGACGGGTCGAGTCCAGCACTTCAACGTGGACAAGGCCATCTTCGCTGCAGGATCCGTCGACATCGGCTTCGGAGGCGGCGAGCATACGAAGCGCTCACGACTCGTTCTCGTCGGGAAGGTCAATTTCACCGAGCAGTGGCAGCCCGACGTCGAGGTCCTCACCTCCGACACGAGGACGCGGCTGCTCGAACTCCTGCCGGACGCCACCCCGGACGCATTCGACGTCGAGATCTGGCTGAATCAATCGGCTGCCGATCTCGCGGATGTTGTCACGCAGGGGCACCTCGACGGCGTCCCGCGATCGAACGACACGTCGTTCGCCGCCGTCTCACTCCCCCGTTCGCCGCTTGAGGACGTCGTCTACCGACTCGAGCACTACCTGAACTCGACGGGATACCGCTCCGAGGTTCCGGTCGGCAGGGACATCAAGGTGATGGGAGCACGCCACGGCAGCGAGGTGGTTGTCACCGCCGCCGTCCCCGTGCTCGCCCGCAAAGTCTCCGACCGGGCCACATACGATCACGTCATCGAGCGGGTCCGGGTGGACGCCCTCGCCCTCGTCCGAGACGTGTTCGGCGAAGACACCACGGTCCGGGTGAATCAGGCCGATACCCCTGACTCGCAGTACCTCACGCTCACCGGCACGTCGGCGGAAGCGGGTGACGACGGTCAGGTCGGCCGTGGCAACCGCTTCGGCGGATTGATCACCCCGTATCGGCCGATGAGTCTGGAAGCCGCTGCCGGCAAGAATCCGGCCGCCCATGTCGGCAAGACCTACCACGCCTTCGCCGAAGACATCTCACGCCGCATGATCACCGAAACGGGCGCAAACGAGACCACGATCCGCATGCTGTCCTCCATCGGCCATCCGGTGACCGAACCACAGGTCGTCCACATCGAGGCCAGCGGACCGTCCAACGATGCCGCCGTCGAGATGATCGTCAAGGAATCGCTGTCGGACTGGATCGGCGTTCGCGATCGCCTCGTCGCCGGCTTCTACGAGTTGTACTGAACCGAACCGGTGGGCCGTTTGTGCATCGGGAGCGGGAACGACCATCATCCACCCCATGATTCGCCTGCGCCGCCTCCTCGTACTCCTCTTTGCTGCTCTGGCCGCGATCGCATTCGCCACGCCGGCTTCGGCTCAACGGGAGATGGTGGATTGCGGCGAGTACCGCGGCGTTGTCTGCCAGGGCTACTTCACGGACGAGGTGGGCGTCGCCTCCGACCCTCAGCGTATCGAAGATGCGATCTCGCGCCTCGTCGTCAACTACGGCAATCCGATCGCCATCGTTGTCGTTCAAGACAGTCGCGGAGCGAATCCGGCGGAGTTCGCCACAGACCTAGCCAACGCATGGGGTGTCGGCGATCCCGACGAGGAGAACGGCATCCTCGTCCTCGTCTCGCTCGATGAGCGACGAACCGAGGTCGTCACCCAGGACGGAATCAGTCTCCCGGGGAGTGCCATCGCCGGATCCGCACGCAGCTTCTTCGGCGCCGGTGACTTCGAGGGTGGCCTACTCGCGATCGTCGGCTCCGTCGAGCAGGCGTTGGCGGGGAACCTCACCGAGGAGTCCGACCCCGGCGGCTTCTCCTTCGCCGGGCTTATCTTCGTCGCCATTGTCGGTGTCTTCATCTTCTCGGTCGTCGGCCAGGTGGCGTCCCTCAGGCGCAAGCGGACGAACAAGGTGAGGACCGAACGCGAACGCCTCATCGACGGAGACCTTGCTGATCTCGAACCGAGCGGGGCCGATCTGCCTCGCTACGCAGACTTCGCCATCACGCCTCCGGAGACGGTGGATGTCCCAACCGCCGAAGGCATCAGCGAGTTGTGGCGCGTGGCCGGCGGCGAGCCGTCTGACGCCGATGCCCTGGAGGCTCTGTGGAGTCTCCGGCTCATCGACGTCATCGACCGGGAACGGCTCATCCGCGCGACACGGGAGCCGCTCGAGCTTCGAGCCTCCGACGAGCGACCGATCCTCGAGAACGCCGTGCAGGAAGCCGCAGACGAGGCGCTGGCGGTCGACCCCAAGGATGACGCCCTGTTCGCCTCGAAGCGGCGGGAACTCGATCGCCTCATCGCGTCCCTCCAGCCGCACCGGGTAGCTGCCGCACGCCGTCGGACCGGCGACGCCCTCATCGTCGAACTGGCGCCTTCTCCCATCGGCGAGGTCGTGCCGACGCTCCTCGGCGGTCGGTTCGCTGAGGCATCCGCTGCGTTCGATCGATCGGTTCCCCTGTCCGAATCGGTCGCCGAGTACCGGGCAGCATCGTCCGAAGCCGACATCAAGGTGCAGCGCCTCGAGTACCTCTACGAAGAGCTGCCGGAGTCGACCGCACGACCGGCCATCGCCGCCGCGCTCGCCGACCTCGACGATGACACCAAGCTGGCAGTGAGCCGCTACGAGAAGGTTCGGAAGTCGCTGGCCACGAAGTCGGCCGGCCTCAAGGCGGACGGCCTCGATCCTGCCGCTATCGCCGCCCTGTTGCTCATGAACCGCAACGAGGACAACATCCCCGAATTCCTCGGGGCCTATCAGCGGCATCGCGATCGGGGCTTCGACCCCGCGGAGGCGGTCGAATTCGCCCTGGCGGGCCTCCTGACCCCCGGGGAGGTCGCCCGTGCGCGCAAGGTCACACACACCCTCGGTCTGCCGATCTCCATCACCGCCGGTCTCATGAGCCGGAGGGACGACGGACCGGAGGTCTACGAGCGTCTCCGCGACGAGCTTGCCGAGTACACCGCGGACGACTCGGCGAAGACCATTGCCGGCGTACTCGCGATGTCGCTCGAACCGAGCCAGGCCATGCGGCGCTGGCTCGAGGCGCGACAGGCGCTCCACGATCTCGGCCTCGTCGGCTCGTATGCAGACGTCGCCGCAGCGTTCGGCGCCTCCGACCCTCGCGGACCACGCCGGTTCGCTCTGGCCTACGCAACCCAACGGCAGGCGCTCTCCAGCAGCACGATTGACGATGCCGACCGATTCGCGCCCGAACTGGCACATGCCGGCACCAGCGGGCAGAAGGATTCCTGGTCGGGCGAGCCAATTCCCGCGGGCATCGGATCCTTCGACCCGTTCACGTTCTTCTACCACCACTGGGTCATCACCCGCGGTGTCTCCGACTCGTACGGCTGGGAACCGGTGTACGCCGATCCGTCGTGGGCCGGCGACCGCAACTCATGGTGGGGCGGCGGTGGCGGGTTCGGCTCCAGCGGCGGTTCCTCGTGGGGCGGTTCCTCGTGGAGCGGAGGAGGCAGCTTCGGCGGATTCAGCGGCGGTGGCGGGTTCTCGTCGGGCGGCGGCGGCGGCTGGTGATCCCCCACCACATCGAGAGTTCCGCGAACCGGCGCATCCTCGAGTCGGCCCGCCTTAAACAGCGGAGTCGCCGTGACAAGGCCGGACTCTTCCTCGTCGAAGGAACACGGGAGATCGAACGAGCGGTCGCAGCGAGTGCAGCGATCGCTGAGGTCTACCTCTGTCCCGACTACGCCACGTACGAGACGCAGTCGCTCGCTGAGGTCGTCGCCAGCACCGGCGTGTCCCTCACCACCACGTCGACCCGGGCCTTTGACAAGCTCTCCAACCGCCGCCACCCCGATGGGATTGCGGCAGTCGCCACAACGTGGACGCTGAGCCTGGACGAACTTTCGCGAGAGCTCACCCTCGTCGCGGAGTCCATTGAGAAGCCGGGGAACCTCGGCGCCATCCTCCGCACGGTCGATGCTGCAGGAGCGGGCCTCCTCCTGGCGGATCCGAACGTCGATCCGTTCAACCCAAACGTGGTCAGAGCCTCCCAGGGTGCCGTGTTCTCGGCGCCCTTCGCCCTGGCAGACGCGGGAGAAGCCCGTGCCTGGGTGCTCGACCGGGGATCGGTCTTCGTAGCGACGCCCGATGCCGAGACCGAGATCTGGGATGCCGACCTGACGGGCGTCACTTCGGTCGTCATCGGCTCTGAGCGCGCCGGCGTGTCGCGGGCGTGGAACGACGTAGGGACCGCCGTCCGAATCCCGATGGCAGGCGATGCCGATTCTCTCAACGCATCCGTGTCGGCGGCAGTGGTGCTCTTCGAGGCGGTGCGCCAACGCCGGACCTAGCCCTGCGGCTTGGCCAGACTCCAAATCCCGTCGTCGTTGAGGACGGCATCGATCAACCGCAGGCGCTCGAGTACGTCGCCCTCGTACGCGGCCGGATTGACTCCCACGCGCAGCACCGGGCCGTGACGGAAGATCGTCGGCGTGCCCGAGACGCCAAGGCTGGCGCCCACTTCAGTCGACCGGATCGCCGCCTCGTAGTCCGGAACAACGGTGCCATCGATGGCGGCTGACGACGCGGCGACCGCCGTGACACTCGGATCGGTGAGGTCGGCGCCCTCGAGATGTCGCAGCGCCAGAAGGGCTTGCAGATAGGCGCCATGTCGATCTGGGAAGCGTTGCCGCACCGACTCGACAAGCGCCAACCCTTCGGAACTCTGAGAATCGATGTCGCTCAGATAGGGCCGCCAGTCGAGTCGGAGTTCAGCGCCTTCATTGGCCGCGGCCGTGAGGAAACGATAGAAGCGCCACACCGCCGGCGAGAAGTCGTAGTAGATCCTGCCCTGGAACAGCATGGAGCCAGTCTCCACGGCCGTGGACCCGGGTGCAAGTCGGCCACCCGTACTTGTATCGAACGTTTGTTCGGTGTAGCTTCGCGGAGCGGAGGTCACCATGCTGACGGGACAACGAACGTTCGATGAGATGGAGGCACCGCTCCACGCCGTCCCGTTCTGCGTGCTCGATCTGGAGACGACCGGCGCCACCGCCGCCGATTGCGAGATCACCGAGATCGGTGCGGTCAAGTACCTCGGCGGGGACCTCGTAGGCACGTTCCAGACCCTCGTGAATCCCGGAAGCGAGATCCCGCCGTACATCACCGTGCTCACCGGCATTACCCAGTCGATGGTCATCGAGGCGCCATCGATCGGGGAAGCGCTCCCCTCCTTTCTGGAATTCATCGGGGATGCGGTCATCGTCGGCCACAACGTGCGTTTCGATCTCTCGTTCCTCAACGCGGCAGCGGAACGAATGGGCTACGGACGCCTTCCGAATCGATCCGTCGATACCCTCGGATTGAGCCGGCGCCTGGTCCGTTCCGAGATCCGGAATCTGAAGCTCTCGACACTCGCGGCTCACTTCCGCGCTCCCCACCCGCCCACGCACCGCGCGCTCGACGACGCGAAGGCGACAGCCCACATCCTCTGGGCCCTGCTCGAGCGCGCCGGGTCGCTCGGCGTCACCCACCTCGATGATCTGCTGACGCTGCCGACCGCCCGGGGTTCGGCCCACTATGGCAAGATCGAATTGACGTCGGATCTCCCCCGCCGGCCCGGCGTCTACTTCTTCATCGACCGCGATGACTCGGTCATCTACGTTGGGAAGGCGAGGAACCTCAGGTCGCGGGTCCGGTCCTACTTCTACGGCGACGACCGGCGCTCGGTCGCTCAGATGCTCCGCGATCTCGTTCGCGTCGAGTACCAGGTCTGCCAGACCGAACTGGAAGCTGAAGTCGTCGAGCTGCGCCTCATCGCCGAGCACCGTCCCCGCTACAACCGCCGCTCGCGTCCGCCGAGGAGCCAGCACTGGGTCAAGTTGACGAATGAGCGGTTTCCGCGACTCTCCATGGTCAGGACGGTGCGCGACGACACGGCGCTGTACCTGGGTCCGTACCGATCCCGCCGGTCGGCTGAGGTCGTGGTGCACGCGATCTGGGATGCGGCGCCGATCCGCCGCTGTAACGGCGTCGGCGGCCGGCGCTCGGCTGCCTGCTCGTACGGACAGTTGGGGACGGCACTCTGCCCGTGTGATGGCTCAGTCGCCGATGATGCCTATCAGGTCGTGGTCGAACGTGTTCGGGAGGGGATCGAAGACAACCCTGCCGTTCTCCTCGACGCCCTGCGGGAACGGATGGCCCGACTCGCTGGCGACCGCCGGTTCGAAGACGCAGCGGAAGCCAGAGATCGCTACCAGTCGCTTGCCCGCTCGCTCGAGCGCCGTCGAGCGTGGCAAGCGCTCTCGGCGGCCGGGACGCTCTGGGTCGAGGACGACGCGGGCGACGGGATCGCGGTCAGTCACGGTCGCCTGGTCGGCTCGTGGAACGCCCGGTCGCAGCCACCGCTCGTCGCTGCCGAGCCCCCGATCACCCCCGGGACGACCGTCCCCGAGTCTGTGCAGACGGCGGAAGAGGCGCATCTGATTTGGAAGTGGCTCGAGCGCGATAGCGTCTCGATCGTCCAGAGCACCGGAACGCTCTCGCTCCCCCGCCGCCCGGTGCCGTCACTGAATTGATCGAACGCAGGCCATGCGGTCAGGCGACGCGGGACCCGGGGTGCACCGGATCGTCGGGGCCGAGCAGCACAACTCCCTCGGCGGTGAGCGCACCGAGCACGAGGACGTCCGAGCGGAAGCCGCCGACGCGTATCGGCGCGAATCCGGTCACGACGACGACCTGCCGGTCGACAAGGTCGTCCGCTGCGTATCGCTCGGTGATCTTCGCCGATGACTGCACGATGTCCTCGCCCCCGATATCGATCCACAGTCGGAATGCTGGGTCGCGAGCGCCGACGTTGTCCGCGCACCGCACGATGGTCCCGATCCGGAGGCCGAGCGCCTCGAACTCCTTGATGTCTGGCATGTCGCTCATCACACCACGCTACCTTTGCGCCATGCGCTTCATCATCCGAGCCGGATCCGATCCCGTGGCCCGCGCCGACGCGGCCCTGCTGACGGCGATGGGCCTCCCCGGCGGAGGAATCGTCGCCCTTGGCTCCACGCACTGTCTCGTCTCCCCGGGTGACGTCCCGGGACCGAACGCCCTGACGGTGGGTCCACTGGCGAGAGAGAACGCGGGGATATCGATCGGGGACTCGCTCGACGTGGTGCGCGCCGTCGTGCCTCAGGCGCGGCGGGTGGTCATACTCGGAGGAGAACCGCTCGACTCCCGCCATCTCGCTCGTGCGTTACAGGGGAACGTTGTGACCGTTGGAGATCAGATCGCGGTTCGCGGCTCATACGGCAATCAGGGCGAAGAGGAACGCGTGGTTCGCGTAGTCTCGGTCGAACCGGGCCCCTCGGGGACGGTCGGTGACCGAACGGTCGTACACGACTCGGAGGACGCAGCCCCGGACGTGACGGCACAGCCGAAAGGGCGCCCGCAAGGCGAGACGCTCTCCACCGCCGACGCCTTGTTGACCGGCCTCGACACCGAACTCGAGACCCTCGTCGGATGGATCACGCTTCTGACCTCCCGTTCTGACCTGCCTGGTTCGTGGGGACTCCCTGCGGTCGCAGGCGTCATCGTGGAGGGACCGGCCGGCTGCGGTCGTTCAGAGCTGGTCTCAGCAGCAGCCGCGACCGCTGGCGTAGCCGTCAAGGAAGTCTCACTCGACCTCGTGTTCAAACCCGAGCGTCTTCTGTCGCTGCTGGAACGGGCGATCAAGGACAGCTCCGCTCCGGTGGTGCTCTTCGTCGACCGCCTCGACGCGATCGCCGGCGGCGAAGGCCTCTTCAAGAATCAGGTCGCGGCGATTATGCGCTGGTTCCTCGACGCGGTCGCGCAGCGTCCCGGCATGGCGTGTGTGCTCGGGGTTCGCAGCACGGCGGCGCTTGGCGACGACCTGGCGAAGACGCCACTCCTCCCCCGTTCGCTGTCGGTTCCGCCGCCGGATGTCGAACGCCGGAGGCGCCTGTTCAAGGCAGCCCTTTCTCGCGTTCCGTCGACCGACATCGACTTCGATCGACTCGCCTCCCGGACCGCTGGCTTCTCCGGAGCCGACATCGTCTCAGCGGTACTCCAAGCATCCGCAGGCGCGGCCGGGTCGGGCGATCCGGTCTCTCACGACGCCCTCGAAGCCGCAATCGACGGGACAACGCCATCCCTCGGTTCGACGTCCTCCGGCGAGATTCCGGGCTACGGATTCGACCGGGTCGCGGACCTCACCGATGTGAAACAGCGCCTCACCGAGGCGGTCATCTGGCAGATGCTAGATCCAGAACGCTTCGCGAGATTGGGCATCGAGCCACCCCGCGGCCTGCTCCTCTATGGACCGCCGGGAACCGGCAAGACGTACGTCATCCGTGCGCTGGCCCACGAGTCGGGTGCCGCATTCTTCCCGATCAAGGGCGCTGAACTCCTCGACAAGTGGGTTGGCGAGTCGGAACGAGCGGTCCGAGAGGTGTTTGCCCGCGCCCGAACCGTCGCTCCTGCGATCTTGTTCTTCGATGAGATCGATGCGCTCGCGCCCGTACGCGGCAACTCGACCAACTCCGTCACGGATTCGGTCGTGGCGGCGCTCCTCACCGAGATGGACGGAGTCTCGGATCGCGGCGACGTCTTCGTGATCGGAGCGACCAACCGGCGCGACCTCATCGACCCGGCCCTGCTGCGTCCCGGACGCCTCGAAGTCCACCTCCACCTCGGCCTCCCGGCACCGGCGGCCCGGCGGGCGTTCTTCGAAATCACCGATGTGCCGTTCGCCGGGGACGTCGATCTGGACCAACTCGTAGCAATGACCGATGGCCTGTCGTTCGCCGACCTCTCCGCTGTACTGCGCGAGGCGGCTCTCATCGTGCTCCGCCGCGACTCTTCCGCGATCGCCGTGAATCGAGAGGAACTAGTCACCTCGATAGCGAACCGAAACGCCCTTGCCGACCACTCTCGGTAGGCGTACGGTTACAACACGAGGAACTAATCCGAACGACCCATTCCCTGCCGAGCAGGTATAGGGTTGAATGCGGGTAGAGACTCTGGTCGATTGGGGAGCGCATCTCCTCTTGACCGTCGGAAGAGAAGTAATCCGCTGCGGTGTCAGGGCTTGGCACCACAGGGGCAGGGAGTCACCACGGTGACTCCGAAACGAGAGGTGGAGGTGGCAGGTGTTTCCTGCAACGCTGACCCGTGTGACGCACGGACATATCCGAAGAATCCTGATCGTCCTGGCGATCCTTACGCTACTCGCGCCGCTTACGGTCACACCGGTAGCCCGCGCCAACGGCAACCCACCAAGTGTGGAGTGTGAGTCACCGCTGTGGAACGGCGGGTATTGGAAGATTCAGATCAATGACGGCACACCGGCCGGGATCGAGACCGGTGGCGGTGTTGCATCAGGCGACATCTCGTATTCCGCAACCTCTGGCATCTTCTCGTGGACCAATGACCATTCCAGCGATAGCGTCTTCAGATGGCTATTCAAGTCAGGGCAGACCCCCGACATAGTGCACAATGGACTGTGGGCGCCTTCCGCAGGCGACTCAGGCACCATGCCTAGCGATCTTTCGCACGTCACCATCTGTTTCACCGACCCGCCGGAGCCGGTTGCTCCGGAGTTGACGTTGATCAAGAACGTTGACAACACCGGTGGTGGCTCAGCGGACGCTTCTGCATGGACGCTAGAGGCGGCCGGTACTTCTGGCGGATTCTCCGGCAATGGGGCACCGGCTACAGGCATCGTCGCGACGCTTGGTCCGAACACCGTGACCGCCGACGTGCAGTACACGCTGTCCGAGTCCAACGGACCAGCCAACTACAGCGCCGGATCGTGGAGCTGCTCCATCGATCAAGGTGACGCGGTCGTCGGGAACACCATCACTCTCCAGAACGGCGAGTCCGGTGTCTGCGAAATCACCAACACCTACAACCCGGAGCCGGTTGCTCCGGAGTTGACGTTGATCAAGAACGTTGACAACACCGGTGGTGGCTCAGCGGACGCTTCTGCATGGACGCTAGAGGCGGCCGGTACTTCTGGCGGATTCTCCGGCAATGGGGCACCGGCTACAGGCATCGTCGCGACGCTCGGTCCGAACACCGTGACCGCCGACGTGCAGTACACGCTGTCCGAGTCCAACGGACCAGCCAACTACAGCGCCGGATCGTGGAGCTGCTCCATCGACCAGGGCGACGCGGTCGTCGGGAACACCATCACTCTCCAGAACGGCGAGTCCGGTGTCTGCGAAATCACCAACACCTACAACCCGGAGCCGGTTGCTCCGGAGTTGACGTTGATCAAGAACGTTGACAACACCGGTGGTGGCTCAGCGGACGCTTCTGCATGGACGCTAGAGGCGGCCGGTACTTCTGGCGGATTCTCCGGCAATGGGGCACCGGCTACAGGCATCGTCGCGACGCTCGGTCCGAACACCGTGACCGCCGACGTGCAGTACACGCTGTCCGAGTCCAACGGACCAGCCAACTACAGCGCCGGATCGTGGAGCTGCTCCATCGACCAGGGCGACGCGGTCGTCGGGAACACCATCACTCTCCAGAACGGCGAGTCCGGTGTCTGCGAAATCACCAACACCTACAACCCGGAGCCGGATGAGCCGAGCATCCATATCGAGAAGGCGACGAACGGTGTGGACGCCGACAATCCGACAGGTCCGCAGCTTGTTGTCGGTTCGACGGTGACGTGGACCTACGTGGTGACGAACACCGGTGATGTTCCGCTGGCGAACGTGATCGTCACCGATGATCAGGCAGGTGTGACGCCGGTCTACCAAAGCGGCGACACGAACAACGACAACCTGCTCGACCTCACTGAGACGTGGACCTACACGGCCACCGGTACCGCCGTAGAGGGCCAATACGCCAATATCGGCGAGGTGACCGGGTTCTACCCACAAGAGGAAAGAGAAGTTGTCGACACTGATCCGTCGCACTACCGCGGCTACCGGCCGCCGGTTGACCCGGACACGCCGCGGATCCAAATTGAGAAGGCAACGAACGGTGTAGACGCCGACACGCCCGCGGGCGGACCGCTGCTCGAGGTTGGATCGCCCGTAACGTGGACCTACGTGGTGACCAACACCGGCAACGTTCCGCTGACCAACGTGAAAGTCGTAGACGACAAGCTCGGTGCCATCACGTGCCCGAAGACGACTCTGATCATTCTTGAACAGATGACGTGCACGGCCTCGGGTTTCGCTGAACTCATTCAGTATGCGAATGTAGGGACCGTCAGCGGCTCCTATGGCAGCACAATCGTCACCGACACGGACCCGTCCCACTACTCGGGTATCGCGGTGAAGGGCACGGCGCAACTGGGTGACACGGTGTGGCTCGATGCGAACAACAACGGTATCCAGGATGTCGGTGAGGTCGGGTACAACGGCGCCAAGGTGATCCTCACGGACGCTGACGGCAACGTCGTCGGAACGCTGACGACCAGTGGACCCGACCCATGGGACGGCTTCTACAAGTTCGTAGGACTCGACGCAGGCACCTATACGGCGACGCTCGACCTGACGACCATCGGGACCTACACGGTCACGACGGCCAAGGCGTTCACCGTCACGCTCGAAGAAGGCGACGACTTCCCCGACGCCGACTTCGGACTCTACGAAGCACCGCCGCCAACAACGACCACGACCACGACGACACCGCCAGACGAGACGCTGCCGAAGACCGGCGCCGACACTGAGGGCATCGCCCTGCTCGGCCTCGGACTCCTGATGCTCGGAGCACTCGCCATCCTGGCAACACGCAGGCGGCGGACCGAGGGCTGACAACCGACCAGACGAACAACCAAATGAGTGACGGGGGCGGCCAACAGGCCGCCCCCGTCACCACATCCACAACCTACCGACCACCAACAACCCGACCACACGCCTCACCAAAGGTGAACTGCCCTTCGTAGAGCGCCCGACCCACGACCACCGCATCGGCACCGAGAGCGACGAGCGCATCGAAGTCGTCGAGCGTGCCGACCCCGCCCGACGCGATGAGGCGACACGACGGCGCCATCGCCCGGAATCGCTCGAGCAGCGACAGGTCGGGGCCCGTCATCATCCCGTCGGTCTCGATGCCGGTGGCCAGGATGGTGGTGAGTCCGAGATCAAGCACCCGCTGCAGCGCCGCATCGGCCTCGACACCGTTGTCCTCCCACCCGCTCCCCCGCGCCCGTCCCGACCGGACGTCGACGCCGGCGACGACCATTTCGGGGTTCAGCGCTGACACGAAGTCTGCCGCGTCGTCGCCGAGGAGGACGCTCCCCACCACGACGCGGCGAAAGTCCGGCGCCCAGCGCCGCCTCGGCCGACGCCGCGGTTCGGATGCCGCCGCCGAACTGAATCGGCACCCCGACCGCTCCGAGCCGCTCTACCAGGACACGGTTGAGCACCCCGGACCGCGCGCCCTCGAGGTCGACCACATGCACCAGCTCCGCTCCGGCATCCGCCCATTGCCGGACCATCTCGATCGGATCGTCGGCGTAGCGCGTCACCTGGTCGTAGTCGCCTTGTGCCAGCCGAACGGCGTTGCCGCCCAGCACGTCGACGGCCGGTATCACCTGCATGTCGAACATCCTTCTGTTGTATTGTGTTAAGACGTTAATACATCTACCCTCTCCAGACCAGCAAGGAGGACCATGCCGACCGCGATTGCATCAGATTGGAAGACACCGTCGTCCGAGGCACTCTTCGACGCGATTGCGAGCCTCGCCGACCCCGACGAGATCGGACGCTTCCTGCGCGACTTGTGCACCCGGCACGAACTCGAGGAATTGAGCGCTCGATGGACCGTGGTCGAGTTGCTGGACCAGGGACTCTCCTACCGCAAGATCGCGGCAGCGACCGGCGTCTCGACGACCACCATCACCCGAATCAACGAATGGCTGCACCACGGAACCGGCGGATACCGGATTGCGCTGGATCGGTCCAAAGGAGCAGAAACGTGAACATCCGCATCGCCGTCCCCACCAAAGGACGACTAGCCGATCCGAGCGCCGACCTCCTCAGGCGCGCCGGCATCCGCTTCGAGCGGAGCGACCGCGCTCTGTCGGTCACCGCACGGTCGGCTCCCGTCGAACTGCTCTTCGTCCGCTCCGACGACGTTGCCGAACTCGTCGCAGACGGTGTGGCGACGCTCGGGATCACGGGTTTCGATCTCCTCGGCGAGTCCGGATTCGATCTGGACGCCGTAATGCCCCTTGGTTTCGGCCGGTGCTCGCTCACCGTCGCCGTTCCAGAAGACTCGCCAATCGAGGAGGCGAAGGGACTCGCCGGCAAGCGCGTCGCCACGTCTCACCCAAGAACGGTCACCGACTACTTCGCGACGCTTGGCGTTGAGATCGAGACCGTCGCCATGCGAGGGTCCGTGGAAGTGGCGACCAAGCTCGACGTTGCCGATGGAATCGCCGACCTGGTTTCGACCGGGAGCACGATGCTCGTCAACGGCCTGCGCCCCATCGAGCGGGTCCTTGAGTCCGAGGCAGTGCTGGTCGCCGCCACGGACCACGAACTCGACGAAACCGCGCAGACCGTGATCACGATGGTCGGGGCGGTGGTCGCCGCTCGCTCCAAGCGCTACGTCCTCATGAACGCCCCGCGGGACGTCGTCCCCCGTATTGAGGAGATCATCCCCGGCATCGAGGCACCGAGCGTCGTCCCTCTCGCCCACAATGGCATGGTCGCCGTGCACTCGGTCGTCGAGGCCGACCGCCTCTGGCAGGTGCTGCCCGAACTGAGAGACGCCGGTGCCTCGGGAATCCTCGTGCTACCCGTAGAACAGATCATCCCATGACGATGCGCAGAGCCAGACTCTCAGACCTCGATGAAGCCGGCTACGCCGCGCTCGTTCGTCGATCCGCGGTACCGGATGCCGGAGTCCGATCGGCAGCCGCCGACATCGTCGACCGCATCAGGGTCGGTGGTGACGCTGCTGTGCTGGCCGCGAATGCCGAATACGGAGGCGGACCAGGTGTCGGCACCCTGCGCGTACCGAGCGAGGCCGTTGGGGCCGCGTTCAGCGCGGTCGGGCCGACAATTCGCGATGCCCTCAAGTCCTCTGCCCACAACATCCGTATCGTCCATGAGCGGCAGCGGCCCATCGATGATTACGTGCGGGTTGCACCTGGCGTAGCCGTTGAGCGGCGGTGGTCGCCCGTCGACCGTGTCGGCGTGTACGTGCCAGGCGGGCGGGCGGCGTACCCATCGTCCGTTCTCATGGGGGTTGTCCCGGCGCTCGTCGCCGGCGTCAAAGACATCGTCGTTGTGAGTCCGGGCGGCGACGATGGGACCGTTCACCCCCTTGTCCTGGCTGCCTGCGCCTTGCTCGGCGTCGATGAGGTGTACGCAACCGGCGGGGCCCAAGGGATTGCTGCACTCGCCTATGGAACCGAGACGATCGACCCGGTCGATCTGATTGTTGGGCCGGGTGGTCCCTGGGTCACGGCAGCCAAGCTCGCCGTCTACGGCGTCTGCGGCGTCGACCTCCCTGCCGGACCGAGCGAAGCCCTGATCGTCGTCGACGCCTCCTCTGATCCCGCGATCGCGGCCGCCGACCTTCTCTGCCAGGCAGAGCACGGACCCGACTCGCCAGTGGTCCTCGTGTCTGACGACGCCGAGATGCTCGATGCCGTCCTGGGCGAGGTGGAGTTTCAACTCGCCGGCCTCGAACGATCAGCCCTCATCCAGGCCTCACTCGACGACTACGGCTTGGCGGTGCTCGCCCCGGATCTCGACGCCGCCCTCGCCTTCGCCGATGCGTGGGCCCCCGAGCACCTGACGATCCAGACCGCACACCCGGCCCGTGATGCGGGCCGGGTCCGGTCGGCCGGTTCGGTCTTCGTCGGACCGTGGACGCCCGAATCTGCCGGCGACTACGCGACCGGGGCGAACCACGTGCTCCCGACCGGGGGACTCGCGCGTGCCTACGGGCCGCTCGCCGTCGAGGACTACGGATCCTGGCGCCAGGTCCAGGAACTGACCAGAGAGGGCCTCGAGACCATCGCCCCGATCATCGTTGAACTCGCGACCGCCGAAGGCCTCTCCGCTCATGCCCGATGTGTGCAGCTCCGCTTCGAGGAGACGCAATGACCACGGAGCAGTACGTGTGGCAGCCGACAAGTGCAGAGATTGCTGAACGGTTCGGTCTCAGCCTCGACCAGGTCGTCCGCTTCGATCAGAATACGGCACCCGACGCGACAGACTGGACGGTTCCACTCTCCGACGCGACGCTGCGCGGCCTGAACGAGTACCCGGCGGCCTCCTATCGACCCCTCCGCGAGGCCGCTGCGACATACACCGGCGTTGCCCCGACGCAGGTCGTGCCCGGCGCGGGTGTCGACGAGTTGATTCTCCTGGCGGCCAGGACCTTTCTCGCTCCCGGCGACCGCGCAGCGGGGTTCACACCGACGTACCCGCTCTACCGGATCGCGACCGAGCAGCAGCGAGCCACGTTCAACACCTCACCCGTCGCCACGGCATCTGCTTCGGACGGCGCGGACCTCACCTGGATCTGCGTGCCGAACAACCCGACCGGAGACCGCCTCCCCGATTCCTCCATCGCGAGCATCATCGAGACCGCGCCTGGCATCGTCGTGCTCGACGCCGCATACGCCGAATTCACCGGCGACCAGTGGGGCTCATGGATCGCCCGCAATGACAACCTGCTGGTGCTCCACACGCTCTCGAAGGGCTTCGGACTCGCCGGAGTCCGCGTCGGGTACGCCATCGGGAGCGAGCCACTGATCAGCGCCATCGATCGGGTGCGTCCGCCGGGGAGCATCTCCACGCTCTCGAGCACCCTCGCCATCGCCGCGCTCTCCGACCCCGACCGCATGCGCCGAGCGGTCGCCAACCTCATCGTCGAACGCGAGCGACTTCGCGATCACCTCAGAATCCTCGGTCTGGACGTTCCACCGTCCGACGCGAACTTCCTGCTCGCGCACGTCGGCCCCACCGCTCCATCGGTCGCAGCCGACCTGATGAGCGAGGGCCTCGTGGTCCGCGAGTTCCCACACATCCCGGAACTCATCGACCACCTTCGCTTCACCGTTCGTTCCGAAACCGATAACAACCGGCTGATCGCCACGCTCGAAAGGATCCTCTCATGAATCGACACGCCACGGTCTCGAGAACAACGCGAGAGACCAACGTCGAAGTCACCATCGACCTCGACGGCACCGGAGTGACCGACATCGCAACCGGCGTCGGGATCTACGACCACCTCCTGAGCTCGTTCGCCCACCACGGCATGTTTGATCTCACCGTGCGTACCGAGGGCGATCTGCACATCGACGAGCACCACACCGTCGAGGACACAGCGCTGGTTCTCGGGTCGGCGATCGATGAGGCTCTGGGCGATCGCTCCGGCATCACCCGCTTCGCGGGAGCTTCGGTTCCCATGGATGAAGCATTGGCCACCTGTGTGATCGACGCAGGCGGGCGGCCGTACGCCGTGTTCGAACTGCAGTTCGTCGGCGAACGGATCGGGACGATGGGGACACAGATGATCCCCCACGCCCTCGAATCGCTCATTCGGACCAGCCGGTCGACGGTGCACCTGAGCGCCTCGGGAGCGAACGACCACCACATCGCCGAGGCTGCGTTCAAGGCCTACGGCATCGCCCTGCGCGGCGCCGTCGCTCTCGACCCGCAACGGGTGGGCATTCCGTCGACCAAGGGAACACTGTGACGCGACTCGCCGTCATCGATCACGGGGCGGGAAATCTCGTCTCAATCCAGCGGGCGCTCGAAGTCGTCGGCGGGGACCCACGAATCGCCGGGACTCCCGACGATCTTGCTGGAGCAGACGCCATCGTGCTCCCCGGCGTGGGAGCCACCGGCGCGGCCATGGCGCGGCTCGAGCAACAGGATCTCATCGAACCGCTCCAGCGCTGGGACGGACCCTTGCTCGGGATCTGCGTCGGGATGCAGCTGCTTTTCGACTCGTCTGATGAGGACGGAGGAGCCTGTCTCGGCCTGGTACCGGGATCGGTCCAGGCAATCACGGGCAGGCCGTTGCCCCACATGGGGTGGAACGACGTATGGACATCCGACGATCCCCTGTTCGAGGACGTCCCATCCGGTTCGCTCTTCACGTTCGTGCACTCGTTCGCGGCCGTGCCGGACGATCCCGCAATCGTCACGGCGACCAGCGACCACGGCGGCCGCTTCGTTGCAGCAGTCCGCGACCGCACCTACCTCGGTCTGCAGTTCCACCCGGAGCGCAGTGGCGCTTCGGGTCTGCGGGTGCTCGACAACTTCGTCAGCGGGGTGCGCCGTGCTGCGTAGCCGCATCATCCCGTGTCTCGATGTGGCCAACGGCCGAGTGGTCAAAGGTGTCCAGTTTGTGAACCTGACCGATGAGGGCGATCCGGTGGAACTCGCCGCCCGCTACACCGCTGAAGGGGCCGACGAGATCTGCTTCCTCGACATCACCGCCTCGCACGAGAATCGAGGAACGCTCCTCGACATCGTGCGGCGCACGGCGGAGCACGTCTTTGTTCCCCTCACGGTCGGGGGCGGCGTCCGCACCGTCGAGGACATGCGCGCCGTCCTGCGTGCCGGCGCCGACAAGGTCACGGTCAATACCGCTGCAATCGACCGACCGGATCTGATCAATGAGTGCTCGGCTGCGTTCGGCGCGCAGTGCGTCGTCGTGGCCGTCGACGCCCGGCGGTCGAACGGTTCGTGGGAGGTCTACACCCACGGTGGGCGCAACCCCACGGGCATCGACGCCATCGAGTGGATTCGCGGTGTGACCGGGCGCGGGGCCGGCGAGATCCTCCTCACCTCGATGGACCGCGATGGGACGAAGGACGGATACGACCTTCCGTTGCTCGAGGCGGCACGCGCCGCAACCTCGGTTCCCATCGTTGCGTCCGGCGGGGCCGGAGACCCGTCCGACCTGGCCGCTGCGCTCCAGCCTGGCCGCGCCGATGCCGCGCTCGCGGCCTCGATCTTCCATCGATCCGAGTATCCCATCCCGGTCGTCAAAGAATCCCTCGCCGAAGCCGGCATTCCGATGCGCATTGTGGAGGTTGCATGACCCTCGAACCCGCCTACGACGAGCGAGGCCTCGTCCCGGTCGTCGTGCAGGACGCGAACACCGGGGCCGTGCTGATGCTCGGCTACGCGAATGATGCCAGCCTGGAAGCAACGGAGGAGACGGGCCGCATGACCTTCTGGAGCCGGAGCCGGGGCACGCTCTGGGAGAAGGGCGAGATCAGCGGCAACACGATGAAGGTCGTCGACATGCGCCTCGACTGCGACGCCGACACGCTGCTCGTACGGGTCGAACCCGCCGGACCTGCGTGCCACACCGGAACAACGACATGCTTCGGCCCGGCCGATGCACCCTCCAGAGACGGGAGCTACGGCAGCGCCCTGTCGTCATTGTGGGCGACGATCACCTCGCGGGCCGCCGAGCGACCGTCCGGCTCGTACACGGCGACGTTGCTGGACGAAGGTGTTGATGCGTGCGGCCGCAAGGTGACCGAGGAGGCTACCGAGGTTCTGATGGCCGCCAAGGACCATGAGGCCGGTGCCGGACCTGCCGATCGCATCGTCGAGGAGTCCGCAGATCTGGTCTATCACCTTCTCGTCCTTCTGGCCGAACGGGGCATCGATCTCAAGGAAGTCGAAGCGGAACTCAACCGTCGG
This sequence comes from uncultured Actinomycetota bacterium, assembly GCA_963785245.1. Classification (GTDB taxonomy): domain Bacteria; phylum Actinomycetota; class Acidimicrobiia; order Spongiisociales; family UBA5794; genus JAHEEL01. Next base: position 34,863 of record CAWAUO010000012.1, on the reverse strand, counting down.
GCCGGTTGACGGGTCGCCAAGGTACGCTCCCATTCGTGTTCCGGATCGTTGCCTCCGTGCTCGTCATCGCGCTGCTTGCCGCCGCCTGCTCTTCGAGCGAACCGGTCGAGGGCATCGAACCTCCCGCTCCGGTGACGAGCGAGGAGATGCAGCGTCTGCTCGCCGACTCGACCGACCCGGTCGTCGTGAACGTCTGGGCCTCGTGGTGCACGCCGTGCCGCTCCGAAGCACCGCTGATCGGTCGGGCCGCCACCGAGTACGCCGATGACGTGCTCTTCATCGGATTGGACGTACGGGACACCCCGGAGGGTGCGACGGCGTTCATCGCCGAGTTCTTCCCCGATGCGCCGATCACCCACCTCTCGGACGCCTCGGGACAGATCCCGACCGATCTCGGCGGTTCGAGGGGCGTCCCCCTCACGTTCTTCTACCGGGCCGGTGGCGATCTCTCGTACCTGCACTTCGGCGTCATCGACGAACGGACGCTGGCCCTGCAGGTCGATGAGTTGGTGAATGGCTGATGGAATTCACCCTCCTCGCCGCCGCGGCCATCGCGGGCGCCGCGGCATACGCCATGCTGTGGTGGGAGGCGAAGCATGGCAACGCCGCCCGGTGTGCCGGGAACCTGTGGGAGATCGCGCTCGTTTCGACCGTTGCCGGCATCTTCATCGGTCGGATCGTGGCGATGCTGGTCGACGGCGTGAACCCGATCGCACACCCGATGGACGTCATCCTGGTGCGCTCGGGCGTCTCCACCGTCGGCGCATCTGTTGGAGCGGCGGCCGTGTTCGCGCTGCAGGCCAGGAGGAACACGATCACGATGGCCGACGGCATCTCGGCTGCTGCGCTCGCCGGTCTCGCCGGGTGGCATGCGGGCTGCGTCGTCCGGGGATCGTGCCTCGGCACCGCTTCGGATCTTCCGTGGGCGATCGCTCAGGAGGGCAGCACGGTGACCCGGCATCCGGTCGGCATCTACGCAGCGCTGCTCCTGGCATTCGCAGCGATCTTGGTGGCGTGGTGGAAGGCCTACCGGCGGCCACCGGCGGGATCACCGGCCGCGGTCGCCATCATCGCGGCAGCGGGGACGCGCCTTGCGACCGAACCGTTCCAGCCTTCGATCTCCGGAGGACCCGTCTGGTTCTACGCGAGCGGCCTCGCCCTCGGTGTCGGGCTTCTCTTCTGGTCCGTCCTGCAGCGCAGGAACTCCTGACGGCCTAGGCCCCGAGTGCCACGAGTTCGTCGAGCGCAGCCCGAATGGCATCCTCACCGGCTGCACCGAACCAGTTGGCGACCTGGATGTCGTTGCCGGTGATCAAGTACGACACGGGCTGACCCCGCACCCCGTAGAGGTCCCAGATCGAGTCGTCGAGTCCCCATTCCACGTTCGACAGCAGCTCTTCTGCCTCGGATCGTGTTGAGTCGAGGTCCGACTGTCCGGCGACCGCGATGATCCGCACCGTGTCGGCATAGTCCGGCGCTATGGCATCAATGACGGGCAACTCCCGTCGGCAGACGCCTCACCACTCGGCCCAGAAGACCAGATACACGGGCTTCTGCTCGGCCGACAGCGTGAATTCGCCTCCGTCGCCGAGTGCCAGCGTGAAGTCGGGTGCCGGCGGTCCGTCGATCGGCGGGGATGTCGCCGGAGGTTCCGTTGCCTCCGACGATGTGGTGGTCGATGACGATGTCTCACCTGTGGTGGTTGAGGTCGTCGAATCCCCGCCGGCGGCAGGCGCTGCGACGGTTGTTTGCGATGGCTCGGCGGCTGTGGTCGTCGTGTCGGCGCCGGCTGAACACGAGGCAGCCGCCACGGCGAGTGCCGCAATCAGAACTATTGATCTCCGCATGAGTGCACCGTACCGGATGCTGCGAAATACGGGGGCGGTTCGTGTGCCGGCTATCCGCGTGCGCTGGTAAAGGCAATCGCTCGATCGAGCACGGCCTGAGCGTCGCCAGAGTCGATCGCCTCTGCGGCCAATTGCACGGCTTCCACGAATCCATCGGCGAGCCCGGAAACCACAATGGCCGGCGCCGCATTGACGATGGCGATGTCTCGCTTCGGTCCGGGACGTCCATCGAGGATCGCCCTCAGGATTGCAGCATTGTCCTCCACTGATCCGCCCTTGAGGTCCTCGATCGAGGAGCGCCGCACACCGAAGTCCTCGGGGGTGAACTCCGCGGTCGTGACCTCGCCGTTCCGGAGCCGGTAGATGAACGATGGCCCCGTGGTAGTGAGTTCGTCGAGTCCGTCCTCTCCGTAGAAGACAAATGCTCGATCAGCGCCGCGGTTACGGAGTACATCGACCATGAGACCGGCCATGCGCGAATCCGACGTGCCCACTGAGAGACGGCTCGCCCCGGCAGGGTTCGTGAGCGGTCCGAGGAAGTTAAACACGGTCCGAATTCCGAGCGAGGAGCGGACCGGTCCCGCATGGCGCATCGCCGGGTGGTAGCGCGGGGCGAAGAAGAACCCAAATCCCACCTCCCGGACCATAGCGACGGTGTCCTCCGGTTCCATCTCCAGATTGAAACCAAGCGCCTCGAGCACATCTGCTGATCCGGTCTTCGACGAAGCCGCCCGGTTCCCATGCTTTGCGATCCTGACCCCGACACCGGCAGCGATGAACGCGGCGGTCGTCGAGATGTTGAACGTCCCCGATTGGTCACCACCGGTACCGACGGAGTCGACGACCGGTTCTCCGACATCGACTCGAACCGACGCGTCCACCATGGCGTCGACGAGACCGGTCATCTCATCGGCGGTCTCTCCCTTCGCCCGCAGGGCTACGAGAACCGCCGCGATCTGGGCTTCGGTGGCGGCGCCGGCCATGATCTCGCTCATCACGGCGTAGGCCTGTTCTCGCGAGAGGTCGGCGCCGCCGATCAACTGGTTGAGGGTTGTGGACCACGAGACGTTGGACATGGGGAGAACCCTACCTGTTCAGCACGCTGCGCAGCGAAGCAGCCGCATCGGCGGCGGCAGCAGCGAAAGGCACCGGAGGCTTCGCGCTGCCCCATGCCTCGACAGCAGCCAGTACCGCCGCCACCGTGGCAGCGGCGACGATCCGAGCCTCCACGGCGTCGATCTCGCCACCGCCGGCGAACATCGCCGCGAGTTCTCCCTCGAACCGGCGGAACTCGTCGTTCATCGACGACCGCAAGCCGGGTTCCGACAGGACCAGATTGAGGCGCTCGCGCATCTCGGCATCGGAGACGTGAAACTCGAGGGCTCCAATCGCCTCGACGACCGCGATTGCTGCCGCAATGGGTGAGCGATGCGCAAGTTCATCTTCGAGCAGCTCCATGGCCGGTAGCTCGAGTTCGTCCCAGAGAAAGATCCCTTCCTTCGTGCCAAATGCCCGGTACACCGTGGATGGCGACACGTCGGCGGCCGCGGCAACCGCCTCGACGGTGGTGCCTGCGTAGCCGGCCCGGAACGCCGCACGGAATGCCGCGTCCTGGACGCGTAACATCATCGCTCGGCGCTTGCGGTCTCTCAGGTTCGGTACGGATGCATTCATCGTGACAGAGACTATCATATGACAGTGACTGTCACGAAGGAGAGACATCGATGACGCCTGCGGTGAAGACGACCAACCTCACGAAGACCTACGGCGAGGGCGAGACCGAAGTCCGGGCCCTCCGTGATGTGTCGCTCGAGATCCCGAGAGGAGAACTCGTCGTACTGCTTGGCCCGTCCGGCTCCGGCAAGACGACGCTCCTCAACCAGATCGGCGCCCTCGAGGAGCCGACGTCGGGTGCGGTCGAGGCCGATGGCGTCACACTGAACGAACTCGGGGACAAGGAGCGCACGGCCTACCGCCTCAACTCGATCGGCTTTGTCTTTCAGTTCTACAACCTCGTCCCGACGCTGACGGCGAAGGAGAACGTCGCTCTCATTGCAGAGCTCGCCTCCTCAGACGGCCTCCAGCGCACCGAGACCGTTCTGGCCCAGGTCGGCCTCACCGATCGCATGGACCACTTCCCCGGTCAACTCTCCGGCGGTGAGCAGCAACGGGTGTCGATCGCTCGAGGTTTGGTGAAGGATCCACCGCTCATGCTGTGCGACGAGCCGACCGGCTCGCTCGATGTCGAGAGCGGCATCGCGATCCTGAACCTGCTGCGCGCGGTGACGGAGAACGGCGAGCGCTCGGTGCTCATCGTCACCCATAATGCCGTCACGGCCAACATCGCCGACCGTGTGATCCGCCTGCGCGACGGCGAGATCATCTCGGTAGAAACGAACGCGTCGCCTGCCGAACCGGGACAACTCGACTGGTGAACTACCTCACGACGAAGCGCCGCCGGGACATGAGCCGACAACGGTGGCAGTTCCTCGCGGTCTTCGTGACGATCGCGCTCGGTGTCATGCTGTTCGCCGCGTCGTACGACGCCTTCCTGAACCTCGAATCGTCGTACAGCGGCACCTACGAGCGTCTCGGGTTCGCCGATGTCACGGTGACCGGCGCCGGCCCCACCTTCACAGAGGAGGTGGGCCTCATCGATGGCGTCGCGACCGTGGAACACCGAAGGGTCGCCGACGTCCCGTTCCGCATCAACGACGACACGCTTCAGGGCCGCCTCATCGGGATGCCCCCGGGCACGCAACCGACCATCAATCAGATCGACATCACCGGCGGCGCGTATCTGGACGGCAGCTCTCCACTCGGCCTCGTCGCCGAGCAACACCTCGCCGACTTCTTCGACCTCGCCGTCGGCGACCAGATCGAGGTCTTCACCGGGACCGAATGGGCCGATGCACCCATCGTCGGGACCGCCGTTTCGGCCGAGTACATCTGGCTGGCTGAGAGTCGTCAGAATTTCTTCCCCCGCCCGGCACGTTCGGCGTCGCGTTCGTTGTCGAAGACGTTCTCGACGCGGCACCGGCAGCAGCGGTCTCCGAGCAAACACTGATCCTCTACACAGACGATGCTGACCGCGATGCGACCGACGCGTCCGTCGAGGCGCTGGCGGTCACGGCCGGTGCTGCGGACGTGATGACCCAGGCCGAGCAACCGTCCAACGCCGGCCTGAAGCTCGACCTACAGGGTTTCGAGGAGATGGCGATCATGTTCCCTGCGCTGTTCCTGCTCGCCGCCGGCATGGCAACGTTCATCATCCTCACCCGCGTCGTCTACGCGCAGCGCGCACAGATCGGGACCCTCATGGCGAGCGGAGTCTCGCGGCGCCTCATCACCCGCCACTACCTGTCGTACGGACTCGTGCTGGGTATCGCTGGAGCGATCGTTGGTGTCGTCATCGGCATGCTGCTCGGGTACGCCATCACAGGCCTCTACACCGAAGCGCTCGGGATCCCGGACACGGTTCGGGGATGGCACTGGGTGACTCCCCTCGTCGGCCTTCTCTTCGGTCTAGCCGTTGGCGTGCTGGCAGCGCTGGCCCCCACTCGAGCGGCGTCCCGGTTGAGTCCGGCCGAGGCGATGCGGGGAGACACGCCGACGCAGAAGGGCCGTCCGAGCCTGGTCGAACGCGCGGTCCCACCAGTACGGCGACTCCCTATCCGCTGGCTCATGGTGTTGCGCGGCATCGGCAGAAACCGCCGTCGCAGCATTTCAACGATCCTCGGTGTTGTCCTTGCCCTCACGCTGATCCTTGCGTCGTGGGGCATGATCGACACCGTCGCCAACCTCCTCGACCGCAACTTCAACGAGATCGCGATCGAGGACGCGAACGTGATCTTCGGCGCGGCGGTTGACGACGAGGCCGTGGATCGGGTCTCGGCGACGCCGGGCGTAGCGACCGCGGAGGGCGTCGTCAGCGTCGCGGTCTCGGCTCGCGGGCCGGACGGGTCCTACGCATCACAACTCGACGCCTATCAGTCCAACACGGCCGTGCACGGATTCGACACATCCGACGGCCGCCTGCCGCCGAGCGGCATCCTTGCCGGTTCGTCACTGGGGACCGAGATCGGTGTCTCCGAGGGCGACACCGTCGAGTTGTCGTTTCCGACGCTCGGGACCTCGTTCTCGACAACCATCGCGGGGTTCGTCGATGAACCCCTCGGAACGTTCATCTACATGGAACGCGAGGTCTTCGAGAAGGCGATCGGCGATGCCGATCCATCGATCCCGCCGTCCGCCCTCGCGAGTCCATCCATCACGCACGTCAAGGCGGTGTTCGACGACGGCGCGGACCGCGCCGTTGTCATCGACGAACTCGAAGATGTCGAGGCGGTGGTGGCAGTTGTCGACTCGCGTGCGCTGTACGACATGTTCCAGGAATTCCTGGGGTTCTTCTACATGTTCGTCGGCATCATGCTGGCATTTGGCGCAGTCATGGCGTTCGCCCTGATCTTCAACACCATCTCGGTGAACGTCGCCGAGCGCGAGAGCGAGTACGCAACGATGCGCGCCAACGGTCTCTCGCAACGGAAGTTGGCCTCGCTGATCACCGGCGAGAACCTTCTGTTGACGGCCCTCGGGATTGTGCCCGGGTTGATCGTCGGCTACGCCGTGGCGGCCCTGTTCATGCAGTCGTACTCGTCGGACATGTTCACGTTCGGACTCGACATGAACTGGGCGACCCTGGTACTCAGCGCACTCGCCATGCTCCTCGTGGCGTTGCTCTCGGTTATCCCCGCCATCCGAACGGTGCAACATCTCGACATTTCGAAGGTGGTCCGTGAACGGTCGACGTAGTGGTACATGGCCGGCCCGGTACGTCCCCGGCGCTACGACCGAAGCATCTTCCGGCGATCTCGCTCGTGCGTCCCGCCCCATACGCCGAACCGTTCACGCGTCTCGAGGGAGAATTCGAGGCATTCCTCGACAACAGGGCACGTCGAGCACACGGCGAGCGCGGCCCGCTCGTCCGCTCGGGTCTTGGCGAAGAAGAGTTCTGGATCGGCGTCGCGGCAGGCCGAGTAGACCGCCCACGGGCGTTCATCGAGGATCGGCGCCTCGAGCGTTGGGAATTCGAGCGTGTTGGTCATGTCAACCCCTTGCTTCTTCAACTACGAGGGTTTGACGCCCGGTGTCGGTTCCGAGGTTCCCGAATCTCTGGTCTGGTCCCCGGGTCCCATCTACACTCTGAGCGAAGCACCGGGGAGGAGCTTTCTTGCTGTACTTCGTCTACACCGCGCGCCTGGCGCCGGACGACCTTCGAGCCGTCGCACCGTCGGCAACGTTCGAATTCGTCGCGCATCTCGCAGAGGCCACACTGTCATTCTCCGTCGAGGGCAACGGTTGGAAGGGCGGACTCCCGACCATCGTGCCCGATCCAGGTTCGACCGTGTGGGGAGCGGTCTTCTCGGTCCCAGACGCTGAAGCCGACGCCCTCGATCGCGTCGAAGAGACCGAGGACCGATATCGCGAGGAGACGGACGTGATCGATCGGTCCGGTCGCAGACACCCCGTCGCGATTCACCGAACCACCGAGTCAACCGGGCCGGAACTCGTGCCGGCACCCGCCTACCTCGATCGCATGCTGTCCGGCTCCCGGCATTGGGAGTTGCCTATCGGCTGGATCGTCGGCCTTGACGACCGACGCAACGCCGTTGTGTAGGCCGCTGAACGCGAAACGGGCCTTTCGGCCCTGATAGGCCGCTTGATCGTCTGCAGAAGATGCATAACATGCACGTTGTGCAGATTCGATATGCAGGACATGCAGAGGGAGGGCGCTGATGCAGACCGTCGGTACCTCCCCGTCCTACCTCACCGCCCGTGATGTCCAGGAACTGATCCGGGTCGATCGATCGACGATCTACCGCATGGCGGAGTCCGGCCGACTCCCCGCCATCAAAGTCGGTCGGCAGTGGCGTTTTCCGGCCGATGCGATCGAGGAGTTCCTCGAAGGTCCGAGCAACGGCACCGGGAGCGGCCGCACTCCGTCGCACACTCAGGATGTCGCCGACCTCTTCGCCGATCTCTACGGGGTCATGGTGATCGTCACCGATATCACCGGCAACCCGATCACCGAGATCAGCAACCCGTGCGGGTACTTCGCCGCCGTCTCGGGCGAGGCCGCCGCCCTTGATCGCTGCATCGCCGAGTGGAACGCGCTCGGCGGGCAGTACGACTTCGAACCTCGTCTCAGGCCAAGCCACCTCGGATTCCTGTGCACCCGGGCGTTCATCCGAATCGGGAACGAACTCTCCGGGATGGTCATCTCGGGAGGCATAGCCCCCGCAGCATGGCCCCCCACCCCTGAGCAGGTCGAAGCGATCGCACTCGAGTCCCGCGTGCCTCTCCCCGTCATCGAACAGAGCATCGAGGACGTCCATCACATCGACCCCGAGGAGCAGCAACGATTCCTGGCTGCGATCCCGGTCCTCGCCAGACATCTCTCCAACATCGCGACCCAAGAACGACGGACAAACGACCAAACAAGGAGCGCAACGTGAAACGACTGGTGATTCTCGGCGCGGGTACCGCGGGCACCATGGTGGCCGCCAAGCTGCGGCCACGACTCAGCACCGACGAGTGGACGATCACCATGATCGACCAGGAGCCGACGCACTACTACCAGCCGGGATTCCTGTTCATCCCCTTCGGGATCTACACCCCGGCCGATGTCGTGAAACCGAAACTCGACTTCATCCCGAACGGCGTCACGTACATCGAAGCTGAGATCGACCTGATAGAACCCGACGACAATCGGGTCAAGCTGTCAGACGGAACGACCGTGGAGTACGACTACCTGGTGATCGCCACCGGAACATCGATCCGGCCGGACGAGACTCCCGGCCTTGAGGGGCCCGAGTACGGCAAGACGATCCACGACTTCTACACCCTCGAAGGAGCGAAGGCGCTCGCCGAGGCCCTCCGATTCTGGGAGGGCGGCAAGCTCGTCCTCAATATCGTCGAGATGCCGATCAAGTGCCCGGTGGCACCCCTGGAGTTCATCTTCCTGGCCGACGCCTACTTCCAGGACAAGGGACTCCGTGACAAGGTCGAACTCACCTACGTGACCCCGCTCGACGCGGCATTCACGAAACCGATCGCAGCGAAGCACCTTGGCAACCTCCTCGAGGACAAGAACGTGAACCTCGAACCCGACTTCTACCTGGAGCGGGTCGATGCCGACGAGAAGAAGCTCGTCTCGTATGACGAGCGGGAGATCGAGTACGACTTGCTCGTCACCATCCCGTTGAACATGGGATCGGACGCCGTCGCCCGTTCGGGCCTCGGAAACGAGAGCAATTTCGTCCCGGTCGACAGCGGAAACTTCCTCTCCAAGGACCACGACAACATCTTCGCCATCGGCGATGCCGCGGACCTGCCGACATCGAAGGCGGGTTCGGTTGCCCACTTCGCAGTCGAGGTGTTCACCGAGAACTTCCTTCGCCACATTGAGGGTCTCCCGATGCTGCTCGAGTTCGACGGGCATGCCAACTGCTTCATCGAGTCCGGCCACGGCAAGGGGCTGTTGATCGACTTCAACTACACGACGGAGCCGCTCCCCGGCAAGTATCCGCTCCCCGGCATCGGCCCGTTCACCTTGCTACGCGAGACCGAGATGAATCACTGGGGCAAGATGATCTTCAAGTGGACCTACTGGAACATGCTGCTGCGCGGCAAGGAACTGCCACTCCCCCATGAGATGCTCATGGCCGGGAAGATCGATGAGGGGGTGCGATGACGACCGTCTCCACCGACCGGATCGCCGAACTCGAGCAGAAGATCGACGTGATGTCGGCCCAGATGGACCTGCTGCTTGAGGAACTCCGGGAGCAGCGACTGCGCCGGCAGCAGTGGGACGAACTGCGGGCCGATCTCGCGCCAATCGCCGGAGAGGCGATGATTCTCACCAGCAACGAACTCGAGGCCATCCAGGAGTGGGTACAGCCCGAGGACATGCTCCGTCTGCTGCGTCGAATCCTCCGCAACACGAAGAACATCGAGGACGCCATGGCTCGCTTCGAGAGCCTCATGGATTTCCTCGATGATGCCGGGCCGCTGACGGGCGAGGCCGTCACGAAGATCCTGACCACCCTCGAGGCATTCGAGCAGCGCGGCTACTTCGAGTTCGCTCAGGCCGGTCTCGGGATCGCAGACAAGATCGTCACGGCCTACTCGAAGGAGGACGTTGAGGCACTCGGCGACACCATCGTTCAGATGCTCGACATCGTCAAGAACCTGACGCAACCGGAGATGCTCGCGGTGGCAGAGCGCATGCTCGACGCCGTGCAGCGGCAGCAGACGGCGGCAGAACTCGAACCGGCCGAGCCGCCGGGGTTGATCTCCCTTGCCGGCCAGATCCGCGATCCAGAAGTGCGACGGGGCCTCGCGGGCCCTCAACACGTTCAAGGTCGTTTCCGCCTCGGAGACCGAGACGGCCACGGCCACCATCAAGGCGCAACAAGCAACGAAGTCACCTGAAGGAGGTGCGTGATGCCGGTAACGACCATCGGAGGCCAGGAGGTCCACGTCGACGAGGAGGGTTTCCTCACGGAGTACGACGAGTGGAGCGAAGACCTGGCAAAGGAGCTCGCCTCCAACATTGGAATCGAGGAGCTGAACGACGATCACTGGAAGGTCATCACGTTCCTGCGCTCTGACTATCAGGACCAGGGTGAGACCGCGACGCTTCGGCGCGTGACGGCGGTCGGGGGCATCCCGACGAAATCGCTGTTCCAGCTCTTCCCGAAGAAGCCGGCCAGGAAGATGTCCTACGTCTCCGGCCTTCCGAAGCCCGCGGGCTGCATCTAGAAAGGATCACGATGACCGACGCACCGATCGTTCCCGATTTTGGAGACGACGACCCGGAGCGGAAGATCTCTTTCGTCTGCTCAAAGGGCTCGCTCGACATGGCCTACCCGGGCCTGATCATGGCCAGCGGAGCGCTGGAGCAAGGTATCGAGACGCATATCTTCTTCACGTTCTGGGGCATGGACATGATCAACAAGAAGACGATGGGGAACCTCAAGTTCTCCCCTGTTGGAAATCCTGCGACCCACATGCCGGCGGCGCTCGCTCCCTTCCCGGGGATGACGACCATGGCCACGAAGCAGATGAAGAAGCAGATGGACGCGCTCGATATTCCCGACGTTCCGACGTTCCTGGCACATCTTCAGGACATGGGCTGCCATCTCTGGGCCTGCAAGATGTCGGTCGACATGTTCAACCTGACGGAGGATGACATGATCGACGGCCTCGACGGCGTGCTGAACGTCGGCGACTTCATGGAGATCATCGACGGCGCCCAGACGATGTTCATCTAGGGCTTCGTCCCTCGTCGATATCGAGAGCGCCTCCGGGGATCGTCCCGGAGGCGCTTTCGTGTGCGGGAACGGTGGCACCGGCGCTAGCGTTTGTGCTGCGAGTTCGCGAGGCGGCCGCGGCCCTCGGGCCGAGGAAAGTCCGGACTCCACAGGGCAGGATGCTGGGTAACACCCAGGCGGGGTGACCCGACGGACAGTGCAGCAGAGAGCAGACCGCCGATGGCCCACGGAATCTCACATTCAGGGGCACAGGCAAGGGTGAAACGGTGGTGTAAGAGACCACCAGCGGCGCGGGAGACCGGGCCGGCTTGGCAAACCCCATCCGGAGCAAGGTCGAGCAGGGACAGGGTGGCCCGCCCGCTACGTCCCGGGTAGACCGCGCGAGGTCAGCAGCAATGCTGATCCCAGATAGATGGCCGTCCACGACAGGATCCGGCTTACACGCAGACTCGCATCGGAAGCGCCCCCGCACGGGGGCGCTTCCGGTTGTGGCAGCTCGCAGCTCCACTCCGTCGTAGGCTCTCCTGCAATGTCACGCATCAGCGACCTCGCAGCGCAGACGCCGGCGTCTCGGAACCGGGCGATCGACTTCTATCGGGCGGCCGCCCTCACCGTCGTGGTACTCGGACACTGGCTCGCGTCGGCCGTCTACGTGGAACCCGACGGCAGTCTCCGGTTCACGAACATCCTCGAACTCGCCGAGTGGACCCATTGGCTGACGTGGCTCATTCAGGTGATTCCGGTCTTCTTCATCGTCGGCGGATACGCAAACTGGCGCTCCTATCACGCGGCCATTCGGAGCGATCGTTCCGTGAGCGAGTGGATCGTTGCGCGGTTCCGCAGGTTGATGACGCCGATCGTGCCGTTCCTCGCGGTCTGGTCGCTGATCTCCGTAGGGGCCGGTCTCCTCGGCGTGGATCACAGTCTGATCCGGGCGGGGAGCTTCGCGGTTGTCACTCCCCTCTGGTTCCTCGCGGTCTATCTGCTGGTGATCTTGGCGGTCCCGGCGACGGTCTGGCTCTGGACACGACTCGGGTGGTGGTCGGTCGTGCTCGGCCTTGCCCTGGCGTTCGCCGCCGATGCCGTCCGCTACGCAACCGACCTCGACTGGATCGGATGGCTCAATTTCGGTTTCGTTTGGTTGACCGCCCACCAACTCGGGTACCGCTGGGCCACCGAGGCGGACCGACCGGCGACCACCCCCCTGCTGGTCAGCATCCCCGCCGCCTTCGGGGTTCTTCTCGTCCTTACCCTGGCCGGCCCCTATCCCGTCTCCATGGTCGGCGTCCCAGGAGCAACGGAGAACAACACCCTCCCACCGACTGCGGTACTGCTGGTGCTGGCACTCCTCCAGTACGCAGTCGTTCGCCTTGCCGAGCCGGCGGCGCGGCGCTGGATGCACCGCGAACGTCCCTGGACGGCCGTGGTGGGATTCCACGTCGTCATGATGACCGTCTACGTGTGGCACCTTCCCACGCTGGCAATCGTGGTGCTGATTGGGTACGGCGTCGGGTTCGGATTCAGCCTCGAACCGCTGACCAGCGGATGGTGGTTGACCCGTCCGATCTGGATTGCCGTCCTCATGATCGGCCTCGCTGCCGTGATCGCGGTCTTTGGGCGATACGAGCAGCGGGTGCGCACCGGCCCGCCACCCCCGATCCCGGTCCTCGCCTTCGGCGTGGTCGCCACGATGGTCGCGATCTCGGCGGGTGTGGTCCTTGGGTTCGTTCCCGAGGAGGGCCTTCTCCAGTGGTGGATTGCGATCCTGTTCGCCGCCGGCGTCGTCGCGCTCGGGGCCTATCCGGCCCGGAAGTCCAGAACACGCGACTGAGGGGCCGCCCTCCGACGACCCCTCAGCGTGTTGAGGGTGGTGTGTGGCTACTCGGCTTCGCCCATCGTCACCAGCTTGTAGATGCCCCAGCCGAGGGCGGCACCGACGAGCGGCGCGATCCAGTAGACCCCTTGATCCGTCCAGACGCCGGCGACGATTGCCGGACCCAGTGAGCGGGCCGGGTTCACCGATGTACCCGTGAACGGGATCAGGACGATGTGAATCATGGTCAACGTGAGACCGATGCCGAGGAACGCCGTCTTCGCCGAATTGGCGCTCTTTGTGGCCTTGAGGATGACGGCAAGGAAGATCGCGGTGAACACCACCTCGAACAGGAACGCTTCCCACGCCTCGACGCCGGCACCGAACGTCGTCATCGTGCCGGCCACGGCCTCCGTGTTGGTCGCGACCAGCAGCGTGAGAGAAGCGAGCGTCGCACCAACGATCTGGGCCACCCAGTAGCCCACCATCGAGAGCGGATCCAGACGCCGGTCGAGGACCATTGCTAGGCTGACGGCCGGGTTGTAGTGCCCACCCGAAACCTCACCGAAGGCGTACAAGCCGGCGATCAGCGCGAGACCGAACGCGAACGCCACGATCAGGATGTTGCTGGGTGCGCCGCCACCAGCAGCTGACAGGATGGCACCGGTACCACCGAGGACGAGGACGTAGGTACCGAGGAGCTCGGCGACGAGTTTGTTGATTGACATGACCCTCCCTTGATGCAGTCCTGGTGATTCGATCTCCCGGGCGGGCGTGAGGTTACACCCGCGAACCCGCCCCTAGGATCCAGTTCAACGAGGAGGTCCGATGACGCGATTCGCCTATTTCTGCGGACACGAGCAATTCCAGCCGGAGGATCTCGTCCGGCACGCAGTTCTGGCCGAGGAGGCCGGGTTCGATGCGGTGATGGTCTCGGAGCATTTCCACCCTTGGGTTGATGACGTCTCTGCCTCCGGGTACGCGTTCTCGACGCTCGGCGCCATCGCCCATGCGACCGAACGAGTAGAAATGGTCACCGCCGTCACCACTCCCCTCTTCCGCTACCACCCGGCCGTCGTGGCGCAGGCTGCGGCAACGATCGACCGCCTCTCCGGAGGCCGCTTCCGTCTCGGAGTCGGGACTGGAGAGAACCTCAACGAAGGACCGCTGGGCTACGACTTCCCCACGTACGCGGAGCGCGCATCACGGATGAGCGAGGCCCTCGACATCATGCGACGCCTCCTCGACGGCGAGAAGCTGACGTACGAGGGCGAGTGGTACCGAACGGACCGAGCGAAGCTGTACAGCCCCCCGATCTCGGATCTGCCGATTTGGATGGCAGCGGGAGGACCAAAGTCTGCTGTGCTCGCCGCGACCAAGGCCGAGGGGATCATCACCTCTGTCCGCGACCCCGAGACGACGAGAGAGCGGGTCGTCGATCCGGCGATGGGCGCAGCGGCCGAGGCCGGCCGCGAAGCTCCGACGATCGCTGCGAGCAGGTGGACGGTGCGTGCCGACTCCCCCGATGAGGCTTGGCTGGCGCTCGGCGCATGGCGTGGTCTGCGCGCCCCCGGGCGTCTCGAGGCCGTCGATCCGGCTGATCTGCGCGAGCGTGCCGACGACCTCGACCGTGACGAGGTCCTCGCGTCGTACAGCATCGTTTCGACTCCGGACGACTACGTCGAGACATACCGGCCGCTGATCACCGAGGTCGGCGCCGATGTTGTGACACTCCAGACGACTTCTCTGGATCAGGAATCGACGATCGCCATGCTTGGCAGGGACGTGCTGCCCGAGTTGCGATTGCTCGGCTCCTAGGGCGTTGCGGCTTCGATCAGGGTGAGGGCCCGACGGGCGAAATCATCGCCGTGGTCGCCGGCTTCGATGGCTGCCCACATGGCCGGGACGACAACGGTCTCATACGATTCGCGGATCGCTGCTCCGTCCTCGTCGTCGGGCAGACCCTCCAAGTAGGAGAGCAGCGGCTCGACGAATCCCGTTGCCAGGGTTGCGACGAGATCCACCACCCATCCGTCGGCATCGCGGGTGAACGTGGGAGCCGATGCCTCCTCCTGGACGCCGACTGCCACGACGGCCCACATGACGCCGCCAGCTTCGATCTCCGCGGAACTACCGACGTTGAGCGCCGAGATCGGGCGTCCGGCGAACGCATCGAAACCGTCGCGAAACGAGGACCAGTATGCGGCGCCCGCGGCAGGAGTGATCCCATCGTTGAGCATCGCCGCGGTGTCCGAGGCGGGGAGTGCGTTCTCTGCGGCGAGCACGATCACCATCGACGGCTCATAGACAGCGTCCGTCGCTGCTTCGAAGTCCCGGGTGTCAACCGCCTCGGCCCAGCCGGCGACGACCGCGGGAGGCGACGACACCGAGTCGTCCTCGGATGCGCCGCACCCGGCAGCAACTGCCGCCAGAACCACCAGGATCGAGACGAGTGACCTCATGACCGGAGAGGCTAACGACGGTGCCCGTCTAGGGGCGAGCAACGGCGACACCGGCCAGACCGACTACCTTCACTCCCCGTGAGCAGGATCCTTCTAAAGGCCATCGCACTCGGCGCGGTTGCAGGCATGATCGCCGGCTTGTTCGGTGTCGGTGGCGGCGTGATCGTGGTGCCGGGACTGGTCCTCTGGCTTGCGCTCGCGCAGCGGGAGGCGTCCGGTACCTCGACGGCCACGATCGTTGCCTCGTCAGCAGCGGCGATGGCCACGTTCGGCGTCAGCGGAAGTGTCGACTGGCGGGCTGCTGGACTGATCCTCGTCGGATCTGTTGTCGGTGCGTGGATTGGTGCGTGGATCGCGGAGCGGGTCAACGAGCGCGTGCTCGCCGTCGCCTTCGCACTCGTCCTCGCGATCGCAGGGATCAGGATGGTGCTCTGACCATGCTGGAAGTCGTTGGACTCGTCGTTCTCGGACTCGTCGCTGGAATCGTCGCCGCAGCCCTCGGTCTGGGCGGCGGAATCGTCTTCGTACCTGTGCTCGTTGTCATCTTCGGATTCGACCAGCACATCGCCCAGGGCACGTCGCTCGCCGTCATCTTCCCAACGGCGATCATCGCAACCCTTGCGCACGCCAGAATGGGCAATGTCCGGTGGCGGCTTGCGATCCCCATCGGTTTGGCGGGAATCGTCGGGGCGGTCGTTGGTGCGAACGTGGCGCTGCAACTCAATGAAGACCTGCTCCGACGACTGTTCGGATTCTTCCTGATCATGCTCGCTGTGCGTATGGTGTGGCACGCCTGGCGCATCAACGGCCGATCGGAGCCGACACCCGACCCGTCCTGAGCAACGTCTGCCTCGCGTCTGGTTCACCGAGTTGCGAGCGGCGTGCAAGGATGCTGAGGTAGGCGAGACCGACGGCTTCGAGACCCCAGGTTCGCATGTCGGTCAGCAGCCATTCGAGATACGCCCAAGCCGTCTGGTAGCTCGTGGCATCAAAGTCCCACCCGAGAAACGGCCACCACAACGTGGCCGGGGACGTCCACATCGCGTCGAGTACCAGGTGGATCAGGACGCCGACGGCGAGTGGCATCCACCGCTTCCTTGGCCGTCCCCGGCGGGTAGTTGCCATGACGAGCACCAGAAGCACCG
Source organism: uncultured Actinomycetota bacterium (assembly GCA_963785245.1). Taxonomy (GTDB): domain Bacteria; phylum Actinomycetota; class Acidimicrobiia; order Spongiisociales; family UBA5794; genus JAHEEL01. The sequence continues at coordinate 18,261 of CAWAUO010000012.1, read as the reverse complement.
ACGCAAAGAGGATGGTGTGCGATGCCAGTCTCACACTGCGAAAGGAGGGCCAGAGGGCAAGCCCGATCGGCGTGTCGATCAGGTCGGGGAGGAGGGAACCGAGGGCGAGGATCCGCAGATCCATCGCTTCGTCGCGGAAGGCGTAGCGAATGAAGCCGATCGTCGCCCCTACGTGCCAGAACAGCATCGAGGTCTACGGAACGAGGATTGCCCGACAGTGGACGCAACGCGGCGGATCCTGTCGCCGGGCCTCGTTCTCTTCGGCGCCGGAAAGCATGAGATGGCAGGCGCCGCAGACGCCGCCAGACAGTGCGCCAACCGCACGCCGCCCATCAGCCGTCTCGCGGAGATCCTCGTAGAGAACGATCAGGTCCTCGTCGATGAGCGGCACGACTTCGTTCTTGCGCCGCTCCTTCACGGCTAGCTCGGCGTCGATCACCCGCCAGGACTCGCGAATGCCGGCTTCGAGCGTCGCCTTGTGTTCGGTCTCGACGGCCAGTTCGCCGTTCAGACGAGCGAGGTCTCCCTCGACTTCCTCCCTCGACTCCATGAGTTCAAGGATCTCGTCCTCCATCGTGCCGATCTTGGCCTTCAGGAGTTCGACCTCGCGCCGAAGATAATCGGCGTCTCTTGCACTCAGACCGCCGGCGTAGAGGCGCATCTCTTCCGCGCCCGCCTTCTGCTGGGTGATCTCGAGTTCGCCGGAGGTCTTGTCAATAGCGAGTTCGATCTCGCGGAGCCGATCGGTGGTCGTATCGCGTTCCCCGGCGAGCCGCACCGTCGCGTCGTGCGCCGAGCGGTAGTCGCTGAGCTCCGGAAGACTCTGCCGCTGATCAATCAAGCGATCGATCTGCGAGTCGACGTCCTGCAATTCGAGGAGGTCGTGCAGACTCCTCACGGGCTCCATTCGGGTTCCTTCCACCGGCGTATTGCGCGTTCGCCGGGTTCGATCGATTCTCGGACTCCTCCGGATACCTCAGGGTACCGTGTTCGGAGCGCGCGAGATTCGCAACCCGCTCCTCTACCCCGCCAGCGACTTCGAAACGGTGGCGACACCGTCCTCGATGCGGGCAGGGTCATAGTCGAGGTGCTCGAACACGCGGGCCACCGCATGGTTGTCGGGAAGGTAGACGGCATCGAACGCCTTGAACCCGTTCACACGCGCCGGGTTCTCGAGACGGCGCAGGAGTTCGGTGGCAATACCGAGGCCACGCCACTCGGGATCGACCGCCACCGCGACCTCGGCGTTGCAGCTGTCGGGATGGCACTCGTATCGTGCGACCGCTACACCCTTGCCGTTGCCGTCCCTGGCGATGAGTGCCAGGCGACGCCGGTAGTCCACCTCAGCCAGATAGTGGATCTGCCGATTCGTGATGTGGGGAGCCGCCGTGAAGAACCGATGGAGCAGCGTCTCGCGATCGGCCGTCTCGATGGCGTACGCCAGGTCGTCGACGTCGGATGGAAGGATCGCGCGGATCCGCACCGTGCGCCCGTCGCTGAGTTCGAGCGAACCGCTCAAATGCTCCGGGTAGCCGGGAGGGGTCTCCTCGTTGATGGACGCTGGCATCATGCTTGCAATTGTACGCACATCGGGTAGCTAGAGCTAGCATCGAATTGGCGTCGACCAATGCGGAAGGAATCCGCCGTCGGTAGCGTTGAAACAACCATGTGGAGATCACGCAACACCGACAGTTCGAACAACAGCCGAACCCTCCCCGATCGGGAGCCTTCGATCGAGGTCAGCGGAACCCATTTCGTCACCGGGGCCCCTACGAAAGGGCCGTTCCCGGACGGTCTCGAGACCATCTACTTCGGGATGGGGTGTTTCTGGGGCGCCGAGCGTCAGTTCTGGCTCGTCGACGGCGTGTTCACGACCGCGGTCGGCTACGCCGGCGGCGCTACCGCCAATCCAACTTACGAGGATGTGTGCTCGGGCCGGACCGGTCACACCGAGGCGGTCCTCGTCGTCTTCGACCCGAAGGTCGTGTCTTTCGAGCTCCTCCTCAAACGCTTCTGGGAAGCCCACGATCCAACGCAGGGCATGCGCCAGGGCCCGGATCGCGGTTCGCAGTACCGATCCGCGATCTACACCACCACCGAGAAGCAACAACGCGAGGCGCTGGCCTCGCGCGACCGGTACGCAGCGAACCTCGCAGCGGCGGGCTTCGGCGCCATCACCACCGAAATCGAACCTGCCTCGGACTTCTTCTACGCCGAGGAGTACCACCAGCAGTATCTGGCCCGCAACCTCGCGCGGGGCGGCATCGATCTCGACGTGTTCTACTTCGGAGAGGTCGCCCCTCCAGCGCATCCGATCGCGGCCGAGGGCTACTGTGGCATGCAACCAACCGGGATCGCTTGCCCGGTGGGCCTTGAGATCGAGGCGACGGATACCGCGGCGATACCGTAGGGCCGCCGCGCTCCCCCACTCCGAGGCGTCCAAATGTCGATCTCTCGGGGGTGTCTCACCAGGACACCCCCGCCGCTGGCATAACCGAGACTCGCATTCCAACCAATGCCAGAGACTGGAATGGCCGAATGTGGACATCATCGGAGACTACGATGGTCGATGCCGGACAAGGGGGTTCGGACGATGACGTCGGCACGTCAGAGCCAGGTGAATGTCACTCCGGTCGGAGTGCGGCGTCTGGGGTACCTCGTCGGAATCGCTGTCAGCGCCGGCATCCTGTTCGTGGTCAACAACCTGCTGGCGTGGGACATCGTGCCGTTCCTCACGGCCGATTTCGACCGACTCTTGCCGATCGTCAATGCCTCGCTCGTGGCAAGCATCGGCGTCAATGCCATCTGGATCCTCTACGACGCCGCGTGGATCCGCTCGACCGGCCAGATCATCCTCAACCTGACCAGCATCGCGGTCCTTGCTCTCACACTCCGCGTCTTCCCATTCGACTTCTCACCGTATTCGTTCGACTGGGAATCGCTGGCCAAGGTGATCATCGTCTTCCTGATCATCGCACTCGTGATCGCGACCATCGTCGAGATCGTGAAGTTGGTCTCAGCCGTCGTCAACTCCTAGGCGTCTGCGCTCCAGCGGTACTGCGCTGGGATCGAATTGGCGCCTTCCCAGACCACACGACGAAACTCGTCCGGGTCGGTGTTCCCCTCTGAGTTGATCAGAAGGATCTGCGACTCAGGTCCGATCCCGAGGTACTCCTTCAGCGGTGCGAACTCCGGATACTCGGTCACGAACATGAGCGCCCCCAGCGTGACGGCGCCCGATTCTCCACTCACGACAAACGGGTCGCCGGAGAGCGGCGTGGCATAGACGCGCATTCCCTTTGCTGCCACGTAGTCAGGGCATGCAAGGAACGCATCGACCGTGTCCCAGAGCACACGCCATGCGATCGGACTCGGTTCGCCGCAGGCGAGGCCGGCCATGATCGTCTGGAGATCGCCATCCACCGAGTGAGGTACTCCGTCACCGATTCGAGCGGACTCGAGCAGGCACTCCGCGTTGACGGGTTCCACGACGACGGTCGTCGGTCGGTCCTCCCCGAAGCGCGAGGCGTAGAAGCCGATCGTCGCTGCAGCGAGCGCTCCGACGCCGCCCTGAACAAAGACGTGGGTCGGTTTGACCATGCCCTGGCCCGCGAGTTGCTCCTGCGCTTCCGACAGCATCGTCGTGTAGCCCTGCATGACCCACTTCGGGATGTCCTGGTATCCCTCCCACGACGTGTCCGAGATGACCTGCCATCCATGCTCGTCGGCATCGGCACTGGCCTGACGAACGGCATCATCGTACGTTCCATCGACCACACGCACATCAGCGCCGTAGCCGGCGATGGCATCGATCCTGGCCTGCGACGTGTCCTTGTGGACGTAGATCACGGCGCGGCAGTTGAGCTTGTCGGCCGCCCACGCGACCCCGCGGCCGTGGTTGCCGTCGGTGGCGGTCGCGAACGTGAGGTCACCCAACTTGGCCCGGGTCTCGTCCGAGATCAGTTCTCCGAACGACAGCGACTTGCCCTCGAGTCCGAGCATTGACTTGATGAAGCTGTAGATCGCGAACGATCCGCCGAGCACCTTGAAGGAGTTGAGGCTCAGTCGCTGGGACTCATCCTTCACCCAGATGCCGCCAACCCCGACCATCGACGCCAGGTTCGACAGGTTGCGGAGTGGACTGATCTGATACCCGGGGATTTGCCGGTGGAAGTTGCGCGTCTGCTCGAACACTTCCCGCGGGAAGAACTCCCCGACGGCCTCGCTCGACGCAATGTTCCTTGCCCGTGGGTTCTCGACCCACTCGACCGGTGTGACGGGTTCCATATCGCCACTGTATCGCACCGCATCGAGGGCCGGGCCATCTGGACGCGATCGGGCGGAGTGCGTACGCTCTCAGACGCAACCACGCGAGCAAGGGAGCGAGCGACATGCAGGTTCTCGTATCAGCAGCCTCGAAGCACGGCGCCACTGCCGAGATTGCCGATCGCATCGGTGCGACGCTTCGGGATCGCGGCTTCGTGGTCACCGTCGAGTCTCCCGATCGGGTTGAGGCTCTGGACGAGTACGGAGCCGTCGTTCTGGGGAGCGGCGTCTATGCAGGGCACTGGATGAAGGACGCCAAGAACCTGACGGATCGCGTCGCCGCCTGCGACCCGGTGCCGCCGGTGTGGTTGTTCTCGAGTGGCCCCCTCGGTGACCCACCGAAGCCCGATGAGGAACCGGTAGATGTGGCGAAGATCGTCGAAGTGGTCCCGCCGGTCGAACACCGGATCTTTGCGGGCAAGATCGACAAGAACGAGCTCGGCTTCGGCGAGCGGGCGATCATGGTTGCGGTGCGCGCCGCCGACGGCGACTTCCGCGATTGGGACGCGATCGAGAGTTGGGCCAATGACATCGCAGATACCTTGACGCCGACTGACGACGCCTAGACGTAGTCGCGCCAGCGGTACTGCGGCTCGTAGCCGAGGACCGTGCGGGCCTTCTCGATCGAAAGCAGCGTCTGGTGGCCCTGAACCGTGCCGCGGATCGGCACATCCGGGTAGACCTCGGCCATCAGATCGCGGCTCTCACGGGCCATGCAGGTCTCGGCCGCCGCCACCAGGAACGGCTCCGCTCCCGACACGTCGGCGCTGAGCGACAGCCGGACGGCTTGGGCAACGTCCCTGGCGTCGACATAACCCCAGAGATTCCATGCCCGGATCGTCGGATCATCCCAGAAACCCGGGAAGCGGGCCTTGTACTCCCACTCCTCCATGATGTTCGAGATGCGCAGGGCAACGAACGGGATGCCCGACCACCGGCTGAACTGCTCAGCGATCACTTCGCCCGCCAGTTTCGAGAGGGCGTAGTGGAACTCGGGAAGGCGGGGCGAGTCTTCGTCGATCGGCGCGTACGTGGGCGTCTGCCGCTCGAACGGGATCCCGATGAGCGTCTCGGACGAGGCCCATACCACCCGATCGAGACCGAGTTGGGTCGCGGCGGAGAAGACGTTGTACGTCGACATCATGTTGACGCGGAACGTCTCCCCTTCCGGCAGGACATTCGGAGCCGGAATGGCGGCAAGGTGGACCACGGAGTCGGCGCCGCGAAGCGACTCGATCGTCTGTCCCAGATCGGTGAGGTCGGCGACCAGCGTCGGATCGTCAGGGTGCAGGGACGCAGCGACATCGACCGACGTCACATCAAACCCATGCTCCCCGAGGTCGGCCACGACGGCCCGTCCCGCTTTCCCGCTCCCCCCGGTCACCACGATGCGCTTCACAGAACCCTCCTCGGTAGAGCAGCCATCCTACGACGGCCAGATGCTGGGTCGTCCGTCGGCCGAGCGGGCTACGCCGATTCGGCTGCGATCGTTATCGTGTGCCACCCCTCGGCGCCATTGGGAGCGGGCGGGACCTCGTCCTCCGACTGCGTGTAGCCGGTGCGGTCGGTGGCCCGGACTCTGACCTGGTGCTCCCCCGCTGCCATCACGGTCGGAAGCATCCACTGCAGCCAGGCATCGTTCGACAGCGGCGCACTAAGTTCGGCCTCGGTCCATGGGCCGTCGTCGACTTGCACCTCCACGCGCTCGATGCCGTTCGTCGGCGACCAGGCGACACCCCCGAGCGTGTACTCGCCCGCCTCAATCCGCGCGTTGCTCCTGGGGCGGTCGATCCTCGATTGCGTCTTGATGGGAGCCTCCTTCGCCCATCCTCTCGGGACCCAGTAGCCGTCGAAAGCGTCCCAGGTCGTCAACTCGAGTTCCTTGATCCACTTCGTTGCTGAGACGTACCCATACAGGCCCGGGACGACGAGACGGGCCGGGAAGCCGTGGTCCGCCGGGAGCACCTCGCGGTTCATCCCGATGGCGAGAAGCGCGTCGCGTCCGTCGAACGCGATCTCGGTGGGGATTCCAGCCGTCCAATCGTCGGTGGATCGCGCGATGATCTGATCGGCGCCGCTCTCCACTCCCGCCAGGTTGAGCAGGTCCTTCAGGTACACGCCGGTCCAGAGTGCGTTACCGACCAGTCCGCCGCCGACCTTGTTCGAGACACAGGACAGCGTCACGTAGCGTTCGACGAGCGGCATCGCGACGATGTCCGCGTAGGTGAGGACCACCTCGCGGGCAACCATGCCCTTGATGGTGAGCGTCCACTCCTCGGGATCGATCGCCGGAACGACCAGTGCAGTGTCGATCCGGTAGAACTCATCGTTCGGAACGACAATTGGCGTGAGAGACTCGAGTGCGAAGTCGTTGGCGGCGGAGGGGTCTGCCTTTCGTTCGACCGGGACGGGGAGTCCGAGGGCGCTCCGCTGCGCCTCCGCACGACTCCTGATCATGGACCGACCGATCCAGATGGTGATGGCCGACACGGTGACGGCGCCGGCCACACCGACCATGAGCCGTCGCCTGCCGGGATCCGCAGGTCCCTGGCCCGCCACATCACCCTCGACCGGGCGACTCCATACGGTGATGCCGTACCACGTCGCCAATCCGGCGCCCATGGCGAAGACCGTTGCGGCGATCACGAGACCGGCTACGGCGCCCGGTTCGCTGAGTTGGGCGACGATCCCCACGACCGCGGCTGCGCCAAAAGCGAGCAGCATGACGATCGGACGCCGAGCGGACGCCTTCCCGGCGAACCATCCGATGAGCAGAGCGACGCCGACGATGGAGATCGCCAGCACGGCTTTGTCCGCCGTGCCGAACGTGGAGATGGCGAAGTTCTTGAGCCACGACGGTGACAGATCGATGACGAAGCCGCCGATCGCCGAGATCGCTGATGGCACAGCCGTCGACCATCCGGCGAACAGTTCGGTGAGACCGAGGCTGATGGCGACGCCGGCGACGCCGGCCCATCCCGACCGGCGGCGCATGACTGGGGTGAGTGCAGATTCGTTCACGGCACCATTGAAGCGTTCGTCGATCGCCTCTGCGTCGTTTCCGGCCCGAGTTCACGGATCGTTAAGGGGTCCCATGATCGGAATGCTCGGTGCGGCTGAGGGCCTCATCGCAGGTCGTATCATGAGACCTCGATCGAACAGCGGCGGCCGTCCGCGGTAGGCGGGCCACGAGATCGCCGGGGACAGGAGGACGAGATGGACGAAGACACAGCAACCAGATGCTGCGGCTGCGGCTATGCCGCGATGTGCTGGATCGTCCCCGTCCTGTTGGTGCTGATCCTGGTGATGGTGACGATGTGCGCGCTGAAGTCCTACGGGGTGATCGGCTAGCAGCCGGTCCCGGCATCGGCGTGTGTGATGACCGGCTGTGTCGCTCGGCGGCTTGCGTTGATTGATCAGCCTCTGGTCCCCAGGTGCAAGCCGGCAACCGGACCCACTCGGCGGGGTCGCCGGTCGGCGCGGAGCGTTGACGACGGGCTCTCGCCGTACAGATCCTTGGAGCGACCCGCGAAATGCCCGACGTGGGAGATCCCGAGATCAACTGCCACGCCGTTCACGATCGTCGCTTCCGGATCGGAAGCACTCAAGCGCTTCCGGACGACGTCGAGCGCTCACACACGGAAGAACCGTCCCGGGGACATCCCATAGGTGGCAGCGAAGGCCGTGCGCAGACGCCGCTCGAAGACATGGACGACCAGGCACAGTTCGCGAATCGAGGGGATTCGGCCAATCGCCTCGACATGGTCGACGCACTCGAGAGCCACCCGGCCATCGTCTCCTCGGTCGCGACGCTCAGGTGCCACTTCCCGAGGCCGAACGTGTTGTAGTCGCTGATGTTGAGGGTCTCGGAAATGAAGCCGTGTGACGGCAGGATGCGGCCGTCGTACCCCGGGAATCCCGTGGACCACTCGCTGATCGCCCCCATCCCGTTCGAGTGGTGGTTCCTGCCAGTGATGATGCAGGTGCGGGTCGGCGAGCAGAGCCCGGTGGGGTGGAAGTTCGTGTACCCCAAGCCGCGCTCGAGAATGCGCTTGACCCTCGGTGCCTTGACGAGGCCGCCAAACGGCTCGAGTTGTCCAAACCCGATGTCGTCGAAGACATAGAAGATCACATTCGGCGCCCCCTCGGGAGCCTGAATCGGCATTGGCCACGCCTCGGTCGAATCGTCGATGGTCTTCCCCAGCTTGCCCGGGAACGGCTCCTTCAACCCATACTCCACGAACGTGTCTGCCATGGTCGAACCCTTTCGATTGTCCGCGACGCGCGCTCTGCGGCACGGCAGCGACGGTAGATCATGTCGCGCGAGGACGGAGCACCTCCGCTACGGACGGCTCCAGAGTGGTGGGCGTTGACGCAGGACTGGTGGTCGTGATCGGCACAGTGGTCGTCGAGGCGGTGGCGCTGGTCGTCGTTTCGGTCGTCGTCGGGGCAATCGGTGTGTCCGCAGCCTCGTCGCCGGAATCGCTGCAGGCCGTCAACAGCAGCACTGCACGGGTGAAAGGGATCAGCCAGCGGAAAGAGAGGGACCGCATCATCAAGACTCCTCATGGTCGTCTCGGGCCGTCCCTCAAACCGTACTCCTCACTCACGCGACGAGTTGGCCGACACCACGCCACAACACCCCGCCGATATCCGGCTGGGTGTGTCGCTCTTGCGATGATCAGGGCGGGGTTGCACGCCCCGGTCGGGCGGTGACGTTCCGGCCGTCTCCCCCGTCCATAGGTGCCGATATGGCGCTCTCCTGCTGTATCTGTGGGTGCGTTGGGGAGGTTCCGAGCGGCTGAACCCCCCGTGCTCCTAGGTTTCGCGCCGTCTAAAGGCTCGACAACGAGTGCTGCAATACGGGGTGCAGAGCAACCGAGTCTGTCAACGCGTCTGCGGGTTGACGCTCACCGGCGTCGAAGGTACGACCGAGAAGCCGGTCGGTGAAGTCGGCGAGCCCTCGATGCCAGCACGACTCCGGTGTTCAGTGAGGCCGAGCCGCCCCGGATCCAGTACCGGCAGCAGGATCGGCTCGCTCACCCGGAACGCGTTCGGGTACCACAGCCCCGACCCTCTTATCGCTCTCGCACTCCTCGTCCTCGACCACCCACCGCAACTCCCAGGCCGAAACTGACCCACAGACACAGCAAGAGAGCCCGTTATGTGCGGGGTGATTTCTCTATTCGTTGCTGATGCCGATTGCATCAAGCACGGCTTGCACCGTTGCTTGTCCAGCTGGATCGTCGGGTTCGAGGGTCTTGTAGGTTCCGTAGGAGAGGTCGTGGAAGATGATTTCCCAGTGGTTGGCATCGGGGATCTCGACATAGGCGGCGTTGTACCCGGCTTCGGTGAGCAGTTCCTGTGCTGCGATTGACTCCCGTGGCGGGCAAACGTCGTCGTCGGCACCCGATATCAGGGTGATCATGGCGTCCTGATTGCCCCAGTTCCGGACTCTCGATTCGACCTCGGTGTAGGTGGTGTGACAGCCGTTCAACGACACGATGGTCTGGGGCCGTTCGGTCCCGGGCGGGCACGGCACCGAAACGGTGCCCTCGGGCCCGTAGGCGTCTTCGCCCAGACCGTTGATCAGGGCTCCTGTTGCCCCAGCTGAGTAGCCGAGGAACGTCACCGGCAGGGAGGGGTCACCGCCGTAGTCGGAACCGGCCTCCTGCGCATACCGGTAGCCACACTCGACGTCGACGTCGACCCTCGCAGAAGTCAAATCCGTACCGATTACCACGACCCCGTGGCTCGCCAACTCGTCGGCGAACACATCGAAGTCCCGGACAGCCGACCCGGTCGCACCGTCTAACCCGGGAACCGCATACACCACAGGCCACGGTCCGTCACCGCTCGGCCCCCACACCGTGATGTCATTCGTTCCTGCCCCGGATGCGACCGTCGTCGTAACCTCATACGAAGAATCGGAACCCCCGCAACCAGACAACACTCCGACAACCAGAATCACCGCCATGAGTCCTCGGATCAGGTGAGACATGGACGCACCTCCATTGCTCCCACCCGCACCGGCCAGAGGACCACCAGAGTCCCCTCCAACACCCAAGCGTATCCCACAGGCACAGGCTGTCTAGGCCGAATCACACCGCCCATATCCGGCTGGGAGGGATGATGTGGTTGGTGTTGTACGCCCTGGTTGGGCGGTGGATCTCCGATTGAGCTGTTGATCCCAGTTCGGTTGGGTCCGTTCCGCCGTCCCGGTGGCGTGTGCCACCCCTTTGCCCATACTCGAGTGAAAGGGGCAGCCATGTCGACGGTATCCGGAGCGGTTGGCGGTGTGGACACCCATGCCGACGTTCACGTAGCCGCGGCAGTGGATCGCAACGGCGGCGTGTTGGGGATCGAGTCGTTCCCGGCCGACGCTGGCGGCTATGAGACGCTGGTGGGTTGGCTGGTCGGGTTCGGTGCGGTGCTGCGTATCGGGGTGGAGGGCACCGGTTCGTACGGGGTCGGTCTGTCCCGGTTCCTCCACGACCTGGATGTCGACGTCGTCGAGGTCGACCGGCCGAACCGGCAGGCCCGCCGCCGGTTGGGGAAGCCTGATCCGGTCGACGCCGTTGCGGCGGCGAGGGCCGCACTGTCCGGGTCGGCCAGGGTGACACCGAAGCGGCGTGACGGTCCGGTCGAACAGATACGGGTCTTGTTGGTTGCTCGCCGTTCGGCACGTCAGCAACGGATCGCGACGTTGAACCAGCTCCGGCAGATTTCCATCGCGAACCGGCTGCGAGACGAAACACGTCCAATGCGCGTCCCGGACGTGCCCCGCCACCGAATCAGGGATGGACGAGATCACCGCAATGCCTTGCTCCGAAAGGGCTTCCGACCGTGGGTGGTGACGGACTCGAACCGCCGACCTCTGCCTTGTAAGTGCGTCTCACGGGGTTTCTGTGACCTGCGGATACGGCCGGAAACATGCCCTGACCGGGGATGATGCCACTCATCGACATTCATCGATTCGCGGCGTTTCTCAGAAGAACGCGTCCTATGCGCGTCCCGGAGTCACGGCGGACATGAGCCCAGCATGGTGGCGACGGTAGACAACGGGCATCACCAGCCGAACACCGCGTTTGCGCAGCATCGGGGGAACATGGCGGCATCACCGATAGCGAGCGCGATTCAGATTCGAGATCGAGGCGTCAAGGCCGTTCCGGACCTGAACGCATCGCTCATGTAGGGTTCTGAGCAGCTGATAGCGCGAGCGATAGCGAACAGAGAGAGGCTCTGTTGACCGGTGGCAGGACACGGAGCGAGCGTTGGGAGACCGTGGCGCGGGTCGTGCCCGCAATGCGGTGGCTGCCAGAGTATCCGCGCAGCCGGCTGCGCGGCGATCTGTTGGCAGGGGCGGTTGTTGCGGCGCTCCTGGTGCCGCAGTCGTTGGGCTACGCCCGCATTGCCGGTGTACCGGTGCAGGTCGGGTTGTATGCCGTACCGCTTGCGCTACTTGCGTACGCCGTATTGGGATCGTCGCCGCAATTGATTGTTGGCCCGGCGTCCACCGTGGCGATCGTCTCCGGTTCGTTGGTCGCCGACATCGCCCGCGACAGCCCGCAGGACGCGGTCGCGATCACATCCGCGCTGGCAATCGCTGCCGGGATCGTCCTGGTCGCGATCGGCCTGTTGCGGGTCGCGTGGCTGGCCGAATTCCTGTCGAAACCGATCGTGACGGGCTTCGTCTTTGGCCTGACCGTGACGATCATCGTCGGCGAACTCCCCACGCTTCTGGGCATACCCAAGCCGCCCGGCGACCTGATCGGTGTACTCGTCCGCACGATCCAGAACATCGACGAGACCCACGTTCTGACCGCGATCGTCGGTGGCATCGCGCTTGCCTTGTTGTTCGGTGGTCGGAGGATCTCACCCCAGGTCCCGTGGGGCCTCGCTACTCTCGTCGCAGGCGTGGCAGCGTCGCAATTCTTCGATCTCGCAGCGAAGGGGGTCGCGGTCGTCGGTGACGTGCCGGCGGGCCTGCCGCCAATCGGCCTGCCCTCCATCCCCGTGCACGATCTCGGAGCGGTCGCTGTTGGTGGCCTGTCGCTCGCTCTCGTCGCCTTGGCCGAGGGACTCGCAGCGACCCGGCTGTTCGCGACGCGTGGCGGCTACCGGGTGGAAACCGAACGAGAGTTGGTCGGGATGGGTGTCGCCAACGTTGCCGCCGGCCTTTCCGGGGGACTTGCGGTGGCTGGCAGTCTGTCGAAGACGGCGGCCGCTGAGCGGGCCGGGGGCCATAGTCAGGTGACGGGCCTCACCGCGGCCGGACTCGTCATCGCGGTGCTGATCGCGTTCACCTGGTTCTTCACCGAGCTGCCGTTGGCCGTGCTCAGTGCCATCGTCATCGCAGCGGTGTGGGGGCTGATGGATGTGGCAGCGGTACGCCGATATCGTCACGTCCGCAACGCTGATTTCGTGGCCGCTGTTGTGGGCGCCGCGGCCGTCGTGTTGTTCGGACCGCTCTACGGGTTGGGCATTGCGATCGCTGTATCCCTCCTGGCGACCATCTATCGTTCAAGTTCGCCTCGCATTGAGGTGCTCGGCAAGATCAGTGAGGAGAAGGCGGCGTGGGGCCGGGTTCGTGGCCATCCCGACCGCCTACCGGTTGCAGGTGTTGTGGTCGTACGACTCGACGCGCCGCTGTTCTGGGCGAATGCGACGGCGATCGAGGATCGGCTGCTGGCCGAGGTCGAGAACTGGCCCGATACGCGGGCACTCGTGCTCGACCTGGAGGCCACGACGCAGCTCGATACGACGAGCGCCGACGTCTTGCAGCACCTCGCCGACGAGCTTGCGAAGCGGGGCATCAATCTCTATCTCGCCCGGGTCCTCCACCGCGTCGAGCACGTTCTGGAACGGTCGGGCTTCGTTGACGCGGTTGATCGAGAGAGCCGTTTCTGGCACAGCATCTCGCAGTGTGTGCGCGCCGCCCGCCGGGACAGCCCGCTCGAGGCCAGTGAGTCGGGTCCACACGAGTCAGATCCAGGGGGCGACACGGCTGAACCCGACGCCCAGGCGTCGTCAGCCGCAGACGAAACCGGCGAGATGGGCGAGGGTATCGAAGTCGAGGTGCTCGACGAAGACCCAGCCGACCGCGATCAACCCGATCAGGCGTCCTGACCAACGTAGCAACGCAATCGAGACCGCCCGCCCGGCAATCTGGTTGAACCCGCGCGCTACGGCGACAGGCCTTGCTCTTCATGGGTTTCGGACCCTCAAGACTCGGCGTTGGTTCTCGGTGGCTCTCAATGTCATGTGGACGCGATGTGGTCGGAGGCCGGTTGCGGCACCCGTAGGTGCTTCGACATGGGCGCTTCAGGTTTCAGGTGTTGGTGAGGACGCTGCCGCAACGCGGCATGTTCTGTCCCACCATCTCGATCGCTGTGTTGGCGTGGCCTATCGGCATGGTCTCACGGAGAGGCGTGATTCCGCGTCAGTGTGCGCAGTCGAGCATCGCGGTCGGTTCCGAAGTGACGATGAACTCGTCAACGGCGCGGCAAACGCGAACCCGGGGCGGAAGCGAGCTGAAGAGCGAGGTGGCCCAAACCGCAGGCACAACGGGAAACGGGAACTCACCGAAGTCGCTGTCGATCGCATGACATCGGTAGGGCACACCCTGCAACGCGTAGCCCCCATGCGTACTTCACCAACGCCCAACTGCGGTGCCGCGAACACAACACGTTCGACGTAGCTCCCAGACGTCCGCCCTCGAGGCCCAGGGTCGCCGACCTCGCCGCAGCCGACAGAGCTCCGGCGACGATCCAGAAGGCCTTCCAGATCGCGTCCGGCGCGTTCCGCCTCGCCGTGAGGGATTGCCTCATCGACCTCTCCCTCGCCCGAGACGTCCCACTCCCGCGAATCGAGGACTTCGAATCGGCCGCCCTCATTGTCGACGAGGTCATGCAGTCGCCGACGCGCTTGACCCGCGCTAGCGAAGCTTCGTCCTGATCGGTGCCTTCAGCGGCCTTTGCATCGGAGAGCTCGCCGGTCTCCAACTCGGCGAAGTCGACCCGCTCTGCAACCAGATCCGATTCCGCGGAACCGCATCCGGTGTCCAAGGACGGGTATTCGTCGGACCACCGATGACGACGAAGCGCGTCCGAACCGTGGTCCTCCCCGGGACAATCACCGACCAGGTCGTCGAGCACATCACCCCACTCGAGAACACGAATCCTGAGGCGTGGGTCTTCGCCGCGCCACATGGCGCACCCATCCGATGAACCGCGAGGATGCGACGCGTCGGGAAGCCCGCACTCGATGCAGCCCGTCTCGATCAGAACCTCGGTACCCACACGCTCCGACGCCCCCCAGTGGCGCTGCTGATCGCCCGGGGCGAACACCCCAAGATCATCGCCGTCCGCCTCGGCCACACGGCGGCTGCCGAGCGACTCAGTGCGTAGATCGGATCGCTATCCCTGCGAACGAGAGCCGTGGGCCCTGTCCAGGAGCTCGGACGCTGAGCCAGACATTGAGGTTCTTGGTTCACCGATTGACGCAACTCGCGGGTTCCCAGAGTTCCATCTGAGACCGATTGCGAAACCAAACGCGTCCTATGCGCGTCCTGGATTTCCTGAGGACACGAGCTCAAGTCGCCATAGGGGTGCCGCCTTGAGACGAAGCTCACGGTGCTTCTGCGATTGGATTCTCAGCCAGCCCTTCCGACCGAAGCGCCGTCAGACAAAGGATTCCGGACGCTCTCGCCATTATGGGCGGGATGCTGGCGAACGCATCGGAGGGCTTGTGGGGCCTTGTGGTTCGCGCGATGGATGTGCCTCGTGTTGCAGCCGCGGTTGGCCGGTCAGAAGCTCACAGGTTGTTGCGGCAAGGACAGCATCGCTGCGATGGCCGCTGCGCAGAGGAGGCTTGCGACGACGAGCATGGTGATCCGTGTCGCCTGGCCTTTGAGCTTCGTCCCAACTCCAGCGAAGAACATCACCGATGCCATGATCACCGTGACGAGCACGAAGCTGTCGCTGGTGCGGTTCGCCTCGGCGGCTGTCTCGGCGGCCTCGGTGGCACTCGTGAAGTGGAAGCTCTTCACCTCGAGCAGCTCGTTGAAGCCTTCTTCATACTCGGGCAATTCCTGGGGCAACCCCGGGGGAACTTCACCTTCGGTCGAACCAGCGATCCAAGCGTCGAATGCTGGGCGAAGCGTGTCATCGAACCGCTCCTCGAGTATCTGCATGCCACGCTCGTTGTCTTCGGCCGCCATGATCAGCCAGGTCGAAATCGCCTGCGAGTCGGACTCAAACTGTGCCGTGATCAGCGTTGTGACTTCGCTCGACTCCGTGAGGTCCCCCGTGTATTGGCTCGCGCTTGCAGACTGAACGCCACCCCACAGCGATGCTTGATACGCCGACCACGCAGCGACGAGCACTGCCAAGCGACAGAACCACCGTGGCAGCCAGTTCGACCCAGTCCCGTTGGTCAAACCGATGCGCTAGGTCATCGAGGGCGCGGCCGAGCTGGGAAGCAGCACTCTCAGCATCTGCGGGCGAACCATCAGACGGTTCGCCGCCAATCCCAGGGTCCATTGCCGTCCCTCTCCTTTGCCACCGTCAACGTCACAGCAAGACGTTCGATGCTAGCGCGAGCCGAACTCATAGGGCTGAGGCCGTAGCGGACGATGCCCATGAGGAGGACCACCCGTGTGCACATGTACACATCAGGCAACTTGTTGGTGGCGGGGCGTTTCGGTGTTTGACAGGGCTCCAGACTGTTGGATGAGAAGTCGGCGATGAATTTCGTATTCGCCACCCTGATCCGCACCGCGCAACGCTGGTCCCGGTTCGCGGTTAGTGACCTCGAACGCCACCAGCTCCGACTCCTGCTCCAACAACTCGGAATCAATCCGCCACCAACGGACAAGAAGGAGGACAACACGACCGACCAGACAATCGCCGCATGAGCTCACACCGCCACGTTCACAGACGAATCAGGACTTGACCACCCGGCCCCGACCGCCATCCTCGCCACGCCGGTACGATTGCAGCGGCGCACCCACCGCCACCACTTCGAGACTCCCATCTCGTGTACTCCAACGGTGGGTGCGCCACCTCCTTGTACGTCGGAAACCCGATCAGCCGTCGACGCGGATCAGTCGTCGTTCTCGGCGGCCTCGGACAGTTCCTCGTCCTCGACTTCTTCTTCGTGGTGCTCCTCGCTCATCATGAGTAGCCCAACCATGGCCTTTGCGTGATAGAAGTTGAGGCGCTTCACCTCGAGCGGGAACCTGTGACCGGTCTCGAGGTCCTCGAGGACGATGGTCCGCACCGAGACACGCTGATGAACCTCGACACCGAGCTTGTCGCGATGAATCTTGGCAATCGGATCAACGTGATAGCCGATGGCCTTCATCCCGAGGAGATAGACCTCGTCCGGGGAGACGGCAACACAGATGCGGGGAGGCAGGTCTTTGCTGAGACCCATCGCTGACCGACCAGCAGCGACACCGCCCGCGTGCCTATTGCTCTGCCCCAGCTGTCGCCGCCGGTCGCTGCCCCACCCGCAACCGAACCGGCCGCCGCCCCAGCGGCAGACGCGCCCGCCGTACCCTTTGGGATTGAATTCTGCGACATCGAAGATTGTGTCATCGCCAGTCGCATCGATCGCGGCACTCAATAGCTTCTGTTCTTTGGACATTGGGGCCCCCTTCAGGCTGATGGTGTCGTCACCGCAGGATGCGATGATCGGCGGACGAGAGCGTACCTCGGCAAGGTTCCATTCGACAACCAACAGCCATATCGAAAGCTTTGATCCGGTTGGGAGGGACGATGTTGCCGGTGCTGCACGCCCCGGCCGGGTCGTGAGGACCCGATTGAGCTGAAAGACGCAGCTCGATTGGTTCTCGGTTCGCCGTCCCGATGGCATGCGCCATCCCTCTGCCCATGTGAGAGTGAAAGGGCAGCCATGCCGGTGGTAGCCGGGGTTGTTGGCGGTGTGGATATACACGGCGATGGTCGTGTTGTCGCGGTGATCGATCCGAATGGCGGCGTGTTGGGGGCCGAGTTGTTCCCGGGCAGCGGTACGTCGAGTGCCGCGTACACCGGTGACGTGCTCTGGAGCGAGGTATTCGGCGGCACTTGGAGCCTCCCACGGCCGGCCGAGGTGCGTCGCTACTCCATGGATGCTCCCACTGCGATGAAGAAGACAACCACGAAGAGAATGAACAGTGCGATGCCGGCCCATCTCAGCACTGGATTGCATAACGCGAGCCTCGCTCCCCTTCGATCGAGTCGCTGCACGGCGACGTTTCGGACGATCCACGTCCACCGGAGGGATCGGAATGCACGGCTGAGATAGAGCCGGTCTCGCCACACGCGGATGTGCCGCGTTATCGCTCCGGACGTCTTGGTGATCGTGAGGCTTCGTTGACCTGCTCAATGGGTACGCGGCTGCGAGAGCAAGGAACCCGACCGCGATCCTCACGATGAACGCGATCGCCACGATCGAAAGCGGCGACAGCAGAGCCCCGACGAACTCACTCGGCGTATCCAGCGACGTCGCCTGGCTCTCGAGTTCGAGTACGTCCTGTCCGGTGATGGCGAAGGAGATCGCTGCAAACGACATTCCCAGCCAGAACAGGGGAAAGAACGCCTTCCGAATGCACCAGAGCAGCAGAATGATGGTCGTGTCGAAGTCACTCCTGATAGCAGAGGACGGGTCGAACCCATCGCCGTCGCCGGTCCGTTCCTCGGGGCTTTCTGGGTTGCTGCCGGCTGCAGCAGGTGAAGCATCCACGTATCCTCCCGGAGCCGTGAATCGAGAGCGGACGAGAGTTCGGCGAGTCTAGAGCGATCGCTGATCGAGGACGCGGGTTGGTTCATCTCGCCGAGGCGTCAAGAGCGTTGAGCCGCGCCATGAGGTCCGCACCGCCTCGCCAACAGCGACGAGGACGGCATCAGCCACGCTCTCCCTTCTCGGTCG
>CAWAUO010000011.1:0-321164 GCA_963785245.1 uncultured Actinomycetota bacterium | reverse complement strand
CGTTGCCGGCTGGGATTGCTGCGTCGGCGTAGCCCTGGGTGTTGTTGAGCTTCACGTAGAGCAGCCCGTTCGAAGGTCGGTACACCGCGACGGTGTCGTCGCCGTCACCATCCCAATCACCGGCGACGAGAACGTCTCCTGGATCTCCGTAGATGAACTGTGAGTGGGCGATGCCGGTCGTGAGGGTGTTCCGGAAGTACACGAGACCCGTCGACTCGCGATGGAGACCCACCGTGTCGATGCCGTTGCCGTCGAAGTCTCCGACGAACGGCTTGTCCCCTGGATTCGCCGAAGACGAAGTCGAATTCGGCGGCGCCCAGGCCGCCGTTGTTCGATCCGAGTTCGTTGATGACGAAGATCCGGGACTCGGAAGGGCGATAGATCGACAGGGAGTCACAACCGTCACCGTCGAAGTCCCCGGCGAGCGGGAGGTCGCCGGGATTGCCGAAGAAGAAGCGGACATCCGCAACTCCTTGAGTGTTCGAATTCCGGAGATACACCGCGCCGTCGCTCCGTCGATAGAGACCGGGAGTGTCGATGCCGTCACAGTTCCAGTCCCCCGCGAAAGCGACGTCGCCCGGATCCCCGAAGTAGAAGACATCCTCGGAGCGCTGCGATGCCACGGCACTCCAGGCGTGCCACCTTCCGGCTGCGTCGTGGAAGATGACCGAGTCGCAGGCCGCACCATCCGGGCAGACGTCAGGAACTTCCGGATAGTCCCCGATGATTGAGTTCTCGACCTGTGGCGGCCCATTCGCCAGCACGAAGATGCCCGGGTATCCCCTCGTCTCGAACCCGTCGCTCGGATTGGAGACCAGCACCGAGTCCCTGATGATGAGCGAGCCGGAGCGGTCGTTGCTGACGAAGAAGATGGCTCCACCCCCCTCGTTGGCATGGTTGTACTCGACGCGTGTGTCGATGAGCGTGAGCGTGAAGGTGTTGCCGTCGTTGTAGATCGCTCCACCGCTGCCACCGCCCGGCGCGCCGCCCTGAGCAGGGTTTGCACCGTTGCCAATCGCGTCGTTGTAGCTGAACAGGCTGTTGATGAGCGTCCAGGAAACCCCGATGCTGCTGATCCCGCCGCCGTTCGAGCAGACGTTTCCGTACCCGGGTGCCCCGCCGAAGGTGCTGTTGACGACGTAGACCGGCAGTCCGTTGTATTGGCTCAGCACTCGGATACCGGCGCCGCCGACGTCGGGCCCAACATCGTCACAGACGTTCCTGAAGAAGCGCGAATTGACGACCTTGAATCGCCCTCCTCGCACGAAGATGGCACCACCGCCGTCGGGGTTGTCACCCTTCGCGTTGCCGTCGACGAAGGTCAGGTTCTGCACGGTCAGCCGTGGATGGTCCTGGTTCTGGCAGTGGGACGTCGTCCACACCTGCGCGGAGTCGCAGGTGTTCATGTAGAGAATGCGCCGCTGGCCCATGCCGCTGAGGGTCACGAGTCCCCCGCCGTCGATCACGATCTCGGGTCCGGTGTTGTTGACGACCTTGGCGGTGGCGGTCATCTGGATCGTCACCGGGTTCGGGCCACAATCGAAGGTGATGATCCCGCCTTGGGCAACCGCCGCCACAACCGCCGCTGATGTGCAACTCTGCGGTGTGCCGTTGCCAATGACGTGATTGGGATGTGAGGTATCGACGGCCCGGGCTTCGAGAGGCACCGGTGCGGTCCCATCGGGGTTGCCTGCAGGTGGTTCAGCAAGTGCAGGAGAGGACAGCACGATCCACACGGTCACAAACGTGACAGCGGCGGCAAGAACCGCAGGACGCGAGAAGACCCGTCCAACCATGCTCATAGTCTTCGGCCGATAGGAAGCGAACCCTTAGCGACGAACCTGTATTGCCCCTCCACCACCGAAGGTGGGGGAGGGTGCCCGAGCGCAGCGAGGGCGGGAGGGGGCTCTGGGAGCCCGAATCGCCAAGACGAGGCCCGCCGGGCGGTACCCGACCGCACAATGCGCTCGAGCTCCGCCTGCCGCGTGGGGGCGCCTCCGGCCTCAACCCGTAGACGGATGCGGTCGCGCCGCGCACCTCGACCCACGATCGGCGCAGCCCGCGCCGCTACTCTCCGTCGGCCCCGCTAGGAAGTTCGCGAGCAGGTCTCGACCGACCTCTGTCATGATCGACTCGGGGTGGAATTGCACACCTTCGATCGGAAGGGTGCGATGACGAACAGCCTGTACAACACCATCTTCCGACCGCGCCGTGACCTCGAGGATGTCGGGAACCGACGTTGCCGCCAGCGAGTGATACCGGGTCGCTTCAAACGGATCGGGCAGGCCGGCGAAGACCCCTCTTCCGTCGTGATCGATGACCGAGACCTTCCCATGTCGCGGTTCGGGGGCCCGCCCCACCTCACCGCCGAACGCGGCCACGATCGTCTGATGTCCGAGGCAGACGCCGAGAATCGGCACCTCTCCCCCCATCGTCCGGATGTAGTCCATGCAGTAGCCGGTGTCGTCAGGTGTCCCCGGCCCGGGAGAGATGACGAGCCGATCGGGCTTCAATTCCGCACCTTCAGCTGGTGACAGCTCGTCGTTCCTGACCACGATGGGTTCGGCACCGAGGTCGCCGAAGTACTGGACGAGGTTGTAGGTGAACGAGTCGTAGTTGTCCAGGACGAGGACCCTCATTCGATCGTTCCCCCGGTGTCCAGCAGATTGCTTCCAATCCAGTCGTACACGAAGAAGAGTGCGACCAGCGCGACGAGGGCCACCAGGACGGCGATCACGATCTTGACGGCCATCGGTCCTGGGAGGTCGAGAAACCACTGTTTCATGCGTAGATCGATTCGTAGTTGGGACCGTCGACCAGTTCGGCGAAGACGATCAATCGTTGGCGGGACGAGAACTTCGGGTGGCAGGTTGTGAGCGTCAGCCACGCACCATCGCGCGGTTCGGTCACCCACACGTCCGTTGGTTTGACGATCTTCAGCTCCCGAACCGCGTAGGTGTGTGTCCCGAGCGCTGTTTCGACTTCGATGATGTCCCCCCAGCTGAGCACATCCACGTCGTGAAACGGGGCACCGTACGTCGTGCGATGACCCGAGATGACGGCGTTGCCCGGGGCTCCCGGAAGCGGCGTGTCCGGCATATGTCCCGCCCCGTTCTTGAGATCGCGGACCCCGACGCCCTCGACGACCGCCCAGCCATCTTGGAGGGCTTCGATCTTCGGGATCCGGATGACCGCGAAGGCAGTGCCCGTTTCGGGTTCAGACTCGACGAGGATCGTCCGCGGCTCGGCGCCTTCAAGCTCTTGCCCACCGGTAGATGAGCCGCCGGCATCACCGCCGGACACATCTTCGGCTGTTCCGCCCGGCGGTGGCGGGACGTACTCCACTTCGCTGATTTCGGCTTCGGCGAAGTGTTCGTTGGCCTCCTCCGACAGCGCTTCCTGGTGCTGTTCGGCAAACCACGTGGTCACGAAGAGTTGCTGCACGACAAATCCGAGGATCAGGAGCCCGGCAACAATGCTCGTCCACCCGACGATCCGGATTACGCGGGTCAGTCCGCCCCTCCTTGGGGCCGCCGAAACCTCCGCCTTGGTGGTCGCCGCATCGTCCATGATCAGGCAGCGTACCGATGAGACCACACAACGGTGCTCGCGTTCCCGTTGGGAAGCGCGCCGTAGATCGCTACTCTTCAGGCCATGCCAGTCTCGAAGGGCCGCAAGAAGGCCAACAAGCGCCCGACCCCGCCGAAGAACCCGGCCGTGACCGAGGTCGCGGACAAGGGTCCTTCGCCAACCTGGTACGTCGCCACGATGTTCGGCCTCATGGCCTTGGGCATCGTTGTGATCCTCCTCAACTACATGGGGATTCTCCCCGGTGGAACCGAAAACTGGTACCTCGTCGTGGGTTTGGCGATGATCGGTGTGGGGTTCGCCATGACGCTCAACTACCGGTAGCAACGGCCGGTTCGTATCGTCCGTCGGTCGAGAATTACACGTTTGTAGTTATCCCCGATTTCGCCCACAGGTGGGGACAAGTTGGCGATCCTCCCGGTCCGTCCTCAGACCGGATCCATCACCTCTCGGCAGTGTTTCGGAGGCTCGGGTGCCGCATCCTGCTGCTGGGTCACCGTGAGGCGCATGCCGCAGATCGAACAGCGGTAGTCGACCTCCACCTCATGCACCAATTCGGGGTCCGGCTCCGGCGGCGGTCCGTTCGCAATCATTCGAACGATCGCGATTGTGCCGACGAATATCGCAAGCCCAACGATGATGGCGACAAATACGGCCACGGTCAGGTGGCCAGTTCGAGGATCGTGCCGTTCGCCGTGCCGCCACCCTCGCACATCGTCTGCAGTCCGTACCGGGTGCCGGTGCGCTCCATTTCGTGGAGCAGCGTCGTCATCAGCCGGGCGCCCGACGCTCCCAGAGGATGCCCGAGAGCGATCGCTCCCCCATTCACGTTGACGCGCTCCCAGTCGACGCCGGTCTCCTTCAACCAGGCACCGACGACCGAAGCGAACGCTTCGTTGACCTCGAACAGTCCGATCTCGTCGAGGGAGAGGCCGGCGTTGGCCAACACGGCTTCAGTGGCAGGAATCGGCCCGGTGAGCATGGTGACGGGATCGGTCCCGACCACGGAGAACGCCTTGAAGGTTGCCCGCGGCGTCAGCCCGAGGTCTCTGGCCTTCGACTCGCTCATGATGAGCACCGCTGCCGCACCGTCGGTGATCTGCGACGAGTTCCCGGCTGTCACCACCCCGTCTTCCCTGAATGCAGGCTTCAGCCCCCCGAGGATCTCAACCGTGGTCGATGGGCGGATGCCCTCATCGAGCGTCATCGTGATCGATCGGCCCTCGTCGGTGGTCTCGATCGGGATGATCTGAGATTCGAAGCGCCCTTCCACGGTCGCTCGGTGGGCACGCATCTGCGAGTCGTAGGCGATCTGGTCGAGCTCCTCGCGTCCGAGCGACCACTGTTCGGCGATCATCTCGGCCGAGATGCCCTGTGGCACGAGCTGGTGGTCGTACCGGGCTGACATCTTCGGCCCAAACGGCTTGCCGGGACCTTGTGAGAAGGAGATTCCCATCGGGACCCGGGTCATCGACTCCACGCCGGCAGCCACAACCACGTCGTAGACGCCGGCCATGACCCCCTGGGCGGCGAAGTGGGCGGCTTGCTGGCTGGATCCACACTGACGGTCGAGGGTGACACCTGGGACCGACTCCGGCCACCCGGCGCCGAGCGCAGCGTTGCGGCCGATGTTGAACGTCTGCTCACCGACCTGGGAGACACACCCCATGATCACGTCGTCAACGAGAACCGGATCGAGGTTGTTGCGTTCAGCCAGGGCCACCAGCGTCTCAGCGGCGAGGTCGACCGGATGCCAGTCCTTCAGGAGTCCGTTTCGTTTCCCCATCGGCGTCCGCACTGCGTCGACGATCACCGCGGTTTCCACCGGAAACTCCCTTGCTAGCAAGCGTGGAGACGATCGGACTCGAACCGACGACCCCCTGGTTGCAAACCAGGTGCTCTCCCAACTGAGCTACGTCCCCTTGTGGCCGGGAGTGTACCGACCAACCGGGCATGACGAACGAGTCAGAACTTGAAGACCATGAACACAACACCGACAAACAGCAGCCCGGTTCGGATATGGCCGGCCATGAGGACCTGCTTGATCAAATCGGGGACTGCGTCGTTCGACTCCTCAGGGTCCTCAACGAGCGCTTCGACTCGATCGACCCGCGGGGTGGCGTAGAACAGGTCGATGACCACGGCAATCGTCGCCACGAGAATCCCGACCGTGATCCACACGCTCTCGAACTCCCAACCCGGAACGATGAACACGAGCCAGAATCCGAACACGATGGTGGCGATGCCCGCAATGTTGAACAATCGACGGTTCGTGGCCCCCACCTTCCGAAACACGCCGACCAAGCCAGACTCGTCTTCAGTGCGGCCGACTGCGGCCATCAGCGCCTCGACGTAGATCGAACCACCCATCCAGACGATGACGGCAATGATGTGGAAGAAGAGGATCCAGTTGCGCACGAGTCTCCTTACGGCTGCGGTGCACGAGAGGCTACCCGGACCCCATCTCGAATCGAAGTGCATCGTCGATCAACCGGCCGGCCGCGGCAGGGTCTTCCACCTCGACGACAGGAATCGCAGCCGCGGCGGCCTTGACGAGTTGCCGCGCATCGCTGCCGACGTGGGCATCGAGGACCACTCCCGCGACCGTCCTGCGACTCAAGATCCGTTCGGCGTCGACCGCCGCGAGAGCGGTGAGCGTTCGGTGGCCGTGTTCGACGATGCTGTGCGCAGCCCGGTCCGCGCGTGACGCCTCGCTCCCGACCACGAGAACCGAACCGCGTAGGTCGATGCGCTCGGTGGAATGTGATCGCTCGATGACCTCGAGAAGGCGGTCGATCATCGTCGCGAGTTCGGACCGCACGCCGTCGTCGGCGAGTTCCGTGCCTTCGAACCGCTGGGATGCCGCGGACACCATCACCTGCGGGTCAGAAACGATGCAGAGGCTGTTGTGCGACAAGATGTCGCGGAGGTGCCGCTGTGAGCGGGCGGTCCCGGACCCGCCACCGGCGCCGATGATGGCTGCCGGCTTGAAGTCAAGCGGGGAGTCCGGTCCCAGGGATAGCCAGTCAACGGCGTTCTTCATCGCTCCGGTGACCGACCAGTTGTACTCGGGCGTGGCGAAGACGATTCCCTGTGCCGATCTCGTGGCCGCACGAAGCGACTCCACGGCTTCTGGTTTGCCCTGCTCTGTCACGTTGTCCGCGTTGTACATGGGGATGTCGGCGAGCGAGGCGACCTCGCCGCTCACTCCGGCCGGCAGATCCGCGAACGCAGCCCGAAGCAGGGCCGTGTTGTACGACCCTGAGCGGAGGCTTCCCGAGATACCGATCAGATGGGTGTTGGCCATGGTGTTCATCAATCCCGGAGGGCCGCCAGGCTATTCCCCGCCTGGCCCCTAGGCCTCTTGTGCCTTGCTATCGTTCCCGCTCCGCGGGCCCATAGCTCAGCCTGGTTAGAGCGCATCCCTGATAAGGATGAGGTCCCTGGTTCAAATCCAGGTGGGCCCACCGGTCAAACCCCTTGCACCGCAAGGGGTTTCGCTCATTCAGAGGCGAGAGTGGTAACCCCGGAATCCTCCCGCGTGCACATCGCGTGCACATCAGAAGCCGCATAGGTCGCCTCGAGGCGGTCGGCTGCGGCCTCGTCTAGGCCCTCGAACAAGTGCCCGTAGGTGTCCAAGGTTGTCTTGATCGACGCATGACCGAGTCGTTCCTGGATGACCTTGGGGTGTTCCCCCTGAGCGATCAGGAGCGCCGCATGGGAATGCCGCAAGTCGTGGAACGTGCACGGTGGACCAACGGACGCCGCGACCGCCGGCAACCAGATGCGACGACGGAAGTTGCTTCGCCGGATTGGACCACCGAACGGAGCCGAGAAGATGAGGCCGGAGCCGTCCGCATACGTCGCCAGATGGGCGGCCAGCACCTCGACGAGGAACGGCGGCACGCGAACGGTGCGACGCGACGCCTCAGACTTGGGCTCCTCGAAGTAGAACTGACCCCTGCTCTCCACGAGGGAGGAACTCACCCGGACGATACGTCGAAGGGCCTCGAACCGATCCACCCGCAACGCCCTCAACTCGCTGAAGCGGAGACCCGTGTAGGCAGCAGCGAGGACCATGGCCGAATACCGGGGATCCATGGCTTCGGCGAGGAGGTTGATCTCGGTCGCCTCTAGGTAGCGGATCTCAGCCGTAGTCTCAAGCTTCGGGAGCTTCACGCCTCGGCACGGCGAGCGGCCGATGAGTCCGTATTCCACCGCAGCATCCAGCGCGGCGCCCAGCAACTGGTAGGCCTTTCGTACCGTTGCCGGAGCGTAGCCCTCGAGCGTCCAGGTCGGCGATCCATTGCGCCACGTGGATCGGCTGGATGCTCCCGATCGCCCAGCTACCGAAGGCCGGCAGAACGTGGTTTCGAACCGTCGCCTCGTCCCTCGCTCTCGTCTGCAGTCTGAGGTTCACGCGAGTTGCCTGGTACTCCACCATCCAGTCGACCAACGCCGTCTTCGCCAATCGAGGATCCGTGTATCGACCTCGGAGCTTGTCCGTCTCCATGGCGAGCAGATATCGCTCGGCGTCCACCTTCCGATCGAAGTTCTTCGCCCGCTGTCGGCCCGCCGGGTCTCGCCAACGTGTCTGCCACGCCCCGCGACCGGAACTGTGTGTCACTCTCGATACGGCGCCCATGGTGTTCTCCTGCTCTCGCGGCCGTTGTTCGAATGTACCATCGGGGTCTGACATCATCTCGAGCCGTCCATCGTGCGTTCTAACCCTTTCACTCCGATGTCATTTCGTTGCCATTCTTCGTGTTCTCCCTGGTCAGAGGCATTTTGGAAATGTCACGGATCAGCCGGCGATGAGTATGTGACACCGGTTCTGAAAGGGCTCCTGACACTCTGCTGAAAGGGCTCCTGACACTCTGCTGAAAGGGTTCGCTGCGTGACTTCTTGGTGTACGGCATCTACCCATAACAAGGGGCATCCTCCACTGCCGACCGCGACACCTGTTTCCCCTCGGCGCCGCTCCAGTCCACGGCAGTGAAAGTCGCTCACCACCCTTGGCGCAGAGTTGGCGAACCCTTGGCCTCGATCCGAGATGGTCCAGGAGGGCGGGTCGAGCACCGCTGAACAGGGTCTCTTCCGGTTGATCGGCGATGTCGCGAAAAGCGTTGTGGTCCAAGGGGTGGAGGCGTCTCGGCAGGTCCCCGGCGACTGGGTTGAGAGGGTTCCTGACACTCTGGTGAGAGGGTTGCTGACACTCTGGTGAGAGGGTTGTCGTGTCTGTTTCGTGGATGTGGCATCCACAATCGGCATCGGTCCCGGTAGAGATCCCGCCGAAAGCGGCGATCTCGGTAGGTTCGGCGGTCGGTGCGGGCCTGGACACCTCGGACACGCGGCGTGCCCGGCGGATGACGGCTGCAGCCCCGGAATCCCGGTCTGGAGTGCAGAATCATCGGTTCGGACAACTCTGCGCCAAGGGTAAGTCCCCACAATCCCTCACATGGTCCAGATCCGAAGGAGGAACGCGATGACGAACCGCCCCGTAACCAACATGGGCATCGCGAACGACGCGTCGACCCTGTCACCGTGTTCGTGCACGAACCCTGTCAAATCACACTCAAATCACACACGCACCTGCAACAAGTTGCGGGCGGTATACCGGTATACCTGAAAGGTAAGGCGATGGCGCTGGAACGAGGCACGCTCGCCAAGATCGATCGGCGAATCCTCGCAGAATTGGATCACTGTGCGGGCATGCAGTTGGTGAAGGTCCCACTGCCAGAGGCTGTGTGGTCGACGTGGCGGCGCTACTGCCAAGCGATTGGATTCACGATGGGATCAGGCATCGCTGGCCTCATCAATCAAGAACTCGGCGCACTCGTGAGCGAGGACGAGCCTCCTGGCTCGGTGTTCGCTGTGGAGCTGGAGCACCGACTGGTTGCCCGGTCTGAGGCTCTCGACGTCCGGGAACGCCGTCTGGACGAACGAGAGCAGGCGCTGAGAGCATCGGAGCGTCTCTTGCGGGCCAGAACCAGACCGTTCGTGCCGCCGAGCAGGTCGAGTGTCGGTCGGAACGATCCCTGCCCATGCGGTTCGGGCTACAAGTACAAGCGTTGCCACGGAAACTGATCTGCTACCGAGAGTGAGATACGGATGGGTCCGGGATTGCCGGATCGGCTCGGCAGAGGGTATGCGAGATCGTTCGGGGCCGTGAGTGATATGTGCCCTGAATCCCTAGCACCGAATGACCTGAACCGAGTCGGCGCCATCGTGGAGATTGTCGGAGGACCGGGATCTGCGGTTCAGGCTGCGTGCCATGCCGCCATTACGGCGATCAGAGGGGGGACGAGACGGACCCATTGAGAAGACTCATGAAGGACGGACGTCCGGTGAGCGAGGTGCAACGACGAGGAGCCACTCCTTTCGTGGCTCGTACGTAGACCTTCCTTTTCGATCCGGGCTGAAAGACGGAGCAGCGGTTGTGACGCTCGGCGCGAACGATGTGGTCCTGGGACATGCTCATCGGCTGAGTCGGAACCTGGTAGATCTAGCGGGTCGGAAACCGTTGGTGCTGCGGGTACTACGGCATTCCATTGACAGATACGCTGGCTCGGACGTGCAAACGGGCGAGAGAACGGCGACTGGAGAAGAAATGCGTGCACCTGCGTGGGTGATTGGAGTCCTGGTTGGCTTGGCGACGGTCGTCGCGATCTGGTCGGGGCTGAATATCTGGCTGGATGGCCAGGTTCTTGATACAGACCAGTGGACCGAGTCGTCGGTTGAGCTGCTCGAGAACGACGAAGTGCGCGGAGCGCTCTCTGTCTTCTTGGTGAATGAGGTCTATGAGCGTGTGGATGTGGCTGGCGAGCTCGCAGATCGGCTTCCCGATGATCTTGATGGGTTGGCCGCCCCTTTGGCTGGTCTTCTGCGGGGGACCGCTGTTGAGGGTGTGGACATCATCCTTGGCACATCTGCTTCCAACGCGGCTTGGCGTGAGGCAAACCGGACGGCGCATGAGACGTTGGTCGTGACGATCAGGGATGGCGGCGATGATACGACCGTTCTCGAGCTGGGTTCGCTTGTTGGGGCGGCGGGGTCGCAGCTCGGCTTGGCTGAGGAGACGATTGCCCTATTCCCCGACGAAGCGGGCCAGGTGGTGCTCATTCAGTCCGACTCGCTCGGCTTGGTTCGCCAGACGGTCAAGGTTGTTGATTTGCTGGCGACGTGGCTGCTCGTGTTGTCGCTTCTGCTGTACGGCTTGGCGATTTGGCTTGCCGGTCCTGAATGGCGTCGGACTGTGGTCTACTCCGGGGTCGGTCTGGTCCTTGCCGGCCTGGTACTCATCATCGTCCGTCGAGTAGCGGTCGCGTTCGTTGTGTCGAAGGTCGGCGACGTGACCTTGAAGTCCGCTGCGCAGGCGGTTGCCGAAATCGGAACAACCGTTTTGGCGCAAGTCTCGCTGGCGATGCTGATCAACGGGCTCGTGCTTGTGTTGTTTGCGTCACTGGTCGGCCCGTCGAGCCGCGCACGGCGCATTCGCGACGCGATCGCTCCGCTGTTCTTGGCAAGCCCGTGGATTCTTTGGGGTGTCGTCGCGATCGTCTTCGTCGGTCTATTGGCGTTCACACCCAATGCCGTCTTCCAATCGTGGTTCACGGTCCTGATCGCCGCCGTTGCTGTCGTCATCGGAGTCGAGGTCGTGCGCCGTCAGGTGGCGTCGGACGGTGGAGGGCATATGGCACCTGGATGACCCGCCAGCCAATGTAGAGATGTCAGCGCCCGCTACGTAGTGAGGCGCAGGTCGAGGCTGTGGAAGAAGACCGTTTGGCGAGTTTGCAGCGATAGCGAGGAGAGAAGAGAGAAATGGCGACCTACGAAAACGACAAGGACTATGACCTGATCGTTGCGGTCCTAGAAGGCCGAGACAAGGCCGACGAGTTCTTCACCGCGGTGAAGTCCAGTGAGGACAGCGGTGCGTTCACCATCAAAGAGGCGGCAACGTTCACCCGCGAGGAGAGCGGCCAGATCAGGCTCAACAACAAGGGCTACGTTGCGGGCTGGAAGGGCGGAGGAATCGGTCTCGGAATCGGCATCCTCCTGGGAGGACCCATTGGCTTTGCCGCAGTTGGTGGGCTGATCGGGTACATGCGCGGAGCAGAGCGGCGGAGGATACGCGACGAGATCAACGAGAAACTCGGCCCCGAGCAGTCGGCGATCGCCCTCATGCTCGAAGACCCGATCGACTGGGACGTACTTCGCGAGGTTGGGAACACATTCGGTGCCGAACTGCTCATGGCCGAGCTGCGCGGCGAACCGCTGGCGAAGCTGGAGGAGCTCTCCGAGGACGAGGATGTCCAGCAGGCCGCCGAGGAAGAGTTCGACGACGTCGTCGCCGAGTAGTCCTGTCTGCGGCGCAACGATTCATCCACCTGGGGCGATTCCGTCTGGCCGCCGGCAGTGGTGTCTTGGGCATCACTGCCGGTCCGGCCGGTTGGAGCCTCGTCTCGAGTCGGTTCCGCAGTCAGAACCGACTCCACCGATAGACATCCACCAGCACGAAAAGGAAGTGATCTCTCACGAAGAACATGCGATTCGACGTCGATGGCACTCCGCGTTGTTGGAACTGCGGATCACGGGGATTCACCGAGAAGCGGACATTTCGATCGAAGGTGATGGGCCTTGGGGTTGGCTCGCTGGCGACCAAGAAGAAGATGAGATGCCAGCGATGCGGCAAGTACAACGATCCTGGCAACGGCCGCCCCTACGACGGCCCGGCATCTCGCAGGTATCGCAAGGAGTGGAAGGCCGAGCAGGAGCAGCACGGCACCACATGAGTCTGGGGGATACCGACCGATGATAGATTCGGTCCTGCCTTCATGGCGTGCTGGTCTGACGAGAACCGCGATCGTCGACTTCCTCGACCGGGTCGACGTCATCCCACCGACCGAGCGGGTTGCCGTGTTCGACAACGACGGCACGCTGTGGTGCGAGAAGCCTCGGTACCCGCAGCTTGTCTTCATGGTGGGCGAGCTGCGAAGGGCGGTCGAGGCTGAGCCGAGTCTCGGCGATCGTGAGGAGTATCGAGCGATTCTGTCCGGCGACCGCGAGGCACTGGCCGGCCTGGGCCTGGAGCGGGTCGTCTTCTCGCTGGTCGATCTGCACCGTGGATGGACTCCGGAGGAGTTCTCGGCGCGGGTGGCGGAGTTCTTCGCCGACTACCGGCACCCCGACCGAGGTGTCCCGGTGCGTGGCCTGCGTTACCAGCCGATGCTCGAGTTGATCGACGAGCTCCGAGGGCGCGGGTTCGACGTCTATCTGGTCACTGCGGGTGGCGCCGAGTTTGTCCGCGTCGTCTCGCAGGACTTCTACGGCGTCAAGCCTGAGGGTGTCGTCGGTTCGCAGATCGACTACGAACTTGCTCGGGAGGAGTCCGGTGCTCTGCGACTGCGGCGCACGTCGTCCGTGATCGGCGGGACGAACGAGGGCCCGGTCAAGCCGGGAAGTCTGCAGCGGCTGCTCGGTCGGCGTCCGGTCGTCGCAGCCGGCAACTCCGCGGGTGATTCGGAGATGCTCGAATATGCACAGACCTACGACGGCCCATCGCTCGCGCTGCTCGTCGACCACGACGATCCCGTGCGCGAGTATGCATACGAGAGCCGCGCGGAGACGTTCGAGACGTCGGAGACGATTCTCGAGACCGCAGCCCGCCTCGGCTGGGTCGTCGCCAGCATCAAGAACGACTGGGCGACCGTGTTCGCCGAACCCGCGCCCACCACGTGACGGTCGATCCGTTCAGGGCCCAACCGGACGAGCCAGCGCCGCACCATGCATCGCGCCGACCACCCCGGCTACATCGCATCCTCTTCCTTCTGGCCGCTCGTGGATACCATGCGCCGCGTATCGAGCGGCCAGCCTAGAATTCCTACGGAACCATTGAATCAAAGAAAGCGTAGGTATTCCGTGCCACGGGGTCGCCCCACCACCGAGCAGCTTCTCGCCCGCGTTGACAGCGAGGTCGGTGTTCTCCGTGATCGTTTCGGAGGGCTGCCGCACAGCCTCGAACTCGACCACGTGCTGCGCGAGATCTGGTTGCTGGAGACCCATCACTCGACGGCGATCGAAGGCAGCTCGCTGAGCGAGCAAGATGTCGTGGCTGTCGTCGAGCGCGACGAATCCCGCGGCACTCTCCCGGAGGCACTGGAAGTGAGGGCATACGCCGATGCCGCCGGCTGGGTGTACAAGACGGCGCCGGGGGCCGGGATCGACCTGGCAACCGTTCGGGAAGTGCACCGCCGCGTGGTTGGGCCCGTTTGGGCGACGTTCCCGCCCGCAACCCGGGACAGTCCTGGCGCTTTCCGTTCGACTGGAGTCACCGTCGGAGGAGGCAGGCGTGTCCACTTGTCGCCGGCAACGGCAGTCCAAGCCGACATGACCGACTGGGTGGCGGTCGGCGGCGAAGACTCTGAGGGCCACGTGATCGAACGGATCGCACAGCGTCACGCCTGGTTCGAGCGCATCCACCCCTTCACCGACGGCAACGGACGCGTCGGAAGACTGTTGGCCAACTGGGAGCTCGTTCACGCCGACTACCCGCCGATGGTCATCCGATCCCAGCAACGGGACCGCTACCTCCGCGCACTCGAACGCGCCGACCGCGGTGATACCGGCGGCCTCGTCGAGCTCTTCGCCCGGGCGGTCAGCGAATCCATCAACAGATTCATCCTCCCTCGCCTTGCCGGTGACGCTCGTCTCGTTCCCCTCCGAGCACTTGCGCAAGGAAGCCCATATTCCGCGGACTACCTCCGTCAGCTCGCCATCTCGGGCCGGCTCCGAGCGGTCCGTCACCGATCACTGTGGCTCAGCTCGCACGCCGCGCTCCAGGAGTACATGGACAGCCGCAGCCCACGCGGCCGGCGGTGACCCGCGTGCACACCGCGTGCACATGAGAACCAGAAACGATGCAAAACGCTGTGAAGCGTTGAGAGGTGAAACCCCTTGCGCCATAAGGGATTTCGCCGGATCGCCAGTGACTGCCCAACCCCTCGATCATCCCTGATAAGGATGAGGTCCCTGGTTCAAATCCAGGTGGGCCCACAAAACCGCCGCCTCTCCTGTTCTTGCGTAGATAGTGGAAGCCGGCTTCCCATAGTTACGCAAGAACGCTGTTTCGCGGTGGCTGGCCGTGCCACAATCTGTAGGACACGATCGCCGCTCGGAGAGGTACCCCACGTGAAGCTCGGTCCACGAGAGGCACAGGAGAACACTGGAAGCACGGCACGGGATCACCTCGCCAACGAACGAACGTTCCTCGCCTGGATCCGCACGGCGCTCGCCATCATCGGACTCGGCGTCCTGGTCGGCAAACTCGTCGAGACCGACGGCCGGACCGCCGAAGTCATCGGAATCGCCATGGTCGGCTTCGGCGCGGCCATGCTCATCTACTCGATCAGTCGGTACGAGCGCACGCGGGCGCTGCTCAACAAGGGCATGTTCTCGGCGGCACGCTGGGGGCCGATCGTGCTCGCAGCACTCGGCCTGTTCGTCGCCGTCGGCGCCCTGGTCCTCCTCCTCACGTAGCCGACCTGAGGAATCGAGTCAGCGCACGCGGAGGCGAGATGTCCTGATTGGCGACTGGCGACTCAGAGAATCTGGCTGAGGAAGAGCTTGGTTCGATCTTCGGTCGGATCGTCGAAGAAGTGTTCAGGTGTGCCCACTTCGACGATCTCGCCGTCCGCCATGAAGACGACCCGGTCGGCGACTTCTCGGGCGAACCCCATCTCGTGGGTCACGACGATCATCGTCATGCCCGACTGGGCGAGCTCCTTCATCGTGTCCAGCACTTCCTTGATCATCTCCGGATCCAGCGCCGATGTCGGCTCGTCGAACAGCATCGCCTTCGGGTTCATGGCCAGCGAGCGAGCGATTGCCACCCGCTGCTGCTGTCCGCCGGAGAGCTGGCCCGGGTATTTGTAGGCCTGCTCGGGGATCTGAACCTTCTCGAGAAGCTCCAACCCCAGCTCCTCCGCCTCCGCCTTGGGCAGGTTTCGGACCTGCCTCGGGCCGAGCGTGATGTTGTCGAGCACCGTGAGATGCGGAAAGAGGTTGAACTGCTGGAACACCATCCCGGTCTCCTTGCGGACCTCCTGGATGTTCTTGATGTCATCGGAGAGAACGATGCCGTCGACGGTGATGGTGCCGGCGTCGTGCACCTCAAGGCGATTGATGCACCTGATCATGGTCGACTTGCCGGAACCGGACGGGCCGATCACCACCACGACCTCTTGCTTCCCAATCGTTATGTTGATGTCTCTCAGCGCCTGGAAGTCGCCGAAGAACTTGTCCACACCGACAAGTTCGATCATGGGTTCGCCGGTCCCCGCTATCTGCGTCGCATCGGCAAAGACACTCGAATCCGTCATCGCACACCTACCCCTAGCTTCTTCTCAAGCCGTCGACTCTCTCGAGACATGACAAACGAACCAACCCAGAAGTACAACGCTGCGAACGGCAGCACCACCGCTTCGAGACCTTGGGCGAAGAATTCGGGCTGTGCCGTGGAGATCTGAACGGCCCGCAGCAGGTCGAGGAGACCGACGATGAACACGAGTGTCGTGTCCTTGAACAGGCTGATGAACTGACCGACCATGGCCGGAATCACGTTCCGCAACGCCTGTGGCAGCACAACCAACCGCATCGTCTTCCACGGGCTGAGCCCAACGGATTGGGCGGCCTCGATCTGGCCCTTGGGGACCGACTGCAATCCGCCGCGGACCACCTCAGCGATGTAGGCGGATTGGAACAGGGTGATGGCGATCAAGAGTCTCAGGAACAGGCTGAACTGGAAGTCGCCGGGGATCAGGAATCCGAGAGCGAACGCACCCATCAGCAACAGGGTGATCATCGGCACACCGCGGAGGAACTCGATGTAGGTGACCGAGAGGACCCGGACGGCGGGCAGTGTCGAGCGGCGCCCGAGCGCCAGCATGAGACCAAGCGGGAACGCCAGGCTGATGCCCGCGACGGTGATGACAATGTTCACGAAGAAGCCCTGCCAGAGGTCCCATCCAACACCACCGAATCCGACAAGAACGGCATAGAACCCAACAAGCCCTGCCACCACAATGATCCACGACCGGTGGATGAGCCATTTCGGCATCATGCCGCCAAGCCAGTATGCGGCGAGGCCAATGGCCGCCGCCACGAGGGTCAGCAGCGTCGGCGTGATCGTCTGGGTGAAGCTCAGCGTGAAGAGGATGAGCGCCCCTATCGGCCAGAACCGCCGGACAACGTCGGTCCAATGCGACCGCTCGAAGTCGAGGCCGGCCTCGGTTGCCTTCATCTGCGCGTTCCGCACGGTCGCCCTGGCAAAAAGCGCCACGGTGGCGGTCGCGACGTAGATGGCGCCCCAGAGCCGCTCGAGTTGCTCCGACGGAAATCGGCCCGTCATGTACAGCCGCAGGTTGACTCGAATGATCTCGGTATCGACGCCGATCAGGTATTTGACCAATGAGTACACGACCCACAGGATGAACGCACCGAACACGACCGTCAGCAGGCTGTTGTACCAGTTGGAGAACAGGTTCTTCTTCATCCACACGCCTGGTGAGGTGCGACGATGAACCGGTGGTGCCGAAACCCTCTCCGCGGGAGATGTCGTGGTGGAGTCCATCAGTTCCCCACCAACTGAAGCCGACGGTTGAGGATGTTGACCAGGAGCGAGATGGTCAGCGAGAAGAGCAGGTACGCGCCCATGAGCAGCAGGATCAGCTGCGGTGCCGGGTATCCGTTGCCAATCGCCTGGAATGTGATGAGTGTGATCTCGGTGAAGCCGATGGCGATCGCGAGCGACGTATTCTTGGCGAAGTTGAGGTACTGGTTGATGATCGGCGGAAGTGCGATCCGGAACGCCTGCGGAAGAATCACATACCGCAGCCGCTGAAAGCCGCTGAGAGCAATGGCATTCGCAGCTTCAGTCTGACCCTTCGGAACGGCCTGAATCGACCCGCGAACGATCTCGGCGACATGGCTCGCCGTGTACATGACCAGCGCTATGAGGACCGCGAAGTAGGAGCCGAGGCCGCCAAACCCACCGGTGATCACACGGCCGTCGAGATCGGGGAACGACATGGACACGGGGCGGCCGGTCAAGAAGTACCCGACCAGGACAATCGCAACGAAGACGCCGAGGCTCCACAGAACGCGGTGAGAGTGATGGCCGGTAGTCTCGGAGTACTTGGTTCGCCAGATGCCAACGATCACGGCAGCGAGAACCGCGAAGAGAGCAATCGCCAGCAACGCGCCCGCGCCTGAGGACGCGGCGAAACCGGGCCCGGTGATCTTCAGGTTGCTGATGACGAACCAATCGAGCGGTGTGGAGGGATCACGCGGTGGCGGGAGTTGGAGAATCACCGCGTTGAACACGAAGAGGATGATCAACAGCGGCGGGATGTTGCGAAGTGTCTCGACATACACCATCGCTGCCTTCGCTACGAGCCAGTTGGTGGAGAGGCGGGCAACGCCGATCAGCGTGCCGAGGATCGTGAGGAACGGGATTCCAACGATGACCAGGAGGAAGGTGTTCTTGATGCCGACGAGCAGTGCTCTCCAGACCGGTGAGGCAGGGTCGAAGTCGCTGTCGGCGATGTTCACGCCGGTGGGTTGGGACAGGAAGCTGAAGTCGGTCGGCAGGCCTTTCGCAACCAACTCGTTGCGCAGGTTGTTGCCGAGATACAAGAAAGCACCGACCACAACAGCCACCGCCACGATCTGCAATGCCGCCCGTATGACGCGGATATTGCGCCAGAAGGGTGGCCGCTTCACCTTGGAGGTATCGGTTGCAGTCAGAGGGCTTCCTTTGCTAGCCGAGGGGGGGCCGGGCCGTCAAGCCCGGCCCCCCTCCTTCCAATCGGCTTACCGGTAAGGCGGGGAGTAGAGGAGACCGCCATCGGTCCACAGAGCATTGACGCCCCGGGACAGACCCAACGCGGTATCCGGACCAACGTTGCGATCGAAGATCTCTCCGTAGTTCCCGACCTGGCTGATCACCTGGGTTGCGAAGTCCGTGGGGAGTCCGAGCCCTGGGTCAAACGTGGTCGCGCCCTCATCGGTTTGAATCTCCAGTCCGAGGAAGCGGCGAATCCCGGCGTCGTCGCCGTCATAGCTCGCCACGTTCGCGGAGGTCAGATCCCATTCCTCAGCCGTGATTGTGGCCAGAACGACCCAGTTGACCACCTGTGCCCACTGCGTGTCACCATCGGTGACCACGGGACCAAGCGGTTCCTTCGAGAAGGTCTCGTCGAGGATCACGAGAGCCTCGGGTCCGCCTTCCGATTCCGGGAAGTTCGAACGCACGCCGGCGAGCTGTGACTTGTCGGACGTCCAACCGTCACACTGCCCGGCAACGAATGCGGCTTGCAGCTGATCGTTCGCATCGAACGTGAGCGGCGTGTAGGGCGTATCGCCGAACCGCGCAGCCAGGTTGAGTTCGGTCGTCGTACCCGAGAGCACGCAGACCGACAGGTTGGCCATGTCGTCGATGCTCGTGATGCCATCCTCGGCGTAGACCATCATGCCCTGACCGTCGTAGAACGTCGTCGTCAAGAACGTGGCACCCTCGCGGCCGTCACGGCTGCTCGTGAAGGTCGTGTTTCGGATCAGCACGTCGATCTCGCCGGACTGCAGTGCCGTGAAGCGCTGCTGTGCCGTCAGAGGCCGGAACGTGACCGCATTGGCGTCACCGAGCACGGCGGCGGCAACTGCACGGCAGTAGTCGACGTCGAAGCCGGAGAAGTTGCCGTCGGCGTCGGTGTAGCCGAACCCTGGAACCGCGTCGTTGACGCCGCAGTTGAGTGTCCCGCGGTCCTGGACCGTCTGCAGCATCGAACCGCCGGCCGCGGCCGCAGCCGTGGTTGTGGTCTCATCGCCGCCCGCGGCCGCAGCCGTGGTTGTCGTGTCGTCGCTGCCGCTATCGCACGCTGCGAGCACGAGCCCGAGTGCAAGCAACAGAATTGCTAGGCGTTTCAAAGGTGTTTCCTCCTGCATATTGGCGGCCGGATGTGGACGTTTCTCCGCATTCTCTCGGCGGGGATTGCCGGCCGGTCTGCTGCCACGGTAGACAGGGCAGTGCGACGCGATCAACTGAAAACGACTAGGCCTCTTCGTGTGACGACGCGATTCAGGCCGATTGCACCGCCGCACAGTGGTGCACTCTTGTGCGTCGCCTGCCGTCGAGCGGCAGAGACTCAGCAGCGAGCCCCGGGGTTCTCCCGGGGCTCGCGTTGCTGTGGAGGGAGGGAGGGATCAGACCCCCACGAGCACCTTTTCTCCGTTCTCGACGCCTCCGTCGACGTGCTGTTCGTCGTCGGCAGTCGACTGCCTACGTCGCGGGGTTCCGATGACGAGCATGCTCGGGAGGACAACGAGCGAGACGATCAAGGCAAGCCCAATCATTACGGATGTCAGCAATCCGAAGGTGGCGAAGATCGGATTCGGGGCGAGAGCCATCACGGAGAAGCCGAGCACCGAGGTGAGCGCAGAGAGCACGAGCGCCCCTCCCGTTCCCTCACCGGCGCGGCGCACCGCATCAAGAGGGCTGGCGTCCGTCAGTAGTTCCTCGCGATACCGGGCGGTGAAATGCGTCGAGAAATCGATGCCGACGCCGACCGCGATCGCGGCGATCGTTGCCGTGACGACGTTCACGGTGTAGCCCGCCAGGGCCATGAAGGCGTACACCCCCGTGACCACGAACCCGATCGGGATCACGGAGATCAGTGCGTAGCGGAACGAACGCAGCAGGAGCGACGCGAGGATCAGCGTGAGGAGTATGGCAAGGGGAAGCGAAACGACCATGGACTGCGTGAATGCCCTGAGTCCGTGGTAGCTGGTGAGCACGTCACCTGAGACGCTCACCGCAAGATCGGGGGCTGCGCCCTCGATGGATCGCGCCGCAGCCTCGAGCGCCTGTTCCACGGGGACGATGACCTCACCATCGGTGAAGCTTCCGACCATGATCGTGACGGTCGTGGCCTGACTCGTCCCTCCGTCGTCGGCAATGACCCCGGAAACTTCATCCGCTGCCAGAGCGACGGAACCGTCTGCCAGGGGCACCCCGTTCTCGCCGATGTAGTCGTATACCGCGCGGACGGCCTCAGACGAGTCGGGGTAGCCGTCGCCGTTGCCGTCGGTCAGGTCGACTCCGTTGGACTCCAGCACCTCAAGGGCGACAGGCGCTGCCACAGTCATGCGAACAAGGTCGCCGGCGTGCCAGCGGACGACGAGATCGCCACCGCCGTTGCGACCCAGGTCGGCGTCCGATCCATCGAGAACTGCGACGGCGTCATCAAGAGCGGCGAGCGCCGTCGGCGATGTCAGGTCTCCTTCCACGAGAACAAAGCTCGATCCCTCCCCGCTCGACGGGAAATGGATCGCTGCCCGGTCGATGGAGGTCGAGAAGTCGGAGTCCGAAGCAAGGAAGTCGGAGATCTCGAACCCGGACTTCACCTGCAGCGCCGTCATGAATGCGACGGCACCCACTGCCAGTGCGACGGTCACTGTGATCCAGCGCCATCGGGCGAGGAATGAGACGAACGACCCGGCTGCCGGGAGTCCATGCGCTGCTCCCCGATGCCTGGTCTGCATTGTCCGACCGATCGCGGCCGCCCGACGGTTGCGCCGGCGAGTCAACAGCGCCGGAACCACCAGCAGCGCGAGCAGCACCACCACGAAGGCGGCCACACCTACAGCCGTCATGACGGCGGCCAATGCCACGGCCAATCCACCGACGATGGCGACGAACGCCAGAGCGATCCAGTAGAGGACGCGCGATGCACCCTTCACCGGGTTCGGACCGACGAACTGCTCGATACCGAGGAGGACCCTCGGTGCGATCTGACCGAGGATCACGTAGGACCATCCGAGAGCGATCGCGGCGCCGATGCCGAACTGGAGGATTGCCTCCGTCCCCGAAGATACGTTCGAGAGAAATGCGGCAATCGACGACGAGGCAGCCAACAGTAGCGCCGTGAACACCGCCGCCATGCCGGCCGGATACGCGCGAGATCCTGACATCCCGTGCTCAACCTGCATCTCGCGAACGCGTCCGATGCCGTGGATGAAGAAATCGACGCCAAAACTGATAGCAGCGATCGGAACCACGAACGCGAGGAGCATCGATCCCATCTTGAGTCCGAGCAGTGCCGATGTGCCGTAGTAGGCAATGGTCGTTGCCGTGAGTCCAGCCCCGACCACGACAGCCGACCAGTAGGAGTGGTGGACAACGGCAATCAGGACGATGATTAGAGCGACGGCGAGGAAGATGAACGGCGCCGAGTTCGCAGCTCCTTCCGAGAACGCGATTTCGGCGTCGATGGCAATCCCGATCGACTCCGTATGGAGGGAGTCTTCTCGGAAACTGCTCTGGACCTCGCGGAGCCACGTCTCTGCCTCCGGATTGTCTGCGAACGTCGCACTGTCGTAGACGACCTGCGCAGTGAAGGCTGGCGCCGCCCACACTCCCCCTCCCGGACCGACGAAGTAGGTGGCCTGCTCGGACAGGCTGTAGCGCATCTCGGCGTACGGCGAGTTGTCAGCAAGCACCGCTGCGAGCGCCTGCTTGACATCCGAGTCGGTGGCTTCTGCGAGGCCGCCGGGGATGGCTGCGTCCACGATGTCCACGATCGAGAGGACGCCGGGAATCGTGGCCCCCGTCTCCGGATCGAAGCGGTCCACCAGGTGCTGCTGGTTCTCCGCTGAGGCACGGACCCGGTTGGAGGCGTCACGCCACTCGCGGAATGCGTTGGCGGTGAGCACGTCGCCTCCGCCTGCAGCCTCGACGAGGAACGCTGCCTGTTCGACGCTGGACTCGGTTTGGAGCATCGCCTCGGCACGCTCATAGACGGAGAAGACCTCGCCGTCCGGTTCGAACTTGGGCTCGGTCGTATCCGCAGCCATGACCCCGCCGACGCCGATGGCAATGATGCCGAGGACTAGCGCCACCACCAGCACCGCCGCGTGGCGATTGATCCAGTCGTACATGCGATAGGTCCGTGAGTTGTCCATGTCTTCCCTCCCGATGCCATTGCGGCCCGCTTGTGTATCGGGATTGATCCTGCAGGAAGACCAGGGTCTCGGGTATTGGGTATGACCCCTTGCCGGCCCTGAGCCGTCAGGGACCGGTCAGGGTTGACCCCTACACCCTGACGGAGCGCTATCCGGGGGTGAGCAGGCGGTCGGCGATCGAGGCAGCCGTACGGCCGGAACTCAGAGCGGCGCTCATTCCGCCTCCACCGACCCACGCCCCGGCGAGAAGGAGGTTCGGGATCGGAGTCTTCGGGCTTCTCCGATTGAGGAGGTTCTCGACCGTCTGCTGCCGGCCGTAGATACTGCCCTCGGGGCTGAGGCTGTACCGCACGTTGGTGAGCGGTGTGCCGACCTCCTTGATCACGATCGATTCGCGGAGCCCCGGGATCAGCCGTTCGGCCCGATCGATCAATTCGTCGCCTGCCGCATCCTTGATGCGGACATACTCGGGATTCTCCGAGTAGTCGGTCAGGTCGCCTCCGGTCCCCCACACGTTCTGATAGTCCCAGGGAGCGAGCGACATGATCGCCAGCACGCTGCTGCCGGCCGGGGCGCAACCCGGGTCGGCATCGGAGTAGTTGGTGATCACGAACCCCGCCTTCGAGAAGTCGCCGTCAACCATTGCTGTGTACTCGCCGTCGATGTCGTAACCGTCCGCGAGGAAGTACTCGTGATGGTCCCATCCCTCGGCGGCGAGGTCGCGGTCGACCCCGAGGTAGACGACCAGGTTCGACAGAGCCGGCACGTCACGCTCCACGCCGGCAAGGAACCCGTCGTCGAAGTGCTCGCTCCCGGTCATGGCCACGGTCGCTTTCGGACTGGCATTCGAGATGAACACGTCGGCTTCGACCCGAAGACCGCGATCGGTCTCGACGGCCACCACACGCCCTCCTTCGACGTCCAGCCGCGTCACGCGATTCCTGAAGAGAACGACGCCGCCACGCTCCTCGATCTCATCGACGATGGCCCGACTCATCGCCTGACTCCCGCCCTCCGGGTACCAGGCACCGGTCATGTGATAGCTGTGAAGAAGGAGTGAGAACAGTCCGGCTGAGAGTTGCGACGGCGGGAGACCGAGATATCCCCACAGAACCGAAACCGCTGCCCGGAGTCGTCGGTCGTCGATGTGGGCATCCATGAACGTCTGCCAGGATTGAGGGAAGGCAGCCGCCATGTCCGGGTAGCGCTCCATCATCTCGATCGGTGACGAACGACGCCCGGTAGAGCGGTCGGCACCGTACCGACGGGCGTCCTCCGCCACCCGGCGCACCGCGTCGAAGAGACCGTCGATCCCCTCCGACTGATCCGGGAACGCGGCTTTGAGTTCGCTCACGTATCCGGTGAAGTCGGCAGGGGCCGTGATCTCGAAGTCAGGGAAGCGGGCGGTGTAGAACGGATCGACCCGGTTCATCACAACGCGATCGTTGACACCAAGGTCGTCGAGCATCGGACCGAGCCATCCGTCGGGTCCGGCACCGTCGAGAGCGTGCAGCGCCACCTCGAAGCGGAAGCCGCGGCGTTTGAACTCGTGGGCGTAGCCGCCGGGAACAATGTGGTGTTCGAGGACAACGACGTTGTAGCCGGCCCTGGCCAGATATCCGGCGGCACCGAGCCCACCCAGGCCGGCGCCTATCACGACCGCATCAGCGCACAGGATCTCCTGATCAGGCATCAGCGGCGGCTTGCTGATCTCCGTTGCCATTTCCATTCGCGAACGGTTCTCGATCGACGACCTTCGCATAGAGATACGAGATCATTTCCTTGATCGTCGCAACGATCGGCACTGCAAGCAGCGAGCCAATCAGTCCGGCGACGTTGAACCCAACGATCAGCGAAATCATGATGATCACCGGCGAGAGGCGCACCGCTCGGCCCATCACCTTGGGGGCGATGATGGTGGCCTGCGCCTGAACGACCAGGACATAGATGCCGACCACGATCAGCGCAAAGATGAAATTGTTCATGTCTGGCCAGCGAGTCGATCCGCCCACGAGCGCCGCTATGACGCCGGGAACCGCGGCGATGATCGGCCCGAAGGTCGGGATCATGTTGAACAACATCATGATCACACCCAGCAGAAACGCCCCCTGGACACCGACCAGCGCAAGAACGATGAACACCATCAAGCCGGTGATGAAGCTGTTGATCAACTGACCGTAGATGTAGCCCCGCCAGATGAGCCCGGTACGGTCGGCGAGCATTACGCCGTCTCTCTCGTAGCCTGGCGGAACCATCCGATGGATCCACGAGTAGAACCTCGAGCTATCGGCGTTGAGGTAGATAGCGATCATCAGCGTGATGAGCGCCGACGCCACCATGGCGGTAACCAGGCCGGTCACGGTTCGGATCGAGTTGAACGCCCCGCCCATCATCGCCTGCAGAGCTTCTGCGTCGATCTTGACGCCGCCGCCGGCAGAACTGTCCTCCGGCGTCTCTTTGAGCCAGTCCTCGATCGGTGCGGTGATCTCGCTCATGTCGATGCTGACCCCGAGAACCTTGAGACCGTCGGCATAGTCGACGAACCACTCCGCCGAGCTGCGGACCGAGTCTTGCATCCCGTCGATATTGATGCCGGCGAATGATTGGGTGATCCCGACGGCAAGGATGGCCACGAGAGCGAGCGACACGACCAGTACAACGACATAGCCGAAGGCAAGCGACAACCAACGGGGCAGGTGGAGACGCCGGTGGAGGAACCGCACCATCGGAGCCACGAGGAAGGCAAGGATCCCGGCCACCGCGAGGATCGGCAGGGCGTCCTTCGAGAGCCAGAACACGATTCCGGCGAACACGACGAGGCCCACGGCAACCGCGAGCTTCGTCGGAGGCGACCATGGCGGCGATGGTGGGCCGAGGCGCGGGTCGGTCAGGGCGTCGGGCGTGGGACCTGCCAGGTCGGCCGTATCCTCGGGGCCAGATTCGTCGGCGATTGTTCCTCCAGGTTCCGACGTTCACAGCGTACTCTCGACCCGCACATCCACCTCCCAATCTCGAACCCAGGGCTCTCGAACCTGCAGGGGTCGCCGACAGCCAGCGGAACGACGGGGACAGGATTTCCGTTAATCTGCCTGCCGTGAACGCCTATCCCCCGCCCATTCCCCCTGACGACTACGAGAACCA
This sequence comes from uncultured Actinomycetota bacterium, assembly GCA_963785245.1. Taxonomy (GTDB): domain Bacteria; phylum Actinomycetota; class Acidimicrobiia; order Spongiisociales; family UBA5794; genus JAHEEL01. The sequence continues at coordinate 295,421 of CAWAUO010000011.1, read as the reverse complement.
CCTCGGTTCTTCTCGCCAGTACATGCGCGACATCATCCTTGGTGTCAACGACGGCCTTGTATCGACCTTCCTACTCGTCGCGGGCGTGGTCGGTGGCGGACTCACCGCCACGCAGGTACTCCTCACCGGCGTCGCGGGTGCCCTCGCTGGGATGATCTCCATGGGCCTCGGCGAATACCTCGCGACGAAGTCACAGGAAGAGGTATTCACCGCCGAGATGAAGCTCGAGGCACGACACCTCAAGGAGCACCGCGAGCATGAGCGGGACGAGCTGCGACACATGTTTGGGGAGATGGGTCTCGAGGGAGATGATCTCGAGACCGTGGTCCACATCATCGACAAGAGTGACGATACGATGATGGGCGTGATGGCGGGACTTGAATTCGGCGTAGTCGACACGGAGAAGCGAAGTCCCATCCTCGCCGGCATCGCATCAGCCGGCCTCTTCCTCGGCGGTGCACTTCCTGCCGTCCTCCCGTTTGCGTTCATCGAAAACACCGGCACGGCCCTGCTCGTGGCAGCCCTACTCACGGGGATCGGCCTCCTCGCCGTCGGTGCTACCAAGACCGTCATGACGAAGACCAGCCCGGTGACCTCCTCGCTCGAGAACCTTGGAATCGGTTTCGCCGGTGGCGTCCTCAGCTACATCGTCGGCCTGGGCTTCGAGTCGCTGATGTCCTCCTGAGCCCGGACTTCGATCCGTTCGCCACCGGAGCCGTCGCAAACTCTGCGCAGACCGTCAGCGCTGCCGGATCACTACGCTTCGGGACCATGAAACCGGTTGTCAATGCTGTTGTCCTTGCCGCTGCTGCAGCGGTTGCCGTTGCCATCGTCGTCACGCGCCGTCCAAGCCGTCCGTCGGCCGAAGAGGGCACGTGGCAACCGGTCGACCCGGCCGGACAATGAGGATTGCCCTCGACCACACGTCCGAGATCGGCGTACGGGCCGGTCGTCTCCTCCTCGGCGAACACGACCTCGAACTGCTCGGCATCGTCAGGCGCGACGTGAAGGACCGGGACCGCAGACTCAACCGGGTCGACACGGTCACCGACGTCGATGCTGTTGTCACCGACGATCCCGAGTCGACCATCCTCGCCGAAGCGATCGAGGCGGACGTCCCGTCTGTCCTCTGGGCCGACACCGTTGACGCCGGCATCGACGCCTCCGAGGCCACAGTCCTCGCCGGGTCCAACCTCGTCTCGGGCATCGGACGCAGTCTCGCCGAGCGAGCGTCCGACGAAGCTCAGGTCCTGTTCGCGTGGACCGAACCCGGGAAGCCGATTCGTAGCGGTGAGCCGGTCAGTTTCCCCGAGCCGGTTGGACCGCGTTGGGGCACCAGGCGCGGTATGACCAACCGGCGCCTCGAGGTCGCAGCTCCCGTGCCGGACGAATGGGCAGGCATCCTGGTTCAGGCGACGACGGAAGACCGGATCCGGACGTTCGGCATCGCCGACCTTGCCACCCACCTCGAATCCATCGCCCTCGCGTCGGGTGCCGTGATCGCAGCCCTCGGCCTGGTGCCGTCGGGCATCCATGGTCCTGAGGAGTTCGCCGATGCCTACCTCGCCGCCGCTCTTCGCATCGGCCTCGACATCGCATCATTCACCTCGGCCGGCTGAGACCGGCACCGTAGTCACGCTCCAACGGTTGAATGTCCTCCATGCGGAGACACCTGCTCATTCCGGTCGTCGTCGCGCTCGCCCTGAGCGCGTGTACCGGCGGCAACGCGACCGAATCGACAACGGCATCAACCATTGCTGAAAACGTCGCTCCGACGACATCCGACCGGACGCCCGCACCCGAGTTCCCGGAAGGACTCGACTGGATCAACGTCGACCAACCCCTCGATCTCGCTTCGCTGCGCGGCAAGATCGTGCTGCTGGACTTCTGGACATACGGATGCATCAACTGCATCCACATCATCCCCGACCTGAAGCGCCTCGAGGCTGAGTTTCCTGACGAACTGGTGGTCATCGGAGTACATTCCGCCAAGTTCGACAACGAAGGCAACACGGAGAACATCCGGCAGGTCACGCAACGCTACGACCTCCGTCATCCGGTGGTGAACGACGCCGACTTCACTGTCTGGGACTCCTGGGGAGCACGAGCCTGGCCGACGATCGCCCTCGTCGACCCGGAGGGGAACGCCGTGGGGATCCACGCCGGCGAGGGTGTCTACGACGTGGTTCAACCGGTCATCGCGGATCTCGTCACCGAGTACGGCGCCAGCGGTCAGATCGACACGACGCCGATCGCCCTGGTCCTCGAGAGGGATCGATCACCCGATACCGTCTTCTCGTATCCGGGGAAGGTCCACGCCGACCCGGGGTCAGACCGCGTCTTCATCGCAGACACCGGCCACCACCGAATCGTCGCCGCAACCGACGACGGGACAGTGACCGCCGTCTTCGGGTCCGGTCGCGAGGGCTTTGCCGACGGCACGGCGACGACTGCGACCTTCTCCTCGCCACAGGGCCTCGTCGTCGACGAGGACACGCTGTATGTCGCCGACACCAACAACCATGCCATCCGATCGATCGACCTCGCGACCGGCGACGTCACGACACTTGCCGGCAACGGAGTGCAGGGGTGGCCGCCCACCGGCGGCCCCATCGAGAGCGTCGAACTGAACTCCCCGTGGGCGCTCGAACTCGTCGGAGATGACCTCTTCGTCGCGAATGCCGGGACCCACCAGATCTGGACCATCGATATCGTCGCGCGAACCGCTCAACCCTCGGTCGGCAGTGCCGCCGAGGGCACCCTCAACGACGTGCTCCTCGAAGCGTCCCTCGCACAACCGTCGGGTCTGGTGTTCGCAACCGACGGTCTCCTCTACTTCGCGGACTCTGAGTCCAGTTCGGTCCGCAGCGCGGCCGTTCAGGAAGAGGACGGTCTGACGGCCCTTGTTGCCGGGGGTCAGGAGAGCCTTTTCGAGTTCGGCGATGTCGACGGCGTCGGCTCCGCGGCACGCCTCCAACACCCGCTCGGCATCGATGAGCACGCCGGGCTCCTGCTCGTGGCCGACACCTACAACTCGAAGCTCAAGACGGTCGACCCGGCGACCGGAAAGACACAGTCGCTCTACGGTTCCGAACACGGATGGAGAGACGGTACAGACCCCCTCTTCTATGAACCAGGTGGTCTTTCCGTTGACGGCGACATCGCTTGGATCGCCGACACGAACAACCATGTGATCCGAACGGTCGACCTCGCGACGGGCATCACCTCGACGGTTGTCTTCTCCGGGATCGACTCGTTCACCGCCGACGCCGACGACTACTGGGGGCCGGTGATCTCCATTGCGGCCGTGTCGGCCGGCGAGGGACCGGCCGACCTGGTCCTCGGGGTGAACCTCCCCGAGGGATACAAGGTCAACGAGGACGCCTCCTCGTCGATGGTCCTGACCGATTCCGGCGCCATTGCGACGTTCCCCGACGGTGCCACCACTGACCTGACCGGAGCAACGTTCCCGGTCCAAATACCACTCGAACTCCACGAGGGAAGGGGAACACTCACCGCGGATCTCGCCCTCGTCTGGTGTCGCAAGGATGCCGAGGGCCTCTGTCTCTTCGAGCGGAACCGCTTCGAGATCCCACTCGACGTGGCTGCAACAGGACCGTCGGCTTCGATTCGTCTCCCACTCACCCTCACCGCACCCGAGACGGGTTAGTCAGGAATCGTTAGCGGGAGGGGTTGGATCAACGGGAACAACGACCGGCTCGGTCTTCGTTGACACGCTCACCCCGTTCGTCGAAGTATGGACGGCAGGACGCACGGGAGCCGTCCTCGGTGCCGGCACGATGTAGGTCTCCTCGAGAACGATGAGTTCGACGCCTCCCACAACGTCGGAAATCAGGTTGTAGAGGACGGCGCCAAGCGTCATGAGCCCCGTCATCGTCGCGTAGAGCACCACGGCCGCAAAGAGCACGGCGCGGAAGTAGAGCTCACCGTTTGCCGTGAAGACGAGCGAGAAGTTGTCGAAGAACTCCGTCGCCTTCTCGGGGATGCCTCGTTGGACGGCCAGCGACCATGAGACCCAGACCCCGAGGACGAAGATGAGGGCACCAATCGCGTTGAGCAAGAGGGAGACCTTGAGCACCGTCCACGGATCGATCTTCCGAATGACCCGCCGCACACGCCGAACAGCCATGAGGCGAGTGTAGGAACCGGGGATGAATAGCCAGAGGTTTGGTTGAGTCCCCAGTCGCCAGCAAGATTGTCGATCGGCCTGGGTGGTGCGAATCAGGACGACACAAGAAACGGGGAGGGCGCGATCTTCGTCTCCCCTACAACGTAGTGGGGGAGAGGCGATCGAGCGGCTGCTCGATCGCACAGGGGGTTCTCACCACACGCCAGGCCTCATCGTCGCGATGCAGGCTCCCAAAGCCCCCTCCGCTGCGCTCCGGCCTAGCGGTCGGTGCTCGCACCTCCCCCACTTCGTGCGAGAGGCGAACGTGCGGTCCGGGGAGGCGACGTGGCGGCCGAGCGCGCTACTCGTCTTCTTCGTTCTGAGGGACGAGGGCTACGGCAGAGAGGCTTGCATCACCGTCGAGGTTGACAACCTTGACGCCGGTCGACTCTCGCCGCTGCCGGCTGATATCGCTGACTCCCTGTCTGATGACGATGCCGTCCGAGGAGATCATGAAGACCTGATCGTCCTGACTCACCGCCAGCGCAGCAACCATCGATCCCCGCACCTTGGTGAGCTTCATGGCCTTGACGCCCATGCCGCCCCGCCCCTGGCGCCGGAACAAGTCCATCTTGGTGCGCTTCCCATAGCCGCCGTCGGTGAGGAGCAGCACATCGGCACCCTCCTCGGCCATCGTCCCGGCGACCACCTCATCGCCGTCACGCAGTCGGAGACCGCGAACACCTTGCGATGCCCGCCCGAGCGGCCGCACGTCGGACTCCGCGAAGCGGATGCCCTGACCATTCCTCGAGAACATCAGCAGGTCGCTGTCGCCGTTGGTAGCCCGCACGTCGACGACTTCGTCGCCTTCCTGCAGCTTGATGGCGACCAGCACCTGGTTGCGCGAGTCGTAGGCACTGAACTCCGACTTCTTGACCTGTCCCTGCTTCGTGAACATCACGAGGTACTTGAAGGCGGCATAGTCACGCGTGTCGATGACGGCCTCGATGATCTCGTCCGGATCCAGCGGCAGCACCGACTGTATGAGCACGCCCTTGGCGTTGCGATCCTTGCGCGGGATCTCATGGGCACGGATCCGGTAGACCTTGCCCCGATTCGTGAAGATGAGCAGGTAGGCGTGAGCGGAGGTGTGGATAACGTGTTCGACAATGTCATCCTCGCGTAGCGTTGCACCACGCACCCCTCGTCCGCCGCGCCCCTGCGTCCGGTAGGTCTTGGCGAGCACCGACTTGATGTACCCGGCGCCGGAAACGGTCACGACCAGTTCCTCATCTGCGATGAGGTCCTCGAGCGACATCTCTCCGAGGTCCGGAATGATGCGGCTGCGACGCTCGTTCCCGAACTTGTCGCGAATGACCGTGAGTTCCTCAGCGACGAGGACACGACGCTTCTCTTCGCTCGCCAGCAGTGCCTCGAGTTCGGCGATCAGCGTCTGCAACTGCTCATACTCCTCGCGGAGCTTGCCGGTCTCGAGCGCCGTGAGGCGCCGGAGCGGCATGTCGAGGATGTGGTTGGCCTGGATCTCGCTGAGGGAGAACCGCTCCATCAACGCTGCACGCGCCGCACCGACGTCCTCAGATGACCTGATGATCTCGACCACCTCGTCGATGTTGTCGAGAGCGATGAGAAGTCCCTCGACGATATGTGCTCTGGCTTCGGCCTTGGCGAGCCGGAAGCGACTCCGTCGCTCGATGACCTCGAGCTGATGAGCGATGTAGTAGTGGACCATCTCGGCGAGGTTGAGTGTCCTTGGCACGCCGTCGACGAGGGCGATCTGGTTGACCGAGAAGTTCTCCTCGAGTTGGGTGTGCTTGAACAGCAGGTTCAGCACCACCTGCGGGTTGGCGTCCTTCTTCAGTTCGACGACGAGGCGGGTGCCGTCGCGGTCGGACTCGTCACGAAGGTCAGCGATGCCCACGATGGTCTTGGCTCGGACCAGGTCGGCAGTCTTCGCCATGATCCGATCGCGAGAGACCTGATACGGGATCTCGGTGGCCACGATCGCCATCCGCCCGGCCTTCGTCTCGACGATGTCGGTGACCGCGCGCATCTTGACGGACCCGCGGCCGGTGGCCAGCGCCTGCTTCACTCCGGACATACCGACGATGTAGGCGCCCGTCGGGAAGTCAGGGCCCTGGACGAACTCGGACAGGTCTTCGACGGTCGCCTCCGGATGGTCGAGGCCGTACAAGACGGCGTCGACCACCTCGGCGAGGTTGTGCGGTGGAATGTTCGTGGCCATGCCGACCGCGATGCCCGTCGACCCGTTGACGAGGAGGTTTGGAAACCTCGCCGGGAGAACGGCCGGCTCCTCGCGCTCACCGGAGTAGTTGGAGGTCCAGTCGACTGTGTCCTCATCGATCCCTTCGAGCAGGAATGCAGCAATCGGCGCCATCCGCGCCTCGGTGTAGCGCATCGCTGCCGGGGGATCGTCGACGGTGCCGAAGTTGCCCTGTGGCTGGATCAGCGGAGCCCTCAGCGAGAAGTCCTGACCGAGGCGAACCATCGAGTCGTAGACGGCCTCCGGTGAGTGCGGGTGGAACCAACCGACCACATCGCCAACCACGCGAGCGGACTTGCGGAATGGCGTGCCGGGACGAATCCCCGCGTCGTGCATGGCGAATAGGATGCGTCGGTGGACCGGCTTCAGCCCATCACGCACATCTGGCAACGCGCGCGACACGATGACCGACATCGCGTACTCCAGGAACGAGTCCTGCATCTCCGACTCGATGTCGATGGGCAGAACCCTGCTGGTTTGATCTTCGTTCGGCATTCGGGGTCCCTAGATGTCGAGGAATCGAACGTCTTTGGCGTTCTGCTGGATAAAGGTTCGGCGGGCTTCGACGTCCGTTCCCATCAGGGTCGAGAACGTCTCTTCGGCGGAGAATTGATCATCCAGACCGACCTGGAGCAGCACCCGCCGGTCCGGGTCCATCGTGGTATCCCAGAGTTCCTCGGCGTTCATCTCACCGAGGCCCTTGAACCGCTGGATGTTCAGCTTCTTCCCTGCGAGCTGTGCCTTGATCTCGTCGAGCCCCGCGTCGTCCTGGATCCATGTCGTCTTTGACCCGACCTTGACGCTGTACAGCGGCGGTTGGGCGATATACACGAACCCGACTTCGATAAGTTGCGGCATGTGCCGGAAGAAGAACGTCAGGAGCAGCGTCCGAATGTGGGCTCCGTCGACGTCGGCGTCGGTGAGGATCACGATCTTGTGATAGCGAGCCTTGCTGATGTCGAACTCGTCACCGATGCCGGTTCCGATGCCGGTGATCAGCGACTGGATCTCGTTGTTCTGGAGCACCCGCGCCAGGCGGTTCTTCTCGACGTTGATGATCTTTCCCCGGATCGGGAGAATCGCCTGGAACTCGCTGTTCCTGGCCTGCTTCGCTGATCCGCCAGCAGAGTCCCCCTCAACGATGAACAACTCGCTGCGCTCGGGTTCCTTCGACGAACAGTCGGAGAGCTTGCCGGGGAGCCCTGCGGACTCGAGAAGACTCTTCCTCCTGGTGAGGTCGCGGGCCTGGCGGGCAGCCATCCGGGCCCTGGCAGCCTGGGATGACTTGTCGGCAATGCGCCGGGCATCCCCCGGGTTCCGTTCGAGCCACTCGGGAATGGCCTGGTTCAGGGCCTTCTGGACGAACGAACGAACCTCGGTGTTTCCGAGCTTCGTCTTCGTCTGCCCCTCGAACTGGGGTTGACGGACCTTCGCCGAGATCACGACGGTGAGCCCCTCGCGCACGTCTTCTCCCGAGAGGTTCGGATCCTTCTCCTTGAGGAGGTTGCGACCGCGGGCGAACTCGTTGATCGATCGCGTGAGTGCCGTCCGGAACCCCTCTTCGTGGGTTCCCCCTTCGTGCGTGTTGATGTTGTTGGCGAAGCTCAGGATCGTCTCCCGGTAGGAGCCGGTCCACTGCATCGCAACCGCTACTTCTGCATCGGCGGTCGTCTCTTCGAAGTAGGCGATCTGTCGATGAATCGGTTCGCGGTTCGCGTTGAGATGCTTGACGAAGTCGACGAGGCCGCCGGAGTATTTGAAGGTCTCTTCGACCGGCGGTTCGGACCGCTCATCGCGGAATCGGATCTCAAGACCCTTGTTGAGGAACGCCATCTCGCGCAGGCGGCTCATCACGGTCTTGGACGAATACTCGAGACCTTCGACGAAGATCTCCGGATCGGCCCAGAACACGATCTGGGTTCCGGTCCGCTTCGCCGTCGCACCCTTCTTGACGGGCCCGGTTGGGACGCCGTACTCGTAGGTTTGCGACCAGTGATGACCGTCACGAACAACATCGACATCAACGCGTGTCGACAGGGCATTCACCACGGAGATGCCCACCCCATGGAGACCGCCCGAGACGGTGTAGGCGCCGGCCTCGAACTTCCCACCGGCGTGGAGCGTCGTCATAACGGTCGTCAGCGCCGACTGCTTCGTCTTCGGATGCTTGAGCACCGGAATGCCGCGACCGTTGTCCCGGACACGCACGCCGCCGTCTGCGAGGAGCGCCACCTCGACCCTTGTGCAGAAGCCGGCCATCGCCTCGTCCACCGAGTTGTCGACGACCTCCCAAATGAGGTGATGGAGACCCCTCGGCCCCGTCGACCCGATGTACATCGCGGGTCGCCGTCGGACCGCTTCGAGGCCCTCGAGGACTTTGATGTCCTTTGCTTCATATGACGCGTTCTGGCCGCGTTTTGTCGTGCTCACAGGACTCCTTAGGCTGGCCCCCGGAGGCGCTCAGTGGGGGCTACTGACACCGTTGTAATCATAGCCGATTCCGGCGGGAACCTCTTTCATTTCAAGGCTTTCCGCCACGATCGTCTCCCTGGACACGGAACCGGATATCCCGCACGAGATCCGGGCCGTAGCGGTCCGAAATTCGGCGGAGCAGCTCGGCAACATCGTATCGCAGGAGGCTTGCTGCGGACCCGTCCGGCACTTCAATGAGGAGGGTCTGTTCCCGCACCCCGATCGGCCGGGAGCGACCCTGCCAGCGCTCAGACACGACCTCATCCCAAGTCGCAACGAGATCTGAGATCCCAAGGTCGCGGCTGGCTCCGGCTTGTTCGACGATGGACCCGAGGAGGTCGTCGATCACCGCCGGATCCTTGCGTTGCGGTCCTGACCGGTAGTAGTTCGCTCTGGTCATGTCACGGTCCTCTGGTCGACGTTCCATCGCCGACCGGTTGTCGGGACCTCATCATCTCTCGCGCTTGTGACAAGAACCTGGCCGGCGTCCAGGAGCGTCATCACGCCGGCGGCGTGCGCCGGGTCGAGTTCGGAGAACACGTCGTCGAGCAGCAGCAGCGGCATCGAAGGCCGATGTTGGCTCAGCACGCGGTACGCCGCGACGCGCAACGCCAGGGCGACGGTGCGCTGCTCACCTTGGCTGGCCATGGTGCGGGCCGGTCGGCCGTCGATGACCAGGACCGGATCGTCGCGGTGCGGACCGGCGCTGGTTGTCCGCTGATCTTGATCTCGTTGGCGCCGCTCGAGAAGAATATCGCGCAGACGCTCAGCCCCTCCCCCGCGATCGATCGTCGCCCCCCAGTTTGCCGCGTACTCCCAAGTCAGCCCGCCGCGCTCCCCGACGAGGCGGTAGGCCTCCCCAAGAGCGCCGTCCAGGGTCTCGAGCACGCGGCGCCGATGGTCGAACACTGCGGCCCCGGACAGAGCGACACGGTCGTCCCAGACGTCGAGCGTGATCGAATCAGCTCGTCTCCCCTCCTGTTTCAACAGTGAGTTGCGCTGGCGGACCGCACGGTCGTAGTCCTGCTGATCAGCCCCGGCCTGGGGCCAGAGTTGCGCAGCGAGGTCGTCGAGGTAGCCGCGCCGCAGCCCCGGTCCTCGCTTGACGATATCGAGATCGTCGGGTTGGAACGCCACGACGGGGATCTGCGCCAGAACGTCCCGATTTCGTTGGGGCCGTTTGCCATTGACGAGGATCCGGCGCCGGCCCGACCGCGGGATCACGACCTCGACTCTGGTGGTTCCCGACGGAGTCACGAACTCCCCCCGGATGACGGCCTGTTCGGCGCCATTCTTCACGATCGCATCGTCGGGGGTGCCGCGGAAGGACTTCAGGAGCCCGAGGTAGGCGGCTGCTTCGAGAATGCTGGTCTTGCCGGCGCCGTTGTTCCCAACAAGGATGTTGACGCCCTCCACCGGTTCAAATCGCAGCTTCTCATAGCAACGCGTGTCGGTGAGTTCGAGCCAGGAAAGGTACATCGTTCGCCTCCGGGCGGATTCCTCCGCCTTTCGGTGGTGGCGGGCTTCGTCTAGAGGCGCACCGGCATCAGCAGGTACCGGAAGTCCTCGTCTCCTTCACCGTGCAACAGACCCGGCTTCAACGCATCGATCGTCTCGAGAATGATCGTGTCCGAGTCCATGGCGTTGACGCCCTCGGTGAGGTATCTCGTGTTGAAGGCAATCGTCATCTCCTCGCCTTCATAGACACCCTCGATGTGCTCGGTCTCTTCGCCAACTTCTTGACGAATGACGCTCAGCTCGATCCCGCCGTCGTGGAGGTTGAGCCGGACCGGGATGTGGTCCTCCGCCACGAGCGCGGCGCGAGCCACGGCATCCATGAGGCTCGTCTTTGGAACCTCGAGCCGATTCGGATAGGAGTCCGGGAGCAGCTGCCGGTACTTCGGGAACGTAGCATCAATGATGCGCGCCGTGAGCCGACCCTGTTCCGTGATGAATGCCGCCTCGCGGTCCCCGAGCGCCACCTTCATCGGTCCATCACCAATGGTTCGTCCGAGTTCGCGCAGTGCGCGATAGGGCACCAGCTTCGAACCCGTGGCGCCGATGCCGAGCACGTCGCGCACGGCAAGTCGGTAGGAATCCGTGGCTACGAGTCTCAGCCCTCCCTCGTTCTCCTCGAACAGAACACCGGTAAGGGTCGGCCTCGCTTCGTCGCCGGATGCTCCGATACCGACCTGGCTCAGCGCCTTCACCAGCGTCTCCCCTACCACGTCGATGGTCTCGGCGGGCAGCGTGTCATCAATCGTCGGGAAGTCGCCAACGCTCAGTTCACGCAAGCGGAACCGCGGCCCATTGCCGGTGATCTCGACCTCGCCGTCCGAAGCGGTCATCGAGACTGCGCCCATGGGGAGTTTCCTCACGGCATCGGCTGCGAGCTTCGCAGGGATGACCGTGGCACCGTCCTCCAGCGCCTCCACCTCGAGATAGGTCCGGACGGTGACTTCGTTGTCCGTTCCTGTGACCGTCAGTCGCCCTCCTTCGACTTCACACAGAAGTCCCTGAAGAATCGGAAGGGGTGATCGACTTCCGACGGCTCTGCCCGCCCGGGTCAGAACATCAGCCAGATCATCACGTTCGGCTCGGATACGCACAGTTCTTCTTCCTCTGCTTCTTGATTGTTCTCATTCAAACGGTAGCGGTAGTAGTAGGCGGTGTGGATTGTGGAGAAGGGCCGGAAATCATTGATGGGAAGCGGTTTCTCCGTCCACATGGTCTGTGAACAAGAACAGGGTACTCAACAGGCCCACGATCAGCACGGCGGAGTGTGGGGATAATCGTCATGTTGTCCTCAGGCGTTGTCCGAGGGTGGAGACCTGGTCAAAGACGTCCTTGTCGGTCTGCATGAGCGACTTGATCTTGTCGACGGCGTGGATCACGGTGGTGTGGTCGCGGCCGCCAAATTGTGCTCCGATCTTCGGAAGGGAGAGGTCGGTGTTCTCTCTGCAGAGGTACATCCCGATTTGTCGATGCCGAGCCAGCGGCTGACGACGGCTCGGACCGATGAGCTCGTCGACGCTTGTCGAGAAGAAGTCTGCCGTCGCCTGGAGGATGCGCTCAGCCGTGAGGGGGGACGTCCGGTTGGTGGCAACGATGTCCGAAAGCACCTCCCGGGCCATCGTGAGGGTGATCGTCTCATCGGTCAGCGAGGCGAATGCAGTGACCCGGGTGAGGGCTCCCTCCAACTCGCGGATGTTCTGATGGACGTTCTCGGCGATGAAGTTCATCACATCCGCCGGCACCGGTGTCGGCGCGAAGTCCGCATTCCTGCGCAGGATTGCAAGCCGCGTCTCCACGTCCGGGCTCTGGATGTCGGTGAGGAGACCCCACTCGAAACGGCTTCGCAGCCGGTCCTCGAGGGTCGAGAGGTGTTTCGGGTGCCGATCTGAGCTGATCACGACCTGCTTGCCGGACTCGTAGAGGCTGTTGAACGTATGGAAGAACTCTTCGAGGATCTGTTCCTTCCCTTCGAAGAACTGCACGTCATCGAGGAGGAGAACATCGATCGTGCGGTACCGATCCTTGAACTCGTTCATGCGCTTCCTGCGGATGCCGTTGATGAACTCGTTGAAGAACTGCTCGGATGACACATACCGGACGACGGCCATGGGATCGAGTTCGATGCGGTGATGGCCGACCGCATGGAGAAGGTGCGTCTTTCCAAGACCGGCGTTCGCGTAGATGAAGAGTGGGTTGTAGTGGCTCCCCGGTTGTTCGGCGACGGCGAGGGCTGCTGCGTGGGAGAACCGGTTGGACTGACCGACGACGAAGTTGTCGAAGGTGTACTTCGGTACGAGGCGCGGGTCGCTGATGTGGCTGCGCGCCGGCTGTTCCGTGTCAATGGGCAACGAGACCTGGCGGGCGTGCGCGGTTGCCGGCGGTTCGGCATCCGGGTCGACGACGGTTGGAACCACGGAGAGTTCGACGGCGAGGCCGAGGGTGTCCATTGCGGCTTCCTCGAGCGCCGGCAGGTAGCGGTCACCGACCCAGCGATAGTGGAAGTCCGTTGGAGCGACGAGGCGAAGGCTCCCGGACTCAACGCTCGAGTGGAGCGGTTCGATCCATGTCTGCCAGGCGGCCGGCGTCAGACGCCTGCGTACTTGTTGGTGGAACGTCTCCCATTCCACGGTGGACGAGTCTGTTTCTGCCACCCGAAATGCCCCACTTCCTTCTCAATATCATGTCCACATACCTGTCCACAGGGTGTGGAGAAATCCTTTCGTCGGTCCGAGCGCTTGCCCCTTCAGCCGTCAGAACCGGAGATGTTTCTCCGGGGAGGTACGGGGGGTCACTCACGACCGGCGGCGAGTATATGGAGAGAACGAAGCCACCGGCAAGACGGGGAAATCTGACGGTAGGTCGCGACGGGTTCGGGCGGCCATCGGAGGAAAAGCAGAAGGGACATGGGTTTCCGGGACTGGGAATAATTCCCACTATCGGATTCGAGGAGCGATTCGCCCCAAAACGAGGCGCTGCGATGTTTCGCGGACGAACGCTGGATTTCGCGATCCTTCGTTGGACTTCGCGCTCTGGCGATGTCGAGACGGATAGGACGGAGAGCGGCGTAGAATCGTGTCGTCCAGAATCTTCCCGGTCGCAGCGCGACCTCCCAATCGGGGATACCTCACAATGAAGCGTACCTACCAACCCAACGTGCGTCGCCGAAAGCGCAAGCACGGATTTCGCTCTCGCATGCGGACTCGTTCCGGGCGCGCCGTGATCAAACGTCGTCGCCTCAAAGGCCGGCGGCAGCTCACTGCCTAGCACCGGACGACCGTTCGTCTCGTTGAGGCCGGCGACGCGGTTCTCCACCGTCTTTCGCTCCGGCACCGCGAGTCGCTCGGGAGGAATCACCGTGCTTCGTGCCCCGGGATCGCTCGGTCCACCGCAGGTCGGGTTCGTCGCGGCTCGCCGTGTCGGGAACGCCGTGCGACGGAACCGAGCAAAGCGGCGCCTCAGGGAGGCCATGATGAAGGTCGAGCTCCAGGCAAATACGGCATACATCGTGATCGCATCTCCGGGTGTGGCGACGATGGGATTCGACGAGCTGACCCGCCGCCTGAGAGAAGCGATCACCTCGGGAGAGGTGGCTGGTCCACGATGAGTGCCGTGAAGGAACCGACGCCATCGCCGGCCGCACGAATCCTCATGGTGGTGGTTCGGGGCTACCAGAAGGTGCTTTCTCCCGCCATGGGCGGGAATTGTCGGTACTATCCCTCCTGCTCAGAGTACGGATACGACGCGATTCGCCTCCATGGGGCCGGTCGCGGCTCGTGGATGGCCGTCAAACGCATCGGACGTTGCCAACCGTTCCATGAGGGTGGATACGATCCCGTCCCTGAGCCTGGCCAACACAAGAACAACAACACGAACGCTGGGAGCGACGCGTGAATCCCTGGAACCTGCTCCTCGACCTCCTCGGTGGGGTCCTCAACTTCTTCTACCAGATTATTCCAAATCTTGGGATCGCCATCATTCTCCTCACGTTGGCGATCTCACTCGTTCTGTTCCCCCTGACGCTCAAGCAGACGCGTTCGATGAAGGCGATGCAGGAGATCCAACCGGAAGTCAAACGCCTCCAGAAGGAACTCAAGGGTGACAAGGAGGAGTTGAACAAGCAACTCATGGCCCTGTACCAGGAGCGTGGCGTCAACCCCGCCGCAGGGTGCCTCCCCTTGATCGTCCAGATGCCGATCTGGTTCGGTCTGTTCTCGGTGCTACGGAGCATCCAGGTCGAGGACGGGACAACCGAGGCATTCTCCAAATACATTGGTGACGGCACCGAGGCCATCAATCACATGTTCCTGGGAATGGACCTCACGGCCTCCCCCAGTTCGGTTGTCCCGGATGCGATCCGCAGTGTCGGTGACCTCACACCGCTGAACGCGGTCCCCTATGTCCTTCTGATCATCATCATCGTGGCCGCAGGCTTCTATCAGCAGGTGCAGACCACACGAACGAGCAAGAAGCCGGATGGCGAGCAGTCGCAAACGGCACAGTCCATGCAGAACGCCATGAAGATCATGCCGATCTTCTTCGGCTTCATCTCTTGGACGCTCACCGCAGGTCTCGGGATCTACTTCGCAACGTCCAACCTCTTCCGGATCGGGCAACAGGCCCTGATCCTACGGATGGACGCCGGGGGAGACGACGACAAGAAGAAGCCGGCACTTCCGGCCGACACGCCGGACGATGGCGCCACCGGGGCGAACGGACCATCGCAGAATGCCAGCAAGAAGAAGAACCGCCGCAGGAGGAAATAGACGATGGAGTGGGTTGAAGCTACCGGAACGACGGTAGAGATAGCGGTGCAGGCCGCGCTGAACGAACTAGAACTTGAATCGACCGACGACGCACAGGTCGAGGTGATCCAGCAGCCGAAAGCCGGGTTCCTGGGCGTCGGCGGGCGATCGGCAATCGTGAAGGTGTCACGCAAGCCCCGGAAGCGGAACCGCAGGGGTCGGCGCGGGGCCAAGTCGGACAACAACGGGAGCGGACAGAAGCAGAAGGACTCCAGCGGGCGGGGAGACGGCCGCAATGCCAAGAAGGACAAGCCTTCCGGGCAAGCGAAGCAGCAGAAGCAGCAGAAGCCGCCGGCAGACAAGAAGAAGAACCGACCCCCGAAGGAGCGTCGCCCCATGGACAACAACGGGATACAAGAACCCAAGAAGGACAAACCAGAGTCATCGATTGAGGACCAGGCCAAGGTAGCTGAAGAGTTTCTCTCCGGTCTGTTGGGCTCGTTCGGTCTTGACGGCGAGGTCCAGACCCGTATCGAAGACGAGGTGCTCTACCTCGACGTGGTCGGAGAACAGACCGAGGCCCTGGTCGGCCCCAAGGGTGCGACGATGTACTCGGTGCTTGAGCTGACCCGCACGACGGTTCAGCGCCGCACGTTCGGGGCACCCCGCATGCGTATCGACATCGCCGGATACGGCGCACGACGTCGTGAGGCACTCACCATCTACACCTCCAAGCTGGTCGAGCAATTGCTCGAGAACGGCGGGGAGATGATGCTCGAGCCGATGAACGCCGCAGACCGCAAGGTGGTTCATGACGCCGCCGGCACGTTTGACGGCGTTCGGACGTACTCCGAGGGCGACGAACCCCGCCGCGCCGTGGTCATTGCCAAGATCGAGAGCAGCACCGACGACGCCTGACCCGATGTTTCACGGGAAACATGCCGTCGGCAGCCTCGATCGGGCGGCGGCATGGGCCGGCGTCTCCCTCGATCCAGCGAAACGAGACCAACTCGCCGGCTTCGCGACCTGGTTGGCGAGCGAAGGAGCGGAAGCCGGCGGCATCGGCCCGGACGAGACCGGCCGGATTGTGGACCGGCACGTCGCCGATTCGCTCACCTTCGCCGCGGCCTGGTCGGCGGCACCCAAGCGGCTCCTCGATGTCGGGGCAGGAGTGGGATTGCCGGGAATCCCACTCGCGATCGTCTATCCCGAGACCGCCGTCACACTTCTTGACCGATCCGAACGTCGCTGCGTCCTCGCTCGACGCGCCGCGCGCGTCCTCGGACTCCAGAATGTGGCGGTCGAGCAGTCCGATATCGACCAGATGCGCACGCTATGGCCCGCAATCGTCTTCCGCGGCTCCCTCAGGCCCGATCGGGCGTTGACCGTAGCGACACCCCGGCTCGAGTCGGGCGGGTGTGCGGTCGTTGGCCTCAGCCGGAGCACAGAGCCGGTCTCACTGCCGGATCCGCCATCGGGAACCGTCATCGACGTGCTGTCTACCGGGCACGGGGTCCTTGACTCCCCCGCATGGCTCCTTAGGATGACGCGGACCGACTCGCGAACCAAGGACGGGAACCCCGCCTGATGCCCGCAATCACTGTCGCCATCGCCAACCAGAAGGGCGGCGTCGGCAAATCCACGACCGCCATCAATCTTGGCGCAGGCCTTGCCTTTCAAGGAGAACGGATCCTCCTCGTCGATCTGGACCCTCAAGGGAACACGACGAGCGGCCTCGGAATCGATCGGTCGGCAATCGAGTACTCGACGTACGATCTCCTGGTCGAAGATGTACCGATCGAGGACATCGTCGAACCATCGTCGGTCCGAGACCTCTTCGTGGTTCCCGCTACGATCGAGCTTGCGGGAGCCGAGATCGAACTGGTCTCGATGTTCTCCCGGGAGGCTCGCCTCGGTGGTGCGATCAAGGGGATTCTTGACGACTACGACTTCGTTCTGATCGACTGCCCCCCGTCGCTCGGCCTATTGACCGTGAACGGACTCGCGGCGGCCGACGAGGTGCTGATCCCGATCCAGTGCGAGTACTACGCCCTCGAAGGTGTCAGCCAACTCCTGCGGAACGTGCAACTCGTCCAGCGCAACCTCAACCCTCAGCTTGAGGTAGAGGGCGTGATCCTGACGATGTATGACGGCCGGACGACGCTCGCCGCCGATGTGGTCGCCCAGGTCCGAGAACACTTCGGCGAGACCACGTACCGAACCGTTATCCCGCGCACCGTTCGTCTCTCGGAGGCGCCATCCTACGGCGAGCCGATCGAGGCCTACGACCCGATGTCGCGGGGAGCGATCGCATATCGAGAACTGGCACGAGAGTTTCGGAGGAGACATGGCCGCACGTAAGAGCGGACTGGGGCGGGGCCTCGATGCGCTGATCCCGGTCGACCATCCATCGGTCGGATTTGCGGAGGTGGAGCTCTCCGAGATCGCCCCGAATCCCCAGCAGCCGCGGGTGCACTTCGACGACGGCGCACTCGGAGAGTTGGCTGCGTCGATCACCGAAGTCGGGGTCCTCCAACCGATTGTGGTTCGACCGGGGGACCCGGAGGGAACCTATGTCCTGATCGCCGGCGAACGTCGGCTCCGGGCTGCGGCCATTGCCGGTCTGCGCTCGATTCCTGCGGTGATTCGCTCGGTTGAGAGCGACGAGCGGCACCTCAGTGAGGCGCTGATCGAGAACGTGCAGCGCAAGGACCTGTCTCCCCTCGAGGAGGCGGCAGCCTATCGGAATCTTCTGGAAGATTTTGGCATGACCCATGAAGAGGTAGCGAACCGGGTCGGCAAGAGTCGGAGCGCCGTCACGAACACACTGAGACTTCTTCAGCTTCCGGCGCCGATCCAGGGGATGTTGGAACGAGAAGAGTTGTCCGCGGGCCACGCCAGAGCGCTTCTGTCGCTTGACGACGAGGCGTACGCCGTCCACATCGCACAGCGAGCGGTCGCCGAAGGCTGGTCGGTACGGACCGTGGAAGACGCGGTGAAGGATCGGGAGGGCGAAGACCCTCCGAAGCGCCAGAGGCTTCCCGAGATGCGCCCGGCCGCGATCCTCGAACTCGAGGAGCGTCTGTCGGAACGCCTCTCAACCAGGGTCACGATCAAGACCCGCGGCGATGGTGGCCAGATGGTCATCAAGTACGGTTCGCTCGAACACCTCGAGCAGATCTACCGCCAACTCTTCGCCTAGGACGCCGCTGATTGCCGCAACGAGCGGTACGTTCCTACTGGCGACTGCCCACTGGCGACCGGTGACTTCTGACTCAGTCCTCGTCCGGCCCCACCGCATAGAGGTCAACGACAGCCCGGCCGATTGCTGTGCCGAGTTCCGGTTGTGGATCTGAGACCGCGATCACGACGGCCGGCGATCGGGTCTCCTTGAGCAGCGGCATGGCACGGGGGAGTGGTGGGAGGTCGAGGTGGCGGCCGAGGTGGACGGCGATGGTGCGACCGGCCTCGCTGGTGCTGAGTGCGGTCCCGAAGTAGAACACGCCCTCGATTCCGTCGGACGGAACGGTGATCGATACGACGACGTGTACGTCGTGCCGGTTCGCCCGTCCGGCACGCAGGCGTTCGGAGGGGGCGGTATCGACGCTCCGGGAGAGCAGGGCGCGTGCCCCGGCGAGCTGGATCTCGGAGGTGAGGTGCGTGGCAACCGCCCAGGTACTCTCCGAATCGGGCGGGTCGACGCCTGCCGGATCCACGAAGATACGCGCTCCGGTGATCGGGCGCGGGAGGGAGTCGATCCAGGCATGGTCGCGCACCTCCTCGCGACCGGGTTTGTCCGTTGCCTTGGCCATGAGGAGGAGTTCGTCGACCACCTCGCGCCCGGCGATCCCGTCCTCGGACATCCCGCGATTGCGCTGGAAGTCAAGCACCGCCCGCAGCGTGTCCGGCCCGAAGAGACCGTCTACCTTCCCGGCATCGAATCCGAGCGATCCGAGGCTCCGTTGAAGACGGGAGACATCATCGCCTCGCATCATCGGTGAACGACGATATAGCATCCGATCGCCCAGACGAAACCCGGCCTCGACAAGTGCCCGCCAGGTGTCGGGGCCGACGATGCCATCGGCCGGAAGTCCCCTCGATTCCTGGAACTGAGCGACCGAGTCGGCCGTCCGTGGACCGTAGGTTCCGTCGACGACGACCAGAACGCCAAGGTCCGTCAGACGTCGCTGGATGTCTCGGACCGGTTCCCCGCGGTCGCCAGTGTGATAGAGCCTCACGATTCCGTCTCCCGGCCGGTCCCGGTCAGGAGACGAACGAAGCGACCTCGGACTCCAGTTGAGCCTTGCTTCGGGCACCAACCAGGCGCTTCTGCTCCTGGCCCGCTTGGAAGACGATCATGGTCGGAATGCTCATGACGCCGAACTGCATGGCGGTCGCCGGGTTCTCGTCAACGTTGAGCTTGACGATCTGGAGCTTCCCTGCCAGGTCTCCGGCGATCTCCTCGAGCGGTCCGTCCATCATCTTGCACGGCCCGCACCACTCAGCCCAGAAGTCGACCAGTGTCGGTAGGGGAGAACCGATGAGTTCCGCAAACGTGGCATCGGTCCCTGTGACGGTGTTCTGTCCCATCTTGACTCCCTCGTGATTGTCGGAGCGCCCGTCCCTTCGGGAGCTCACATGGATTGGATTAGGCCCCGACCCTATCGAGCCAATGTTCGACATCGATCGCGGCCCGGCAACCCATCCCTGCAGCGGTCACCGCTTGCTGGTAGTAGTGGTCGACGACATCTCCGGCAGCGAAGACGCCCGGGACCGACGTGACGGTGGATCCGGACTCGGTGACGACGTATCCCGCGACGTCCAACTCCAGCTGGCCCTGGAAGATATTGGTATTCGGATCGTGGCCGATGGCGAGGAAGAAGCCCTCGACGGGCAAGACCGACTGTTCACCGGTTGTGGTGTCCGTCACGGTGAGACCGGTGACCAGATCGTCACCGAGTACCTCGTCGACCGTTGTGTTCCACATCACTTCGATCTTCGGATGGTCGATCGCCCGCTGGGCCATGATCTTCGAGGCCCGGAACTCGTCGCGACGGTGCACGATCGTCACCTTCGAAGCGAACTTCGTGAGGAAGAGCGCTTCTTCCATGGCAGAGTCGCCTCCACCAACGATGGCGATCTCTCGGTCACGGAAGAAGAAACCGTCGCAGGTCGCACAGGCCGAGACGCCGTAACCGCGAAGCTTCTCCTCCCCTGGGATGCCGAGCCAGCGTGCCGAGGCTCCGGTCGAGATGATGAGGCTCTGCGACTCGTAGAGGTCGTCACCGACCCACACCTTGAACGGACGTTCTGAGAGGTCGACCGTGGTGACGTCAGAGGAGACGATGCGGGTGCCGAACCGTTCGGCCTGCTTGCGCATCCCGTCCATCAACTCGGGACCCATGATGCCGTCCGGGAATCCGGGATAGTTCTCAACCTCGGTGGTGAGCATCAACTGCCCCCCTCGTTCCATCCCCTCGATCATGACGGGTGCGAGGTCAGCGCGGGCGGCGTAGATCGCTGCGGTGAGACCGGCGGGACCGGACCCGATGATCAAGACCTGCTCGGCCATGGCTACTCCTGTGGTGATGTGGGCTCGTCAACTGGATGACGCTTCATCCAGACAAACACCCCGGCGAGCAGCAATATGCCCCCGACGACGGCGTACGCGAGTTCCTGCCCAATCAGGGTACCGAGAGCGCGGAAGAGTGCGACCAACAACCAGACGACCGCCATGACGGCGAGCGTCACGATCAGGATGCCGATGGCGGCCCAGGTGACGCCGACCGCGACTCGATCCACCGTGAGTGAGCGGATGCGGGTGGAGATCTGCTCGAGAGCGTCGGCGATCTTGGCCGGGTAGTCAGTGCGCGATCGATCGGTCATACGACAGGAGGATAGTCGAACCCCGGGCGGCTCAGGGTCGGGTGCTGTCGAGTTCCTCGCAGGTGGCGAGGTCGAGAGCCACGAAGTAGGGCTCAGCGTCCGGGGGTGTCACCGAGAGAACGATGGCGTCAGCGCCTTCCACGGTGATTGTGGCGACCGGCACGACGACGAACGTACCTTCGTTGGATGACGCTTCAACAAGGCAGGCGTCGACGCCACGAGCGGCGTCCGGAGAACCATCCTTGGTCGAGGAAGCGAATCCGCTTGCGAAACGCTCGGGATCGGCGGCATAGGCGAGTGCCACGCTGTCGAGATCGCTGTCGACGATGTGGGGGAGCGCCCCGGGCGCGGCATCTCCAGCGATCTCCTCGGCAGCGGCTGCAGCGGTTGTCGTGGTCTCGGCCTCCGAGGAAGGTACCGATTGTTCGGTCTCCCCGTCGGCGAAGGAGCCGTCCGAGTCGGCGCCTCCGTCCGCCGAGGCGTCAGCATTGCGGGAGGCCACCGTGGTCTCCGTCAACGCAGGTGAGGCGACCTCGAACGAATCGTCTGATCCGCTGTTCGGGAGGATCACGACGGCTCCGACGATGACGGCCGCCGCCGCTGCCAGGCCGGTCACCGGAGCCCACCAGCGCTGCCAACGCGACGGTGTCGGGGGGACGACCGGTGCGGGTGCGTCGGCGAGGTGAAGCTGTTGGCGAAGGGCGGCATGGAGCGTCGAGCGTTCCTCTGCGGTCATCGCAGGTGCCGCCAGATCGGAGAGCAGAGCAGCGGTTGCGAGTTGGGTCTCGTACTCAGACTGGAGAGCAGGATCGGACGCGACATACCTGAGCGCTTCATCGCGCTCGCCGGGTGAGAGCCGGCCACTGACAAGGTCAGTGATGAGGTTGAGGTCGTGTTCGCTCATGGTTCTTCTCTTTGATGCTCAGACTCCGGCGCGAAGTTCCCGAGTTCTTTGGCGAGCCGCTTCCTGGCCCTGAAGAGGCGGCTCTTCACGGTGCCGACGGGCACTTCAAGGGTATCCGCGGCCCCATCTAGCGACATGCCTTCGAGATCCACCAACACGATCGCGGCGCGGAAGTCCGGAGACAACCCGAAGAGTGCTGTCTCGATATCGGGACGGAGTTCAACGGCATGGAATGCGTCCCCGCTCTTGGGGTCGGCGGGGTCGACGTAGTCGGGCATCGACTCGGTGCGTTTGCGCTGCTGGCGACGCAGGTGGTCGTAGCACGTGTTGATGGAGACCCGATACAGCCAGGTGCTGAACGCGGCCTGCTCCTTGTAGCGATCAACCTTCCGAAAGACCGTGAGGAACACATCCTGTGTGGCGTCGAGAGCGGCGCTCCGGTCCTTCATCATGCGGAGACAGATGCTGAACACTCGGTCTTCATGGGCACGCATGAGCTCCTCGAAGGCATCGACGTCGCCTTCGAGGTATCGGCGAATGAGAACGCGGTCTTCCGCTGAGCGGGAGGTCATTCCCCGTGATTCTGGTCTGCAGCCGACGCGGAGGCCAATGTTCCGTTCACGGGAGGAGCCGAATCTCGGAGATCGACGTCCCGTAGTTGCCGTCCGACTGTTCTGGGAGTGTGGTCAGCCAGACGAGCCAGAAGCCTTCCTCCCGGTGCGCCACGTCCAGTCTCGTCGTCCCCGTGAGGATCTGGGCCGCGCCGATTCGATCCCACTCGCCCGGCACGTCTGGGACCGTGGCATTCCATGCAATGGTGAACTGAGTGTCCGGTGTCCCACTGACCTCGATGGCGCCGATCGGTACCGGCGATTCCAGGATGATTCCGACGCCCTCTTTCGTCTCGGCGAGAGGATCCGGGTATGGCTCGGTCTCCCAGGATGTGGCCCGGCTGCCGTCGACGACGGCACCGATGACTTCGTCGTTCTCGATTCCATCTCCGTACGGGTCGTAGACGGTCGCGAGCGTGGGAATGGCGTTCTCGGTGGGTGCGTCGGTGACTGGTGCCGTGCTGGTTGGCGCTCCGGGAACCTGTTCGGCGGGCGCAGCCGGATAGAGGAACGGAGAGTCAGGATCAACGTCGATCGCAAGCCCGACCAACGAGAGGGAGAGGAGGGCGGTCACGACGGCAGCGAAGAGAATCAGAGGCTTCACCGACCAGGAGTGTTCGACCTCTGGTTCGCGGTAGAGGAATGCGTTGCTGAGGGCATCGGAAAGGCCCGCAGCGTCGAGTGTGCCAGCCTCAGCCGCCTCAAGGGCGTCGTCCACGGCGGTAGGAATCCCCTCGGCGACGTGCGAGGGCAGGATCGCCGGGTTGTCGGTGCCAGTCACCGATTCACGGAGGACCGCCGCGAGTGCCGCGGTATCGCCGGCCGCTGTGGTGGTCACCGGGATGCGACCGAAACTCGCGAGACGCGCCGGGTGAGCCGCGGAGAAGTGGATGGCGCTGGCGTCGATAGCGCCGTGGATTCCTCCGTTCGCATGAAATGCCGCCAAGCCCGCAGCGACACCGGACGCGTTCGGCAAGTACTCAGGGATGGGGAGCGTCTCTCCCGCCTTGAGACGATCTGCGACGGTGACGGCGCCGTCCCATTCGGCGGCCGCGAACGCGGAGTGGTCGACCTCACCGGCGGCGTAGACCCGCTGTACGTGGGGATGAGAAGTCGCTGCCGCTGCGCGGATCGGAGCGAGGAACTGGGCGACGCGGCCCGGATCGGCGTCCGGACCTGGGAATCGGATGAGAACGGGACGTTCGAGTTGCTCGTCGGTCGCCAGCCACTCCTCGATGTCTCCGTCGGCGCCGAGGCGCACATTCATGCGATAGCGGCCGGGTATGCGCGGGGGCATCGGTCAGTCCCGGCGGAGGAGCGCGAGCGGTTCGGGGAGTGTGACGAATCCCTCCGACTCGTAGAGGTCCAGAGCGGCCTGGTTGTCCGCCTGCGTATTGAGCAGCATCGCCTTGCTGCCGGCCTTGCGAGCCATGCGGGCAGCGCCCCGAGTGAGGGAACGACCCATTTGCTGGCCCTGCCAGTCGGGATGGACGGCGATACGCTGGAGGTACGACATGGCATGGCCGAAGCCGAGGATCGCGAACGCGACCGGCTCGCCGTCCGGTCCGCGGACCTGGAGCGTTCTCGCCGTTCCGGTCGCGGCCATCGCTTCCTGCATGCCGTGACGGTCGAAGCGCCAGAACTCGTCGAACGCTGCGTGGTCGATGGTGAGCAGCGCCGTGAGACGCGTCTCGGGAGGGGTGATCACGAGGTGATCCGGCGAGGGGATGCTCTCACCGAGGTCGAGACGCATCAGGGCGAGTGGCACGTATTCCTCGAATCCCGCCTCCTCCCACGGGCGTCGACTCGACGCAGGGAGCGGGGGAGAGAAGACATGGGGAGCTCCGAGATCGTTGAGGCGCTCGGAGCAGAGGCTCAGAAATGCTGATCCGCCGCGTACCAAGCGGAGTGCGCCATCGGGGACACAGTCGTTCCAGCGTCGGGCGTCTGCGCGAGCCCACCCTCTCCGAAATCGAATCGGGTCCGGCCAAGAGCCGCGCTGGAGTACCGGTATCGGACTCTCTGCCACCGACATGACACCTCCGAGTCTTCCGGTGCGCCCTCAGCGTACCGTGGGTGCAGGACGTCCCGACCGAACCACGGCGATCCGGTTTGGCGCGAAGGCTCGCAGATGTGGAACTATGGGGGCATGCGGGTAGCCGTTGTCACACATCCTTCAAGTTTGAGCCATGTGGCTCCCTGGGAGCACCCCGAGCGACCGGACCGCATCGGCGCTGCCGTCGCGGGGATCCAGGCCAGTGGCGTTGAGGTGATCAGCGTCGAGGCTCGCTCGGCAACCCGGAAGGAACTCCTCGCCGTACACAAGGAGGACTACCTCGAGAGAATCCAGACGGTGGCGCTCGATGGCGGGGGCGCCTTCGACTCCGATACATACATCTCGGCGGCCTCGTGGGAGGCGGCCCGCTACGCAGCAGGCGCCGGCATCACCGCCGTCGAGGCGATCGAGTTGGGGGAAGCCGATTTCGGTTTCGCCGCCGTGCGACCCCCGGGACACCATGCCGCGCAGAGCAAAGGCATGGGCTTCTGCCTCATCAACAACATCGCCGTCACGGCCGCGGCGCTGGTCGCCCGGGGCAGGCGCGTCGCCATCGTGGACTGGGACGCTCATCACGGGAACGGCACGCAGGAAATCTTCGGCGGGTCTGCCGATGTGCTGTATCTGTCGCTGCACCACGCTCCCTACTACCCCGGTACCGGGCGAGTCGAGGAGGTCGGGGGCGGACTCGGGACCGGGAGGTCGATCAACATCCCGGTGCCGCGCGGTACTGGCGGCGAGACGTACAAGGACGCATTCTCTCGCGTGGTGCTGCCGATCCTCGCGCAGTTCGACCCTGATTGGCTGCTGGTGAGCGCTGGCTATGACGGCCACGCCGAGGATCCGTTGGGAGGGTTGGGGCTGCTTCCGCTCGACTACGAGTTGATGGCGGCTTCGCTGGGCCAGGTGATGGACCGAACGAACACGGTCTTCCTCCTCGAAGGCGGCTACAACCTCGACGCGATCACAGCATCCGTGACGGCCACCCTTGAAGGATTTGCCTTCGGAACGTCGACGATAGAGCGTCCCGATGCCCCCGATCCGTGGGTCGACAGCGCGGTTGCCGTCGAGTCTCTCTTCTGGGATCTTGATTAAGGGCGGTCTCCGAGGAGCCGATACACACGGGAACCTACCCCGAGCTTCAGGAGCCACTGTGCACGGATCGTTGCCGTCTCTCGACGAACTCCTTCAGAGAATCTCGACCGTTGGAGCTTCCGACCTGCACCTCAAGGTCGGCTCGCCTCCCGCGTTCCGGATCGACGGAGTCGTGCATCGATCCGACCTGCCGATGGTCACCCAGGCCGATACGCAGCGGTACTTCGACGAGATCGCTACCGATCGAGACCGGGCGGACTTCGAGCGTGACGGGGAAGTGGGCTTTGCGATCGGCCGATCCGGTCTCGGACGCTTCCGCGTGAGCGCCTTCAGTCAGCGCGGCTCGGTCACGCTGGTCCTCCGGACCGTTGGCAAGCTCGAAGGAGGGTTTGAGGCACTCGGCATTCCGGCTGTTGTCGAACGTCTCGCCGACGAGCGCCCTGGGTTGCTCTTGATCACCGGTCCGTCGGGGTCGGGACGCACAACGACAGGCGCCGCGGTCATCGAACACGTGAACGCCACACGCAAGTGCTCGGTGGTCACGATCGAGGACCCCATCGAGAACCTGTATCCGGACAACCAGTCGCTGATCTCCCAACGCGAAGTAGGCCTTGACACCGCCTCGTTCGCCTGCGGTCTGAGGGCCGCCATGCGCAACGACACTGACGTGATCTTTGTCGGGGATCTCCCTGACCGGGAGACGCTCGCTGCAGCGCTTCGTGGGGCAGAGACCGGGCACCTTGTCATCGGAGTCCTGCCGACCTTTGACAGCCTCGAAACGATCAACCGTATCGTCGAGTCGTTCGAGCCCTATCAGCGCAAGCAGGTGCGACAACTGCTCTCAGCAACCCTCAAAGGCATCATCAGCCAGCAGCTGATCCCGCGGGCCGACGAGGCGGGGCGAGCGGCTGCGATCGAGGTACTCGTCAACACCGAACGAGTGTCAGAGAAGTTGAAGGACGAGGAGTTGACTCCGACGATCGCTACGGAGATCGCCGAGGGGGACTTCTTCGGCATGCGCAACTACGACCAGGCGATCCTCTCCCTGTATGCGCGGGGCGATGTCTCGTTCGAGGATGCGCTCTCCCACGCCACGTCGACGACCGACTTCAAGCTCGCAGCCCAATCCCGCGGTGCCTTGAGCGCCTAGTCGCTGTTCGGCTCGTCCGGTCGGTACGCTCCTTGGCGCATGCCCAGTTTCACCTGCCAGACCTGCTCACAAGAGTTCTCGCTGCCCCAGCACATCCTGGATCGATTCCCGGGCTGGAGTCCGAAGGAGTGCCGTTCGTGCCGGGACGCCAAGCCTGCCCCTCACGACCCGGCGCGGTCGGGCCATGACCCGCAGACGGGTGTGTTCACCGATGGCGCCTGTGTCCCGAATCCCGGGCCGGGAGGATGGGGAGCGGTGTACGTGGTTGATGGGACGATCGTCGACGAGGCCCACGGCGATGATCCGGACACCACGAACAACCGGATGGAGTTCACCGCGCTGATCGAGGGAGCGCGACTCGTCCCCGAAGGAACCGCGGTCCCGGTCTACTCGGACTCCAACCTGGCGGTGAGGACCATCAATGAATGGGCCGCTGGCTGGGAAGCGCGGGGGTGGAAGCGGAAGAGCGGCCCGGTCGAGAATGTCGATCTGGTCCGCTCCGCGTATGCGGTGTATCGGAAACGACCAGAACTCGACCTGAAGTGGATCAAGGCCCACGTGGGCTTCACCTGGAACGAGTACGCCGATCGGCTCGCCAATCGTTGGAGAGAATCGTGATTCCGACGCGGCTCCAGGGCCTTTTGGCCGAGGGAACTCCGTCACGTGAGCTCGCCGAACTGTTCGGTGCCGCTGGACACGACCTCTATCTCGTCGGAGGGAGTGTCCGTGACGCTCTTCTCGACCGGCCGAACGCCGACCTGGATTTCACGACGGGGGCGCGTCCGGAGGAGATCGAGGATATCGTTCGACCCTGGGCCGCGGATCTCTATCTCGCGGGCAGGACCTACGGAACGATCGGGGCAATCAAGGGCGGACGCGTCCACGAGATCACTACCTTCCGATCTGAGATCTACCGCGACGAGAGCCGCAAGCCCGACGTCACCTACTCCGACGACATCGAGGAGGATCTCTCTCGGCGCGACTTCTCCGTGAATGCGATGGCGATCCGGGTCCCAACATCGGGCGATGAGACACCCGAAATGATCGACCCGTTTGGAGGATTGACAGACCTGTTCCGCCAGGTGCTGCGAACCCCCCTCGATCCCGAGATCTCGTTCGGCGACGATCCACTCCGAATGCTGCGCCTCTTCCGTTTCGTCTCACAGCTCGGATTCGCACCAGACGAGGAAGCCGTCAGCGCCGTCCACCGCATGCACACGAGGCTCGAGATCGTCTCCGCCGAACGGATCAAGGGCGAACTCGACCGACTCCTGATCGGCGACCACGTCGGACCGGCGCTCTGGGGACTTGTCGATACCGGCCTGGCAGAAGAGTTCATCCCCGAACTCCCCGCCCTTGCCCTCGAGATTGACCCGGTGCATCAGCACAAGGATGTGCTTGCCCACACCATCGCGGTTGTGGAGAAGGCATCGGCGCGACTCGAACTCCGTCTTGCGGCTCTCTTCCACGACATCGGGAAGCCGGCGACGCGGGAGTTTGGGCCCGGCGGCGTCTCGTTCCACCACCATGAGGTCGTCGGAGCCAGGATGACGAGACGGCGGATGAAAGCGCTGCGGTACTCGAAGCAGACGACGGAGGACGTTTCTCGCCTGGTGCTCCTCCACATGCGGCCCCACACGTATCAGATGGGGTGGAACGACTCGGCCGTGCGACGCTACGTGCGCGACGCGGGACCGCTCCTCACCGACTTGAACGAACTCGTGCGGTGCGACGTGACGACACGGAACAGACGACGTGAGCGGATGATCAGTCGGCGAATCGACGAACTCGAAGAGCGGATTGCGATCCTCAGTGAGGAGGAGGAACTCGACGCGCTTCGACCGCCGATCGATGGGAACCAGGTGATGGAGTACCTCAGTCTGGAGCCGGGACGCCAGGTCGGAGAGATCATGAAGGTGCTCTACGAGAAGCGGATCGATGACGGACCGTACTCAGAAGAGGAGGCCTACGAACTCCTCGACACATGGGCCGCCGAACAGGGGTAGCCGGGTCGGGACCGGGCGGCCATACTCGGCACATGATGCGGTTGGTGCTGACGGCTCTCCTCGCGGCATTCGTTGTCGCTGCGTGTGGTGATCAGGGCTCGCCGGATTCTTCATCGACCGAACCCAGCCCCGGAGGAGGGAGCATGGAAGTCACGTCGCCTGCATTCGAGGACGGCGGCCCCATTCCCGAACAGTTCACCTGCGACGGAGCGGACGAGTCTCCTGAACTGAGGATCGCGGGACTGCCGGAGGCAACCGCATCGCTGGTGCTCATCATGGACGATCCGGACGCGCCGGGCGGGACCTGGGATCACTGGGTCGCCTACGACATCGAACCGGCCGGCACGATTCCTGAGAATGTCGGTTCGCTCGGCACGGGCGGGCTCAACTCCTGGAATCGACTCGGGTACGGAGGTCCGTGCCCTCCCGGGGGGACCCACCGCTACTTCTTCCGGGTACTCGCGCTGGACGGAGCGCTGGGCCCTGCCGAGGGCGCAACGAAGGACGAGGTCTTGACCGCCGTGGAAGGGCGCGTGCTCGCCGAAGCGACGCTCATGGGGACGTTCTCGGCCTGACGTTCTCCGGCGGGAGGACTACGACGACCGGATGCGTCCGAACGCAGCCCACCCGGGCCCTGCGGTCAGCCACAGCAGACCCGTGATGGCGACCGCCGAGGTGAGGCACCACATGCACGTCGCGCCGATGACGAACGGTTCCAGGAACGTCAGGTAGATCGAGAAGAGCGTGCCGCCGGCGGCAATAGCAGCGGCCGCGATCATCCCGAGGTCGGCGACGCGGCCCTTCGTCGTCTTCGCAACGATCCAACCGACCAGCAGGATGCCGTATCCGATGATGCCGAGGATTCCGATCGGGATTCCGAAGATCGTCGCATACTCGCTCTGCTGCACGGCGTTGCAGTCGCCGACGGGTCCGCACACGGCTTCGGTTCCGCTCGCCTCGACGCTGCCGAGGTAGATGGAGACACCGATACCGATCACCGCCAGCACGGGGGTCAACCACTCCGGGGCCGACGAGAGCATGCCCTTGCCGATCAGAATCGGTACGGCGATCAGGCTTGCGATCATCGCAACGAGCACCAGCACGGCGAGGCTGTTGCCGACCGGGTCATTGCCGAACTTCTCGGCGACGGTCTGATCCGCGGAATCGGGGATGGCTGCAGCGGGGTCCTCCGTCGACTCGCCGTCGATCGGTTGATTGCCCTCGGCCATTCCGGGGACGGAGGCGATGGCATCCTCGATGCCCGGGATGTCCGGCCAGGGGATTCCGCCGGCAGCGATTCCGGCTTCAATGATGCCCGGGAGTTCGTCAGGGATCTCGGCAGACCCGACGTAGTAGTCATCCAGGACGTCGAGGCGCGGGACGCCCATCCGTTCGTCCGGGACGCTGAGCCGTTCCGTATCGTCCTCGTAGAGTTGCGCAGCGGCATCGACGCTGACGTCACCGAACAGGATGTCGAGGGTGCCGTTCGTCATTTCGTAGAACGCAACCTGCCCCTCAGGAAGCGTCTCGTCAAAGAAGACCGACGGCTGTCCACCGTACTCCTCGAAGACGCCCGGCAGCACCTCGTTGATCACGTATTCGCAGTGACCGCAGGTTGGAGAGAAGAAGAACACAACCCGGACAACCGGATCGGCTTCGCTCTCGGATTGTGCGGACGCCGGGAGGGCGATCGCGAAGAGCGTTGCGACGAGCACGAACAGGAAGGTGAACCGGGATCTCATGTCGGCATAGCCTGCCGTTGCTTTCGATTTACCGCCAGGGCCGGAAGACGGCGGAGCGTCTGCTCCTGGTCTTCCGGCCCTGGCGGTGACGTTCGTGCGATCAGCCGAGCAGTTTGGCCTTCGCCGCAGCGAACTCCTCATCGGTCAGGAGACCGGAGGTCTTCATGTCGGCGAGTTGCTTGAGTTGGGCCATGGTGTCGTCGCCGCCCGCGGCCGGCGCGGCTGGCGCTTGCTGGGCCTGCATGGCGTTCATCTGCGCCTGCATGTCGGCGAGTTGATCCTGCGACTCGTAGGCGGCCTGGTTGGCGGCGTTCTGATCGTACGCGGCCTGGTCTTTGGCGGATCGACGCCGCTGCATTCCGCCACTGACAGCGGTTGCGGTTCCGGCGACGACCGCCGTGCGGGCCATCGTTCCGGCGATTCCGGGACGTCCTCTTCTTCTGGGCATTCTCGTTTCTCCTATTCGTCTTCGAGTTCGGCAACGGCGGCGAGCACCTCGTCGACCACGAGGCCGGGGATGCGCACGTTGGCGAGCAGCAATCCTCCCGAGTCGAGGAGCTCGTTGCGCAGTGGCGTGAACCAGGTGTGTTCGAAGACCAGCGCTGCCGCGGATGAGCCAGGCTCGAGCGCAGCGGCGAACTCTTCGACGTCCTCGTCGGAGAGCAGTCCGTTCGCATCGGTGAGCAATCGCCCAAGCGCTGCGATGTCTTCGCCGGCGTCGATCTGGTCGAGTTCGAGGTAGTCGACGGTGCCGTCTTCCTCTTTCACGATCAGAAGGGCGTCGACAACGGTGATGATGCCGTTCTCTACGAGTGCCTCGAGTTCAGGCAGGATGCCGCCTGTGAATTGGTTGCCGGGGAAACCGATGACCAACAGTTCGATCGGCGCAAGTGCCACTCCGTCCTCCTTGTTGATGGATGTTCGGAGTCTTGTCGACGTTGGGATTCTGCACAAGCGTGGAGTAGCGGATTAGCCGAGTAGCCGAGTAGCTGAGTGGCTGAGTGGGGACGGGGAAGCGGCGTGGCAAGAGGACCTGGTCGCCGTCAATCAGTCATTCTCCGGCGGATCGCCGTCTTTGCTTTTTGACTTCTTGTCGAGTCTCCGGACGACGATCACCGCGATCACAATCGGTACGACGAAGAGCAGGGCTTCGTCCCATCCATACTGATGGGCAAGAATTGGATTGATCGAAGGCATGCGGCTCCGTCGGTGGTTCGGTCATGGCCCAGGTTCGCGGATCGGTGATCGATTCGACAAACCTCCCCCATCACAATATTGCATTAGCGCGTGAATATGCGTATATTCGCTGCTCGCTTGAGGGCCTCTTCTATGTCTCGTTCCATTGCCATCTTCGGTTCGTCCGGGTACGCCGGTGGCGAACTGATTCGCTTGATCGACGGCCATCCTGACCTCGAGATCGCCTATCTCGGAGCGCACTCTGCTGCCGGTAAGACCCTCGGAGCGGTTCATCCGCATCTCCGCGGTGGCGACCGTATGCTCGAACCGAACGATGCTACGGCGGCGCCGCAGGTCGACCTGGCGTTCCTCGCCTTGCCCCACGGAGCGTCCGCTGAGCCGGCTCTGACCCTCCTCGATCGAGGGATAGCGGTCGTCGACATCGGCAGCGACTTCCGCCTCGATACCCCCGACCGGTACCTGTCCGCGTATGACGTCGAGCATCCCTACCCGGAGCAGCTGGGTCAGTGGGTCTACGGGCTTCCGGAGATGAACCGGGACGCCATCGCGGCCACCGACCGTGTCGCCATGGCCGGCTGCTATCCGACCTCGGCGATCCTTCCCCTAGCACCCGTGCTCGAAGCCAGCCTCGTTGAACCGACGGGAATCATCGTTGACTCCATGTCCGGTGTCTCGGGTGCCGGGAGAGGTGTTCACCCGGATCTCCACTTCGGCGCCGTTGATGAGTCGGTCAAGGCATACAGGGTGCTGACGCACCGGCATCGGCCGGAGATCGAACGGGCCCTCGATCTGGTCACCGGCGCTGCCACGCAAGTCATCTTCACCCCGCACCTCGTCCCGATGCAGCGCGGGATCCTGAGCACGGTGTACGCACGGGGCACCGCAGGCACGTCGCTCAACGACATCGTCGGCGCGCTCGAAGCGGCCTACCGGGACGAACCGTTCGTGTCGCTGGTCGAAGGCTCGCCAGAAACGAAGTGGGTCACCGGTTCCAATCGGGCACTGATCTCGGCGCACCTCGACGACCGGACCGGAACCGTCGTCCTCATCTCGGCCATCGACAACCTCGTCAAGGGGGCCGCCGGCCAAGCCGTGCAGGTCGCCAACCTGATGCTCGGCTTCGACGAGACGGTCGGCCTGCCGATGGAAGGATGGATGCCGTGAGCGTTCTTGCCCCCAAAGGGTTCAGAGCCGCCGGTGTGTCGGCGGGGATCAAGGCGGATGGGATTCTCGACGTCGCCGTCGTAGCGACCGACAGGCCGGTTCCGACCGCGGCCGTCTTCACCACCAACATGGCCGCCGCCGCGCCGGTCCGTCTCTCCAGGAACCATCTCGCTTCCGCTCCGACCGCGCAGGCCGTGGTCCTGAACTCCGGCTGTGCCAACGCCGCGACCGGCAAGCGCGGCAAGGCCGTGGCGGAACTGACGGCGAACCGAACCGCGGAACTGCTCTCGTGCTCTCCCGAGGATGTCCTGGTCTGTTCGACCGGGACGATCGGTACCCATCTCGCCCCAGAGGCGATCACTGGTGGAGTCGTCGATGCCATCGCTGCACTCGGCGACCGCGAACCAAACGCCCATGCAGCCGCCCGGGCGATCATGACCACCGACTCGGAACCGAAAGAGGTTGCTATCGACGCCGGGGGGTTCATGGTCGGCGGGATGGCCAAAGGGGCCGGCATGATCCGGCCCGACATGGCGACGATGCTCGTGCTGCTCACGACCGATGCAGCGGTATCCGCCCCGGTGCTCGACCAGGCGCTCAGAGTCGCCGTCGACCACTCGTTTCACGCCTTGAACGTTGATGGATGCCCATCGACCAACGACACCGTGATCGCCATGGCGTCCGGCGCTTCGGGAGTCACCCCGGAGCCGGAGGCGCTCGCCGCCGCCCTCACCGGTGCCGCTGTCGACCTCGCCCGACACATTGCCGCCGACGCCGAGGGGGCAACCCGGGTCGTCACGATGGCCGTGACCGGCGCCGCCGACGACGCTGCCGCACGCAACATTGGCCGGAAGGTCGCCGACTCAGTCCTCGTCCGGTCGTCGTTCTACGGAGCCGACCCGAACTGGGGGCGAATCGTGGCGGCGCTTGGCGAAGTCGACGATGAGGTCGAGTTCGACGGGCTCACGATCGCCTTCGCTGGAACGACCGTTGTTCGAAACGGAGCCGGGGTTCCTTTCGACGAAGACGCCGTGAGCGAGGCGATGGAGGGAGACTTCGGTGTGACGTTGTGCGTAGGAGGCGGTCCAGGGATCGCCAGGGTCTTCACCACCGACCTGACCCCTGAGTATGTGATGTTCAACGGGGAGCGGTCATGAGTACCGGACACACACCACCCACCCACGGGAAGCCGCGGATCGCCAGCACGATGGGCAAGGCGCGCATCTTCTCTGAGTCCATGCCGTTCATCAAGGCTCACCGGGGACGGACCGTCGTGATCAAATACGGCGGATCGGCGATGGTGGACGAGAGTCTCCGAAGTACCTTCGCCGATGATGTCGCCATGCTCCACTACGTCGGCATCAAGGTCGTGATCGTCCACGGCGGGGGACCGAGGATCAGCGAGGCCATGCATCAGCGCGGCGTGGAACCCCAATGGCTCGAAGGCCTTCGGGTGACCGACGCCGAGACGATGCGCGTCGTTCAGGCAACGCTCGCAGGTGAGATCAACCCCGACATCGTTCGCCTCGTCAACGCTCACGGTGCCCTTGCGACCGGGATCAACGGTCTGGACGGGAACCTGTTCGTGGCCCGACCGAGAGACGAGCGTCTGGGATTCGTCGGCGACATCACCGAGGTGAATCCGGGTCTCGTCGCCAGCCTGCAGGACCAGGGCTATGTACCCGTGGTCGCTCCGATCGCCCGCGGCGAGGATGGTGAGGTCTACAACGTGAACGCTGACACGGCAGCCGGTGCTCTGGCTTCCGCTCTCGGCGCGAAGAAGCTGGTGTACCTCACGGATGTGGAAGGGCTGTACTGGGTCCTCGGCGAAGAAGACTCACTGATCCAACGGGTCACCGAGGACGGCATCAAGGATATCCTCGCAGGCGGGACGGTTACGGCCGGGATGCTCCCGAAGCTCGAGTCGTGCGTCGACGCCATCGAGGCCGGTGTCGAGCGTGTGCACATCCTCGACGGCCGAATCCAGCATTCGGTACTCCTCGAAGTCTTCACGCCCGAGGGAATCGGAACAATGATCACGAAGGAGCCGATCCTGTGAGCGCCACGGAAGCTAGGAGGCGGCTGGTCACGCGTTTGGTCACGACCGAGACGATCGAGAGCCAAGCGCAGCTGAGGAGGCTGCTCACCCATGCCGGTCATGCGGTCACGCAGGCCACAATCTCGCGCGACCTGGAGGCGATCGGGGCGATGAAGGTTCGCGAGGGTGATATTTCCCGGTATCGCATCAAGGATCCTGCTGAGATGCGACGTGCCAGGGCGGCGCTCGCAGCGGCGACCGACGAGTTTGTTGAGTCCGTCACCGTCACCGGACCGCTGGTCGTGGTGCGCGTTCCCCCAGGTGCGGCGAACCTGCTGGCCAGCAAGATCGACATGGCCGGACTCAGCGGCGTGCTCGGGACGGTCGCCGGCGACGACACGCTCTTCCTCGCAGTAGATCAAGCAACTGACGCCGCGGTGGTCGCGGCAATCATCGAAGGAGAATGACGTGAAGCGAGGTATCAACAAGGTCGTCCTGGCCTACAGCGGCGGACTCGACACGTCGATCATCCTGCGGTGGATCATCGAGGAGTACGGCGCCGAGGTCGTGACCTACACGGCGGATGTCGGTCAAGGCGAAGAGGCGGAAGAGGCCCACGCGAAGGCTCGCGCCACTGGCGCTGTCGAGGCCATCACCGAGGACCTCACCCACGAGTTCGTTGAGGATTTCGTGTTCCCGGCTGTGCGGTCGAGCGCCCTCTACGAGGGCTACTACCTCATGGGCACGTCGCTTGCTCGGCCGGTGATCTCGAAGGGGCTCGTTCGGGTCGCAGAAGAGACCGGCGCCGATGCCATTGCTCACGGGGCGACCGGCAAGGGGAACGATCAGGTTCGTTTCGAGCTTTCGGCGTATGCGCTGAAGCCCGACATCAAGGTCGTCGCACCGTGGCGCGAGTGGGACATGAAGGGCCGCGCCGATCTCGTCGCCTACGCAGAGCGGTTCAACATCCCGATTCCGACGACACCCAAGATGCCCTACTCGATGGATGCCAACCTTCTCCACATCTCGTATGAGGGTGGCGTGCTCGAGGACCCATGGGTGGAACCGCCGCCCGGGATGTTCCGCATGACGGTCGACCCGGAGGACGCCCCGGACGAACCCCAGGTCGTCACAATCGGGTTCCGGGCCGGCACGCCGGTCTCGGTCGACGGTGTCGAGTTGGGACCGGTTCCGTTGCTGACCCTGCTCAACGAGATCGGCGGTCGTCACGGTGTCGGCCGCGTCGACATTGTCGAGAACCGGTTTGTCGGCATGAAGAGCCGCGGCGTCTACGAGACACCGGGCGGAACGATCCTCTACCACGCACACCGCGCCGTCGAGTCCCTGACGCTCGACCGTGAGGTCGCCCACCTCCGCGACGAGTTGTCGAACCGCTACGCGGAGATGGTCTACAACGGCTTCTGGTACTCGCCGGAGCGCGAGGCGCTGCAGGCGTTCATGGACGACGTCCAGACCCGGGTCAACGGAGAGGCCAGACTGCGGCTCTACAAAGGCCAGGTCGTCGTCGAGGGTCGTCGTTCCGCCAGCCACGATCTCTACGACGAGGCGACGGTCACGTTTGAGGCCGACGATGTCTACAACCAGGCCGACGCCGATGGCTTCATCCACCTCCAGAGCCTGCGCCTGCGAACCTTCGCCGAGAAGCGAATGGGAGAAGGCGAGTGACTCTCTGGAGCGGACGCTTCGCTTCTGGACCCGATGAGACGCTGTGGCGATTCACGATCGATCCGTCGGATCGGCGGCTTCTTGTGGACGACGTCACCGGGTCGCTGGCGCACGTCGCCATGCTCGGTGACGTTGAGTTGCTCCCTGCGGATGTCGTGGTCCGGATCCAAGAGGGCCTTGAGCACATCCTTGAGGAAGCGAACCTCGGACGGTTCGAGTTCGAGGCCACCGACGAAGACGTTCACACCGCGGTCGAGCGCCGGCTTGGTGAGATGATCGGTCCCGCTGCCGGACACCTTCACACGGGGCGGTCCCGGAACGACCAGATCGCTCTCGACCTGCGGCTCTATCTCCGACGCGCTGTCGACCACCGGGTGGAACAGATCCAACATCTCGTGGCGGTGCTCGTGGACCGAGCCGAGCAGGCCGGGGACACGATCGTTGCTTCCTACACCCATCTCCAGCAGGCGCAGGCGATCCCGCTGGCACATCACTTTCTCGCCTACGCCTGGATGCTGCTGCGCGACGCCGAACGTTTGGTCGAGGCTCGGAGTCGCATCGACATCTCGCCGCTAGGGGCGGGCGCCGCAGCAGGCAGCGCGCTGCCGCTCCGACCCGACCTCGTCGCGAACCGTCTCGGGTTCTCGGCGTCGTTCGGCAATTCGCTTGATGCCGTGTCGTCGCGGGACTTCGCGTCCGAGTATGTGTTCTGTGTGTCGCAGGCGATGGTGCACCTGTCACGCTTGTCGGAGGAACTCGTGTTGTGGTCGACCGATGAGTTCGGCTGGGCCGAGTACGACGACGCGTACACCACCGGTTCATCTGCGCTGCCACACAAGAAGAATCCGGACATCGCCGAACTCGCTCGCGGCAAGGCCGCGACGGTCATCGGTGACCTTGCCGGACTCCTGGCCCTTCAGAAGGGTCTTCCGCTGTCCTACAACCGGGATCTGCAGGAGGACAAGAGAGCGGTCTTCCATGCCGACGACGTGCTGACCACGGCGCTGGCTGCGATCACCGGGATGATTGCGGCGGCGGAGTTCGATCCGCCCGCTCCGTCAACCTGGGTGGTGGCGCTCGACCTTGCTGAGGCCCTGGTCGCCAGGGGGGTTCCGTTCCGCGAGGCACACAGCGCGGTCGGCGGTCTGGTGGCGGGGCTGAAGGCGGAGGGACGATTGTTCGACTCGGTCACGGCGGAGGAGTTGGCGGCTGCGCACGTGCGGTTCGTCGCCGAGGACCTCGTCCTGCTCGATCCGCGAGGCTCGGTAGAGGCTCGTCGGTCGCCGCGTGGCGGCTCCTTCGCGTCGGTCGCCGAGCAGATCGCGGAGTTGCGCGCTCAATTGCCGTGATGACGTGGGCTGCCGGGAGCGGGCGGCTCAGGCCGCGCTGGCGAGCGGGTCGGCGTGTGATCCGGAGCACGAGCCGCACGCTGCGACCGGGCACCGCTCGACGACGGTCACGGTGAGTCCGACTGCGCCGAACCAGGCTTCGAGCTCTGCATCCGTCATGGCTGGTGTTGGGTTCATCTCGATCATGGGGACACCGTATCGAGGGGGTGTGACAGAAAACGGGTCGCGACGCCGAAACGCGAGTACGCCTCGATTCCGATGGCCTACCATCGGCACATGGAACACAAGCGATACGCAGATGCCGCCCCGTTTGAGTTCGGCGATTTTGTCGTCAGGGAACTCTCTGGCGACGCGTTCTCAGTTGGGTCGATAGCCGAGATCATGGTCCCGATGGGTGCCGAACGGACCTCGCGGGTCTCTGAGAAGACGCACCGCATGTACGTCGTCGTGACCGGCGACATCGAGTTCCGCGTCGCCGGGGAGACGTTCCGTGCCGGACCGGGGGACACGGTCCACATCGCGTCCGGCGAGGAGTACGGATTCCACAACGGTGGCTACGAGCACGGCCGTCTGCTCCTCGTCCGCGTCCCAGGCCCAACCCTCCCCGAGCGCTACTAGGGAACCCGCAGAGGCGAGGAGGCACGATGCAACGCCGTCATGTCCGGTCGGGGTCGCCCTACGAGGAACGGTACGGATTCGCTCGCGGCGTCCGGGTGGGAGACCGGGTCGAGATCGCCGGAACGGCTCCGATTCCTGCTGCCGGCGACACCGTGGCAACCACCGCCTTCGGACAGATGTTGCGCTGCGGCGCGATCGCCGTAGCGGCCCTCGAAGGTCTGGGCGCGACCGTCGCGGACGTCGTCCGCACGCGCATGTTCATCACCGACCCGTCCGAAGCCGACGAAATAGGACGAGCCCATCGAGAGATCTTCGGGCAAGCACAGCCAGCCTCAACGATGGTCGCAGTGGCCGCCCTCCTCGACCCACAGTGGAAGGTAGAGATCGAGGTAGAGGCGGTCGTGATGGAACGCCCGTCGTAGCGAGACGCAGCGGGGGACGGAGGGGGTCTCTCGAGTTCGTGGAGCGGGACCCAACCATCTCCACCGGCCAACCGTGTTCGGCGACTGGCGACTGGCGACTGGCTACGCCGCTCCCAGCGGCACCACGTACCGCCAGATCACCAGGAAATGCAGCGCTGTCGCAGACACCACCATGATGTGGAATACCTCGTGGTACGAGAACACCCGTGGCCACAGCCGCGGTCGATTAGTGACGAGGAAGACCATGCCCACGGTGTAGAGCACGCCGCCGGCCAGAACGAACCCGACAGGGAGCCAGCCGAGGCGTTGGATCATGGGCCAGAAGAAGAAGACGCCGAGCCAGCCGAGGATCGTGGACATCATCACCGAGATCCATCCGGGGACCTTCGGGAAGAGGCCCTTCTGAACGACCCCGCCGATGGTGATCCCCCACACCATGGAGAGGACGATCCAGTTCCAGGGCGAGTCGAGCACGATCGCAGCAACCGGTGTGTAGGTGCCGGCGATGAGGACGTAAATCATCGAGTGATCCATGCGCTGCATCCGCTTCTTCCACCGGTCACGCCAGGGGATCGAGTGGTAGAGCGAACTCGTGGTGAAGAGCGCCATCATGGCGAGGCCGAAGACCAGCACGGCAGATCGCACGGGCCAGTTCGGAGCCTGGAAGAGAAGGAATACGGTTCCAACGAGTCCGGCAGCGGCTGCGGTGCCGTGGAGGAATCCACGCACCGGGTTCTGCATCTTCCCGAGAGTCCACCGGGGGACGGGCAGGGTCATGCTTCTGAGGCTACCGCCCGAACCAGGCAACACAAGGCCTTGATCGCGTTCCGGCCGATGGGACATCGACGGACCGGAGTTGCTTCCGGTCAGTTTCTCCGGGTCCGCCTGACGCCGGCGGCCTTCAGCACATCGGCCGAGACACCTGCTTCACGCCATGCGGGCCAGGAGATGCCCTTGCGGACCGAATAGGAGTTGGCGTATTCGATGAATCCGGCTTCGAGGGCATCGAGGTCGACGACCGCCGCTATGTGGTCGAGGGCCTCCTGGGCATCGATGCGTGCCTGGAAGAGGTCGACGCGAGCCAGCACGTCCGTTTCTTCGAGGATGCGCCGGTCGAGCGTCTCGATCTTGGCCTCCAGTACTTCCGGGGTGAGAGGACGACCGCGCCGTCTCGGGATGGAGATCGCCACCAGATACGCCTTGATCGCCTTGGACTCGCGACGACCCATGGCAAGTGCTGCCTTGTGCTCCTCGGACATGGCCACGATGCGGCCTCCTCTCCCTCTCGGAGTCCCATGTTGGCACGGGTGGGTTCCCAGTGTGCAGTGCTCTCCGACCCCTACCATGGGTTCCACATGGGAGTTCGTGAGACTGCGACCCGTCCGCTCTACCGGTTCTACGGGAACCGGTTGCTCGCGACCCTGGACCGTGATCGTCTCCCGCGCCACATCGGGGTCATTCATGATGGCCACCGCCGCTATGCGCGCAGCGAGGGCCTTCCCGACTATCAGGCTTCGTACCGGGTCGGCATGACGAAGTTCGTCGAGTTCCTCCATTGGTCGGCCGATCTCGAGATCCCGGCCGTCACCTGCTGGCTGCTCTCGAAGGAGAACCTTGCTCGACCCGATGAGGAGCTCATCCCGTACTACGAAGTCCTCATGGAACTCTTCGAAGAGATTCCAAACGCACTGAGGGGAGCGAATGTCGGCGTTCGATTCATCGGGAGCCTGGATCTACTGCCGCCGGATCTCCAGAAGTCTGCGAAACGCCTCGAGGAACGGATGCCATATGGCGACCGGCGGGTGACGATCGCCCTGGCGTACGGTGGTCGGCAGGAGATCGTTGACGCGGTGAAGGACCTTGTTGCGAAGCTGGCGACGGATGGGACGGACGACGTCGCCAGCCGGATCGACGCGGACGGCATCGCCGCGAATCTCTACACCGCCGATCTGCCTGATCCGGATCTCGTGATCCGCACGTCTGGCGAGGCACGTCTGTCCGGGTTCCTCCTGTGGCAGTCGGCGTATGCCGAGTACGCGTTTGTCGATGTCTACTGGCCGGCGTTTCGCCACATCGACTTCCTGCGGGCACTGCGCGACTTCACCCGGCGAACCCGCCGCTACGGCAAGTAGCGCTTCCGCGTCCGGAGGTCGACCGGCAGGTGCTCCTGGTCGTTGAAGGCCTGCAGCGCCCAGACGAACCCACCCGAGAACTCCATCGCGCGGAGGCGGGTGACCGAAGCGTGGTTGGAGGTGAAGCGTCGCCACTCCCAGGGTGCGGGCGCGGCGCCGAGGAGGGACCCGATCGCGACGGCGTTGGTGCCGCCGTGGGCGACGATGATGATGCTCCGATCGGGGTCGTCGATCGACCACAAACGTTCGTGTTCGGCATCCGGCCGGATACCGCGGTCGGCGAGTATGCCCTCGAGGGCGCCGGTCACGCGAGTGTGGAAGTGAGCGAAGGTCTCACCGCCTTCCAGTCCGTCCCACCATTGAGGCGGTCGTCGGTTGAAGGAATCGGCCTGGAGTTGCTGGCCCTCCTCTTCGGTGAGTCCGGCTCGGCTCGGCATTCCCAATTCGAGGAGATCGTCGACGGTGTGAATGGTGAGTCCGGTCCGGGCTGCGACGGGGCGGGCGGTCTCTTGTGATCGAAGAGCGGGGGAGACCACAAGGTCCGTTGGCACGTCGGGAGCGGCAGCGAGTCGCTCGGCAGCGAGTTCGGCCTGCTGATGGCCGCGTACCGTCAGGGGCGGATCGCGAAGCGTCGACTCGTCGCCGGTCCAGTCTGGTTCACCGTGCCGGATGAAGATCAATTCCATGCTGCGGACGATAGGCCGGGCCTCAGGCCATCCGGCCGAGCCAAACGGAGAGCTCTTCCCCGATGGCGTCTGGTTGATCCTCTTGGATGTCGTGCCGGCCCCTCCCGGCGAAGGCGGTCTTGGTGTTCGGAAACATGGCCGCGACCTGGCGTGCCGCCTTCTCCCCTCGGACGATCATCCCGGGTTTCGCCCATAGGAGGAGTTCGGGTATCGGCGAGCGCCGGAGCCAGGCGTTGGAGGCGTTGACGGCTTTGGTGACATCCGCGAGCTCGCCGTCCCATGAGATCTCTCGCGGCCACCGCTCGACCGGCTTCCGACTTGCGACTCGTAGGAAAACGTGTCAGAGATCATGGATCGACCCGACGCGCAGGGGTAGGCACGGCGCCTTGGCGTCATAGGGTCGAAGACGGCGGAGAGCCCTTGGTGGCAAAGAAGAACAGGCTCAGGACGAACCGAAGGCCGCCTTGCGGCGGCCTCGGTTCGGGCTTAGACGGGAGGTTGGAAGGCATCCTGTCTGATTAACGTATCGGTGGAGCCCGAACATTCCTTGAGTACTTTTCCGGATTTCTTCTTGAACCCCAGAACCACTTCGCAACAGCGCCTGGCATCTCACCTGCGCGAATACGCCGTCCGCACCGACGGGCCGTTCACGCTGCGGTCCGGAGCGACGTCCGATTGGTACATCGATGCCCGGCAGACCACCTTCGACGGAGACGGAGCGGTTCTCGTGGGACAGGCCGTCGCCGACGTCCTCGACCGGGAGGTCACAGCGGTCGGTGGTCTGACCATGGGAGCGGACCCCATCGCCGTCGCGACGGCGATCGCCTCCGCCGCGGGAGGGCGGTCCCTCAAGTCGTTCTCGGTCCGCAAGGAAGCAAAGAGTCACGGCGTGGGCGGCCGTATTGTGGGGCCGGTCGGGGAGGACGATGTTGTCGCGGTCCTCGAAGACACCACGACGACAGGATCGGCAGTGTTCGAAGCCATCGAGGCGTTGACGGAGGCGGGGATCAGGATTGCCCAGGTGATCACGCTCGTCGATCGGAGCGCCGGCAGCGCAGCGGCCAAGGTCGATGCGGTTGGCATTCCCTATGTCGCCCTCATCACACCAGCCGACCTTGGAGTGACCGAATGACCTTGCTGCGTATCGACCGCTCTCCGGTCCGCCTCTTCCTCATCGGTCTCGTCGGCCTGTTCCTCATGCTCGGTGCCGTCGACATCATGTGGGGTCATTGGCTTTCGACGCCTCCCGACACGTACAACGACGAGATCACATCGAAGGGGAGGAACCAGCGTCGGGCCGACTACACCTGGGGAGCGTTTCTCATCGTCGGCGGCGGGGGACTCTTCGGCTACGCCGTCACGTCGCTCATCCGGAGATCGCCGGTTCTCGTGCTCCGCGAGGATGGAATGGTCCTCACCGTTGGACCTCCGGGCGAGGAACCGGTGTTCCTTCCATGGAATGCGATCGATGCAGTCTCGTCGGCCGCAGTCGCAGATCCGGACGGCGGGCACGACCGCGACGTGTTCGTGATCGACGTACTGGATCCCGCGGGCCTGCCCGCCGAACCGTGGGGCGCAACGTGGCAGGGGAATCGCCTGGTGGTGGAGGCTGACGGGTGGGAGACTCCGATCGG
Organism: uncultured Actinomycetota bacterium; assembly: GCA_963785245.1. Taxonomy (GTDB): domain Bacteria; phylum Actinomycetota; class Acidimicrobiia; order Spongiisociales; family UBA5794; genus JAHEEL01. The sequence continues at coordinate 251,885 of CAWAUO010000011.1, read as the reverse complement.
CGAGATGGTCATCCACGCAGAGATCGCCATGGAGCACGCCCACAACTTCCCGGACCCGGCGGCTCGTGCGCCTGAACCGCCTCCGCCGCCCGCCGCACTCGAGGCTTCAACCCCCGAGGTGGCCGCCACCGATGAGACAGTTCCTGATCCGGTCGGGATTGTGACTGCGGCTGCCGAACCGGACGAACCATCTGACGACGCTGGCCCTTCCGTCGAATCCGATCCCGAGGAGATCACCGATGACTGACCTGAAGATCGGAGCCCATGTCTCCGCGACGAAACCACTCGAAGAAGCGGCGGCCCGTGGTGCCGACGTGGTTCAGATATTCGTCTCCAACCCACAATCGTGGAAGAAGCCGGCCCCGCGCGCTGACGCGGAGGCTCTTCGGGAGTCTCCGGTCGATTTCTACGTGCATGCTCCCTATCTCCTCAACCTTGCCTCGCCGAACAATCGGGTGCGTATTCCTTCACGCAAGATGCTGGCGCAGACCGTCGAAGCGGCCGACCTGATCGGGGCCAAGGGTGTGATCGTGCACGGGGGAAGCGTCGGGGCCGACGAAGAGGTCGAGGTCGGCTTCGAACGCTGGTTCAAGGCCCTGGACTCGTTCGAGGTCACCGTGCCGGTCCTGGTGGAGAACACCGCAGGCAGCGGCAACACGGTGATGCAGAACCTCGACAACTACGGACCCCTGTGGACGGCGATCGGCGACTTCAATGTTGGCGTGTGCCTCGACACCTGCCACACCTGGGCCGCCGGTGCGGATCTGACGACCGCCGTCGAGAGGATTACCCGCCATGCCGGTGGGATCGCGCTCGTTCACGGAAACGACTCCCGGGACCCGTTCGACAGCCACCGGGACCGCCATGCCAACCTCGGCAAGGGTGAGATCCCCGAAGACCTCCTCATCGGCGTCATCCGCGACGCCAACGCCCCCATCGTCGTAGAGACCCCCGGCGAACTCGAAGACCAGGCCGCAGATATCGCGTGGCTGAGAGAGCGGCTCTAGAAGCCCCCGGTCTTCGCCTCTCCCACGAAGTGGGGGAGGAGCGAGCACCAGCCGCTAGGCCGGAGCGCAGCGGAGGGGGCTTTGGGGGCTCGCACGCGACGATGTGGCCTCTCGTGTCGCCCCCCTATCCCCGGTCGTACCACCAGTCGGTGAATGGGCGATCCTCCGTCAGGCGTCGGGGTTTCGACGATGGGCGGGCGGGGAACCAGGCGAGTTCGCGGCCTGAACCGTCGGCGGTCGCCGCAGAACGGGCGTGGACGCCCCGCAGTCCGGCGAGACGAACGACGGCCCCAATCGGCTGACAGACCGGGTGTGGGACCACAGCGGTCTTTGCCATTGGGTACGTAGAGGGAAGACCAAGGCGCTCGAGACCCTCGTCGGAGATTGCATCGGCGACGGTCTGGCCCCGGGGGAGTGCCACGGTGACCAGGACGTACGGAGCATCCAGGTCCTCGGGGCCGACCGGGTACCCGTCGAGCATTCTCTCGATCTGCGCTCGGGCGGTAGGGAGATCACCGCTTAGGTAGAGCGTCGGAAACGAACCCGGGGGATTCCAGCGGCCGCCCCGCCGCTGTGCGAACGAGGGGTCGAGGGGGTCGTCCCAGGAGGCGTCGGCGACGCGATACCAGGATGCCCCGTCCGGCAATCCGGCTGGAAGTGGATCGATCACGGCTGGATGCGCCGCAGGTCGAGCATCGCGGCAACGTGTTCGAGGACCGCGTGCGTGTCACCCTGCTCCGCAACGTCGAGGAGCGAGCGACCGCCGAACCGATCGGCCGGGCGGCGGACCACCGCGGGGATCCGTTCGCGTTTCACATATCGATCGAGGAGGTCGGTTGTGGATGCGAGGTCAGCGACAGCCGCGGCGCGGATCGCCGGTGGGCCGGCCTTCCGCCACTTCGTGAAAGCCTGTCGTGACACGCCGAATACCCGGGCGGCCGCCGCGTTCGACAGAGCCCACAGTGTCACGAAACGGTCGAGTGGATCCGTACGGATCGTCCGATCGAGTTCGTCGACGAGTTGCCGTGTCCACTCCGACCCGCCGCGTGCGGCGAGCGATTCGGCGGCTTCTGAGGGGCTGAGTTCGGTGATCGGTATCGCCATAGTGCAACCGTATGTCAACTAGTCGCTTGTGTCAATCCCGTCTGCGGTTCGATGGTCCAGATGGCCGTGGTCACGGCTGCTGCCAGATCCTCGTCGTGCGTGACAACCACGATGGCCGCCGGGTAGCTCAGCAGTGCCGACTCGAGGCGTTCGATGGAGGGGAGGTCGAGGTGGTTCGTCGGTTCGTCGAGGACCATCAGCCATGTGGCCGTTCCCATCCCGAGAGCGAGCGCGAGTTTCCTGGCCTCTCCCGGCGATGGCAGGTCGGACGCCAGGAGGGCTGCCGGATCCGATCCGAGGAGCGAGACCAGCGAGAGTACCCGGCCGCGGTCTTCGGACGGCAGCGTCCGCACAGCCTGGAGCCACTCGACCGACTCGTCCCTCGTCGTTTCCTGGTGGAGGACGAGCATCCGCTGTGCAGGGATGACGGCTGAACGGAGAAGGGCGTTCAACAAGGTGGTCTTGCCTGCACCGTTCTCGCCGGCAATGCGGATCCGGTCGTCTCGACGCACGACCACGTCGGCGGTGAAGAGTTCGGTGCCGTTCGGAATCGTCACCGGACCATCGTGGCGAAGGAGGAACTCCTTCGGAGCAACCGAACCGGCGATCCCGATCGCTCCGCCATGGTTCCGTTCGACGGTGGTTGCGTCGAGTTGCTCCGACACCGATTCGAGATGGGATCGGGTGACTTCCCGCTCGCGGGCTCCTGCCCGTTGACCCGATGCGTGTCGCCCTGTGGCGACAGTTCCTCGCGTGTCGGGGTCCCGCAGGCCGGCATTGCGCCGCTCCCGCAAGCGTTTCGCATCCTTCTCCTGGGCGACGCGACGCTGGTCAGCAAGCCGGCGCGCGGTCTTCTTGAACTCCCGTTTCAATCGGGCGCGTTCCCTGGCGACGAGATTCGATTGGGCCTCCCAGCCGTCTTTGGCCGTCTCGTATGAGCCGTTCCACAGTTCGACCGTGCCTCGGTGGATTCTGAGCGTCCGCTTCGTGAGCGAGTGAAGGATCTGCCGGTCGTGGGACACGATGATGCCGGCTCCATCGAAGTCGGACAAGACGTCGATCAGGAGCGAACGAGCGGCGGTGTCGAGATGGTTTGAAGGTTCGTCGAGGAGGAGCACGTCCGGGCTGTGGGAGAGTGCAGCTGCGATCTGCCAGCGCTTCCGCTCCCCCGGTGACAGCGTTGACCATCGATCGAGATGGGCCGGTTCGAGCCGCAGGCGAGCTCTGAGACGAACGGCGTCGCGACCCCACGACGACCCCAGAGAGTCGATCTCGGAGGTGCGGTCGTCCACACGCTGCTGGCACAGCACCGACTTTGCGCGCCGTGGGACGAAGGAGACCGCACCACGGTCCGGCGGGTGAGTGCCAGCGAGAAGTTCGAGGAGGGTGGTCTTTCCAGAGCCATTCGCCCCGACGAGACCGGTCCATCCAGGGCCGAGGCTGAACGAGGCGTCTTCGACAAGGCGGGCGGCAGATGAATAGGAGAACGAGACGTGAGAAACGTGGATGGCGGACATGGCAACTCCCTTGCGTGGGCGGGTCACTGACCCGGAGGTGGATGGTCCTCAGTTGAGGCGGCGCATGGGCTCCCCGGTGTTGCGAGCGAAGCCTATCGCGTCTGCAACAAGCTTCATGCCCGCCGTGGACGCCAGCTCAAGAGGACCTCAAGCCCGGTGTCGGTGTGGCCGATACATTGGTATACCTCGGGTGGTCACAGAGGGGTCGTATGGCGCTGCAAACGACAACTATTCCACGCTCCTGGCTGCTGTTTGTGGTCGGGACGTTGCTGGCTGGACTGCTGGTTGCCCTTCCGGGCGCCACGGCAAACGCCGCCATCTCACCCGACGAGTTCGAGGCATGTCTCCTCGAGAAGATCAACGAGGACCGTGCCGCCGTCGGTGCCGTTCCTTTGCGAATGGCGTCCGATCGAGTCGAATCGGTTCGTGAGTGGTCCGAGTGGATGCGATACAACGAATTCCGGCACATGACGAGCGCCGAACGTTCGCCGATCCTGCCTGCCGGCACCCACACGTGGGCGGAGAACATTGCATGGACGTCGAACCCGAACATCCCGGACTGCTCCCCGGTTCATGCGATGCTCATGGATTCTCCGGGCCATCGGGCGAACATTCTCAACACCAGCCAACGGTTCGCCGCCCTGGGAACCTTTGTGGATGGCTCGGGATGGTGGGTGACCGAGGTGTTCTTCGCGTCCTCGTCCTATGAGCCCTCCTGTCGCGGAAGGTTCTGTGATGATGACGGGTCGGCATTCGAAGCCGAAATAGAGCAGCTCGCATCCCTTGGCGTGACCGCTGGGTGTAATCCGCCTACGAGCGACGAATTCTGTCCCAAGCGCTACGTCACAAGAGGCCAGATGGCTGCCTTCCTGGTACGTGCCCTCGATTTGACCGACCGCGGATCGGTCGACTTCGTCGATGACAACGGCTCGGTGTTCGAGGAGGATATCGAGAAGCTCGCTGCCGCTGGAATCACGCGTGGCTGCAATCCGCCCGCGAACAACAGGTTCTGTCCCGACCGTGCTGTGACCCGTGAGTCGATGGCCGCATTCCTCGTGCGCGCTCTGGGGCTCAGGAACGTGGGGTATGCGAACTTTGCTGATGACGACGACTCGCTATTCGAGACGGACATTGAGCGACTCGCAGCCGCGGGAATCACCAAGGGATGCGGTTCGCCGAATGACAACCGGTTCTGTCCGAGCGAGCCCGTCACTCGAGAGACGATGGCGGCGTTCATCGTTCGATCTCTCGACTATCTCAAGTAGATCAACGGGAGCAGACGGCTCTGACGGACACCCCTTGTCGATGAGGTCAGTGACTCGCTCGCGCAGTGAGGAACGCTTCGAGGTCGCAGGAGAGGTCTCCGGACCCGTCGATGAATGCTTCGACGTTGTCGTGGGCCACGGAGTCGTGGTATTGAACCGGCGGTGACTTCATGAAGTAGGACGACGGCGCCAGGATCGGCCCGCCGATACCGCGGTCGAGCGCGATCTTCGCTGCGCGCACCGCATCGATGATCACACCGGCCGAATTGGGGGAGTCCCACACCTCGAGTTTCAGTTCGACGTTGAGTGGCACGTCGCCGAACGAGGTGCCCTCGAGTCGGATGTACGCCCACTTGCGATCCGAGAGCCACGGCACGTGATCCGATGGGCCGATGTGCACGGTCTCGGAGTTCATCCGCCGTTCGATCTGACTGGTGACCGACTGGGTCTTCGAGATCTTCTTGGACTGCAGACGCTCACGCTCCAGCATGTTCTTGAAGTCCATGTTGCCGCCGAAGTTCAACTGGTACGTCTGGTCGATCCTCACGCCACGATCCTCGAAGAGGCGGGCGAGTTGACGATGCACGATGGTGGCACCGACCTGCGACTTGATGTCGTCACCGATGATCGGGAGGTTGGCGTCGACGAACTTGGCCGCCCACACCGGGTCGGATGCGATGAAGACGGGGATGGCGTTCACGAACGCGACACCGGCGTCGAGCGCACACTGGGCGTAGAACGTGGTGGCCTCTTCGGAGCCCACCGGCAGGTAGGAGACGAGCACGTCGGCTCCCGCATCCTTGATCGCCTGCACGACATCGACTGGCTCGGCCGCTGACTCTTCTACCTCGTCGACGTAGTAGGTACCGAGACCGTCGAGCGTTGGTCCGCGCTGGACCTCGACGCCGAGTTCCGGCACCGAGACGAATTCGATCGTGTTGTTCCTCCCGGACCACATGGCTTTGGAGACGTCCTGGCCAACCTTCGTCGCGTCAACGTCGAACGCCGCTACGAACTCGACGTCGCCAACGTGGTATCCGCCGAGGTCGACATGCATCAAGCCGGGGACCTTGAGGGACTCGTCGGCGTCGCGGTAGTACTCGACGCCCTGGATGAGCGAGTTGGCGCAGTTGCCGAGACCGGCGATCGCGACTCGAACGGTGTTGGACATGTCAGTCTCCTTGTTCAGGATCAGTGGTTCAGGCGCCGACCGCAGCGCCGCGTTCGCTTGCGATGAGTTCGTCGAGCCAAGCGATATCCGCCTCGGTCGATCGAACCTTTCGCTCCATGAGGGCCATTCGGTAGCGGTCCGGACTCTTGGCGCTCTTGCGCGCTCCCCGGAAGGAGTTGCGGGCACCGTGGAGACGGTCCTGGAGCATCGTCCTCCGGTTCTCGAGAACACCGAGACGACGGGATTGCTCGAGATATCCGAGGAAGGCCAACCGAAGCTGGAACCCCCGGTCCGAGCCATCGCCGGCTTTCGCGAGCATCTCGGCGAAGCGGATTCGACCCGGTTCGGTGATCCGGTACGCCTTGCGGCGCCCCTCACCCTTGGTGGCCTGGATGAATCCCTGCTTCTCGAGTCTGCGGAGCGCCGGGTAGAGCGAGCCGAACGAGACCTGCCAGAAGCCGAGATCGCCCAGGGCGCGCTTCAGGTCGTAGCCGTGGCGCGGCTCCTCCCGAAGCAGTCCAAGGATGGCGAAATCGAGCACCGGCGATCTCCTTTGTATCGAATCGATATAACTATATCGGTTCGATACAGAGAGCGTCAACCATTGCTCCCCGCCTCGTCACAGGTGCCCCCTAATCTCGCGATCGTGAATGCTCCCGCACCCCTCGGCCGATCGGTCGTGATCGCACCCGATGCCCCCGTTCCGGAACCGTGGAGTGGGGCGCCGGTGGTGGTGATCGATGCCGCCGTCGTCGAGGATCCGGGAGCGGTCGTCGACCGATTGCACCGCGCCTGGGTGGACCGGGAGTCGATCGTGGTCGAATTGGGGGTCGATCCGGCCGTTCTCCGATCACCCGAGACTGATGCCGGGCCGCCGTTCGAGGCCGGACCGACGTTCACGTTCCCGCTCGAGCGGCTGCACTTCCTCGTGTGGGCCAACACCTACGACGCCCGCTCCGGCGAGCCCAAGTGGTGGTGGGGGGTGAAGGCGGCAGCGCTCGGAGCGACCGAGGGCGGGCCGGCCGACGTCTACTTGCCCGATGGCGCGCCTGCCTGGATCGATGGTGGACCCCGCGGGCCGGTCGACGTTCGCGAAGCGGTGGTTCCATCCGAGTCGGTGACGCTGGGGCGCCTCGATGTGGTGCCATCCTTTGTGCCGGTAGATGGCGGCCTTGCCCGGGATCAGGCAGAGGCTGCCAACCATGGATCGGGTCCCGCCCGCATCATTGCCCCTGCCGGCTCGGGAAAAACCCGCACCCTTACGGCTCGTCTCCGGCACCTGCTCGACGAGCGCGGCATCGAACCGTCGACGCTCTGCGCCCTCGCCTACAACACGAAGGCCGCTGCCGAGTTGCGAGACCGTGCGGGCGTGACGTCCGGTGCGCTGGTCCGCACGGTCCACTCGCTCGGGTGGGAGATCGTTCGCGAGGCACGATCGGGCGTGCGCTTGCTCGACGAACGCGAGGTGCGCTCGATCCTCGACCGGATCGTCCAGGCCCCCCGGCGACCGAACACCGACACGATCGGCCCATACATCGAGGCCCTCTCTGAGACGCGGATCGCCCTCCGGTCACCCGAAGCGGTCGAATTCGATCGTGACGACGTACCGGACTTCGCTGCCGTCTTCGAGCGATTCCGCGAGCGTCTGCGGACGGGGAAGGAGGCGGACTTCGACGAGCAGGTGTACGGAGCCCTCGAAGCCCTGCTTACCGACCCGAACCTGCGCCATCGGTGGCAGGATCGCTGCCGGCATGTACTCGTTGATGAGTTCCAGGACCTCACCGGCGCCTATCTGCTGCTGATCCGACTCCTCTCCTCTCCCCAACTCGACGTGTTCGGCGTCGGAGACGACGACCAGACGATCTATGGGTATGCAGGGGCCGACCCGGGCTACCTCATCGACTACGAAGCCCTCTTCCCCGGCGCCGCTTCGCACCCCCTCGAGACCAACTACCGCTGCCCGGCGCCGGTCATCGATGCCGCTGTACACCTCTTGTCATACAACGACCGCCGCATCGAGAAGACCATCGAACACGGACCCGACGCCAACCCGTCGCCCGAGGCGCTCCGAGTCGAGACCATCGACGACGCCGGCATCGGTCTCGCCGCCGCCGACCGCATCGAGGAGTGGAGCGAGGAAACCGACCCATCGAGCATTGCGGTCCTTGCCAGGGTCAATTCCGCACTGCTGCCCGTCCACCTTGCCCTCGCCGACCGGGGCATTGCATTCTCTTCTCCCATTGGCGTCGGCATCCTCGAACGCACGGTCGTGTCCGCGACCCTCGCCTGGATGCGGCTCGGCCTCGATCCAGAGCGCATGGAGCGACGCGACCTGATGGCTGCGGTGCGGCGGCCCTCGCGGGGCCTCAACCGGCTGGCAAATGACCTGCTCGGTGGGCGGCGATACCTGGACCTCGCTGCGGTCACCGAGGCCGGGCGGGTGCTCGACGGGAAGCAGGCCAAGCGTTGGGACGGGTTCATCGACGACCTGGAGTTGGTGGCCCACGCCGCCGAACGAGACGATGCGGCCGCACTCCTCGACGTGGTCATCAGAAGGGTTGGTCTCGAGTCGTCGGCGCACGCCCTCGACCGCGGCCGTTCCCGGGCAGATCGGTCGGCCCAATCGGACGATCTCGTGGCCCTCCGGAGGGCGGCAGTGATCCATTCGACGGCCTCCGACTTCGCGGCGTGGCTTCGAGACATGATTGCCAAGCGTGGGCCAGACGGCATCACGCTGTCGACCGTCCATCGGGCCAAGGGCCTCGAGTGGGACCGGGTCATCGTCTTCGGTGCCGACCGGGGCCTCCTGCCACATGACCTGGCAACCGACATCGAGGAGGAACGGAGGATCTTCCACGTCGCGATCACGCGCGGGATCGAGCAGGTCACAGTCCTTGCAGACGCCGATGGCCCGTCGCCGTTCCTCGACGAACTCACCGGGAAGGCGTCCCGGGTCGCAGAACCGGTCCGGCCGACAGCCGCCAGGAATCGGGAGCGGACGACGCCGGGGGTATCGGTCGCGCTCGGCGACGAGGTCACGTTGCAGGGCGGTGTCATGGGGATCGTCACCGAGTTCGACGCCGACGGCCTCTGGGTAGGCGTCGATGGGGGCGGTCAGTTCCAGGCGCGCTGGGGCGACGAGGTGATGGCCGGGGGTCGCACGGGGCCACTCACGCCGTCCGCGAACGTCGTCGAGGCCGACGCCGGTCTCGTCGAACGGCTCAAGGCATGGCGTCTCGAGACGGCGCGGGAGAAGAAGGTGCCTGCCTACGTCATCCTTCACGATGCGTCGATCGAAACCATCGCGGGGATCCGTCCACAGACCGAGACCGAACTCGCCTCCGTGCCCGGCATCGGCCCGGCAAAGCTCGAGGCCTACGGCGACGCGATCCTGGAGATCTGCGCCGAGTAGTCGCCCGACCCTTCCCGTCCTTGCGTAGCTACGGGAGGCCCGCTGCCACGATCTACGTCAGAACGGGAAGAGGGCCGATCAGTACCCGCCACCGAGCTTCCGGTGGTCCCACGAGGCAATCTTGATCGGCTCAACGACGACCGCCGTGTTCTTCGACGCGGCTCGTCCGAAGGCGGCTTCGAGTTCCTCGTCGGTGAGTTCAATCGGACCGTCGCCGATGAGTGTGTACTTCGCGGCGAGGCGTCCGTAAAGGGACAACACGTACGCCGGGACGTCGACGAGGCGGGCCTCTCCCGTGATCATCACGCCGCGGAGTTCTGCGTAGGCATCCCCGTCCTCAGCGAGCACCGTCAATCGGGGGTCGCGTTGCAGGTTCACGATCTTCTGTGAGCGCGAGAACGACCGGAAGACGATGGAGTCGCCCTCCATCACGAACCACATCGGTGCCAGATGGGGCGTCCCGTCCTTGCCGATCGTTGCCACCTGGAGGATCGAGGTCTCGTTGAGGAAGGACGTGACTTCCTCGGCCGTCATGGAGATGTCTTTGCGTGCCATGGCCGAACGCTACCGCACCGGCCCGTCCCGGAAGTCACTCTGAATCTCGGATACCCGGAACATGTTTGCAGCCGCTAGCGTTCCTGTTGTGCGGCTGTGCACGGGCGACCTCTCGGGGCGGCCGAGGCCGACAGAACCGCCGATCTGATGCTGCGATGCGTCCCCCAACCCGTTGGGTGGGGAGAGAGGAGCAACCGATGACCACCGTCACCGCCCCCATGATCCGCGCTCGCAAAGGCGGAGCGAAGATCCGGATGACCACGGCCTACGACTTCCCGACCGCGAGGATCGCCGACCGGGCAGGAGCAGACATCATCCTCGTTGGAGACTCGGTTGCCAACGTCGTACTCGGTCACGACGACACCCTCGCGGTGAACGTCGACATAATGGTTCACCACACCGCAGCCGTCGCCAGGGCCGAACCCCGCGCGCTCATCGTCGGCGACATGCCGTGGATGAGCTACCACGTCTCACCCGAAGACACGGTCCTCAACGCTGCGCGCCTCGTTCGCGAGGGCGGAGCCGCAGCCGTCAAGCTCGAAGGCGGGCGCAAGAGGGTCGAGATGATCGAGGCGGTCGTCGACGCCGAAATCCCAGTGATGGGCCATCTCGGACTCACCCCCCAGTCGGTCAATGCGATGGGCGGCTACCAGGTACAGGGCAAGGAAGCCCAGGCCGCCTACGAGATGATCAGCGACGCCAATGCCCTTGTCGATGCTGGTGTCTTCTCTCTCGTGCTCGAAGGTGTTCCGGATCGGGTTGCACAGATCATCACCGCAGAGATCCCTGTTCCCACGATCGGCATCGGGGCCGGGTCATCGTGTGACGGACAGGTGCTCGTGATTCACGATGTATTGGGACTCGGCGGCGGGGATTACCTCCCCAAGTTCGTCCGTCCCTATGCGAACCTCGCCGACGACGCCGTCGAGGCGCTCGAACGATTCTTCATGGACGTCGAGGCCGGAACGTTCCCATCGGAAGACGAGACCTATCACATGGCCGACGAGTCGTTCGAGATCCTTCGCGGCTTCGCGGAGGGTGAGACGATCGCCGAGTTCTGAGCGGAGAGCGCGGTAGCGTTCCGGTTATGCCGATCCGGTTGTTGTTGCTGATCGTTGCGGTCCTCGTCGTCGCGTCGTGCGCTCCGGACGAACCGGCCGACGATGGCCTTTCCGACATCGGTCTTGATGGATTCGCGACCGCGACCATCTGGATTGATGACCGTGAACTCGTTGTCGCGTTTGCCGAGACCCCGAACCAGCGTTCCCAGGGCTTGATGGGCGTCACCGACCTCGGTGGCCTCGACGGCATGCTGTTCGTGTTCCAATCCGAGTCCAACGGCGGGTTCTGGATGAAGGACACCCTCATCCCGCTCGACATCGCGTTCTTTGATGGCGCCGGCGTCCTGGTCGACGAGCTGACCATGGAGCCATGCACCGCCGATCCGTGCCCGTCCTATCGATCCCGCGGATCGTATCGCTACGCGGTCGAGGCGCCGGCAGGAGATCTCGGATTCGTTGTTCCCGGTTCCCGGCTGGTGATCGTCGAATAGGTGCCGTCGGCCGGCGCGGGCCCTGGTGGCTACGGGTCCCGTCACGGTACACTCTCGACCGTACACCGCCGACCGCACTCCGGTTCGGTGAAGAATGCGGCCCGACGGCTGCCAGATCCTGTCCCCATGGGGACCATTCGCACCGCGAATGTCCAGAGGAGTTGATATCGATGCGCTCATACGAGCTGATGGTCATCCACCGACCTGACATGGTCGAGAGCGATGTTCGCAAGCAGGTCGAGGAAGTCTCCGCGACGATCGACACCAGCGGCAACGTGACCAATACGGATTTCTGGGGCAAGCGACGCTTCGCCTATGAGATCGACCACATGAACGAGGGCTACTACTCCGTCCTCGACTTCGAAGGTGAGACGGTTCTCGTCGATGCGCTCGACCGCGCTTTGTCGCTGTCCGACGCCGTCGTCCGTCACAAGATCGTGCGGAGAACCGATCGCGAGAGTTGATTCCTGTCACACGCTTCCCGCATGATGACGGGGAGTACGGGAAGAGAGAAGAGAGAGAACGATGAGCAACGTGAACAGTGTGACCCTGATCGGCAACCTCGTTGAAGACCCGGAACTGCGATTCACCCCGAGCGGTGTTGCGATGACGAAGGTCCGCTTCGCCGTCAACAAGCGCTACCAGAGCCAGGGCGAGTGGCAGGAAGAGACCAGTTTCTTTGGCGGTACCTGCTGGCGCGACATGGGCGAGAACGTCGCCGAGTCCCTGACCAAGGGTTCTCGCGTGATCGTCACCGGCGAACTGCAGCAGCGTTCCTGGGAGACCCAGGATGGCGACAAGCGGTCGATCGTCGAGGTCGACATCAAGGAGATCGGCCCGTCACTGCGGTGGGCCACGGCGACCGTTACGAGGACACCCCGCGCCGACGGAGGATGGTCGGGTGGGGGCCAGAGCCAGAGCCAGGATCAGAGCCAGCCGGCCGCTCCCGTCGCTCGCACAGACTATGGGCCAGACGAGGCGCCCTTCTAAAGGAGAACATCGATGCCGAAAACGAGGAGTACGAAGAGGCGGCGCCGTCCTGCCTTTGACAACCGTCGCAGGAAGCGGATCGTCTACCGCTTCAAAGAGGAGGAGTTTGTCGACTACAAGGACGTCGCATTGTTGCGCAAGTTCATGTCCGACCGCGGGAAGATTCGTTCTCGTCGCGTGACGGGTCTGAGCGAGAAGCGCCAACGCCAGGTGTCCACGGCCATCAAGAACGCCCGCGAGATGGCGTTGCTGCCGTACCTCGCGACGAGGCAGAAGTAATGAGGGTCATTCTCACCAAGGATGTCGAGGACCTCGGCAACAAGGGCGATGTCGTCGACGTCGCCGATGGATATGCCCGCAACTACCTCGTGCCGCGTTCGCTCGGCGTCAAGGCCACCGACGGAGCACTCCGTCAGGCTGAGGCGATGCGGGTCGCCCGCGAAGAGGCACTCGTTGCCGCTCGCCAGGAAGCGGAAGGCTACGCTCAGTCGCTGACCGGCACCCGAGTCGTGGTTGCGGCTCGCGCCAGTGACGAAGGCAAGCTCTTCGGTTCAATCGGCGACGGTGACATCGCAGCGGCCATCACGAAGTTCACCGGAATCACGGTCGATCGCAAGATCGTCGAGCTCGAAGCTCCCATCCGGGAGATCGGTCTTCACGAGATCATGCTTCGGCCGCATCTGGAGGTCGAGTTCGCGGTTACGCTGGACGTCATTCCGGCGTAGCTGGCGCCAACACGATCGAGGTCGGGCCCGTCCAACGACGGGCCCGACCCGCGTCTACGCTGCGAACCCAGGGTTCTCCACCTCGTATATGACGCCGACAGCCCGCGGAATGGAATGATGAGGAGACTCGTCCCATTCTGTGGGCCCACGGCGCCAAATAGAAGGCGGAGAACCCTGGGTTCGCAGCGTGTGGTGGGCACTGCGCGAAAACAAAACAGGGGGCGCGGAAAACAGTTGGCCTGTGACGGATCGATCGCCGAACGCCGGTCGTAGACTCGCCGCACTTCTGACGGCGTATGGGTGTTCGGCAATTCCTGTCACACCCACGTGCCACGGTGGTGGCAACGCGCGGGATGAGAGCGATTGGAGGATCTGTGACGAGTGTGGCTGAGCGCCCCCCAGGGGCTCGCGGGCTTCAGGTGCCCCCGCACAGTATCGAGGCCGAAGAATCGGTCCTCGGTGCGGTTCTCCTGTCCTCCGACGCCGCCAACATCGCACTCGAGACGCTCAAGGCTGAGGACTTCTACCGCCCGGCCCACCAGCAGGTGTTCGAGGCGGTCCATACGCTCTTCGACGCCAACGAGCCGATCGACGCGGTCACCGTCTCCGAGATGCTCCGACGCGACGGTGCGCTCGAACGCCTCGGCGGGGTCGCCTTCCTCACCCGTTTGCTCGACACCGTCCCGACGACCTCGAACGTCGACTATTACGCCGGAATCGTCGAGGAACACGCCCTCCGCCGCCGCCTCATGCGAGTCGGGGGCACGATCGGGGGCATCGCCGCCGAGATGAACGAACCCATCGCGGACGTTATCGACCGAGCGGAGCAGGAGGTGTTCCAGGTTGCAGAGCGCCGGGTTGGCGAAGGCCTGGCACCCATCGATCCGCTCCTCGGCCCGGCGATCGAACGCGCCGAAGAGCTGCAGCGACTCGGCTCCGAGGTCACCGGCCTCTCCACCGGGTTCCGGGATCTCGATCGCAAGCTTGCAGGGCTCCACCCGACCAACCTCATCGTGCTTGCGGCACGTCCCGGCATGGGGAAGACGACCCTGGCGCTCAACATCGCCGAGAACGTCGCACGCAACGACGAACCCGTGGCGATTTTCTCGTTGGAGATGAGTCGCGAGGAGGTGGTCTCCCGCATGTTGTGTGCGAACGGCCGCATCGACTCGCAGCGTCTCCGCACCGGCCGCCTCACCGAGGCCGACTTCACGAAGCTGTCCAATGCCGCCAGTGCGCTCTACAAGAAGCCGATCTACGTCGACGACTCTCCCGGCCTCACCGTCACCGAGATTCGAGCCAAGTGCCGGCGCATTCGGCGCAAGCCCGGTCTCGGCCTCGTCGTCGTTGACTATCTGCAGTTGATGAACGGATCAGGTGGAGAGAATCGTCAGCAGGAGATCGCTCTGATCTCCCGATCGCTGAAGAACCTCGCTCGAGAACTCCACGTCCCGGTGATTGCTGTGTCGCAGCTCAACCGTGGACTCGAGAGCAGGGAAGACAAGCGGCCGCGCCTCGGCGATCTTCGTGAGTCGGGTGCCATCGAGCAGGACGCCGACGTGGTCCTGTTCATCTACCGCGATGAGGCCTACAACCCGGACAAGGTGGAGTCGAAGGGCGTCGCCGAGGTCGTCATTGCCAAGCATCGTCAAGGTGCAGTGGGCAAGATCCAGATGACCTTCCTGCCCGAGTTCACCTTGTTCGCCGACATGGGAAGGGATGTTCCGATCGCATGACCGGTATGCGACTTCTTGTCATCGAGGAGTGGCTTCCCGCCGACCGGAAGCCCCTGGTCCTTCGCGAAGGGGACAAGGTCACGGTCGGCCACCACGACACCGAGTGGACGGCCTACCGATGGTGCACCGGCGAGGACGGCACGAGCGGGTGGGTTCCGCTCGATTACCTCGTGATCGACGAATACGGCAACGGAACCGTGACCGTTGACTACTCCACTGCCGAACTCGCCGTCAGAGTCGACGACGTGGTCGCCGGCTATCAGAGCGCCGGTTCGTGGACGTGGTGTGTGGCCGATACGGGTGCCGCTGGATGGGTGCCGAATCGGGCACTCAGCCGGGTCAAGTAGCCGTCGCTACGATCTCCGCCGGCGAAGGGCGAACGCTCCCACGGCGAGCCCCGCCCCTGCCGCAACGGGGAGCCAGACCCACCACAGATCTGCCGGATTCTTGTCGCACCGGTCGATCAGGTCGAGACGTACCAGGCGATAGTCGGCCGTCGCGGCAGCGATCTCTTCGTCGGTCATGTGTTTCGGATTCAGACCGACAGCTCTCGCAGCGAGCCCGGAGTCGACCAGTACCTGTCGGATTCGATCCAGCGCCCCCGGCTCTTCGGTGACGTCGGACGGGTGAACCATGCACATTCCGTCGGGGAGCCACACGACGACCCGCCCTGCCGCCATGGCGTTGCGGTACCAGTCCGAGCGAGTGCCGAAGGCCGCGAGGCAGAACCGGGTCCGACCGTCCGGTGTGAAGTTCAGCGGCGTGCGATAGCGAGTCCCGCTCTTGCGACCGCGGTGTTCAACCACGAGGATGCGGCCTCCGACCGACGGCCAGGCGTCGGCCCACCGCCCGAGGCCGAGACGCCACATCAGCACCATTCCGCGATTCATCGACCGGAAGATCCTCCGGAGGAGGTCCAGTACCGGTTCGGAGATCACCTGCTCATACCGCGGCGCAACGGCGGGTCGATTGGTCATGACTGTGGTGTACCGACCGGCCGACAGGAAGACCAGGGCCGAACGCGAGGTTGTCGATCGGGGAACCGGTCCGGCGGGAGGCGACGAGGCTATGTGAGTTCGATTAGTCCGCCGTTGGTCGGCGTGAATCCACAGGTATCGACGTAGAACGAGCGCAGGTTGTCGTCAAGGTCGACGGGCAGCCACTCACATCCGGCCGCCCTGGCCCCATCCCGTGCCAGCGCAACCCTGCTCGATCCAACTCCGACCCGACGAGAGGGAGCGGCCGTCATGACATCCTGGATCCACGCATGGACGAGACCGTCCCACAGGACGTTGACGAAGCCGACGAGTTCCGTGCCGCGACGAGCAGTCACCCAGCCCAGGCTGTGACGCTCACAGAGACCGAACCAATCCCGCTCGTCGTCGGCGTATGACCGATGCTCGAATGCGGCTGCGTGCAAGGCGTTCGCCTCGGTGTTCGTGAACTGGTCGCGCCAGGTGTACTCGATCGCCATGCCCGGGAACGTCGCAGCGGTCCTTCGGACGTGTTCCGCACCGGATCAGCATCGCGGCCATACTGCGCCTCCATGCCATGGACTGCTGACTCGCTCACCGCCGACCGTCTGACGCTTCGTCCATTTGAGGAACGTGACAAGGACGCGCTGGTTGCGATGTACACGAGCCCTGAGGTGAGGCGGTTCCTCGGCGGACCGGTCGACGAAGCGACGGTCGAGGCCCTTCGGGCCGCGGACATCGGCGAGCAGTGGGGTGCCTTCTGCATCGCGGAACAGGGGAACGACGAGGCAATCGGTAGTTGCTCGTTCGATCGCGACCGAGGCGACCTCGAAGTCTCGTTCCAATTCGTGCCCGATCGGGCAGGGCTCGGTTTCGCTCATGAGGCCGTCTCAACAGCGATCCGGTGGGTCTGGGCCACGCTCGACGACCCGTCGATCATCGCCGTGACCCAGACGGCCAACGTGGCGGCGTTGGCGCTGCTCCGGCGACTCGGATTCCAGCCGGAGAAGCGGTTCGAGGAATTCGGCAATGAGCAGGCCATGCTGCGTCTCGAACGGCCTCCGGCCCCCGCGCCGGCCTGATCGGGTCTTCTCTGACGATGGGATGAGGCGGATCATCCAATGCGTATCATCTCGACCATGAGCAACAGCGAGGAACTCCTCCGTCAGGCACGAGACCAGACCGAACCGCTCCCGAAGAAGCCGAGGCGGCGCACTGCCGTCGTGGCGTGTATGGACACTCGCGTTGATCCGCTGCGGATCGTTGGCGCCGAAGTTGGGGACATCCACATCCTCCGCAACGCCGGCGCCGTTGTGACCACCGATGTCATCCGGTCGCTCATCGCCTCGACCGGACTGCTCGGCGTGGACCGCATCATGGTCATGATGCACACGGACTGCGGAGCGAACGGCTTGACGCAGGAAGTCGCGGAGGCGCAACTCGGACCGGTGCCCTACGACCTCCACGGATTCACGTCCCTTGAGGATGAACTGCGCAGCGGGGTAGAGCGTCTCCGCTCAGAACCGCTGGTGATCGCCCCGAAGGGCGTCACCGGCCACGTCTACGACTTGGCGACCGGCGAAGTCAAGCTCGTCATTCCGTAGCCGAGGGTACCGGGTCGCCGGAGAGGGATTCCGGCTGAATCTTTCAACGTGTTCGGGTAGCGTCGCGGACGACGGGCTCGCCGGAGGGGTGTCCAACCGATCGCTCGGTCGCTCTCCACAAGCCTGAGCCTCAGACCCGGTTCATCACGTGATACACGCGCCTTCAGGGCCGTTGCGCGGATCGCGCACGAGGATCGAAGCCACCAGCGCGCCCGCCATGGCGACGGCGTCGACGGCAAGGACCACCGACAGCGGTACCCAGGTCACCATGATGCCGATCAGGAGGGGGAGAAGCGCCGTGGGCGCTATGAGCGTGCCCAAGAGAGCCACACACGTCGATCGGAGATGATCAGGGGACATCTCGAGGATGATGTTGGGGTAGCCCAGGCGGAGGCCGCTCATCGTGGCTCCGACCAGGAAGAACGTGAGATACAGCGGCAAGGGTCCGGCGGCGATCGCTGCGAGGGCGGCCACCGCAGCACCGAACCCTGCCAGCGACGTTCCGATCAGCACCGTTCGATTGCCGAATCGGTCGCCCATCCACCCCCACAGGAGATTCGAGAGGGCCGCGCCCGTCATCTGGGCCGCCAGATAGAGCCCTACGGCCGCCGGTGAGACACCGATGTCGTTGAGAGCGAACACCACGAAGAACGGAGCGGACATCACGAGTACTGCCGTCAGACCTCTCGATGTGAGAAGGCGTCGGAAGTTCCTGTTCACCACGGTCAGGTGAGCGGCCCGATTCAGGGTCTCGCGAAAGGTGTTCGTTGCCCGCTCATGTGTTGACGGCGGTTCCTTGACTATCAGGATCCCGAAGAACGCGACGAGGAGGAACATCGCTGCCAACGCGAACATCAGCGCGTAGTTCGCCGGATACGGGATCCGTTCCGGGTCGGCGAGGATCCAGGCGACAACCCACCCTGCCCCGATCGCCAGTGTGTATCCGATGAGTTGTTTCCATCCGACGAATCGACCGCGCCGCCTGGACGGGATCGCCTTCGCGAACACGTCCGCGTAGACCACAGACCCGACACCGCCGGCCAACGAGAACGAGGCGAACAGTCCGACGAGGAGGATGAGGACGAGATCGGGATGATCGACGGCGAAGAGCAGTGTTGCGGCAGCAATGAGGCCCCAGGAGACCCACCGCATCGTGATAATCCACAGGAGGATCGGTTTCTCGGTGGGACGGCCTTCGACGAAGTGAGCGGTGAACATCTGCGGCAGAACACTTCCCAACTGTCGCGCAACCACCAACAAGCCGATCACGACCGTCGATCCGGTGAGCGTGGCAACGAACGATGGCAGGACGGTATTGAGATCCGAGAACGCCTCGGAGAGTTGGAAGAAGACGCCGTGGATCACACCGCCGCTGAAATTCCTGCGGTAGTCGGCCGGACGGGCCTCGTCTTCGCGTTGAATCGTCTCCACAAACGCTGAGGGTACCGCCGTGTCCAGTGGGTGAATCACCCGGTGTTGGCCGGTCGGGTGCATCGGCTACCGTCAGAGATATGGAGACACGCGAAACACCCAAGACCGGGCCCGGCAAGGAAATGCTCCTCGCCATGCTCGACAACAACCGCGCCATCATGCTGTGGAAACTCGCCGGCCTTTCCCGGGAGCAGGCCGTACGGCCCGCCGTGGCATCCGGGACCAGCCTGCTCGGCATGGTCAAACACCTCGCCTATGTGGAACGCTGGTGGTTCGATGACTTCTTCGCAGGGAACGACGTCGAGTACCCGTGGAGCGAAGGCGATCGAGACGCCGACTTCCGGATCGAAGACGATGAGACGATCGAGAGCGTGACTGCCCTCTACGAAGCAGCCATCGCCCGGGCGAAGCAGATCACGGCGGCTGCTCAGATGGATGATCTTTCGGTCCGCGACCTGAACGGGGAACACCGTGGGCTGCGGTGGATCGTGGCGCACATGATCGAGGAGACCGCACGCCACGCCGGCCATGCCGACATTGTCCGTGAACTGATCGACGAGACCACCGGCTACTACCCCGAGTAGGGCGCCGGTCGCCACGCGGCCGAGGACGCGTTGCGGCCCGATCCGGCGAACAGGCCCAGCGGTAGCCTGACGGGATGCCATCCGGAGCAGGAACCACGCGGGCGATTGCGGTCATCTCGCTCGCGATGCTCGCGGTGGCATGGGGGGCGATCCCGCTGTTCGTCCGCACCGATACGCCGCCGACCCATCTTGTGGCCATGCGGGTCACTCTCGGTGCCGTGGTGCTCCTTCTGTACTCGGCGGCAACCTCGAAGCTCTCGATCCCGAGGATCAACGCTGGCCGGCTTGTGGTGCTCGGCTTGGTGCTTGCTGCCCACTGGCTGTCGTTCTTCCTCTCTCTCAACCTGACAACGGTCGCGGTCTCGCTCGCCATCGTCTACATCGGACCCGTCCTCGCCGCCGTCTTCGCCGGCCCCGTTCTCCACGAACGGACCGGTTGGCACGCCTTCGCCGGGCTCGCCCTCGCCGTCGTCGGCATGCTGCTCGTGGTCCGCCCCGGCTCTGGGGCGACGGCAGCGGGTGTCGCGGCGGCCGGAGTCTCGGGAGCGCTGCTCGCGGTGATCATGCTGCTGGGGAAACCGCTCGCGGCCAACCTCGGCGGCTTGACGGTTGCGACCTGGGAACTGGTGGTCGCGTCGGTCGTTCTCGCCCCGTTCACCGTGCAGGCCGTTCGCTTCTCGGCCGATGCGTGGCCCCAGTTCGTGATTCTCGGGGCGCTCTTCACCGGCGTGGCAGGTGTGGTGTATTGGTCGGCAATGCGCCAGCTTCCGGTGGCCGTGGTCTCGGTGATCATGTACCTCGAACCGGCGTCGGCGGTCGTATGGGCCGCGATCTTCCTCAGCGAGCAACCCGACGCACTGGCCTGGCTCGGCGTTGGCCTCGTCGTTGCCGCCGGTACGATCGCGAGCCGCGGAACCGCGGAGGAGGTAGTCGGTGCCCCGGAGATTCTTAGAGGTTGAGCACCTCCGCATTGCGGTCGAGGACGTCCACGCGGCGAACTCGCGGGGCGGCCAGCCGCCAAGCAGTGTCCACGGAGACCGACTCTCCGAGGGGTGGGTAGAGGCGATCCCCGGGGCGACCTATGGCGTCGGCACAGGCGAGACCCTTGCGATCATCGGCGA
The DNA here is from genome assembly GCA_963785245.1 of uncultured Actinomycetota bacterium. Taxonomy (GTDB): domain Bacteria; phylum Actinomycetota; class Acidimicrobiia; order Spongiisociales; family UBA5794; genus JAHEEL01. Next base: position 231,137 of record CAWAUO010000011.1, on the reverse strand, counting down.
GTCGGCATCAGGGAAATCGCTGATGCTGCTCGGTGCGTTCGGTCTCCTCCCGGCGGGGTGTCGCGTCCTGGGCGGTACCACCACGTACCGGGGTCTCCGATTCGAGCCGGGCGGGAGCAGGGAGGACCCGGAGCGACCGATACGGCGCAAGGAACGAAGACTGCTCCAACGATCGGGGACGGTGACGGACGAAGCCGACCCCGAGTGGGCCCGCATCGTTGGATCCGAAATCGGTTTCCTGTTCCAGAATCCGATCTCGTCGTGGACCCCGATCCTCGAGATCGGGCCGCAGGCCGGCGAAGCGCTGGCAACGCATACCGATCTCACCGACGACGAGATCCGGGAACGGGTCCTCGACGCGCTTGGCGAAGTCCGGCTTCCGAAGTCGAATCGCATGATGAGAGCGTTCAGTTCCCAACTGAGCCGCGGCATGGGTCAACGGGCAATGCTGGCAGCGGCGTTGGTGAAGGCCCCGAGGCTGCTCATCGCCGACGAACCGCTTTCGGGCCTCGACGTATCGGTGTCGGCAGCAATCCTCGACCTCATCAAGGACCTCAACGAACGGCGCGGCATGGCAATGGTGATCGTCACCCACGACCTCGCCGTTGTCGCACGCGTCGCCGATCGGGTCGCGGTCGTCTACGGCGGGCGCATTGCCGAAGAGGGCCCGATCGGGGAGACCTTCCGTCGACCACAGCACCCGTACACGTCGGGCCTCCTCGGCTCGATCCCGGCCCTCACCTCGAACCGTCTGCGTCCCATCCCGGGTGAACAGCCTCCGCTCGCCGAGATCCCTGGCCGGCGGTGTGCGTTCGCTCCGCGCTGTGCCTACGCCAGCGACGTGTGCCACACGGTGGAGCCTCGCATGCAGACCACCCCGCATGGTGGCGTCGCCTGCCATCACGCCGCTGAGATCTCGTTGCCAGGTATTGGATAGGCGCCGGGGCGTGCGCTTGGATACCCCCACGTGAGAGGCGTGTAGCCTGCCGGGGGGTCTGTAGGCAAGGGACGCGGCACATGAAGATCTGGACGTATTTCGGTCTCGTCGCTCGCCGCGTGTGGGCGAAGAAGGGGATCCTGATCGGGTCCCTGCTCGGAGCGACGCTCGTTGTCGCCTTGCTTGTGATCGTCCCCCTCTACGAGTCGTCGGTGCAGGCCGTCGATCTCCGGTTCACCATGAAGGGCGCCGTCGCCGACGAGGTCGACATGACGGCGTTCTCGAACATGAACGACTACAGCCGTGCCCTTGGAACGTCGAACCGGACGATCGTCAACGAGGCACACGAACAGTGGCTGATCCCTTGGTATCCAACGATCGAAGAGCGTTCTCAGACCCGGGAGTACGCGATCATTCCGGTCGGTGACTGGTTCGAGCAGGCTGACGCCTGGCAGGAAGAGACGGACGTGCTCGCCGCCACCGGAGAAGTCCCGATTGAGGAATGGCCGCCCCCGCCGTATCCAGTTCCACCCCGGGAAGCGACACAGGTCCGGATCTTCACCACACCAGACCTCGACGCTCGCTTGGTCGTGGTGGCGGGTGAATTCCCGGCGCCGATGCTCGGCGTGCCGATCCCGGAGGACGGCCCGCTTCCGGTGGCGATCGGCGACCGAGTCTCAGAACTGACCGGTCTCGACGTCGGCGACACCTTCTTCATCCGACCGTTCAGCGGCCTCCCGGGCATCTTCGAGTATGTCGAGGTTGCCGGCATCGTGGTACCGGTCGATTCTGACGCGACGATCTGGGGTGTGGACGACCCCGCGATGATGCTCTATCTCGATCAGTCGACCTTCGACACGTGGACCGGCACGCTCCCGATCTCCGGCTCCGGCCCGGGTGAACCAGGAGGCGATCCGTGGGACCGCACGATGCGCGGCCTCGACGCGCCAACCGTGACACAACGCTGGCGGATGCCCCTCGATATCGAGACCGTGACGCTCGAGGATCTCGACGAGATCGAGAGCCGAATCAATCAGTTCAAGGCGCAGGTCGCCAAGGAGGCCGGGGGATCAATCCCGACCAATACGTTCCTCCCGCTCCTTCTCGATGAGTTCTCGACGCGATCGGTCGTCGTCGGCGGGCCGATCCTGGCGATGCTCGCTCTGGTCGTCGGTGGAGCGATCTACTTCCTCGTCTACACCTCGGCGTTGACGGTCGAGCGTGAGGGCTCGGACCTTTCGCTGCTGAAGAGTCGCGGCGCGTCGACGTGGCAAACGGTGGGGATTCACCTCGGCCAGTCTCTGCTCGTCGCTGCCGCTGCAGCGGTGATGGCTCCATTCGTCGCTCGATTCCTGGTCGGACTGACCGGACGAATACCCCCGCTCTCCGATCTCACGGGCGGAGAACCGCTCGATGTGACCCAGGTCAACTCAGTTGGTGGATGGCTCCTTGCCGGCGGCGCGATCACCTTCTTTGCCATGGGTGTGGCAATTCTTCCGTTCGCACGGCGTGGCGTGCTCGAACTCCGAGCGCTCGCTGCCCGACCCGGTACCAAGTCGGTGTGGCAGCGCTACAACCTGGACCTGTTCGCTATCGCCCTGTCGCTCGTGATCCTGCTCCAACTCAGCCAACGGGGATTCGTGAACACAACGGGCGATGAGGTCACGCTCGATCCTCTCGCGATCGTGTTCCCCGTTCTCTTGCTGTTCAGTGGCGCACTGATCCTGCTGCGCGCGTTTCCGCTGCTTCTCAAGGCCGTTGGCTCGCTGATGACGCGTTCTCGGTCGATGTCCCTCTCCCTGCCGGGGTGGCACCTGAGCCGCAACCCCATTCCGTATGGCCGTCTTGCCCTCCTTGTCTGGCTGACGACCGGTCTCGGCGCATTCGCGCTCACCTATGCGGCGACGGTGGAGCAGTCGTTCGTCGATCGGGCAGCCTACGAAGCCGGGACCGACGTGCGGGTGGTGGTGGACGAGGCCGGCTACCTCGACACTCCGAACGGGTCGATCGGGTCACCGGTTCTCCGCACCGATGGTGCTCCGCGTCAGAGCGGCCGCCGCGCCGAAGTACTCGGTGTTCGTCCGGCATCCTTCTCAGAAGTGGTGACATGGCGCTCCGATTTTGGAGCCGAGACGCCTGACGAGATCTTCTCGCTTCTTCGCCCCGACGGTCAACCGCCCGACGTTGGCGTCGAACTCACGCCGGGAGCGACCGAACTGCGCGTCGACGCCGTCGTGGTGCCGATCAGCCTTGCCGAGGAGGCAAGGCTCGAGCCGAGCGACAACGACTATCGCCTGTACGTCAAGGTGATCGACGCCAAGGCGCGGCTGTGGACGATGGAATCCGACATCGACATCACCTCGGATGCCTGGGCGACGCTCACGATCGACCTCTCCACCGGTAAGAACGACTTCGCTTCGCCACCCGAACCGCCGCTCTCGATCCACGCCATATGGATTGAGCGATCGGCCGTCGGCGGGCTGGCGGTGGACGGGAACTCGGTTCTCATGACCGAGATCGTCGAGGTGGTGGACGGCGCATCGACCCAACTCGATCTCTCCGAGATGACCGCGATCAACGATCTTGTCGTGAGAACCGGCCGCCCGGCAGATCTCGCAGCGGAGGCTCGGTATGCGGACGTACCCGAAGGGATCGAGCAACCAACTTCGGAGGTTGTGCTTGCATCGCCGTTGTATCGCACCGGCGAGGTGTCACAGTGGACGGTCCCGACCCGGACTCGGTCTACCAACGCAGTTCCGCAACTGCGGCGGATTCCCGACGATATCTACGTTCTGCTGGACCATGAAGCCGCCGCCATTGCGAGCCTGAACGTTGGAGAGCGCTCGTCCTACTCCGTCGGCTCGTACCTGATGAATGGGACCCTCGTCGGCTTCGTCGACCTCGTTCCGACCATGACAGACGGGCGCAGGCAGGGTGCGATGGTGGTCGACCTCGACCCGGTCAACGCCTGGATCAACGGTGCGGCGACCTGGAGTCGCACGGGAAGCGTTTCGCGAGCGCAGGCGCCCCAGGAGTTCTGGATGAAGACCGACAATGTGGATGTCACCGTCCGTCGCATCACGGCACAGATCGGAGAGGAACCGGACGCCCTCTTCACGATCCCTCGGGTCGCAGCCTCCTTCACCAGTCGTCCGGTACAGGTCGGCCTCGTAGCGATCCTCTTCGTCGGCGCAGCCGTGGCCGTTGTTCTCGCCCTCGCCGGCGTCACGGGCTACGTGCTGCTCGCGGTTGCCCGTCGGGCGAAAGAGATGGGCGTGCTGCGGGCCCTTGGTTTCGGCAGGCGCGGGGTTGCGACCACGTTCGCCGTTGAACAGCTCGTGGTCGTCGGACTCGGGGCCGTGATCGGAATCCTCGGCGGTATTGGCCTCGTGGTGGTCATGCTGCCATTCCTGCAGCTTGGTGAGACGGCCGAGGACATCGTGCCGCCGACCCTCATCGAGATTCCCGGACTCGGTCTTGCCATCTTCTCAGGGATCGTTGGCACGATGCTGATCCTCTCGGTCGTGTGGGCGACCCGGCGAGTCTCGTCCGGGAAGATGAGCGAGGTCTTGAGGGAGGTGGATCGCTGATGACACCCGTCATACAGGCCAGCAACCTCATCAAGATCCACAAGCAGGGGAACCTCGAAGTCGTTGCCCTCCAAGGACTCGACTTCGTTATGGGCGAAGGGGAGTTCGTGTCGATCGTCGGATCGTCCGGTTCCGGCAAGTCGACGCTTCTCACGATCCTCGCCGGATTCGAGCGTCCATCCGCCGGCCGCGTGGTCGTCGCAGAGAAGGATCTCTCCGATGTATCGTCGAAGGAGCTGACGCAGTACTACCGCAGGGATGTTGGCTTCGTCTGGCAGGATTTCACCAGGAACCTCGTCCCCTATCTGAAGGCGCGGGCGAACGTCGAGCTCCCGATGCTGCTCGCCGGCGTCGGGTCCCGCAAGCGTAAGAAGCGGGCACTGGCGCTCCTGGACGCCGTTGGACTCCGGAATCAGGCATATGCCAAGGTCGGCACGCTCTCCGGCGGTGAGCAGCAGCGGTTGGCCCTCTGTGTCGCGCTCTCCCTCGGTCCGAAGGTGCTCCTTGCGGACGAGCCAACCGGCGAACTCGATACCGAGACCAGCCTCGAAATCTACGGACTCCTCCGCGGGTTGTCGCATCAGGGGGGCCTCAGCGTGCTGGTGGTCACCCACGACGTGGCGCTCGCGCTGCGCACCGATCGGGTGGTGAGGATCGCAGACGGGCGGATCGCGACCCAGGGCCGCCGCGGCCAGGAAGAACTCGTCGCCATTGACCAACGCGGAATGGTGCAGCTACCCAGAGACATGCTGATCGAGTCGGGGATCGGCGACCACGTGCGGGTGAAGCTCATCGACGATGGCATCCTGCTGCAACCCGAGGAGCGGTCCGAATGAGCCTCGTTCTGCGCAACGTGTCGAAGAAATACTCCAACGGAGCGATCGGTGCCGTCGACGTCGATCTCACGGTGGACCAGGGGTCGTTCGTCGCCCTGTTCGGGCCGTCTGGCTCCGGCAAGACGTCGCAGGTCCACATGATGGGTCTTCTCCAGCGACCCGACTCGGGCGAGGTGCTCATCGACGGGGAGCGGGTCGACGGAGTCAGCGAGCACGACGCGGCTGCGATCCGCAGAACAAGGCTCGGTTTTGTGTTTCAGTCGGCCAGCCTGCTCAATCTGCTCTCCGCATACGAGAACGTGGATGTTGCGCTTCGGCTGCTCGGGATCCGGGGGAAGGCTGCGAGGAAGTCCGTCACTGCAGCCCTCGGAGCGGTCGGGATGGAGGATCGGGCGGCACACCGCCCCGATGAGATGTCCGGGGGTGAGCAGCAACGGGTCGCTATCGCTCGCGCGCTCGTCCACGAACCCGGCTACGTCCTGGCGGACGAACCGACCGGCGAGTTGGACACGGCCACCGGGGCCACGATTCTCGGCTTGCTGAAGAGCATCTCGGAGGCGGGCACCACCGTGGTTACGGCGACCCACGACCCTGCGGCGCTCGCCTTTGTGGACCAGGCCTACTTCGTCGAGTCAGGGCGCCTCCACGAGCCCCGTCGCGACGAACTGAACCTCTGGCTGACGGAGGGGACAGCGTTCGACACGGGTCGTTGACGACCGAAGACCGTGTCGGACGCCCACGGGAGGCTTGCCGCGATCAGAACTTACCGGAGTTCACCCATTCCTCTTCCGGTCCGATCGGTTCCGCGGCGTCCCAGTGTTCAACGATGAGTCCATCTTCGATCCGGAAGAGATCGGCCTGGGCGTACGGCGCGCCCTCCCATCGGGCCCGGCAGAGGGTGGCGACGAAGTTCCCCTGACCGACCAGGAGGACGATCTTGTCGTACACCAGCGATCGATCGGCGGCGAGCACGAGCGGCCGGAACTGCTCCAACCCGTCCGCAACCTCCCGATTGTGCTGGACGTAGTGGTCTGCGGAGATGTACCGGCCGACATTGTGGGGATCCCCGCCTTCCATGAGCACGTCCGTGATCATCGCTCGGACGAGGGCCTTGTTGCCGTCGGTCTGTTCGAGATCCCGGATCTCGGTGGGGCCGTCGACCGAGGTGTGTCCCGAGGGAGTCTCGGCCGAGTACGGGGCGATGACATCCCAGTGTTCGATGATCCGATCGTCGCTGTCGGTGTCGAAGAAGTCGAGTGTCACCCACTCGGCCTCTCCGTCATTGAGGGATTGGTAGGCATGAACGAACAGATGGCGGCCGTCCTCGAGGGTTCGCACGATCCGGATGTCGCGAAGCGGATTCCTGGCGACGAACGGTTCGAAGAACTCCACGAAGCCTTCAACGCCGTCCCGGACTCCCGTTGAATGCTGCGTGTAGCGATCACCGGTGTACGTGGTGACCGCCTCTCGAACGTTGCCGTCGCGAATGCCCTCCATGTAGAGGCTCGTCGCGTTCTCGATCTTCCGGCTCATGTTCCGCCCCTTATGCGATATCCGATGTGTTCTCGGGAGTGTGGTGTTCTCAGCCAACCGACCGGTGGACGTGTTTCCTCGATCAATCAGCGACGGTGCGAACCTCGACGTCGGCGGTGTCTCCAACCGAGAGCCGCTCCCGATCTCGGACCATCCGCTTGACGGGGAGCACGTAGGACGCCAGCGTGCCGTCGGGAAAGAGCGACGTCGCCCATTCGGTCTCTCCGATCCGCACGGCGACCCTCACCGAGCCGAAGCCGGGCTGCTTCGGAACCAGGTTGGCGATCTCGTCGGATATCTCGGGGGGCAGCGTCACGAACACCCATGCGGTGGCGCCACCGTACTCCCACAGTCTGCCCGAGAAGGTGAAGGTCTGGTCCATGGTTCAAGACCCTAGGCAACGAACCGGCCGCTGGTCGGGGTGTCCCGATAACATGGTCAGACCCCGCCCGCTGCGCTCGAACTGCGTTTCGGGCCGATTTGGAGGCACGCTCGTGGGACGAGCCAGCAGCCCGACACAATTGCATTGCCGAGCCGGCGGTCGACGCACATGAGCGGCTACCTGGACGCGCTCGCCGGCAGTGTCATTGTGTTCGACGGCGGGGCCGGCACCTGGTTCCACTCCATGGACCTGAGCAGCGACGACTTCGGCGGCGCCGAACTCGAAGGCTGTGCCGAAGTCCTCAACATCACGCGTCCCGATGTGGTCGAGGGCCTTCACCGGTCGTTCCTCGACGTCGGCGTCGACGCCATCGAGACCAACAGTTTCGGTGGCTTCGCTATCCCACTCGGTGAGTACGGCATTGCGAACCGTGCCTACGAGCTGGCGGCCGCCGCTGCGCAGATCGCCTCGCGAACCGTGGAGGAGTATCGCCTCGCCGACGGACGGCAGCGGTTTGTGGCCGGATCAATGGGTCCCGGTACCAAACTCGCCACACTCGGCCAGATCAGTTACCGCGATCTGCTCGAAGCCTATGAGATCCAGGCGGCCGGCCTCGTCGACGGGGGGATCGACCTGATCCTCATCGAGACGCAATATGACCTGCTCGGGGCGAAGGCGGCGATCAACGGCGCCCGGCGAGCCATGCGAACCGCGGGCGTCGATCTCCCCATCCAGGTGCAGGTCACCATCGAGACAACTGGCCGCATGCTCCCCGGCACCGAGATCGGGGCAGCGCTCACATCGCTCGAAGCCCTGCAACCCGACGTGTTCGGCCTCAACTGCGCCACCGGCCCCGAGGAGATGTACGAACCGATCCGCTATCTCTCCGAACGATCCCAACTGCCGATCTCCGTGATCCCAAACGCGGGCCTGCCGTCGATCGTTGACGGCAGGGTGTCGTATGACCTGACGGCGCACGCCCTGGCCGAGCATCTCTCCCGATTCATCGTCGAGTACGGGGTGCAGGCGGTCGGAGGCTGCTGTGGGACCACGCCGGAGCATCTCGCTGAGGTCGTCGCAACCTGCAAGCCGCTGAAGCCGGCGGAACGGAACGTCGTTCATGTTCCGTCCATCTCGTCGTTGTACAGCGCGACGCCAATCGCCCAGGACACGTCGTTCCTGATCGTGGGCGAGAGGACAAACGCCAACGGCTCCCGGGCGTTCCGAAACGCCATGCTGTCAGGCGACATCGATCGGTGCGTCGCGATCGGCGAGGACCAAGTGAACGAGTCGGCTCATCTCGTCGATCTCTGCGTGGATTACGTCGGTCGGGACGGAACAGATGACATGGCGACCATCGCGGCCCGGTTCGCGTCGGAGATCACGGTGCCGCTGGTGCTCGACTCGACCGAACCGGACGTGATGCGGGCCGGTCTCGAGCGCCTCGGCGGTCGATCGGTGCTCAACTCGCTGAACCTGGAGGACGGAAGCGGTTCCGACTCCCGTGCAGGCCGGGTCCTCAGCCTGGCAAAAGAGCACGGTTCTGCCGTTGTGTGCCTGCTGATCGATGAAGAAGGACAAGCGCGCGATGTCGAGTGGAAGCTGCGGGTGGCCCGCAGGATCCACAACCTGGCCGTCGACGAGCACGGACTCGAATCCGGGGATCTCATCTTCGACGCCCTCACCTTCCCGCTGTCGACCGGAGACGACGACCTCCGGGGCGACGCGATGGCCACGATCGAGGCGATCCGGCAGATCAAGGCGGAGTTCCCGGGCAGCAGCACGGTCCTCGGCATCTCGAATATCTCCTTCGGTCTCAACCCGGCGGCCCGCAAGGCCCTCAACTCGGTCTTTCTGTACGAATGCCTGGAGGCGGGTCTGGATGCGGCAATCATGCACGCCGGACGGATCGAACCGCTGCACCACATGCCCGAGGAACTTCGTCGGGCCTGCCTCGACCTCATCTACGATCGCCGAGCCGCCGACTATGACCCACTCGAGGTTCTGCTCGCCGTTTCGGCCGACACCGTCGAGGACACAACCACGGATGAGGAGCGGGCCGGTTGGTCGATCGAGCGGCGTCTCGAGCAACGGATCATCGACGGCGACCGCGTCAATCTTGAAGCCGATCTCGACGAGGGGATCGCCGCCGGGCACACACCCCTCGGTCTCGTCAACGATGTCTTGCTCGGCGCCATGAAGGTGGTCGGTGACCTGTTCGCGTCGGGGGATATGCAGTTGCCGTTCGTGCTGCGCTCTGCCGAGACGATGAAGGCATCGGTTGCCTACCTCGAACCCATGATGGAGCGGAGCGAAGTCGCGACTCGGGGCTCCGTCGTTCTGGCGACTGTCGCTGGTGACGTCCACGACATCGGGAAGAACCTCGTCGACATCATCCTGTCGAACAACGGCTTCGAGGTGCACAATCTCGGCATCAAGATCGGCGTCAACGAACTGATCGAGGCGTACGAACGGACGGGTGCCGATGCCATCGGGATGAGCGGTCTGCTCGTGAAGAGCACGCTCGTGATGCGCGACAACCTCGACGAGCTGATCCGTCGGGATCTCGGGAATGCTCCGGTGCTTCTGGGAGGCGCCGCCCTCACCCGCTCGTACGTGGAACACGACCTCAGAAGCCGGTACCCCGGTCCCCTCTACTACGGGAAGAACGCGTTCTCCGGACTCGACGCCATGCAGGAGATCGTCTCTGGCGCCGCAGCCCCCGCGGTCGGCGAACCGAGGAGGACACCGCCCGTCGCTGAGGTCGATGTGGCGGTGCCGGCACGGGCGCCGTCCGTCGCAATCGACGGCCCGATCTTCAAGCCTCCCTTCCTGGGGAGCCGCGTCGTCAAAGGCGTCGGACTCGACGAGATCGCCGAGTACATCAACGAGACGGCGCTCTTCCGCAACCAGTGGCAGTTCCGCCCCGAGAAGGGCGAGACCGACGAAGCGTTCCGCCAGCGCCTGCGTCCGCTGTTGCGGGAGCGCCTCGAGAAGGCTCGAATCGAGGACCTGCTCCACCCGCAGGTCGTCTACGGCTTCCATCCGGTGAACGGAGACGGAGACGAACTCATCGTGTGGACCGACGAGACTCGCACACAGGAGCAGACCCGGTTCGCGTTCCCCCGGCAGCGGACCGAACCGTGGTTATGCATCGCCGACTTTTTCCAGCCGGTCGCGAGCGGCAAGTGCGACTATGCGGCGTTCCACATCGTGACGATGGGGAGCGAGGTGTCACGGCGGACTGAGGCGCTGTTCGAGGCCGACCGATACCAGGACTACTTGATCCTTCATGGCCTCGGCGTCGAGATGGCCGAGGCGCTCGCGGAACTCTGGCATCGGAGGATTCGCGAGGAGTGGGGCTTCGGCGACGAGGACGGACCAACGATCTCGGGCCTGTTCCGCCAGAAGTACCGCGGCGGCCGCTACTCGTGGGGCTACCCCGCCTGTCCCGACCTCGAGGACAATGAGCGGGTCGCTCACCTCCTCGATGCCGACCGGATCGGTGTCACGGTGGGGGAGCAGACCGGTTACCAGTATCAGCCGGAGCAGACCACGTCGGCGCTCATCGCCCATCATCCGCAGGCGAAGTACTTCGTGGCGCGCACCGCCAAAGAGGCGCGAGGATCGCAACCCGACTGATCGATGGACAGGTCAGTGGGTCTTCGTGATGCAGAACTCGTTGCCCTCAGGATCCGCGCAAACGGTCCAGTGGAATCCCGCGATCTCGTGATCCTCGAGGCGTTCGCCTCCGAGTTCTTCGACGTGGGCTACGAGCGACTCGGGGTCTGAGGTGCTGAGGTCGAGGTGGAGGCGATTCTTGGAGGCCTTCTTCTCCGAGACTTGCTGGAATGCGAGCGCCGGTCCGCCGCGCGAGACCCGCGTCATCCAGACGTAGTTGGGGAACCGATTCTTCACCTTCACGTCGAGGATCGCCCCCCAGAATGCCACCATATTGTCGAGGTCGTTGCAGTCGAGCATGATCGACGCGACCCGCGCCACCTCCGGCCTAGCCATCGGTCCCTCCCTTGAAGTCGCGGTGCATCCGACTCGCCGTTGGCCCTTGCTGTCCCTGGTACTTCGACCCCAACTCCACTGATCCATACGGATGGTCGGCAGCGGTCGTCATCTGATAGAAACTGATCTGGCCGATCTTCATCTCGGGATAGATCGCGATCGGGAGGTTGGCCACGTTCGAGAGTTCCAGCGTGACCTGGCCCTGGAATCCCGGGTCGATGAAGCCGGCCGTTGAGTGGATGAGGAGGCCGAGGCGTCCCAGCGACGACTTGCCTTCGAGGCGGGCGACCACATCATTTCCGAGGCGAATGGTCTCGAGTGTCGTCCCGAGTACGAACTCGCCCGGGTGGAGGATGAACGGTGCCTCCTCGGAGGCCACGACCTCCTTGGTTAGGTCGTTCTGGAGGGCCTTCGGATCGATCAGTGGGTAGCGGTGGTTCTCGAAGACGCGGAAGCGGTGATCGCAGCGAATGTCGACGCTCGAAGGTTGGACGAGGTCGCGTTCGAACGGGTCGATCGAGACCCGGCCCGCGTCGATGGCTTCGAGGATCGTCCGGTCGGAGAAGATCATGGCCGCGGATGATAGACCGGGCATCAGGACCGTCAGACCGGCGGGCGTGCGCGACCGGGAGCGAGTCAGTCGGTGGCGGGCACCTGCGCGTCCGGGTCGCCGGTCTTCACCCGGAGGCCGATGGCGAAGAGCCAGACCAGGCTGAGAACGGCGACAAGGAGCGGTGCCGGCGGCCACGGGGCGGTCGTCAGAAGCGTCGGCGGAACGAACCGAACCCGGCGGGACGAGAGAAGGCCAAGGTTCCTGAGCCAGGCTTCAAGATCGTCCGCGCTCGTGAAGAGATGCGCCACGTAGCCCAGTTCGTCGGCCGCGGCGACGTTCTTCGGAGAATCGTCGATGAATAGGGTGGTCGCCGGATTGAGGCCGTACCGGTCGCGCAGAATCGCAAAGAGGCGCGGGTCCGGCTTCACAACACCTTCGTCACCCGAGACGACGATCCCGTCGAAGAGTTCACCGAGGAAGGGGAATCCCGCAAGGCCGAGCGGCCACGTCTCTGCGCTCCAGTTCGTGAGGGCGTAGAGCGGGATTCCGGAAGCAGAGATACGTTCTGCGATTGCCCGCGTTCCCGGGATCTCATCACCGAGCATCTCCGGCCAGCGGTCCCACCAGGCGTTGATGAGGTCGGCGTGCTCGGGGTGTTGCGCTGCAAGCTTCGCCACCTCGTCGCGAACGGAGCGGCCACCGTCCATCGCGTAGTTCCACTCGAGGGTGCAGATCTCGTCGAGGAACACGCGGCGCTCGTCCGGGTCGGGGATGAGCTTTGCGTAGAGATACTCGGGGTTCCAGTCGACAAGCACGGCCCCGAGGTCGAACACGACGGCAGTGATCGGCGAGGGGTTCATGGCGCTGGTGTTCCTGTGGGGATCGGGGGTTGCACACGAGGGCTGCGCCGACGGGTGGATTCCCTACCGACCGGAAGCCCGTGGAGCGGGTGAGGAGAATCGAACTCCCGTATTCAGCTTGGGAAGCTGATGTTCTGCCATTGAACTACACCCGCGGACGACCGCGATTGTAGCGGTCCCGGATGTCTCCGTTCGAGGCTAGAGCGAGACGAGGCCCCAGATCGTCATGACGAGACCGACGCCGAGGAGCCAATAGGCACGCGTTCCGCGCAGTTCGCCTTCCTCACCCTTCGGCTTCTTCCCGCGCCGGTTCTGCCAGATGGCGAATCCGTTGCCAAACACCATCGCCAGACCCATGGCGAGGACCATGAGGACGAGGAGTCGGTCCAGGTCGAGGATCTCAACAATGTCGACGTCGTTCACGGATGGCACGGTAGCCAACGACGGGCGTTGGGCTAATTGAGACGACCGATACCCTGATGCCAGGCCCCCGTGTTCGATCCGGGGGCATTTGTTGTGAACCGCATCATCAATACCCAATCTCGCCCCGGTCGCTGGCTCAGGCCGCGACGTCTTGCGCTGCCCTGGGTCCTGTGGGTCTTCGGCCTCTCGACGACGCTCCTCCTCGTCGCGATATGGGGTCGTGCCGTCACCGTCGACCAGGCCACGATCACCCGGTCGACCGAAGCGGCACTGTCCGCCGATCTCGTGACGGACCGCGTGTGGGATTGGGTTGGCGAAGGGCTCGCAGCGACGGATGGCGTTGGCCCGGTCGATGCCGAACGTGTGCTGGACGAACTCGAAGGCCGCCCGCAGGCTGCAGCAGCCGTTGATGCTCTCATCGATCAGGTCGTCGATGCGCTCGTAGCGCCGCCTGGCAGCGAAGTGACGGTCGATGTGTCTTCCGCGCTCGCTCCGCTCGTCCCCGAAGTGGTGGATGAACTCGCAGCGCAAGGGCTCGAGGTTCCGGCAGCGTCCGTCGAGGCGACCGTCGACTCGCTCGATCCCGTTGCTCTGGATGCTGGGGAAGCGGTCTCGGTCGGCGTCGTCGCCGAAGAGGCGAACGATATCCTGACCCTCGGTGTGCTCGTGTCCGCCGGGATGTTGCTCCTCTTCGGCTCGATGGCAGTCGCCATCGCGGAAGACCGGTGGCCGACGGTACGCGGCCTCGCGACGCGGGTCGCTTTCTCTGCGCTGTCGTTCGCCGTGTTGTTCCGGTTTGGCGGCTGGGTGCTCGATCCCGATGGTGGTCGGTCGCCGCTCCGACGCGGCGGAGCCATCATCGTCGCGAGCAACCTGCACGTGTTCGTGATCATCGGCAGCGTCGCGGCACTGATCGCCGCCGCAATCTGGATCGTCCGGCGGCCTCAGCGGGAACGCACTGTGCCGCCAGCCGCCTCCGAACGCGTCTCCGACGACACCACCACCCGAGAACTCGTCTCGGTCTAGCTGTCCCGATCGTCTTCGAGCGGTGCAAAGAGGTCGATGCTGTTGCCGTCTGGATCGAGAACGGTCGTGTACCGCTGCCCCCAGAAAGCGTCCCACGGAGGACGTTCTCCCGTGTGTCCGGCGTCGAGGACGGCGTCGTAGACCAGATCGACTTCGTCGGGGTCCTCGCAGAGAAAGGCCAGGCCGATCCGACCAGCCTCGGACGGCGGCCGGAACGTTGGGTCGAAGGAACGCACCAACGCCTCGGTGTCGAGCATCAGGCGCGCACCTCCCGGCAGGACCGCCTCGACATGCCCCTCGGCCTCGCCGCCCTCGGGGAACGAGAGCCCGAAGAGCCGATAGAAGGCAACCGAAGCAGCCATGTCCGAGACGACGATTCCGATGGCATCGAATTGTGGAGACATGCCAGCAATTCTGTCACATGCGTGTGACAGGATGGAACCATGCCAGTCAGCGGCGCGGCGACCATTCTCCATGCCGACCTCGATGCGTTCTACGCCTCGGTGGTTCTGCTCTCACGTCCCGACCTGGTCGGCAAGCCTGTCGCGGTCGGCGGCGGCGTGGTGCTATCGGCCACGTATGAGGCCCGGGCAATGGGCGTTCGGGGCGCGATGCGGATCGGCGAGGCCAGGAAGCTCTGTCCGGGCTTGATCGTGGTCGACGGCGCGTTCGGCGACTACGTGGAATACAGCGATCGGGTCTTTGACGTATTCCGCGACTTCAGCCCCTTCGTGGAACCAGTGTCGATCGACGAGGCATTCATCGATGTCGGGGGCGCCATCCACCTCTTCGGGCAGCCGCACCAGATCGCCGAGTCGATCCGCGCCAACGTGCGGACCGAGACGGGGCTGCCCGTGTCGGTGGGAGGGGCATCGACCAAGTTCCTGGCCAAGATCGCCAGCCAGGTTGCGAAGCCGGACGGCTCATTGATCGTGGATCCCGGCGCCGAGATCGAGTTCCTCCACCCCCTCAATGTCGGATACCTGTGGGGTGTTGGACCCGTCACGCTCGCCCAACTGGCCGAGCTCGGCATCTTGAGGGTCGGAGAATTGGCGGAGGCGCCAACAAGCCTCTTGGCCGATCGGGTCGGACGGCATCGCGCCCAGCACCTCCATGCACTCGCGTGGAATCGTGACCCCAGAGGTGTGGTGACCGGGCGCCGGTCCTCCTCGGTTGGGGCTCAGCGAGCCTTCGGCGGGGACCACCGCGATCCTGAGTACGTGCGCGAGGTGCTCTCGCGGCTCGCCTCACGTGTCGGGGCCAGGCTGCGCCGAGGGGGTCGGGCGGGCCGAACACTCACCGTGCGGGCCCGCTTCAGCGATTTCCAGGCGATCACGCGTGCCACCACGATGCGCACGGCCACGGCATCGAGCGCCGTGCTCTATCGGACCGCCCTCGACCTGACAACCGGTGTCCTTGAAGAATTCCCCAACCGCGGTCTGAGTCTGCTCGGCATATCGATGTCCCACCTGGTGCCCGCATCGCCGCTCCAACTCGAACTCCCCATCTTCGACGACGACCTCGTTGGAGGCAGTTCGAAGGAACTCGAACTCCAGGCGCTCGACGCCGCCGTGGATGACCTGCGCGAGCGGTACGGAAAGCGAACGGTCGGACCCGCCTCCGACCTCCTGGGGTCGACCTCGGCGTTCAGTGAGGGTCTCTCAGACATCATGACTCGGAACTGACCGAAACCGGACCAGTTCGAGGCAATCGAGGACGAGTGCCGCACTACGCTCCCCTCCCATGGCATCGGAATCGAAACGGCTCGTCATCCTCGCGCTCGTGGCCAATGCAGGGATTGCGGTTACGAAGTTCATCGCTGCAGCGATTTCCGGGAGCAGTGCGATGCTCTCAGAGGGCATCCACTCGCTTGCTGATTCCGGCAACCAACTGTTCCTGCTCAGGGGTCACGCCGCGTCGCGTTTCGATGCGAGCGTGCAACACCCCTATGGGCGCGGCAAGGAGATGTACTTCTGGAGCTTCATGGTTGCCGTGTTCCTCTTCGTCGGAGGTTCGGTCATTTCGATCATCTCCGGTGTCTCGAAGATCCGGGATCCGCACGGCCACGGAGACGAGGGCTTCTGGCTCTCGATGGCCGTCCTCGCGATCGCAGCGATTTTCGAAGGGTTCATCGCCTTTCGACCGGCCCTCAAGGAATTCAACAAGCAGCGCGCCGGGCGCACCTTCCGCAAGACCATCAAGGAGTCGAAGGACCCGTCGCTGCTGGTGGTGTTGTTCGAGGACAGCGCCGCCCTGGTCGGTCTGTTCATTGCTGCGGCCGGTCTTACGATCGCACGACTGACCGAGGACGCGATCTGGGATGGGATCGCCTCGGTGCTCATCGGTGTGCTGCTTGCGGGTGTGGCGTGGGTGCTTGCGGTTGAGATGAAGTCGCTCCTCATTGGCGAGTCGGCGACGCGTGAAGAGCGAGCGAAGATCCGGGCTGCTGCGTTGTCCGTTGCCGATGCTCGCACGGTCGACCGTCTCCTCACGATGCAACTCGCTCCAGACGAGGTTCTGGTGACGATGGATGTCGAGTTCGACGAAGGAATCGACGGTGACCGAATCGAGGCCGCGATCGTGGAGATCGAGGCGCATATCGTCGAGGCCGTTCCGGAGGCGACCCGCATCTTCATCGAACCGGTCGATCGATGAAGGCATCCGCTCCGGCTTCCTCTGGAAATCTGGGCCCTGGTTTCGACGTGCTCGGATTGGCGCTCGGTCTGCGGTGCGTCGTTGAGGCCGCTCCCGCTGACCGGATGAGCGCGGACGACGGGGAAGGTCCGGTCGAACTTGAGCCCGGTGACATGCTGTTTGGTGCCGTCATGGCTGCGGTCGGGCGGCCGATGGCTCTTGTCGTGCAGAATGAGGTTCCAAGGACCAGGGGTCTCGGTTCGTCCTCGGCCGTGACCGCAGCAGCTGCAGCAGCCGCACAGCGGGCGATCGGACGGGAACCGGTCCGCGACGAGATCTACGAACTGATTGCCGAGATCGAGGGGCACGGTGACAACGCAGCACCTGCCGTGTTCGGTGGTCTCATGGCGGTTGGTTTGGCTGGCCCCTACCGACTCGAGTTCAGCAGCGACCTCCTGCCGATCGTCGGCATTCCGGAGACGAGACTCGCGACACGCCACGCCCGCGAGGTGGTGCCGGCTCAGGTCCCTCTCGCCTCGGCTGCGCGCAACGTGGGGAGGGCCGTGCTCCTCGTTGAGGGTCTTCGTACCGGTGATCCGGCGGCGTTCGCTTCAGCGGCAGGCGACGAGTTCCACGAACAGGCTCGCGGGCCGCTCTCGCCGGTCACGACCGCAATGATCGAGGCTGCCCGCGGCGCGGGGGCGCTGCATTCCGCCTGGTCGGGGGCCGGACCAACCACCCTGGCCTTGGCCACAGCAGAGACCGAGGGAGCGGTGATCGCGGCCCTGGAGCGGGTCCTCGACGGCCTCGGGGTGGTCCGCGTTCTGCCGGTCGACTACGACGGATTGCGCTAGAACGGCTGGCAAAGTGACGCCTGAACACCGACAGGCCTATCCTGAGGAGACCTTATGGGCTCCGGCCGGCCTCGCCGCCGCCGGAACCGGTCCCCGAAATCGTTGAGATGAGGTCTCCTGAATGGGTTCGCTGATCAAGAAGCGTCGGAAAAAGATGAGCAAGCACAAGTATCGCAAGCGCATCAAGGCGAATCGCCACAAGACAAAGAAGTAGTTCTTCTCACCGCCCACGGTCACCGTGGGCGGTGCTCGTTCCCCGACCAATCAGCGAACCCAGGGTTCTCCGCTTTCCATTTGGCGCCGTCGGCCCACAGAATGACCGGGGCAGTCGCGCCAATGCATTCCGCGGGCTGACGGCGTCACATACAAGGTCGAGAACCCTGGGTTCGTGGCGTCCTATACGAGGTGGAGAACCCTGGGTTCGCAGCGTTAGACGTCTTTGAGGAAGCGCTCGATCTCGTCGAACAGTTCGCCCGACCGGCCTGGATCCAGCGTTCGGTCGTTCTCGGCGACCTCCCGGACGTACTCGGCGAGATCGTCGGACTCGGCGACCGCTTCGTCGACCTGCAGAATGAACTCGGCCTCGAGTCCCCGCAGTTCCTCGCTGTCCCCCGCGAATCCGATGATCTGGCCTGCCTTGCGCAGCAGCGCTCGCATGGCCATCGGGTTCTCGTTCGCTGCGAGATAGTGAGGGGTTGCTGCCCAGATGCTGGTTGCAGGGATCCCCGTCTCCTTGCACGCCTCGCCAAGCACCGCGACGATCCCGGTGGGTCCGTTGTAGTCGGTGGGCGGCAGGCCGCTGGCTGCGAGCGTTGTTGGATCGGTGGCGACGCCGGAGAGTGGAACGGGCATCGAGTGGGTGACCGAACCGATGTAGGCCCCGAGCATGGTGGCCGACTCCACACCGCAGTCGGAGAGTACGGCGGCGACGGTCCGGGCGAACGTCTTCCATCGGAACGTCGGTTCGTCCCCGACGACGACCACGAGGTCGTGGTCCTGATCGGGGCGGATGACGGCGTAGAAGCGGGTCTCGGGCCAGGTCATCGACTCGACGCGGCCGTCGAGGACGGTGACCTCAGGGCGGTGCTCCTGGAAGTCGAAGAATTCTTCAGACTCGATCACAGCGAAGGGTCGCTTGACATCCCACCGGTCGAGGGCGTGGTGCAGCGCGCCGGACGCTGCATCGCAGGCGTCGTTCCATCCTTCGAAGGCCAGGATCGCGCGCGGCCTACGGAGAGACGGTCGTTCGAAGCGTCGTACGGGGTCCACACCGGGAAGGCTATCGGGCAGGCGTCGTACCGCCGGTCGATATAGCGATAGGGCCGAATGGCCTAGGGCCCGAGCATTCCGGCCCTAGGAGCGACCTAGGCCGCTTCTTACCGTGGTGAACAGCATCCCAGGATGGAGAGATGAGAGAAACACTCGTCATCAACCGCGAGGGTGTCGATGCCCTCATTCACGCGCTCGCCGACCGGGGCTACGAAGTCGTAGGACCGACCGTTCGCGGTCAGACGATCCTGTACGACACGATTGCCTCGACCGACGACCTTCCCGTCGGACTCACCGACCGGCAGGAGGCCGGCACCTATCGGCTTGAGGAGCGGGGGGACGGTGCCCTCTTCGGGTACGTCGTCGGCCCTCAATCCTTCAGGAAGTTCACCACTCCACCGGGAGCGGTCTTCTGGAAGGGCCATCGAACCGGGGGAGGCTTCGAGACGCTCGAACCCGAGGAACCGCCACGCTACGCATTCTTCGGCGCTCGACCATGTGAGGTCGCGGCGCTCAAGGTCCAGGACAAGGTCTACGGCGCGGTCGGCGACCCCGTCTATGCAGGGCGCAGGAACCAGTCGTTCACCGTCGCGGTGAACTGCACGGACCCGGCGCCGACCTGCTTTTGCGACTCGATGGGGACCGGGCCTGGCGTGTCGGACGGGTACGACATTGCGTTGACCGAAGTCCTCGACGGGGACACCCACCACTTCATTGCCGAGGCGGGAAGCGACGAGGGATCTGACGTCCTTGCCTCACTCGTTGCACGCGACCCACTCGACGAGGAGTTGGTGGAGGCCCGCCGGATGGTGGTCCGCGCCTCAGAGCACATGGGGCGCTTCCTCGATACCGACGGGCTGAAGGAAGTGTTGCAGGGGAATCTCGAAAACCCGTACTGGGACGAGATCGCCAAGCGCTGTCTCTCCTGCACCAACTGCACGCTGGTCTGCCCGACCTGCTTCTGCTCGAGCGTCGAGGACCATCTGTCCCTCGACGGTGCCGAGGCGGAACGCGTCCGAACGTGGGACTCGTGCTTCACCCTCGAGTTCTCATATGTCAACGGCGGCCCGGTTCGGCCATCGCCCGGGCCTCGCTATCGGCAATGGCTCACCCACAAACTCGCCTCCTGGGTGGACCAGTTCGGTGAGATGGGGTGCGTCGGCTGCGGCCGCTGCATCACCTGGTGCCCGGTCGGGATCGACATCACGAAGGAGGCTGCGGAGATTCGCGAGCGAGATGTTCGCCGTGTCGCCGTTGGAACCCCGAGCGTCAAGGAGGCAACCGAATGAGCGAAGTGTTCGAAGTGCTTCTCGGTCAGCCCTTCTTCAAGGGTATGACCGAAGAGCAGGTGAGGACCGTTGCGGAGACGGCGAGGCTTGTCTCGTTCGACGAGGGCAGTGTGATCTTCGTCGAGGGCGGTCCGGCCAGGATGTCGTTCCTGATCCTTGAAGGCGATATCGCCCTCACCCTCCGAACCCAAGAGCACGGGTCGAAGATCATCCAGACGCTCCACCGGGGTGACTTCCTCGGTTGGTCGTGGATGTATCCGCCGTACCGGTGGAACTTCGACGCCAGCTGTCAAAGCGACGTGGAAGCCATCCAATTCGACGGACCTGCACTGAAGAAGATCGCATTGGCCGACCCGCAACTCGGATACGACATGATGCGTCGGTTCACCGAGATCATCGTCACCCGGATGCAAGCACTCAGGATTCAATTGCTCGATGTCTATTCAACTTACCGCTGAACCCAACGCCCACGTGATGAGCCCGGTGCCCTGCCGGATCCTCAGCGTGGAGCAGGAACTCGCAGACACCTACACGCTCGAAGTCGACCCCCCGGGGAGCGATTGGGGCTTCCTTCCCGGGCAATACACGATGCTGTATGCGTTCGGGATCGGAGAAGTGCCGATCTCGATCAGCGGCGACCCTGCCGACACCACCAAGATCGTCCAGACGATCCGTGCGGTCGGTGCGGTCACCGATGCGCTTGTCGGGTTGAAGCCCGGCGACTTCGTCGGTGTGCGCGGCCCGTTCGGCACGTCGTGGGACACCAAGGCGGCTGAGGGTCGGGATGTGCTGATCGTTGCCGGCGGGGTCGGCATCGCGCCGCTCCGACCGGTCGTGTACGACGTGCTCCAGAACCGTGATCGGTACGAGAACGTGACGTTGATGTACGGCGCTCGATCGCCCGGCGATCTGTTGTTCGCTTCGGAGATCCAGGAGTGGCGCAGTCGCTTCGACCTGGAGGTCTTGGTCACAGTCGACCAGGCCGACTCGGACTGGCGCGGACCCGTCGGGGTCGTGACGTCGCTGGTCGGCAGATCCTCCTACGACGGCGACACCGCCGTTGCGTTCGTGTGCGGACCGGAAGTCATGATGCGCTTCACGATCCAGACGCTCGAACGCGGCGGGATCACGGACGATCGGCTCTATGTCTCAATGGAGCGCAACATGAAGTGCGGGGTCGGTCTGTGTGGCCACTGCCAGCTCGGCAAGTACTTTCTCTGCAAGGACGGTCCGGTGATGACGTGTGCGCAAATGGCCGGGTCCTGCTGGATTAGGGAGGTGTGACGTGGCGCTACCGACACTCGCCGTTCACAAGTTCGCATCCTGCGACGGATGCCAGCTGAGCCTTCTCGATCTCGAGGATGAACTGCTCGCGGTCGCCGGTGTTGTGCAGATCGCCAACTTCATGGAGGCATCCCGTGAGGTCCTGCCCCCGCCGTACGACGTCACCCTCGTCGAGGGGTCGATCACGACGCCGCACGATCGGGACCGGATCAAGCAGATCCGCGAAGAGACGACCGTGCTCATCACCATCGGCGCGTGCGCAACGGCCGGAGGGATCCAGGCGTTGCGGAACTGGAAGGACGTGGCCGACTTCAACGCCTATGTGTACGCCCATCCGGAGTACATCGACACGTTGGACAAGTCAACGCCGATCGCCGACTACGTGCCGGTCGACTTTGAGTTGCGGGGCTGTCCGATCTCGAAGTACCAGTTGCTCGAAGTGCTGGTCGCGTTCCTGCAGGGACGCAGGCCGAACATTCCGACCTACAGCGTGTGCGTGGAGTGCAAGGCCAAGGGAAACCCCTGTGTGATGGTGTCGCACGGCACGCCATGCCTCGGCCCGATCACCCAGGCCGGCTGCAACGCACTGTGCCCCAGCTATGACCGTGGCTGCTACGGCTGCTTCGGACCCATGGAGAGCGCCAACGCCGCATCGCTGGCCAACCAGTGGGAGTACATGGGTCTGTCCGATCAGGAGATCGTCAACTCGCTGCGGGGCTTCAACGCGTGGTCGGAGGCGTTCCGCATCGAGAGCGACCGCCGAGAGGCATCAATTGAGATCGGAGGTGCGCGATGACAAACGCGAGAGAGATCTCGGTTGAGTATCTGGCACGCGTCGAGGGTGAAGGCTCGATGCGGGTCAAGGTCGTCGACGACCAGATCGAGGACGTCGAGTTCTCGATCTTCGAACCGCCCCGGTTCTTCGAGGCGTTCCTCCGCGGCCGGCCGCACACCGATGCGCCGGACATCACGGCACGCATCTGTGGCATCTGTCCGATCGCCTATCAGATGAGTTCGGTCCACGCTATGGAGGATGCCTTCGACGTCACCGTCGGTGGTGCCCTACGCGAATTACGCCGACTGATCTACTGCGGCGAGTGGATCGAGAGCCATGTGCTCCACGTCTACTTGCTGCACGCGCCGGATTTCCTCGGCTACGAGAGCGGCATCCACATGGCTGCCGATCATCGTGAGGTGGTCGAGCGGGGCCTTCGGATGAAGAAGGCGGGCAACGATATCGTTGCGCTCCTCGGAGGCCGTGAGATCCATCCGATCAACGTCCGCGTCGGCGGGTTCTACCGCGTCCCGACGAAGAAGGAATTGGAGGCGCTGGTTCCCGAACTCGAGTGGGCGAAGGACGCCGCGATCGAGACGATCAAATGGACGAGCGAGTTCACGTTCCCCGAGGCCGAACTCGACTTCGAGTACGTCTCGGTGTGCCATCCCGACGAGTATCCCTTCAACGAGGGGAACATCGCGTCGAGCAAGGGAATCGATATCCCGATCTCCCAGTTCAACGATTTCTTCACCGAAGAGCACGTTGAGCGCTCGAATGCTCTGCACTCCCGGGTGCGTGGGCGTGGCGCCTACCACGTCGGTCCGCTGGCACGGTATGCCATCAACTTCGAGAAGCTGACGCCGTTGGCGCAGAAGTGCGCCGCTGAGGCGGGGTTGGGTCCGGTGGTGAACAACCCGTTCAAGAGCATCATCGTGCGGAGCGTCGAGACGCTCTACGCGATCGAAGAGGCGTTGCGGATCATCGACGAGTACGTGGAACCGGCCGAGTCGTGGGTGCGCTACATCCCAAAGGCCGCCGTGGGTCACGGGGCCACCGAGGCACCACGCGGCATGCTCTATCACCAGTACCGGTTGGAGGAAGACGGCCGCATCGCCGATGCGCAGATCACGCCTCCAACGGCGCAGAACCAACTGACGATCGAGTCGGACCTGCGATTCGTTCTCGAGCAGCATCTCGATCTTCCCGATCCAGAGTTGTCGTGGGTGCTCGAGCAGTCGATCCGCAACTACGACCCGTGTATCTCCTGTGCGACGCACTTCCTCGATCTCACGGTTGAACGTGTCTGAGGTTGTCGTCATTGGTGTTGGAAACCGAGTGATGGGTGACGACGCCGCAGGGCCGATCGTTCTCGATCGGCTCGCGGGTCGTCTTCCCGACACGGTCGCATTGATCGAGTCGGTTGGTGACGCCACGCATCTCCTTGAGACCTGGAGAGATACCGATCTGACCATCGTCGTCGATGCGGTGGTCTCTGGCGGCGTACCCGGCACCATTCACCGGATCGACGGCATCCAGGGGTTCCCGGCGGCATGGCGGTCGGCATCGACCCACCTCGTCGGACTCGCAGAGGCGATCGATCTCGGCGGCGCCGTCGGTGTGTTGCCTGAGGCGATGGTCGTATGCGGAATCGAGATCGATCGCGTCGGACCTGGCGTGGGGTTGGCCCCCGAGATCGATGCAGCTGTCGACAACGTGGTTGAGATCGTCGTGGGGCTCTGCGCCGACTACGCCTGAGATTCGGTGAGGACGTTCTCAACGCCGCCACCGGTCACCACGATGGGGTCGAAGCCGGCCGCTTCGAGGTAGACGACCGCCATCTGGGACCGATAGCCGCCACCGCAGATCACCCAGACCGGTCGGTCAGGGTCGAGGTTCGCGGGGATGGCGGTGCGAAGATCGGGGACGTAGGCGTGGACCGCCCCGGGGATCGATCCGGTCGCCCATTCGCCCGGCGCCCGGACGTCGAGCACCTGCGGTTCGCCCTCTGCGAGTTCGTCCCGCAATGCCTCGGCCGACGCCTGGCGGTAGGTCGCAAGGCGCTCGGCATCGCCGAGGTCGGTCACGATGCCGATCACCCGGTCGAAGCCGATTCGGGCGAGTTGAACAACCGCCGGCTCGGCGTCCTGGATCTGCGTGGCGACGAGCACGATCGGCGCGTCGAAGGGAATCAGCCAACCGGCCCACACGCCCATCTGGTCCTCGAGTTCGAGTCCGTACGACCCCGGGAGGTGCCCGGCTGCGTGCAGCGCCTGTGGTCGAATGTCGACGACATGAGCGCCATCAGGTATCTGGTCAACGGCGAAGTGTGAGATCGGTGCATCCGGCATCGGTTCTGGCCCCGCGAGGTTGATGGGCCCCATGTGGGCGTAGTAGTCCGGATATGGCTGCAAGCCGGTCAGCGCATCCGCCACGAACGACTCGGCGTCGGGATGGGCCAGCACTGGGCTTGTCATCTTCTCCCGGCCAATGGTCGACGCCGCGGTCTCGGCCACCGACGACGTGCAGAACGATCCCGCGCCGTGCGTGGGGTAGAGCCCGACTACATCCGGAAGCTGTGCGAGACGCGTGACGGATCCGTACTGAAGCTTCGCGAGCGTCTCGGCTCGGGACATGCCCAAGAGGTCGCTCCGGCCGGCGGAGCCGACGAGCAGGCTCCCGCCGGAGAACAATGCGACAGCCTCGTCGTCGATGAGGACGAGGTAGCTCACATGCTCCGGCGTGTGTCCCGGCGTGTGGATCGGACGGACGGTGAGGGGTCCGCCGTCGAGGTCCTCCATGTGGAACGCCGGACGGTGATCGAATGCTGC
Organism: uncultured Actinomycetota bacterium; assembly: GCA_963785245.1. GTDB lineage: Bacteria > Actinomycetota > Acidimicrobiia > Spongiisociales > UBA5794 > JAHEEL01. The sequence continues at coordinate 206,044 of CAWAUO010000011.1, read as the reverse complement.
TCCCGATGACGCCGGAAGCACGAGTTCGGCACCGGCCGTGGCGGCGACGGCCCGTCCGCCGGAGACGTAGTCGTTGTGGAGGTGCGTCTCGAGCACGAAACGGGTGTCGAGACCGGCGGCCGCCGCGACAAAGCGGTCGATGTCGCGCTGCGGATCGACGACGACGCCAACCCCTTCATGCTCGATCAAGTAGGTGGAATCACCGAGGCCGGGTGTGACGAAGGTCGTGATCTTCATACGTAGGGCGGAGGGCAGCGCAATCAGCGCCGATTGTCAAGTCCGGCCGAAACGGCGGAGGCGGAGTGAGTTGGTCACAACCGAGACCGAGGAGAAGGCCATGGCGGCCGCGGCGATCATCGGATTGAGGAGTCCGAGTGCGGCGAGCGGGATGGCGGCAATGTTGTAGCCGAACGCCCAGAACAGATTCTGCTTGATGGTGCGGAAGGTGGCCCGGGCAAGGCCGAGCGCTGTGACAGCCAGCGTCGGGTCGCCGGACATCAGCACGACATCGCCCGCTTCAATGGCGACGTCGGTCCCTGAGCCGACCGCCATTCCGAGATCGGCCCTGGTGAGTGCCGGGGCGTCGTTGATGCCGTCACCGACGAAGGCCACCGATCGTCCCGAGTCCTGGAGACGTGCAACCTCGTCGGCCTTGCCGGCTGGCAGGACACCGGCGATCACCCGGGAGATGCCCACCTGCGCAGCAATCTCGTCGGCCGTGCGGGCATTGTCTCCGGTGAGCATGGCGACATCGACGCCGAGATCGGTCAGTTCGGCAACGGCTTCCTTCGAGGACGAGCGCACGGTGTCTGCGACTCCGAGCGTGCCCCGAACCTCGCCGTCCCAGGCGGCGAGGAACGCCGTGTGCCCGGCGCCTTCGATTCGTTCCATGGCATCGGCCTCGCGTTGTGGGACCTCAATCCCGAGCTCCTCCATGAGCATCGGGCGTCCGACGACGACGGCGGCGCCATCCACCGTCCCCACGACGCCGAGTCCCTGATGTGCGGCGAAATCGGTAACCGGTTCGAGGGTGACGTCGCGTTCCTCGGCGCCGAGGGCCACGGCCATGCCGATTGGATGCTCGGACGCCGCCTCGACGGATCCGACCAGCATCAGGAAGCGATCGAGTGGCTCGTTGGTCTCGATTGCGGACAGCGTCATCGCACCGCGGTAAGGGTTCCGGTCTTGTCGAACACGACGGTACTGATGGCCTTGGCTCGTTCGAATACTTCTGCCGACTTGAACAACACGCCTTGCTCGGCCCCTCGGGCGGAGCCGACCATGATGGCGGTGGGTGTCGCCAGGCCCATGGCGCACGGGCAGGCGATGATCAGCACGGCCACGGCGCTGCGCATGGCGGTGGTGATGTCGCCGTCGAGGATCATCCAGGCAACGAACGTCACGATTGCGATTGCGATCACCGCAGGCACGAACACGGCGCTGACCTGGTCCGCGAGGCGCTGGACGGGTGCCTTGGAGGCCTGGGCCTCTGCGACGAGCTTCACGATCTGGGCGAGGGCGGTGTTGCCGCCGAGGCGGGTCACCTCGATCTCGAGGCGGCCCTGCTGGTTGATGGTTGCTCCAAACACACTGTCGCCCGCAGACTTGGTCACGGCGGCGGATTCGCCGGTGAGCATCGACTCGTCGATCGACGAGGCACCCGCGATGATCCTGCCGTCTGTGGGAATCTTCTCGCCCGGGCGGACGATGACGATCGATCCGACCGCCAGCGCATCGAGGTCCACCATCTCTTCGGTGTCCCCTCGTTGCACGCGCGCTTGCTTGGCTCCGAGTTCGAGGAGGCTGGTGATCGCGTGCGACGCCTGCCCTTTCGCTCGGGCCTCGAAGTAGCGGCCGAGGAGGATGAGGGTTGCGATCATTGCTGCGGTCTCGAAGAAGACGGGATATCCGGCGAAGACGGCCCACACGGAGTAGGCCCAGGCCGTCACCGTGCCGACGGACACGAGGGTGTCCATGGCCGGGCTGAGCGAGGTGATCTGCTTGTAGGCCGCCGAGTGGAACTGTCGTCCGAACCAGAACACGACGATGGTCGTGAGAATGCCCTGCACGATCTCCGACCACAGGGCGTCCGGGCCGAGCATGGCGAGAATCATCACCGGGACCGAGAGGACGGCGGCACCGATGACGTTCCGCTTCTGGAATGCGACCTCCTCGTCGTATCGCTCGGTCAGCGAGCGGCGATCCTCGCCCTCGACGAAGGGCGTAATCTCATAACCGAGCTTTTCGATGGCCGCCTGCAATCCGGCGATATCAACGGCGCCGGGATCGACGACGGCTCTGGCTTCCTGCCCCGCGAAGTTGACGACGGCGGACTCGACGCCATCCTGGCGACCGAGCACCCGCTCGATCCGGAGCGCGCACGAGGCACAGGTCATCCCCTCGACGTCGAACGAGATCGTGTCGGGAGGGGTTGGGGGCACTCGGGCTAGGCCTGGTCCGGCACTTCGTAGCCGACGTCCTCGATCGCGGTGACGATCGTGGTGAGGGTCGCTTCGGTGCCGTCGTACTCGAGGTCAACCGTCTGCGCCTCGATCTGGACCTCAACGCGGTCGACGCCGTCGAGTGGGGCCACGGCCGCCTCGATCGACGACTTGCAGTGTCCGCATGAGATCTCGGGCACACTCAGCGTGCGGTTGGTCATGGAGGCTCCTTGGTCGGGGCTGTCGGCAGAGCGTATCAACCGACGGGTCCTTCTGGAACGCCTATCGACGATTGGCTATTTCAGGAGCAGCGTTCCGACGCGTCGTGCCGTGATGAGAGAGCCAACGACGCCGATTGCCACGAGGTAGGCGACGTTGATGAGCATCGTCCACTCGAGGATCCCCAGCGTGAGGCCCCGGATCAGCACAACACCGTGATAGAGCGGTGACAGCCACGTCACGACCTGGATGAACTCGGGATATACGTCGATCGGGTAGAAAGTCGCCGAGAACAGGAAGAGGGGCAGCGTGACGAGGGTGATGAGGTCGAGGTCTTGCCAGGTCCGCATGTAGGTGGTGGCGGCGGTTCCGGCCGCGGCGAAGGAGAAACCGATCAGGATCGCGGCCGGGAAGGCGAGGATCCCCCACGGAGAGTGGATGAGGCCCATCACCGCCATCACGAGCAGGAACGCCAGCGAGTAGATCGCTCCTCGTGCCAGCGACCAGGCGATCTCACCGCTCGCGACGTCTCTGGCGTCGAGGGGGGTCGCGAGGATTCCGTTGTAGATTTTCCCGTACTTCAGCTTGAAGAACATGTTGGTCGATTCATAGACGGCACCGTTCATGGCGGACGCAGCGAGCATCGCCGGGGCGACGAACGCGGTGTAGTCCACCGGGATGCCGGCCACCTGGACGTCGCCGGCCAATTGACCGATGCCGACGCCGACGGCGAGGAGGTAGAAGACCGGATCGAAGAAGCCGGAGAGATACACAGGCCAGAAAGATTTCGTCGCCATCACGTTGCGCTCGACGACGTAGCCGCCCCGCCACCGTCGTGGCAGGGGTGGAACGACCCGGGTGAGGAGCGGACCGACGGTCATGGCTTCAGCCTCTTCCGGAACGGCCCCATGCAGAGGGCGGTCCCGACCGCGATCCAGGCGACGAGGTAGGCGACGCTGATCCACCAAGCAACCGGCGGTTCCGTTCCGACGACGATGGCGCGGCTCAACTCGACACCGTGATACATCGGAGTAGCGAGTGCGACGGCCTGGAGCCAGCTGGGGAGTTGCGTGATCGGGAAGAACGCGCCGGAGAACAGGAACATCGGAATCACCACGAAACGGAAGTACATCGGCAAGCCGGCAGGGTCGTCGAGACGGCGCGGTGAACGCCGTCGTCGCCGCCGCCATGGCGAGTCCGACGAGGAGGGCTGGTCCCACTGCAAGAAGGGACTGGAACAGGGGTGCGACCCGGAATGCGGCCATCACGAATGCGAACACCACCGACACCATGAGCACCCGTGCACCGGCCCACAGCATGTGGCCGCCGACGAGACCGGGAATGCCGATCGGGGCAGCGAGCTTGGCGTGGTAGGTCTTCGTCCACTTCATGCCGGCCATGACCTTCCACGAACCCTCTCCGGCGCCGGTCTGCATGGCCGTTGCGACGAGGAGTCCAGGGGCGAGGAAGGTGAGGTAGGTGACCCCTTCCACGCCCTCTGGCATGTTGGCGTCGACGAGCGAGCCGAGCCCGATGCCCATGGCCGCGAGGTAGAGGATCGGGTTGAGGAACGTCGAGATGACCGACCCGCGCCAGGTGCGTCGGTAGACCCGAGCCTCAGCCTCGAAGACGCGCAGAGCGAGTGGCGTGGCCATCAGTCAACGAGCGTGCGGCCGGTGAGACGGAGGAAGACATCTTCGAGGGAGGAGCGCCTGGCGAGCACCGTCTCGGGTTCGAGACCCTCGGCAGCGACGCGGGAGATCGTCTCCTCCGCGTCATCGGTGTAGAGGAGCGCCCGGTCGGCCAGGATCTCGGCCCGAGGCGCAGTCCCCTCGAGGCGGTCAGCGACGTCCTCCAGCACGCCCGGTGGGAACCGGAACTCCACGACCTCCCGGGGGGCGTACTCCTCGATCAGCGAACGGGGTGATCCAACGGCCACGATCTTCGACTTGTCCATGATGACGAGGCGGTCGCAGAGTTGCTCGGCCTCATCCATGTAGTGGGTCGTGATGATCAGCGTGACCCCCTGCTGCTTGAGACGGTAGAGGCGGTCCCAGAGGATGTGGCGGGCTTGCGGGTCAAGGCCGGTCGTCGGCTCATCGAGGAGCAGAAGATCGGGTTCGTTGATGAGGCCGCGGGCGATCGTGAGACGTCGTTTCATGCCACCGGAGAGCGCATCGACCTTCGATTTGCGTTTGTCGGTGAGTTGCACGAACTCGAGGAGTTCTTCGATTCGTTCCTTGATGACGGTCCTGGGCAGATCGAAGTAGCGGCCGTACATCATGAGGTTGTCGTAAACGGTGAGCTCCTCGTCGAGGTTGTCCTCCTGAGGAACCACACCGAGTTTGGACCGGAGTTGGGGCCCTTGGTGCTCAGGATCGAGTCCAAGGACGGATAGGGAACCGCTCGTGATCGGACTCACCGCCCCGATCATGCGCATCGTGGAGGTCTTTCCGGCCCCGTTGGGCCCGAGGAATCCGAAGGACTCACCCTGCTCGACGGCGAAGTCGATCCCGTCGACCGCGACGAAGTCCCCGAACTCCTTCGTGAGGCCGTGAGCGTGGATGAGAGGAGCCATGACCGGCCAAGGGTAGTGAACGTCCGGTCGCCAGTCGCCAGAGGGAGTTGCCCCAACCAGAGCGGGCGCGGCGCGATTCGAACAACAGAAGCTGCAGACTCCTACTGGTGACCGGCGACCGGTGACCGGCGACTCACTCAGCAGGCCGCGCGGACGGTGGGGTAGGGGTTCACGTAGGCGCCGCCGATGCGGCCCATGCCGAGGTGAAGGTGGGAGACCGAGGCATTGCCGGTCGCGCCCATGTATCCGACGAGTTCGCCCTTGGCAACACGGTCACCGTTGCTCAGGCCTGCGGCGTATCCGCTCAGGTGGGCGTAGTAGTAGAAGTTGCCGTCGTCGCCGTAGACGTAGACCTGGCGGCCACCGGCAGAGTGCCAGTTGAGACGGACCTTGCCCGAGTTCATGGCGACGAGTGGGGTCCCGCTGGCACCCGACATGTCGACACCCTTGTGCGTTCGGCCACCCGGACGAGCCGCACCCCAGGTATCGATGAAGTAGGTGTTGCCTGCGACGGGGCAGACGACGCCCTTCGTCGTCACGGCGGGGAGGCCGGCGGCAGCGGAGCTGCGAGCGGCGCCGGAGGAGTTGTTGCTGGCACGGGCGGCGGCGGCCTCGGCTTCCCTGCGCCGCGCTTCAGCCTCTGCTTGGCGCTTGAGCTCAGCCTCGTAGTCGGCGAGGACGTCCGCGTACTTGAACTTGGCGTACTCGAACACTTCGTCGGCCTTCTCACGGGCGACCGCGAGTCGCTCGACGACGGCGACCTGCTGCTCTTCGAGCACCTCGACCTCGGCCTGCTTCTCGGCGACCTCGATCTTCAGCCGGTCGTTCTCGCGATTGACGGCCGTGAGGAGGTCGAGCGAGGCAAGGTCACGATCGGTCGCCTGCCCGATGAGGGTTTGACTGGTGAGGAGATCCTGGATCGACCCTGCGGTGAAGGCGGCGGTGACGAGTCCGGTCCCCGAGTTGGTGTAGGCCTCGACCACGACTTCCTGGGCGTTGGCCCGGAGCTCCTCGACCTGATCGTCGAACTCGTTGATCTTCCGATCGAGGCGGCTGATGGTGTAGGTGAGTTCGTTGAGTTCGGCCTCGATGCCTTCGAGTTCGCTGATCGCGGAGCCGACGGCCTGGTTGGCATCCAGGAGATCCTGGTAGGCCTGCTCCTTGGCAGCTTCGGCTCTCTCAACGTCCTTCTTGGTCTGCGCACCGGCTGGGATCGGAGCGACCACCAGCAGCGCAAGCAACAAGACGAGGATGACCGTTTTGGTGGGGGGTGAGAGGGACATTCAGAACATCAGGCTAGACCCAAAGGCCAGGTATTTGCCAGACGAGAGAAGCTCCGACTGACCGTTTTCGCGCCCTCGTCCGAGAGAACACGAACCGTGCGCCGAGCGGCCCGCGGCGAGCGGCGGGGATGCTCGCCCATTGGCCGATCTCAGGTGCGAAACGCTGATCCAGGGCGTCGGACTCTGGGCCGGTTCGCTCACGCCTCGCTGCCGGAGTCTCGGCGTGTGGACCGATACGCGATCAGCCGGGACACTCCGAAGCCGCAGAAGAGGACGGCCGACCAGATGCGCCCCGGGGTCGCGTCGACAGCGATTGCGCGAGCGATGAAGACGAGCGAGGCCAGGAGACTCAGGATGCCGAGCAGGAGAAACCCTGCCGGCGGGAAGGACGAGGATTGCGACACAACACCGCCGTTTCGTCGCTGATCATTCTTGGCTGCTTGCCGGAACGCGAGTAGGGAAGTACGGCTCGATCGAGGGCGCCGACGCTTGTCTGCACCGGATGAGTCGTTGCGCGGTACGATTCGCGGGATGTCGTGCGCAAGTTCTCGTGGCAACTCCTAACGTCTCATTCGCCCCGCGCCGGTCGTCGATCGGACGAACGACGGCTGGCCTTGTCGCGCTTGGCTATCCGCTGTTGATGGTGGTGATGGCGCTGGCGGTCGGCTCACGACAACCGGGAGATCTTCAGGACTTCGCAGCGAGCTTCGTTGCTGCTGTGATGTTGGTGATTGCCCTCCCGACGACCTGGTTCATGTCGTTCGACTTCATCGTGGTTTCCAGGACGACCGTGGTGGTGTTCGGCCTCGTGACGAGCCTGCCCCTCTGGTACCTCGTCGGGACCTCGCTCGCCGTCCGTTCGGAGACGTGGGCCCACTGGTTCCGAAACTACATCACGGTGGCGATCGCGTGGACGCTCCTGAACCTCCTGATCCTCGCCGTCGTCGGCGCACTGGCCGGGTAGGCAACCTCCGACTGGCGACTCAGAACAACTGGGGTCGGAACAACGCGTCGTGGCGGCCGATGGCGTAGCGATCGGTCATGCCGGCAACGAAGTCGATGACCTGGGTCAGCGCATCGGCGTCGTCCTGGCGATAGGTGGCGGGAACCTCCGCCGGATGGCTCTCGTAGTACTCAACGAGGTTCCGCACGATCTCCCGGGCCCGACGCCGCTGTGGCTCGACCTCCGCCCGCAAGTACACGTGCTGGAACATGAAGTCCCGCAGATCGTGCATCACGGCGAGCGTGAGATCGTCCATGGCGATCTCGTCTCGGTCCAACGATGTGGTGATCACCGAGGTGATCATGGCGTTGATCCACTCGCTTCCCGGCACGCCGAGCGTTTCGAGTACTTCGCGTGGGAAGTCGGTCGGGCCGAGCACGCCGGCGCGGATCGCGTCGAGGGCGTCGTGGGCGAGGTAGGCGATTCGGTCGGAGAATCGGACGATGCCCCCCTCCGGGGTCGACGCGGGAGTCTGGACCTTCCATGGGTGTGCGCGGATCCCGTCGAGGACTTCGAAGCTCAGGTTGAGCGGTTCAAGGACTTCGAAGATTCGAACGGACTGGTCGGAGTGCCGCCACTCACCTTCGACGAACTCGCTCAGCGCTTCTTCACCGGTGTGGCCGAACGGCGAGTGTCCGACGTCGTGCCCCAGACAGATTGCCTCGGTGAGTGCCAGGTTGAGGCTGAGGCCGCGTGCGATCGCTACCCCAACCTGGGTGACCTGGAGGGTGTGGGTCAGTCGGGTGACGTAGTGGTCGCCCTCCGGGTTCATGAAGACCTGCGTCTTGTGCTTCAGCCTGCGAAACGCCTTCGAATGCAGGATCCGATCCCGGTCCCGTTCGAAGCAGGTTCTCCAGGGATCGGGTTCTTCGGGGATGGCACGTCCGCGGGAGGCGGTCGAACGCGTCGCCGCAGGAGCGAGCCCCTCCAACTCCTCGAACTCCGTCACCACCCGGTCACGAAGCCGGAATGCACTCATCGCTAGACGAACTTCTCACGGAGCCGCGAGCTGACGTAGTCCATCGACGCCACCACGATCGCGATCGCAAGCATCTGCGCGGCGGCTGCCCGGTACTGCAGCAGGTTGATGTTCTGCTGCAGGAGGAAGCCGATACCGCCACCACCGGCGAAACCGATGATGGTCGACATGCGCACGTTGATGTCCCAGCGATACATGGTGAACGAGATGTACGGCGGCACAATCTGTGGCACGACGGCATAGATGATCGTCTGGAGTCGGGTTGCCCCCGTCGCCCGCACGGCCTCGAGCGGACCGGTTGCGATGCTCTCGACCTGCTCCGAATAGAGCTTGGCGAGCGCCGCTGTGGTGTGGAGCGCCAGGGCGAGCGCACCGGCGAACGGGCCGATGCCGACCCATACGACGAAGATGATCACCATGACCAGCGGCTCGATCGACCGGAGGCCGTTGAACAGCGTTCGGGCCATGTAGTAGACGGTCAAGCCGATGTTCTGATCCTCGGCCTTGCGCAGCGCCTTCACGGAAAGGAACGCACCGAAGACCGCACCGATGGCCGCGGGGACGACCACCGTGGCGAACGGATTCTCCAACTGGTAGAACCAGTCGATGATCGCGCCGATGGTGATCCCGACGAGCGCCCCGGCAATGGCCGACACCGCCAGCGTCAAGCCGTTGACCACTGCGCGAGACGCATGCCGAACGATGAAGTACCCGAGCTTGCTTGCGGCGACAGCAAGCGCAAACGCCCCGATAAGGGACGAGAAGACCGGGATCGCGATCTCGGTGAGTTCTCCGAGTGACACCACGAAGCTCCCGAGGAACCGGGCGAAGGTGATGATGTCCTCCATCCAGCCACCGATGAGGATCAGCAGATCCGCGACGACATAGGAGCTGATCAACGTCAGGAACGCGACGCCGAGCAGTCCGGCGACCCTGGCGGCGCGTATGGCGAGCGTCGGCGGTTCGTCCTCTTCCTCCGGCGGGAAGATCCAGCGAAGGAGGAGCCACATGAGTGCGACCAGGACGACGAGTGCCACCAGCAGCGTGAACCAGTTCGCATCGGTGAACGCTCGGAGCGAGGAGGCCCACCGTGAAGCCTGGATGCCGACCATGAGGCCGATCGGGATGGCAATGAGCGCCAGCGAGAGGTTGATCACTGGAACGGTCACGTCCCGCATGAGGTTCTTCGCGGCGAGGAAGCTCAGCGGTACGGCGAGCATCGTTCCGACCGTGGTGGCGAGGAGCGCGAGCATCACGGTTTCGACGATGCGATCCCAGGTGTTGATGGCATTGTCGGAGAGCCGCGGTGAGAGGTCGGTCTTGTCCGCAACCTGAACGATCTTGTACTGCGTGCCGTCGACGCCGTCGAAGAAGATCATCGAGACGTCCGCCACGCTCGCATTCGCGGGTCCTGCGATCTCCAACTGTTGTACGTCGTCGAATGCCACCTCGTTGAAGAAGAGGGTGGCCGGGGAGTCCCCGTTCGGTGTGCTCTGACCGGCGTTGACCGTACCGAAGCTGCTCGCCGACGGTCCGGCCCAGGTGAAGTCCTCTGCGGTCGCGCTATTGCCGGTGAGTTGAATCGAGCCATCCTGACCCACGTCGAACGGATCAAGGCCGATGTCCCGGCTGACGAGACCGGTTCCCGAACCGGTGCTTGCTTCGAAGGAACCACCCCAACTGATGAAGTCGATGACGTTGTTGTTGTCATCGACGAGCGTGACACCACCTGGGCTTCGGATGTCGAATTCAGGAAGCACGCTGATGTATGCGGCGATCGATTCGTCGGAGTCAGCGAGTGACTCTCCGTCCTGGAGGCCGTTCTTGTTCGTGTCAGTCCAGACGGTGACGCGATTCCGCCATCCACCAACGTTGGATTGGGTGATCGCCTCGACCTGTTGTGGATCGTCGGTCGTGCGACTCGGAGCCTCGAACGAGACTGTGAACGTTCCGTCCTCCTCGGCTTCGACGCGCCCCTGTGGCAGCACGATATCGAAGTCCGATACCGGCACGAAGTTGACGGAGACCTTGGCTCCCGGTTCGTAGCCGGATCCGTTGACCGTGAAGAGATCGCCGGCCTCGGCGCAGGTCGGGGTGACCACGATGGTCTCCCCCGTCTCAGCAGGGGTCACCGGGGCCGGTTCCGCCCCGTTGCACGGGACGTAGACATCGGCGGTCACCACAAGGTCTGTCTTGTCGTAGGTGACGAGGTCTGGCCGAGCGAGGGCTCGCAGGATGCGGAAGAGTTGTTCCTGGCGGGTCTCCGATTGGATCTCTTCGAGGGAGACGTCGGTCTTGGCGAACGCGAAGGCGTAGATGACGAACGCGACGAGGATCGCGATGATGATGTAGAGCGATCGGCGCCAGCCGCGACCCTTCTTGCCGTTCGGCGCTGGATCTTCCGGGGTGTCCGGGTCGGTGGAGGTGGGGGTTGAGTCAGCCAACGCGCTCGGCCTCCTTCCCGTAGATCTCCTTGAACTTGTCGTCGTCAATCTCCTCTGGGGTCCCTTCGAAGACCAGCATTCCGTCGTTCAAGGCGATCACGCGGTCCGCATACTGGTGGACGAGGTCGAGGAAGTGGAGCGAGCACAGCACCATCACGCCGTCCTCCTGGTTGATGCGCTCGAGGTACTGCATGATGCTGTGGGCAAGGACCGGGTCGAGGCTCGCGACGGGTTCGTCGGCGAGCATGATCTCGGGGTCCTGCATCATCGCCCGCGCCACACCGACCCGCTGCTGCTGGCCGCCGCTCAACTCGTCGGCCCGCGCCCCTGCCTTCTCTTCGAGGCCGACCCGCGCCAGTTGGGCATGGGCCTTCTCGAGGTCGGCCTTCGGGAACCGGTTGACCACGCTGAGTGCCGGGTTGAGGTAGCCGAGGCGACCGGCGAGGACGTTCGTCATCACCTTCGACCGGCTGACGAGGTTGAAGTGTTGGAAGACCATTCCGATGCGGCGTCGGATGCGTCGGAGGTCTTCCTGGGAAGCGGTCGTGATATCGACGCCGTCCCAGGTGATCGTGCCCGACGTGGGTTCGATCAGTCGATTGATGCAACGCAGCAGCGTTGACTTGCCGGATCCGCTCAGTCCGATGACGGCTAGGAACTCGCCCTTCTCGACTTCAAACGAGACGTCGTCGAGTGCCTGTGTGCCGCCGTCGTAGATCTTCGTGAGGTTCTCAACCTTGAGCATGGATCTGGCACCTTGTCTACTTGGTCGAGTATCGGGCGGGGACTTCAGTCCCCGCCCGATACTCAGTGTTTCGAGTCAACTGCTTTTAGAGGTCGCCGGACTCGAGTCCGAGTTCCTGGACGAGCAGACGGATGAAGTCGAACTCCGAATCGTCGGTCAGCGCAATACCACTCCAGGAGTAGGCGTCGAACGCGGTCGCGAATCCTTCTGGATCGTTCGCTGCGTAGTCGGCGAGCGCCGTCACGATCTTGGTCTTGATCTCGTCCGACACGGCCGGCGCGAAGCTGACGGTGTCGTTCGGGATCGGCTGCGAGAGCTCCAGGATCTTGACCGCCTGGATCACGTCCGGGGCCTCTTCGCGGATGTTCCGACGAGCGTCACGCGGGAATACGCCGCTGCAATCGATCTCGCCGTCGCCGTCGAGCACGCAGCTGTCGACGAGGTCCTCTGGAACGTCGGCGTCTGCCGTCGTGCCGTCCCAGATGACGTTGTCTTCGGAGTCGATGGACGGGCTGAAGAAGACCGTACCGAAGTCGGCTTCACCGTTGTAGACGGCCTTGACGACGGCGGAGTGTCCACCGGCTTCAACGGTCTCGCCCGCCTCGATGCCGTCGGCGAGGAACATGCCGTTGGGGACCAGGTAGCCGGAGGTCGAGCCAACATCCGGGTAGGCCCAGCTCTTGCCGGCCAGGTCGGCGAGCGAAGTGGCTTCGCTGTCACGCGGGACGATGAACTCGGCCCAGTACTCCGTGAATCCGAAGCGCAGGGACTTCATCGCAACCTCGATGCCGCACTCATCGTTGCCGATGACGTAGGCGGTTGCGGGAATGAAGCCGACGGTGTTCTCGGGTGACGCACACATCTCGGAGATGGTTGCGGCATAGGACGTTGGGACGCTGACCTCATAGACGAGGCCGGTCGACTCTTCGAGAACTCCCTTGAGAATCTCGCCACCGGCGATGATCTCTTCGGCGCTCACGGACGGGACGAACAGGACCTTGATCGGGTTGTCGGCGGTGCCGATCTCGACCATGGCTTCGGTTGTCGTTGTTTCAGGTGCCGCCGTAGTGGTTGTTGTCTCCGGTGCGGCGGTCGTTGTTGTCTCGGCGGCTGCCGCCGTGGTCGTCGTATCGTCGCTATCGGAACTGCATGCAGCTGCGATGAGAGCGAATGCGAGGACCAGGACGATCAGAGGGATTTTCCTCATTCTTGCTCCTGTGTCGAGAGGGCACTGGATGTGCCCGAACCAGCGGTCCAATGGTACTCGTTCGCTGTTTCCGAAAACCAACCCGTTCAGCACCAGCGCTGGTCGACCAGGGTTTCGAATTCGTCCCACGAGGTGACGTCGCCAACGCCGAGCACGGCCTCGTTCCATGGGCGGACAAAACGGCACACCACGGCTTCCGGGCGGCGCTCGTGAAGTTCGACGATCTGGTGGGGAGAGTCATCGAGGTAGACATCACACGGCACTCGCCACTTCGCGTAGGTGATGTGGACTTCCCTCGTCGGGATCTTGTTGTCTGCGATCCAGGCGAACGTGTCGTGCAACGCCCACTCGAACTTGGCGCTGATGATCACAAGCTGGTGGTTGTCTGCAAGCCGGTTGAGCGTCTCGAGGGCGTTGGGATACGGAGGGAGATACCGGAATACGGAAGGGCCGTCGCCGTTCTCGGCCCATTTCCAGAAGTCGCCGAGGGTCTCGAAGTGGGTGATGTCGCCCATGGCATCCCATGAATCGACCATGTCGGTGGTCAGGTGCGCTTCGAACTCGCGGTTGTATCGGTCAACCCAGCCGGTGTTGAAGTCGGCGACAACGCCGTCGAGATCGATTCCGAGACGCATGCCTACTCCTCGACGACGGTGCCGCCGAGCATGTCGACGATGAGGTCTTCGGGCTTCTCGCGCTCAGTGCCTTCGTCGAGTTGGTCCGGTTCGGGTGCCCGGATCGGCACCATCTCGTCCGCTTCGTCTTCGTCGGCCACCACAGGCGCCGTGTCGTCGTCGGAGCGGAACTGGAGCTTGACCGCGCTGCCGAGAACCTCGGCGGTGATCGCTTCGAGTGCATGGAGGAGTTGGTCGTCGGCGTTGAGTTGCTCGAGATGGAAGTGCTGATGGGCAGGAAGGGTGAGAGTCGCCACGGCTCCTGACACAGAGAGGGGTTCTGCGACGCGGACGAAGGCGTGGCGTCTGGCCCCGAAGTCCGACCGGATCCGTGCGACGACGACCGGCCACGCCGCTGAGAACTCCGAGAGCGTCACCTCGCCGGAGGAGGAGGGCGCTGGGACGGGCGGTTCGGCGGGTTCGGGCTCTGGTGGGGGTTCGGCGACGGGGGCGGGCTCTGAGGGCGTGTCTGCGGTTGGCGGCGTCGCAGGTGCCGGTGCTTTCTCCGCGGCTGGTGGCTGGTGGCTGGTGGCTGGCGACCCTGCCTTCACATCTCGCTCCAACCGGTCGATGCGGGCCGACAACGACTCTCCGTCCATCGTTGTCTCCGGGCGGGTGAGGCGGATCAGCGCCAACTCCAGGACGAGGCGCTCTTCTCGTCCCTGGCGGAGCTGGAGGAGTGCATCGGAGAATCGGTCGATGGCTCGCAGCACGTCTCCCGATGAGAGGATGCGCGCCTGACGCCGCCACTCGGCGAGGACCTCGGGGGGTTCGTCGGTGATCTCTTCGAGGTTCGGTGCGTACTGGGCGAGGAAGATGCCGCGGAAGTAGCCGAGCGAGTCGGCGACGAACCGGCGCAGGTCGGCGCCACGGGAGGCGAGCTGAGCGACGAGGCCGAGTGCTGCCGGGGCGTCCTGATCCGCGATGGAGACAACGAGTCCGGTGAAGGCGTCGCCGTCGGCAAGGCCAAGCGCACGGGTGACTCCATCGGTGGACACGATGCCATCTCCGAGGGCCGCCACCTGCTCGAGCAGGCTCATAGAATCGCGTACGGACCCACGGGCGTGAGTCGCGATCATCGACAGTCCAGCGTGGTCGGTCGTGAACCCTTCACGCGTCGAGATGTCTTCGAGGTGTTCGACGAGCGTTTCCGAAGACACCGGGTGGAAGTCGAAGCGCTGAGAACGGCTCCGAATGGTGTCGAGCAGCTTGTAGGGCTCGGTGGTGGCGAGCACGAACACAACATGCTCCGGCGGCTCTTCCAGCGTCTTGAGGAGCGCGTTGCCGGCTGCCCGGGACAGCATGTGGGCTTCGTCGAGGATGTAGACCCGGTGCGCTCCCTCGGCGGCAGCGACGGTGCCGACATTGACCCTGATCTCGCGGACGTCTTCGACCTTGTTGTGCGAGGCTGCGTCGAGTTCGATGACGTCAAGCGAAGTGCCCTCGGTGATCCCGAGACACGAGACGCACTCGTTGCACGGTTCGCCGTCGTCTCCACGGTTGGTGCAGTTGAGTGCCTTCGCAAGGAGTCGAGCGCTGGTGGTCTTTCCGGTGCCGCGCGGTCCTGCGAAGAGGTAGGCGTGCGCGACCTTCTCGTCGGTGACCTCGCGCGTCAAGGTGCCGACGACGTGGTCTTGTCCAACGACCTCATCGAAACGCTGCGGTCGGTACTTGCGATAGAGAGCCTGATAGCGCATCGGGGTGGAGGGTAGCGATGCTCGACCGTCCAGGTTCGGGCGGTCAATTCCACGGCGCGACGAATCTCAGCTGTGTTCGAGGATCCAGCCCGCGATCAGGTCCAGTGCGGCCGGAGAGAACGTCTCCTCGATCCTTCCGTATTCGGAGACCGCTCCGGTCTCAGCGGTCTGGAACAGGTGATTGAGGCCCTCGAGTTCGAACACCGTGGCGCTGCTATTGGCGGAGAGCGCGTTCTCGAGTGCCGGGATGTTCTCCTCCGCCGAAACTTGAATGTCGAGGCTGCCGATGAGGGCGAGCGTCGGTACGTCGAGATCGCTGAGGGCTGGGGCCGGGTCGTAGGCGAGGAAGAACCGCATCCATGGGTCGGTGAACGCGACGACGAACTGCTCGGTCAGGGCCGGATCGAGCGGCTCGGAAACCTCGGATGGAGGGTTGGTGAGCGCGGTTGAGACGATGGACTCGATCGCTGCGGCAGCGTCCTCCGTTGACAGATCGGAGGCTGAGACCTCCATGACGGCCCTCCGCCACTCCATCTGCCATGCGATGTCGGCTTCGCTCGATCCCTCTACCCGCATCAGGTCCTCGGTCTGGCGCAGGAGGATGTCGAGTCCGGGGAGTCCCGGGCCGGCCAGCAGCACGGCGTAGTCGATGAGGCCCGTGTCGTTCGCCACCATCGGTCCGATGATTCCGCCCTCGCTGTGCCCGACGATGCCGATGCTGTCGAAACGCCCGTCTGCGGCCAGGTAGGTGACAGCGGCTGCCGAATCGGTTGCAAGTTCTGTCGTCGTTGCTCCGGTCGGGTCACCGGTCGACCCCCCAACGCCGCGGTCGTCGAACCGAAGCGAGGCGATTCCGGTGAGCGCCAATGCGTCGGACAGGACCAGGAACGGCTTGTGGCCGACGATGGTCTCGTCGCGGTCCTGCGATCCGGAGCCAGAGGTCAGGACGACCGCGGGGAATGGCCCCTCTCCCTTTGGTACGACGAGCGTCCCTGCGAGGGAGATGTCGCCGTTGTCGAACCGGACGTCGGTTGCGTCATAGGGGAATGGCGGCGTGGGTTCCTGCGGGCGTGCGAGGACGGTCGGTTCGGTCTGGCGTTCGAAGACGGCGGGCAGTTCGGCTCCCGACTGGTACCACGTGCCGGTCATCGTATCTCCGGACACCTCGCCCTCGAACCGGGCAGCAGCAGCCGGGATGCTGATCGTCACGGCACCGTCGATGACTGCTCCGCTGATTGGTACGTCGGGGGTCTCTTCTGTCGGGCTGCCGACGAGGCCGTTGATGGTTCCGGCATCGTCGACGATGAATTGGAACTCCACGACCTGCCCTGCGAGGTCACCCGACCAGATCTCGGCCTCAGGTTCTGCGGGGGTTGTCGTCGAGGTTGTGGAGGTCGTCGTCTCTGCGGGCGGATCGATCGATGTCACCGTGGCTTCCTCAGGCGGTTGCGAGGCGGCTGTCGTGGTGTCCCCGCCGCTCGAACAGGACGCGGTCAGCAGTGCGAGGGCGAAGGCGAGAAGGAGGGACTTCCCGTCGGTCGTGCGCATGGGTCGCTCCGATCAATCGGTATGCCGCAAACGCTAGTGCGCGGCATCGCATTGGTGGCGGGAGTCATGAGACAGGTGCAGGGAGCGGGTAGCCTTTGCTGCATGTCACCACAAATGCCAAAAGACATGCGCCAGTTGATGCAGCAGGCGCAGCAGATGCAGGCGCAGATCGAGGCCGCTCAGACTGAGTTGGCAGCGAAGACCTACGAGGGAACGGCCGGCGGCGGTGTCGTCAAGGCCGTCGTTCGCGGATCGGGAGAGCTTGTCTCGGTCGAATTCGACCCGGGAGTCCTCGATCCTGACGATCCGGAAATGGCCGGTGACCTCGTCGTCGCAGCCGTGAACCTGGCGCTTGCAGCGGCCGCGGAGGACGCTGCAGATTCCATGGGCGGTGTTGCGGGTGGGATGGATCTCGGCGGCATTCTCGGCTGATGTTCGAACCGCCCGTGCAGCGGCTCGTGGACGAACTGGCTCGGCTGCCCGGAGTTGGCCAGAAGAGCGCGCAGCGACTGGCGTTCTACCTGCTCAACGCCGAAGAGGCCGATGCCGTCCGCCTGGCGGACGCCATTACGTCGATGCGACGGGAAGTCCGGCTCTGTAGCCGGTGCTTCAACGTCACCGCGGAACAAGAGTGCTCGATTTGCCGGGACCTTCGTCGTGATCCAACCGTTCTGTGCGTTGTTGAACGTGCCCAGGACATTCCGGTGATCGAGAAGACCGGCGAGTTCTCCGGCCGCTATCACGTACTCGGCGGCGCGATCTCCCCGATTGAGGGGATTGGTCCGGATCAATTGCGTGCCCGTGAGCTTCTGGATCGGGTCGACGCCGAGAACGTGACTGAGGTCATCGTTGCGGCCAATCCCACACTCGAGGGTGATGCGACTGCAATGTTCCTTGCCCGGATGCTCAAGCCCCTCGGCGTGACGGTGTCGCGACTGGCGTCCGGTCTACCCGTCGGCGGGGATCTCGACTACGCCGACGAGATCACGCTCGGGCGTGCGCTCTCCGGGCGAAAAGAGCTCTAGCCAGGCGACGGAGCCCTTCGCCGAGGTTGACCGGTGCGCCTACGTCCAGCGAATCCTGTGGTTCTCGTGCCACACGTCGAAGACATCACGATCGCCGGTGACGGTGACCCCAAAGTCGTCCTGTCGGTTCCACAGCGCCAGGTAGAGGTCAGATGCGGTGCCGGAGAGGCTGACGTCGGCGGGTGCATCCCCGCGAACGGTGTCGATTCCGCCGGGAGCCATCGTCACGTGCCAGCGGTCGTCGGTGTCTGTGGCGTGAACGACCATCGTCTTGGGACTCTCAACAGGGAACTGTCGGCCCCTGGGAGCGAAGGCGGAGAGAATTTCATCAACGCCATCGGCGGCGAACACGGGATCGAACTCGGATAGCGTGCCGCCGGCGCTCTCGGCATCGAACCGGTGTACGGCCGTTTCGTGTGCCTGGCGTCGGGCCCACATGGCGCGAGGTGACGGTGCCGGGAGGAAGGTGGGGCATTCGAGGTCCATGGGCGCGGATTCGAGGGATCGGACGAGGTTGGCGTTCGTCTCCAAGTACCAGGCGGTCAGTCGGTCGTCGTCCGGCCAGAAGACAGCGAGGTCCGGCCAGGAGACGGTGTGGTCCGAGATGTCGTCCGGCCAGAGCTTCGCGGTGCGCTGCGCGACGATGCCAGCGGCCCAGAGGTGGATCTCGCTCAAGTGGCGAACCAGTTCTCGCATGTCCCAGCCCGGGCACCACACGATGTCGGCGTCCAGGCCGTTCCGGTCGGCAGCGGCTGCAAGCAATTCCGCCTCCCGAGCGATCGCCGTGATGTGATCAGCAGTCTCCATGGTCCCTCCCCAGGATGTGGTGCTGCACTCTGCAGTATCAGGTTACTGAACTATGCAGTAGAGTCAAGGGCATGGCACCGAGAATGACTACCTCGTCGTATGCCGTGCTCGGTCTCCTCAACCTGAAGCCGTGGGCGGGGTACGAACTGACGAACCAGGCCCAGCGGAGCCTTCGCTACGCGTGGCCCAAGTCCACCCGCCTGCTCTACTCCGAGCCGAAGAAGCTCGTGGAACTCGGCTACGCCACCACCCACACCGAGGAGACGGGAAACCGCAGTCGGAACGTCTATGAGATCACCGAAGAAGGTCGCGCTGCCCTCAGCGAATGGGCGGGATCCAGGACGCAACCTCCACGCATCGAAATCGAGGCCCTGCTCCGACTCCTCTTCGCCGACCACGGAACGATTGACGAGCTCTCTGGCGCTCTCGACGAACTCGAAGCCGATATTGGTGAGCACCACGCGGCGATCGTCGAACTCATGGCGTCGTATCTCGACGGCGGCCATCCGTTCCCGGATCGAACCCACCTGTCGGTCCTGTTCGCGACGTTCCAGATCGAGATGTTCAAGAGCATCGAGCGCTGGATCGAATTCGCCCGGAGCGAGATCGACGAGTGGCCCACGACCAAGGATCTCGGCATGACCGAGCGCACGGAGGAACTCACCCGCTTCCTCGCCGAAGACGTGTCGCCACTCGACCGGGGGCGCGGTCAGTAGCGAACGGCCGGAGACACGTTCCTCCTATGGTTTGCCCGTGAGAGTCGCACTGATCGAGCCCTACTACGGGGGTTCCCACCAGGCATGGGCCGACGGCTACGCCGTGAACAGCGCTGACGATGTGACGCTGATCACGCACGAGGCCCGGTTCTGGAAGTGGCGTATGCATGGCGCACACCTGACGCTGGCCGCAGACCTTGCTGCCGTCGTCGATGAACCGCCGGATGTGGTGCTCGCCTCGTCAAT
Organism: uncultured Actinomycetota bacterium; assembly: GCA_963785245.1. Lineage (GTDB taxonomy): Bacteria > Actinomycetota > Acidimicrobiia > Spongiisociales > UBA5794 > JAHEEL01. The sequence goes on along the minus strand of CAWAUO010000011.1, from coordinate 186,432 downwards.
GATGAGTGTCGGGGCATTCGCGGGTGCTGCCAGGCAGACAATCGGGGGTGCACCGATCGCGGTCTACTTCCACGAGAGCCAGTTCTCCTACCCGGTCTCGCCACTCGATCGGCCTGATCTGACGTATCCGATGGTCAACTGGTCGAGCGCGGCGATTGCCGATCTCGTGATCTTCAACTCGGAGTATCACCGAGTCCACTTCTTCGAAGAGGGCGAGCGCTTCCTCCGCCAATTCCCGGACCGTCGCCACGCCCGCCTTGTCGGGGGAGTTGCGGAGCGGTCGATCGTGCTCCCCGTCGGTGTCGATCTACGCCGCATCGGACCTCCGAGGAAGGCCGGCGGGGATGGCTCGCCGTTGATCCTCTGGAACCAGCGCTGGGAACACGACAAAGGGCCCGACGAGTTCGTCGAGATGGTCGAGGCGCTCGCCGCCGAGAGCCTCGACTTCGAGGTGGCCGTCGCTGGGGAGCGCTTCGTCTCGAGCCCGGAATCCTTCGACCGCCTTCCCGACCTCCTTGGAGACCGTCTGGTCGCCTTTGGGTTCCTCCCCGATGACGAGTACGTCGATCTCCTGGGACGTGCCACCATCGTGGTGTCAACGGCCAAGCACGAGTTCTTCGGCATCGCGATCGTTGAGGCGATGGCCGCCGGCGCCTTCCCGGTCCTCCCCAACTGCCTGGTCTACCCCGACCGTGTCCCCGAACCGTTCCACGACCCATGCCTCTACGACAACGCAGAAGGATTCGCAGAGCGCGTGCGATGGGCGATCCAGAACCGGATCGAAGCATCAACGATCGCCCAGCAACTAGCGGAGACTGTTCGGCACTTCGACTGGTCGGTGGTGGCACCTCAATACGACCAGACGTTGCACGCTTTGGTTGCTGGTGATCTCTCCAGGGCCTTGGCCTCTGGACGCGGGCGGCGCCCCGGATGACACTGCGATCTGCCAGGGCAGAACACGTCTGACCACAGGAAGCGCGAACCGATGGTGAACGACGCAGCCGATCGGGCCTATGAGGCCGGGAAGCAGAACGAGGCGGAATACCACGGTTGTGCCCAGTGCGTGGTGGCAGCGCTCCAGGACACCTTCGACGAGCGCGACGACGCCGTGTTCCGGGCCGCCACGGGATTGTCGGGCGGCGGCGGCCTCGCCGGGGACGGCAGTTGCGGCGCGTACACCGGTGCCACGATGTTCCTGGGGCAGCTCCACGGTCGCGAACGTGACAACTTCCTGGACGCCGCCGGCGTGCGGTACGAGACCTCACGCATGGTCGGCGAGCTTCGTTCCCGATTTGTCGAGCGGTACGGCTCGGTCGTGTGCGGTGATATCCAGGCCACAGTGATCGGTCGGTCGTTCGACCTGACGGACGCGGACGATGTGGCGTGCTTCAAGGACGCTGGCGCCCACTCGGTTCACTGCCCTGAGGTGGTCGGTCAGGCGGCCCGTTGGGCAGCAGAGATTGTGACCGAGAACAACCTGCCTCGGAACGACGGCTCCTAGAGACGTGCGCTTCAGTCGACGGCGTGGACGTCGTCCAACCAGTCGAGGCGGTGGGTGCTCTCGATGAACCGGATTGTCCCCGACTTTGAGCGCATCACGACCGAGTGCGTCTCGACGCTCCGACCGAAGAACCCGATCCCCCCGAGGAGTGGGCCGGACGTGACCCCGGTCGCGGCGAAGAACGTGCTGTCGGAGTTGACGAGATCCCGGGTCGTCAGCACCTGATCCAGGTCGTGTCCGTGATCAATGGCGTACTGCCGCTCTGATTCGTCGCGTGGCCACAGCTTGCACTGGATCTCGCCTCGGAGGGCCGCCATGGCGCAGGCGGCGGTGACGGCCTCGGGTGAGCCACCGATGCCGAGCAGAACGTCGATGCCGCTGTCGCGTTTCGCCGTGGAAATGGCGCCGGAGATGTCACCGTCGTCGATCAGAGCGATGCGGGCACCGGCCGCGCGGACGCGACGGATATAGTCCGCGTTCCTCGGTCGATCGAGGATGATCGCCGTCACGTCGTCGATGTCCTTGCGTTTCGCCTTTGCTACCTGAGCCAGGTTGTGTTCGACGGGGGCATTGATGTCGACGGTCCCCGCGGCTTCCTCCCCGACGGCGATCTTGTCCATGTAGACGAGGGATCCTGGGGCGTACATCGATCCGCTGTCGGCCATGGCGATCACGGCGAGCGCACCCGGCATGCCGAGGGCGCAGAGGCGGGTTCCGTCGATCGGATCGACGGCGACGTCCATCCTCGGGGCGCTTCCATTGCCGACAATCTCGCCGTTGTAGAGCATCGGCGCTTCATCCTTCTCGCCTTCGCCGATCACGACCAGGCCGTCGACATCGATGGTCGAGAGCATGTGGCGCATGGCGTCCACGGCGGCCTGATCGACAGCGATCTTGTCATCCCGGCCCTGCCACTTCGCAGCTGCCATGGCAGCGGCCTCAGTGACGCGAACGAGTTCAAGAGCGAGGTTTCGGTCTGCGGGTTGGTCCATTGTCATTGTGTTCACACCCTCACGATCAATGCGTCGCCTTGGCCTCCACCACCGCATAGCGCAGCGGCTCCGATCCCGCCTCCGCGTGTCTGGAGTGCGCTGATGAGCGTCACGACAATCCTGGCTCCGGATGCACCCAGGGGATGGCCGAGGGCGACGGCGCCGCCGTTCACATTGACGCGATCGGTGGGGTACGCCGAGCAGGTTCGCCGAGTAGAGGGAGACGGCCGCAAAGGCCTCGTTGATCTCGACAAGATCCAGATCCGTCACCTCCAGATCCGCCTTGCCGAGGGCGATCCGAACGGCGCTAGCCGGCTGGGCCTGGAGGCTCGTGTCTGGCCCTGCAGTCTGTCCGTATGCGAGGATCTCTGCGACGATCGGCATGCCGAGTTCTTCGGCGGCATTCCGGTCGGCCACGACCAGAGCGGCCGCCCCATCTGAGATCTGCGAGGCGTTGCCTGCGGTCACTGTGCCATCCGCGAGGAAGGCAGCCCGCAGACTGCCGAGCGTTTCGGTGGTGGTGCCGGGGCGCATGCCTTCGTCGTGCTCGATCAGGATTGGGTCTCCGCGACGTTGGGGAACCTCAACGGGAACGATCTCGGCGTCGAACGCGCCCGAAGCCGTTGCTTCGATGGCACGCTCGTGGCTCGTGGCGGCCCACTCATCTTGCTCGGTGCGTCCGATGCCCAGCTTGGCGTTGTTGAGGTCGGTGGACTGGCCCATCAGCACCTCGTCGAAGGCACACACCAGGCCGTCTTGGTTCAGCGAGTCGGCCAACTCCGTGCCGCCGTAGGCGTATCCGAAGCGCGCCCCGTTGAGAATGTGCGGAGCGTTCGTCATCGACTCCATGCCGCCGGTCATGATGATGCGTGACTCGCCGGCCCGGATGTGCATGTCGGCGTCCGCGATCGTTGCGGTCCCCGAGAGGCAGGCCTTGTCGATCGTTGTGGAGGGCACCGTCATCGGGATGCCGCCCTTGAACGCCGCCTGACGGCCGGTGACCTGGCCCTGGCCGGTCTGGATCACGTGTCCGAACAGCACTTCGTCAATCTGGTCTCCGGTGATGCCCGCCCGTTCGAGTGCGGCCGCGATGGCGAACCCGCCGAGTTCCATCGCCGTGAGCGGGGTGAAACCACCCCGGAAGCGGCCAATCGGTGTTCTGGCGATCGAGGAGATGACGGTGGCCATCGGAACCCTTTCGTGGCGTCGCGCCGGATGCTACTTGCCGAGGGCGGACGCGGTGAAGGGCGTCAGTCGCTGTTCTCGCCTTCGTCGGTCCACGGGGCCGCGTCGAAGAGATGGGAGAGCAGCGGTGGGGGAATCTCGCGGGGGCGGCTCGACTGAACCCAGGGACTCGGTTTCGGTACCGGGGGACGCGTCGCCTTGGTCTCGGCCTCGGATTGCTCGAAATGAGAGACGGCGGCAGCGATGGCGGCGGCCATCGCCGGGTCTGCGCCGCCCTTGATTGAGATGATTTCGGTCACGTCACTCCCTCGACCAGTTCTATGAGGGTACCGGCGAATGCGGACGGGTGAATGAATGCGATGCGATGACCGCCGCCCCCGATGCGTGGTTCGTCGTCGATCAGGCGGGTACCGGTCGCCTGAAGGTGACGGAGGGCGACCTCGATATCGGGAACCGCGAATGCGATGTGGTGCATACCTTCGCCCCGCTTCTCAAGGAAACGACCGACGGGAGTATCCGGCGCGAGGGGCTGGAGGATCTGAACACTGGAACCGCCCATGGCGACCATGGCCTCCTCGACCCCTTGCGACTCGACCGTCTCGCGAGAGAGCGGCTCGGCTCCGTATTGTCGCTTCATGTCGGCAAGGGTCGCGTCGAGATCGTGCACGGCGATCGCCACATGGTCGATGTTGTACGGCAGCATCAGCTGAGACTACCGGCCGCCAGTCGTCTCAGCCGGGAGTCTGCTGGTGTCACGCTCGGCTTCCTTGACCATGTCCACGTCGAAACAGAACTGAGCCCCGACGGGGAAGCGGTCTTCGTACCAGAGGTCGCCGCCCATGGCCGTGGCCAACTTCTTCGCGATCGGCAGGCCGAGGCCGACGCCCTGTTCGAGGCGTGCATCACCTGCGGAGAGTTGCTCGAAGTGTTCGAAGATCCGCTCTCGGTCGGCTTCAGCGACGCCGGTGCCGTTGTCGGCGACGATCACCGTGTAGGTACCTTCTCGGCGCTCCTCGCCGAAGATGTAGACCTCGTTGCCTCCGTACTTGCTGGCGTTCTCCATCAGGTTGCGGAGGATCTGGCGGAGACGGGCCGGGTCCGACCAGACGGTCACGTAGATGGGGATGTCGACTTCGACGGACGATTCCCTGTCGAAGACGACTTCGGCGGCCTTCTCGGCGATGGTCGCGATGCTGACCTGCTCCAGGTGGAAGCGGAGGTGACCGGAATCGAGTCGGGGTATCACCAGGATGTCTTCGACCAGGTTGGAGAGGTGGTCGGATTCGCCACGAAGAATGGTGAGGAACTCGTCGACCTCGGTCGGGGGAAGGTCACGCCAGTGGTCGCGCAGCGTCTCAGAGAAGCCGGAAATGCCTGTGATCGGCGTCCTCAGTTCGTGGGAGACCATCGAGACGAATTCGTTCTTGACTTGCACCGTGCGTCGCTCCTGCTCGAGGAGGCGCTGCTGCCGATCCTGGACCTGAATGAGAACGCGTGCCGCGCCCGAGATGAGTGCCGCGATGGCGATCATCAGAATGACCGTGAGGAAGGCGTTGAAGCCTGCATGTGTATTGGTGGACAGCACGCCCGTTCCGCCCATGGCCGCGACGACGGCGCCCCATGCGACGGCGTAGGCCAGGAAGAGTCCTGCCTGCCGAACGGGGAGGAGGAGAGCCATCGCAACGAGGCCGTACGCCATCGCCGCGACCTCGACTGCAGGAGTGGCGCCTCCAATGGCGAACATGGCGCCGAGGATCGTGATGTCGATGAGGAGCGGTGGAGCGGCAGAGTCCCCATGGGTGCGGCGGAAGAGGGCGTCGGCGGCGATGATGAATCCGCCAACCGCGTAGGGGATGGCAAACGTTCCGGCTCCCGACGCGATAGCGAGTAGCGCCGCGATGCACAATGCCGCCGCAATGGCGGCGCGAGCGCTCTGGAACTGCACGCGAATCGTCGCGTACTCAATCGGCGCCCGATTGGCCGACACCATCGGAGTCACACGGATCCTTTCAATTCACCACTCCGGTATCGGCGTGTTCCTGCCGCGTATTGACCGTTTATGGGCGCCGCTGCCGGAGTTCCTCGAGAGCGGCATCGGGTACGACGAGATCTCCGTGCCCTGACCCGATGCTCAGACCCGGCTTCCCGGCGCCGTGGTAGTCGGAGCCGCCGGTGGCGACAAGACCGAGGTCGGCAGCCACATCGGCGAGCTGGCGTCTGACCGTCGGGGAGTGCTCCGGGTAGTAGGCCTCGAGTCCGACGAGTCCGGCGTCCCGGAGATCAGCGAGCACCGGCCGGAGCGTCTGTGCGTCGGCGTTGATCGTGAGTGGATGCGCGATCGAGTTCACGCCACCAGACTGCAGCGTCAGTTCGATGGCCTCGGTTGCGGTGAGTCGCTCTCGTTCGACATATGCCGTTCCCCCGTCCGAGAGAAGTCCGACGAACGCTTCGGACCGGTTGGCGAGTGACCCCACCTCGACGAGGGCGTCTGCGATATGCGGGCGTCCGACCGCGTCGCCTCCAGCATGGCGCAGCACGTCCTCCATTGTGATTTGGTAGCCGAGGTCGTTGAGTCGCTGGACAATGATGACGTTCCTGGTGTCCCGTCCGGCGCGGAGTGCTCCGAGCCGGTCTTGGAGCGGTCCCGGTCCGGGTTCGACGAAGTAGGCGAGCATATGGATCTTCAGCCCGGCATGGTCGACCGAAAGCTCAACACCGGGAACGAGGTCGATCGGGTGATGTTCAGCCGTCGCGCGGGCCGCGGGAATCCCTGAGAGTGTGTCGTGATCCGTGAGTGCGATCGCCGTAAGGCCGAGTGCTGCCGCCTTGGCTACGACGACGTCGGGTGGCTCGGTCCCATCGGAGGCCGACGAGTGCAGATGAAGGTCGACGGCCACGGTTTCAGGACGTGACGAACGTGATCACCAACAGTGCGACGACGATGAGGAGCGCGTAAAGACCGTACTTCTTCGCCAGCGCGAAGTAGTGCTTGCGCCGTTGGACCTTCGCGTCGGCCTTCTGCTTCTCTGCGCGGTTCGCCCGTTGTCGGTCTCTCTTGTCGGTTGCCATGGGCGGAAGGCTACCGGACCGAACCGTTGAGGGAAATCCGGGGGCGGCGTGCCGGCATCGGCACCTACGGTTTGACCTTCACACCATTGATGTAGATGGACTCAAGCGGTGTGCTCGGCGTCGGGTCCGCACTCCCGGCCGCCTGTCCAAGAGGCACGCCCTGCAAGAGGTCGAGGACGTCGAGGCCGGCGGTGACCTTGCCGAAGATGCTGTACAGCGGTGGGAGGCCGACATCCTCGAGGACGAGGAAGAACTGGCTCCCCGTTGTTCCCGGACCGGCGTTTGCCATGGCGAGGGTGCCGCGCTCGTAGCCGATCTCGGCCGGCGGGAGCTCGTCGGGAATCGTGTAGCCGGGCCCGCCGATCCCGGTGGCGGTCTGATCCCCTCCCTGGACCACGAAGCCGGGGATCACCCGGTGGAAGGCGACCCCATCGAAGTATCCCTCAGCTGCGAGGAACATGAACGAGTTGACGGTCTCGGGCGCCAGGGACGGGTCGAGTTCGATTTCGATGTCGCCACACGTCGTTGACATGATCACGACAAGTGGCTGGTCGGGATTGATGCCGACATCGGCTGGCGCATCGAATTGCACCGGCGTGAGTTCGTCCGGGGCCTCGGCTCCGCATGCCGTCGCCTGCGCGCGGAACTCGGCGTAGTTGCGGGGGACAACGTCGAGCGCCACCTCAGGCAGCGTGGTGGATGTCTCGGAAGCCGTCGTCGTTGTGGCCCCGGTCCCGGTGCCGCCGCACGCGGCAAGGACGAGGGCGGCGGCGATGACGACGGAGGGGATGGTCAAGCGTGTCACGGCCCAGGATGCTACGTCCACCTCCCCGATACCTGACGCTGCGAACCCAGGGTTCTCCACCTCGTATATGGCGCCGACAGCCCGCGGAATGACTGACGCTGCGAACCCAGGGTTCTCCACCTCGCATATGGCGCCGACAGCCCGCGGAATGGGGCGACACACCGGGCAATGAGAGCCCCGCAGGAGACGTTCCGGCTGCTCCTACACTCAATCGCCACATGGCACTCGTAGTACAGAAGTTCGGCGGCACCTCGCTCGCCGATGCAGATCGAATCCGGAACGTCGCTCGCAGGGTTGTTGAGACCTATCGGGCCGGCAACGAGGTGGTGGTCGTCGTCTCCGCGATGGGGAAGTCAACGGATGCCCTCATCGATCTCGCAACTCAGATCTCGGAGACCCCGCACCCCCGCGAGATGGATATGCTCCTCACGGCGGGCGAGCGAATCTCGATGGCGCTGGTGGCGATGGCGATCGAGGCCCACGACGTCCCCGCCGTCAGCTTCACCGGTTCCCAAGCAGGGATCCTCACCACGGCGGATCACGGCCGCGCCGAAATCCTCGATATCCGCGCATTCCGAGTCCAGGAGTGCCTCGACGAGGGCAAAGTCGCGATCGTCGCCGGATTTCAGGGGGTCAGCCCCGATTCCAAAGACGTGACGACACTCGGCCGGGGAGGCTCCGACGCCACCGCAGTAGCGCTCGCCGCCTCGCTCGGCGCCGACCTCTGCGAGATCTACACCGATGTCGATGGCGTGTTCACGGCTGACCCGAGAATCGTCCCGGCTGCCAGAAAACTCGACGAAGTCACGTTCACCGAGATGCTCGAACTCGCCAGCGCCGGGGCCGGTGTTCTGATGGCGAGGAGCGTCGAGTTTGGAATCCGCTACAACATTCCCATCCACGTTCGGTCGTCGTTTCACGACCAAGAAGGAACCTGGGTCAAGGAGGAGACGATGGAAGAACCGATCATCCGCGGGATCGCTCATGACGACTCTGAGGCCAAGCTGACCGTCAAGGGCGTACCGGACCAACCCGGGATTGCAGCGGCCGTGTTCGAGCCGATGGGCGTCGCCGGTGTCAACGTCGACATGATCGTCCAGAACATCTCGAGCCAGGGCGTGACAGATATCTCGTTCACGGTCCCGGAGAGTTCTGTGGCAACCGCCGTCGAGGTCGCAGAACGGGTCGCGGCCGAGATCGGAGCCGACGGCGTCGATGTCGAACCGGATATCGCGAAGATCACGGTCGTCGGGGCCGGGATGAAGTCGGAGTCGGGCGTGGCAGCGACGATGTTCCGCATCCTGTCGGACGCCGGCGTGAATATCGAGATGATCTCAACCTCGACCATCCGAATCAGTTGCGTCGTCCGCGGCGACGACACTCAGGCGGCCGTCGAGGCGCTCCACGAAGGCTTGATCGGAGCGGAATCATGAAGCGCTTCTCGTCGCCAACGGTCGCGGTTGTCGGCGCCACCGGGGCGGTCGGCCGAACGATGCAGGTCATCCTCGCCGAGCGCGACTATCCGGTCGGAAGTATCCGACTGCTTGCCTCTGAGCGATCCGCCGGAACCGTCACGGATACGCCGTGGGGATCGGTGACGATCGAAGATCTGGCGACCACCGATCCCACGGGGATCGACGTGGCGCTCTTCTCAGCCGGCGGTGGCCGGTCGAAGGAGTTCGCTCCCCGCTTCGTCGAGGCCGGTGCAACCGTCGTCGACAACTCGTCGGCATTCCGTATGGACCCCAGCGTGCCGCTCGTCGTCGCTGAGGTGAACGACGCGGCGATCGAGAGCCACCAGGGCATCGTTGCCAATCCCAACTGCACCACGATGGCATTGATGATGGCCGCGGGACCGCTTCACGAAGCGGCAGGGATCGATCGGATGGTCGCGTCGTCATACCAGGCGACAGGCGGGTCGGGACAGCAGGGGATGGCTACGCTCGAGCGGGAGATCGACTGGTTCCGGGGCAACCGGGAGGTCCTCCAGCGTGGTGGCTGGGAAGACCCGGGCGGCGACCTCTACCAACGACCGATCGCCTACAACGTGCTCCCGATGGCCGGTGCCATCACCGAAGAGGGATACACCGATGAGGAGTGGAAGCTCGTCCACGAGACACGGAAGATTCTCGAGGCTCCGCTGATCAAGGTGGAGCCGACCTGCGTGCGTGTCCCGACGATGGTCGGTCACGGCATCACCGCGACGATGTTCTTCAACCGTCCGCTGCCGCTCGACGAGGCGAAGGAGATCCTCGCCACCGCCCCAGGTGCTCAGCTGTGGACGGACGATCACGTTCCAACACCGCTCGACTCGGCCGGCATCGACGATGTGCTCATCGGTCGTGTGCGTGAGACGGTCGGGGACCGTGGCGGGATCAGCCTCTGGGTCGTGGCCGACAACCTGCGCAAGGGTGCCGCCCTCAATGCGGTTCAGTTGGCGGAGCTGCTGCTCGACCGATAGCCGAACCCGGCCCCATTCCGCGGGCTGACGGCGTCACATACGATGCGGAGAACCCTGGGTTCGCAGCGTTGAAATGCGAAACCCCGCCACGAGGGCGGGGTCTCGATGAGTCGGGACGGCCGGATTTGAACCGGCGACCTCATCGTCCCGAACGATGCGCGCTACCAAGCTGCGCTACGTCCCGAATGAAGGGATTGTACCCCCGTTCCTGCTGTGGCGTTCGGTCAGATGATCGAGACGTCGATTCGGTCGACGCGATTGCGTTCCATGTCGAGAACCGTGAGGCGGATCCCGGCGACGTCGATCGAGTCTCCCTCGTCGGGGACGTGGCCCGCGATTGCCATGAAGAAGCCTGCAACCGTGCTGTACGGCCCACCCGGGAGTCCGCGATCGATCTCCGCCGCGAGATCCTCGATCGGCAGCCGTCCGTCGGCCACCCACTGATGCGGACCGATCCGAACGACCGACGCCACACCGGGGTCGTATTCATCCTGGAGTTCGCCGACGAGTTCGGCAAGGAGGTCCTTCGCCGTGATGATCCCCTCGACACCGCCGTGCTCGTCGACGACGCACGCGATCGCGAAGCGGCGCTGTCGCATCTCGGTGAGGGCGTCGAGGATCGTCGCCGTCTCCGGCATGAACTGAGGGAAGCGGAGGAGTCCCACGATGTCCTCCGACGCCGCGTCCTCGGTGCGCTGGAGGAGATCCTTCACGAAGAGCATGCCGACCAGGTCGTCGAGATCGCCCCGCGTGACCGGGAAGCGGGAATGGCCGGTCGCGGCAACGACGCTGCGCACTTCGTCCATCGAGATCGGATCCGATAGCGAGACGATGTCGACCCGCGGTGTCATGACCTCCCGGATCGGACGGTCCGCCAGGTCGAAGAGGGCGTCGATGATCTCGCGCTCGACTTCTTCGATCTGGCCGTCGCGGTGGCCCAACTCGGCGAGGGCCCGGATGTCGGCATCGGTCACTGCGCCGGAGTCGCCGCGAATCGGGACCCGGAGCAGTCGAAGGATCCCGCGGGTGATGGCGCCGAAGAACGACGCCAACGGGGCAAGCACGCGGGAGAGTTGCCAGATAGCCGGAGCCACGGCAAGCGCGAACCGCTCCGGATATCGGGTGGCCAGCGTCTTCGGTGTGATCTCACCGAAGATGAGGATCACGGTTGTGACGGCTGCGGTTGCCAGCCACGGACCCCATTGCTCTCCGACTAGGCCGATGAACAGCGTCGTGGCGACCGCAGCCGCGAGCACGTTGACGACGTTGTTCGCCACCAGGAGCGTGGACAACATCCGCTCGGGATCGGAGATCAGCTGCTCGACGCGACGCCCGGCCTTGCTCTCGGAGGCGAGTTGGTGCACCCGCTCCTTCGATATCCCGATGAGGGCGGTCTCGGACCCGGAGAAGAATCCAGAACCGATGGTGCACGCCGCAAGGATCGCGAGGTAGATGAATTGCTCAGTGCTCACCGTGCGGCCCCGGTCGTGCTGATACTCGGAGGTTCAGCAGGCTCCGTCACACCGCTCCGGAGTCGTCATCGCTCTCCGGCACCGCGGTGACCGCGGCGACGGCGGAACGAAGGTCCGATGCCGTGAACGGCTTGATGACCCACGCGCTCGCGCCGGACCGTCCGGCGAGGAAGGCATCGGCGTCCCGGTCGAGGAGGAGAACGACCGGTACCGGGGTGTTGCTGTCACGGATCGAGCGGATGATGGCCATGCCGCCCATCGAAGCAACCTGCAAATCGACGACGGCAGCGTCCACCGATTCGTCAGTGGCCGCCGCTGCGGCGGTGGATGGATCATTGTGGTCGATCAGTTCATTCGCCCCGATGCTGAGAGCGGCGTGAACCTCGCTCACCACCCAAGGATCGTCGGCAACAACGAGTACTCGTGACATGGGAGGGAGAGTAGTCGCCGGTCGTCCGTCGCCGGTTGCCCGAAGGACGAAATCGCCTCGCGCCTTGGGCGGGAGCGCGCCGTAACATCGTCGGGTGTCTCGTCGATTCCTCTCGCTTCTGGTTCTGGGTCTCGCCGTCGTTGCGTTCGCTGGGACGGCGGCTGCTCAGGATGACGACCTGCCGGTGGTCGTGGTCGACCTCAGGAAGGCGTTCGACCAGCGCCTGATTGACTTCGCGGTGCAGACCCTTGAGGAGACGCCCGCTCACCTCTTCATCCTGCAGGTCGACGCGCCGGGGGTCGCCGCGGGCGACCTCGATTCATTGCTCGCTGCCATCGACGAGGCCCGGGCTCCGGTTGTCGCCTGGGTGGGGGCCAGGCCGGCGGTCGCCTACGGCGGTGTCGGGAGCCTCCTCAACCGCGCCGACCGGGGTGCCGCCGCCCCAGGAACACGCGTCGGATATCTCGAACCGGCCGTCATGACGGACTCGCAATCCATCTCGGTGGATCCAGAGCGATTCCCCGGCACAACCGATGAGGAACGGATGGCTCAGGCCGCGGCCTCGGGTGCACGCCTTGGAGCCGAGTCGATTGTGATCGACGACGCCATCCCCGGGTATGTCGACGATGTGGTCCCATCGATCGGCCAACTGATCGTCGGACTCGACGGGGCGGTGATCACGCGGGGCGACGTGACATTCGAGGTCGACACCGCCGAACTTGTCACGCTCGATGACGGGACCGAGGTGGCGACGACGTCTCGCCTGGTGCAGTTCATGAAACCGGACCTCTGGGACCGGTTCCTCCGACTCGCCTCGCAACCTGAGGCGGCGTTCTTCTTCCTGGTGGCGGCGATCGCCGCTGCCACGTTCGAGTTCTACGCCGCGGGAGCAGGCGTGGCCGCCGTTGCGTCGGTGCTCTCCTTCGTCCTGGCGGGATACGGCCTCACAACGCTCCCGATCTCTTGGCCGTCGGTTGTCGTCGTCGTGGCCGGACTGTTCCTCTACACATGGGACTTCCAGCGAAACCGCCTTGGATGGCGCAGCATCCTCGGCACTGTCGCCCTTGTCGCAGGAGGTCTGACGTTCACTTCGGCGCGGCCGCAGATGGCTCCGACCTGGTGGGTTGTACTCGTCGTTGTTGCCGGTATGGCGCTGTTCTACGGTGTGGCACTCACGACGATCGTGCGGTCCCGTTTCTCGACGACCACGATCGGTCGTGAGAGCCTCATCGGGAGGACCGGCACTGCCGAGACCTCATTCGATCCGGAGGGCATCGTGGTCGTCGATGAGGCTCGCTGGAGGGGCCGCTCGCATCGGGAGGCGGGGATCCAGGCTGGGGACAAGGTCGAGGTGACAGGTGTCGACGGAATCGTCCTCGACATCGCTCCGACGATCACTGATTGACGGGATGTCTTGACCGGATGTCGCGACACCCGCGCTCGAGAGCGCGAAAAACGGCCACAAGAAATCCTAGAAATCTGCCATAATTTTCCTGGCGTCACCGTCCGGAGGTTCCTACATTCGCCGAGGCTTCGGTTTTCGAGCTTGTGGAGGGCATGAACCGTGATAGCGCTCGATCGTTCCTGGCAGCCCGTTGCGTCGTGCAGCGGCAGCCACTCACATCTGTTCTTCCCCCCCAATGTCACTGAACGAAAGGAAGAGCGAGAGCGGCGAGAGATCCGGGCGAAGTCCATCTGCCGCATCTGCCCCGTCGGTGACGAGTGTCTCGAGTATGCCATGACCATCCGGGAGCCCTACGGGATCTGGGGTGGCCTCACGGAGTCGGAGCGCCGCCAGCAGAACCTGCGCGCGGTGAACTGACCGAGCGCCCATCTCCCCGGCGACGGGTCCAACCCGCGTCGTCCAACCATTCGAGGAGCGGCACGGCGTGCCGGCGCGACAGGCCGAAGTGGTCGCGGAACTCCGCAACCGTGAATCCGTCCGGCAGTGTCCGGATTCCTGCCGTGATCGAATCGATCTGATCCGGCAGTAGGAGGAGATCATCATCGATACGGATGAGGTCGCCGCGTCGGATCAGAACGTGCCGCAGTTCATCCGACATGCGAAGCTCCGACGCTCGCGGAACGGCCAGATCGGCTGCCAACACCAATCGGGCCGCATTCCAGGCGGCATGCTCCTCGGGACCGAGTTCGACTGCGAACCCGGTTCTCAGGACCGCAGGGCCATCCTCGATCAGGTCCGGGGCCGCCTCGACGAGTGCCAGAACGAGGGTCGCGTCGATCTGGAGTCGGGAAGCGGCCTCCGACTTCGGTAGTCCGGCCCGCAGCGGATAGCGTTCGTGGTAGTCGTCGACGGCCTTCTCCAACTCGCGTCTGCGATCGGCGAAGACGTCCGGCGACAGGTACCGATTCCCGACGGTGATGGCCGTTGCTGGGATCCCTCCGCCGGTTGATCGCGCGAGTTCGGCCATTTCGATGGCACCGTGGATAGCCACGAGAGCGTCGGCTCGCTCGTTCGGTCCCTGTCCGGCGGCCCGAGACAGGGCGACTATGTCGCTCGCGGTCGGACGCTTCAGCGGTGTGGGATCGAGGATTGTGCCGCCGGCAACGACGGAGCGCCGGCCGGTGTCCCTCAGGATGAAGCGATCCCCGACCGCCGCAGGGACCGGCAGATCGGTGGTGATGATGACCGCTGGTTCCGATCCGGTCGTCACGGCCCTCAGCCGCGCCGGAACGGTCGCCGTCCCGAGATGGACGTGATAGGCCCCGCGGTCGGTGATCTCGCCGCCCGACCGGGGAGGGAACCTCAACGCTGCGAGAAATCGATCGGACATCCCAACTGCACCCGGCGCCGCGAGGAGCGTCCCCCGTTCGAGGTCCCGCCGCTCCACGCCAACAAGGTTGGCAGCGGCGCGTGAGCCCGGAGTGATCGTCTCACGATCGATCTCATGAGATTGCAGACTTCGCACGCGGGTCTCGCCACCCGGATAGCACTGAAGACGATCACCGACCGAGAGCGATCCACCCGTCAGGGTCCCGGTGGCGACCACCCCTGCTCCCGAGATGCCGAACGCCCGATCCACCCACATCCGCGGGCTTCCGGCGTCTGGCGTCGGGCCGGCGGCGGCGAGCTCCACCTCCAGGGCCGCGACGAGGGCTTCCACTCCCTCCCCGGTGACGGCGGAAACCTCGACAACCGGCCATGCCTCCGCCACCGTGCCTGCGACATGCTCCTCTACGTCGAGCATCGAGAGTTCGATCAGGTCCGGTTCTGCGAGGTCGACCCGGGTGAGCGCAATGATTCCGTGAGCGACGCCGAGAAGGTCGAGGACGGCGAGGTGTTCCTCGGACTGGGGCATCCAGCCCTCATCGGCGGCGACGACGAACAGGGCGACGTCGAGTCCTCCGATGCCGGCGAGCATGTTCTTGATGAATCGTTCGTGTCCTGGAACGTCGACGAACCCGACCGCCTGTTCACCGAGTTGGGCCCAGGCGAATCCGAGGTCGATCGTGAGGCCCCGCTCCTTCTCCTCGGTCCACCGATCCGGATCTCTGCCGGTGAGCGCCTGGACGAGGGTGGACTTGCCGTGGTCGACATGGCCTGCCGTCCCGATGATCGGCATCAGATCGAAGCCAGCGCGGAGGCGACGATCGAGTCCTCGTCCGGGTGGACGGACCGGAGGTTCACCATCGCTGCTCCGTCTCGCCGCGCGGCGACAACGGGTGGGGTGTGGTCGGCGAGCGCTCGCCACGCTCGCTCCTCGCTTCCATTGAGGCGCAGAACCGGGGTCGGGATCGTGAGCCCGGGCACCGAGCCGGCACCCGGGAGCGATGCGCCGTCAACGATCGCTCCAACCGTGCCGGCGGTGGCGAGGACACCCTCGATCCGGCTGTGAATCGCCTCGATTGGCGTCGTAGCCATGGTCCAGAACGGAAGCGAGCCGGCCGAACCCGTCGCGTACGCTTCAAAGGTCTCGGTCAGCATCGCGATCGTCGGGCTGCTGATGCGGAGCGCTCTGGCAATCGGGTGCTTCGCCATCCGGTCGATCATCTCGCCACTCCCGACGGCGATACCGGCTTGTGGTCCGCCGAGCAGTTTGTCGCCGGAGAAGAGCACCACATCTGCACCCTGTTCGAGCGTCTGCCGAACACCCGGCTCGCCGGCAAGCCACCGCGGCGGACTGCCGACAATCCACGGAACGGCGGTATCGAGCAGCCCGCTTCCCACATCGGCGATGTAGGGCGCGCCGACGGCCTCTGCGATCGCCGCCATGTCGGCGAACGGCACGTTCTCGGTGAAGCCTTCGACGCGGTAGTTCGATGGATGCACCTTGAGCACGGCCTCAACCGACCCGGGAGCATCGGTGAAATCGCTCGCCCTGGTCCGGTTGGTCGTTCCAACTTCAACGAGGTGGACGCCTGACGCACTCATGAGATCAGGGAGGCGGAACGAACCGCCGATCTCGATCAGTTCCCCGCGGGACACAGCGACGCGGCCGTTGCGTCCGGCAAGGGCCGCGAGCGCCAAGAACAAGGCCCCGGCGTTGTTGTTGACGACGAGCGCTGCCTTGGAGCCGACGGTCGATGCGATCAGTGCATGGAGATACGTGGAGCGCTTGCCCCGTGCGCCGGTCGTCAGATCGAACTCCAGGTTGCTGAAACCGGGGATGTCATTACCAATCGTCGGTGCCCGGCCGAGGTTGGTGTGCAGGAGGACACCGGTGGCGTTCACGACGCCCTGCAGGCGGGTGGTGAACAGGCCGCGGAGGCGATCGGCGGCGATGGCGGCCGCATCGGCCGACGCTCCGCGTTGCAGCGCGGCTCGCGCCTCATCGATCGCCTGGCGGGAGACGGTGACGACCAGGGGGCGCGGCAGGTCGAAGTCGCCGGCGAGGTCACCGGCCAGCGCATCGACGGAGGGGAGGTCGCGCGGGTCCACGTACGCAGACTACCGGCACCGGTATCCTCGGCTCATGCGATGGCGCTGGATTCTGTTCGCTGCGTTCGTGGTGGTCCCCGTGGCGGAGATCGCCCTCCTTGTCGCGTTCAGCCAGGCGGTCGGAGCCTGGTGGACGATCGGTCTCGTTGTCGCCACCGCTTTCGTCGGATCGTGGCTCGTTGCTCGCCAGGGGCGGGAGACCGTCCAGGCTGCCCGCCTCGAGTTCCAGCAGGGAGCGCTTCCCGCAGCATCGCTTGCCCACGGCGCGATGATTCTCATCGCGGGGGCTTTTCTCCTCACCCCCGGCCTGCTCACCGATGCCGCCGGCTTCCTCCTTCTGATCCCGCCAGTCCGAGAAGCGATTCGGCGGTGGTTCGTCGCCCGCTCGGCGAATCGCTGGACCATCGTTCAGTGAGCGCGGCGCCACGCCCCGCTTCGACCATCTGCCTCGTTCGCGACACACCCTCGGGTGTCGACGTACTCCTGGCGCAACGGACGGCAGAGACCCGGTTCATGGGTGGAGCCTGGGTCTTCCCAGGTGGCGCCGTCGACGAGACCGACGGCTCTGAAGCTGCGCACGACGCCGTGCAATCGGCCGACGCTGAGCTGCTGGTGTGGCGTGCGGCTGCGGTGCGTGAACTCGTCGAAGAGACCGGCATCTGGATACTCGCGAGCGGTGCCATCGTCACGGAGCAACGGCCGGTGGATGACTCGCTGTTCGCTGCAGCCCTCGCCGGCGGAGACCGATTCGCCGGCGACTCCCTGCTCTACTTCGCGAACTGGATCACCCCGGCCCCGCTCCCGGTCCGCTTCGACACGCGGTTCTTCGTTGCATCCGCTCCCGCCGACCTCGACCCGATCGTCGACGGCATCGAATTGGTCGACGCCGAATGGATCCAACCGGGCGATGCCCTGGATCGGGCAGCCGCCGGGCGGTGGGAGATCGCCTTCCCTACGAGGCGGATCCTCGAGTTTCTCGGGGGATTCGCGTCGGTCGTGCACCTGTTGGATGAGGTCATGGCCCAGTCGGCGGTGCCGGCGATCCAGCCGCGGCTCTCGATCATCGCCGGCAGGGTGGAGGTTCTGATGCCCGGGGACCCCGGGTTCGACGAAGCTGCTGCCGAAGAAGCCAACCCAGCGTTCCTCGAGATTGCACAGCGGATTGCAGGGTCTGGCACGGACACGCTCCCCGAGGTCGCCGCCCCGTGACGGTCGAGCGGGTGCTAGCCCCGAACCCCGGCATCTACACCGGACCCGGAACGAACACCTATCTCGTCGGCGACCGCGGCGAGGTCGTGATCCTCGATCCGGGACCGATCATCGACAGCCATCTCCTCGCCATCCTCGACACCGTTGGCGGCCGGACCGTGACGGCGGTCATTGCGACCCACACCCACTCCGACCACGCACCCCTCGCCAAACCGCTCGCGCAACGCCTCGGCGTCCCCGTTCTCGGCAATCGACCGGGGCCCGGATTCGATCCCGATATCCGCCTGTCGGACGGGAGCGAGGTCGCGGTCGGAGGAATGAGCCTGACTGCGGTTCATACGCCGGGTCACACGGGCGATCATCTGTGCTTCCGGCTCGCTGGACGACTGTTCACTGGCGATCACATCATGGGCGGATCATCGGTGATCATGGAAGACGCGTCCGCCTACCTCGACTCGCTGTACCGCGTTCAGGATCTGGGAGTCGACAGCATTGAACCGGGACACGGCGACTCGATGGACGATGCGGGAGCGGTGATCGAGCACTACATCGAGCACCGCCTCGCCCGGGAGCGGGAGATCCTCAACGTCATCGGCGCCGGGGCCACGACGGTGTCGGACATCGTGGATGCGGTCTACGCCTTCGTGCCGACGGGCCTTCGCCAGGCAGCGATCCACCAGGTCATCGTTCAGCTATCCAAGCTGACAGCCGATGGAAAGGTAAGGTTCTCGGCGGGCGCAGCGGGGCCATCCACGATGGTCGAATTGATCGCGAGACAATGAAGATACGCATCGCTCTCATCCTGGGTCTCCTCCTGGGATTGGCCGCGCCCGCGCTTGCTGCAGATGGCGGGGAGGTCACGCAAGACGACCTCGAAGCGGCCCGCCGTCGGAACGGCGAGATCTCGGCCAGCCTCGAGGCAATGGACATTCGCTACGAAGCCGCCATCGCCGACGAGATCCAGATCCGGGAAAGCCTCCACGGCCTGGCGAGCAGGGTCACGGAGACCGAGCAGGAGTTGGCGATTTTACGGCTCGCCGCCGAGGACGTCGTGCGGGAGAGCTACATGACGGCCGGATCCGACGGCGCGGTCACGACCGTGCTCGGATCAACCAGCTTCACCGACATTCCGGTGCGCGCCACCTATCTCCGCGCCGCCAACGATCAGGACCTGCGGGTGATCGACGAGATGCGCTCGGTCGAGGATGCGTACCGTACCCAGGTCAAGGAACTGGACGATGCTCTCGCTCTCCAGCGAGACCTCGTCGTCGAGATCGAGACGCTCGCCGCGCAACTCCTTTCGGAACTCGACGCTGCGAATGTCGCGTATCGCGACCTGGAGGCGACCTGGCAGAAGCAGGAGGAGGAGCGCAAGCAACGCGAAGCCGAGGAACGGCGCCTCCGCGAACTCGAAGCGGCCAGGAAGCGCCGAGAAGCCGAAGCCGCTGAGGCGGCGGCTGCGGCGCCGCAGGCTGCGATATCAACGACCACTACGACGGTGCCGGAGGAGACCGAGGTTGCTGTGACCACCACGACCACCACGACGGTTCCGGCCCCAACCACCACCACGACCATTGCGCCCGAGGTCACCCCGGAGGAGTCCACCACGACGACCACGGTTGCCGAATCAGCGGAGACCACGATGACAACAACGACGGAGCCTCCTCCGACGACCACCACCACGGTCCCCGAACCGGCCCCGGCGAGTCGGGTGTGTCCGGTCAACGGCGCCTCCTCGTTCTCGGACTCGTGGGGCGCTCCCCGTTCGGGCGGCAGGACCCACAAGGGCGTCGATATGTCGGCGTCTCGTGGCACGCCGCTCGTCGCGATGGAGAGCGGTCGTATCTACCGCCTGGCGAGTAGTTCACTCGGCGGCATCTCGGTCTACCTGCACGGCAACTCCGGTGACATCTACTACTACGCCCACCTGGACGCCTGGGCCGACGGGTTGGCTGGAGGCCAGAAGGTCTCGGCAGGTGATCCGGTCGGCATCGTCGGAACTACCGGGAACTCACCGTCATGGGCCCCACACCTCCACCTCGGTTGGAAGCCCGGCGGTGGCGACTGGGCCAACCCCTACCCGCTGGTCAACAGGCTCTGCCGCTAGGGAAGCCGACAGACGATCCAGGCCTTCAATGTCGTTTTCGCGTGGCTGGAGTCCCGACGCAGCGATCGAGTAGACGAGCGACGCGAAAGCTCCAGATGGGAGGAGCGGACCGATCAACGTTCTAGGATTGGCCGACTACGAGCAGGAGGGCTCACACGAGAATCGTCATCGCCGGCTGTGGTCGCGTTGGCAGCGACCTGGCCCTGCACCTGGCTGACGAGGGCTACGACGTCTCGATCATCGACGACCGTCCCGGAACCTTCAAGGCACTTGGCTCGACCTTCAACGGAACGACCCACTTCGGTCGACCGATCGACATCCGGCTACTGAAGGAAGCCGGGATCGAGTTCGCCGACGCGTTCGTGGCGGTGACCAATTCGGACAATACGAACGTGATGTCGGTGGAACTCGCCAAGCGCGTGTTTGGTGTCCCGCGGACCCTCGCACGACTCGACGAGCCCGGACGAGCCGAGTCGTATCGGGCGCTCGACATCTCGTACGTGGCAGGTGCTCAACTCACCGCCAACGTCATCTTTGAGCGGATCGTCGAGGAGGAGTTCGAGTACCACCTGACGTTCTCCGGCGGTGACGTCGAGATCGTCGAAATGGTCATCGGGCCGAACTCCGAAGGACTCACGATCGAGAAGTTAGAGGTCGAGAACCAGCTTCGGGTCGCCGCCGTTCGGCGCGGTGATACCACCCACATACCAACGGATTCCTTTCAGCTCCGCGAGCACGACCTCGTTGTCGCGGCGGCCAGGCTCGGCGTGCGGGATCGCGTGCACCGGTACCTCCAGCCGACGGAGCCGTCATGAGGGCGACCCTGATCGGCGGTGGCAAGGTGGGTTCGTTCCTCGCACGAGAGCTGGTGTCGGGCGAGCACTTCGTGGCGTTGGTGGAAGCTGATGAGGCGCGGGCACAGGCCGTTGCCGATGACGTGGACGCCATCGTCATTCATGGGGATGGTACGAACGTGGGGGTGCTCGAAGCGGCCGGTGTCCACGACGCGGATTGGCTGCTCGCGGTGACGGGCCTCGACGAAGTCAATTTCGTGGCATGCCAGCTCGGTCTCACGCTGGGAGCAAAGCGAGTTCTCGCCCGGCTCAACACGCCGTGGAATCGAGCAACGTTCGAGGCGCTCGACATCCCCGTTGTCGGTATCACCGATCTCATGGTTCAGGTCATTTCGCAGGAGTTGGCAGTCTCTCAGCTCGAACGCATCGCGGTTCTCGGTCGCGGGCAACTGTCGTTGTCCGAGTTCGAGATTGCGTCCGGCTTCACGCCGACCAGCCTCCAGGAACTGCAGCTGCCGGCGCCGTCGCTGATCGCCGCCATCATGCGGCAGGATGAGGTGATCGTCCCGGAGGCAACAACGAGGCTGCTCCCTGGGGACCGGATCGCTGTGGTCACGACGGTTGCGCTGGAGTCGGAACTCCATCGGGTCTTCGGGGCCGAAGGGAGCCGCGCGTGAGGAGCCGCGACGGGGCACGTCTCAGGCGATGGTCCGGTGATCTCGGTGGAGCGGTCCTCGCGTTCGCGCTCGAAGTCGGCATCGTCATCGGTCTCGTGGTCGCGGCGTTTGTAATCGCGGCGATTGTCATTGCTGCCACGTGACATGCTGATTCGACCTGAACGCGAGGACTTCCGGATTGTCGGTTTCGCGCTCGGGCGGATCTTCACCGTTGTTGCGGCAGCGAGTTGTCTGCCGCTCGTGTGGGCGGTGCTCGGACGCGAATGGCATCCGTTCGCATCGTTCCTTCTGATGATCGGCGTCTTCGCGTTTCTCGGCCAGCTCGGTCTGCGGTACCGCCCGGCGAACGAACGCCTCGATTGGAGCCACGGGATGGTGGTCGTGGCTCTCACGTGGCTGGTGGTTCCGGCGATTGGATCGATCCCGTTCATCTTCTCTGGTCACTATGGGGGACCCGTCGATGCCGCCTTCGACGCCATGTCCGGCCTATCGACCACTGGACTCGCGCTCGTTCAAGATCTCGACCACATGGCGCCGTCGCTCAACTTCTGGCGCCACCTCCTTCACTTCCTGGGAGGTCAGGGCATCATCATCGCCGCACTCGTGCTGTTCGCTGGAGGCGGGGGCTTGACCTTGTACTACGGCGAGGCACGCGACGACCGGATCCTGCCGTCGGTCCGGTCGACGGCGCGGTTCATATGGGCGGTTGCTCTCGTCCATCTTGTTGCCGGGGTCGTGGTTCTCGGTGTCATCGCTCACCAAGTCCTCGGGTTCGAGTGGAAGCGCGCGTTCTTCCATGGACTGATGATCTTCTTCGCCGGTTTCGACACCGGCGGATTCGCCCCACAGTCGACGAGCCTCGGCTACTACCACTCAGCCATCTTCGAATTCGCCACGATGGTGATCATGGTGGCCGGAGCGATGTCGTTCGGCCTGCACTACGCCTTGTGGCGCGGCCCGCGTCGGTCCCTGTTCAAGAATCTCGAGACGCGCATGATCCTGGCCACGGTCGCAGGAACGATGCTGCTCACGATGATCGGGTTGGGTGTCGCCGGGATCTACACCTCCGTACCGGGCCTGACGCGTCAGGGCTTCTTCCAGGTCATGTCGGCCCACACCGGGACTGGGTTCGCGACCGTTCCATCCACCGAACTGGCGACGTGGGGCGGCCTCGCGTTCGCAGGGATCGTTGTCGCCATGGCGCTCGGGGGCATGGCATCGTCGACAGCCGGTGGGATCAAGGCACTGCGCGTCGGCCTGATCGTCAAGTCCGTCGTCGCTCAGACGAAGCAGTTGCTCCTGCCCGAGGGTGCGGTCGTCAGCACCCAGTACTTCCAGTCGGGCAGGAAGCGGCTTACGCCCGAACTCGCCCAATCGGCGATGACGATTGCCCTGCTCTACGTAGCGCTGTTCCTGCTCGGAGCCGGCGTGGCGCTCGGCTACGGGTATGGGTTCCAGGAGGCCATCTTCGAATCGGTGAGCGCCGGTGCATCGGTTGGCCTGTCCGTTGGAGTCACCGAGCCAGCGATGCCGATGCTGATGAAGCTCACCTACATGTTTCAGATGTGGGCAGGCCGTCTCGAGTTCGTCGCCGTCTTCGCGTTGCTCGGTTTCATCTACGCCTGGGTGAGGGGGAAATGACGTGACGCGGCATCTGCGCCTCGGGCGCCGTGCGTGGGCCGTTCTCCTCCCGGTGATCACGGTGCTGATGTTCCTTCTGTCCGGGACACCGCTTGCTTCCGCAGGGCAGGTCGTGCCGGTCTCGGACCTGCTCGTGGACGGCGAACGATTCGCCGGCAGCGAGATCACGATCGAAGGCGAACTCGTCGGTGACTACGGCTTCCGGCACGACGGGCACATGTGGACGCAACTCAACGACGACTCCTATGCGCGAGACGCGCTCGTGGACGGCGGACCGAGAGCCGGGGCCAATGTCGGTGTTGGCATCCGGATGCCTACGGCACTCGGCGAAGGGCTCGCACCGGTCGGTGGCTATCGCCTGGAGGGACCGCTCGTGCAGGCCACGGGCGTGTGGCGGTATCACGACCCGGATCGGGGTGGTGAGTCCTATCTCGATGTATCCGCATTGACCACGATCGAAGGCGGGCGTCGTCTCGAGGAGGGTCCCGATTGGGCGGTGTTCGCTGCCGGGAGCCTGCTGCTCGCCGTGTCGTTCGTCATGTGGTGGCGAAGACGACGGTCCGCAGCGGCTGCGTAGGGTGGTAGCCGGCCCGACTCGCGACACTCCGCCTGGCTGAGACTGCTGAACGTACACTGGTGTCGTGAGCGTCGAACCGGAGTTCGCGGCCCGGCCTGCTGGTGCAAGCGTCGACCTGTACTGGATTCCCCTTGGCGCGGGTGGCGTCGGGTTCGTTCGGATGAACGGGCGCGTCTACGAGGCCGTCAAGGCTCGATCCGAGGGAAGAACGGCGCTCGATCTCTACCACACCGCGCTTGAAGTACGCCTAGGGGGTAGTCGGTTCACGATCGAGAACGCATGGCCGAGCCCGAATCACGACACGGCATCGCGCGGGGTCGTCGGCGAGGGGCCGGTCTACAGCCGTCGATTGGCGAGGTTCAGGGCGTTTCGATACGAGGTGCGGTGTTGGGCGGATGGGGTCATTTCCGACGCCGATGAGGCACACGGCGGTCCACGACGGCTGAGCAGCGATCGGAGGACGGCGCGTCGTCTGGTCGATCTCGTTCCCCGCGTGCCAATGATGACGTGGGGCCGCGACGAGCGTGGAGTTGGCGAGATGTGGAACTCGAATTCGGTGATTTCGTGGCTGCTTACCCTGAGCGGCCTCGCCCCCGATCGGCTCGATCCGCCCACCGGTGGGCGTGCACCGGGGTGGAAGGCGGGCATCGTCGCCGCTCGGATGAGTAGGGCCGAGGATTCGTGACTCCCTGCGTTGCCGTGGAAGGCTCCGAGCCGGCTCGATCCGTCTCAGCCGGCAGGTAGGTCGCTGAGGCCTTGGAGGTCGAGAGTGATCACCGCATCGATCTCAGCGGCGAACCGATCGAGTTCGGCATATGCCTGGTCGAAGCCGCGCATGTTGGGCTCATCGGGCGGACATTCGAAGAACATCCCGCGAGCGACCTCGGTCCAATCCGTCAGCGCGTCGTCGATCGTCGGATCCGGCGTCGGGAACAGCTTGGGGGCCTCGAGACGTACGGCCACATGGACGGTGTTGCACAGCTCGGCGTCCGGCGGATCGCCGAGGATGTTCGGAGCAGGAATGATGGCTTGCACGGCTTCCCACTGCGGTTGCCACTCGGCGACCGACGGCCGGGACTCATCGCTGCAGGCTGCCGCCACCAGCGACATGGCAAGGATCAACAAGGCGAAGCGTGCGAATCTGGTGACCATCCACTTGACAGTAGCGCGGCGTATCGAGGCGCCGGCCGCCGGGCCAAACCGTGCCGGACGGTCAACGTTCTCTGCGGCGAATCTGCGGTCACCCGGGGAAGCCGTTCCGACCGGCGACTGGCGACCTGCCTCACATCGCGGCGATCTGCTCCTCGAGCACGGCGATCCGTGCGGTGCACGAGTCTTCAGCAGCAGGCGGAACCAGTTCGAGGAGCCGAGCCGCCACCGACCGGATCGAGGCGCCGGCCGGTCCATCCGGGTCGGCTGTGACCACCGGTCGGCCCTCGTCGCCCCCGTTCACCACGTTCGGGTCGAGTGGGATCTGCCCGAGGAGCGGGACGCCGAGTTGCTCGGCGAGTTCAAGGCCCCCCCCGGAACCGAAGAGGGCATAGTGGCGGCCGTCCTCGGTGGTGAACCCCGACATGTTCTCGACGACGCCGACCACCGGCATGTGTGACCGGCGTGCCATGTCGGCGACCCGAGCGGCGACCTTCTGTGCCGCACGTTGCGGCGTGGTCACCACGACCATCTCGGCTTGGGGGAGCATGCGCGAGAGCGCCATCTGGACATCGCCGGTCCCTGGTGGCATGTCGATCACGAGATAGCCCAGGTCCGGACTCCACGCAACATCGGTGAGGAACTGTTCAAGCGCTTTCGAGAGCATCAGCCCGCGCCACATCAGGGCCGTGTCCTCATCGTCGAGGAGGAGGCCGGTCGATACGACTTCGAGTCCGGCCGCCTGGAGCGGATGGATCTTCCGGTCATCGCCGGCCTCGAGTCGTTCGTCGATGGACGCCAGCATGCGTGGCACGGAGAAGCCCCAGATGTCGGCATCGAGGAGACCGGTCCGGTGTCCGAGGGCCGAGATCGCGAGTGCCAGGTTGACGCTCAGCGAGGACTTGCCGACGCCCCCTTTTCCACTCGACACGGCGATGACGCGCGTCTGCGGGCTGATCATTGTGGGCGTGGCGTTCTCTCTGGCTCGGAGTCGCACCGTTCCCATGAGGTCGGACCGTTGGCTGGACGTCATGGCGGTCACGTCGACCGAGACGGTGTCGATGCCGGGGATCGCCTTCACCTTTCGGACGACGTCGGTCTCAATCTGATCGCGCATCGGACAGGCCGCGATGGTGAGGGCGATGCCGATCGAGACGTGGGCACCCTCGACCGCGATCCCGCTCACCATGCCGAGTTCGACGATGTCGGCGTTGAGTTCCGGATCGATAACGCCGCGGAGGGCGGATTCGATGTCATCTCGGGTCGTCACGCTCCCGATCCTACTGTCGGAAATTCGTATTACACACACGGCCGTAGTTGATAGAATCGCCGAGCGACGTGCGGAGGAGGCAACGTTCAATGACGCTTGATATGACCCCGGTGGCCCTCACCGATGCAGCGGCCGAGAAGGTGCGAGAGCTCCTGGCAGACGAGAGCGAGGAAGGCTTGGCCCTCCGGCTCGGGGCCCGCCCCGGCGGCTGTTCCGGCTACCGGTACGACATGTTCTTCGACGCGGCGGTCTCCGAGACCGATTCGGTCGTCGACGCCGGCACGTTCAAGGTCGTGATCGATGAGGAGAGCGTGGAACGGCTCTCCGGTGCCACGGTCGACTTCCGCGACGCGGGGACCGACGGTTCCGGGTTCGCGATCGACAATCCGAACGAGACCGGACACTCCTGTACCTGTGGGAAACGCGGCTAGCCGGGTTCCGTAGACTGCCTCCCGAACGAACCGGGAGGTTCCATGCCGAAGAATGTCCTCGACACCCCCAGCGGTCCGGCGCCGCTCGGTCCCTACAGCGTTGCCACTGAGGCGAACGGTCTCGTGTTCGTCTCCGGGATGATCGCGATCGATCCCGCCACGGGTCAGGCCGTTCCTGGCGGTGTGGAGCCCCAGACCGAGCAGGTCATGCGCAACATCGGTGCCGTCCTTGCCGACGTGGGTCTCGGGTACGACGACATCGTCAAGACCACCATCTACGTCACCGACATGGGCAGCTTTCCCAAAGTCAACGAGATCTACGGGTCCTACGTGGGCGAGGCGAAGCCGGCGCGTGCAACCGTCGAAGTCTCCGCCCTCCCCGGAGGGTTCATCGTGGAGATCGAGACGATCGCAGCGCGCTAGCGGGGTGTGTCTCTCGACGGTCGGATGTCTGATTGGGACTACCGTTCACCTATCGAACATCCCCGCTAGGAGGTCCGACCGTGAACCGCGACGCAATCTTCTCCGCCCTCGACCTCGACGATGTCAGCTCCGGCGCGTATGCCGGCGAGTGGCTCGAGACCGGCGGAACCGAACTCGAGGTGGAGAACCCCGCCACCGGTGAGCGAATCGGGGCCGTGAAGCGGGCCGACGGCGACGACTACGAGGAGGTCGTCGCGTCCGCGGCCGATACGTTCACCGAGTGGCGGATGCTTCCGGCCCCCGAGCGCGGCAAGTACGTCCGCGTCATCGGTGACCTGCTCCGCGAGTACCAGAAGCCCCTCGGAGCGCTCGTCGCTCTCGAGATGGGCAAGATCCGGGCCGAAGGCGAGGGCGAAGTCCAGGAGATGATCGACATCACCGATTTCGCGGTCGGCCTGTCCCGCCAGCTCTACGGCCTGACCATCGCTTCAGAACGTCCGCGCCACCGCATGTACGAGCAGTGGCATCCGCTCGGACCGGTCGGTGTCATCACTTCGTTCAACTTCCCGGTCGCGGTGTGGTCCTGGAACTCGATGATCGCCGCCGTGTGCGGTGACACGATGATCTGGAAGCCGTCGTCCAAGACCCCGCTCACCGCCGTCGCGACGAACAAGCTGGCTGCCAAAGCGATGGAAGGATCGGGCTTCGAGGGCGTCTTCAACCTCGTGGTTGGCTCCGGTGCCGAAGTCGGGGACGTGATGATCAACGACCGGCGCGTGCCGCTCGTTTCGGCCACCGGGTCGTGCGGGATGGGGGAGAAGGTCGGCACCGCCGTCGCGAAGCGCCTCGGACGATCGCTGCTCGAACTTGGTGGCAACAACGCGATGGTCGTGATGAACGACGCCGACATCGACCTGGCGACTCGGGCTGCCCTCTTCGCCGCGGTCGGGACTGCAGGCCAGCGGTGCACGTCGCTGCGTCGCCTCATCGTCCAGCGAGGTATCTCGGATGAGATCGCCCGGCGTCTGGTCTCCGCATATGCCACGATCCAGATCGGTGATCCGCTCGACGACGCGAACCTCATGGGTCCCCTCGTCGACGCCTTGGCCGTTTCGAACTTCTCCGCTGCGGTCGGGATCGCTCAGGAGCAGGGCGGCGAACTGCTGTGCGGCGGTGGCGTGATCGACGGCCCCGGCTACTTCGTGGAACCCACCATCATCAAGATGCCGGTCGATGCTCCGATTCTGCAGATCGAGACGTTCGCCCCGATTCTCTACCTCGTCGAGTTCGACACGGTGGAAGAGGCAATCCAGATCAACAACGGTGTCACCCAGGGCCTGTCGTCGGCGATCTTCACCGATTCGGTGGGTTCCGGCGAGACGTTCCTGTCGGCGGCTGGGTCGGACTGTGGCATTGCGAACATCAACATCGGTACGTCCGGTGCTGAGATCGGTGGTGCGTTCGGTGGAGAGAAGGAGACCGGAGGCGGGCGCGAATCCGGTTCGGATGCGTGGAAGGCCTATATGCGGCGCCAGACCGTCACGATCAACTGGTCCGGTGAGTTGCCGCTCGCGCAGGGTATCGAATTCGGATGAGTTGGTTCTCGGCACTCGCCGAGGATGATGACCGACTGGCCCGGGTGTTCACGATCCTCGGGGTCGGAGGCCTGATCGCCGCCGTCGTTGCCGGAGTCCTCGGCATCGCCGTGGTGCTCACGGCCGCCAGTTCGATGGATCGTTCGCTCGTCGTGACGGCGGATGCGGTCACGGCAGCCGATGAGACCGTCGCTCTCGCTGCGGACACCGTCGGCATCGTTTCTGAGTCGTTCGACACGCTGGTCCCGTCTGCCGACATCGCGGCAACGGCGTTCGAAGACGCGGGCGCGGTGATCGCAGGAACGACGCAGGTCGTGACCGCCGATGTCCCGGACGCCCTCGACGCGGTCCTTGACGCGATGCCCGCCATCGAGAGTGCCGCATCGGTCGTCGATGGTGCGCTGCGAGTGCTCAGCTTCGTCGGAGTCGACTACGACCCGGAGGTGCCGTTCGGCGAAGCGGTTGCCGAATTGGAAATGGCGCTCGCACCGCTGCCGGCACAGTTGCGGGCCCAATCCGAGCCGCTCAACGCCCTGGCGGTTGACTTCGAGGCGTTCGGCGTTGCGACGGCCGAGATCGCCGACGATCTCGGCGCTCTGCAGGTGCAACTCGACGAGGCAGCGCGCCTGCTCGACGAGTATTCGTCGACCGCTGAAGAGGCAACGCTGGTCGTTGCCGACATCCAGAGTGATCTGAAGTGGCAGCGCTGGCTGATGGTGATCGTGGTGCTGTTGGTCGCCGTCGGCTTCGCCGCAATCCAGATCGTCCCCCTGGCCCTCGCGGAGCGTCTGAAGACAGGGCTGTCGAAGCTCGCGTAGGCTTCAACTGGTGACTGATGACCGGCGACTATCCAAACCGGTAGCCGACGCTCCTCACGGTGGCGATCCAGGATGACCGCTCTTCCCCGAGCTTGGCCCGGAGGCGGCGGACGTGAACATCGACGGTTCGTGAGCCGCCGTAGTAGTCGTAGCCCCAGACCTTCGAGAGGATCTGCTCGCGCGACCAGACCCGTTGCGGATGCTCCACGAAGAAGCGGAGCAGTTCGTACTCCATGAACGTGAGGTCGCGCGGCTTGCCGCCGATGGTTGCCTGGTAGGTCGCCGTGTTGAGTTCGAGGTCCTCATGGTGGAGGATCGGATCGCTGTACTCAACGGCCTCGATGCGGTTGAGGCGGCCGAGGCGCACCGCCAACTCGCTCTGGTCAACTGGTGTGAGCACGAAGTCGTCGAAACCGTCCCGGTCGCCGAGGTCGGCGGTCAGCGTGCGGTCGACGACGAGGAGGACCGGGACGCCGTACGCCTCCCTGAGTTTGCGCGCCACGATGACGGCCAGGCCGGCATCCTCGGCAAGTTCGACAACCGCTGCGGACCACCCCTGCTCGGGTTCGCGACGACCGGCCTCAGCGACGTCGGCGATCGGGACCGGACTGTACCCAGCCGAGATCAGCGCACCCGTGAGGGCGGCCGACAGCGTGGGGGGGAAGACGGCAACGAACATCAGAGCACAGGGAGGTACTCGGAGAGTTCGTAGCGGGAGACGTGCTGTTCGTAGCGCGACCATTCACGACGCTTGTTCCTGATGAACCACTCGAACACGTGCTCGCCGAGGGTGGAGCGGACCAGTTCGGACTCCTCCATCACGTGGAGGGCCGAGTTGAGGTTCGACGGGAGTCGCTCGATGCCGGCGGCCTTCAACTGCTCCGGTGACATCCCAAGGACGTTGTGGCCCATCTCGTCCGGGAGTTCGTAGCCGTTCTCGATCCCCTCGAGACCGGCTGCCAGGATGACCGAGAAGGCCAGGTACGGGTTCGTTGCGGGATCCGGTGACCGGTACTCGATCCGCGTCGAGTCGATCTTGCCCCGCTTTGCAGCCGGGACGCGCACGAGGGCCGTCTGATCGTTGCGAGCCCACGTCTCGAACACCGGGGCGTCGAAGCCGCCGACGAGGCGCTTGTACGAGTTGACCCACTGGTTGGTGACCGCCGTGATCTCGTTGGCATGGCGCAACAGACCAGCGATGAATCCATGGGCGACCTTCGACAGGCCGTACTCGGCGCCTTCCTCGTGGAACGAGTTCATCTCGCCCTTGAACAGCGACAGGTGCAGGTGCAGCCCCGACCCGTCGAACTCGGCGAGGGGCTTGGGCATGAACGTGGCGTAGATGCCCTGCTCCATCGCGACTTCCTTCACCACGAGGCGGGTGGTCACGATGCTGTCAGCCATCGTCAGAGCGTCGGTGTGACGGAGATCGAGTTCGTGCTGCGACGGAGATACCTCGTGGTGAGAGAATTCGACCGGGATGCCAAGCTCCTCCAGAGCGACGATTGTGGACCGGCGGTACTCCTGGGCGACATCGAGGGGCGTGAGATCGAAGTATCCGCCGCGGTCGAGCACCTGAGGTTCGGGGCCCGAGTCGGCGAAGTAGAAGTACTCGATCTCCGGCGCGACATAGAACGTGTAGCCAAGGTCAGCGGCCCGCTTCATGGTCCGCCGCAGGACGTAGCGAGGGTCACCCTCAAATGGCTCGCCGTCGGGGGTGACGATGTCGCAGAACATGCGCGCCACGCCGGCGTCTCCCGACTTCCAGGGAAGGATCTGGAACGTCGTGGGGTCGGGCCGGGCGAGCATGTCCGCCTCGTAGGTGCGAGAGAATCCGTCGATCGATGAACCGTCGAAAGTGAGGCCGTCCTCGAGCGCAACCTCGAGTTCGGCGGGTGTGATGGCGAACGACTTCAGGAACCCCAGGACGTCGGTGAACCAGAGTCGGATGAATCGGATTCCCCGCTCTTCAACCGTCCTGAGGACGTATTCGTGCTGTCTGTCCATGAGTGTGTGGCCTCCAAGGGCCACCATCGTACGGCGTTCCCGCTGTGGCGCCAGCCCTCGATCGTCTCGTAACACAGCATTCACACAACGGTTACCGGCGGGTAACGACCCGCTGGCATGCTGCCGGGATACGTGGTGGCGGAGCACGCCTGCTTCGCCGCACACACCAACGGACATCGGAGGAATCAATGGCGTATCGAGCTGAGTACATCTGGATTGACGGTCAGAAGCCGACCTCGAAGCTGCGGTCGAAGACCAAGATCGTGCCGTCCGGCGAAGAACTGCCGGTCTGGGGCTTTGACGGGTCGAGTACGGAGCAGGCGCCCGGGAACCTCTCAGACTGCGTGCTGAACCCGGTGTTCGTCTGTCCCGATCCGATTCGTGGTGGGGACGACGTCCTCGCGTTGTGTGAGGTTCTAACGCCGGACATGGAACCGCACCCGTCGAATACGCGGGCTGCAGCAGTCGCTGCGTTCGAGAAGTACAAGGATCAGGACCCATGGTTCGGGCTCGAGCAGGAGTACACGTTCTTCAAGGATGGCCGTCCGCACGGTTGGCCGGTCGGTGGGTATCCAGCCCCTCAGGGCGGCTACTACTGCGGCGTCGGCGCGGATGAGATCTGGGGCCGCGACGTGGTCGAGGAGCACACTGAGGCGTGCATGGCGGCTGGTCTCGAGATCTCGGGTACCAACGCAGAGGTCATGATTGGACAGTGGGAGTTCCAGATCGGGCCGCTCGGTCCGGTCGAGGTCGGTGACCATCTCTGGATGGCTCGCTGGCTGCTCTACCGCATCGCCGAGGACTACGACATCTCCGCCCACCTCAATCCGAAGCCCGTCGATGGTGACTGGAACGGTGCCGGGATGCACACGAACTTCTCGACGACTGCCATGCGCGAGTCGTACGAACCGATCATCGCGGCGTGCGAAGCGCTCTCGGTGAACCCGGAGGAGCACATCAAGGTGTACGGGGCGGGCATCGAACGCCGCCTGACCGGTCTCCATGAGACCGCACCGTGGACCGAGTACTCCTACGGCGTCTCGGACCGTGGCGCATCGGTGCGGATCCCCTGGCAGACCGCCAAGGACGGCAAGGGCTACATCGAAGATCGCCGCCCGAACGCCAACGCCGATCCGTACACGGTGGCGGCCCTCATCACCGGCAAGATCTGCGGAGCGCTCGCCGAGTAGCGCAGCAAACAGGCGACACATCTACCGAGCCGAGAAGCCCACCCCCTCGTCCGTGGGGGCGGGCTTCTCTTTGCGGTGTGGGTCTTCGCCTATCTGAGAGCGAGGACCGCGTCGATGACGAGTTGGACGGCGAGGGCGGCGAGGAGGATGCCGAGCACCCGGGTGATGACGGCCGTTCCGGTGTCGCCGAGGAGCCGGTGAATCGGAGTGGCGAGTCGGAACCCAACGTACGTGAGGATGAGGACGGCGAGAAGAGCGCCGATCAGGATCGCGAGATACTCGGGTTGGCTGTTGATCTCGGTTGCGAGCACCAGGATCGTGGCGAACGCTCCCGGGCCCGCAATGAGGGGAATCGCGAGCGGGAACACCGCGACGTCATCCCGGGTGCGCGCCTCAGCCTCTTCAGTCTCGGTCTGGCGCTCGCGCTTGGCGAACACCATGTCGAACGCCAGTTTGAAAAGCAGCAAGCCTCCCGCGATGCGGAGGGCATCGATGCTGACTCCGAGGTAGCGCAGGAACGGTTCACCGATGAACAGGAAGACGATCAGGATGCCGCCGGCGATGAGTATCGCCCGGAGGCCGGTCGACCGGCGATGCTTTGGCGTGTATCCGTTGGTGACGCCGAGGAACAGGGACGACAACCCGATGGGGTCGATGATGACGAAGAGCGTCAGGAATGCCGTTGTTGCGAAGGCCACCGTGGTCCACCGGTCGTGTTGAGGTCGTTCGAAGCCGGGCGACTGTAACGACTCGTCGGCGCTGTGTCGAGGGTGGAAGGCTTGCCGAGGTCAGGTCCGCGACACCACCACGAACACCACCACGAACACCACCAACGCGTGCGTGACCGCGGTCACTCCGTGATTTGCGGCGCTGTTTGAACCGCCCGACGGAGCGCCGAGGTCGCAGCAACGAGGAGCGCCGTGGCTCCCACCATCTCGAGCGCTTCCTCGAGGATCATGGCCGGGTCGTAGATCGAGGCCTGTATCGGTGCTCCGCCCCAGTTCTGAACGAGTTCAAGCGCCAACGCGACGAACCAGACCGCCGCAACGACAATGAGCGGTACCGCGATGCGCGTTTGGTCTCGATACCGGCGGAGCACGCCCCACCATGCCACGGCCGCCAGGGCCATCACCGGAACGTAGAGAATCTGCCAATCGATCCCCGACCACCGCTCCACGCGCTCATGGATGGCGCTGCCCTCGTCGAGGGCCAGCCACGCCAGAACCGGCCACCAGATCCAGAGCGCCAACGACCGGGGTCGACTCGTCACCGCGACCAGGAACCACCAGAAGGCGGCGGCCCACAGGAGAGCCGACGAGAACCGTGTGGCGAATGACGCCTCGGAGTCGAGATTTGCGACACCCCAATCGGGGAATGCGGCGCGCTGCAGGATGCCGAACGCAACAGCCACACCGATGCCGAACCCTGCCACCGCGGCAACTGCCCCGGGAGGCACCTTCGCAGCCAGCACGGCGACGCGGCCCGGCCTTGGCGGCTCCACCACCACGGGATCGGGACTGGTCATCGACACGATGCGTCGTTCATGCTTGGAATCAGCTCCCTCTCTGCAAACGACGTGGGCGGGCAAGAGCCAGACTCGCATCGATCCCGACGGCCAGCGCGGCCGTCGAACACCCTGAGATCACACGGGTCCAATGAGGTCATGAGGCACACGACACTGTCGGAACTCAACGGTGGGATTGTCCCATATCCGTTGCCTCCAGCATCCGACGGCGACCGGCCTCCCGGCCGCGGACCTCAGCGTTCGTCGAGAAAGAGGCGGAGCGGGTGACTCTCAGGGTCGAGCATCACCCGCACGTGCTCTTGGGGTTGATGGTCGGCAAGGCGTGCGCCGTCGTCGGGTGCCCAGACGGCCCCCGCTTCGAGATCGTCCACACCGAAGTCGAGAGGGATCATCATGAGGTGCTCGCCGGCAACCGGGGCCCAGGTTGGAGCGAAGTAGCTGGGCTCCCACCGGATCTCGATCTTCTGCGATCCATCCGGTGATCGCGACAGCGCCCAACCATCCACGGGTGGGCGTCCCGGTCGGGGTCCTTCACTGCGAACAATGGGCCAGCCGAGGAGACGTTCGTAGAAGCGGACACGTTCGAGCGGGTGAGCGGCGTCGAGCACAGGACCGGCGAGTCTCAGCATTGGTGCGGACACGACTACTCCAATCGCTCAGCACCATCGAGTCTTACACGCTGGACGTCGAGCTGCCGGCGCCGTTGGGCACAGCGGGCATCGGGATCGGGGACGACCCTTCCCCAGGGCGCAGATCGCCCGGTCCGGCCATCCTTCGTGCCTTCGATGCGGGACTCCGTCTCAGAGTGCCCTTCCGCGTGCCAATCCACATCAGTACGGTTGCGGTATGGACATGTATGTCGTGTGTGAGAAGCGCCACGGCAAGGTGCGCCAGGCGGCGGAGGCGATAGCAGAGTCTGCCGCAAGCCATGGTGTGGCCACGCTGGTGCGCTCGATCGACGAAGCTGTCCCCGAGGATCTCGTCTCCGCCGACGCGGTTGTCGCTGGGTGCAAGGTCCAAGTCGACACGCCGTTCGGAGGAGGGCCGACCAAGCGGCTGCGGGAGTGGATCGCGGAGCTTCCGGCGCTCGACGGACTCCCGGTTGGTGTGTTCTGCACGTATGCGTTCTTCCCGCATACGTTCGCCGATGTGACCGCCCGCACATCGGAGGCGCTCGCCGGTCTGAGCGGCGCGTTCGCCTCCAAAGGTGCAGTGGTAGTGGCTACGCAGGGCCTCCACCAGG
Organism: uncultured Actinomycetota bacterium; assembly: GCA_963785245.1. Taxonomy (GTDB): domain Bacteria; phylum Actinomycetota; class Acidimicrobiia; order Spongiisociales; family UBA5794; genus JAHEEL01. The sequence goes on along the minus strand of CAWAUO010000011.1, from coordinate 150,961 downwards.
GAGAGTTCGACGCTGCGGCGGACGGGTTCGTGTCGAAGATGCTCGGGGACGGACCAACGTAGATCATCGACTCCGATCGGCCTCCGACGGAGTCGACTGAGTCGCTCGTGTTCACTCGGGCGCCGGGTGGCTACGGGGTCGCGGCCTCTACGGCGTCGATGGCGGTGAGGAACTCGTCGGTCAGTGTCGCGTACGCCGCCACGGCTTCGCGACGGGCGGTCCCGTCGTCCGGGGCACGAAGACCTTCGATCACGGCGTCGACGCCTGGAGGGAGGGCTGCGGCGGCTGTCACCGCATCAGGCCAGACCGCGACGTACACGTCGGGAGCATTGGTTGCGGCGACGCTGTCGCTGAGTGTCTGCGCCTCGACCGCCGAAGCCTCGAACGACGCCAGCGTGTCGGCGAACGACGCTTCGTCGTTCTCCCACGCGGTGTTGGCGGCGTCGATCTCAGCGGCGATCCTGGTTGCGTCTGATGCGTATTCGTCCACGAGTTGGAGGAACGCTGCGAGGTCCGATGGGAGGGTGGTCGACGTTGTTGAGCCGGCCACCGTGGTCGTCGTGCTTTCGGAGGCCACAACCGTGGTCGTGGTCCCGACAGGGATCTCCGCGGGCGGGAGCGCGTTGACGAAGAGATAGGTGATTCCGATCAACGCGGCAACCACAACGGGGAGGATCCAGCGTCCGTGCTTCGGGTCTTCCTTGCTCACGGAGGCCAGGATAGGCGGTCACGGAGCAAGGCAGCGGTTACCCGCAAAACCACACGGCGAACAGCCCCCGGATGGTTACGCTCAAAGCCATGGAGCTACGCGGAAGAGTTGCGATCGTGACCGGCGGAGGCGTGCGCGTCGGACGCGCCATCGCGCTCGGCCTGGCAGGCGCAGGCTGCGACGTCTTCATCCACTACAACCGATCCGTCGGGGCCGCGGATGAGACAGCCAATGCGGTGCGCGGCCTCGGTGTGCAGGCAGCGATCGGATCCGTCGACCTGTCCGATCCATCGACCGGCGGCGAACTCATCGCCCTTGCCGAACAGTCCCTTGGCACCCCATCGATCCTCGTCAACAGCGCCTCAGGATTTCCGACCGATACCGTCGGTGACGTGACGCTCGACGACTGGAGACGAACCCTCGATCTGACCCTGGCGTCGCCGGTCTTCGCGACCCAGGCCCTCGCCAACACACTTCCCGAGGATCTCGACGGTGCGGTGGTGAACATCACCGACGTCCGGACCCAGAGTCCGTACCGGGAGCACTTCAGCTACATCGTTGCAAAGGGCGGGATCGATACGTTCACCAGGACGGCGGCTCTGCAACTTGCCCCCCGAATCCGGGTGAACGCCGTTGCGCTCGGCGTGATCCTGCCGCCACCCAACGAGGACGACGATTACGCCGCCCGCCTCGCCGCCGAACTGCCGCTTGAGCGGGTGGGAGGGACGGCACCGGTGGTTGCTGCCGTGCTCTCCCTGCTCGAGAACGATTTCGTGACGGGAGAGATCATTCGGGTCGACGGAGGAGGGCACCTGCTGTGAGTCACCAATTGCTCCGGCGTCGCCGGTCGCCGGTCGCCAGCCGTCAGTTCGAGCGGGGGAGGGCCACATGAACGGGTTCGATCAGATCCACATCAAGGATCTTCTGGTCTCGGGGATCTTGGGGATCAATCCGGATGAGCGGGTGAATCGCCAGGACATCCTCATCAACGCCACGCTCTGGGCAGACACACGCCCGGCAGCGGCGAGCGACGACATCGACGATGCCGTCAACTACCGAACGATCACGAAGCGACTCATCAAGCACATTGAAGATGGTGAGCCAATGCTGGTGGAGCGACTCGTTGCAGAGCTGGTCGAGACCTGCTTCGAGTCAGACGATCGCGTCGCTTCGGTCGAGATGACCGTGGAGAAACCAGGTGCCTTGCGCCATGCTCGTTCGGTCGGAATCACGATCAGCCGGACCAGAGAGGAGTCTTCCGATGCGTGACGGAACGGCCAAGGCCATCATCGCCATTGGCTCAAACATCGAGCGCGAGCGCAACCTGCCGGAGGCGATCCGACTTCTCCGTCGTGCCTCGAACATCACCGTCGAGAAGGTGAGCCACTTCTACGAGAGTCCGTCGGTCGGTGGGCCCGCAGGCGCTCCCGACTTCTTCAACGCAGCGGCTCTCATTTGCACGGAGCTCGGTCCCGTGGATCTGCGGATGGCCCTCCGCGCGATCGAGCAGGAGCTGGGTCGAGAGCGGACCGATGATCCGGACGCGCCGCGCACGATCGACCTCGACATTGCCTACTTCGGAGACGTCGAGATCGACCATGACGGATGGGTGCTCCCGGACCCCCTGGCGGGCACCGCCCCGCATGTCGCGATCCCGATCGCGGAAGTTGCGCCAGATTGGGTTCATCCAAGTGACGGTCGGACTACGAAGGAAATAGCGAAATATGTAGGTCCAGGAGAGGTTCGTATTGTCATGGCTATTCACCTGAGCACTCCCTATTCACCTCGGGCACCCGAAGACTTCGACGATGTTGCGGACGTCTACGCCCCGAAGTTCGAGGGCCTCGTCCGCGAGCAACTCCTCGAGATCGGTGAGGATCCAGATCGCGAAGGCCTGCAGCGCACGCCGCTGCGGGTCGCCAAAGCGATGGACTTCCTCACGAGTGGTTACTCGACCTCGCTCGAGGAGGTCGTGAACAACGCCGTGTTCGACGCGGAAGGCGCCGAGGAGATGGTGCTGGTGAAGGACATCGAGTTTTACTCGATGTGCGAGCACCACATGCTGCCGTTCTTCGGGAAGGCAGCCGTCGCGTATCTCCCGAAGGGGAAGATCATCGGCCTCTCGAAGGTCGCACGGATCGTCGACGTGTTTGCCCGCCGTCTCCAGGTTCAGGAGCGATTGACCAACCAGGTCGGCGACGCCCTCACCGAGATCCTTGATCCCCACGGCGTCGCGGTCGTGATGGAAGGGCGGCACCTCTGCATGATGATGCGCGGCGTCCAGAAGCAGGAGAGCGCCATGATCACCAGCGCCATGCGCGGCACGTTCAAGGACGATCCCCGCACTCGGAACGAGTTCCTCGACCTCATTCGCTGAGTGTGTTCGGAGCGTCGAACGTTCGGTAGCCTCTGACCGATGCTTCTCGACACACTCGGCAGACCATTGCGCGACCTGCGCGTGTCCGTCACGGACCGCTGCAACTTCCGCTGTGCCTATTGCATGCCGCGCGACGTGTACGACCGCGATCACGTGTTCCTGCCGCGCGACGAGATCCTCACGTTCGAGGAGATTGAGCGACTGGTCGGATTGTTCGCCGATCTCGGCGTCGAGAAGATCCGGCTGACGGGTGGCGAACCGCTCCTCCGGCACGGCGTTGCCGATCTGGTGGAACGAGTCTCGGCGGTCGACGGGATCAAGGACGTGGCGATGACCACCAACGGGAGTACGCTGGCTCGCCATGCGCAAGCGCTCGCAGACGCGGGCCTTGACCGCATCACGGTGAGCCTCGACGCCGTAGACGATGCCCGCTTCCGCCATGCTGCCGACGTTGACTTCCCGGTGGCACGCGTCCTCGAGGGCATCGACGAGGCGAAGAACGCCGGACTCTCCCCCGTGAAGATCAACACCGTGGTGCGTCGCGGCCTCAACGACGATGCCCTGTTGGAGATCGCGGGGATGTTCCGGGGGACCGGGCACATCGTGAGATTCATCGAATACATGGACGTCGGTTCTTCCAATGGATGGGAGATGGACGATGTCCTCGGGGCCGAGGAGATCCTCGCAACGATCGGTGCCGAGTGGCCGCTCGATCCCGTCGAACCGAACTACACCGGCGAGGTCGTGAACCGCTGGAGCTATCGCGACGGTGCCGGCGAGATCGGCGTCATCGCGTCGGTCACCGACCCGTTCTGCGGCGACTGCTCACGTCTACGCCTGTCCGCGGACGGTTCGATCTACACCTGCCTGTTCGCGTACGCCGGTACCGACCTTCGCGACGCGATGCGCGAGGGAGCGACGGACGAGGACCTCGCCGGAATCATCACCGACGTGTGGGAGGCCAGGGCCGACCGGTACAGCGAAGAGCGCTCCGGCGTGCCGATCGGACTCCCGAAGGTTGAGATGTCCTACATCGGTGGCTGACCGGTTGCTGGTCGGAGCCGTCACCGGCGAAGCCGGGGCCGGCGCCGTTGGTTCGCGGATGCACCGTCGCCTGGGCCTACGCTCGGGCACGTGACCGACGCCGCACCCCACATCGGGACCCTGAGGGAGAAGCACCTCCATGCCGCCCTGAAGCGCTGGTACTCCAGGCCGGGTGACCGGATCGAGGTGCCGGTCGACCGGTTCGTCGTCGATCTGGCCCGTGACGATCTGCTGATCGAGATACAGACCCGCGGGTTCTCCTCGATGAAGCAGAAGGTCTCAACCCTTCTGGAGCTTGGATGGAGGGTGAGGATTGTCCATCCGATCGCCGTGGACCGGTGGATCGTGAAGATCGACGGCGACGGGACCGAACTCGGGCGCCGGCGGTCCCCTCGACATGGGACACCGATCGATGTCTTCGCGGAACTCGTGAGCTTCCCCGATCTTGTGGCGCACCCAGCGCTGGAGGTGCACCTGGTGATGACCACCGAGGAGGAGTACCGCCGGCATGCACCCGGCCGAGCCTGGCGACGCAAAGGTTGGATGGTGATCGAACGTCGCCTGATCGACGTTGTGGACACGGTGATGATCTCCGGTGTCAAAGACCTCGCGACGTTGATCCCCGCCGGACTTCCCGAGACGTTCACGACGGAAGACCTGGCAACGGCCCTCGGGCGGCCGCGCCGTGTTGCGCAACAGATGGCCTACTGCCTGCGCAGCGCCGAGGTCCTCGTTCCGGTCGGCAAGGCCGGCAACACGGTCCAATACCGGCAACCGTGATCCGTCGGCCGGGGACGCTCGATAGCCAAACCGCTTGAGAACGGCACGCGGCAAGATCGTGCTCGAAAGGTTCTGATCGAGAACCCACGCTCGCCGAGGCCTCGGCCTTCGTCAACCGCAGACGACCGTTCCCCCGTCGTCGACGTTGCTCGGCGAAAGTTCGTACGCAGCGAGTTCGGGTTCGAATTCCGGAGTCGAGGCGAGGTCCGACTCGGCTTGTGACGTCTGTCCATCCGCTGCGCCGCCCTTGACGATCTCCAGCGTGCCGAAGAGCGTCCCGACGGTCTCCGTCGGGATCTCGGTCAGGTAGTACAGGAGCGACCCGCAGGAGGCGACGCCTGCTGGCGGGTCGGCCAACTTCGGGACTCCATCGCAAATCTCGTCGACTGTTCCCTCATGGGGGGAATTCGAGATGTTGACCCATCCTCCGACGGCAGGATCGAAGATCGAGTTGCCGGCGCAGGTCGGGGCGCCGCTCGAGGCGTCGAAGCCCCGGTAGAGCACGACGTAGTGATTATCCCATTGATACCAATGTGCCTCGACCGATCCCTCGGGGAAGAGATCTGCCCCGGCGGCCGAGTAGGGCGCAAGAACGCCCACGATCGGTGTTTCGGCGACCGGTGTGGCACTCGACCCCTCCGTGGTGGTCGTCGTCGGTGCGGTGGTGGTCGTTGCTGCCGTTGTGGTGGTCGCCGCGGTCGTGGTGGTTGCAGGAACAGTGGTTGTTGTCGATGTCTCGGTGGCCGCCGTGGTCGTTGAGCCGTCCTCCCCGGTCGACGAACTGCACCCTGCAGCCACGAGGATCACCGCCATCGAAACGCTTGGCAAGAAACGAACCTTCATCAGAACCCTCCCCGGTCTGGATGAACCGCCACCGGCAACCCTACGCGTGCCCGTACCGCCCTGGGATTCGGTTCTCCTCCTTTCCCAAGCGGGAGGAATCCCCGGCGACTTGAGACTGACGACCTCAGGATCGCGGAAACAATGCCTATCCGCATCTCTTGATGTCATCTGACATTACAGATACGTTCGATCCATGGAACCTGCCATGGCGTTATGCGCCGGAATCGCCATTGTCACCCTGACGCTGGGAGCGATCGGATCGCTGCCGGTCGCCGCCCGCCGCCTTGGTACAGTCGATATCCCGATCCCCATCCGACCGATCGTCGCGGTCCTGGTGATGGCCAGCGTGATCGCGGCACCGATCCGTCCCAAGGCCGCATCGGCGACGGTTGCTCCTCCGATCGTTCGTCTGTCGGACGCGGCCGACGTCGGGGACATCGCACCGGCGACCCCGCGTGCCGCCGAGACCCATCAGGCGGCGGTTCAGTCCGACCGACCGGACACGCCCTACATCGTCAAACCCGGTGACTGCCTGTGGCGTATCGCAGGAGAGGTCCTCGCCGCCCGAGGCGGTACCGGACCATCAAGACTCGAGATCGCCCGCTTCTGGCCGGCGATCTACGAGGCGAACCGGCCGCTCATCGGCGATGACCCGAATCTCATCCACCCAGGACAGCCACTCCACATCCCGGAGGTATGACGTGGACGAATACGAAGAGATCCCGTGGAGCACCCTTCTCACGGAGGATCGCCAGGGACGAACCAAGACCCTCTACCTGGCAGCCGCCGTCATCGCTGCGGTGGTCGTCGGATTCGTCGGGATCCGATGGCTCACCGCTCCCGGTCACGGAGACGATGCAGCCCTGGCAGCCCCGGTCGAGTCGACGACCACCGAGGTGGTGACCGAAGCGTCCACCTCGAGCAGCACCAGCACCACCGGGGTGCTTTCCGAAGCCGACCTGATGGCGGTTCAACCGTCGATCGCAGAACTCTCCGCGGTCGCACGGGCGGAGTGGTTCGTTACGGACTACTTCACCGTCGACGGACCGATCCCGGAGGAACTCATCTCGGCGTTCGTCAACGACGCGGCGCTCCCGAGCCTATCCGCAACCGATGATGCCGACATCTCCTATGTGGAGTGGGCGAGGGCATTCGACATTCGTCCGACCGCTCGCGGCTATGCCGTGTCCGTGGTGTTCCGTTCGCTGACCGAGGAACCGGACGGGGCGTTCATCCGCAGCCCGGTGCGTGCCGTCGACGTACTCGTCGCCGTGGACGGCGGCCAGACCGCGATCGTTGACCTGCCGATCCCGATCATGCCTCCGGTGTATCACACGATCGATGGATGGATGGAGACGGAGGGAGAGGCCCACGACGAGGCCGTTGCCGCAACGCTGGAGTACGCCGGCATGTTCGATGAGAGAGCAGAGGTTGTCCAGAGCGGCTCGTCCGGTCCCGACTGGAGGGTCGTCTTCACGATTGGCGATCGCTCCGGCAACCGGTGGCCGGTCGTCATGCGGTCCGACACGATCCCCGGCTCGTAGGGCGGCTGCTGCGCCGGACCGGATCGGCGTCTCGCTACGCTGGCGGACATGCAGCAGCAGCGAACCCTTCGTGATGCCTGGCTCTCGACGCTCGCCGAACTTGGCGCTGCCGAGGAGTCCGACACTCTTGTCGTTGGACCGTACGCCGACAGCGTCGCCAACCAGCTACCGGCACCGACCGGCGACACGACACCAACCGTCTCAACACTTCTCGTGACCCCCGTCCCCGAAGGTGCCACACCGACCGCAACCGGATTCCCGGACGGAAGCTTCGATTCCGCCGTTGCCCTCTCCGCCTGGGACGGTCCCGCCGGCGTGTTCGACGTTGTCGCAGAAGCCGTCCGGGTCGTCCGCCCTGGCGGGACCGTGTGGCTGGGCGAGATCGATGCCAGGGGGCTCACCGAATCGATGCCGGCGGCCCGGCGCTACGGATTTCTCTATCAAACCGAACAATCGATCGCCGACGAAGCACAGTTCCGATTCCGCGCGGCGGACGGACTCGGCGTCGACGCTGTGCGTGCTGGGCTGCGGGATGTGGTCGAGAGCCGTGCGGATCTTCCGGCCGCCGTTGCCGCTTCTGCAGCAGAGGGCGTCGAAGCGGTGCGATCGGGGATCTGGCCCGGTACGGCGCTGCTCGACGGAGTCGCCATGGACCGGGTGCTGGCGCAGGTAGACGCGTCACTTCAGCCGCCGATCGAGTTCCCGATCGTCTTCACACTGCCCTGGATCGTGGTGAGGGGACGGCGTTCCTGAGAATGACTCAGGCCCCGAATCGCTGCTCGAGGAGTTCGGTCGCCACCGGGACGATCATCTCCCACGACGCGTCCGGCGTCTTTGACAAGGTCACGAAATCGGCGGTCATGAAGATGCTCATGATGCCATCGATCGCGAGGAGCGCGGCCATGGTCGCATCGTCGGTCTCGGTGCCGGCGACGAACGTTGCCGGGCCTCCGACATCGACGCCGACGCCGAACTTGAGGGCGTTCGGATTGGGAGTGCTGGATACCTGTACGGTCATGTCCTTCGAGCGTAGCGTCCGTACGTCGCCGATGAGATTCGACTCGTGATCCTCGGAGTCGACGTCGGCGGGACATTCACGGACCTCCTCTTGTGGGACGGGTCGACGATCCGGACCGCGAAGCTGCCGACGACCACGTCAGACCAGAGCGAAGCCGTTCTCGCGGGTTCGCTCGAACTCACCGAGCACGTCGACACCTTCCTCCATGGCACGACGACCGCGACGAACGCGCTGCTCGAACGGGACGGTGCGAGAACGCTGCTCGTCACCTCGCCGGGCTTTGAGGACGTCATTGAGATCGGACGGCAGGATCGTCCGAGCCTGTACGACACCTTCGCCGACCGACCCGACCCGCTGATTCTGCGGTCGGACCGCATCGCGGATCTCTCGGCGGTCGACCCCGGCGCCTATGAGGCCGTGGCCGTGAGCCTGCTGCACTCCTACGAAGACCCAACCGATGAGCAAGAGATCGCCGCCGAATTGGCCCGCGTCGCGCCAGACGTCGCTGTGTCGATCTCAAGCGACGTCGTGGCTGAGTTCCGCGAGTACGAACGTACGTCGACGACCGTTCTCAATGCATACCTCATGCCGGTGGTGGCCGCCTATCTCACTCGTCTCGAAGCCGGGGTGCAGGCGAGCGGTCTCGCCGACGCAATGGGTGTCATGCGCTCGTCCGGCGGATTGATCAGCGGTGCGGATGCCGCGGCGCTGCCGGCCTCGATCCTGCTCTCCGGACCGGCAGGAGGAGTCGTGGCAGCGGCCGCCATCGGAACGGCGCTCGGCCGCGACCATGTCATCGCGTTCGATATGGGGGGGACCTCAACCGATGTCTGCCGAATCCAGGACGGTCGGCCGGAGATCTCCTATGAACGGGAGGTCGCAGGCTTCCCGTGCCGGATGCCATCGGCGGCGATCCACACCGTGGGTGCCGGCGGTGGGAGTATTGCCTGGGTCGATCCGGGAGGGTCGCTCCGAGTCGGCCCGAGGAGCGCCGGCGCCGAACCAGGACCGGCCTGCTACGCGCGGGGAGGGAATGAGGCGACCGTCACCGATGCGAACGTCGTGCTCGGCCGGATCGCCGGCGATGCCTCGCTCGGCGGGCGTCTCTCGATCCAGAGCGTCAGGGCCACCGAGGCACTCGGCGTCCTCGGCGCACGGGCCGGATTGGTCGCCGAAGAGGCGGCCCTTGGCGTCGTTCGTGTCGTAGAGGAAGTCATGGCCGGAGCGATCAGGACCGTCTCGATCGAACAGGGCGCCGATCCGCGGGATGCGTGGCTCGTCGCGTTCGGAGGAGCCGGTGGCCTCCACGCAACGGCTCTGGCCCGGTCGCTCGACATGGCGGGGGTCATCATCCCGCCATACGGCGGCGTCTTCTCCGCCGCAGGCCTGCTCCTCAGCCCGCCGAGGGTCGACCTGGCGAAGAGCATTCTGATCCGCGAAGGCGACCGTCCGGATCCCGCCTTCGACCAGTTGTCGGAAGAGGCGCTGCTGCGGTTTCCGACCGGCGACGTCGAGACCCTCGCTGATGTCCGCTACTTCGGCCAGTCGCACGAGATCACCGTTCCGTACACCGTCGGAGACGGGTGGGAGACCCTCGGTTGCCGCTTCCATGACCTGCACCGGGAACGCAACGGGTTCGATCGCCCCGGTGATCCCATCGAGGTCGTCACCGTGCGCGCCACCGTCACCGGCCGGGCGCACATCGCCGCAGCGGACGCCTTCGCCTGGGACGCTTTCGGAGAGCCCAGGCTGGGAACGCGGACCGTGATCACGACTGCTGGTACGACTGAGGCAACGGTCTGGTCGCGGACCGGCCTTCGTGTCGGCACCGTCGTCGATGGAACGGCCATCATCGAGGAGCGGGAGGCAACCACCTGGATCGGGCCCGGGGAGCGGGCAGAGGTCACCCGCACCGGTGCGCTGGAGGTGACGTGGTGACGGTCGACCCGATCACGCTCGAAGTCGCACGCAACCGCTTGGAAGCGATCGCCGACGACATGGGGATCGTTCTGCGGCGGACGTCCTACTCCCCGAACATCAAAGAACGCGCCGACTGCTCTGCTGCCTTGTTCAATCCGACCGGCGAGATGCTCGCTCAGGCGGAGCACATCCCGGTCCACCTCGGATCCATGCCGGCGTCGGTCGCGGCGGTCCTCGATCGGTTCGGAACGGACGCAGAACCCGGTACGCAGTTCGCGGTCAACGATCCGTACGCCGGGGGGACCCACCTGAACGACCTCACGCTCGTTCGCCCCGTCTTCGTGACCGGACGATTGGTCGCGTGGGTCGCCAACCGCGCCCACCATGCCGACGTCGGCGGCGAGGCGCCCGGTTCGATGCCGGCACACGCCACTCGGGTCGACCACGAGGGACACGTCGTGTCACCGATGGTTGCCGTGCAACGAGGCGAGTGGATCGCGGACTTCGTCGAACCGTTCCTGGCGGCGACGCGAACGCCGGCCGAGCGGATCGGAGACCTGTCGGCCCAGATGGGGGCAAACGAAGCGGGGGCGCAACGCATCGAGCGCTTGGTCGCTTCTGAGGGCATCGACCGCTGGCACGAGGTGACGTCTGCGCTCCTCGCCTACGGCGAACGCAGGACCTCGGTCGCCATCGGTGCCCTGCCGGACGGTGTCTACCGGTTCACCGACTATCTCGAGTGGGGCGATGAGGACCTGCCGATCACGGTCGCGGTCACGGTCGACGGCGAGGTGCTCAATGCCGACTTCACGGGGACGACACCCCAGATCGCCGGGAACATCAACGCCGTGCAGGCCGTCACCCGCTCCTGCCTCTACTACGCGGTCCGGGTCGCGACCGACCCGACGATCCCCGCGAATGGTGGGTGCTACCGCCCGATGACGCTCACGACTCAGCCGGGCACGATCGTCGATGCCGCACGTCCGGCCGCCGTCGCGGCGGGCAACGTCGAGACCAGCCAGCGGATCGCCGACACGCTGCTCGGTGCTCTTGCACGAGCCGCCCCCGACCGGGTTCCGGCTGCCGGCCAGGGCACGATGAACAACGTGTTGATCGGCAACGATCAGTTCGCCTACTACGAGACGGTCGGTGGTGGCCAGGGCGGACGGCGCGGCCGGGCCGGGCAGTCCGGCATCCACACCGGGATGACCAACACCAAGAACACCCCCGTCGAGTCGCTCGAAGCCCACTACCCGTTCCGTATCGTGACCTACCGGCTGCGCTCCGGATCCGGCGGTCGGGGCACGTACCCGGGGGGCGAAGGGATCGAGCGCGAGATCGAGTTCCTCAGCGATGCCACCGTGTCGCTGATGGGAGAGCGACGACGGCTCCAGCCATGGGGCTTGCAGGGTGGAGAACCCGGGGCCTCCGGTGAGGACTGGCTGATTAGGGACGGCATCCCGGAACGGCTTCCCGGCAAGTGCACCGTCGCGGTCGAAGCCGGTGACCGGTTGCGGGTGCTCACACCCGGCGGCGGGGGTTGGGGCACCGCCTGAGGGTCGGAGCGTTGATCAGACGATCACGACGTGAACCGCTCGCGGCCCGTGGACTCCGAGATTGAGTTGCTGTTCGATGTCGGCGGTCCGGCTGGGGCCGGTCACATACACGACGTTGGCCGCTTCAGTCAGATCGACGTCATCATCGGACATCCAGTCCATCTGAGATCGGAAGATCCGATCGACCGGGAGCAGTGCGATGTGGACGAGGGGGATGAGCGAGGCCATGCGGGGCCGGCCGGGTCCCGACCGAATCACGATCGACCCCGACTCGGCAAACGCCGCCTCCGCACCCGTGAGGCCGAAGCGAACATCGAAGTAGGTGCTCTGGTGTGTGCCGCGACCTTCGTTGTCCCACGGCACCGTCGAAGCGATCCGACTGCATCCGGCGGCGACCAGTCGTTCGGCGGCCCCTGGGATCGGGAGGGAGGCATCGTCCCAAGCGATGAGGCATCCCGGGCCATGCAGCGCCACGATCTCGTCGAGCACCGCGAGGCCTCCGGTGGTGTGGACCGTGCCGTCAACCGCTTCGAGGGAGGCGGTGAATCGTTCGAGCAGGTCTACCTGCGAGCGGTCGGGGACGACGCCTCCGCCGTTCAGGGGTTTCGGTGCCGGGACGGTTCCGATTCCGAGCGAAGAACGGACGCTGCTGAGAAACGCTTCACGATCCATCGCGTTGCCTCCACCACTTCCTGAATGACACCCGTGCCGGGGCCGGCAGGTCTCGACCCGACGTCCACGCTCCCCCGGGTCCGGGGAGCCGAGAGAACCAGCCGTTCCCGGAGACTCGCCCACCGGCCGAGGCGGCACCGATGGCCGACTTCCAGGCTGTCGATCTCGTGGCCGCGATCCGATACGCCGACATGGCTGGGTTCAGCCACCCGAAACCGCCGCCATCCTCGACGACCCGGTTCCGCGTCTCGACGAGCATCCCGGGGAGATCGATCCTGGGCGGGCAGACTTCGAGACATGCGCCGCAGAGGGTGCAGGCGTACGGCAACTCCTCCCGGCCTTCGAGACCGAACAGCGCTGGGGAGAGAACCGATCCGAGCGGTCCCGAGTAGACATCGCCCCAGGCATGGCCGCCGACGCTCCGATAGACGGGGCAGATATTGAGGCACGCACCGCATCGGATACACGCAAGGACTTCTGCCACCTCGGAGCCGAGCACGTCCGACCGCCCGTTGTCGAGGACGACCACATGCAGTTCGTCCGGACCGTCCGGATCATCCGGGCGCCGAGGTCCGGTGACGATATTGGTGTATGTCGTCAGCGACTGCCCGGTGGCCGACCGGCCGAGCACTTCGAGCATCACCCCGAGGTCCTCGGGCGTCGGCACAACCCGTTCCATCCCCATGACGGCGATGTGGACGCGGGGTGCCGTTGTCGAGAGTCGACCGTTCCCCTCGTTGGTGACAATGGCGACGGACCCGGTCGAAGCGACGGCGAAGTTCACGCCCGAGATGCCGATGTCCGCGCGAAGAAACCGTTCCCGGAGGTAGGACCGGGCGATCTGGTTCAACTCGGTCGGCACGTCGGTGTAGTCAACGCCGAGTTCGGCAGCGAAGAGGCCCCCGACTTCCTGGCGCGTCGTGTGGAGAACTGGTGCCACGATGTGCGACGGGCGGTCATCGGCCAACTGAACGATGAACTCCCCGAGATCGGTCTCCACGACCGTTCTGCCGTCGCGTTCGAGGGCGCCGTTGACTTCGATCTCCTCAGTCACCATCGACTTCGACTTGACGATCAGGTCTGCGTCCCTGCCGGCGGCCACGCCCCGGATGTAGTCATTGGCCTCGGTTGCCGTTGCGGCGAAGAACACGTGCCCACCGGCGGTTTCGACGGCGTCGGCGAACTGATCGAGGTACCGGTCGAGGTGCGTCAGGGCATGCAGTCGGATCGTCCGTGCCCGGTCCCTCATGATGTCCATGGCCGGATAGGCGGCGACGGCAGCCGCGCGTTTGGTGGTGAGGAGGCGTGCGCCGGCGGCGACGGCGGCCGCCTTCGGAGTGCTGACATCCTTGTTGGCGCGTTCGACGAAGGTCGCCGGCTGATCGCTCACGTGCCGTCCTCCGGTGCGATGACTTCGGCGATGTGCCGAACCTCGATCTCCGACCCGCGGCGGCGCAGTCCGCCGGAGAGGTGCATCAGGCAGGACATGTCGTAGCCGACCAGGGTTTCCGCTCCGGTCGCCGTGACGTTGTCGAGCTTCACATCCATGATCGAGGTCGAGACCTCGGGCATCTCGAGGGCGAAGAGACCGCCGAACCCGCAGCACTCATCGGCACCGGCCAGGTCACAGCGCTCAATCCCAGCTTCGTCGAGTACCGCCTCGCCGTAGCCGGCCAGACCGAGGTGACGGAGGCCATGACACGAGGGATGGAAGACTGCGGAGCCGGTCATGACCGACTCGACCCCCTCGAGGCCGATCTCGTCGACCAGGAACTGCGTGAACTCATGGACTCGTGACGCGACACGGCGGCCGATCGCAAGGAGGTCGGGGCTGTCGGCGAAGAGGCCCCTGTAGTGGTCGACGATCATCGCCGTACATGAACCGGAGGGCACCACGATCGGGCCGTCCGTCGCATCGAGGGCTCGGACGGTGTGCTCGGCCATCGACGTCGCCTCGCCGCGATGACCGGTGTTGAACGCAGGCTGCCCACAGCAGGTCTGATCCCCCGGGAACTCGACCGTGAAGCCATGCCCCTCGAGTGCCCGAACGACGGCTCGGCCGACGTCGGGGTAGAACACATCCACGATGCACGTGACGAAGAGTTGGACGGGTCCACGGTCCGTTGTGTCGCTCATGTCCGGTCGTGCGGGGGAAGTGTTGGCGACGCGGTGCTCCATGCGGATCCTCCACGATAGAGCACGTAGCCGAGTTCCATCGGATCGCCGGCGGGTGCTGCGACCGGACTCCGGCACCGGTCCCGGTCACTACGCTGCCGCTATGGACGTGCCTTCCCAACTGGTCGAACTGATCGGTGCCTCGCATGTCCACACCCACCCGATCGACCGTCTGATCTACGCCAAGGATTCAGGTGTGACCGCAGGCGATCCGGCCATCGTGGTGCTCCCCGAGACGACCGAGGAGGTGGCGGCAGTCGTCCGGATCGCAGCCGACGCCGGCATGCCGGTCGTCGCTCGCGGTGCCGGAACCGGTCTCGCTGGGGGAGCCGTCCCTTGTCCCGGTTCGGTTCTCGTTGTGCTCACTCGGATGAATGCGATCTTCGAGATCGATGAGATCGGGCGCACCGCCTGGGTTGGCCCCGGATTGATCAACCTCGACCTCTCCAACGCGCTCACGGAACGGGGCCTCCACTTCGCCCCCGACCCCGCGTCCCAGCAGGCGTCGACGGTCGGAGGGAACACGGCGACCAACGCCGGCGGGCCGCACTGTCTCGCGGAGGGTTCGACGATCGCTCACGTGCTCGGGGTCGAACTCGTGACAGCCGAGGGCGATGTCGTGATGCTCGCCGGGGCCGCCCCGGATCTGCCGGGCTACGACTTGCGCGGCCTCATTGTCGGTTCCGAAGGCACCCTCGGCATCGTCACGCGCGTCCTCGTCCGCCTTACCGAGAACCCGCCCGCCGTCGCGACGATGCTCGTCTCGTTCGATGACATCAATGACGCCGCACGAACCGTGTCGGAGATCATCGGGAGCGGCCTCGTCCCGGCAGCCCTGGAGATGATGGACCGCGGCATGATCGAGGCGATCGAGAACTTCGTGAACGCCGGCCTCCCCGTCGGCGCTGACGCCGTTCTGCTCGCTGAGGTCGTCGGCCACCCCAAGGGCATTGCGGCCGAGGTGGATCTCATCCAGGGCATTGCCCAACGGAACCGGGCGCGTGAGATCCGCACCGCGTCGGATGACGACGAGCGGGCGCTGCTGTGGAAGGGGCGCAAGTCGGCGTTCGGCGCGATCGCCCAAGCGGCCCCCGACTACTACCTGAACGACACGGTGGTACCACGGACCCGGTTCGTCGAGGTGCTCGACGAGATCTACACCATTGCCGACACCTACGGCCTCCGACTCATGAACGTGTTCCACGCCGGCGACGGGAACCTGCACCCCCTCGTGTCCTATGACGCCGCAGAGCCGGGCATGACCGAGAAGGTGGTCGAGGCCGCCCACGAGATGGTGCGGGTCTCGGTTGCCGCCGGTGGCACCCTCAGCGGAGAGCACGGCATCGGCCTGGAGAAGCGGGACCTGATGTCCCAGGTGTTCAACGCCGCCGATCTCGACGCCCAGGCCAGGGTGAGGGACGCGTTCGATCCCGACCGACTGATGAACCCCGGCAAGGTGTTGCCCGGCGGATCCCGGTGCTTCGATCGGCCAGCCGGATGACGAGTCTGCGCGCCGTCACCCTTCGGCTCCTCGAGCAACTCAGGGACGACTCGGTGGACATCGATGCCGCCCATGTTGTGGCGCCGTCCTCACTTGACGAGGCGGCAGCGATCCTGGCCGCAGCCGCCGAAGCCGGGATGTCGACCGCCTTTCGGGGGAGCGGAACGCACCGGGGATATGGGAACCCGGTCTCCGCCGACCTGGTCATCACCACAACCCGTCTCGATGCGATCGTCGACTGGCAGCCGGACGATCTCACGGTTGTTGTCCAGGCCGGTGTGCCGATCGATGTCCTCGAAGCCGAGATCGCAACCCGTCGCCAGACCGCCGTGCTGCCCGAGACCATGCCGGGTTCCACCGTCGGTGGTGCCGTCGCGATTGGTCTCTCCGGCTACCGGCGACTGCGCTACGGACCCACCCGTGACCGGGTGCTGCAGGTCAGGATGGCGACGGGCTACGGCAAGGTCGTCACCGGAGGGAGTCCCGTCGTCAAGTCTTCCACCGGGTACGGCCTCTCCCGACTCGCCACAGGATCGCTCGGCAGCCTCGGTCTGATCGGCGAGGTGACGTTGAAGCTCTGGTCGCAGCCGCTCTCGGTTGCGACCGTCGAGGTGGATGACGCTGCAACGGCGCTCGGGACGCTGTATCGACCACTTGCCGTACTCGAGACATCGGAGGGATCGTTCGCCTATCTCGGCGGTGCGGGGAACCAGATCACCGCTCAGGCTCGGCAACTCGGCGCTGTTCACCGACGCGGTCTTGTCTGGCCGGAACCGATCGCCGAACCGGTCCGGATCGAGTTCCGTATCCCGGCGGCGCACCTGTCGACCGCGGTCGGGATGGTGCGCGACCTCGGGGCGTCGAGATGGATCGCCGGGCACGGCGTCGGGATCGTGTCCGCGGGATTTGAGGCCGTCGACGCCGGCGAGTTGGCCGAAGCGCGTGCCTGGGCCGAGTCGGTTTCGGGAGCCGTCGTCGTGGTGGCGGGGTCCGACGATGACCTCGACCCGTGGGGTTCGCCGCCGCCGTCGCTGGACATCCAACGACGTATCAAGGCTGCGTTCGACCCGACCGGGATCTGCAACCGCTCCATCCTCCCCGGGAATCTCTGATGAGCTGGGTCACCGATTGGGCTCCGACCGGCGACGAACTCAGCACCTGTATCGACTGCGGGCTGTGCCTCCCGGCCTGTCCCACGTTCCGGGTCACCGGAGACGAGTCGGCCTCCCCGCGAGGACGCATCGCGGCGATGCGCGCCGTCGACCGCGGCCTGACACCGATCGATGCCCGTTTCGGAGAGATCATGGATTTGTGCCTCCAATGCCGGGCTTGCGAGACGGCATGTCCCTCCCTCGTGCCGTTCGGCAGGCTCATGGAGGGCGCACGAGGCGAAGCGGCCGCTGCGGAACCCGACACCGTCACCATCGGGAAGCGTCTGATCTTCGGGAAGGCGATCGGGAACCGCGTGCTGCTCGCTCTCGCTTCGGTGGGGATCGGGCTTGCGCAGCGTTCGGGACTCGGCAGATGGATGCCTGGGATGATCGGGAAGACGGAGGCACTCCGGACGGTGCCGCTCCCGGTGCCGACGACCGCCGGGAGCGAGTGGCTGCCGGTAGGCGAACCGGTCGGGACCGTGGCATTCCTTTCCGGCTGCGTCATGGATGCCTGGTACTCCGGCACCCACGTCGCCGTGATCCAGGTGCTGCGAACGGCCGGCTACCGCGTTGTGGCGCCTTCCCGCCAGACGTGCTGCGGGGCACTCGCTGCCCACGAGGGTGCCGCGTATGACGCCGCGGCGATGGCCGCCGAGAACGTGGCAGCCTTCGCCGGCTACGACCGGATCGTGGTCGACTCTGCCGGGTGCAGTGCCCACATGAAGGGCTACGGCCACTGGACCGACGGTGGCTCCGACCTCGCCGCCCGGATCGTTGACGTCACCGAGTTCGTCGCCTCCCTGATTGCTGAAGGGGAGTTGCCGGCCGTCGAAGGGGAGCAGCCGATCGCGGTCCAAGACCCGTGTCACCTCCGGCATGCCCAGCGCATCGTCGCCGAACCCCGGATGATCCTGCGGGCCGCCGGGTATGCACCGATCGAGATCGATCCCGATGGCATGTGTTGCGGCGCAGCGGGCGCTTACCAACTCTCGCATCCTGAGGTGTCTCGCGAACTCGGCCTCATCAAGGCCAGGGAGATCGCCGCCACCGGACTCACCCGCGTCGCCTCTGCCAACCCCGGCTGCGAGATGCAGTTGAAGACCTACCTCGGCGACGAGTACGAGGTGAAGCACCCGATCGAGCTGTACTGGGCCGCGATTCAGTAGACCTGCCCCAGCTTGGCGACGGTCTCTCACACCTCTCGTGCGTACACGTGCAACAAGCGATGTCTCGAAACCGAGGCGGCGTGCGGCTTGGACCATCCAGTCGATGGCCGGGACCCAGATCGCGATCGACTCGGAGCCCGAGCTGATCGCCAGGTCGACGAGGGAGCGGATCAGGTCGTTGGCATCTTCTTCTCGGGTCTCGAGCCACGCCACTTCGAATCGTGCGTCGGATGCCGGTGCTGCGAGCGCCCAGCCTGCCCCGATCTCCCAGAACGCATTTGCCTTGGCGGCGTTCTCGAGGTCGGCGAGCGTGAGACGACGGAACGTCCAACCGATGCCGATCAGGCCGCGCGACGCCCGGCCCAACTCACCGACCGACCAGGACGCGTAGGCCGGTTGCGCTTCGGACGAACCTGCCGGGCGGGATCTGAGCTTCGAAGGGAGGCGCCGACCACCATTTCCAGAGGGCGACGGCGAGGCATCTCCGACCGGCTTCGTACACCGCACGACGGAGGCGATTCGGCGCGGCCCGGTCTTCTCGATGTGGCGGATCGCAACCTCGTTCCAGTCCTCCACGAGCAACCGCCCCACGACGGCGCCGCGCTCCCGGGCCCATGACCGCAGTTCGGCCGAGACCTTGGCGGCGATCCCGCGGCCCCGATAGTCGGGACTGACCCGCGCCGCGGAGTACCAGGCCTCCTTCGGCGAGAGCATGCGGACCGCCCCGATCGCGATGGGACGATTGTCTTCACTCTCGGCGACCGCAACGAACGTGTCCTCCCGTTCGAGCCACTCGTCAAAGACGTCCGCGATGTAGTCGCCCCACTCGAACGTATCCCGGGTGAATTCGACGATCGCTTCACGGTCACTCGGCAGGGCTGGGCGGACGAAGATCTCGCGTGTCATACGTTCAGAATACGGCACGCCGGCGCCGTGGTCGCTGCGTGGTCGGACTGTCGAACCCGGCCCGATTCACTCGCCGGGTGGGGCCGATTCGATACGATCTCGAACCATGGCTCCACCACCGATTGTTCTGGTACCCGGTTTCTGGCTCGGCGCGTGGGCGTGGGACGAAGCAGCCGAACTGCTGCGCTCCGGTGGGCACGACGTGGCCGCGCTGACGCTTCCGGGCCTCGACTCGGTCGATACCGACCGCGCTTCGATCACGCTTGTCGATCATGTCGACGCGATCTGCGAAGCCGTGATGGCTCTTGATCGCCCGGTGGTGCTGGCCGTGCACAGCGGCGCCGCGGTCCCCGGCTACGCGGTCACGGATCGCATGCCGGAACGGATCGTTGCGATGGTGTATGTCGACACCGCCCCGGCGGCGGGTCCCCTCGATCCCGATCTCACGGTGATCGAAGTTCCACTTCCGCCACTCGCTGAGCTTGCGACGGACGAGAACCTCGACGGACTCTCCGAAGAGCAACTCGCGACCTTCGCGGCACGAGCTGTTCCCGAGCCGGGCGGGGCGATCCGGGAAGGTTCCGTCCTCGTCAACGACGCGCGCTTGGACATGCTGAGCACGATCGTGTGCACCGGATCCTCGTCCGAGCAGGTCAAGGCTGCGGTGGTTGAGGGCTACGCCTGGCTGGCGGGTCTCGCCGAGTTGCGCGACGTGACCTACGTCGATCTGCCGACGAGCCACTGGCCGATGTGGTCACGGCCGGAGGATCTCGCTGCGCTCGTCGGCGACCTGGCTCGCTCTGCAGTCACGACCTAGTCCGGAGACGGCCCTGCGTCGCCCGCAATCCGCTCCGTCGTCGGCTCCGCGGAACCGGCGATCGGCTGTGTTTCCGCTGCCAGGTCAGCGAGAGCGCTGATACGCTCGTGGAGGAGGAGTTGGCGGTGAAGATCGTTGATCTCTCAGCAGAGTACGAAGACTCGTACGTCCGCTGTCTCGAGGACTGGTCCGGCGAGATGGACGAGGCGGGCGACCACAAGTCCCGCTGGTATCGCACGATGCGCGAGCGCGGACTCCGGGTCAAGCTCGCGATCGACGGCGACGACCGGCCGGTCGGAATGATCCAGTACGTGCCGATCGAGCAGTCGATGGCTCTCGGATCGGACCTCTTCATGATCCTGTGCATCTGGGTGCACGGGCACAAGCAGGGGGTTGGCGACCATCAGGGTCACGGCATCGGCACGGCACTCCTTTCAGCCGCTGAACGCGATGTCGAAGCTCTCGGAGCGAAGGGGATGGTCGCCTGGGGAGTGGCGCTGCCGTGGTGGATGAAGGCCCGCTGGTTCAAGAAGCACGGGTATCGGACAGCTGATCGCACCGGGATCCAGACCCTGCTGTGGAAGCCATTCACGCAGGACGCGTCGCCTCCGCGATGGATCGAACCGGGACCGAAGCCGCAACCGGTTGAAGGCCAGGTCACCGTCACCGGCTACATCAGCGGGTGGTGTCCCGCACAGAACCTGGTCTACGAACGGGCGCGACGAGCCGCGGCCCAACTCGGAGACGACGTCGTGTTCGAGAGCTACGACACGAGCGAACAGGCAGACATGATTGCGTGCGGTCAGAGCGACTGTGTCTACCTCGATGGGAAGTCCCTGCAGAAGGGCCCGCCTCCGTCTTACGCTCGCATCCGCAAGAAGATCGAACGACGCGTGAAGCGGTTGTAGCCGGGTCTTCGTCTCCCTCACGGAGTGGGGGAGACTCGATCGGGCGGCTGCTCGATCGCAGCGGGGGCGGCCCGGGGGCTGGGATCGGGTCGATGAGGTTCCGCGCAGAAGCGGCAGCGTCAGGTTCGAGGTGGTCTCTCCGAGGGCGGCCCTCTTCGCGTTCGGGCCTGGCGGCGGTGTCGCTCCTCTCCCGCTGCGGGAGAGGCCACGACACGACCCCGCACTGCTCCGCCACTCCGCTACTCGGCTACCCGGTCACGCGACTCGCCAGGTGGTGCGTTGGGGTGGTGCGTGGCTTCTGGGTCTGGTGAGTCGTCGGCGTCTGGGGTGGGGTGGTGGGGTCGATGGTGAAGCCGTGGCCGTGGATCACGACGTGGTGGTGGAACCAACACACCGTCGACAGATTCCCCGGATCGGTCCGTCCGCCCTGAGACCAGGGGTGACGTGGTGCACCTGCAGGCGATACCGGGAGACGCAGCCTGAGATGGTGCAGACCCCGCCGTCACGATGCAGAATGAACCGTCTGAGACGGGGCGGGATCACCCGTGACCGGCGTCCGACGGCGAGCGGTGTCCCGTCCGGGGTACGGGCCGTGACTTCGACGATCCCGTCACACAGGATCGCTGCGAGCGTGTTCGGTCCGACCTGCGGCCCCGCCTCAACCGTGACACCCGCCTCGCCGTTCGTGGCTGCCGCTTCGGATGCGTCGACAAACACCGACACCACCGGGCCATGGTTCCCAACCGAGGCTCCGTCGGTTCCTCTGATCGAGTCTTCGCTGATCGCCCACAACGCATCCGCGTTCCTCGTGGTCCGTGACGGGTTCGCTGCGGGTCCGTACGGGAAGCTGTCAGCTTTCGCCTCAAGGGCGGCGACGACGGTGCGTCCGGCGTAGCCGGGGAGGCGACCCGACAGGGTCCAGGATGATTCGTCGAGGTTCGCCTGGACCGACACGTAGCGCTGCTCGAACGCGATCTCTTCATCGATCGGCGCCATACGCCGCCTCCGCGCCGCACGGATCCGGATCCCCGCAATATCGAACCCCGCCGTCTCACCCAGAATGTCCAACGAGTCGTCACGCCCCGCAAACCGGGAGACCGCAACCGCCCGATCAAACCCGATCACACCACGAGTGACGGCTTCATCGACGTCGGGGAGACCCTGCAAGACGCCACGCCGTCGCAACCAGCATCCCGGCCGTCTCAGGGGCCAGATCCATCCGACCCGCCGCCCACTCCTTCAACGACCGATGCCCGTCACGCAACGCAACCTGGCGCCGGTCGAGTTCCCGCAGCAGCGACATCTGTGCGGCTCGGGAACGGGCGATGATCGCCTCGTGGTCGAGCAACTGTTCCTCGATCGTTGCGGTGGCGAGATCGTGATGTCCCATACCCGCAACCTATCTCCCGGGTGTGACAGAAACCGGTTCTTCGCGTTGCGGGGTGGGTTAGGCGTCTGGTCTGGTGCGGCGACCGCATGTTGTGAGGATGAGTTGACGGTAGCGGGTGGGGTTTCGGTAGCCGTATCCGCGTCGTTTGATGACTTTGATCTTGTTGTTGATGCCTTCGGCATAGGCGTTGGTTTGGCGGTCGTCGAAGTAGGCGAGGATCGGTTCTTGCCAGTAGCGGAGGGTTCTCCAGAGTCGGGTGAATTCGCCGATGTCGGCGACTTCGATGTGGTGGATCCACGTGTTGAGGCGCCGTTCGGCTTCTTTCCGGGTCTCGGCGTGGTAGATCGCAGCGAAGGCTTCTTTGAGCCACCAGGCGATTCCGATCTCGGGCTGTTCAGTGAAGATCGCGGTGAGGGCCGCTGCTTGTTCGTCGGTGAGCTGGTCGGCGCGTTTGGCGAATGTCCATCGGTTGCGCCACACCGCAGGATGGAATCTCGGGTTGTTCTGTCGGGCGAGACCTCCCTGGCGTCCAATGACGGTGCGTCGCCGTCCGTAGCGGACTCGGACCTTGTTCGCTGCTGCGTCGACGGATCGCAGCACATGGAACTTGTCAGCGACGAGCCGGACGTCGGGGAGGACCTCCTCAATGGCTTTGCGATACGGCCAGAACATGTCAGTCACGACGGTCTCGATCCGTGTCTTCCATGCCTCAGGGAGCCGCCTGAGAGCCTCCTCAGCGGTTTGTTGACTACGTCCGTCGACCATGTCGACAACCCCATGCGCCTCGGGGTCCGACACGACGGTGTGGTATCGGTGACGCTTCTTGAACGCTGCTTCGTCGAGCGAGATCACCCGCGGTGGAGGCCCTCCATAGGTGTCGCAGTCGCCAGCGGCGCGTTCGAACGCGTCCGCCACGCGCCACCACGACACCGATTCGCGCGAAGCAATATCGGCCATCGGAGCGATGCCAGCCTGGGCACCGAGATGCTGGAGGAACCTGGCCGTGATCCGTTTCACTCCGGCGAACGTGGGATGCCGCTCGCGTGAGGTCCGTCGACAGTCACGGCACTTATGACGCCGCTGGATCCAGATCAGCACGGTCGGATAGCCACACGAACGGTCCCGGATCCGCCGCCGGCACGTGCCGTGGCCGATCACGTCGACCGACCCACAATGCCAACACGCTCGCGGCAGCGTCGACTGGACCGTGACCTCGATCCGGCCATCGACCAGCGTTGTGTCTCTGACCTCGAGAGCGTCGATCTCGATCGGGACAGCAATACGATCTCCCATAGAGGGCCTCCTTTGTCTCGGCTGGTTTGGTCACCGTCCGAAACTAGGAGGCCCTCCCCTCAATCCCGGGGACCCACCCCGTTACGCGAAGAACCCAGAAATCGTTGCCAGGACAGAAGAATCTCGAGGATTCTTGGGACTTCCTTGGTCGCCGTTTGACGCATTCGAGAGACCCCATCCGCAATCTGCCCGAAGGGCACGCACAACCTCCCTTTGAGGGGGAGGAATCGGACTGGCGACCGGCGACCGGCGACTCGCTAGAACGCGGCGAGGGATCTGGCTTGTTCGACGATTCCTGCGACGTTGGGGATGATCTGGTCTTCGAGGGAGGCGGCGTAGGGGAAGGTAGGGACGTCCGGGGAGGCGTAGCGGCGGACCGGGGCGTCGAGCCAATCGAACGTCTTCTCGGAGATCTGGGCGGAGACCTCAGCGCCGTAGCCGAGAAACTCGTTGTCTTCGTAGACGATCAGCACCTTGCTGGTGCGCTTCACCGCGGCCTCAACCGTCGGCCAGTCGAGCGGGCGGAGGGAGCGGAGGTCGACGACCGTCGCGTCGATGCCCTCCGCTCTCAGGAGATCGGCAGCTTCGACGGAGAAGTGAGCCATCGAACCGTAGGAGATGATTGTCAGGTCGTTCCCGGTGCGGCGCAGGGCTGCTTTGCCGATCGGGACCCGGTGGTCGCCCTCGGGCATGGGTCCGACCGCCAGGCGGTACAGCTTCTTCGGTTCGAGGAACATCACCGGATCGGGATCGTCGATGGCAGACAGCAAGAGGCCCTTCGCATCGGCCGGCGTTGAGGGCGTGACGATCTTGAGGCCGGGCACGTGTGCGTAGAACGCTTCGATGGACTGCGAGTGATAGAGCGCCCCGTGTATGCCTCCGCCGTACGGTGTGCGGATCACCATCGGGCAGGCCCATCGGCCGTTGGTCCGATAGCGAATCCTGGCGACTTCGGAGACGATCTGGTCGAAGGCCGGGTGGATGAAGTCGGCGAATTGGATCTCTGCGATCGTCTTCGTCCCGGTGGCGGCGATGCCAACACCGAGACCGATGATCACCGATTCGGCGAGCGGCGCGTTGAACGAACGGTCGGCCCCGTAGGCGTCGGTGAGGCCGGCCGTCGCCTTGAACACGCCACCCTTCGGGTCGGCGACGTCCTCACCGAAGATGACGCTGTTCGGCTCTCGCCCCATGGCGTAGTGGAGCGTGCGATTGACGGCGGTGATGAGGTTGACCTCCTCGCCGTTCGGGGTTGGCTCCATGGTCTCGACCGGCACGGATGGGACAATCGGGTTTGCGTAGACGTTGCTGGTTGCGTCGGTCGGGTCGGCGGCGTCCTCCGCAGCGGCAGCAGCGTTGTTGACGAGCGCGGTCACCTCGAATTCAAGTTTCGCTTCGGCGGCAGCGGACAGGGTCCGCTGCTCAACGAGGTACTGCCGGAAGTTCGGGAGCGGATCCTTCCTGCGCCAGAGTTCGACCTCTTCCCTGGTCCGGTAGAGCTTGTCGTCGTCGTCTGAGGTGTGGGCGTAGTAGCGGTATGTCTTCGCTTCGATGAGCGTCGGACCTTCGCCAGCTCGGGCCCGCTCGACGGCTGCTGAAGCCGCTGCATACATGGCGATGATGTTGTTGCCGTCGACGACGACACCGTGCATTCCGTAGCCCTCAGCTCGATCGGCGACCTGGCCTGCAACTTCCTCTGCTGCCGGTACGGAGATGGCGTAGAGGTTGTTCTGGATGAGGAAGATCACCGGGAGCTTGTGGATCCCGGCGAAGTTCATCGCCTCGTGCCAGTCGCCCTCGGACGTCGAGCCTTCGCCACCGGACACATAGACGACCGAGTCGGTACCCCGTCGCTTCAACTCGTAGGCGATACCGACCGCGTGCGGGTACTGCGTTGCGATCACCGACGAGTGGGTGAAGAGGTTCAGGTCCGGTTCCGACCAGTGATTTGGCATCTGCCGGCCGCCGGACGAGGGGTCGTCGGCTTTGGCGAAGACACCGAGGAACACGTCGAGGGGGGTGACTCCGAGGCCGATGTTGAAGGCGATGTCGCGGTAGTAGGGAAGCGACCAGTCCCTGGTCGGGTCGAGGGCGGCTGCCATGCCGATCTGTGTCGCCTCGTGGCCAGAGACCGAGACAACGAATGGGACGCGTCCTTGCCGGTTGAGCGCCCACATCTTGTCGTCGAGGCGGCGCGAGATGAGCATCTTGCGGTAGAGGTCGACGAGGTCGTCGTCGGTCAACCCGAGGTCCTTGTGGCTGAAGTCCAGGGTCACGGCGCTCCTCTCACTTTCGGCCGCAGAGGTGTCGGAAACGGCGGCTGCCCGCTTCCTCGATCCTGCGCGCGGCGAAACGCAATCCGGCTTCGTTCGGGTTCACGCCTTCGCTATCAGCGGTTTCGAAGACGGCCGCTAGGTTGTCATAGATGCGGTCGACCATCACGGCGGAACGTTCGGGTGAGTACCCGTCGGCCTCCACGGCAATATTGATGACCCCACCGGCGTTCACCACGAAGTCGGGTGCGTACAGGATTCCGCGGTCGGTGATGGCGTCCATGTCCCAGTCGACGGCAAGTTGGTTGTTGGCCGAACCGGCGATCGCGGCGCACCGCAGGCGGGGGATGGTCTCCTCGTTGAGCGTCGCACCGAGCGCACAGGGAGAGAAGACGTCGCAATTGACGTCGTAGATATCGTCGAGCGCTACCGATGTTGAACCGTATGCCTCGGTAGCGAATTCGACGGCGGCGGTGTTCGGGTCGGCGACGATGGTTTCGGCTCCGACTTCGGTGAGGCGTCGGACCAGGTCCATCCCGACCTTGCCGATGCCCTGAACGGCGACGCGGCGTCCCTCGAGATCTCCGGTACCCCAGAGGCGCTCGCCGATGGCACGCAGGGCAGCCATCACTCCCCGGGCGGTTGCCGGAGACGGGTCACCGGATCCGCCAAGATCGAAGGGAAGTCCCGACACGTACGGAGTCTCCTTGGAAACGAGGACCATGTCCTCGACGGTGGTTCCGACGTCCTCGGCCGTCACGTAGCGGCCGCCAAGCGTGTTGACCTCGCGCCCGTAGGCACGGATCAAGCCCTTGCTCCACAGCGTCGCCGGATCACCGACGATGACGGCCTTCCCGCCTCCGAAGTCGAGGCCGGCGGCAGCAGACTTCAACGTCATACCCTTCGCCAGGCGCAAGACGTCTCGGAGGGCGGCGTCTTCATTCGCATAGGGATAGAAGCGGGTCCCACCGAGGGCGGGACCGAGGGACGTGTCATGGATTGCGATGATCGTTCGGAGACCGCTTGCCAGGTCTGCACCGAACAGCACTTCTTCATGGGTTTCGGTACCGATCGCTTCGAATACTCCCAACGGGGCTCCTTTCGATGCAAACGTGAGATGCCGTTGCCCGAGGTGCACCAGGGATTCTAGTTGGGCGCTTCCGGGTCCGTACCCGGACCTGTCCCGGTACCATCGCCCGATGATCAGCACCGCCTATCTCCGGGTCTACATCGAGGACGACGGCACCGCCGCGGGGCGGCAAGCCGACGTGGCCACACTCGATGCTCCGATCCAATCCGATGGGCGGTTCATCTGGAACGAGCCAATTCGCGAAGACGCATTCGCGGCGGACTGGAATGGGCTGTCGTATGTGTGTCCCCGGAACGCGAGACTGCGGATGATCGAAGGTGCGCTCGCGTTCTCCGCGACCTACCCGAGGATTCCGCTGCTCGACGAGGATGAACGCGAGTCGTTCAAGGTCGAACTCGCCAGCCTCCGTGCACAGGAGCGAAAGAGCTACATCCTCACGTCGCCATGGCATGTTCCGCTGCGATGGTTCGGCGCATTCAACCCCTCCGAGCGAGAGCTGTTCGATCGGCCCGAGGGTCTCGGCATCCGGTACCGGACCGGACTCGGCGAAGCAGTTGATCGAATCGACTGGGCGGTGCGCGTCCTCGCCGGTGCCGGCTTCTCGGATCCGATTGTCGATCAGGTGCGAGACCTTGAGCGGTGGCTTGCGGAATTCGAAGCAGGTTCAATGCTCGAACTCGACTACGGCACCGTGGCATCACACTTCCCTGACGGAGCCCTGACGTTCGACGAGTCTGCACTCGATGTACGCGAGAGTCTCGAAGCGCTCGAGCGCGGCGACGGAGAAGCCTCGCGTTCCGCCTACGCCCGCGTGGCAACACGCTGGGCGAGTCGCCAGGCGCTCACGTTCTCGAACTAGCCGGGCGGGTGCGCAAGATCGGTATCCTGCGAATGCGCTCGAAAGGACTGCGATGACCAACGACTATCCGCCGGTGCCCGATCCCGTCCCCTCCGACTCCCGTGGCTGGGCGGCAGCGGCCCACCTGGGTACCTTCCTGGTCGGATTCATCGCCCCGCTTGTGATCTGGCTCATCAAGCGTGACGAAGATCCGTTTGTGGAGTATCACGCCAGGGAAGCGCTGAACTTCCAGTTCTCGCTGATGATCTACATGCTCGTGTCGTTCCTCGCGATCTTCATCATCATCGGACTCTTGCTGGTTCCGATCGTGGCAATCTTCGCCTTCGTGGTGATCATCGTCGCCGGCGTCAAGGCGGCTGGCGGCGAGTTCTATCGGTATCCGTTGAGCATCCGATTCATCAGCGGCCCGTGAAGCCCGACGCAGCCGGCTGGAAGCTTCTCCTCGGCTATCTCGCCTGGCTGTTCGCTGCGATCGCCATCGCGCTGATCCTCGCGCTGCTTGTCGGATCGATCGCATCGCTCGTGGGAATCGACGGACAGTCGACCGCTCACCAACGTGTCGTCGAGGTGGCCGGGATCGTGATATTCCTCGCCCTCGCTGCTGCACCGTTCATCATGCGAGCGAAGTCGAAGCAGGCTGAGCCGGACGTCAAAGCCTGAGGATTGCCGCCCCGAGCAATCCCGTGACCGTGGTTTCGCGGTGGGTCGACACAATCCGACCATCGCCCCACAGCAACTCCGGATCTACCGACTGGACCGGAACGGTCACGTCGAGTGGCTGCCCCGCTCGGCTGATGACGACCAGGAGGCGATCCGATCCGTTCGATCGGATGTAGGCGATGGCGTCGGCGCTTCGAGAGGTGATCTCGAGCCGACCCGACCGCAGAACTGGATACGAACGGCGGAGCGCCGCCAGCGATCGAACGAGATCGAGTTGGTCGGTGTCCCATGTCTCCGGCTGATGCCAGGGGAAGGCGCCGCGAGAAGCGGGCTCCTCGCCGCCGGTCATGCCGACTTCGTCTCCGTAGTAGAGACCGGGGGACCCGGGAAGGGTCATCTGGAGGATGGTGGCGAGGTGGAGTCGCTCCGGACGGTCGCCCGCCTCATGGAGGAATCGGGCGGTGTCGTGGCTGCCGAGAAGGTTCTGTGAGGCGTCGAGCGCGTCCGGTGCATACGCTGCAAACAGGCGGGCGATCCCGTCGGCGAGTTCGAACCCGTTGCTCGTCTGGGTGGCGAAGAAGTCGAGGGCGAGTTGACGGAACGTGTAGTTCATCGTCGCGTCGAAGGCGTTCCCCTGGAGCCAATCGGACGCGTCGCCCATGATCTCGGCGATGAGGTAGGCGTCAGAGTTCTCGGCCTTGACCGCCGACCGGAACTCAGGCCAGAAATCGAAATCGACATAGCGGGCGATATCCATTCGCCATCCGTCGATGTTGTACTCCCGAACCCAGTGGCGAGCAACATCAAGGAAGTAGGAGCGTGCATCAGGATTGGCCAGATTGATGCGAGGCAGCGACGGCACCCCGTACCAGGCCTCGTAGCTGAGGTCCACGGCCGGGCCGTCATCAGTTGCGGTCCGAACAGAGATTCCTGACTCTGGAGCGAAGCGCTGGAGATACGCGAGGTAGTGATCAGGGGACCGGAACGCTTCGGCTGCGAACTGGTCCGGCCGGACGACGACGCTCGGCGGCCAGTCTGCGACATTGAACCAGTCGGCATACTCGGAGGTCGGCCCGTTCTCGATGAGGTCTGCGAAGGCGAAGAATCTCGGATGGCAGTGGTTGAACGAGGCGTCCAGGATGACTCGGATGTCACGCGAATGGAGCGTGTCGATGAGGGATCGCAACGCGTCGTTCCCTCCGAGTGCCGGGTCAACGGCGTAGTAGTCGATGGCGTCGTAGCGGTGCGTCGACGGCGACTCGAAGATCGGATTCAGGTAGACACAGTCGATGCCGAGCGCTGCGAGGTGGTCGACCCGGTTGGTGATGCCCGCGAGATCGCCACCCTGGAAATCGAGCCAGCCCGGTTCGGATCCCCATGGGGCAACGGGGTCCGGGTTGAGTGATGGGTCGCCGTTCTCGAATCGCTCGGGGAAGATCTGATACATGACCATGCCGCGAGACCACGATGGAACGACGACGTTCCGGATGGTGGCGCGGTCGATCGTCCATCGATCAAGGCGTTCCACGGCGTTGCCGATGCCAGCGGGCAGTCGGTAGACGGGGCGATCGTCGGTCGTCCGGAGCGCGAACGTGTATTGCGTCCCGTTGTCGACCTCCAGCGTCGTCTCCCACACCTGGATCGTTCGCTCGTCGAACATGAGGTCCATGGCGTGGCCGACGCCATCGCCGGTGACGACGGCGGCATTGGTGAAGGACGGTTCGGTCACGATGCGAAAGCGGATTCGGCCGTCGGATGCGACCGACAGGTGAGCAGCATCGTCCGGGTCGAAGCGGACATCCCACGGGCTGAGATCTCCCGGGACGCCGTAGAACAGTTGATCGGCGAAGTAGGGCATCGCGCCATTCTGCCAGGGCTCTTCGGCCCGGATATCTGCCTCGGACTCACCGACCCCAGGCGCCTACGATATTGCGATGTCCGACAGCGAACTCCCCGGAATTGCCAACGCCGTATGGCGTCCGCTCTCGGCCGACGATGCCGAGGCAATGTCAGCCCTCCAGCAAGCGTGCTTCGCTGAGGATGGTGGGTACCGAATCACGGCCGTGGAGATGCGCGAGGAATTCGACCGCTTCGGCGACGACGCTCCGACCTGTTCGATCGGTGCGTTCACCCCCGCAGGACGATTGCTCGCATTCGGATGGGCACAGGTTCCCGACAGTGGCGTGACCGAGCATCGAGGATTCATCTGGATCGAAATCGATCCGGAGCATCGGGGCACGGTCGAGGACGGACTGCTCGCGTGGGTTGAGTACGCGGGCGGGCGCCGACTCCACCTATTCGACGACGGGATCCCGACGGCGATGTACCGATATGAGGTCTACGACTGGATGGCCGACACGATCGTTCTCATGGAACGCCACGACTACGAGATCGTGCGCTACTTCACCGAGAACATCCGGGATCTGTCGATGCCAATCGAGGATTGCCCGCTCCCCGAGGGCATGGTCGCTCGACCGTGGTCGTTGCATGCCGAGGCCGACGCGCTCGCCGTTCACAATGTCGCATTTGCCGACCACTGGGGCTCCCAACCGATCGAAGCCGACACGTGGAGGTCGTACAACGCCGGCGAGTTTTTCGAAGCAGACACGTCGTGGGTCGCGTACGACGGATCCACGCCGGTGGGATACGTCAAGTCGGCCAAGTACCCCCACGACTTCGAGGATCGTGGCCGAACGGAGTCGTGGATCGAGGGCGTCGGGACGCTGCGGAGCCACCGCGGCAAGGGGATCGCTTCGGCCCTCATCACGATGGCATTGCTTGGATTCCGCGAAGACGGCATGGAGTACGCCTGTCTCGGTGTGGACTCCGAAAACCCGACCGGCGCCAATCAGATTTATGAGCGGCTCGGTTTCACACCCGAGAAGCGCACGATGGCGTTCAGGAAGCCGAGAGGGACGAATTCCGGGGCCTGAGGCCGAACGCGCTGGCCTCCGATGCCGGTACCCTGTGGGACAGCGACTTTACCCGGGAGACCCAGTGGCTGAATACCCCAGTGAGTTCGAGTTTGACGTCCTTCTTCGCGATGGGCGAGCGATCCACCTCCGTCCCATCAAGCCGGAGGACGCCCCTCTCGAGCATGCCTTCTTCCAGAGGGTGGGCCCGGAGAGCGTCTATCGCCGGTTCTTCCAGGTCAAGACCGACCTGACGCCGGACGAACTGCGGCACTTCACCAACGTCGACTACGTCGATCGGATGGCCTTTGTGGCGATCCGGGACGACGAGATGGTCGCCGTCGGCCGCTACGACGTCCTCCTCGACAAGAGCGATGACGAGAACCGGGTTGCTGAGGTTGCGTTCCTCGTGCAGGACGATTTCCAGGGCCGGGGCATTGGCTCGCTGCTGCTCCAGCACCTCACGGTCTACGCACGGCTGCAGGGCATCACCGAGTTCGAGGCGTTCGTCCTCGACGAGAACCGCGGCATGATGCGCATCTTCCGTAACTCCGGCTACAAGCTCGTCCGCCAACTCGGCGAGGGCGTGTACCGGGTCGAATACCCGATCGAGTACTCCCTCGAGGCCCGCGAGGCCGAGTGGGAGCACGAGAAGCGTTCGGTCACGGCCTCCCTCATGCCGATTCTTGGGCCGAAGTCCATCGCCGTGATCGGAGCCAGCCGCAACGATCGCTCCATCGGTGGGCGCCTCTTCGGAAACCTCCTTGCCGGTGGGTTCACTGGTCCGGTGTTCCCGGTCAATCCGAACGCAGCGTTCGTGCACGCCGTCAAGGCCTACCCGTCGGTACTCGACATCGAAGACTCTGTCGACCTGGCAATCATCACCGTGCCGGCACCGCTCGTCCTCAACGCCGTTGAGGAGTGCGGGCGCAAGGGCGTCCGCGGCGTCGTCATCATCACCGCCGGGTTTGGCGAGGTGAGCGACACCGGGGACAGCGCTGAGCGCGTACTTGTCCAGACGGCACGCCGCTACGGCATGCGTCTCATCGGTCCGAATTGCATGGGCATCCTCAACACCGACGAAGCTGTACGCCTCGACGGCCAGTTCGGCCCCACGTTCCCGCCTCCGGGGAACGTCGCTATGGCCAGCCAGAGCGGGGCCCTCGGTCTCGCCATCCTGAAGCAGGCCACGCAGTTGAAGATCGGCCTGTCGTCTTTCGTCTCCCTGGGCAACCAGGCCGACATCAGCAACAACGACCTGATGCTGTACTGGGAGGACGATCCGATGACCGACGTGATCGTCATGTACACGGAGTCGTTCGGCAATCCGCGTCGCTTTGGCCGCATTGCCCGCCGCGTGGGCCGCGACAAGCCGATCGTCGTCGTGAAGTCGGGCCGTTCTCGTTCGGGTGCCCGGGCTGCGAGCAGCCACACCGGTTCGATGGCCAGCCTCGATGTCGCTGTCGACGCCCTCTTCGAACAATCGGGGACGATCCGAACCGACACCATGGTCGAACTCTTCAATGTCACCTCGCTGCTTGCCAATCAGCCGCTGCCAACCGGACCGAAGGTTGCGGTGATGACGAACGCCGGCGGTCCCGCGATCCTCGCGGCCGATGCCCTCGAGGCGAACGGCCTCGAACTTCCGGAGTTCTCGGCTGAGCTTCAGGCGGCCCTTCGCGAGCACCTGCCGGCCGAGGCGGCTGTTCAGAATCCGGTGGACATGATCGCAGCCGCGCAGCCGGGGAACTACGCGCAGACGATCGAGACGATCCTCGAATACAAGGAAGTCGATGCCCTGATGGTGATCCAGATCCCTACCGGGCCCGACACGTGCGAGGATGTCGCGAGAGCCGTTCACGCTGCGGTAGCTGACAGCGACGGTTCAATCCCGGTGATTGCCGTATTCATGGCTGCAGATCCCGCGTCGACTGATCCTCTCGCCACCGACGATCTGAGGATCCCGCTCTACGCCTACCCGGAATCGGCAGCCCGTGCTCTTGGTGCGGCCTATCAGTACACCGAGTGGCGTGACACGCCTCCTGGTGAGTACCCCAAGTTCGATGATATCGACCGGCCCACCGCCGAGCAGATCATTCGCCGTGCCGTTGCCCGTATGGGCTCCGACGGCGGATGGCTCGAGCCGGAGGAGATCGGAGACATCCTCTCGGCCTACGGGATCAGGAGCGCTCGCATGGCGGTCGCCGCCACAGAGGACGAAGCGGCAGCGATCGCAGCTGACTTCGGTGGTCCGGTTGCCATGAAGGTCATCGCTCCTTCGGTGCTTCACAAGAGCGATGTCGGTGGCGTTGCGCTCGACCTTTCGGGTGACGAAGAAGTCCGTGAGGCCTATCGCAGCGTGATGAGCGTGAGCGATGACTCCGAGGGTGTCCTTGTCCAGGACTTCGTGGGCGGTGGACGCGAGGTGCTCGTCGGCATGGTCGAAGATCCGCTCTTCGGACCCTTGGTCGTGTTCGGCCTCGGCGGTGTCTACGTGGAACTGATGAAGGACGTGGCCTTCCGGATCAATCCGCTCACCGACCTCGACGTCGACTCGATGATCGCGGATGTGAAGACCGCCAGGCTGCTTGAGGGCTACCGCGGTTCAGAGCCGGGTGACATCCCGGCGCTCAGGGATTTGCTGCTGCGGCTCTCGGTGCTGATCGACCACATCCCGGAGATCGCCGAGATGGACCTCAACCCGGTCAAGGTTCTCGCACCCGGCGATGGCGCAATCGTCGTCGACTCCCGGATCCGGGTCAGGAAGGTCGAGGGTGCCATGCTCCCGAGCCGGAAGGACGTTCCGGGGCGTCTCCTGTAGTCAGAGCCCGGTTTCCGGGATCCGCCGGTAGGTCTCGCCCCATGAACCGCAGGGTCCTCCTCGTTCCGATCCTGGCGCTCGCCATCGTGGCAAGTGCGTGCTCGGATGACAGCCCTCCGCCGTCGGTCGCCAGCCTTGAGACCGAGTCGACCAACATTTCGCCGGCGGAGGCCGATTCTGATCCGCTCGCCGATTGCATGCGCGGCAACGGTGTCGACATGCCGGACCCGGACTTCTCCTCAGGCATGATTGACCTTGGCGGTGCACGGACAGCAACTTCGAAGGCGCCGACGCCGCGTGCAAGACACTATCTCGCAACCCTCGGCCTCAGTGAGATCGAGGCCCCATAGGAGTCCGCCGCCCGTGGCGATTCGCGGCTAGCGTTGCTGGATGCCCACCGATCTCACATCCGGCCGACGTCGCCGCTTTCCTGTCGGACCATCCCGAATGGCGGCGGGACGGCGAATCGATCTCCCGTACCTTCGTCTTCGCCGACTTCAACGGCGCAATGGGATTCGTCACGCGGGCCGGCCTCGCCTCAGAGGTCGCAGACCACCACCCCGACATCGACATCCGTTGGAACAAGGTGACCCTCCGGCTGACGACCCACGACCAAGCCGCCCTCACCAGCAAAGACCTGGACCTGGCAGCGCAATTCGACACATTCGTCGGTGGCTGATAGGCGACGGAGACATGGAACCGTCTTCGTCTCTCCGACGGAGTGGGAGCGGTGCGAGCACCGGCCGCCAGGCCGGAGCGCAGCGGAGGGGGCTCTGGGAGCTCGAACCGCGAAGACGAGCCCTACTCCCGGGCCAACACCTCGCAGTCGCGTTGGAGCCAGTTGAAGAACGCTTCGCAACTGCCGTCGATCGTGTAGGTGACGCGTGCAACCTCCGACGAACTGGAAGGCGGTGCCGTTGAGTTGAGCAAGGAGGGCCTCGCTTCCACAGGTCGTCGACGCGTTGTTGAGGTCGTTGCGGAAGTCTCGAAGTCGACGGTGAGGAGACCACCGTCGAGAGTCGCCGATCGTGACGGATCCGGCCGTGGCCTCCGAGAACAAGGACGACGCTCCGCCATTGACCTCGGCGGCGGTCGGACCGGCGACGAGGAGGTCGAAGGCAGCCTGTCATCGGATCGACGCTTGCCTCAACGAATCGGGGAACGGCCGCCACCTCGGAGCAGTCGGATCCATCACCTGCCGAGAAGGCAAGGTGAACCGTGACCCCGTCAGGCAACTCAGTGCTGGTGGTTGTTGCCTGGGTGGACGGTGACGTCGACGCCGGGGGGTCGGCGATCGTGGACGTCGTGGTGGAGGACTCCGAGGTGGTGCCGCAGGCGTTGGCCAGGAGACCGAGAGCCGCCATCGCTCCCGATGCAAGGAAGAGCCGGGTTCGTCCGGTGACCATGACGCCCCCAAGGTACTCCCGGTTCCCCGACGGTGTCGGGCCAGGAGCAAGCCCGGGAAGCGCTCGATTCCACGCAGGGTGCTTCAGGACCTGACGGTGAAGCTCGTCAGTGACTCATCGGGAGCGACGGAGCGAACGCTGACGCTATCGACCCGGGCGGATCGCGGTCCCTGCGTTCAGGAACGCCACGAACTCGTCGAGCACGGTCCTCGACCCTGGGCCCACGTCTCGACCGACCCGTCGGGAGCGTTGCGCACCCATCCGGTGAGGCCCAGCCTCCCGGCCACGCCAAGCACGGAGTAGCGGTAGCCGACACCCTGAACCCGTCCGGTGATCGTGGCTGCGATTGCCTTCTGATCGGTCATGGGTTCACCGCCATCATGGGACCACCGCTCGTCCAGGTCCAGGCGTACCAGATGACCAGGCCGTTGAAGGCGAAGCCCACGAAGATCAAGAAGTTGTCGTACCAGCCGTCGTAGGGGAGGCCGAAGAGGTTGAAGACCACGGCGAGCGCGGCGACAACGATGCTGACCCACCGGATGGCGGGATAGGGGAGCGTCAGCGAGAGGACGACCATCACGATCGGAACCAGCATGATCACGGCAGCACCCAGCCACATGGTCTGCGACGCCGGTTGGCCGTCGATCTCGCCGGGAGTCATATCGCCGGCGAACAGTCGCAGCACGTCCCCCAGGAGATAGACGAGCATCGTCGCCACCCACAATCCTGAAAGGATGATCCTGACATCCGCCATGGTCGATTCCCGCCTTTCGAATCTCGATGCTGTCGCCATCATGGCAAGTCTGGTCAGCTGTGCCCTCCGCGGTGCGGTTGGCCTCGGCTCTACCTGTTGGCGCTACGATCAGCACGCACTCCACACCACAGAGGACGCCGTGCCACACCCATCTTCAGACCGCTCTCGACGGCGCCCTTGAGTGTGAGGCTCTGAGATGCTCCCCTTCGGCTCAGACTGGTATCGGCGTCTTCTCGGCGTAGCCGTCATTCTCGGCATCGCCGGCGGTGTGTTGGGGTTGATCTATCTCAGCTCAACCGGGGCCGTCATCGACCTCTTCTTCGGCGATGCGGGTACGGCATGGTGGTCCGGCGAGTGGTGGTGGATACCCCTGATCGCGGCCGGTGGACTGACCGTCGCGACACTCCGCCAAATGTGGCACGTTCCGGAGAAGGTGCCGGGTGGCGTCGCCATCATTGAGTCGGGCGCAGTCGACCACACCACAGCGCCTCAGTGGGCGGCTATCGCGGCGGTCTCCGCGATCGCAGGCGCCAGCCTCGGGCCGTCGTTCGCACTGGTCGTCATGGGCGGGGGACTCGGGTCGTGGATTGCGAACCGTCGATGGGCCGAGGGGCAGGCCGACCAGGACTACACCTTGACGGGTGTCTCCGGTGCGTTCGGCGCGGCGTTCACGTCTCCGATCCTCGGCGCCTTCCTCGTGTCCGAGATCGCACCCACGCGCAAGGAGCGCTATGTGACGGCGATCATCCCGCAACTCATCGCAGCGGTGATCGGCTTCGCCATCTTCTACGCCGTGGTCGGGCGGACCTTCCTCGGTTCCTACGAGGTTCCCGCGTACGAGTACCAGAACTCGGACTTGCTGGTCGCGGTCGCGTTGGGCCTGCTGGCGGCAGTCGTGATGGCGGTCTTCGTCGTGGTTCTCCTCGCCGTGAAGTGGGTCTCCGACTTCGTGCCGAATCCGTACGTTCGAGGTGTCGGCGGCGGTGCGTTGGTCGGCCTCATCGCGGTGGCGCTCCCGCTGACGCTTGGCGCCGGACAGACCCAGCTGGGGACGGTGGTCGACGGGGCTTCGGGGCTCGGCATCGGTCTGTTGGTTGCGGCTCTGATCGGCAAGATGGTGGCAATGGCGTTGAGCCTGCGTGCCGGGTTCATGGGCGGCAACGTCTTCCCATTGATCTTCATCGGAGGGACGGCGGGTGCCCTCGTCTATCTCGTGTTCCCCGACATCCCATTTGGTCTCGCGTTGTCGTGCATGCTTGCTGCCGTCCCCGGCTCCTACCTGCGTGCTCCGGTCAGCCTCACCTTCATCGCCGCGATTGCTCTTGGCCTTGGAGCGGAGACCATCGCCCCCGTCACCGTTTCGGTGATCACGGCCTACGTGGTCGTGTCAATCGTCCGCTATCTCCTGACCGAGCGGAGAGCCGCTGCCGGCGAGCCAGAGCCCGCCCCGGCGGCGTGACGGTCGCATCA
This sequence comes from uncultured Actinomycetota bacterium, assembly GCA_963785245.1. Taxonomy (GTDB): domain Bacteria; phylum Actinomycetota; class Acidimicrobiia; order Spongiisociales; family UBA5794; genus JAHEEL01. The sequence continues at coordinate 112,943 of CAWAUO010000011.1, read as the reverse complement.
GGTCCGAGCATCTAGCCGGGGATCGGCGCCACGTCTGGGCGCGACGAACGGGCCGCCAGGACGAGACCGAAGACGATGAGGGCGATGCCGAACCAGGCAGCGGCACTCGGCCGCTCCGCCAGCACCAGCACGCCCAGCAGCGTTGCGGTCACCGGTTCGGCGAGTGAGAGCGTTGCTGCGGTGCCCGAGTCCGTCGTTCGCAGACCGGACGTGAACAGCAGATAGGCCAGGGCGAGTGTTGCGAGACCCAGCCAGAGGACCATCACAGCGCCGTCAACGGTCGCAACAAACGACAGATCCTGGGCCGCCGCAACAGGAGCCAGCAGCACGGCGGCCAGGCTGAAGACGACGGCGGCCGAGTAGCGAACAGAACCGATCCGTGCCAGCCGCGCGGCGCTCACGACGTAGACCGCATACGAGAGCCCCGCCGCGAGCGAGAGAACCACTCCAACGGCATCCACATTGGTGCTCCGTGTGGCGAACGCGAGGAGTGCAAGTCCAGCAATTGCTGGGACCGTCGCCCCGATCCACGCGAGGCTCGGCCACGAACGCGAGAGGAAGGCCTCGATCGCTCCGACGAACACCGCCGCCGATCCGAGAGCGAGGAGTGTGCCGACGGCGACGCCTGTGCGATCCACGCCTGAGAAGAAGAAGAGTTGGAACGCCGCGACCCCGAGAGCGGCGAACAACGTCGCCGGGCGACGCAGCGACTGCCAGGCATCGTCTCGTGTCCTGGAGATCGCCACGACCACCAGGACCGCGGCACCCACCAGCAGGCGCAACGACCCAACGGCGAGCGGACTGGCCGCCTCGGGTCCCAACTGCTGGGCCGTTCCCGTCGTACCCCACAACACCGCGGCGAAGAGGATCAACCAGGTGCCACGCATCATCGGATCGTACAGCGGCATCGCAGAGCGACCGCCTTCGTCTGCCGGTCGACACCGGCGCTTCACAGATCGCGCTGCCTGTGACGAGCCGGATGGCCCCTGGCAGTCGGTGACGGAGGGCCCTACCGCTACCGAGGGGCGCAGCTACTGTTGATGGCAGCCGATACCGGCCTTCCCCTGCATCTTTCAAGGAGATGATCATGCCTGAAGTCGAGCGAGTTTCCACCACCGTCCCGTTGGATTGGTCTGAGGTGTGGTTCACGAACTGCCCGATGGTGTCGGCGAACAACGTTGATCAGGAGTTGGGTTGGTGCCGTGAGGAGTTCAAGAAGATCGGCGTGGAGTACGCCTATTTCCGTCACGCACCGGAGAACAACTGGTATCCGCACTACATCCACAATCTCGACAACCTGATCCGCTTCGGCGGGTTGTATCCGCCGATCCACGTTCAGGCAGATGTGCGCCGTACGCGCCTGCTCGGCGCCACGTGGGTGCACGAGGGTGGCTGCATGGCGGTGCGTGCCGGTGATCCGCTGATGAAGATGAGCGACCTGAAGGGCAAGAAGGTCGGTATCTCGAAGAGCCTGAACACCATCAAGAACGACTGGTGGCGCATCCAGGAGCACATGGGCATCCTGAACATGCTCGAACTCAACGACATGACCATGGATGACATCGAGTTGGTCGAGTATCCGTATGCGGATGACTGGTATGACAAGCCCGAGATGCTCGTCAATCAGATGAACAACCCGTCGGAGCTGTGGATGCGTCGTGATCACAAGCATGATCTGGCGTTCCGGCCGCTCGAGAGCGCGCTGCTCGGCGGCGAGGTCGATGCGATCTATACGCAGAGCAAGGTCTTCCAGCATCTCCAGGAGGCGACGGGCAGGATCAAGATGATCGAAGACCTGTCGAAGCGGTCGGACTGGACGATCCAGGTCGCCAACACGCCCGCCGTCATCACCTGTTCTGATGTGATGGTCGACGAGCATCCTGAGTTGGTCATTGCCTACATGAAGGCGATGATCAAGGTCGGTCTCTGGTCGAATGAGCACAAGCGGGCCGCCGGGGCGATCCTCAATCGGCAGACGTTCTACCTCGATGCCGAGGACACGTACCAGGGCATCAAGGACGTTGACATGGTGCCGAGCCTGGATGCGATGAACATGGCCACCATCAAGATCGGCAAGGACTTCATGTTCGAGCACGGCTACATCAAGAACGACTTCGATGTCGATGAGTGGGCGGCCCCCGATTCCTCGAGCAAGCAGCCAAGGAAGTGCTTGAAGAGGAATGGGAGCGACGGAGTTGGACGAAGCTCCCCGAGGGCGGCACCCTCGAGGTCAGCGACACCCGGCTCGGCTAGACGGGAGATGTGATTGGCGATGGATACATCAAAGGCGGAGTACGCCGTCCCGGAAGGCTGCCGCACCAAGCTTGGTCTCTACGTGACACCAAGAGAGGCATACGAGCAGTGGGCGGCCGACAGCGACCACGTGAAGGTCCTCGACGTGCGAACACCCGAGGAGTACGCCTTCGTTGGGCACCCGGAGATGGCGATGAACATCCCGTTCGTGATGCATACCTACGAGTGGGAACCGGAGAAGGGGCGGGTCGCGATCGTCGGGAACCCGCGCTTCATCCCCGATGTGACGCGCTGGGCGGATCCGGCCGACACGATCCTGGTCATGTGCCGCTCGGGCGGCCGGGCCGCCCTCGCTGTCAACATCCTCGCAGAGGCTGGGTACCAGAACGTCTACAACATCCTGGAGGGCATGGAAGGCGAGCGGGTCAACGACCCGAGAAGCGTCTACCACCGCAAGCGGATGGTGAACGGCTGGAAGAACGCCGGCTTGCCATGGACCTACGACCTGGAACCGTCGCAGATGCGATTCCCGGAACGCCCGTAGACCGGTCGACCGACACACCAACCCGAGGAGTAGATGATGATTCGATTGATCGATGGTCTGCCCGACAACGTCATTGGCTTCGAAGCCGTCGGCGAGGTCCGGGCCGGTGACTACAAGTCGGTCCTCGATCCAGCCGTCGACGCGGCCCTCGAGAAGCAGGACAAGATCCGACTTCTCTACGTCCTCGGCGACGACTTCGACGGATACTCCGGTGGCGCGATGTGGGAGGACACCAAGGTCGGCGTCGCCCACTGGTCCAAGTACGAGAAGATTGCCCTCGTCACCGACCACAAGCACTACGAAGAGGGCGTCAAGGCCTTCGCATGGATGATGCCGTGTGAGATGAAGGTCTACGCGGTGGCGGATCTGGGCGGTGCCGAGACGTGGGTGGCTGAGTAGCCAGCCCCGTCACTCGATGACGTAGACCCGTCCCTCACCGGGTTCGAGATTCTCGATTCGGTGGAAGAACCCGTTCGAGACCACGGTGGACTCGTCGAGTCGTTCAGCGCCGAGGGTCGTGAAGAGCGGCTTCAGCGTTGCATCCTCCGGCAGACCGGGAACCCCGAAGTATCCCGAGTCTCGTTCGAGGTCGTAGTTGGCCAGGCACACGTACCTCCGTGCACCCGGTGCGAGTGACGACGGCTCCTGCGTCCATATCGCGATCCCGCGCAGCGTCGTCGCGTCGGGCGGCACCAGCCATCGGGTGGTTGAATCGGCGATGTCCGGCAACACCGCCTCGGCGAACACGCGCAGATCGGTGAGGCGTGCGAAGAGTTCATCGTTGGTGCCCCAGATGAAGTCGTCGGAGAACCGGGCTTTCGACGGGTAGATGTTGGAATCGCCCTCTTCGTGGAATACGAAGAGCTTGGTGTATCGCTCGTTCTCGACCGGCTCCAAATGCACGTCGCGGATCTCGAAGCCGAGTCCCGTGTAGGACGGCATGTCGGGCAGGAGGAGAGCCGTGAAGAGCCTCACCTCGTTCCCTGCTCGGTAGAAGAGGTCGAAGCGGGGGTCGTCCTTGTCCGCCGTCATTACGGTGAACGCCGGCGCCGTGGATCGTGTGGCGAGGTCGTCGAGGTAGCGCCGGAACCGGCGAAGGAACTCGTGGTCCCCGACCACGGTCGACTGGAGGTCACCGAGGGTGACGTCGGCGAGGGAGGCCTCGAGGTGATCGAGTTCCTCGCCGTACTGGAAGACATCCCTCGCCGGGAGGAACGTCTCGGCGAAGTAGGCGAACCACGGTGACGGCAGCCGTGTCCTGGATGTGGGTCTTCACCGCACCGAGGATGTCGTAGTACTTGTCGACCTCGGCAGGGACGCCATCGGGCCGCATCTGGACATGGGACATGTCGCCGCGCATGAAGTCGAAGTTGCCGATGTGCTGCACCGCCGCGTAATGCCGGCACACGTACTCCCACACTCCCGGGCGCGGCCGTTCGAAGTCGATCTGCCACTCGGCGTTGTCGTCGAGACGTTCGTAGAGCTTGAAGCGGGCGAGGGGGGAGAAGACCCGCGACATGAACTCGGGCTCGGTGATGACGAAGTCCGGCCACTCCATCCCGTGTCCGTCGATGACCGTGTGCGCCGGGTCGGGATCGACCTGTATTCCGCGGAAGGGCACGCCCATCGTGGCGGGCACCGGCTCGAGACCGAACCACTTGAGATGCATGATCAGGTCGACGCGGCGGTCGATGCGACCGAAGAGATCGTCGGGAGCCCCGAACAGGGTCGCGAGACGCACGTCCTCGTCGAGGTCGTACAACGCTTCGGTGGTTACGGGCACGGTTCGCCCTGCGATCGCAGAACCGCGGTCCTGGAGCCATGCGAGGATCGAGTCCTCGACTTCGTCGATGACGCCGTCGGAGTGATCAACGATGGTGCTCTCCCGCACCTTCATCCACTCGAACAGGTTGGGTGTTCCCAAGGCGACTTCAGAGAAGCGATCCGTGTGCGGGATCACGTCCATTCCGACCGCCTTGCCCATGACGTGGAGGAGGTTCGACGTGGCCCTGAGCTGCTTCTCGATGGTGTCGAGGTTCGGTGCGTATTCGTGGAGTTCGTCGGAGAAGAACTCGTAGTTCAGGTTCCATCCTGCGATCCCGTACAGCGATTTCACGACGCCCGGCTCCCAGATCGGAAGGAGTTGGATCGAGTCGGCAGAAGCTGGCAGCGTGAGCGCATACTTGACCACCCCGCCGAGGTCGCCAACGGTCCTGACGTTGATGCCACTGATGTTGGATCGCCGCATCCATGCCGAATCCGGTTCGTTGGATCGTGGCGACCGCACCGCATGCGGCAACGCGCTCAAGGGCCGGTCAAGGTCGACGGCAGTGTCCGAAAGCGCTATCGATACGGCGGTGCCAAACCGTTCTCCCAGAACCCCGAGCACCTCGGCCAGTGGCACGTCGAGCGCATCCTGTGGGCGGAGACCGACCGCAAAAGATGCCTCACCGTTTCGGTAGGCGTCGAGGCCTGGGTGCGACGCGGTCACCCTGTCACGAACTCGACGTCGTAATCCCGGGTGATGATCACATCCGCCTTCGGCCGATGCTGCGAGATGATCTCGTGCTCCTCCACGAGCACCTGCTCGATGAACGGATCGAACTCCTCACGGCCTCGCTTCATCCGGTGCTCCATGGTCTCGAGACGGTTGCGGGCGATGAACACCCGGTAGTCGACGTGGTCACAGAGGGAGGTGTACACGCCCTCGGCGATCACGGCGTCGGCGCCGTCGAGTGACAGGGTCTCTTCGGCGATCGCGTTGTCCTCGTAGATGACGAGCGGCTTGGTGATCTCGGACGCACCTTCCTGCGCCGCCTGAAGGTGGGCGTCGAGCAGGTCGATCCTCACCTCGGTTGTACCGACCCATGCGAAGTTGGCACGGCGAGCGGCGTCGTTGAACTTGGGCGGCAGCACGTAGTAGTCGTCCTGCTGAAGGACGACGGCGTGAACGCCGCGTTCCTCCAGCGCTTCTGCGAGGGCCTTTCCCGTCTCGGACTTGCCGCTGCCGGATTCGCCGGCCACGGTCATGGTGAACCGACGCGCCGACGCCTGGATATCGTCGATCAACCGGTCGATGATGATGCCTGCGGCACGCCGGTGCTCGTCGCCGACGAGGATGATATCTCCGCGCATGTGATGGCCTCTCTGGGTGTTCTGCGCATTATCGAACCTGGCCGATCGAATGTCACACCGCGCTGCGCGCGGTCACCGGCAGTGGCTACCGATCCTGGCCCGCACCACCGGGGTCTCTCGACGGTGCGCCGGTCTCCTCGGCGTAGGCGGTCACCGCAACTCCGAGCGTGGGGTAGAAGAATTGATCGCCGATTCGGTCGTACAGGCCGTAGCTGCGGAGGCGGTCCTTCACCGGTCCCTTGAGTTCGGCGAAGGCGAACTCGATGTCTCGGGCGTCGAGGTCATCGAGGAGCAGCTCCAGCATTTCGGCTCCGGTGCTGTCGATGTCGGTGATCGGTTCGGCTGCGACCACGACCCTGCTGACCCCACCGGGTGTGGCATCGATGGCGTCGCCGAGTTGCTCCTCGAAGAACCCCGAGTTGGCGAAGAAGATGGGTGAGTCGAATCGGAACAGCAGCAGGTTCGGAACGAGGTATGCGTCGGGGTGGCGTTCGACATCGTGGTAGCCCTTCGCTCCGGTGATGCGACCGAGGATCGCCGTGTGGGGCCGCCACCGCTTCCAGATGAACACGGCGAGTGAGACGGCGATCGCGATGAGGAGACCCTCGAGGACGCCGACCAGGATGACGCCGAGCATCGCGATGACGGCAGCCGCGAAGTCGGTGCGGCGGACCCTGGCCAACCACCGGAGGGTCTTCAGGTCGAACAGGCCGAACGAAGCGACGATCACCACGGCGGCGAGCACGGACGAGGGCAGGTTGGCGAGCAGACCGTTGGCGCCGACCAGGAGAACGATGATCGCTACCGCCGAGATGACCCCGGTGAGTTGGGTCTTGGCGCCCACCGAATCTGCGACCACGGTCCGCGAGGAGCTTGCGCTCATGGGGAATCCCTGGAAGAGCCCTGCGGCGAGTTCGCCATGCCCAGGCCTACGGCTTCCTGGTTCTGGTCGACGCGATCGCCGCGCTTGGCGGCGAAGCTTCGTGAGAGCGCGGCTGTGTCGGCAACGCTGACGATGGCGATGCCGAGCGCCCCGACGAGCAACGGGCCGAGATCGTCCAGCGACACACTCGGGAAGGTCGGACTTGGGAAGCCCGAGGGCAGAACGCCAACCACCGAGACGCCCTCATCGGAGAGGTTGAACAGCGCGACCACGGCAATCGCTGCGACGACGGCGACGAGCACCCACGGAACGCGGGGAGCGAAGTGCCGGCCCGCGAGCATCAGCACGATTGCGGTGCCGCCGAGGAGCAGCGCGGCGGCGACGGTCTCGCCGTTCGCCACACCCTTGATGAACTCGATCACGTCGGAGATGAATCCATCGCCGTCGGTCGAGAAGCCAAACAGCTTGGGGAGTTGGCTCACCAGCACGAGGAGCGCGATTCCGTTCAGGTAGCCGACGCGCACGGGCATCGAGAGCAGATCTGTGATCGTCCCGAGCCTGACCAGACCAACCACGATCTCGATGAGTCCGGCGAGGATCGCGAGCATGCCCGCGAGCGCGACCGCCTCTGCCGGGCTGTCGCCGATGACCAGTGGGGCGATGATGGCGGCGATCAGCGGAGCAAGGGATGAGTCTGGTCCGAGGACCATGATCCGCGACGGGCCGAAGATCGCATACCCGATCAAGGCAGCGACGGTGGTGTACAGGCCGGTGACGGCCGGGAGACCGGCAAGCTCCGCGTACGCCATTCCCTGAGGGACGAGGAGAGCGGTCAGGACGAGCGCTGCGACGAGGTCCTTGCGGAGCCAGCCCTTTTCGTAGGTTCGAACCACCGTGATGCCGGGAACCCAGCGTTGGAGGACGCCCATCACGCCTCGTGGCCCATCGGGCGTGCACGGTCGCAGGTGGTCTCACGAAGCATCGGCAGCGACCCTACTCACCGTGCGGTCGGTCGACGAACGCCAGGCGGCGTCAACCGCCGTCTGAGAGAGGTTGAGGCAGCGGGCGGTTCGCCACGTGCGACGGAGCATGGGAAGATGCGATTCAGTCGACCTTCATCCTCAAGACCGACAGCGAAGCCGCCTCCCAGAAAGTGCCGAGACTCGATGCAACTCACCAACCGGAGGTTCTTCGGGCTCCTCGGCGAGGTCGTTGAGGGAAACCCGACTCAGGAGATGATGGAGGCTGCGTTTGCTGCGGCCGATCTGCCATGGAGCTACATCTCGATCCCGGTTCCGAGGGGTTCGTTTGCCGAGGCGTTCGAGGCGACCCGGCAACTCGGCTTCGCCGGTCTGCACATCACGAAGCCGTACAAGATCGACGCGGTCGCGACTGTGGATGAGCTGACGCCGGTGGCGGCGAAGATCGGAGCGGTCAACTGCGTCTACGGGTCCGGCGACCGGCTGGTTGGTGACAACACCGACGGCCGCGGACTGGTCAATGCCCTCGCCGGAACCTGCTCCGTCGACGGAGCGTCGGTGGTCGTGCTCGGTGCCGGTGGCGCCGCACGGGCGATTGCCGTCGAACTTGGGCTGGCCGGCGCCCGCCAGATCACGGTCGTGAACCGCACCGAGGAGGCGGGCCGGCCGCTCGTCGATGCGCTCCGGACAGCTGTCGAGGCGGAGTGTCGGTTTGTGCCGTGGGTGGGGGAGTTCCGCGTTCCAGAGGATGTGGATCTCGTCGTCAACGGGACATCGATCGGAATGCTGGATCCGGACGAGATGCCGGACGTCGACCTTTCCATGCTCGATCCCGATGCAGTCGTCGCTGATGCTGTGATCGCACCTCGCAAGACAGCGATCCTGGCCGATGCCTCGGAGCGCGGGCTGCGAACCGTGGTTGGTGCCGAGATGCTCGTGAAGCAGGCGGCGATCAGCTTCGAACTGTGGACCGGGCGAGCTGCGGACGAGAGCGTGCTGCGCGAGGCACTCGATGAGTCCTTGCTCGCGCCATAGGGAACGGCACCCTCGCCGAATGTCATCTGGTGGGCCCCTCGGGCGATTTCGCAGGATCTGCCGAGACGACGCGCGGCCACCTATCGTTTCTGCCGGTAGAGGTGGGCGTGCGGAGGTCGCCGCTTGGCTTGCGGACTGTTATCCCTCAGACCCAGGTGTGAGGAGGCCGCGTTCGTAGGCCTCAGCCACGGCGGCCGCACGATCGTTCACCTCGAGCTTCGCGTAGAGGTGCAGCAGGTGGGTCTTGACCGTTGCTTCACTGATGAATAGATCCGCGGCCACGTCCTTGTTCGAATTTCCGCGTGCCACCAGGACAAGAACCTCGAACTCCCGGTCGCTGAGCGTGTCGTTTGACGGTCTGGCGGACCTGCCCGAGGAGCCGCCGCGCCACCGGGGGAGACAGCACCGACTCGCCGGACGCCGCTGCCTGTACCGCACGGACGAGTTCGTCACGCGTCGCGTCCTTGAGGAGGTAGCCGGTTGCTCCTGCTTTGATCGCAGGCAGTACGTCGCTCTCGGTGTCGTACGTCGTGAGGATCAACACGTGGGTCCCAAGTCCTCGATCGACGATCTCGCGGGTGGCGCTGACGCCATCGAGTACCGGCATGCGGAGGTCCATCAGGACCACGTCCGGGTGCGCGACTTCGGTTCGCTCAATCGCCTCCCGGCCGTCCGATGCCTCACCGACCACCTCGAATCGTGGGTCGCTTGTGAGGAGGGAGCGGATGCCGTCTCGCACCATCGGATGATCGTCCACGATGAGCACACGGATTGGTCGGGCGCTCTTGCCGGCGTCTTCAGGCATGTGGCACTCCGATGAGGTCGGCGGGAACGCTGGCTGATATGGCGGTCCCATCACCGGGCGCCGATTCGATATGGAGTTCTCCTTGCAGGTGTTCGATTCTCTGGCCCATGGCAGAGATGTCCGTAGCTCTCGGCTTCTGGTTTGGGCCGAACGGTCGAATCCGACCCCGTTGTCGCGAACGTCGAGCGTGACTGAGTCATCCATGAAGGAGAGGGTGACACCGACGCGAGAAGCCTGAGCGTGTTTCTCCACGTTCGCAAGCGCTTCCTGTGCAACACGGAGGAGAGTCACCTCGACCTCCGGCCTCAGTGGCTGCCGGTCGCCGACCGTGACAACGACGGCGTCAATCCCGGCGATCTCCGACCATTGCTCGGTCACGTCTGACAGCGCTTCCGGCAGGCGGCTGTCGTCCAACGGCGAGGGGCGCATGGCCTGAACCGATCTCCGAGCCTCGGTGAGCCCCTCCCGAGCGAGATGGGATGCGTTCTCGATGTGCCGACGCATCTCGGCCTCGTCGCTCCACGAGTGCTGCACCGCCTCGAGTTGGGTGATCACTCCCGTGAGATTCTGAGCGATCGTGTCGTGGATCTCTCGTGCCAACCGTTGGCGCTCGTCGAGAATTCCTGCTTCGCGAGCCTGTGCGACGAGTTGCTCGTGGAGGCCGACGTTCTCCGCCATAGCGGTTTCGAGGCGCTGCAGCGTCTCCCGACGTTCCTCCGCGATCTCCATCACCTTGTCCCCGGCATAGAGGCCGGCTCCCACCGCCGCGGATTGGAAGATCACCACACCAATGTAGATGAGCCAGTCCGTCGAGGTCCCGTTCGGGTAGACGATCGTTGACTGCACGATGGCTGAGGACACGCCTATCCCGGCGAAGGCCAGGGCCCACGGGCGGAGCAAGGCTCCGTGGAAGAACCCGGTTACTCCGTAGATCAGGAACATCGGCTGCTGGATGACGGCTACCCCTGCGATGACCACGAATCCGACGAAGTAGATGCGGAGGGTTCGCTGGTCGAGACGTATCGGCGAGCCGAATCGGGTGAAGGTCAGCCACGTCCAGGTGGCCGCCACGAGTGCGAGACCGACGCTCCACGCACGATCCGACGCCTCGGGCGAGCCCAGTTGAGCCAGCACGACCGAGATGGCGATCGTGGCGTAGGGCATCCACACGAACACCCGGTCGATCCACACCTCCCACGACGACATCGTGGCCAGAGACCGATCGCCCTCTGGTGCGGTGACGCCCGTGCTCACTCCGCCACCTCAAAGCTCGAACGGGGGGTAGTGAAGCGATGCATGACTGTGCATCGGAGCCTAGAGGGTGTGATCCTGGTCATCGAGATGGCCGTCACTCCCACCGGAAGAGGCGAACGGCGAGGAACCCGATGACGATTGCCCACGCCGCCATCACGGCGAGGTTCATCGGGTCGACGGTGCCCTCGAACCAGGTGTCGTCCAATGCCTGGACCGCTGCTCCGAGCGGGGTCAGGCTGCTGACGGTCAAGAGGCCATCGGGCATGATCGATCGCGGGATCCAGACCCCGGCGAGGAACAGCATCGGGAAGTAGATCGCCATACCGATCGCCTGGCCGGACACCTGCGTGCGGGCGACCGCTCCCACCAGCAGGCCGATCGAGAAGACCGACGCTGCTGCGAGGAGCAGCGAGACGATGAACAACAACGGGCTCTGCGGGAGCGGCACGTCGAAGGCGAGCACGGCGACCAGGACCGCCATCGCCGTTGCGGCCATTGCGACGGTCAGGTGCACGACCAATTGTGCCGTGAGGAGGCGGCTGGGATGCACCGGGGTGGTGCGGAGCCGACGGAGGATCCCGTACTGACGGTACGTGCCGAGAATCGGAGGCAGGGTCACGAGACCCAGCGTCGCGACGCCCAGCGCCAGCGCGATGGGGGCGTAGATATCGATGTACCGCGCCCAATCCAATTCCTCAACGGGCTCGTCGAATCCCGGAAACAGGTATCCGAGCGCGAGGAGCAGGACCGCGGGGAAGACGAGGCCGAAGAACAGCGCAATCGGATCTCGGAGGAACAGCTTCCCCTCGAGTCGCGTGAGCTTCATCGTGGCCGCCATCAGATCTCCTCCTCCTTGTCGGTCTCGCCCGGTGAATCGGTTCCGTCCGTGAGTTCGAGGTAGGCGTCTTCGAGGCTGGTCTGATCGATGCGGAGGTCCTCGGCGATCACCCGGCGCTGAGCGAGCAGTGACGTGACCGCGTGGACGACGTTGCCCGGTGCCCGTGACGACGATCTTCGAGCCCACATGGCTGATTGAGATAACACCGGGCAAGGCCTCGAGGTCCTCATCGGAGACCGGTGCCGAGGGCCGGAACGTGAGGCGCTGTTCGGACCCGATGCGGTCGACGAGTCCAGTCGGTGAGTCGATCGCTACCACTTGCCCCTGATCCATGACCATGATCCGGTCGCACAGTCGCTCGGCTTCCTCCATGAAGTGGGTGACGAGTACGACGGTCACGCCGGAGTCCCTGATCGTTTCGATGGTGTCCCAGGTGGATCGCCTGGCCTGCGGGTCGAGACCCGTGGTCAGTTCGTCGAGGATTGCGATCTCGGGAGAACCGACGAGGGCAAGGGCGACGGAGAGCCGTTGCTTCTGCCCACCCGAGAGACTTGCGTACTTCGCGTCGACCTTCCCGTCGAGACCGAGTCGGTCGAGGAGTTCATGCCAATCCGCGGGATCCCGATAGAAGGAGGCGTAGACGTCCATCACCTCACCCACCCTGACCTTGGCTTGCAGGCGGCTCTCCTGGAGTTGCGCACCGACGCGCTGCGCGAGCTCATAGTGATCTGACTTCGGGTCCATCCCGAGTACCTGAACCGAGCCGCTATCGGGGTGGCGCAAACCCTCGATGGTCTCGACCGTCGTGGTCTTGCCTGCGCCGTTCGGGCCGACGATTCCGAAGATCTCGCCTTCCTCGACGCTGAATGAGACTTCATCGACCACGGTGTTTCCGTTGTACGCCTTGGTGAGATCCGTGACTTCGATGACTGCCATGTCGGCTCCCTTCACAGTGCCTGCGGATAGTGTGCGCCCGGGGCGCCGGGCGTCATCGCACGGCTGGCTACGAGTTGCCGACCGGATGGCGGATGGTCCGAATCAACCGATCGGTTGATCGCTCAGCCCCAATGGCTGGTTGAACTGGACAGGAGCGGCCTTCTCGTAGATGCTTGGTTCCTCGGCGATACGAAATCCGAGCGAACCACAGAGGGAAGGGCAAGCGATGAAGGCGATCGTCCAAGACAAGTTCGGACCGCCCCGGGAAGTGTTGACGCTCAAGGAGATCGACAAGCCGACCCGTTGGTGATGATGACGCGCTGGTACGCGTCAACGCCGCTTCGGTCCACATCGGCGACTACTACGGGATTGCGGGCATTCCCTACGCGATGCGGCCGCTGTTCTCGCCGCTCAGGGCGAAGAACGGTGTTCCGGGAGCGGACATCGCTGGCACGGTCGAGGCGGTCGGCAAGGACGCAACGAAGTTCCAGCCGGGCGACATGGTCTTCGGTTCATACAAGGGCGCGTTCGCTGAGTATGCGTCCTTCCCGGAGGACGCACTCGCCCTGCAGCCGGACAATCTGACACCCGAGCAAGCATCCGCTGTTGGCGTGTCCGCGCTCACGGCTCTCCAGGCCCTGCGCGATCAAGGCAAGCTCCAGGAGGGACAGCAGAGTTCTCATCACCGGAGCCTCCGGAGGAGTAGGGACGTTCGCTGTGCAGATCGCCAAGTCGCTCGGCGCGGAAGTGACCGGGGTTTGCAGCACGAGGAATGTGGACATGGTCCGCTCGCTCGGCGCCGACCATGTCATCGACTACACACAGAGAGGATTTCACCGAAGGCGAACAGCGGTATGACCTCATCCTTGACAACGTAGGTACCCGCTCGTTGTCAGAAACCAGGCGGGCCCTCAAACCCACCGGAATCCTGGTGGCCAACGGTGCACCGGTCGGCGGTTGGTTCGGCGGTCTGACGAGACCGATCACGGCGTTCGGGGTGTCGCTGTTCGTCAAGCAGCAAGCGAAGCCGTTCGTTTCGACGACGAAGCCGGAGGATCTCGCAACGCTCAAGGAGCTTGCAGAAGCCGGGAAGCTCATGCCGATCGTGGAGAGAACGTATCCGCTGACGGAGGCCCCGGAGGCGGTGGCGCATGTCGGAGCAGGTCATGCCCAAGGGAAGACCGTCATCACCGTTGCGTAGGGCGCCGAGTCGCGACAGTCCGACGCTTGCCTGCCGGCGGGCTCGTTCTGATGGTCCCTCGCTACTGTGACGAGAGATCTGCCCAGCGGGCGACAACGGAAGTGCAATGATCGTGGAACGGATGGCCGGCGTGCGTCTTGTGTGGACTGGGCTCTGCGTGGCCCTGGTGCTTGCCGGATGTGGCGGTGGCAGCGAGCTGTCGCTGACGGAGTACGTTGATCAGCTCAATGTCATCGTGGATCAGGCAAGGCAGGAGTATGAGGTGCTCGTCTCGAGCCCCCAGGGTGGTGTGCTCGTGCCGAGGGGAGCGATCTCGCCAACTTCACGCCGCAGGATCTCCAGGCTGCGTTCGATCGAGTGAGGGAGATCGAGGGCAGGGTCGAGCGGGCCACGGCCGCCATCGATCCGCCCGAACCGGTCGCCGCCCTGCATCACCTCTTCTTCGACTTCGATAGTGAATTCATCTCGGCGCAGGAAGCGCTGGCGGTCCGGGCGGGTGCTGCGTCGGATTGGCAGGAGCTCTCGGACAGTCCCGAGATGGCGGCGTACCGGGCAGCCCTTGCCGACGACAAGCAAGCGTGTGTTGATGCCCAGTCCGAGGTCAATGCCATCGGCGAACAGCGGGAGGTCTTCGCAGAAACGCCGTGGATTCCCGGTGAGCTGAAGGAACTCTTCGAGGTCGCCCTTGGATGTGACGGCTACCCCGAGCATCCCGAAGACGTGTACCGCCCGTCCTAGCGTTCGGCGGCTGGCCACCACCGGAGCATCATCGGGATGCCCGTTGATTCTGTCCCTTCGCAGCGTCAGGCTTCTGTGTCGCTGGGCTCCGAGTCCGACTCCGGTGCGGTCACCGACGCGTGAGATTGCCGCATGGCGGTGTCCCGGTCGTGCGGCTCGTATTCGAACTCTCCGCCGCGGGTCACCTCTTCGATCATGTCATCGCGTTCGTCGCCCTTGCGTGACGGTGTGACCAGCAACAGGAGGCTCGGAAGGACCAGGAGCGTCACAACGAGCGAGCACCCAATCATGACCGCCGTGAGGACACCAAACGTCACGAACATCGGCATCGGTGCCGCTGCCATGATGAGGAACCCCGTCATCGAGGTCACCGCGGAGATGGCGAGTGCACCCCCGGTTCCTTCGCCCGTTCTTCGCAGCGCCGGGAATCGGCTGGGCTCATGCTCGAATTCCTCGATGAAACGCACGGTGAAGTGCGTGGCGTAGTCGACGCCGACGCCGATAGATATCGCCGCAATCATCGCGGTGATGAGGTTCAGGCGATATCCAACGAGGTACATGAATCCGTAGACCAGGGCGACGACGAGGAGGATCGGGACCATGGAGATCACCGCGTAGCGCCCCGACCGCTTCAGAATCGAGGCCATCCGCCTTCCGAAATGTCGGAAGATGAAGAAGAGCGTGATGAATACGAGCAGGGACGTCAGCAGGACCGCGATCGGAAGAGACAGCAGCATCGACTGGAGGAATGTGTCCATCGAGTCCTGGCTGGTGATTGCACCACCGGATACCGCCACGGTTGCGGTGCCGTCGGAGAGATTGACTCTCAGCCCGGCTGCCGCGTCTTCGAGAACCTCTCGACCCGCGAGAATGATCTGGTCGTCGGTGAAGGTGGCAATGCCCGTCGCGATCCGTGTCCCTTGGACGTCTTCATCCACGTAGAGGATCGTCTCGGTCTGGTTGACCGGGAAGATCTCAACGCCAGCATCGTCCAGAACGCTGTTCGTCGTGACATACCGGTAGATCGCAGCGATCTGCTCGGGGCTATCTGCGATACCGTCGCCGTCGTTGTCGGTTATCTCGACGCCTTGCTCGGCCGCGATGGCGGCCCGCATCGGTGCCGACATCGTCGCGATCCGCACGACGGTGACGGCGTTGGGTGAGAATTCAACTTCGCCGTTGAAGTCGCGGACGAATGCCGCGTCTGACGAAGCGATCTCTGCCTGAGCGCTCTCTACCGCGATGAGAGTCCCGGGATCGGTCAGGTCGCCTTCGATGTAGACGTAGTCGCTGGTACCGCCTCCGCTTCCCCAGTACTGCTCCAGCTTGTCGAGGCTCGCGACGAAGTCGGTCTTCGAGGAGAAGAAGTCCTTGACCTCGAACCCCCGCTCCACCTTCGACGCACCGATGAGGGCAACCACGGCCACGACCACAACGAGAGGGATCGCGAACACCCGCCACCGTGCGACGAAGTGCACGGTGGTGCCTGCGGCACTGAATCCATGGCCGGCTCCCTTGACCTCATCTGTCAGTGGTCGACCCGACTCAGCGGCGCGTCGGTTGCGCCGGCGGGTGAGCCGGTACGGCAGGTATGCGAACAGGGCGAGGAACACGATGTAGAGAACCCACCCGATCGCCGGCATCACGATGGTCATGGTGACTGCGATTGCCGCGATGAACGACGCTGCTACGAATCCCACCTTCTGCGCTGCTGTTCGCAGATGGCTGAGATCGGCCGGTCGCGGACCCAACCGCTCTTCGGTTGAGAGCAACAGCTTTGGTGCGATCCATCCGAGGATCATGTACGACAGCAGGAGCCCGATCGCAGCGGCGACTCCGAATTCAATGATGCCTTGGATTCCGGAGACCGCGTTGGACAGGAATGCCGCCGCCGATGACAGCGCCGCGAGCAGAAGGGCGGAAGAGACGGCCGTGAGCCCGAGGGGGTAGGCGCGATCGCGTCGCGAAGCCCATTACCTGCATCTCGCGTGTCCGACCGCTGGCGTGGATGAAGAAGTCCACGCCGAAGCTGATCAAGGCGATCGGTACGATCATGATCAGCAACGGCGAGTTCATCTTCAACCCGAGCAGGGCGTTGATGCCCCCGTACAGCATCATCGTGACGCCGAGGCCGGCACTGACGATCATCGCCGCCCAGTAGGAGCGGAGAAGCGCCCCAACGAGAATCACGATGAAGGCCACCGCTGCGAGCAGATACGGTGCTGCAGCAGTCGTCTGTTCTTCGGCAACGAGTCCCGTGTCCATCGCGACGCCGATTGCCGTGACCGACACCTCGTCGCCACGCAACGTCGTTTGCACCGTGCGCAACCAACGCTCGACTTCGAGGCTGGTCTTCTCCCCGAACGCCTCCAGCAGTTGGCCCTGGTCGAACGTATCGAAGTCGTACGTCACCCGGGCGAAGTACGCCGGCGACTCCCACACGACGACGGAGGTGCCGTCGATCGTCGCCACGTCGCGTGTTGTTCCCATTGGCGCAAGGAGGAACCGCAGCGAACTCGTCGCCGCATCGTCGGCGAAGAGGTCGGCAAGGGCAATCTTCACGTCGGCTTCCGATGCAGCCTCAAGGCCACCAGGGAGTGCAGCGTCTACAGCGTTCGCGATTGAGTACACGCCCTCGATTGTGACGCCGAGGTCCCGGGCGAACGTGGTCGCAAGGTGAGTCTGGGATTCGGGATCTGCAAGCAGCGCGTCTTGATTCTGCTTGAGCTCCAGGAGAGCATCGCGGCCGAGCGCGTCGCCGCCGGACGGGCTCTCAACGATGAACAGGACCTCGCGTATGGATGAACTCGAAGCGAAGACCTCGTTGACGTGATCACGGGTGTCGTAGATGGGGCCCTTCGGATCGAACGATGGTTCGCTCTGATCGGCGACGACCGGATAGAGGGCGGCGAGTGCCACAGCCAGAACAGCGAGCACCGCCGCAATCGACCACGGATGGCGGTTGATCCACTCGTAGAAGCCGTAGCTCTTCGTCGGGACGAACTCGGGCTCGTCTGTGCGGTCGACGTCCGAATCGGACATGAGTTCCCTCTCCCCACCCGGGGTTGAGTGCCCCTGGTGATTCCTCCGCCGTCGTCAGAATGTGAAGGCGCCGCCTGCCTATGTGACGCGGCGGCAGACGACGGGGGGCGTGTCTTTGCCTGAACGCATTACGCGCGAAGGGTGTCTCTGCTCGATAGTGCCGTTTGGCACCTTCTGGCAGCATTCCCCAGGTTGTTGCTCGGTCGGTCGTGTCTGCGACACTGAATGCGCGAGGGCAATCAGCCCCTATCGACCGTTGGTCCGAGTGAGCGAGAATGCGACCGGGTCTTCACCGCGAGGCATTGAGTTTCTGTTCACGGAGGGTTTGCAATCAGGCGCTTCATTCCCGCAGCACTGCTGGTCGTGCTGTTGCTCGCTGGATGTGGCGGCGGTGAGATGTCGCTGACCGAGTACGTGGACCGCATCAACGCCATCTTCGAGCGAGGCATCGAGCAGTACGAGCCGCTCGCAACGAGCCCGGAAGGGCTGGTGCTCATCGTGGGCCAGGGGGCACATCTGGGGATCACGGATCAGGGTGTGCAACTCACCGACTTCACGCCACGCGATCTGCAGGTTGCCCTCGAGCGGGTTGCGGCGATACAGGCCGAGGCCTTGGAGGCCGCCGCAGACATCGAGCCTCCCGAACAGATAGCTGATCTTCACCGGTTGTACTTCCGTGAACTTCCGATCGCCGAACTCGCGGCACGCGCCGGCACCGCAGTGGATTGGTATGAACTCTCCGAGAGTGCAGAGATGGCTGCCTATCGTGCCGCGCTCGCCGCAGACAACCAGGTCTGCGCAGAGTTCCAGTCCAAACTCGACGCTACGGCCGACCGCGGGGTCTTTGCCGACACTCCCTGGATTCCCGGAGAATTGAAGGAGACTGTCAACTATGCACTCGGGTGCGACTCGCTCCCCGAGCATCCAGAGGACGCCTACCGCCCACCGCCGACCACGGTCCCCGAGACGAGCGGTGGCTAGCGCCGAACATCTGCGCCCGGTCGACTCGGATATGCTCATACGGCGGGAACAGCATCCCAACTGACCGGATCGATGTGAACGAACCGATGCCGCAAGCGACGGACGACGAGACCCGGCCTGCGCCGGATCCCGGCGTGGTCATCGTCGAACCGCGGCCGCCCCTGGTGCGTTCGACGGTCTATGTGTTGCGCGCCCTTGTTGGGTTGTTCCTCGTGGTGGTCGGAATGCTGCTGTTGCTCATCTTCGAGCGCGCGCTGCTCGGTATCAGGGAAGACCTCGCCACGATCCAGGAAGCGTGGCCAGAATGGCTGAACACCGGTATCCAGGCGTTGCTTGTGCTCTTCCTCTTCCTCGCGATCGTCGGCACGAACGTCTTCTTGATCTACCGCACCAAATACCGGCGATGGATCATGATCAACGTGGCTGCGCTCTCGGCCCTCGCACTCGGAGCGCTGGGAAGCCGGACCGTGCTCGCGTTCGCCACGTCTGACACTCTCAGATCGGCTGTTGATGGCACGGCGAGCGGCGGCCTCGGCAACGACGGTCTGGCGGCAGTGGTCGCCGTCCTCACAGTGGGCAGTGTGTGGATCGGGCCGCGGTTGCGACCCTGGGCGATCGGGCTCGTGGTGGCTGCGGCATCGCTGGCGTTCGTGGGCGCCTCGTTGGCGATTCTCACCCTCCCGTTCGACATCGGAATCGGAATCCTGGCTGGCGCCCTCGTCGCTCTGATTCTGAAGACCCGCGACCGAGCCGCAACCCCGACGGAGGTTCGGGTGGCGCTCGAACAAGGCCGAATCCCGGTGGTGGACGTGGACCGAGCAACGGTCGATGCCCGCGGATCCCTCCCTTGGTACGTCACGACTACCGATGAAGGCGCCTTGTTCGTCAAGACGCTCGACTCGGACGATCGTGCCGCTGATCTCATGTCTCGGGCCTACCGGATGCTGCGCCTTCGGAGGGCCGGCGATCGGCGGCCGTTCTCATCGCTGCGCCGATCCGTTGAACATGAGGCCTTCCTCTCGCTTGCGTCGAGCGCTCGCGGGATCCGTACACCACAGCTCATGACGATCGCCGACGTCGGCAGTGACGGCATGTTGCTTGCCTATCAGAGACTCGATGGTCGGTCGCTCGACGATGTTGATCCGGAGGAGATCACGGACGGCATGCTCGCCGATGTCTGGAGACTGGTTGTCACGCTGCACGACGCCGCGATCGCCCACCGAGATTTGCGGCTGGCGAACGTGTTCGTTGCCGACGACGGCGTGCCGTGGATCATCGGCTTCGGATCCGGCGAGTTGGCTGCGAGTGAGTCGCTCCTGGCCCGTGACTATGCGCAACTGCTCGCTTCGACGACGGTAGCGGTGGGTGCCGATCGTGCGGTGACTGCAGCCGTGGGCGTGATTGGCAAGGTTGGGGTCGCGGAGGCGTTGCCGTGGATTCAGCCGCTCGCGCTCAGCTCGGCGACGCGATCGCAGCTCGGCAGGGACAAGGGCTACGCGAAGCTCCGTTCGGCTGCAGCCGCGGCGGCCGACGTCGAGGTGACGCACGAGCGCGTCGAGCGGGTGAAGCCCAGGACGCTGTTCGTGCTGGCCAGCGTGGCAGTCGCCCTCTACGTATTGATCCCGCAATTGACGGCGGCGACACGGTTTCTCGATGAGCTTCGCTCTGCACAACTGGGGTGGGTCGTAGTGGTTGCGGTGATGTCTGCCCTCACCTATCTCGGTGCCGGTCTGGGCATGGCCGGGGCGGTGCCGGTCAGGCTGCCGTTCTGGTCGGTCACGATGGCTCAACTCGCTTCGTCGTTCTCCAACCGGGTGACGCCGGCCAAGGTCGGCGGGATGGCGACCAACGTGCGGTTCCTTCAGAAGCAGGATCTGACGCTGCCGATGGCCGCCTCGGCCGTTGGACTGAACACGGTCGCGGGTTTGCTTGTCCACGTCTCCCTGCTCGTGCTTCTCGGATTCGCTGCCTCGCGAGACGTTGCGCTGCCGCTTCCGGACACGCGAACAGCGGCGATCGTCGTCGCTGCCCTTGTCCTGGTGTCCGGACTCTTCATGATTCTCCCGGCCGGCCGGAAGCTGCTTGACGAAGTACCTCCTCCCGGCCCTGCGGGCCGGGGCGACGGCAATCACGACAATTGCCAAGACACCCACGAAGCTGGTGGCGCTTTTTGCCGGGTCGGCGATCATCACGATCAGCTACACGATCGCAATGATCGCCTCACTGAACGCGTTCGATGCCGACGTGCCGATCGCGACCGCCGCCGTCATCTATCTGGCTGGGGCCGCCGTAGCGACCGCCGCCCCGACACCGGGCGGGGTGGGAGCCACTGAAGCAGCGCTCATCGCCGGGCTACACCGTCGTTGGCGTCGATCCAGCGATCGCGTTCGCGGCCGTGCTGCTGTTCCGGCTCATGACCTTCTGGCTCCCGATTCTGCCGGGCTGGCTTGCACTCGTGTGGCTGAACCGGTCTGGGCGTCTCTGAGCAGCGATGCAGCTACGGCCTCCACGCGCGAGGTGGTGATGGAGCAAGCTTCCCACCAGCGGTGCGCCGCAAAGCAGTCCCGAGTCCGTCCGCCTGCAGTGCCCTCTGGCTGGCACCAAGTGCGGCGTTGAGCCCGCGCGGAATATGGAGGTAGGATCGAACCCAGGAGGGAAGATCTCACCCGACGCTGATTCACCTGAGGTGATCGACGGCGCCATGAGCGGCACTGTCGGTCCAAGCTCCGATCTCGGTCAGATCGGAGAGCGTCGCGTCGTGCGCATCGGCGGCGTGAGGTTCGCCGGCCGGCGGAGAAGGCCTTCAGGCGAGAAGGAACCACTGCCGCGCGATTTCCGGGGAACCGGGACCTTCTGGGCTGTGATCGCTCTCCTGGGACTCCTGATCTGGGCCATGCTCTTCCTCGTCGGTGGATCGCCGGATTGGTGGACGAGACAGGACATGCGGCTGCTGCTCCGCCTCGAGGACATGAGGACGGATGCGGCGACGGCCTTCTTCAAAGGCGTCAACCTCCTCACGGAAGATGTCTTCATCCGCGTGGTGCGATGGGGCGTCATTCTCGCTCTGGTCTTCTACCGCCGATGGCGTCACCTCGTGGCCGGGATGGCGGTATTCCTCATCGTCGACCTGGTGGCCACCGGGATGGGGTACGCGGTCGCACGTCCCCGGCCGCTCGTCGAGATCCTCGTTTCGTGGGAGGGCTACTCGCATCCGTCCGTACCGGTTGCCGCCTTCGCAGCCACGCTCGGAGTGATCGGCTACTCGCTCATACCGAAGGGCACGTGGCGCAATCGGTGGTTCGTCGGGAGCGGGTTGGTGATCTTCCTCGCGGTGGTCGCGCGGGTTTACCTGGGCGTCGATCATCCGTCAGACGTGGTGGTCGGAGCGATGTTCGCACTTGCAGTATCGGTGGTCGTCTTCAAATTGTTCGTCCCAAGTTCGGTGTTTCCCGTCACCTACTCGCATGGAAAGTCTGCCCACCTCGACATCACTGGTGAGCGGGGGAGGGCGATCAAGAGTGCGGTTCAAGATCAGCTCGGACTCGACGTGACCTACCTGGGGTATGTCGGCCTCGAGGGCAGTGCCGGGTCAACCCCATTGCAGATGAACGTGCGCCGCAGCCCGGACTCGGACGAGTCGACGATGGTCTTCGCCAAGCTCTATGCGCAGAGTCATCTCCGCGCCGACCGTTGGTACAAGTGGGGGCGCACCGTCGTCTATGGCACGCTGGAAGACGAAGTCCGCTTCACCTCAGTGCGACGTCTCGTCGAGTACGAGGACTACATGATGCGCGTGATGCGCGATGCGGGCATTCCCTGTGCCCTGCCATATGGGTTTGTCGAGATCACCCCCGAGCGAGAGTACCTGATCGTCACTGAGTTTCTCGATGGCGCCGTGGAGATCAGCGAGGTTGAACTGACCGACGACCAGATCGACGAAGGGCTCGAGGTGATTCGACGCCTCTGGGATGCGGGACTCGCTCACCGCGATGTCAAGCCGGCCAACATCATGGTTCGCGATGGCCATGTGGTGTTGATCGATGTCGCGTTCGGTCAAGTGCGGCCAACACCGTGGCGCCAAGCCGTAGATCTCGCCAACATGATGCTCGTGCTGGCGCTGAGCGCTGATCCCGATCGGGTCTACAACCGAGCACTGCAGTTCTTCTCTCCCGATGACGTCGCCGAGGCGTTTGCTGCCACGCGAAGTGTGAGCGTCCCGTCGCAATCCAGAAGCATGCTCCGCACCGTCCGCAAGGACAAGAGAATCGATCTCGTCCAGTCGTTCAGAGACCTGGCGCCGTCGCGAGAACGGATCTCGATTCAGCGATGGTCACGCCGTCGAATTGCGATGGCGGTGGTGACGCTGATCGCCATCTTGATCCTGATCTCGCTCATCATCGACAACATTCGAGGGCAGGGGTTCATCTGATGCGGCGTCTTGTATTCGCGACCTGTGTTCTCGCGGTGCTCTCGGTTGGGTGCGGGGAGCAGCAGTTGGGTCGGCGCATCGTAGAGTGTGATGGCCCGTCCCAAGCGCTCGGCACCAGCGTCATTCTCACGGCGCAGGCCGTCCCCGGAACCGAATACATCCCATGTGTCGAGGCGCTTCGTCCAGGGTGGCAGTTCGAGCATGTCGAGGCGCGCAGCGGCCAAGCCTATTTCACTCTTCACTCGGATCGGATGGGGATGGAGTTCCTGCGAGTGACGCTGCTGCCGTCGTGTGACATCGGGGCAGCGCGTTCGGTTGCGTCGGACGAGCGAGACGTGGACCTCTCGGTTGAAGTCCTGGAAGAGAATGCCGACTTTGCGGTGGTGGTCATCCCGGTGGCAGACCGCCATCACAACTACTCGGTCTCGGTTGTCGCCCACCTCATGAGCGAGTCGATCCGAGGGCGCGAGATCACGGCGACCCTCGACGAGTCGGACGCTCCCATCTCGGAGAAGGTCGCCTCGGCCCATGCAGCCGGAGCGCCGGTGATTATCATCGACGACGTCGAGGTCGACACCGAGACGGTGAGCCTCCGTCGTGTCGGTGGCGACGAGGATTCCGGTCTCGACTTCGACGAAGCCGTCGCCGAGATCGCGGGAGATGTCGATGATCCGGTGTACAAAGCCCGTTGGTTCTACACCTTTGACGGCGGTTGCATCCGCTACGACATCGACGCCGAGGGCGAGGGTGCGCAATCCGTGAAGTCCGATGTGGCGCGAGCTATCGGGCTGTACCCGATGGAGGAACTGTACGAACTCGCTCGCCAGGCGGGGTACCGGGGATTCGAATGACCGAAGATGCCTCAGCCGGAGACGCCGTAGGGCCCGTGGCTGAGCAGGCTGATGATCGACGCAGGTTCCCCTGGAAGCGGGTCGTTCAGGCGCTGATCTCCCTCGCCATCGTCGCGGGGATCTTCCTCGGGGTGATGCCGCTGATCGCGGACTACGGCGATGTGTTCGACACGATCCGGGCTATGACGAGCCTGGAGATCGGGTCCCTGGTCGCGTTTGGACTGTGGAATCTGGTCACCTATTGGTTCGTGCTGATCGCGGCTTTGCCGGGCCTCCGCCTTCGAGAGGCGGCAGTGGTGAACCAGGCATCAACGGCCGTCTCGAACACGTTGCCCGGCGGAGGCGTGATCGGCGTTGGCGTCTCGATCGCCATGCTCACCTCATGGGGCTTCACGGTTCCATCGATCGGGCGGTCGGCGGTTGTGACCGGCATATGGAACAACTTCGTGAAACTCGGCATGCCGGTGCTAGCGCTTGCCCTCCTTGCCCTGGACGGCGAACTCACGCCAGCACGCGTGACGGCTGCGGCCATTGGCATCATCGTCTTGGTTGCCGCTGTCGTTCTGTTCGGACTCCTCCTGCGAAGCGATCGACTGGCCCGGGCCATCGGTCAGGGCGTTGGGAATGTCGTCAACTGGGGCCGGAAGCTCTTCCGTCGGGAGCCGATGGAAGGATGGGGAGAGCGGTCCTCTGCCTTCCGAACCGACACGATCGGACTCCTCCGACATCGATGGCTCTGGCTCACCGTCGCAACGCTGCTCAGCCACATCTCGCTCTACCTGGTTCTGCTCATCGCCCTGCGCCACGTGGGGGTATCCCAGGAGGAGCTGAGTTGGATCACGGTTCTGGCCGCCTTCGCCTTCGTGCGGTTGATTTCGGCGCTCCCGGTTACTCCCGGAGGCGTGGGGGTGGTCGAACTCGGCTATGCCGCCGTGCTGACCATCGGACTGGACGACATCACCAGCGCCCAGGTCGTCGCAGCGATTCTGGTCTTCAGAGCCGTCACCTATCTCCTCCCGATTCCGCTCGGTCTCATCTCATATGTGATCTGGCGTGTGAACAAGAGCTGGAAGATGAGTGAGGATCAGCGAGCGGCGCTCGCAGGCGACGCATATGACTACGAGTCGGGAACGATCGCCGAGACCGGCGGTGCGTAGCTGGTGGGGCCATGGAGTCAGACCAGCCGCTCCGAGAGCGGAGGTGAGATGACCGCTGAGCAATCGCCGACCAGGCCCGATGGGCGTCTGGAGTCGGATCCTCTCCTTCACGACCACCCGCTCGCGTGGCGGGTTGCCGTGGTGCTGTGGATGCTGAGCGCCCTGCTGTTTCTTGCATTGGCCATTCCTGTGTCCGCCGAGGTGGTGCAATCCTTCGACGATGCGGTGTATCGCTGGGCGGTGGCCGCCGAGTGGGATCCGGCCGTTGCCGCGGCGAAGATCCTCGATTTCGTCGGCAGCGTTTGGGTCACATGGCCGTTGATGGTCGGCATAGCCGCTTGGCTGGCCTGGCGACGTCGGTGGGAGGCCTTCGCAACATGGGTGTCCGCGATGGTGGTCTCTCAAGCCCTGATCGGACCGGTCAAGAACGTGTATGAGCGGATTCGGCCGCCGATGCCGCTCGTCGAGACGACGAGTTGGTCGTTTCCTTCCGGCCATGCCGTCGCAGGGGCGGTGATCGCTCTCGCAGCGGTGATCGTCCTGGTCAGGGCCGGACCGAAGCGGCGGAATCTCGAACTGCTCGCCGCCGCATTCGTCGTCGCGATGGCACTCAGCCGGGTCTATCTACGCGCGCACTGGCTCACGGATGCCGCCGCCGGCGCGGCCCTCGGCGCTGCCATAGCGATCCTCAGCGCAGCGATCATCCACAGGGTCGACGACCGCCGCCGGGGCATCAACCGGTCGTAGCGGAGGCGGTCGCGCTCCCGGTCCCGCAGACACTCGCCGTCGGCCGGTTGCTCAGCCGGCGATGGACGGACGACGGGAGGGGCCTCGGCGCGATCGCGGATCATTCGCAACACCCTCTGCTCCATGATGAATATGCCTGGCTCCGCCAACGCAATCATGACCACCGTCGCAGGCGTGATGTCGAATTCCGGGCACCAAGAGGATCTTGTCGCCGATCCGGAGGTTCCGGTCCTCGGGCGTTCGGTACTGTGGTCCTGAGGCTTCCGCCGCTCAGCAAGGCTCCCGAGCCAGAGGAGACCACCATCCAAGCGATCATGCGGTCCGAATACGGCTCACCTGACGTCCTGCGGTTCGAAGAGGTAGACATACCCGTTCCGAGGGAAGGCGAGGTCCTCGTGCGCGTTCGGGCATCGTCAGTGAACATGGCCGACGTCGACTATCTCCTGGGACGGCCGAAGTTCGCTCGCCTCATCACCGGATTGCGGGTGCCGCGGAATCGAGGCCTCGGGCTGGACGTGGCAGGTGTGGTGGAGGCGGTCGGTGAGAATGCGAAGAGCTTCCGACCGGGAGACGAGGTCTTTGGAGATCTGAGCGAGCACGGCTTCGGAGCCTTCGCTGAATACGTGTGCGCGTCGGAGCATGCGTTCGCCCCGAAACCGAACGGGTTGACGTTCGAGGCCGCAGCATCTGTGCCGCAAGCGGGAGTCATGGCTCTGCAGGGCCTTCGCGGCAAGCGACCGATCCAGCCGGGTCAAAGCGTGCTGATCAACGGTGCCGGTGGGAACATCGGTCCGTTCGCTGTCCAGATCGCGAAGTCCTTCGGGGCGGATGTGACCGCTGTGGACAGCGCCGGCAAACTCGACATGCTTCGTTCCATCGGCGCAGACCACGTGATCGACTACACCAAGATCGACTACGCGAAGACAGGTGAGCGATACGACCGGCTCCTCGACATAGCGGTGTGCCGCTCGATCCGAGAGTCCAAGCGGGCCCTGTGCTCCAACGGTGTCTACGTCATGATTCCGGGATCCATCGCTGGAGTGTTCCAAGGCGCGGTTGTGGGACCGCTGAGCTCGATCGTGGGCAGTCGGACGGCGGGCATACACGTAGGGAAGCCGTTCAACCAGCAGGATGTCTCGTTCCTGACCCAGCTTCTCGAGTCGGGGGACGTCGTACCGGTCATCGACAGGACTTATCCGTTGAGCGACGTGGCCGAGGCCCTGCGATACCAGGAACAGGGTCTCGCCCGGGGCAAGATCGTCATCACGGTGGCCGCACGCGACTGAACTCGGATCGGCCAGTGTTCCATTGACTGAGGCCTCTCGCGCTCACAAGTCGCTGGAGCGCGGCGGTCACGCGGGCAAGGTCGCGCTCATCCCGAACGCGTAGCAGCGCCGCTATGAGGTGCCGGACTGTCGCTGCTTCTCTTCTGCGAGGAACTTCTGGTACGTGCGCTCTTCGAAACCACTGCCGCCCACCAGGTAGGCCACGACGTGGAATGCCAGGCCGAGGCCCCAGAAGAGGGTGACCCAGTAGGCCCACTGAATCCCTTCTACTCCGACGGTTGCGTCGA
Organism: uncultured Actinomycetota bacterium; assembly: GCA_963785245.1. Lineage (GTDB taxonomy): Bacteria > Actinomycetota > Acidimicrobiia > Spongiisociales > UBA5794 > JAHEEL01. The sequence continues at coordinate 85,561 of CAWAUO010000011.1, read as the reverse complement.
GGATCCAGAGGAATGCGTTGATGACGATGAATACGCCGATGTGCCAGAGCAGTCCGGTGTAGCTCTTGGCGCGTTCACGCGCCCGGTCTTCGGGTGTACTCGCAGTTGCCTCAGCCATGGGCACCTCCAGTTGAAGCCTCCATCACTCTTGCGGTCCCGCCCCCGGGCGACCAGAGGCTTTTCGCCCCAAAGGCGATACGAGAGCATCGACCGGACATTGCGAACGGTCGATCTCCCACCCACGTCAAGCTGAACCCCGCGCTCTTGTCCTTGTGACCACGTCCCCTACCCGCTCCGAGCGAGGGAGGGAATAGTGTCAAACGATGCTCACATCACCAACCGGAATTCTGGCGCTGTGTCTCTCATTGCTGCTCTGCAGTTGTGGAGGTGGCGCGATGTCCCTTACCGAATACACCGAACGCATCAACGCCATCGAGGCCCAGGCGAGCGACCAAGGGGAATCGCTTGCTTCCGAGGCGGGGGAGATCGAGGACTTCGCGCCGCAAGATCTGCAGACAATGCTCGAGCGAGCGCGGACCATCAGGGTCGAGGTGGACGAGGCCGTTGCCGACATCGTCCCACCTGAGCAAGTCGCAGACGTTCACGACCTTGTTTTCGATTGGCACCAGGACTTCATCGCCACCGAGGAGGCGCTTGCCGTCCGGGCGGGCTCAACTCCGCACACCGCCGATGGCTGGACGGATCTCTCGGACAGTCCTGAGATGGAGGCGTACCGGAGCGCGATAGCGGACGGCAAGCACGTGTGTCTCGAGTTCCAGGAGCGGCTCGACGCAACCGAGGCGAGAGGGGCATTCGCCGATACCCCTTGGATCCCCGGCGAGATGAAGGAAGTGGTCGAGCGGGTACTTGGTTGCGTCTGGTTCCCTGACAACCCCGAGGACGTGTATCGGTACCCGTCGGCGGCATCGACCTCATAGACCTGCGGTCGACCAGCCCGAAGGGTGCATCGACGGTGGTCAGGCGGTGTGGTCGGCCCTCGGATCCGCCGACGTGTGGGCCGAGGCAAGCCAGAAGTGAATGACGGCGAGTACGCCGTACCCGACGGTCTCGGCCGGGCTGCCGGTGAGGGCACCAATGATCGAGAAGACGCCGCCGGCAATCAGGGCAGGTCGGACCAGTGCCCCCCGTGTGAGAATCGCGATCGCGAGCGTGGCCTCGAATGCTGCGACGAGGATCTGTGACGCCGACGCTATTTGGCACGAGGAACTCCTCGACGAACGTCGCCGCCGGTGCCAGCCAGGCCTGGGCGGCCATCGTCGATGTAGAACTCTGTGCTGTCGGGAGTACGAAGAATGCTTGGTGGACTGCACCCATCGCGTACAGCACCCCGATCGTGACTCTCGGCGACCTTCCGGATCCTCAGCATGTGGTCCGCTCCGACATGGCGACCGCCTGGCCAACGACTCGCGTCTCATGTCGCCCTCTCCGGACTTCCGCCGCTATGCCACTCTGGTTGATGATCGCGCAGCATCACGATCCCCGTCCAGGCGAACCACACGATGAAGCCCAGACCGAACGCGGACGTCAACACGTCGGCCAGGGTCGGAACCACGGTGAGGATCCCGGCCATGCCGACGAGGACGCCGAGGTAGCTCAGCGCCTTTGGCAAGCCACCGAACCGCAGCGCCGCCCAACTCAGCAACAGCACCCACATGCCGCCGGGGAGTTCAATGCCGCCACCCAAAGCTTCCTCAACGGCATTCAGCGAGAGCCACACCGTTTCGGCCTGGCCCGGGTCCTTGGCGAAGAGATCGCCGATCACCCCGAGGTCGATGATGATGAGCATCCCGCTCGCCACGATCAGGGTTGCCCACATGAGCCCGAATGCCGTTGCTGTCTGCATCAAGGCTCGGGAGCCGGCTTTCAGCCGATCGTAGAGTGCCAGCGCTAGGGGAACCATGAAGACCCCGGCCACGATGAAGATGACGAACGTCCAGAGGTACATGGCGGCCTGGTTTTCAACGAGGAAGGCAACCGCTTCACCGGGATCGAAGTCGACTGGCTCGTAGCCCGCCGGCACGAGGACGGCGAGCACCATCCCGAAGCCGAAGATGTACGCCGCTGCCTCGACGAGAGCGGAGATTCCGCCCCACTTTCGGAACTCACTCACTTCGCATCTCCTTTGACGCGGATCGTGGAGCTCGATGCTCCGCCCGCCACCCTACACGACGGTGATTACCAGTGGTAATCTACTGCTAGGATCTCATCATGGCTCAGGGACCCCTCGTCGGCTCCAAACCGCAGAGCGGTTCGTCGAGATGACGCTGGCGCTCATCGCAGAGACCGATGGGTCGCAGGACGTGAACCTCCGCGAGATCTCACGCCGCGTGGGATGCGCCCACACCAACCTCTACAACTACTACCCGACCTATCAGGATCTGCTGTGGGAGGCGTTTCGCCGTGTGCTCGTCCTGTACGGCGAGTTCGTCGTCGGCGGCCTCGACGACTCCGTGGAGCCGGACGAGTACCTGCGTCGGTTGATCACGAACCTCGCGACCTACCCCGAACAGCATCCCGGCCTCTACCGGTTCATTGCTTCCGATCCCATCAGTGTCGAGGAGGTGCCAGGAGACATCCTCGAAGCCGTGGCGCAGATGAAGTCGTGGCTCACGGAGACGTTCGCCGCTGTATCGAGGGGGACGACTGCCGAGGCATCACAGCACGCATCCGACATCGTGCTCGCCTACATCGATGGTGAGACGCTCAACTTGATCAATGGTCGGGTGGTGCCGGGGGAGGATGTGCGGGGTCGTGTCGTCACCAACGCGACGCGCCTCTTTCGCCTCCTCACGGGCGACGGAAACGGGGATTCGTCGGGTTCGGGAGCCAATCGTGCGGCGGGTCCCTATCCGGTGATGACGCTCTTCGGGCAACCCGTGGGAGGCCTGATATGACGGAGCATCAGCAACCCGCGTTACCCCGATGACGGGCCAAGCGACCTGGGCGAGATCCCATGGGCATGATGTGGGGATTCGTGGTCGTAGCCCTCTCCGTGGTGTGCTGGGGAGGCCAGGCGATGCTCATGGTTCTCTCCTTCGACTGCGGTGCGGCTCTCGCTGACCGAATCTGATGACGCCGTTGACGCGGCGTTCGCCGCTGACGGCCGGGGTGAGGTGCTCTGGGACACGCTGACACTCTGGACGATGCCGGTTGCCGGGGTGCTGCTGATCGCGGACAATGCTGCGTGGACCTACTTCGGATTGGTGGGTGGCGCGATGTACCTCTACTTCGCCGGGCGAGGTCTCTTCACGCGGATCACCATGCGGCAGCGTGGTGTGCGGATCGGAACCAAACAGAACGTCACGTTGGCACTGGTGTTCCTCACGATCTGGGGAGTGATGGGTCTTGTGACGATCGTGGCAGCGGTTGTGTCCCTGGCGTCATGATTGCCGGGCCCCGCTAGCGAGGAGGAGGCGAAGATGGAAGTCACATCACTGACCTGGCTGGTCGCTGTCGCCGGCTTGGCGCTCATGGGCATCCTCAGTGGGCTGCAGTGGGTCGCCGTTGTTCGGCCAAGGAGCACATGGACGATCGAGAACGTCTACGGGGGTAGTCCCGACCGTACTGATCCCACAGCATATTTCGCGTTCAACCAGGGCTACGCGTGGGCGGATGCGGTCTTGTGGGCGCCCCTGCAGATCGCAGGCAGCGTCGGAATGATGCTCGGCCATCGATGGGGCTTCCTGCTTGCCCTCGTCGCTTCCGTCCCGTTCTGGTACACGGCCATTCCGTTGTTCATCTGGGACCGTGACCTCGAATTCCGGAAGAAGTACTGGGTCTTCACCTGGGCAATCTTCCCGGTGTTCGGGGTTCTCGAATCCGTGTACTGCCTTCTTCGGCTGGTCGAGTGACAAGCCTTGGGATGAAGTGGAGCGGACGGGTCGTCCGAGCACCATCCGTCTCCCAGCCCTGACATGGAGAACTTCGACCCTGGAGGATTCTACTGCGGTGCTCCAAGATGATCGGAGGCCAGTACGGAGGGTCATATGGCACAGGCCTCGCGCGATGGACGGTCTGGGCGCCATGGGAACCGCTCTCCTGGCGTCGGTGTCTTCGCTGCGCTTGAGGGAGCCGGCCTCATCGTGTGGAACCTGGTCGCCACCCCGTTCATCGGACAGGAGCGGCTGCGGTGGGGCACGGTGGGGACGGAGGCGAGTGATCCGCTTCCGGGCGACGAGTTCGTGCCTGAACCAAAGTGGTCGTACACCCTGGGGATCACCGTCGATGCATCGCCGGAGGCTGTGTGGCCGTGGATCGCCCAGATCGGACAGGGCCGCGGCGGGTTCTACACCTATGAGACGCTCGAGAACGTCGCGGGTTGCAGGATCACCAACACGACAGAGATCCTCGCCGACCACCAGCATCCGGCGGTCGGTGAAGGCATCTATCTGCATCCGACCGCACCGCCGATGCGCATCGAGATCGTGGATCCTCCGAACGCTCTCGTGCTTCTTGGGTCACCCGCCGACATGGGTGCCGAGGAGCGTTGGGGGCTGTCGACCTGGCAGTTCGCAGTCAACCCTGGCCCCAATGGTGGCAGCCGGTTCCTGACCAGGGGCCGCTACGACCACTCTCCGGATTGGCAGAACCGCCTCGCATTTGGACGCTTTCCCATCGAAGCGATCACCTACGTGATGAGCCGAAAGATGATGCTCGAGACGAAGAGACTGGCAGAGCGCGACGCCTAGCCAACGACGCCTCCGGCGGCTTCCGGCGTCGATGCGCGTGGGTACGATGAGGTGGTGAGAAGAACCGTGGCCGCAATGCTCTTTGGCCTTGTCCTCGCCTCCTGTGGCGGCGGGAGTCTGAGCCTTGCTGAATACAACGAGCAGGGGATGGCACTGGGCGCGGCGATGGAGGAACGCATCTACGCCCTGGACGCGGCGTGGGATTCTCAAACGGCGACTCTTGAGGAAGTCCGGACCTACTGGGATCGGCGGATCGAAGCATACGAGGTGGCCCTCGAAGGCTTCCAGGCTCTTGAACCGGCCAGGGACGCCGCCGAGCTGCATCGGACGGGTATGGAGTTGTTCACCAAACTCGTGACGGCAGAGAAGGCGCTGGCGGTGCGAGTCGCTTCATTCGAGTCGGTGACGGGACCCGAGCAGTGGTGGAACACGGCGGAGGGGGCAGCCGTGGCCGAGGTCGCAGAGGAGATCTACTCGTTGTGTCTGGTGTTCCAATCGATGTACGACGCGACGCTAGAGCGCATGATCGTGTCTGACGTGCCATGGATTCCAGCGGAGATGAAGGAGATCGTCCAGGTCGACGTCGGATGCGAGACCGTGCTGAGTGGTCACTGACCCGGCCACGTCATCCCTCCCAGCCGACATGGGCGGTATGGGGACTTCTGGCCCTTCTCACAGTTGGCGCGGTAGGGCGACCATCGTGTGAGATCGAACGGAGGATGACTGTGAATAGTGAAGGACCGACCAGTTCGGGTCTGGTGGATCGGGAAGTGAACCCACGGGTACTGCTTGCGGTGTTCTGGGTATGTCATTTCATCCTGTGGATCTTCGGGGATATGTTCACCCTGCTCCAGGAGATGGGCGAACCTGTCACCGATTCGATCGTCCTGTTGGTGGCGCCCACCACCGCAATTGTGCTGACTCTGATGGTCGTCTTCTGCTTGGTGGGGCCTCCCACCTACGTGCGGATGGCCAACCTGATCGTGGCCCCCGTGTATTTGTTGTTCAACATCGTCTTCTTCGTTGATGCGACCCAGGGCTGGGAGTACTACCTGGGGGCCTTCTACGTACTGTTCAACGTGTTGATCATCTGGCGTGCATACACGTGGCCCAAGAGCGCGCAGGGCTGAACGCCTGCTCAGATCGCGCCCATGTCGGCACCTGTGGGCGGGTGTACGGATCGATTTGGATCGCAGGCGGAACTCGAGACGGCTCGGTAGCCTCCCGGCCGGGCGCATCCGGCCGTTCAATAGTTCCTAATACGTGAGTGGATTCACACTGGATGCGCCCCCTCTCATCCGGTGGCCTCCGACCTGCGCCTACCCGGGTCGCCCCGTTGCTCGACAGGGACGAGATCAACGAGTACGCCTCCCCACGTGCCGCCAAAGGCCAACCCGCCCGCCCATATCGGCACCGATACGTGGTGAAGTACGGTCTCTAGAGATCGCGAGAAAGCTCCCACACCTCAACCGAGATGTCGTCGACGTGCTCAATCGTGGACCTTTCAAGCACGAATCCCAGAGCCTCGTAGAACGCGCGTGCCGAGTCGTTCGTAGTCTCCGTGCGAACGATCACCGACCGATACGACTCGCTCCTTGCTGAGCGAAGAGCCTCATTGACAAGCTCAGCGCCAACACCCCGACCAGTGCATGACGGCAGCACGATGATGCCCGCCAACTCGACCGAGTCGGTGTCGACTCGTTTCGCGGCTGCGAACCCAACAACTCGTCCGTTCTCCCATGCAAGGAACATTCGCCGGTCCGGTCCCCCGATCCGCTCGCGAATAGCGTCACGCGTCGCTAGCTCGGCAATGACTTCGTCGCTCGCCCCGGCGAATCCTGGAGCATCAGGTCCAGATTGTCGCCACGCAGCCATGAAGAACTCAGCCAACGCATCAATATCTGTCTCGGATGCTTCTCCGACAACTGCTCGATCACGGCTGGACAGTCCCACCGCCCCAGGATACAGCCCGCCCGTATCGGCACCTGTGCGTCCCCCGGCGGTCGACTGGAGGAGTGACCGTACGCCTCTTGATCGACTGCGTCCTGGGAGGCATGCTTGACGTGGAGGTGGATCATGATTCGCGTCTTCGCCCTGCTGGCATTGCCAGCTGTGACGGTTGCCGGGTGCAGCGCAAGCCGCTCATTGGGTCCGGAAGATGACGGAACCCGTGTGGCGCTGCGGTCGGGAGATGAGATTGAGATCACGCTTGCGGGAAACGCGACCACCGGATTCAGTTGGGAACTCGTCGAGTTCGATCCCGCTGTGATAACGGCACGAGGCGAGTCCGTCTGCGAGGAGGTCGACGCCGACCTGGTCGGAGGGGGCGGGGAGTGGACCGGGACGTTGGCGGCACAGGGGTCCGGTGAGTGTGAGGTGCGGTTCGTCTACCACCGAACCTGGGAGGACGAGCCGCCCGAGGAAACGTTCTCGTTCTTCGCGAGTGTCAGCCAGTAGCGTTCAATCCCCGATGCGCTCGACCGCCCATATCGGCACCGGCCACACCCGTGATTTCGACGCGATGGCAGCCTGGCTCACGGTGCGGACTTCCAAGAGTGCGACCTGTCACCTGCTGCGGGTGGCGTGGCGGACCATCGGAGCGATCGTCACCCGAGTCAATGATGATGTTGCAGCGAGGGTGGATCGTCTCGAGGGGCTACGACGGATCGGAATCGATGAGATCTCCTATAAGCGGGGACACCGGTATCTGATCGTGGTTGTCGACCATGACACCGGCCGGCTGGTCTGGGCCGGGCCAGGTCGCAGCGAAGCAGCGTTGGATGTCTTCTTCGACGAGCTCGGTGACGACCGGGCCCAGGCGATTACTCATGTTTCGGCTGACATGGCCGAGTGGATCGCCCGGGTCGTGGCTCGTCGTGCTCCCAATGCGATCCGCTGCGCCGACCCCTTCCATGTCGTTGCTTGGGCCATCGAAGCCCTCGATGTGGAACGGCGCCGAGCCTGGAACCAGGCCAAAGGCCGCAGGGTCAAAGAATCACCAGGCCGTAGAGGACGCACCGTCGGCGATTCCCGTCAGATCGCCCGCTCCCGCTACGCCCTCTGGAAGAACCCCGAAGACCTCAACGAGCTGCAACACCAGCAACTCGAGTGGATCGCCAAAACAGATCCCAGACTGTGGCGTGCCTACCTCCTCAAAGAAGGACTCCGCTACGTATTCTCTGTGAAAGGAGAAGAAGGCCAAGAAGCGCTCGACCAATGGTTGTCATGGGCACGCCGGTCACAACTCCCCGCCTTCACCCATCTCGCCAAGAAGATCACCAAACACCGCGACGCCATCGACGCCAACCTCGAACATGATCTCAACCAGGGACTCATCGAATCCACCAACACCAAGATCCGATTGCTCACCCGCATCGCCTACGGATTCCACGGACCCCAACCCCTCATCGCCCTCGCACTCCTCGCCCTAGGAGCCCACCCACCCCGACTGCCAGGCCGAACCTGACCCACAGATATGTCAGAAGAGCGCCATATCGGCACCTGGGCGACCAGAAGGCGGAGACCGGATCGTCCATGTTGCCGGCTGTGGCCGGGGAGTTGGGAGGGCTCGGTTCGAGACGGCTTGCACTGTTCTGGGCGTAGCCTTGGGCGGTGATCGAGACGCGTCGTCGGAGATGGATTGCTCGCATGGCAGTTGCAGCATTGCTGATCGCCGTGGTCGCCGTTGTCGGACTGCTCCTCCTCCAACGCCGATTGATCTACTTCCCATCCGCCAGCATCGCTGCGCCTGCCGAGATGCTCAACGCCGAGTCGATTGCGATCCGATCGGCTGACGGAACGCTTCTCTCAGGTTGGTTCATACCGCCGTCCGATCGAGATACACCGTGCACCGTGGTGGTGTTCAACGGCAACGGCGGGAATCGCACTGACCGCCTCTCGCTCGCCGAGAACTTGTCAAACGCGGGGTTCGCTGTCGTCCTCTTCGACTACCGCGGGTACGGGGGCAATAGTGGCAGTCCGTCCGAGCAAGGGTTGAGGGCCGATGGACTCGCCGCTAGCCGGTATGTGAGGGCGCGACCGGACGTTGACCAAGACAAGGTGGTGTACCTCGGTGAGTCCCTTGGGGCTGGCGTGGCGGTCGCCGTGTCGCTTGTCGAGACACCGGCACTGCTCATTCTGCGGTCACCGTTCACTTCGCTTGCCGATGTGGCGGCCGCCCGAGTTCCCTTCCTCCCAATCGGGCGTCTCATCTGGGATGACTTCCCGAACTTGGAAACGATCGGTCTGGTGGAAGCTCCGGTACTCGTCGTTGCTGGGTCCGCCGACCGAACCGTCCCCGTAGAACAGTCAATCCAGGTGTTCGACGCCGCGAACGATCCCAAGGCGCTCGTTCTCGTCGAAGACGCTGATCACAACGATCGAGATCTGACCTCCGGGTTTGTGGCCCTCCCAGAGGTTCAGCGTGTCCTCCAAGAGACGTGCAACGGCGAAGCGGAGTAGGCCGCCCATGTCGGCACCTATGCCGCGGCTATGAGTCTGTGAGTCAGGCGTGGCTGATGAGAGCTGGGCCGTCAGGGTTGTCGATAGGGAACTTCCATGACCCGTCAGGCTGGCGGCGAAGGACCTCTGCGGTTGCCCCCTCCGCGACGCGCTCATCTGGGAAGCTCATGGTCCATGCCCAGTGGACAAGCGCTCGCTCCCCGGCTTCGAACGCCACCGACTCGTTCATAGCGATGGATGCTCCCGTGGCGAGGTACACAGCGAGCACCTCGCGGATCGCATCGGGTCCTTCGTGGGCTCCTTGGGCGTTGGTGAAGACGGCACCGTCCTCAGAGAGGTCCATCAACCCGTCAAGATCCCCGGCGGCGAATCGCTCCTCAAACAGCTTGCTCGCCTCACCAGGATGACTCTCACCCACCACATACCTCCCTGGACGGTTCCCACGACCCTACGCGCTGACGCGCATGCCCGCACATGGTGGCGTCTATGTTGTAGGAACCGTTGGGTTGTGTGACCGCGTGGCAACCGTCGCTTCAGTCGAGATGAGTGATGGGTCCGCCCGTTTCCATCCCGTGTCTGCTGCGAATCTCATCGAGGGTCTCTTGACCGACGTGCCCCCGTGCGTGTGCGTCTTCGAGGTCATCGATCAACCCGTCCAGTGCCGACGGCCAGATGGCGAGCCACGTGGCCTCCTCACTGGTGATCCTGAGGCCATGTTCGGTATCGGGCGGGACGAGGGCGAAGGCGCCAGGAACCAATGGGGTTACCGAGGTGGACCCACACAGATCCATTTCTCCGTCAATGATGAAGAAGGCCTCGGACTCTCCTCGATGGATGTGTGTCCGGCCCGAGGTTCCTCGCTTCCCGGTCACCAGGACAGCGCCCCACCCACCGACGGATTCGGATGCTGCCATGAGTGGCGTGATGTTCCCCCGCGCTCTCTGATCCTCAGGATTGAGCACCATCAGGTTGTCGTCAGTCCACATGTCCTCTCTCGACGTCGCGTCGGTCGAACCTGCCAAATGGTGACCGATCACGCACAGAGGGAAGGCTGCAGGTGCTGTTCTCAACAGGCGTCGTGCCGAAGCGACCGAGCCAGTCAACCCAGAAGCGACAACCGAGACACGGAGGGTGAGTGCAACACCAATAGGATGCAGGCTGGGTCTCATGCCAGGTCGGAGTGTGCCTTCAGCGGGTTGACTGACAACGACCCGGAGCGCGAACGGTACGAGTCGCGGGTTCAGACCGCTGGGGACTCTTGGAAGTACTGCGGCCTCGACAACGGCTCCGTGGGCACGCTCGGACTCTGCAGCCGCGGAAGACCAAACCAAGGGCAAATGGAAGACGTACCGAGACAGCGTGCGCTCCGAAGAGGACGTGCCTCAACGGCCCATCCCCACTGAACGGGTGGGACGTTGCCGCGTCGCGCCGTTCTGGTTGCTGCCACCTCCTCGCTGACCCTGCCCACAACGGCACCTATGGGTGGTCGTGGAAGCCGGTTTCAATCGCTGACGTTGCCGGATTTGGGTGGGCAGTGTTTGGGGACTCCTCCTGTGCCGGGCCGGTGGTCCGCGTGGACGAGCTACCTTCGTCCTTCGCGGTAGGTTGGGCGCATGACTTCCGTGTCGGGCACCGTTCTGATCGATCGTCCCAGGGACGACGTCTTCGCCTATGTGAGCGACTACGAGAACGATCCACATTGGCGTTCTGGAGTATCAGGGATGCTTCACGACCCGCCGGGCCGTGTCTCGATCGGAGCGCGAACTCGAGAAGTGATGCGTTTCATGGGTCGCGATATGGCTACCGAGGCCGAGATTGTCGAGTACGAGCCTGGATGCAAGATCGCCTTCCGCACAGTCTCGGGTCCTCTCTCCGCTCACGGCTATCGGCTTGTCGAAGACGCAGGGACCGGGACCAAGTTCACGTACCACGCTGATGCAGACTTGACCGCCGTCTATCGGCCATTCACGGTGCCGATCAAATGGGCGTTCAGCCGTCGCGTCCGCGCAGACCTGACAAGGCTCAAGGAAATCCTGGAAGGGTCCGGGGCCTCAAGCTAATAGGGCGCGCCGTCACGCCCGTCAAAGAAACCGCATGTTGGAGGACATCGCTGCCAGAGATCCCGTGGATGCGGACAGAGTCACCGGCATACGGGGCACGAACCACCGACAACCGAGGACACCGCCGGACTCTTTGAGCACCCAGATCGGCACATACGGGCTGCCCGTCCGGCCGCCCAGAATGAAGCTCGTATGTCGAGGTGCTTGCGGGTTGGGTGGACAGGACGGGGAGGGGCCACACTGTGGTGGGCAGGCTCGTATTTGGTCACACCGCCCTGGTTTGGGTTGGTGGGTGGGGTCGACAGTTCTTTTTGAGGACGGCGCTTCTTGGCGCGTCAGCCGGATTATTGGGTCAGACCCCACCCATGTCCTTGCGCCGCTCGGGGGAGGTGTTTGAACGTTTGGCGGGCGACGTAGCGTTTCAGGCAGCGCATGATCTCTGCGGTGCTCAACCCTTGGGCTCGCCGCCGTCGCACGTAGTCGCGGGTCTGGTCGTCGGATGCCATGCGGGTGAGCACGATGCGGTAGAGCGCAGCGTTTGCTTGCCGGTCGCCGCCTCGGTTGAGCCGCACCCGGCCGTGGATCGGGGTGACGCCGCACAGGTGCGCCCATGACCGTTCCGAATCCAGCCGGTCGGGGTTGTCGCCGGCTGCGACGAGCAGCGACGCGGCGGTGTCGACTCCGACGCCGTAGAGGGCGAACAGCGATGGCGCGGTCTGTTCGATGAGACCGGCAAGGGCGTTGTCGATGCTGCGCATCTCGACGTTGAGGTGTTGGATACGCTGGGCGAGGTTGCGGATCACGACGTTGGTCGTATACGTCCCCGGGTCGTTTCCTTTGCGGGCTTCATTCGAGCGGCCTCCGTGACGAGTCCGGTCTTGTATCGATCCTTGTATCGGACCCGGATCTCGTCGGGTGCACAGATGACGAGTTGCCGCAGCTGGTTCAGCGTCGCGATCCGTTGCTGACGTGCCGAACGGCGAGCAACCAACAAGACCCGTATCTGTTCGACCGGACCGTCACGCCGCTTCGGTGTCACCCTGGCCGACCCGGACAGTGCGGCCCTCGCCGCCGCAACGGCGTCGACCGGATCAGGCTTCCCCAACCGGCGGCGGGCCTGCCGGTTCGGCCGATCGACCTCGACGACGTCGACATCCAGGTCGTGGAGGAACCGGGACAGACCGACCCCGTACGAACCGGTGCCCTCCACCCCGACCCGCAGCACCGCACCGAACCCGACCAGCCAACCCACCAACGCCTCATAGCCGCCAGCGTCGGCCGGGAACGACTCGATCCCCAACACGCCGCCGTTGCGATCAACTGCCGCGGCGACGTGAACGTCGGCATGGGTGTCCACACCGCCAACCACTCCGGATACCATCGACATGGCTGCCCCTTTCACTCGAGTATGGGCAAAGGGGTGGCACACGCCACCGGGACGGCGGAACGGACCCAACCGAACTGCTTGTATCGGCTCAACCGGAGATCCACCGCCCAACCGGGGCGTACACCACCAACCACATCATCCCTCCCAGCCGGATATGGGCGGCTGTCTCCGCCCTCTCAGTATTTCGGCACGTACGCGCTTGGCCAGGCGCACGAGATCGCGCGTCGCCATCATCAGACCGGTGATAGCCCGAGACTGGAAGAGTCCTCAGACGCGGTTGACAGGTGGCGGCTCCCATGTGCCGTCGAGCGCTTCGGGTTCGGGCCAGTAGATGCGCATCGCTAGATAGAACGGGCCTGGGGGCGCCGGTAGCCAGTTCGCCGTTCCTGCCTCGGTGTCAGGTTCGTCGTGCTGTATGTGGATCGTCAGCGATCCGTCATCGCCGAACATCAGGCCGGTCGTGGTCGAGTTGATGAGGTAACGGCCGATCGTGTTGTCGACCAGGTATCCGGCGACGCCGTCGTAGGACGTGTCGTATATCGTGACCGACCAGAACGCCTTCGCCGGCGGAAGCGTGTCGAACCGCAGTCGGTACGCGCTATCACCCGACAGCGGTTGGCTGTCGCTGTCCGTACTGGTCATCGGGTAGAACGCCTCGATCTTGTCGTTGCCGCCCCATCCAGCCATCGCCCCGGCTGCTCGCAGCAGGTAGTCGCCGTCGAAGAACTCGCGGTCTCCAAATGCATCGATGGCCATCCATCCATTGACCTTGTCGCCGAGATGGCCAGCCTTGTCAGCCATCTTCGCGCGTGCCCGGGCAACTCCGGAGCGAAGCGCAGCGCGGGTGTCGTCGTCGAGGTCATCGTCGTCGAACACCAACCCGGCGCCGATGCCGGCCAGAGCGAAACGCTCGAACACCGCCTCCTCATCCGGATGTGGGGGCTGGCACCATTCGAGCAGACGGTTGACGAAGCCGATGAACCGTTCGTCGCGTGATGCCTCGTCGTCCCACACCGGCCAATCGAACGCCGGCGCGGTCGGCGCTTCGCTGCCGAGATGCGCCGAGAGCGTCTCGAGGCGGTAGGCGTCCATGATCGGACGCAGGGTCTCGACATCGTCGGGGCCCAGCAGTTGGCTCCGTCCGATCACGATCACTAAATCGGTCTCGAATCGCAGAACGTCGGTGAACCCTTCCGGCACGTCGCCAGTGAACCCGGGACCGACCAGCAGGTAGGACCCGTCGTCCGAACCGGTAGCTCGCGAGCCGACGAAGTGCGGATTCGTCCCGAACAGATCCACCAGCTGCATCACGTAGTAGCGGTCGGTCACCGCCGGCACGGTCAGCACCAGGGGTTCGACTCGGAGGTCCAGCGCCGCAGATGAGTACGGCGTGTCCGCGTTGGGTGAGATGACGTCCTTGTAGTTGTGGTCGAGCGTCACCGGCTCGCCGTGGATCTCGTTCATCGGGCCGCTGTAGGACGGCAGCGACGGCACCAAGAACGCTCCAAAGCACGCGCGGTACCCCATCAACATCGGAAACGAAAAGACGTACGCCTCCTCCGCGATTGCAGCAATCTCCTCCGACGACAAACGACTCTCAACCATCACAGCCTCCTTGATTCTCAAGAGCTCGCCATCAGCATGCATCGTCGACGCTATTACGCCCAGGGCCCAACGTCATTCGTCCCATGCAGCCCCACGATCGGATCGCGGGCAACACCCGACCTGAAGACGAACGACGATGGCTCCGTGTGGATCTTCGCCGCACCGACACCGCCTGCGGGCTGGGAGAGCTATCGGGTCGAGACCATTCCGGGGCGCGGCTGGTTCCTGTACATCCGCCTCTACGGACCCGGAGCCGACTGGTTCGACGAGGAAATCTTCACCCTGCCCGAGATCGAGAAGGTCAGCTAGATCGACCTCAAATAGCGTCACACGCCCGCCCATATCGAAGCCTCTTTGTGTCGAGTGGTTTGTTTGGGGGCGCGTTGATTCGAGCCGGAGCCGTCTCGGCTCGGGTGCGTGTGGGTTTGGTGTCGGGTTCGGGAGTGACCGATCCGAAGAGCCGGTGATCAGGATGTGAGGCCGGCCACGCTGGATTCAGTGACGTTCCTGGTTGTCCTCCCGGACCCGCCTCTTCTGTTCAGCTGCTGTGGCGTTGCGCGTCTGCTCTGAGTTGTTGGTAGACGGCGTTCGAGATGCGCCTCTTGAGTGCCCGGAGGGCCTCGTTCGTGGTCTTGCCTTCTCCCAGTTTCTTGTCGTAGTAGACCCTGCCTTCGGTGTGGTGGCTGGTCTGGGTGACGGCGGCGGTGTGGATGGCGTGGTTCAGGGTCCGGTTCCCGCGTCGTGACAGGCGGTGGCGGACTTTGCCTCCGGAGGAGACTTCGATCGGTGCGGTGCCGTTGTATGCGGCATACCGATCCGCCGTAGCGAACCTGCCGATGGGTGGCGTGTAGCCGACGAGGAACGCAGCGACGACCGGGCCGACACCGTAGATGTCGGTCACCGACGTATCAGCAGCCGCAACGGCTCGACGGATCTGCGTCTTGACGGCTTCGAGGTCCCGGTCCAGACGCCGGATGTCGACGATGTGTGTCTTGGCCATCAGTCGTCGCTGTTCACCGACCGCATCGAGGCCACGGATCCCTCCCAGCATCCGGGACGCTTGTTTCGCCGATAAGCGGTGCCCCATACCGCCTGGCTTCAACACGGCGAGCATCGCATGGAGGCGACACACCGCCTGGGTGCGTAGGGCGGTGAGTTCGCGGTGCCGCTTCGCCAACATCCGTAACACCGCCGTGTCGTCCTCACGACGGACTTCGGCGAGGCTCTCGCGGCGCAACGCAGCGATCGCTACGGAGCGGGCATCGTTCGGGTCGTTCTTCTGGGACGTGCCCGACGACAACACCCGAATCCGCGACGCCAACACGGGCGGCACGTCAACCACCGGCTCACCCCGGGAGACGAGCTGCTGCGACAGAAGATGGCCGAATCCGGTGGCGGCTTCGACCGCCCACACCCGGCCGTCACCATCCACCGACTGTGCCCAGTCGATGAGCTTCCTGGTCTGGTCCTTGTCCGCCCGGATCGTGATCTCAGCGAGCACCGTCTCGTCACCGTCGATAGCGACCGCCGTATGGGTCGCCTTGTGCGGATCGATACCAATCGTCGTGACCATCATCAACCTCCTCGTTCAGGGGTCACACAGGTGGCCGCGGCAGGCACTCCTGATCACAACAAATGCCCGTTGCCTCTGGCGTTCGCCTCTTTCGAGCCACACCACGACCAGCGGGCGCGACGGGCCGACAGTTCGTTACCAAGACACCACCCGGGTGCCAGGCACATAGAGAGCCAGACCCGCCGACACCCCCAACGCTACGAGACAGAACCGTCCCGCAACACCCCCCACATCATCAATCAGGCACCCATGGGCGGGGCCATGCCGGATACACGGGGTCAGGGCCTGATTGCTTCTCACGGATTCGTGGGAAGTCGGTGCTTGCTTCGGATGCAAACCTCCGAAGTCCCGGCGACCACTTCATGCGGACTCGTTAGAAGTTCCGGCCTCTCCCACGGAGTGGGGGAACCAGGTGCTAGCGCCGGATTCCCTTTTCGCTCTGATCGGAGTGTTCTCAGAATCCAGGTTCGAACCACGATTCTCGATCCTCGAAGTGCCATTCCCTCTCTGGTCAGACAGCCCCGACATCGCACCACCGCGCTCCCAGCGGAAACCCTGGGCGGCATCGTCGGCGGCCTCGAGTTGTTCTCCTGCCCCGCGTAGCCGGTTTGGGTGGTGTGGGTGGATCCCGGAAACGAAAGAAACCCCTGCTGTGGGGGCTGTCGCATGAATGGGGGGTTCTCGCGTTCGGTGGCGGTTTCGGCGATGATGCGCGCATGGTGAATGTGCGTCGTGTTGAGCGGGACCAGTTGTTGTTGATGCCGCCGTCGTTGTCTGATTGGTTGCCCGCTGATCATCTGGCTTGGTTCGTCGTCGATGTGGTCGCCGAGTTGGACATGTCGGGCTTCTATCGGTCGTTGCGGGCTGACGGCCGTGGGGGTGCTTCGTATGATCCGGAAGTCATGCTCGGTGTCTTGTTGTATGCGTACTGCGTGGGAGAACGCTCGAGCCGCCGTATCGAGCAACGGCTCTGTGATGATGTCGCGTTCCGGGTCGTTGGGGCGAACCAGGCGCCGGATCATGCCACGTTGGCCCGGTTCCGTCGCCGCCATCAGGACGCGATTGCTGGCGTGTTCTCCCAGGTGGTGGCGTTGTGCATAGCCGAGGGCCTGGTGGAGTCGGGTGTGGTCGCGATCGATGGGACGAAGATCGAAGCCGACGTGTCCGTCGGGTCGTCGGTGACGCGGCGTCAGATCGTCGACGAGATCCTCGAAGAGGCCGAAGCAGTTGATGCTGCCGAGGATCTCGAGTACGGGGAACGCCGTGGCGACGAGCTTCCCGAGAAGTGGGTGGATCGGCGTGATCGTCGGGCCCGGTTGCGTGAAGCACTGCGTCAACTCGACGCTGACGGTCCGTCCGATGCCGAGTCGTATCAGGCCGATCGCTCGGCGAGAGAGGCCGCGTTGGGCCGCAAGCTTGGTGGCCGTCGAGCAGATCCGGCATTGAAGCGGGCGGGTGCGGCTCGGACCCGCAGAATCAACGTCACCGACCCGGACAGCCGCACGCTCAAAGACCGTCACCGGTTCATCTGGGGATACAACGCACAAGCAGCCGTCACCGAAGACCAGATCGTCGTCGCTGCCGAAGTCACGACCGCCGCGCGGGACTCGGTCGTCTTCGAAACAATGGTTGCCGCTACCGAGGAGAGCCTCGCAGATACCGGCGCCGACCGGATCGAGACGTTCGTTGCCGATACCGGCTACTGGAGCATCCCCAATGCCACACTCGATATCGATGCTGACGTGTTGATCACCCCGATGCCCCTGACCGGGGGCATCACCGACCCGAACGATCCCCGCCTCGCTCACCGCCGGCACGTCATCGAACGTCTCGACGGAGGGGAGATCACCCTCACGGCAGCCGCCGCCGAGATGGAGATGTCAACCACCACGGCCCGCAAACTCCTGGGGAACCATCGCTCGGGTCGCCCAGACCCAGTCGAGGTCCGACAAGCAATGGTTGAACGGCTCGCCACCGACAAAGGGGCGGCTGTCTACGCCAAACGCAAGACCACCGTCGAGACGGTCTTCGGGAACATCAAAGCCAACCTCAGGTTCCGGCGATTCTCAAACAGAGGACTCGACGCCACATCAAGCGAGTGGCGACTCGTCTGCACAGTCCACAACCTGCTCAAGATCCACCGGCAACGACTCGCCGCCACCTGAACCCGGAACCAGAACCGACGCGCCCCCATCCAGACACACCGAAACCCCCGCCCCGAGGACCATCCATGCGACAGCCCCCTGTGCAGGGGTTTCAAGTGGTGGTCAGGGGCAGGGTCGAACTGCCGACCTCTGGTTTTTCAGACCAGCGCTCTACCAGCTGAGCTACCTGACCGAGAGACACCTACGCCCAGGCCGAGACCCAGGCGGGAGTGTCTGGCGGGAGCGACGGGATTTGAACCCGCGACCTCCGGCTTGACAGGCCGGCGTGAACTCCAGACTTCACCACGCCCCCGTACGTGCCCCCAGGGGAATTCGAATCCCCGTTGCCGCCTTGAAAGGGCGGAGTCCTAGGCCGCTGGACGATGGGGGCAGGGCCCCGAAAGCATAACGGCCTTGGATAGGCAGTGAGTACTGGAGTATATCGACCCAATTCCCTTGTCAACATGCGGACCAGAGTCGTCTTTCCTGGAGGACAGGGCCATCCGGCCCTCCCCAGGAGTGGACACACCACTTAACCTGCGCATATCCGTTCGCGATCTGGAGGTAGATGTGGCCGAAAAAACTCTCGAGAATTTGATGTCGGAGGAGCGAGTCTTCCCGCCGTCCGAGGCATTTGTCGCTGCGGCAAACGCCGGCCCGGAGATCTACGAAGAGTCTGAGGACTGGGAAGCCTGGTGGATGAAGCAGGCGCTTGAGCGCATCAGCTGGTACCAGGAGCCGACCGTCGGCCTCAACGACGAGAACGCTCCGTTCTTCAAGTGGTTCGAGGACGGGAAGCTGAACCTCTCCTACAACTGCCTCGACCGTCACCTCGAGACCATCCCTGACAAGGTTGCGTACCACTGGGTCGGCGAGCCCGGCGACACCCGTGACATCACCTTCAAGGAACTCCACGAAGAGGTCTCCAAGTTCGCCAACGGGCTCAAGTCCCTCGGCGTCGAGAAGGGTGATCGCGTCGCCGTCTACATGGGCATGATTCCCGAGCTGCCGATCACGCTGCTCGCCTGTGCCCGTATCGGCGCCATCCACTCGGTCGTGTTCGGTGGCTTCTCCTCCGACTCACTGGCCGATCGCATCCAGGACGGCGAGGCGAAGGTCCTCGTCACCCAGGACGGGTCATGGCGCAAGGGCGGGGTCTTCCCGCTGAAGGAACACGCCGACGTCTCCGTCGCCGCTTCTCCCTCGATCGACAAGGTCGTGGTCGTCAAGCGCACCGAGAACGATGTCAACATGACCGAAGGTCGGGACATCTGGTGGAGCGACCTGATGGCCGACCAGTCAGCCGACTGTGAGCCGGAGGTCATGGACGCCGAGGACACGCTCTTCGTCCTGTACACCTCGGGGACTACCGGGAAGCCCAAGGGCATCGTTCACACGCAGGGCGGCTATCTGGCCGGCGTCATGGCGACGCACGATCTCGTGTTCGACATCAAGGACGACGACGTCTTCTGGTGTACGGCGGACATCGGCTGGGTCACCGGCCACTCCTACATCGTGTATGGACCGCTGGCCAACGGGACCACCGGCGTCATGTTCGAGGGTGCCCCCGACTACCCGGACTTCGACCGTCTGTGGAAGATCGTCGAGGACTACAAGGTCTCGGTCTTCTACACGGCTCCGACGGCCATTCGCGCGTTCATGAAGTGGGGCGACAAGTACCCCGCGATGCACGACCTGTCGTCGCTGCGTGTCCTCGGTACGGTCGGTGAGCCGATCAACCCCGAGGCATGGATGTGGTACAACGAGCACATCGGCCTCAACAACTGCCCGATCGTCGACACGTGGTGGCAGACCGAGACCGGCGCCATGATGATCGCACCGCTCCCCGGAGCGCTCCCCACGAAGCCCGGTTCGGCAACGCGACCGTTCCCCGGCATCGGCATCACCGTCGTCGACGACGACGGCGTTGAGGTCGGCATCCCGGGCGGCGGGTTCCTCGCCATCCCCCATGCGTGGCCATCGATGCTGCGTGGTATTTGGGGCGATCCAGAGCGCTATGTCGAGACCTACTGGTCGCGGTTCGACGGGATGTACTTCCCGGGTGACGGCGCCAAGCGCGACGATGACGGCTACTTCTGGCTGCTCGGCCGTGTCGACGACATCATGTTGATCGCCGGCCACAACATCTCGACCACCGAGGTCGAGTCGGCGCTCGTATCGCATCCGGCTGTTGCTGAGGCGGCGGTCGTCGGCCGCGCCGATCCGGTCACCGGCCAGGCCATCGCGGCGTTCGTCACGGTCCGCGGTGGCGTTGTCGGCGACGAGGCGTTGCTCCAGGACCTGCGTAACCACGTCGCCGAGACGATCGGCCCGATCGCGAAGCCGAAGAGCATCGTGTTCACGCCCGACCTACCGAAGACGCGGTCCGGCAAGATCATGCGACGCCTGCTCAAGGACATCTCGGAACAGCGCCAACTCGGCGATGTGACGACGCTGGCCAACGCAGACATCGTTGCCGAGCTCACGTTGGAGGCCGCAGGCACGGAAGACTGATCAGCCAAACGACCACGGCGCATCCACGCGGCTCCGGTCGCGTGGATGCCCGCGTTCGGGGTACGAAGTGACCTCCCGATCGTGTGCGCCAGGTCTAGCCTTCCGGCATGACTCCGACTCCTGAAGCGCCGAGCCGCGAGTACGTGGACGGTGCGACCGCGATCGTGCGCGGAGCGATCGACGCCGGTTGCACGTTCTTCGCCGGCTACCCCATCACTCCCGCATCAGGGATCCTCATGGCGATGATGCGCGAACTCCCCAAGGTGGGTGGCGTCGCCATGCAGGGCGAGGATGAGATTGCCTCGATGGGCATGTGCTTGGGCGCTGCCATGGCCGGAGCGAAGTCGATGACCGCGACCTCGGGGCCTGGGATCAGCCTCTACTCGGAGAACATCGGCCTTGCGATCATGGGCGAAGTCCCGCTCGTCATCGTCGATGTGCAGCGCCTCGGCCCGGCGACCGGCGGCGCCACCACTGTCGCGCAAGGCGACATCCAGTTCGTACGGTGGGGTACCGGCGGGGGATACCCCGTGATCGTGCTCGCACCATCGAGCGTCCCGGAGTCCTACGGACTGACCGCCAAGGCGTTCGAACTTGCCGAACGGTTCCGGTGCCCGGTCTTCCTGCTGACCGACAAGGAACTCGCGATGACCTTGTCGGCGGTCGACATCGACGAGTACGCCGAAGTCGGCGTTGTTGATCGGATCGAGAAGGACGGCGGCCTGCCGTACGCGTGGCATCCGCCCGATGCCGTTGAACCGATGCGGAGGTACGGCGAAGGGGACCCGTTCCGTCTGACGGGATCGACGCACGACGAGGGCGCCTACATCACCAAGAACGCCGAGAAGGTCGGTGCCCTCAACCAGCACTTGATCGACAAGATCGAAGCGCACCGCGACGAGATCGAGATGGTCGACGCCGATCTGGAGACGGGGGCCGACACGCTGGTCATCTCCTATGGCGTCACCGCGGGAGCCGCGCGTGGTGCGATTGCCAAGCTTCGGATGGAGGGAGTCAAGGCGTCGGGGCTGGTCCTGCAAAGCCTCTGGCCGATTCCCGAGATGGCACTCGCCGCCGCGTTCGAGGGGGTCAAGCGGATCGTCATTCCGGAACTCAACATGGGTCTATACCGGCGAGAGATCGAACGCATCGCCGGCGACCGCGAGGTACACGGCGTGAACCGGATCGACGGCACGCTGATCACCGTCGATGAGATCGCCGAGGCCGTGCAATGAGCACGATCACGATCACCCCCATCGCCACGTTCCGCACCGACGATCCCTACCCGTTCTGCCCGGGGTGTGGCCACGGCCCGATCCTCGATCGCCTCAACGAAGCGATGATCAAACTCGAACTCGACCCTGCAAACGTCGTGATCGTCTCCGATATCGGCTGCTCCGGGCTCTCCGACCAGTACTTCAACACCTCAGCGTTCCACGGACTCCACGGCCGGTCGATCACCTACGCCACCGGGATCAAGCTCGCCAACCCCGACCTCGAGGTCGTCGTCATCATGGGCGACGGAGGGACGGGTATTGGTGGAGCGCACCTGCTCTCCGCGGCACGCCGCAACATCGGGATCACCGTCATCGTGATGAACAACCTCAACTTCGGCATGACCGGTGGGCAGCATTCGACGACGACACCCGAGGGCGGCGTCACGTCGACAACGCCCCTCGGCAATCTCGAACACCCCCTCGACATCTGCGCGACCGTTGGCGTGAACGGTGCCGCCTACGTGTACCGCGGGTCGTCGTTCGACAAGGACCTGGCGGATCGGTTCGTCGCGGCGATGACCAAGCCCGGCTTCGCGCTGCTCGACGTGTGGGATCTGTGCACCGCCTACTACGTGCGGTCGAACAAGTTCACCCGGGCAGGAATGGAAGAGTCGATGCGGTCCTGGGGCATGGAACCCGGCCTGCTGTTCGAGCGATCGGTGACGGAGTACGCAGCCGGCTACCGGGCCGCGCATGTTGCGGTCGCAGGATCACCGGTTGCTGGTGCTCGCCCGGTGCCGGTCGACTTCCAGCACACGCTGGATCGACCGATGTCGATCGTCGTTGCCGGTTCCGCCGGCGGCAAGGTGCGGTCGGCAGCCCGGCTGGTTGCAGTTGGCGGAATTCGGTCGGGCCTTTGGGCCGCGCGAGCGCGACGACTACCCCGTGACGGTGAAGGCAGGTCACTCGGTGACCGAGATGTGGCTTGCCCCGGAGGAAATGCCGCTGACGGCGGTGACGAGCCCGGACGTCCTCGGGATCATCTCCGCCGACGGCTACAGCAAGGCAGGTCCATATCTTTCTGGCATGAGCTCCGACGACCTCGTGCTCACCATCCCCGACTACGCCGATGTCATGACGGGCGCCCGCGTCGTGGTGATCGATCCGAAGGCCGCCCCCGCTCGGATCCCGAAGACATCTCTGGGTCTGGTGTTCCTCACCGCCGCGCTCGTCCTCACAGACCCCTATCCGATCGAGGCACTGCGAGAATCCGCCGGCGCCGGGTCGTTCTCCGAGGCCAATCGCCAAGCGGTCGAGACCGGGATTGACCTCGCCAGTGGCTGACCTGATGAGCGAATCAGATGTCGTTGCGAGCCTTGCCGTCACGCTCGATGGATACGTGTGTCGGACCGATGGGTCCGTCGACTATCTCGAGAACTACCCGATTGAGGAGTTCGACTTCGATGCGTTCCTGGCCGGTATCGGTGCGCTGATCATGGGGAGCACGTCATATGTGCAGGCTGTCGAGTGGGGATGGTTGTGGGGCGACCGTCCGACGATGGTGCTCACCACCCGCACCGATCTCCCGGTGCCTGACGGCGCCGACATTCGGTTCGCATCGATGCCAACCGCCGACGCGATCCGATCGTTTTCGGCGGAGACCCCGAAGCGTCTGTGGGTGTTCGGCGGGGGGATGCTTGTCACCGACGGTTTGCGCGGCGGTGCGGTCGAAACCCTGGACATCACGGTGATGCCCCTGGCACTCGGCAGCGGGATCCCGCTCTTCGCTGACGCGTACGACGGACCGATGCGCTTGGTCGAATCCGTGCCATACGCCATCGGTGCGATCCGCTTGGTGTACGACACCCGGCCGGGTTGATCAGCTGCTGGTCGGCACTACCAGCCGCTCTGGTAGGCCGATCCGGTCAACGGTTCTAGGTCGCTGTCGTAGAGCAGGCACTCGCCGATGCGTTGGCCCGACTCCCACAAGTCCGGTCCAGGCCAGAGGCGGTAGATGACGAGGGATGAGGATTCGTAGTCACGGGCGACATACGCTTCGAATTCCCCTCGACACACCTCCTCGAGTTCCTCGCTGACGGCGTCCTCTCCGGGGAACGGGCCGGGTAGGTACTCGTGGAGGTAGTACACCTCGTTGTCATGCGGACCATCGCAGGATGTCGTGGTGTAGTCGTCGCCTGCGAAGTAGTACTCCAACTCGCTGTCATCGATGCACTCACCCACCGCCAGTCCGTACTCGCTGGGTGCAGTCACGACGACCGTCGTTTCGGCGATGGTGGTTCGACCCGCTGCTCCGGTCGAGTCGGAGTCCTCGAACGGATTTGTGACCGTGACTGACCCGGCCAGGATCGCCGCGGCGGCCACAACGGCGAGGATCGTCCCAACGATCGCTGCCACGACGGCCGCGACAACCCAGTTGCTCTGCGAACGGGGCTGTGCCGGTGTCGGCGGGGCGTGTGCCGTGACCGGTCGACGTGCAGCTGCGACCACCTCGGGGTCCTGCTGGGTGGCCGCGATTTCCTCAGAGAGGACGTGGCCGCAGTTTGGACACTGCGGCGAGATCGTCGAGACGCGATCGCCACATTCGGGACAGTCAATCAGCGCCAACGCGCATCCTCCTGAGTCTGACGCCGATCCTAGCGACCGCCGACCATGCCCCATGAGGCGCTCGGGATCATGTGTCGAGGCTGTGGCGGGACCGTAGACTCTGCCAGGCAACGCGGCGTTCGGACGCGCGTGGCTGTTCACCCCCGACCCGAATGGAGCATTGTGGCATCGGCTGGTAGTCGGTCCATCATCGGTACCCGGCTGATCGAGCAGATCTCCAATCGACTCGGACGGAACCTGCCCATCCGTCGATCCCTGCCCGACGGCGGACGCCTCCACATCGATCGGCAGTTGCCGTTCCTGATCGTCTATCGCCCGCCCGGCGACGGTGATGACGCCGGTGCTGCACGCTTCGTGAAGGGCGAGGCCTCGTATCTCATCGCTCCGCGGCATCGCAAGCATCGGCAACAGACCGCCGTCTTGATTTCGACAATCGCCGAAGCGATGACGGACGTATTCGGAGGCTTCTTGATCGTTGAGGTTTGGGACGGACCCGATGGAGAGAACGGGGTCATGCCGGACGGCGCCCCGCGGCCGCCGGGATTCAAGGTGGTTGTTGCGCGGCGCGAGGCCGAATCTCCGAGCGTTGTCCGCTTGCTGAAGGGACTGAGCCGGGTGGAGATCGCCGGCGTGCCGGCGGAGGTCGAACTCGCTGCGGGAGGCCGCCTCTCACCACCGGAGCTCCCCAGGATTTCGCGTTCGTTTGGGACGGCGACGTCACCGGTCCGGGTGACGGGAATCGAGGTGAGGCCGGTATATCGCGATGGCGATACCGGAGAGGTCTATCCGGTCGTTGCCCGGGCCCTCCGCCGGCAGGTGTCGCGGGCGCTCCAGCAGGCGCTCTACGAGTTTGCGTTCAGTCAGACCACCCATCGCCCGAGGCACTATCAGGCGCTTGGTCGTCGCGCGTTCGTGCGAGCCGCGGCCCGCGTCGATCGCGAGCTCGCTGCTGTGGACTCGGCATTCGACCTGCTGCTCATGGCGTCGCCCGTGAACACGATCGCTGAGTTCAGCGCCTTCCGGCGAAGAAAGTTCAGCCGGCCTCCGCGGTTCGCCTACCGGCATCTCGACGTTGACCCGACAGCGCTGAAGCGGGCACTGTACGCGATTCCCATCGAGCGGGTCGAGGACCCCACACTCGAGTCGATCTTCCGCGAGAAGCAGAGGGAGTTGTCGCTGCAACTCGACCTTCTCGGCGACCGCGGCACGACGCGATTCCTTCCCTCGAGCATCGCCCTATACGGGGCTGTGGATCCCGGCATGGTGGCAACCGCCCACGACCTCCTCACACGGTTGCCGCCCGCCGAATCGAAGCGCAGGGGTACGAGTGTCGGCGCCGAGGCCTTCGCAGCGGCTGCTGTCGATGAGATCGAGCGCTATCGACTTGTCGACCCGAGCATCGGTGCCGCCGTGGAGTTGCGTGACGACGTGACGTCACTCGTCGTCTCCCAGGGGAACCTGCTCGTTGGTTCGAAAATGCGGTTTGCCGGGCATCGAGTTGAGCCGCTCATCCAGCACGAGGTGGGAACCCATGTCCTGACGTACTGGAACGGCACCGCCCAACGGTTCAAGCTCCTCGCAACCGGCCTAGCCGGATACGACGAACTGCAGGAGGGTCTCGCCGTGCTCGCTGAGTACCTCGTTGCCGGGCTCACCGAGGCTCGCCTTCGCACGCTCGCGGCTCGCGTGATCGCGGCTCGCGCCGTCAGCGACGGCAGCGAATTCGTCGAGACGTTCGATCTTCTGACTGGCGGCTACGACATGACTCCGCGTACGGCGTTCCAGATCGCTGCACGCGTTCACCGCAGCGGAGGATTCGTCAAGGATGCCATCTACCTCCGGGGTCTCCAGCGCGTGGTGGAGTACCTTGGCGATGGTGGGCGCCTTGAGACCCTTCTGGTCGGCAAGATCTCGGTGAGTCACGCACCGGTCATAGAGGAGCTCCAGCGACGGCGGGTCCTGGTGCCGCCGCCGTTGCGGCCCGGCTATCTCGACCAGCCAGACACGCACTATCGCCTGGAGCGCCTGCGTGACAATGATGACCTCGTGGCGCTCACCGAACTGCGGTAGGCGCTGAAGCAAGGATGTCCCGAGTGGCATCCGTCGCCGTAGCGAGTGCGTCGCCGATTGCGGCAAGCACGGCCTCGTCGACTTCCCCGGTCCACTCGTCCATGAAGATCTTCTTCATCTCGATCGCGAGCGCGCAGCCGCGGCCGGCGTACCGCTCGTTGATCCAGCGGCTCATGTAGCCGCCCTTGAACCGGACGTTCTCTCGCACATCGAGATGACCTCCGTCGAACGGCGCTTTTGCCATCGCGGTCGAAAACGCATCGACGACATCGGCCCACAGCGCGCGGTCGACCGTACCGGTACCGACGTTGACCTCGGGGTTCAGTGCCGGGTCATCGACCGGGGCGTCGGGTCCACCTCGTCGATGGTTGTACGAGTGGAGATCGATGACGACGAACCTGGGGTGGTTCGCGGCCACCTCGTCGCACACGGTCGCCAGATCTCGATAGAACGCGTCGTAGTTGGAGAGGGAGCCTTGGACGACTCCGTCGGGCAACGGGGATGTCCAGAGATCGAGCGACCAGGCCGCGTCGGAGTCGAGATACACGGCGCCGTCCCTCGGCCGGTTGACGTCGACCTCGAACCGCGAGGTACGAACGCCGATCTGGTTGCTCGAGATGGGGAGCCATCGATCGGTGAACGGGTCCTCCTCGCGAAGACGCACGCCATCGTCGAGGGCTGTCCATCGGGCGAAGTCGGACCGGAGGTCGTGTCCGGCGTGAATCGCCGTGGCAATGATCGGATCGCCGGAGTCGGTGGCGATTGTCCAACCTGCGTCGGTCATAGTGTTGCCATCTCCGAGTTCTCGAAGCTCCGCCGGTAGTACGTCATGTAGTCCACCTTGTTCTCGAGTGCGTCGATGACTGCCTCCGAGAAGTTCACGCCCTCCTGCTTCTGCGCCGACCCAAGGCCGCCAGGCGAGAACACGTTGATCTCCATCAGTTTGTCGCCCACGATGTCGAGGCCGACGAGGAACATCCCGTCCTGGACCAGTTTGGGTCGGACCATCTCGGCGAGACGAAGTGCGTCGTCGTCCAGGTGGGCCTTGCCGAGCGTGCCGCCAGCGTGAACGTTGGAGCGCATATCTCCGCCGGTGCGGATTCGACGGAATGCCGCGTAGCGGCCGCGATGACGCAGCGGCCTGCCGTTCATGAGGAACAGCCGGGTATCACCGTCCTCCGCCCGTGTGAGGTACTCCTGAGCGATCACGTACCCATCACGCGTAACGGCGTCGATGATTTGGTTCAAGTTCGCGACGTCGTCGGATCGAACCAGGAACACGCCGTCGCCTCCTGATCCCTGCAGCGGCTTCAACACACACTTGCCGCGATCGGCCACGAATGCCTTGATCTCGTTGCGATCGCGCGTGATGAGCGTTTCGGGCCGCACTTCCTCGGGAAACGTCTGGAAGTACATCTTGTTCTGTGCCTTAGCGAGTCCGTTCGGATCGTTCAGCACGATCACGCCGTGGCGCATGGCAATCCGCCCGAAGTCGATGGCCGCGGTCTTGGCCCACTCCCGCTTCCCCTTCTCGGTCGACGGGTCGTTGCGAAGCATGAGGATGTCGAGGTCGTCGACGGTGACGCGGTCCTGAATGGCGCTCTTGCCCCGGAGATCTCTGAGGTAGGCCTGGCCGGTTGTGTGTCTGGCCCGATGGACGCGGCGGGCCCGCGCCTTCACATTCTCATCGGGGTCGTATGCCAGATCCCCCACGCCGATCACCCACGCCTCATGGCCGCGGTTTGTCGCAGCAATTCCGAGTCGGGTGGTGGTGTAGCCGGGTTCTTCGGTGGCGATATCGTTGACGACGAATGCAATCCTCAATGTGGTCTCCTTCTGGTGATGGGGTGGTCGTGTACGTACGGCGGGACCCGTCAAGCGTGGTCGGGTGAGATGCCTCGCAGGAGAACCTCCAAGAGGTGTTCGAATGATCTGTCCAGATCGGCGCTCGGGTCGAACCCGAGCGTGGTCTCGAGGATGACGAATCCCCTGATCGCACTGTGGATCGCTCGAGCGTCGTCGATGATGCGATCCTCCGCCACGCCGAGGCCGTCAACGATGCGCACGAAGAGTTCGGTGATTGAGGTAATGGCCTCAGTGGTCTCCGGCACAGGGTCGCCGAGCAGAAGGGTTGCCGCCGCGAACTGGCCGGGATGGTCGACAGCGAACCGGCGATATGCGGCCCCAACCGCCAACAGGGCATCACGTCCTGACCGCGCAATCGCGGCATCGCGCAGTGCCATCGTCAATGCCTCAGAGGCGGCGGCAGCGACGTTCTGACGAAGACCGCTGAGGCCCTCCACGTGGTTGTACAGGGCGGACGATTGAACGCCGAGCTCGCCCGCCACCCTGGAGAGGGTCAGCTCATCCGGTCCGTCCGCATCAAGGACGTCGAGCGCAGCATCGGTCACATCTTCAGAATCAATCCGTTGTTTCACCATGCTGACAGTATACCTGGCGATTACGACGATGCCTCTAGATAGCGTGAAGGAACATTAATATAATGTGAATAGAAGTCATACAAGGTGACGAGTCGTTCCACATCGCAGACGCACCGGGAGACCGGGTCGTGATGCGGCAGGGGAGCGGCTGGTCCCAAGGCATAGGAGGCTGATGTCATGAGGTGGAGTCCGCAGCCGCTTGCCGCCGACGCTTCGTCCGAGGTGAGCAACGCTGTGACCGACGCCGTTGGCTGGCGCACATCCATCCGAACCGCGGGTCGCCTCGGTTTCGGGCGGTGCGAGTGGCATAGGCTGGAATCACGCGGTCTCCCTGTCGCAGATCGAGATCCGGGCGTCATCGGAAACGAGGTCCCTGTTCGCCCCACCATTCTCGGGCCGGGGATGCTTCCGTAGCGCTCCGCTGGGCGTCCGACGACCACCGAAACAAGTACGAAGCCCGCAGCGACCGACGCTACCGGACTTCGTACAACTCCCACCCGCCGGGCACACCCTTGAGATCGAATGTGCCGATTGGCTCGTAATGGATCGCGGAACCCACCGTGAGATCCTTGACGGTGCGTGATACGGCGATGCCACCATCCGGCGTGTGATCGATCACCCTCGATGCGATGTGCACGCCAATCCCGCCGATGTCGCCATCGTGCAGCGTGATCTCTCCCGTGTGGAGACCGGCCCGCATCTCGATGCCGAGCGCGCGAACCTCATTCAGGATCGCGCGGGCCGTCGACACCGCTTTGGCCGGTGCGTCGAAGATGGCCAGGTATCCATCACCAGTACTGCGAATAGCGGTCCCGCCGAAGCGCTCAATCTGCCGCTCGCAGATGCGGTTCGCTGCTTCAAGGATGTCGAGCCAGGCCTCGTCTCCGACCTCCGCAGCGCGTTCAGTCGACCCGACGATGTCCGTGAACAGCACCGTCGCGAGGCGGCGGTCGGATTCGGTGTGCATGACTTCGCCGGTCACGAAGTCCTCGACCCGATCGAGGATCTCGGTGAAGTTGCCGACGTGGAACGGATGCGAGTCGGCTCCTTCCAACTCGACCCACTCGGCCCCCGGGATACGGTCGGCGATCCACTTGCCGAAGGCAACCCGGTGATACACATTGTCCCGGCGGTGGATCACAAGGGTGGGGACCGAAACCAGCGGCAGCGCCGAGGTCACGTCGACACGCTGCTGCCACGCGTACCCGAACTCGAGCATCCCCGGCGGCATCATCGATCGCTGGAACTTGACCCACCACCGTCGGAACCTGGGGTCATCTGCGACCGATGGCGCGGTGATATCGACTACCGCTCCGGTCGTGCCGTGCTGTGTGAGGAAGAAGTCGGCGGACACCTTCTGCATGTGCTCCGGCATCCCAATCGGATAGTCCGGACCACGGAAGAGTCGGGCGATAGCGTTGACGAGCACCAGCGATCGGGTTCGTTCGGGATAGGTGGCGGCGAACAGGATCGCCATCGCCCCACCCTCGGTGTCACCGACAACTACGGCCTCTTTGGAGTCGGCGGCGTCCATCACGGTGAGGATGTCCTCCATCCACCGATCCATGGGGGGCATGTCGTCGAGCGGCACGGGATCCGAGATGCCGGTGCCGAGCTTGTCGAAGAGGATGACGCGGGAGAAGGAGGCCAAACGGTCGAGATAGCGGGCGGCGGTCGGCTCGTCCCAGTAGTTGTCGATGTTCGTGCCCCACTGGGTCACGAACACGAGGTCGACAGGACCGTCGCCGAACACCTGATAGCCGATGGCGCCATCCGGCGAGTGCGCGTACATGGTCTCTGGTGGCACGGTGCTCCCTCCTCCCCGGTGGTGCTTCGCTCGGTCCGTTGAACCGGACCCGGTCAACCATATCCGAGGCCGGAAAAGAGTGGCTGCCGTTCTTGCGCAACTAGGGGAAGCCGGCTTCCACGATTCACGCAAGAACGAGAGGTCGTCAGATCCAGTCGTCTGTGGGGGCGGTCTGGTTGCTCGGGGCAACCTCTCCGGTGTTGACGAGGCCCACCGGTTCCAGCAAGAGA
The DNA here is from genome assembly GCA_963785245.1 of uncultured Actinomycetota bacterium. GTDB lineage: Bacteria > Actinomycetota > Acidimicrobiia > Spongiisociales > UBA5794 > JAHEEL01. Next base: position 54,718 of record CAWAUO010000011.1, on the reverse strand, counting down.
ACCTCGCATTCGACGGCTGCGACCGGGCGGTGTTCGACGCCGCTGGGCACGATGAAGAAGTCATCGGGTCCGAGCACGGCATCCGGCCGACCTTTCATCTGGATCGTCATCGAGCCGGAACGCACGAAGAAGAACTCGTCCGTGTCGTTATGCACATGCCAGACGAACTCGCCCTCGACCTTGACGGCTTTGATGTGGAGGTCGTTGAGTTGCCCCACGATCTTCGGCGTCCAGTGTTCGTGAATCGCTGCGAACTTCTCGTCCAGGCGGACAACAGTGTCGGGTGCGGCCATGGCCCTCCTGTCAGGATGGGCTGAACGTACCACCAGGCCGGTTCATCACGCCGGCAGCGGACGACGATTGCGCGTCGTTGCCGATCATGCCAAGGCGAGAGAACCCCCGACACCTGTCCGGACAGTCGACGACCGGTACTCGGTGTCAGAGTTCCTTGCGCATGAACGGGCGGGTTTCCGTGCGGCGATCGACCTCATGAAACCCCGCTCGCTTGAACATGGAGGCAAAGCCCATCCAGGCCCAGAAGTCGGGCATGCGGTCCTTTCTGGGTTCCACCGGGTATCCCTCCACCAGGACCGCTCCTTGCGATGCCGCGAAATCACAGGCGGCTGCCAGAAGAGCCGACGCGACCCCCTGTCCACGGTGCTGCTTCGGCACCACGAAGCACGTCACCGCCCAGGCCGGACGGTCGTCGAACGGCTTGGCAACCCGCGAGCGACTGAGGCGCCCGTAGACCTCCCTCGGCTGAACGGCGACCCATGCGATGGATGTGCCGTCCCGATACCCGATGAGACCAGGGACCTCGCCGCTGTCGACGAGGGCGCGGATGGCACCCCGATTCGGCTCGCCCTTGCCGGCGGCAAACTCGCGTGATGTTTGGCGGTTGTACATGCACCAGCAACCGGCGTCGCCGCCACTTGGACCCATGACGGCCTCGAAGTCATCCCACGTGTCGGGCGTGAGGGGTCGAACCTGAAGATCCATATCCCGAGTGTACGGCCGGCCCATGCCGTCCACCGTGTGGAACCATGGGAGGCCTGCTTGCACCGTTTGCGCAAGAGGGGACTCAGCAGATGCGGGGGAGTTGCTCACCGACCTGCATGTCGACGACCCTGGTCGCACCCAGCGGCGTCCGCGCGGCGACCATCTTCCGATGTGTGTCGGTCACTTCGCCGACAACGGTTGCCTTGGCGCCCTCGGGATGCTCGCGCATGGCGTCGAGCACCGTATTTGCGTCGGCCGCAGGCACGACGGCAACCACCTTGCCCTCGTTCGCCACGTACATCGGATCCATACCGAGCATCTCGCAGGCCGCCGCGACGGTACGGTTGACTGGGACGGCTCGCTCGTCGAGCAGCACACCAACGTCCGCGGCATGTGCGATCTCGTTCAGCGAGGCCGCGAGGCCCCCTCGGGTCGGATCGCGCAGCACGTGGACGTCGGCTCCGGTATCGAGGACGTCGTTGATCATGTGGTTCAGGGCTGCCGTGTCGGAGACGATCGACGTCTCGAACTCGAGGCCTTCTCGCACCGACATGATCGCCATACCGTGGTCGCCCATCGTGCCGGAGACGATCACGACGTCGCCAGGGGCTGCGCGCTGTGGCCGAATATCGGCACCGTCGCGAAGGATCCCGATACCGGTTGTGTTGACGTAGATGCCGTCACCGTGACCGCGGTCGACGACCTTCGTGTCGCCGGTGACGATTCTCACACCGGCGTGAGCTGCGGCGGCTGCCATCGATTCGACGATGACGCCGAGTTCTGCCAGCGGAAGGCCCTCCTCGAGGATGAGACCGACGCTCAGATACCGGGGGTACGCCCCGCGCATCGCGACATCGTTGACGGTGCCGTTGACGGCCAACTCGCCGATGTTGCTACCGGGGAAGAAGCGGGGGCGGACGACGAACGAGTCGGTCGAGAACGAGATCCTGCCACCGGGGTCGAGAACTGCCGCATCGGCGAGCGCCGCGAGTTCGTTGTCACCGAACGCCGGCACGAAGAGGTGCTCGATCAGTTCCGCAGAGAGTTGCCCGCCGCCGCCGTGGCCCATCACGATCATCGGCTGGTCCCGGAGAGGCATCGGGCACGACCAGTTGTCGATCGTCACGGCGTCGCCTCCAGTTCCTTGAATCTTCCGTACAGGTAGTAGGCGGCGCAGGCTCCTTCTGCCGACACCATGGTGGCGCCGAGCGGCGTGCGCGGTGTGCACTCCTTGCCGAACGCCGGGCACTCGTCCGGCTTCAGTGTGCCGCGCAGGACCTCTCCTGCGTGGCAGAGCGGCGACTCAACCGTGTCGATGTCGGTGACGGTGAACCGTTCGGCGGCGTCGAAGTCGGCATAGGCATCGGCAAGGGCCCACCCGGACTGCGGGATCATCCCGATGCCGCGCCAGTTGCGGTCGATGGTCTTGAACACATCGCCCACCATCTCCTGCGCCGGCAGGTTTCCGATCCGGTTGACGGCGCGTTCGTAGGCGTTCTCGACCTCGCCGCGCCCTTCCTCGAGTTGCAGGACGGCGAGCTTGATGCCTTGCAGCAGGTCGAGCGGTTCGAAGCCGGTCACGACGATGGGCGTGCCGTACTGCTCGGCAATCGGGTCGTACTCCGTGTACCCCATCACCGAGCAGACATGGCCCGCGGCGAGGAAGGCCTCGACCCGGTTCGTCGGTGAGTCGAGGATGGCCCGCATCGCCGGAGGCACGAGCACGTGCGAGACCAGCATCGAGAAGTTCGTGAGCCCTTCCTGCTTCGCCTGATACACGGCCATGGCATTGGCCGGCGCGGTGGTCTCGAATCCGATGCCGAAGAAGACGACTTCGCGGTCCGGGTTATCGCGAGCGATCTGGACCGCGTCGAGCGGGGAGTAGACGATCCGTACGTCGCCGCCGGCGCTCTTGACCGAGAACAGGTCACTGCCCGATCCGGGCACTCGAAGCATGTCGCCGAACGAGCAGAAGATGACGCCCTCGCGTGATGCGATGGCGAGGGCCTTGTCGATGGTCTCGAGTGGTGTCACGCAGACCGGACAGCCCGGGCCGTGCACCATCTCGATCTGCTCGGGGAGGAGGCGGTCGATGCCGTTGCGGATGATCGAGTGCGTCTGGCCGCCACATACCTCCATCAGGACGTGGCGCTTGGTCGCGATCCGGGCGATATCGTCGATGAGTCGGAGCGCCAGATCGGGGTCCCTGAACTCGTCGAGATACTTCATTCCTCGCCCTTCGCCGCCGCTTCCTCTGCAGCGAGCGCCGCCGTTGGCTCGAGCTCCACCTCGACGGCTTCGAGTTCCTGGAGGTGAGCGAGTGTTGCGAGGGCGGCCTCTTCGTCGAGTTGGGTGATGGCGAAGCCAACGTGGACGATGGTGTAGTCACCGATCGAGATCTCCGGGACGTAGGCGAGATTGATCTCCTTCACGATGCCGTCGAAGTCGACCTTTCCGGTGCGGGTCATACCCTCACCGTTGATCTCGATGATCTTCCCTGGGATGCCGAGACACATTTCAGATCACCTCCGCGTCGCCGCGATCACGGCCTGGCCGAGCGCCAGACCTCCGTCGTTTGGTGGCACGAGCCGGTGGGTGAGAACGGAGAAGCCCTGCTCACCCAAGGCGATGGCGGCTGCATGCGTCACTGTCACGTTCTGAAATACCCCTCCGCTCAAGCCAACGGTAGCGATGCCCGTTCGCGACCGGATCCGTTCGGCGACTTCGACGATCACTGTCGTGACCGCTGTGTGGAATCGGGCCGCGATCACGCCGACGGAGACACCGTCTCGCAGGTCATCCACGATCGCCTCGAGGACTGGTCCTGGCTCGAGGACGATCCGGTCGTCGGTGTCGGTGATGGCGAAGGCGTACGAGCGCCCTTCGGACCGGTCGACCAACGCCTCGAACTCGATGGCGGCCTGCGCCTCATAGGAGGCGGTCTGCCGGACACCGGCGAGCGCGGCGGCCGCATCGAAGAGGCGCCCCATGCTGGTCGTTGGAACGGTGTGGATCGCTCGCTCGATCTGCGTCTCGATCATCCGGCGCTCGCTCTCGGTGTAGTGGAGGACCGGAGCGAGATCATCCGACCAGGGGATGCCGGCCGCCTGAAGGTGGGCGAGCGCCATGCGTGCGGGATGGCGAACGGCGGCGTTTCCGCCTGCGAGGGGGACCGGCGCGAGGTGCCCGACCCGGTCGAACCGCTCGTAGTCGGCAACGAGGATCTCGCCGCCCCACACGGTCCCATCCGTGCCGTACCCGGTGCCGTCGAATGAGAATCCGATCACCTGCTCAGCAATGCCGCACTCGGCCATCACGGACGCAATGTGGGCGTGATGGTGCTGAACCTTGACCACCGGAAGGGGGTGGCGTTCCGCCCACTTGGTTGACAGATATCCGGGGTGGAGGTCGGCAGCGATCGACTCGGGTGCGATCCGGAAGAGTTCGGTGAAGTGTTCGACGGAGCGGCTGAAGGCATCGAGGGTTTCGAGGTTCTCCATGTCGCCGATGTGTTGGCTCATGAACCCGTCTCGTCCCGCAGCCAGGCAGAACGTAGCTTTCAACTCTCCGCCGGTCGCGAGAATCGGAGCCACGTCGAACGGAAGCGGGACCGGGAATGGCGCATACCCGCGTGAACGCCGGATCGGGTACTCGGCGCCGTCGAGGATGCGGACGACGGAGTCGTCGCACGGCATGTGGATGTCGCGATTGTGGAGCAGGTAGGCGTCGGCAAGGCCGGAGAGGCGGTCGAGGGCCTCGTCGTTGCCGGTGACGATTGGCTCCTCGGCGAGGTTGCCCGAAGTCATCACCCAGACGTCCCCCGGTGCAACGAGGAGGTCGTGAAGGGGTGTGTAGGGGAGCATGATCCCGATGTGGCCGCTGCCGGGAGCCACCGCGTCGGCGAGGCTCGTGCCGGGGCGCCTGGCGACGAGAACGATCGGCCGCTCTCGCGAGGTGAGAAGGCGGGCCTCGTCCTCGTCGATGGAGGCGACGGAACGGGCGGTTGCGAGGTCGGCGACCATCACCGCAAACGGCTTGTCGACTCTGCCCTTGCGTTCCCGAAGATGGGCGACGGCAGCATCCGATGTCGCGTCGCAGGCAAGGTGGAATCCGCCGATGCCTTTGATCGCGACGATATCTCCTGTCGCTACCCGGCGTCGCGTCTCTCCGATCGGATCTGGAGTGACCGGCAGGGATTCGACGGCGGGACCGCAGGTCGCGCAGGCGTTGGGTTGGGCGTGGAATCGGCGGTCGTCGGGGTCTTCGTACTCCGCCAGGCACCGGTCGCACATTGTGAACGGGCGCATCGTGGTGTCGGGCCGGTCGTACGGAGTCCGCTCCGTGATGGTGAATCGGGGCCCGCAGTTTGTGCAGTTGATGAACGGATAGGCATGGCGTCGGTCGTCGGAGTCGTGCAACTCTGTCAGACAGTCGTCACAGGTGCGGAGGTCGGGAGAGACGAGTGCGGTTCCGGTTGTGGCATGGTGGCTCGCGACGATGCTGAACGACGTGTCGCCGGTGGCGGGCACCTCCTTGGTGTCGATGCGCTGGACCCGTGCGGACGGCGGGGCGAGCGTGTCGATGTCGGAACCGAATTGGTCCAAGACCGCCGCATCGCCCTCAACCTCGATGAACACGCCGTCGGTGTCGTTGCCCACGAATCCGCCGAGGTGAGCCTCGTTTGCGAGGCCGTAGATGAACGGCCGGAACCCAACGCCCTGAACGATTCCAGAGACGCGGAGACGGCGGCGGACGGGTGGTGGTGACATCGCTTGGTGCATCGTACGCACCGCCCGGTGCGAGAGGCAGGGGAGGACGACCCGCGCCCGCGGGCCAATGGTCCCGGTGTTGGTGCAGGGCCGGTCAGGCTGTTCCGGCGCTCGGTCGGTCGGGATTCAGTACGATTCGGGCATGACTGATCTCACCATCGCAGCAGCCGAGTGGATCGCGGGCGATCCCGATCCCATCACCCGCGCCGAACTCCAGAGGATTGTTGACTCCGGCGACGTCGACGAACTCGCGGAGCGGATGGGGGCGACCCTTCAGTTTGGGACGGCCGGCCTGCGCGGTCGCGTTGAGGCAGGTTCGAACCGGATGAATCGAGCGACCGTCATCCGGGCGACCAAGGGACTGGCCGACTACCTCCTCGCGACGACCGGCACGGAGGTCGGGCCGGTCGTGGTCGGGCGCGATGCCAGGCTCTCATCCGCGACGTTCATGGACGACACGATCGGTGTACTCGTCGCAGCCGGCTTCAAGGTGCGCTACTTCGCCGACCCCGCCCCGACGCCGCTGGTCGCATATGCCTCACTGAAGGCGGGCGCCGTCGCTGCCGTTGTGGTGACCGCTTCGCACAATCCGCCGGCCGACAATGGCTACAAGGTGTATGCCCAGAACGGTGCACAGATCATTCCGCCGACCGATTCGGACATCGCAACCGCGATCGCCGCGGTCGGTCCGGCTTCGGATGTCCCGCGAGCCGAGATCGTCGGCGCGGCCGCCGAACCGATCGGCGAGGACCTGTTTGCCGACTACCTGCTCGACGTCGCCAAGAGCCTTCCGGATTCGGCGGGGGATCGGGACATCAGCATTGTGTACGCCGCCATGCACGGCGTAGGTGGCAAGTACGTGGTCGCCGCGCTCGACCGTTTCGGTTTCTCACGGGTCCACCCCGTTGCCGCCCAGTTCGAACCGGACGGGCACTTCCCGACCGTCGCATTCCCGAATCCGGAAGAACCGGGAGCGATGGACCTATCGCACGAACTCGCCATGTCGATGGACGCCGATCTTGTGATCGCCAATGACCCGGACACCGACCGCCTCGCCGTCTCGATCCCCGAACCGGGTGTCGGATACCGGCAACTCACCGGGAACCAGATCGGCGTGCTGCTCGCCGACTACATGCTGGCCGGCGGTGGTACCGACCGACCGCTGGTGTTCAACAGCATTGTCTCGTCCCCCATGCTCGCCTCGATCGCCGAGGAGTACGGGGCGGGGTTCGATCGGACTCTCACCGGGTTCAAGTGGATCTGGAATGCGGCGCTCGACCTCGAGGCCGAAGGACTCGGCTCCTACGTGTTCGGATACGAAGAGGCGCTCGGCTACTCGGTCGGTCAGACGGTACGGGACAAGGACGGGATCTCGGCAGCGGTCGCATTCGCGGCGCTGGTCGCAGACGCCCGAGCGAAGGGTCAGACGGTGTGGGATCGCCTTGCCGATCTCTATCGGCGCCACGGTCTGTGGGTCTCGACGCAGAAGAGCGCTGTCCGGCCAGGCGCCGAGGGAGCGGACGAGATCGCAGCCGCGATGCGACTGCTCAGCGAACGGACACCCGAAACACTGGGTGGTCTCCCGGTCACCGGAGTCACCGACTACCGGAGCGGAGCAGACGACCGACCCCGCTACCTGGCGGCGACACCGCTGGTCGAGTTGTCGCTCGGCGACGCGGGCCGGGCCTTGATCCGGCCGTCCGGCACGGAGCCGAAGCTGAAGATCTACGTGGATCTGCGCGGCGACGCGGGCGACAATTGGCTGGTCGCGGAAGAGGCTCTGTTGGCGAAGGCGAACGCGGCAGCCCAGGACGCGGTCGACTTCCTCGGCCTCTAACGCCCCGAACCCAGGGTTCTCGGCGTCCTATGTGGCGCCGTGGGCCCACAGAATGACGAGAGCCGTCGGCCCCCTTCATTCCGCGGGCTGTCGGCGTCACATACGAGGTGGAGAACCCTGGGTTCGCAGCGTGTGAGGAGAATGAATTCCCGTCAGTGCCCGGGTTCCGCGATAATCATGGGGAAACCCCCCTCGCAAGGAGTCTCGATGGACATCCAGCAACTGCTCGGCGCCGAAGCCGACGCCCTGCTCAACTACAAGGCGACCGCCATTCCGAAAGAGACCCTGTCTCTTCCCGGACCCGATTTCGTCGACCGCGTCTTCGGTCAGACCGACCGGAACCCGCAGGTTCTCCGCAACCTCCAGGGCTTGTTCAACAACGGCCGTCTGGCTGGAACCGGCTACGTGTCGATTCTCCCCGTCGACCAGGGAATTGAGCACTCCGGGGCCGCGTCATTCGCTCCGAACCCCGCCTACTTCGATCCGGTAAACATCATTGAACTCGCCCTTGCCGGCGGCACGAACGCCGTCGCCACCACGTTCGGTGTGCTCGGCATGGCGTCGCGCAAGTACGCGCACAAGATCCCGTTCATCGTAAAGATCAACCACAACGAGTTGATGACGTACCCCGCTACGTATGACCAGATCATGTTCGGCTCCGTTGAGCAGGCATGGAATCTCGGTGCTGCGGGCGTCGGCGCCACCATCTACTTCGGTTCCGAAGAATCGAACCGCCAGATCCAAGAGGTTGCAGCGGCGTTCGAAGAGGCTCACGCGCTCGGCATGTTCACCGTTCTCTGGTGCTACATCCGCAACTCGGGCTTCACGGTCGACGGGGTCTCCTACGAGGCATCCTCCGACCTCACCAGCCAGGCCAACCACCTCGGAGTGACGATCGAGGCTGACATCATCAAGCAGAAGCTACCGGAGAACAATGACGGCTACGGGGCCGTCGGGTATGGGAAGACGCATCCTCTCGTCTACGAGAAGCTGACGACCGACAACCCGATCGATCTCACCCGCTGGCAGGTTGTCAATAGCTACATGGGCCGTGCCGGGCTGATCAACAGCGGCGGCGCGTCCTCGGGCGCAGGCGACCTCGAGCAAGCGGTGCTGACGGCCGTGATCAACAAGCGTGCAGGCGGCATGGGGCTCATCTCGGGCCGCAAGGCGTTCCAGCGTCCGATGGACGAGGGTGCAGCGTTGCTCAACGCCATTCAGGACGTCTACCTGGACGAGAGCATCACGGTCGCCTAGGCGAAGGCGACAGGAGACACATCCCAGGGAGGACGAAGGATGGCCATCAAGCTGCCTCATGCGGCGTCGGTCGAGAAGAATCCAACGCAGGAAGAGATGCGCGCGTGGACGCTCGAGTACATGCCGCGCATCATCGAGACCGAGTTCGGGAACCTCAGCTACAAGGCTGAGATCACGGCTCGCCTGTCGAAGTCGACATTCTTCGTCGATGACGACGAGAGCTTCAAGCCGGCGATGACCCGCGCAGAGTTCGACCAGTGGGCTGCGAAGCAGGACGCCTACATCGCGGACAAGGACATGATCTTGATCGAGGGCTACATCGGTCCCGATCCGGAGTTCCGGACCGCGAGTCGTCTCTACATGGAGAAGACGTCGGCGAACATTCCGGCGATGCAGCAGCAACTGTTCTTCCCCAAGGACGATGCGTATGTGCCCGAGTTCACGGTCATCTACACGCCAGGCCTCCCAGCGCCCGGCAAGTCGGATGACCGGCTCATCGCGGTCGACCACGAGAACTACGTCACCCGCGTGTTCGGGTCCGACTACTTCGGGGAGTCGAAGATGGGTGGGCTCCGTATGTGGAACTTCCTCGTCTACCAGGCGGGCGGACTCGCGCTCCACTCCGGTCTGAAGACGTTCCCGGACGTCGATGGCGAAGAGAAGGTCGCTCTCATCCTGGGCCTCTCCGGCACCGGGAAGACGACGACGACCTTCCGCCAGCAGCTCGGCTCGCTTCCGGTTCAGGACGATTTCGTTGCCCTGTTCCCCGGCGGCAAGGTGTACTCGTCCGAGAACGGATGCTTTGCGAAGACATTCGGACTCGATGAGGACGACGAGCCGACGATCTACGGTGGGACCACCCGCCCGGACGCCTGGCTCGAGAACACCCACACCGATCCGGACGGGACGGTCGATTTCTTCGACGACTCGTACACCGCCAACGGACGTTCCACGTTCCCGCTGGCGAACATCCGGCATCGCAATCCGAGTGGCCTCCCACCCGTCAACTACCTGCTGCTGCTCAACCGCAATGAGAACATCATTCCGGCGGTGGCGAAGCTCAGGCGGGAGCAGGCGGCGGCGTACTTCATGCTGGGTGAGACGAAGGGCACGTCGGCCGGTGGCGCCGCTGAGATGGGCAAGAGCCTGCGGGTTCCCGGAACGAACCCGTTCTTCTTCACCAACGACGCACTGCAGGGCCAACGGCTGCTCGAACTGCTCGAAACCATGCCGGACCTCGAGGTGTATCTCATGTCGACCGGCAGGGTCGGTGGCGAGGACAGCGACGAGCGTTCGAAGAAGGTCAAGATCAGGCACTCGTCTGCTGTGGTCCAGGGCATCGTCGAGGGCACGATCGAGTGGGAGGAGGATCCAGACTTCGGCTACTTCGTTGCAGCCGATCTGCCCGGGTTCCCGGATCCAGAGATCCTGCAGCCGCGGCGTCTCTACGAGCGTCAGGGTCGGATGGACGAGTACGACGCCATCGTGAGCCAACTCGAGACCGAGCGCCGGGAGTTCCTCAGGAGCTTCCCCGGCCTCGACGAGAGCATCGTCAACGCCATCTAGACCGACGATTGAGTCGTTGCGTGGGGCGGCCTTCGGGTCGCCCCACGCCCGCGTGCAGGTTCGGTGAGTGGGGTGTTTGGCACTGACTCGTTTGCGCATCAAGGTGAGCGCACGTGCGACCGATAACACGCACGTGAGCGAGAGAGCCCCCAACCTCCCAGAGTCCATTGACACACGCGAGTTTTCGACAACCCGCAAGGGCTACGACAAGCGTGAAGTCAAAGACTTCCTTCGCGAGCTGGAGTCGAACTTCCGCGAGCTCGAGCACTGGGCCCAGGAGACGAAGACCCGGCTGCAGAAGGCAGAGTTCGAAGCGGAGAAAACCCGGTCGTCGGAAGGCCAATCCGTCGACAGCGCCATGGTCGCCGTCTTCGACGCGAAAGACCGTGTGCTCAGCCGCGCCCGCAAACAGGCAGCGAAGATCGAATCCGAGGCGCGGGACCGAGCCGCCGCAATCGAGCGAGACGCCGCACAACTCGCCACGACTACCGCTCCGGATTCCGATGCAGCCGCCATCATCGAGCAGGCGCAGCGGCAGGCTGAAGAGATCGTTGCGGCCGCCAAGGTCGAAGCCGAGACGCATCTTGCCCAGGAGCGATCCGCCGACAAGGAGCGCATCGCGGAACTCGAAACCGAGCGCGACCGGCTGGCGGCCGAGGCCACCGAGAACACTTTCGAGGGGTCAGCGCTCGTCGAAAAGGCGCAGCGGCAGGCCGAAGAGATCATTGCTGTCGCTCAACTCGAAGCGGAGCAGCTGCTTGCAGCCGAGCGCGAGAGCGAGCATGTTCGCATCATCGAGCTCGAAGCTGATCGCGACCGGCTCACGGCCGACGTGCAGCGCCTCTCGGAAGAGCTGGCAGCGGCCGTAGCCCCCGATCCGAATCGCGAGGCCGAGGCCGCGGAGGCAGCCGAGCGTATCCTCGCCGAGGCGCAGGAGCGCGCCGACGCAATCGTGGCCGCCGCTGATGCTGCCGGTATCGACCTCGAAGCTCGGGCCGCCGAGTTCGACGACCGGGTGCGGGAGCTCGAATCCGAGCGTGCAGCGATGCTGGCCGAGGTGGAGACCCTGCGGGCCGAACGCGAGGCTGAAGCGACCGAGATTGTCGAGACTGCTCGGGATCGAGCGGGCGTGATCCTCGCCGAAGCCGCGACGAACGCAGCAGCGCAAGCCGAGGCAATCATCGCGGAGGCAACCACTGCCGCTTCAGAAGTCATCGTCGTGGCGAGTCCCGGCGAGACGGACGACGAGGCCCATGCTCGCGCCGAGCAAGAGGCGGAGCACATCCGCCAGGACGCTCGGGAGCAGGCCGAAGCGCTGCTGATGCGTGCCGAACAGGAAGCGCAGCAAGTGGTCGAACTGCAGCGCGATCTCGAAGCCCGGATCGCGATGCTCGACGAAGAATCCCTCACTGCAGTTGAGCGGGCCGCAGGCATCGAAGCCGCGGCGCGCGAGCGTGCTCAGGGCCTGTTGGACCGGTCGGAGGAAGCGGCACGCGCCATCAAGCAGGCCGCAACCCGGACACGAGACCAGGCCGATCAGGATCGGCTCGAAGCCGCACGGAAGGTGTCGGCGGCCCAACGCGACGCCAGGGAACTGATCGCCGACGCCGAAGAGCGGATGCAGTCGATCCTGACCGGATTCGACGAGCGTGGCGTCCAGATCCGAGAAGCGGCAGAAGAGGACGCCGCACGGCTTGAGGCTGAGGCGCAGGAGATCCTCGCTACTGCCCGTGCCGAGAGTGCCGAGACGCAAGCGAGCGCCGAGGCCACAGCACAGCAGATGATCAGTGAGGCTGAGGAGCGCCGCGCCCGCCTTGACTCCGAGATCAAGGAGTCTCAGCAAGCGGCTGAGGCCCTCGCAGCACAGCAGGTCGCAGCGTTCGAGGATCAGAAGGCCGAACTCGATCACCGCCTTGCCGAGGTCGTCGCAGCGGAAGAGCGGACCGGCGCCGCTCTTGCTGAAGCCCAGGCCCGTGTGGATCAGTTGCGCGCGGAGGCAACGAGGCTCGAGGACGAGGCAGCGACCATCCGCGAGGAAGCGGACCGGATCAAGGACGAAGCCGAGCGCGAGTCCGTTTCCATCGTCGAAGAGGCCAAGCGCGACTCCCGAAACATGCGCGACGAGGCCGAGCGGACCCGTCGCTCCGCAGAGGCACAGGCCGAAGAGATCATCGCAGACGCCCGTCGGCTCCATGACGAAGCGGAGTCGGTCCGCGCCGCGGCACGCGACGAAGCGGTTGAAGTCAAAGAGGACGCCGATCGGACCCGACGAGAAGCAGAGAACGCTGCACAGACCCTCCAGAACGAGGCTGACGCGATCAGGGCAGAGGCTGAGGAGTACGCCTCGGCGACGCTGACTCGAGCTGACACCGAAGCGGCGGCCTTGTTTGATGGGGCCTTCCGTAGGATCGAAGCCCGGTATGTCGAGGCTGAGATCGAACAGCAGCGGGCTCTGCAGATCCTTGAAGATGCTGAGATGTCTTGGGAGGCCGCCAGCGAGCAACACGCGATCCTCGCAGCAGCCGAAGTCCGCGCCGAAGAACGCATCGCGTCGGTTGACGAGATAGCCCGTCAGGCCGAGGAAGCGGTCATTGCAGCGATTGAGGAGTCTGAGCGACTTCGAGGCGAAGCTACCGCCGAAGCCGACGAGGTCCGTTCGGGTGCTCAAGACGAGATCGAGCGCAGGTTGCGCGAGGCGGCTGAGGAAGCGGAGCGTGTTCGTGCCGAGGCGGATCAGTTCGCGGGTGAGATCACCGGCGAGGCTGAGCGGGTGCGCGAGGAGGCAGTCGCCGAGGCCGACGAGGTTCGTTCGGGCGCTCAAGACGAGATCGAGCGCAGGTTGCGCGAGGCGGCTGAGGAAGCGGAGCGTGTTCGTGCCGAGGTGGATCAGTTCGCGGGTGAGATCACCGGCGAGGCTGAGCGGGTGCGCGAGGAGGCAGATCGGATCGCGACCGAAGCCCAGGAATTCCTGGCGGCCGCGCGCGACGATGCCGAGCGACAACTCGAGACTGCAGCGGAGACATCCGCGAGGATCCATCTGGAGGCAGAAGAGGCCGGCGCGGCCATCATCTCCAAAGCAGAAGAGGTCGCCGAGGCGGTTCATACCGACGCTCGGACCACAAACGAAGCAGCCGAGGAGTACTCGCAGCGGCTGAGGACCGAGGCCGAGGAACTGCTTGCCGAAGCCCGCACTTCGGTGGAAGCCATGACCGCAGGAGCTCGCGACGACGTGGCGAAGATGCGGGAGAAGGCCGCCACCGTCCGCCACGAGTACGAAGAGCAACTCAAGATCATCCAGGAAGCCGAAGTCCGGGCCGCAGAGATCATTGCGGGCGTCGAATCGACGGCATCCGAGAAGCTGGCAGAAGCCGAAGGCCGAGCGGCGCAGATCCTCTCAGAGGCCACGGCTCGGATCGAGGAAGCCGACGAACGCGAGCAGGAAGTCGCCCGCATCCTCCATGAATCCGAAGCCCAGAGTCGCGACGCCTTGCAGCTCGTCTCAAACGCCGAGGCTGAGGCGGAACGTGTCAGGAACGAGGCGAACTCGCTACGGGACGAGGCCGACCGGGTCCTTGCCGCTGCCCGTATGCAGGCGTCCGATCTGTCAAACGCCGAGCGTCAGGGCTTCGAGATCGTCGAACAGGCCCAGCGCGAAGCGGTCGGTATTCGAGCCGCGGCGGAGGGAGAGGCGACGGCTACCAGAGCCGAGATCGAACGGCTGCTCGCCGAAGTCGCCGACCTCGAGAGCATTCGGGCTGAGCACGAAACCACGATTCACAACGCCGAACACATGCAGGCCGAGTTGGCCGGTCGACGCGACGAACTGAATCGCCGTGCTGCCGAGCAGGATGCCGCCGAGGACGGCCTGCGTTCTCGCCTCGCCGAGATTGAGCGCTGGGACGCCGAGTTGGCCGAGCGGGCCGCCGCCTTGGATGCGGCCGGTGTCACCATGGACTCAGCCGCCAATGCGAGCGAAGAGGCCGAACAGGCACTCCGCGCGGCAAACGAGCGAGCTGAACTGATCGTCGCCGAAGCAGCCGCGCAGGCTGAACAGACTGTCGCCGAAGCGAAGCGAGCTTCGGAGTCCGTGATGGCCGACGCTGACCGGCGCCAGACCGAGATCGAAACGCAGGCTGCCCGCATCGAACAGGAACGTGCCCGATTGGCCGAAGAGCGACTCGAGACAGCACAATCCGCTGTGGCGAAGGCGACACCGGTCGTCGAGGAGGCCGATGAGCAACGCCGTGTGGTGTGGCCGGACGAGGTTCCCACCGAGCCGACGCCCCGCTACGAGGCCGAGCCCGAGGTCGAGGCACTCGGAACGATCGAAGACGACTTCGCAGACTTTGCTCCGGCACCCGATGTCGACGAGGAGTCGACCGACGATGACGACGAAGTGCAGGCGAGCCGGTACGAGCGAAACTCAGCCAAGCTCCCCCGCATCGGAGACGACGCAGCCAATGTGGTCCGCTCGCTCGAGTCGTTCCGACAGTCGCTCAAGGGCTCGTAGCGCCGCAGCGTTCCTGGTGTCCCTGTCTGGTCTCCCGACCGCTACTTGGCGCTTCGCGACACCCGCCAGAGCGCCTCAATCTCATCGGGGTCGACCGGCACGTCCCTCGTGAGGTTCTCGCAACCCGTCTCAGTGACGAGCAGATCGTCCTCAATCCGCACCCCGATCCCGAGGAACTCTTCCGGAACCGGATGGGTCACGGTCTCGGCACCGGCCCTACGACCCTCGATGATGCTCTTCGCTTCGGCTCCTCCGACCTCGTAGGCGAGATCTCGCTCGGCGTCCGCATCAAATGGAACCTTCGGAAGTGTCAGCGTCTGTTTCTCCGGCGCCACGTAGATACCCGGCTCCACGGTGAATACCATCCCCGCGGCGAGTGGTCGTCCGGCGCCGTCGACCCGGTAGGCGCCGGAGTCGTGGACGTCCATCCCGAGCCAGTGGCCGGTGCCATGGAAGTAGAACTCCCGGTACCAGCCGTAGGCGACTGCGTCTTCGACCGGTCCGGGGAGCAGGCCGAGGTCCACCATCCCCTCGGTGAGAACTCGCACGGCGATGTCGTGCATGTCGGTGAACGGCAGCCCCGGCCGACAGACATCGATCACGGACTCCTGAGCAGCGAGAACGACGTCATAGACCGCCCGCTGCGGTGCCGTGAATCGGCCATTGACCGGGAACGTCCTGGTGATGTCCGCCGACAGGTACCCGATTTCGGCGGCGGCATCGATCAGGAGGAGATCGCCGTCCTCCATCAAGCGGTCGTTCTCGGTGTAGTGAAGGATGCAAGCGTTGCTACCGGAGGCGACGATCGACGGATAGCCCTCTCGCACGGCCCCACATGACCGGAACATGTACTCCATGGCAGCTTGGACGTCGTGCTCTGCACGACCGGGAGCGGCGAATCGGATCGCCTCGGCATGACCCGCTGCCGAGACGCGGCACGCCGAACGCAGGGCCACGATCTCATCGGGCGACTTGATCAGCCGTAGTTCGTCGAGGATCGTCGACGGATCTGCGATTGAAGAGGGGACCGTGATTCCGGTGCGGGCCTTGAAACCGCGGGCCTGCTTGAGAGCGCTCAGGACACGGCCATTGATCGACGAATCGACGTCGAACCACAACGTCGCACGACCTCTGAGTCGATCGCGAAGGATCTTGTCGAAGTCGGCGATCGGATAGGCGACGTCCGCATCGAAATCGGTCATGGCGCCATCGACTCCGGCGCGTCGCCCGTTCCAGGCCTCCATTTCCGGGTCGCGGGGACGGACGAACAGGACGTACGGCATCTCGTGGCCGGGATCGAAGAGCGCAATTGCGTCAGGTTCGTCAAAGCCGGTGAGGAAGTAGAAGTCCGATGACTGTCTGAATTCGAAGGTGACGTCGTCGTTGCGGGCGACCTCGTTGGCAGCGGGTACCACGGCGATGCCGCCCTCGATGGCTGCGGCGAACTGGGCTCGGCGGTGAGTGAAACGTTCCATGTCACGAGTCTCGGGCGCTCGCGAATCGAGCGCAAGTCCGCGGTCTCCTGTCCGGCGCCGTCGGTGTCGACCGTTCACTGGAGATCACACCCGTATGAACTTGTGTTCGAAGGCGAGGAGCGATCAGCCGGCGGTGACCGACTCGAGTTCGGCGAGGAGTGCCGCCTTCTCCTCTCCCGCCAGAAACGTTGCCCTGATCGAGTTGCCGGCGAGCGTGACGAGGTCGTCGCGACTCAGGTCCAGGGCCTCGGCGATGGCGATGTAGTTGTCGAGCACGTAGCCGCCGAAGTACGCGGGATCGTCGGAGTTGATCGTCACGAGGACACCCCGATCGAGTAGGTCCTTCAGGTTGTGGTCGGCGAGTTGATCGAACACTCGGAGCTTCAGGTTCGAGAGCGGGCACATCGTCAGCGGGATCTGCTCCCTGGCGAGACGCTCGACGAGTTCCGGGTCCTCTGTGCAACGGACGCCGTGATCGATGCGTTCGGCGCCGAGGGTATCGAGCGCCCCGGCGATGTAGGCAGGCGGACCCTCCTCCCCGGCATGGGCAACGGCGTGGAGGCCCGCGTCTCGCGCGAGGTGATAGGCCTCCGAAAACCGCTCGGGCGGATTGCCGACCTCGCCCGAGTCGAGGCCGACGGCGATGACCTGGTCGACGTAGGACCCGGCTTCTTCCCACGTGGAGACCGCCGCTTCGCCGGGGAGGTGGCGAAGGAAGCACATGATCAACGCCGCCGAGATGCCCCAGCGATCCCGAGCCGTCTCGATTGCCCGCGTGAACCCGCCCATGAACACCGAGAAGTCGATTCCACGTTCGGTGTGGGTCTGCGGGTCGAAGAAGATCTCGGCACGACGGACACCGTCCGCAACCGCGCGCTCGAGGTAGGCGGACATCAAGTCGAAGAAGTCCCGCTCCGTGACCAGGACGGCGGTCCCCTGGTAGTAGATGTCGAGGAACGACTGGAGGTCGGTGAACTCATATGCCGAACGGACTTCCTCGACGCCGGCGAACGGCAGGTCAATGCCGTTGCGGGCGGCGAGGTCGAACATCAGCTCCGGTTCGAGAGTGCCCTCGATATGGAGGTGGAGTTCGGCTTTGGGCAGGGAGCGGACGAACGTTGCAGTATCCATGGATCCACTCAACTTGGTCGAGGTGCTCCGAGCGCGTCGGGCCACGACCGTCTGTCGAATTGCTCCTACGTGCTGTCAGATGCCTTCGCGAAGCCAAGGATGCCGAACACGGCAAGGGCGAACTGGATGAACAGCTTGATCCAGTCGATACCTGAGGTTTCACCGACGCCGATCCAATCGGCAATCAACCCACCGACGATCGCGGCACCGGCACCGACCAAGATCGTTCCTATGAGGGAGATGTCTTGTTTGCCGGGGATGACCAGACGCGCAAGGGGTCCAAGAATGAGGCCCATGATGAGGCCGCCGATGACTGTCCCGATGATGGTTCCCATGCTCCGGGACCTCCTCATTCTCGCTTGGCGGAAGCTCGGCAACGCGGCTCCGCGATTCGCGTGTAGTGATCACCATGTAAGCAGACAAGAGCAAACAATCTCCAGGACTCGAGTCAGGGAACCCAGAAACCTATGTGGGGGAGCGCTGCCTCGTCCTCGCGGCAGGGTCCGTCGAACTGCATCGGCGGTGTAGCGGCTGCGCCGAGGGAGCGCGCGGTGAGGGCGAAGCCCATGGGCGTCTGTCCCGGTGCACTCGCAAGATCCATGAGACGGACGGCCGAAAGCCCGTAGGTCACCCGACGGACCCCGGCCCAGAACATCGACCCCACACACATCGGACACGGTTCACACGACGCATAGACCGTTCCCTCAGCGAGGCGGTCGAAGAGACTCTGACGCTCCAGAATCCGTACGAGGTGTGTCTCGGCGTGTGCGGTGATATCGTGATCGGTGTTGACCCGGTTCCTGGCCTCGGCGACGTTTTCGCCGTCGATAGCGAAGAGTGCCCCGAATGGGTGATCGCCCTCGGCCCGCGCCTCGGCGGCGAGTTCGAACGAACGGGTCAGGAGGGCGTCGCGATCGGTCACGACCCCAAGCTAGTCCGCATGGGCCCTGCGAGTCCGTCGCGCTCCCCGTTGAGAGTTGGTATTCGGTAGTGGTGGATAGCTTCCAACCGTGATCGAAGTCGCACAGAACACCGCACCACCAGAGAAGCCACGACTCCGCGGGTGGCTCCACGCTGTGATGCTCCCGGCCGCGATCGTCGGCGGATCCGCGCTCTTCGTGTCCGCCGACTCGACGGAGGAACGGATCTCGGTTGCACTATTCGCGCTTGCCGCCGCCCTGCTCTTCGGTACGAGCGCTCTCCTTCACCGTGGCACGTGGACACCCGGTGTCGAGGGCGTGCTGCGGCGGATGGATCACTCGAACATCTACCTGATCATTGCGGCCACGTACACGCCGTTCGCTGTGCTGGCGATGCCCGATGAGCGAGGGCGCGTACTGCTGTTCATCGTGTGGATTGGTGCGCTGATTGGAGTGGCGTTTCGCGTCTTGTGGGTGGGAGCGCCCCGCTGGCTCTACACGCCGGTGTATGTCGCACTCGGCTGGGTAGCGGTCTTCTACCTCTCCGATCTCGTGCGAGGGGCCGGCGTGGTCGCGGTGATCCTGATCGCGCTCGGCGGCGTCCTCTACAGCGCAGGGGCGGTGGTGTACGGGACGAGACGACCGAATCCGTCACCCGAGTGGTTCGGCTTCCATGAGGTGTTCCACGTCCTGACGGTCGCCGCATTCGTGGCGCACTACCTGGCAGTTACGCTGGTCGTGTCTGCCTAGCTTCGCGGGTTAGGCAGACCCGCGCCGAAGAAGCCGACCAGTCCAACGACCACGCCGAGTCCAACGATTCCGTAGTTGCCGAGGATCACACCGACGATGACGAAGAACACGCCCATGGCCAAGCCGATCTGGGGAGTTGACGACCTGAGATTGTCCATGGCGATCATCCTAGGGATTGATCGGTGTGTCGCAGATAGTCGGTGAGCGCATTGAGGTGGGCGAAGTCCTTCGGGCGGGCCGCCGCCTCCTTGTACCGCACGACGTGCTCGAGTCGGACGAACGGCAGCCCGTCGATGATCTCGGCCGTGTCGATCAGGAGATCAATGTCGAACTCGCCGTAGGCCCAACTCGTCCCAACCGTGATCGCGCCGTCGTCGAAGCTCACAATTTCGACGTCGTGTTCCTCGAGATAGACCACGTCCCCGAGATGGCGCGCGCGGTCCCACGCCGCGCCGCGGCTGATCACGTCGAGATCGTTCGTGGCCTTGATGATGCCGCGAACGATGAGAGGTCCGCTCCCGAACACGGCATATGAGCCGAGCGGGAGTGCGAGGGATCGCAGCCGATCAATCAGACTGGGATGATCCGCCTCCATCCGAGCATCGGGGGCCTCGGAATCATTCACAGGGGACGGCTACAACTCCTCGTTCTTGCTCGATCCCGGCGGTGACTGCCATGGCCAACAACCGTTGACTTCGAGGACGATGGTCCAACTCAAGAACGTGCGGATGAGGACGAGGAGTCCGAGCACAGCAGCGTTCTCGAGCGTTGGGTCGAGGGTCACGGTCTTGATGATGTCTCCGGCGATCAGGAGGTCGAGTCCGATGAGGAGGCCCAAGCCCATGTATCGCTTGAACGTCTGGAATGCGGCCGTCCAATCGGACTGCATCCGGGTACGCAGGGCGCCCACGAGAGCGGCGATCACGGCGATCGTGATGGCCAAGACGGCGGCGAGTTCGATCCAGTTGGCGATCGTCTCGGCGACCGCGAAGTCGCCGATCTTGATGCCGCCTTCAGAGGCAAGAATCCACAGCATGGGAGGAGCCTAGACCCTTTGCCCGCGGCGTCGATTCCTCGGGGAGGCGGCCTCTCGAACGGCCTTGTCGGACTCCCCTGCACCGGGTGAATTGGGAGAGTAGATTGCGGATGTGAGGAGATTCCGCCGCAACGCCCGATATCTCACGCTGGAGGTGCGGCGTACAGGAGGATTCAAGTCACACGGGCGATCTCCGTTGGAGTAGACAAGGAGGACCTACTCATGCAGAAGCATCCAACAATCCACACCCCACGCCGGTTAATGACGATCGCGTTTGCTGTCGCGATGATCCTCGCGATGCTCGCGCCCGTGGCCGCCTCGGCAGAAGGCGACACATTCACCGACATTGACGACTCCATATTCAAGGACGAAATCGAGTGGATGGCAGCAAACGGCTACACCAATGGCTGCAACCCACCGGCCAACGACAAGTACTGTCCCGAGGACTTCGTCACCCGCGGTCAAATGGCGGCGTTCCTGGCAAGATCATTCCACCTGACTGAAGGGGTAGGTGCAGATCTGTACGTTGATGACGACGACTCGATCTTTGAAGACGACATCGACATGGTCGGCACAGCGGAGATCACGCGCGGATGCAACCCCCCGGTCAACTCCAAGTACTGCCCGGGTGCGCATGTCACTCGTGGCCAGATGGCCGCGTTTCTGTCGCGGGCCCTTGATCTGGAGTACGGAGCGGGCTCTGATCTGTTCACCGATGATGACGGCTCGATCTTCGAGGATGACATCGACAAGATCGGCTCTGCGGGCATCACACTCGGATGCAACCCCCCGGCCAACGACAAGTACTGCCCCGCAGGTTTGGTAACCCGTGGTCAGATGGCCGCGTACCTGTACCGCAGCCTTGCCGAGGACGGCATCAATCTGCAGATTCTTGCCTTCAACGACTATCACGGTCACCTCGAAGCGGACGGGGCCGGCACGGTCGACGGCGAGATCGCCGGCGGTTCCGAGTACCTGGCGACGAAGCTCAAGGAGTTGCGTTCGGGCAATAGCCTCACCGTGGCGGCCGGCGACCTCATTGGCGGATCACCGGCGTTCTCAGGGTTGTTCCACGATGAGCCATCGGTCGAATCGCTGAATGCAATTGGTCTCGACGTTTCGAGCGTCGGCAATCATGAGTTCGACGAAGGTGTCACCGAGTTGCTGCGTATGCAGAATGGCGGTTGCCACCCCGTTGACGGCTGCTATTTCCCGAAGTCGCCGTATCCGGGTGCCGACTTCCAATGGCTTGCGGCCAATGTTGTGGACGAGACCACCGGTGCCACTCCGTTGCCGCCGTATTGGATCGAGACCATTGAGGGCGTGGATGTAGCTTTCATCGGAATGACACTCGAGGCGACTGACACTCTGGTCGCAGCAGCCGGTATCAAGGGTTGGGACTTCCTCGACGAAGCCGAGACGGCCAACGCTCTCGTTCCGATGCTGAAGGCCCAGGGTGTCGAGGCCATCATCGTGCTCTTGCACGAGGGTGGATCCCAGACGCCGCCTCCCGGTGATGTCGATGCATGTGTCGGCATTTCGGGGCCGATCGTGGAGATCAACACTGCCCTCGATCCCGAGATTGACGCTCTGATCACGGGCCACACACACCTGCCGTACAACTGCTCGATGGATGATTCGGCTGGTCAACCGAGGATTGTCACGAGCGCGTACTCGTATGGTCGGGTTGTCTCGGAGCTGAACCTTGTCATCAACCCGCGGACACACGACGTGGATCGCGACCTCAGCACATCGGTGAACCATGCCGTCATCCAGGCTGACTTGAAGCGGGATCCGCTGTTGACGAGGATCATCGCGAAATGGCAGCCGCTGGTTGACGCGGCTGGTGACACTCCGATTGGGACGATCAGCGCCGATATCTTCCGCGGGGGCAACCCACCGGGATCCGACCGTGGTGTCGAGTCGGCGGCGGGAAATCTGGTCGCTGACGCCCAGCAGTGGGCAACGTCGGCAAACGGTGCCGTCGTCGCGTTCATGAATCCTGGCGGTGTCCGTTCCGACCTGAAGTACGCGGAATCTGGAGGTGAGGGCGACGGCGTCGTCACCTACGGTGAAGCGTTCACGTTCCAGCCATTCGGCAATACGTTGGTGACATTCCCGATGACCGGTGCTCAGATCGTTTCGGTACTTGAGGAGCAATGTCAGCCGTCCGGTTCGAGTCGTCCATTCCTACATCTTGGGGTGTCGGATGGCTTCACGTACGATCTCTCCAAGACGATCTCGGACGGTGCCTGCACGGCGGTGACGGTGAGCAACGTGATGCTGAACGGCGTGGCGCTCAGCAACAGCGCCACGTACAAGGTAACGGTGAACAGCTTCCTTGCCGATGGCGGAGACAACTTCGATACGTTCGCCACTATTACCGCGCCGCGGCTCGATGGAGGTGTGGACTTGCAGGCGCTCGCCAACTACCTGGCGGCGTTCGGACCGGTCGATCCTCCGGGCACGGATCGGGTGAACGAACTGTCGTAGACACAGCCGTAGACACAATCGAACACAGGGATCAGAGATTCCCTGACGAGTAGCAGGAAGCCCCCGCAGCAGCGGGGGCTTCCTGGCTGCGTGGTGCCCCCGGGGGGCCGTGGCGTCGAGGCCGGGGGGTCTCGACGGACGGTCGCGATGTCGTTCGTGGGCCCGGTGGGACTCGAACCTTCAACGACTGCCGAAGCGATGCCCGGACCATTGCCAAGCCACAGCGTTGGGGAGAGCGCCGTGTGGCAGAAGGGGAAACCCCATGTGGCACGACGTCGAGGCCGGGGAGGTCTCGACGGACGTTCGCGATGTCGTTCGTGGGCCCGGTGGGACTCGAACCTTCAACGACTGCCGAAGCGATGCCCGGACCATTGCCAAGCCACAGCGTTGGGGAGAGCGCCGTGTGGCAGAAGGGGAAACCCCATGTGGCACGACGTCGAGGCCGGGGAGGTCTCGACGGACGTTCGCGAAGTCGTTCGTGGGCCCGGTGGGACTCGAACCCACACGCTTCGGATTAAAAGTCCGCTGCTCTGCCATTGGAGCTACAGGCCCGTAGGCGCAGGATACCCGCCGTCGTGGCTTCGGGTCCGACGCCTTTACGGTGTGACGCGTCTGCCCGCGCGCGGTAGGGTCGAATCATGAAGCTCTACCTCATCGACGGCACCTACGAACTATTCCGAGCCCACTTCGGGATCCCGTCGCGTACCGCTCCCGACGGGCGGGAGGTCGGCGCCACCTACGGCATCCTCGCCTCGACGCTCGCGTTGTTGGCCGAGCCCGAGGTGACGCACATCGCCGCGTCGTTCGACTCGGTCGTCGAATCGTTCCGCAACGTCGTGTTCCCGGCGTACAAGACCGGCGAGGGCATCGAGCAGGAACTTCTGGATCAGTTCCCTCTGGCCGAGCGGGCCATGAAGGCGATCGGAGTGACCGTGTGGTCGATGTACGACTACGAGGCCGACGACGGACTCGCCACCGGTGCGCGCCGGTGGGTGGACGATGTCGACCAGGTCGTGGTGATGTCTCCTGACAAGGATCTCTGCCAGATCTACGACGAGCCTCGGATCGTTGGATACGAGCGACGCGGGGGCACGTTCATCGACCGGGCAGCGGTCGTCGAGAAGTTCGGCGTTGAGCCGGCATCGATCCCCGACTGGCTCGCGCTGGTCGGCGACGCGGCGGACGGACTGCCCGGCCTCCCCGGCTGGGGAGCGAAGTCGAGCGGCACCATCCTCGCCCGCTATGGGCATCTCGAAGGCATCCCCCTTGACGAGGCACTCTGGGATGTGAAGGTCCGCGGCGCCACGAAGCTTGCTGCGACCCTGCGGGACCGCATCGGTGACGCCCTGCTCTACCGCTACCTGGCTCAACTCCGGACCGACGTCCCGATCCCCGACTCGCTCTCCGACCTCGAGTGGAAGGGCGTCCCGCGCGACCGCTACGAGGCATTCTGTGACGAGCTTGGTTTCGGCCGACTCAAGGAACGGCCTACCCGTTGGACCGACTGATCAGACGAGGATGACCTCTGCCCGATGCGCCGGCGCCGCTGCAAGCTTCTGATCCGCCGTGACGAGGGGAGCGCCTGTCGCCTCCGCAAGGGCGACATACGCCGCGTCGTAGGCGGTGAGGTTGTCGCGCAGTTCCCAGAGGCGGGGCACCAGCGGCAGGTGCTCGAACCGATTGATTGTCAGAAGCCGGAACCGTTGCAGCATCGAGGTTGTGTCGCCGCCACCCAAGAGGGCGATCCGGCGCAGTCCCTGAGTCACCTCGAGAGCGATGAGGCACGGAGCCAGGAGGTCGGCCTTCTCCAGCATGGAGCGAATCCCGGCACCCCGGTCATCGGAGTTGGTGAGGGCGTCGACAACGATCGACGCATCCACGACCAGCATCAGTGGGAGTCTCTGTCCTCTCTGATCCCGGCGACGATCTCCTCGCTACTGATTCTGGGAAGAAGGCCGGCCTGCGCGTCGGCCTCAACCTGGGCGAAGATCTCGGCGTTGGTTGGGACCGCTGCGATTCGTTCGAGTTGTGCCTTGAGGAAGTCCGAGAGGTTCATCCCACTCGCCTTGGCCCGATCCGTGAGCAACGCATGCAGATCCGGCGGGACATTGCGTATCTGAATCATCACCATGACTCAACACGAGAACATGTGGCGCACATGTGATTGTCTGCGTCGGGCGTTGGCCCGTTAAGAGGTCCGATCTACGAATGGGCCCGACTACGGCGTTACGGATCGCAGGTACTGAAGGATCCGCATGCCCTCGGCATCGAAGATCTCGAGGTTGGCAGCGTCGATCCGGTAGGTGTCGGCGAGGCCCAGCAACTCGAGGTACCGGAACTCCTGCTGGCTCACCGCTTCGTCGGCGCATGCCATCAGGGTCGAAGCGACCGGGCCGATCTCAAGCTTGTCGTCATCGACTTCCCACGTGGTGGTGTAGGTGTTGCAGCCAGCGGAACCGGTCAGAGCGCCATCCTCTGCGAAGAGGGCCGTCACCGGCACGTCGATCACGGCGGACTCGAAGCCACCCGTGCCGTTGTTGTAGGCGAGCAGATCCCACGACGACCCGGCGAGTTCCTGTGAGATCGCAGCGAACACCAGCAGCGTCGAATCCCCGGCCGACAGGGTCAGCGTCTCGCCGTCCATCGACCAGGTGTCGACCGTGGCGAGCGCCGCGAGGTAGGCCATCTCCTGGTCCATGACGCCGGGTTCGCCGCAGAACATCTCGGTTGACGCGAGCTGTCCGAAGCTGATCGACGATCCATCGATCTCGTACGTACCGAAGTACTGGTTGCACGAGGCGTTCCCGGCGACGGCGTCGTCCTCGAACACAAGTGTGGGGACGGTGATCGGAGCGACCATCGTGCCGTCGGCGCCGGCCATCTCGTTCAGTTGCCAGGCGTAGTCGGTCGGCATGTCATCTCCTGATGAGCTGCACGCCGCACCGAGCAGCGCAACGGACAATGCAAGAAGGGTGAGTCGTTTGATCATGATGATGAGACGCTACCTCACGGCGCCGGGGTTCCCCGGTCATCCTTCGTATCGCACAGCCGTCCCGTTTGTGCAAGAGTTCGAGAAGAACCACGGAGGCCACGTTGGCGGTCGTATCGGTCGAGCATCTCACCAAGAATTACGACGACATCGCAGCCGTGCGCGGCGTCGACTTCACCATCGACGAGGGCGAGGTGTTCGCGCTGCTCGGTCCGAACGGCGCGGGCAAGACCACGATTGTCGAGATCCTCGAGGGCTACCGGAACCGGACATCCGGCGAAGCGGTCGTGCTCGGCTCCGACCCAGCGGGCAACAAGCGCGAGTTCAAGGAACGCATCGGGATCGTCCTCCAGGAGTCATCGGTCGAACGGGAACTGTCCGTCAGAGAGGCGATCGACACCTACGGACGGGTCTATCCGAAGCGCCTCGTCACCGACGAACTCATCGACATCGTGGGCCTTGGCGAGAAGGCGGACGCCCGCGTCAAGACCCTCTCCGGTGGGCAGAAGCGCCGGCTCGAGGTTGCCCTCGGCATCGTCGGCGATCCGGACCTCATCTTTCTCGACGAGCCGACCACCGGATTCGATCCGTCGGCCCGCCGCCACGCCTGGGAGATGATCGGGAACCTCACCGACCTCGGCAAGACGATCCTGCTGACCACGCACTACATGGACGAGGCCCAGAACCTGGCCGATCGGGTCGCGGTGATCGATCATGGGCTAATCGTTGCTGAGGGCACGCCCGACACCCTCGGCGGGCGGGCGGCGGCCCTCACCGAGGTCCGGTTCTCGCTGGTCGACCGGGAAGTCGGCGCCCTTCCCGTCCCGCCAGGCTCCATCGACGGGCCGACGGTCGAGTACCACACCGACGATCCGACCTCTCTCCTCCACACACTCACGGGATGGGCTGTCGAGCAAGGGACGGTTCTCGATGGCCTGTCGGTCAGCCGACCATCGCTCGAAGACATCTACCTCGAACTGACCGATGGGGAAGACGCATGAAGCGCCCCTCATCGCTCTCGCTGCTGTGGCACCAGGCCCGATACGAGTGGCGAATCTTCTGGCGCACACCCATCTCGGCGTTCTTCACGATCTTCTTCCCGTTGCTGATCTTCGTGGTGTTCTCGCTCGCCTTCGGCAACGAGACGATCGACTACCTCGGCATCACCACCGCGCAGTTCTACGCACCGTCGCTTGCGGTCTTCTCCGCGGTGTCCGCCACGTACACGAACATCTCGATCACGACCGCGTATCAACGCGACGAGGGGATTCTCAAACGGGTCCGCGGGACGCCGCTGCCACCGTGGATCTTCTTCGGTGGCAAGATCCTCTCCTCGATCCTGATTGCCCTCATCGGCACGCTGATCATGATCGACGCCGGGATCCTCTTCTTCGGGCTGCAATTGTATGTCGAGACGGTCCCGATCCTCATCGTGACGTTCTTCGTTGGGGTGGCCACCTTCGCGGCCCTCGGACTGCTCGTCGCCGCGCTCGCTCCGACCGGACAGGCAGCGACGGCGATCGCCAACGCCACCCTCCTGCCGCTGGCGTTCGTGTCCGGCGTGTTCATCATCCCCGGCGAGGACGCTCCCAGTTGGCTGACGGCGGTCTCCGACTTCTTCCCGCTGAGTCACTTCGCGGCACCGTTCGTGGCGGCATTCACACCGGAGGCAACCCGGCCGCCATTTGAGTGGACGGATCTCGCCTATCTGGCGCTGTGGGGCATCGTCGCGATAGTGCTCGCGATCCGGTGGTTCCGGTGGGAGCCTGGTGGTGGTGGCGGCGGGCGGCGGAGCCGCAACCGAACCGAGCACGCCTCCGGCTGACGGCTCAGGTTTCCGAAGCGACGCCGAGAAGACGTTCTCGGTGCAGGTTGTTCGCCCCGCGGACTGCCAGAAGAACCGCCAGGACCCACGCGATCGCTCCGATCAGAAAGGCTGGCCAGCGAGGAGTTGCGACGATCCATGCCGCCACGACGTAGGACAGCAGGATTACCGGGAGCGTCACGAGACTCGATGATTGCTGAGCGGCTGCGGCGGTACGCATCCGAGCCGACATCCGTACCACGATCGCGGTCGATATCGCGACGAACGGCGGAATGATCCAGAGTATGAGGAGGAACCAGCCTGGGGTCGGGAAGAACCACCCTCCCATGTCCGGACCGACGGTCAGGTTCACGATGAGCGCATAGAGCGAGAAGCCCACGACGGTGGCGAGGTAACCGGGGACGAGGCTCGCGAGCAGTTTCCCGAAGTAGATCTCCTGGGTGGTGAGAGGGCTGTTGGCCAGGAACTCTCCCGTGCCGCGTTCACGTTCCCCGACGATCGTGTTTGAGGCCACCGCAGCGGAGATCGTGAGTGGAACAATGATGGCGACCGGCGCAAGCATGTACACCGCAACAATGTAGGAGGCTCTTTCGGATGGGCTTTCGCCCCGGGCAGAATCGACAATGGAATCGGGAAGGTTCCCTACGATGTTGGCGATCTCACCTGCGAACGGTGTGGCTCCAAGTCTCCCGAGCGTGGCGAGAGCAACCATTGGGATGATCGCGAAGAAGAGGAGCGCGAGAATCGTCAGTGGGATCCAATAGTCCTTGCTCTTGAAGAGGCGGCGAAGATCGACACCCGCAATGGCGCTGACGTTGGACCACCTCACGATGTCTCTCCTCGGTGCGTGCGCTGCATCTCGAAGTACAACTCCTCGAGGGTTGTCCCGACCGGCTCAACCCGCGTGAGGCGGGCTCCATCTTGGACAAGGCTCGTCACGAGGTCCGGGAGGCGTTTGAGGTCGTCGAGGGTCACCTGAACCGCGCCGTTGCGCGATACCGAGAGGACGCCGTCGGCATGGTCGAGCGCCGCCAGCGCGTTGCGGTTCTCGGCGTCGAGGATCACGACCGGCTCGGCGAGGTACCGGCTCGCCAGTTCTGCGGGAGCGCCGGCGGCCTGCGCGTGGCCCCGATTCATCAGTACTACCTGATCGGCGATCCCCTCGGCCTCGTGGAGAAGATGCGTGCACAGCACGATCGTCCTTCCCCGTCCCGCGAGTTCTCGGATCAACGCGAGGACGCTGCGCGACGACTCGGGGTCGAGTCCCGCGGTGGGTTCGTCGAGCAAGAGAACCTCAGGATCGTGGATGACGGCCCTGGCGAGCGCCAATCGGGTGCGCATGCCGGTCGAGAAACCGCCGACTTCCTGAAGCAAGGCGTCCTCGATCGAGAACCGCTCGGCTGCAGCGAAGGCATCGACCTTGTTGGACCCGAAGATGCGGGCGGCGAATCGGAGGTTGTCCCATCCCGTCAGCTGGTCGTAGAACGCCGGCTTCGGCGGGACGACGCCGACGCGGCGCCGAATCTCATCGCCGTCCACTTTGGGGTGAAGTCCCAGGACTTCGATGTCGCCGCGGTCGGCGACCAGCGCGCCTGTGGTCAGGCGCACCGTGGTGGTTTTTCCGGCACCGTTCGGGCCGAGCAACACCGTCACCGCACCGGCCGGTGCATGGAAGGTGAGTGACTCGACCGCGCGAATCGAGCCGAAGGTCTTTGAGACCGCGCCAAAGCGAATTGCGAAATCCATCCGGTTTGTCATCGGTTGTCAAGCTACCGAACCTGAAGCAATACCAGGCCAGATCGAAACCATTGAGACAACACGCTTCGGTCGCGTAGGATCGCCGCATGTGCGGACGATTCGTTCAGACGCAAGAGGCTGAGAACTACGGCGCCTACTTCTCGGTCGACGTCATTCGGACCGACGAGTTGCTCCAGTCGTGGAACGTTGCGCCGACCAAGCGGGTCTATGCAGTGGCCGAGCATGACGGAGAGCGCCGACTCGGCACCTTCAATTGGGGTCTCGTCCCATTCTGGGCGAAAGACCGCAAGATCGGCGCACGGCTCATCAACGCTCGGATCGAGACCGCAGGTGTGAAGCCCGCCTTCCGCGACTCGTTCACCGCCCGGCGATGCATCGTCCCGGCCGACGGCTTCTACGAGTGGGAGCCGAAGGACCGAGGGAAGCTCCCTCACTACTTCTACGCAACCGACCGGAGCCCGCTGGCGCTTGCCGGGTTGTGGTCCTCGTGGAACGATCCCGAGAGCGGCGAGAAGGTGCGCACCTGCACGATCGTGACCGGCGAGCCGTCCGACGTCGTCTCGCCGATCCACGACCGGATGCCGGTCATCCTTGCGGAGTCTGCCTGGGACCCGTGGCTGGATCCGGACAACCGCGACAAGGAAGCGATCAACGATCTCGTGGCGCGCCTGCCGGTGCCGGATCTCTCGGAGCACGCGGTGTCGACCCTCGTGAATCGTGTCGCCAACGATGTCCCCGACCTGATCACGCCCCTGGAGTCGGGCGCGGTGGAGTCCTAGCCACACCGGGAGCGGATGCCGTCGCCCATCTGGCGACTAGCGCGTGAGCCAGTGTCTGAGCCAATGGGTGACGCGGGGCATCAGCACATAGGTGAGAGCGAGGATGCCGAGTACGTTCCCGATGAACACGCCGAGCACCACGTTCATGCTCGGGGCGACCTCGACCCGGACGAGCGTGATGAGCAGCGACACGGGGAAGAGCGCGAGGAACACGGCAATGGACTGTTTCCACCGCTTCGGTCCCTGGGGCTGGGATGGCTGAGCCGGGAACCACCCGCCGAAGCCTCCCACGACGTTGACGGTTCGGTCACCCTCGACGAGTTGCTCGGTCATCGTGAGCCATTCGTGCCGAGAGTCGGACTCGAGCCAGCGGTCCAGGTCGGCCCGCGAAGCGAACGATGCCACGATGACGTGCTCATCCTGCACGCCTTCCACCGGTTGGAGGAGGTCGGAGCCGAGGAAGCCGTCGAACGCCTTGAGCCGATCGAGGACGTCGTCGTGGAGCGCCGCGAACTCGTCGCGGTTGTCGGGAGCTACGCGCTGCGAGAACACGACGGTGACGGGTTCGGGCGCGGTCCGAAGGCCGGCGATCCGCTGCTCGCGAGCTTCGCCGTCGACCATGTCACTGACTTCCGCGATCAGGGCCCTGCGTTCATCGGAGTCGATCCAGGTGTCGAGTTGCTCGATCGTCTCGAACGAGTAGACCGTGACCCACTCGCCGGGATGGGACGCGGTGGGTGGCTGAACATCGGAGCCGGAGTATCCGGGGAATTCGGCCGCTGCTCCCCGAATCCGTTGGTCCCATGCCTGGAAGGCGTCGGCAAAGCCCGGGTGGACGCGCCGCGCAACCACCACCGTCGGCGACGCGGGTGTGTGGCTCAGGTCATTGGACATGACTGAAGCGTAGGCGCCCTCCGTCGTTCCTCCGGTCTGCGAACGGAGCCTCAACCAGCTCCGGAAGACTCCTTGGTCCTGATCTCGTCAACGAATTCGTCGAGGCGAACGGTGGTTGCCCGGTCGGTGAGCGTGTCATAGATCACCAGCAGCCCGGACCCCGGGTGTTCGACCGTCGAATGGATTCTCGTGTACAGGAGGAACCGGTCGTCGGTCGACCACGCCATGGGGATGCCGCCCGAGTTCTGTCCCTCGGCCTCGAACACGACAGAACCCGTTCCTGTGTCGACAACGCGGATCACCGAGTCCAGGTCCTCGGGACTCGACCGGATGTTTGCCGCCACAAGCGTCCCATTTGAGGACCACGCAGCACTCACGATCTGCTGCTCATCAACGATGCCCGGCACTGGTCTTCGCAGGCGGCTGAACGGCGTCTCCGTCAGCGTCGAGGCCCCGGCGATGAACGTCATCGGTTCGGTGGGCCTTGTCCCGAAGGCATTCACGGCGACTCCGTCGTCAGTCCAGCTGTTCAGCCAGACCCCGCCGCGGCGCCCGGTCACGCAGCCCAGGTCGAATGAGCGAAGAACAACCGGTTCGGCGTTGCGATCGTCGAGATCGAGGGTGGTGGGAGCAGCAGGCCCGGGTGAGGACCGCGAGCAGGTGAGCCAGGCAAGCTGCCCCGGTTCCGATTCATGCCACATGGCGGATCTCACCCGGAGCCCGACCGGCTGGCGATTCTGGGCCTCTTCTCCCGGCTCTGGCACGGGATGTGCCATGAGGACTCCGTCACTCTGGACTCTGGCGAACCACGATCCCGATGCATCGAGTCCGGTCGGCCAACTGCCGGGGCCCGCGGCGTCGCGTTCGATCGACAGCGACAACTCCGTGGCCGGTTCCGAAGCTTCCCACTGGAGGATGTCGAAGGTCCCCGGCGGTGTCGTCAGGAAGACGACGGTATCGGTGAACCCTGGTACCAATCGGGACAGAGGGACCCCGGCCTCTGCGAGTGGCGCGGCCGATGGAAGTGTGGTGGTTGTGGTGGACGTCGTCTCTTCGATCACGAAGTCGGACTCCGGGCGGGGTGCTGCAGTGTTTGGCGCGGTCGGGTCGGGAGCGCCGAGCAGCCAGCCGAACGCCATCGCCGCGATCGCTACTCCGGCAGCCGCCAGGACCGCCTTGCTCGGCCTGCGCCCGCCTCGGGGCGGGGGAAGGAATTCCGGGTCGATTGTGATGTTGTTTTCGGCCATGGTTCACCGTCCGCCTGGCACGGACCCTCGTCGTCGCGCGCGGGTCGTCAAGGGGGCGTTGACACTTGTCAAACAACAGATGCGGACAGCTGATTCCCGCCGATACGAGAGAGACCCTGTGCAAGGGCCTTCTAGCGAGCGTCGGTGTCGGCACCCTCATCGGGGGCAAAGCCCCCAGCGGGGATGAAGACGGCTGCGTGTTCGCCGCAGCGGGCGTTGTGCTGCTCGTCGAAGGTGAGCGCAGGTCGTTCGCAGTCGGTGCAGATCTGGAGGTAGATGGGCATTTCCTTCTCCATACCCCCCTATCGGCACTCCCGGTGGGTTCAACGAGACACATCCCAGCCGGTACGAAGTGACTAGTGCTGGGCGCCACAGTGGAGAGCGGATTGACATTGAAGAGAGTATGAAATAGATTACATAGAGTAAGAAGAACCAGTCGTAAGGAGGAGTCATGTCGGCGGTGTGGATCACAGTTGCGGTGCTTGCTGGAGCGGCGTGCATCGCGGCTCTGGCACGGTTCGTGTGGAGTCTCCGACCGCAGCGCGAGATGGGTGGCATGCCGCCCGCCCCCCTGGAGAGGCTCGGATGGATCGGGCTGGGGGTCACAGCCGTGGTCGGTCTCGGACTCGTCTGCCTTGTGGTTCTGGTGGGGACTGACTTCATCAAAAGGGACTCGACGGCCAGGGGCATCTTCTGGCTGCTGATGATGAGTGGTATCGCGGTCTGGGCGCTTGCCTGGTGGACCATCAAGCGCCGCGCCGGCGGCACCGTAGTCGACGAGCGAGATCGGGCGATCCTCGCGAGATCCCTGAGCGTCGAGTCCGTCGTCGTGCTGCTCACGCTCGTAACGTGGACAGTGGCGTTGACGGAGGTGTACTCGGATGAGGGGACCCTACCGATCGAGTATCTCCAGCTCATCTTCTGGAGCACGTTCATCCTGGGTGCCTTTGGTCGATCGCTTGGGATCGTCATGGGGTATCGCAGGGAGATCGTCCTCGATGCCTAAGGCCAACATCTCGAACCACATCCGGCGTCTGCGGTTCGAAAACGGTGAGATGACCCAACAGGAACTGGCCACCAGAGTCGGGTGTACTCGCCAGACGATCATCGTGCTCGAGAAGGAACGCTACGTGCCGTCGCTCAGCCTCGCATTCCTGATCGCTGGCGTCTTCGGCAAGACGATCGAAGACGTATTCGAGTTCTCCCCCGACGACTAGGAGCGCGCAGGGGACTCCGGCGTTGCGGTGAGGCTCTCGCTCTCTGTCCGAAGCGCTTCGGCCAATCCGCCGAGGCCCTTTCGGAGCTGCTTGTCGGTGGTGGCCTTCGCGAGGCGACCGAGCCGATTCGGGGTATCGGTATATCGGAGCGTCAGTTCGGTGCCGCCGTCGTGCGGAGCGAGATAGAAGTCGGCGACGCCCCCGGAGATCGGCAGCTTGAATGTCTCGTAGAGATGCACGGTCATGCGGTGGTTGGGTTCGTATCGCTCGATTCGTTCGTCGACGCCGCCGAACGGTTGGAGGTCACAGTGGCGGGTGCTCCCCTCGGCGACCGGTCCTTGCGATGTGAGGCCGGAACTGGCGACCCCTGGGTTCCACCGGTGGATGCCTCCGAAGTCGTCAAGCACCGCCTACACGGTGTCGACGGGGGCGGCGATCTGGCGAGTGATCGTGAACTCAGGCATGTGTTAGCTGATCGGGATGTCGAACTGTCAACCCTCCGCGAGAAGATCTGATTCCGGCGTCCGCGATGGATGGCCTCAGTGGACAGCCCGCACGGCCACGAGCGCCATGCCGAGAACGGTCAGCCCAACGACCAGCAGACGCACATCTGGATGCCTGCAGGAGAGCACCACACCGACCGTCCCGATGAAGGCGACCAGAGCGAACTGGACGGCGACACCGGCATCCGTTGGAGGCAGCAGAAGATCGATCAGATCGGAGACAGCGTTGGATCGGCCGCGAACATGCCGACACAGGCGTTGGCCATTCGTAATAGCCTGTGGTCTATGCGTGCACTCCGAAAGCTGGCTCCCGGTTCAGGATTCAGGATGACCGATGTACCGATCCCGAAACTCGAACCGGACGAAGTGCTGATCGAGGTCCGGGCGACCTCCATCTGTGGCACCGACCTCCACATCTACGAGTGGAACCCCTGGGCCGCCGATCACGTCGTCGCTCCCATCACCGTCGGACACGAACTAACCGGCGTCGTTGTCGATAGCGGCGCGAACGTGACCGAACCCGAGATCGGTCAACTCGTCTCGGTCGAATCGCATGTCATCTGCAACTCATGCGCTTGGTGCCGGACCGGCCAGGGCCACCTCTGCCCGAACACGCAGATCCTCGGTGTCCACCGCGACGGCGCATACGCCGAATACGTGGCGGTGCCGGCACAGAACGCGTGGCCGGACCCACCGGACATGCCGCTATCCATTGCGTCGCTCCAGGAGAACTTCGGCAACGCCGTCCACACTGCAACGATCCCCAACATTGCCGGACGGAAGGTGCTCGTCACCGGATCCGGACCCGTTGGCGTGATGACCATGGCCGTCGCCAAGGCCCTCGGTGCCCGTGCCGTATACGCCACCGACGTGTCCGACTATCGCCTGGACCTGGCCTCGACGATGGGGGCCGATGTCACGCTGAACCCACTGAGGGACGACATCGATGAGCGGATGTCCGAGATCACCGATGGGGAAGGCGTTGACGTGCTGCTCGAGATGTCCGGTGCCTCTTCGGCACTCGAAGCCGGGTTCGCCGCCTTGAAGCCGGGTGGCGAGGCGGCGCTGCTCGGACTCACCTCCGATGCCTTCCCGTTCGATCTTGATGACAACATCATCTTCAAGGGCGCCACCGTGTACGGCGTGGTTGGCAGACGTCTGTGGCAGACCTGGCTGGAGATGCGCGGTCTCATCCGATCCGGATCGGTCGACCTCACGCCGGTCGTGACCCACCGGTTCGCACTCGACGACTACACCAGGGCCTTCGAACTGATGCAGTCGGGGGAGTGCGGCAAGGTCGTGATGTTCCCAGATCCCGCCTACGCCGACGGACCACTGAGTTGATGGAGGCACGATGACCGACAAGACGGCATTCATCCGCGACGAGGTACAGGCACTCAAAGAGCAGGGCTTGTACAACACGATTCGGACCATCGAAGGCCCCCAGGGCCCCCACCTGACCGTCAACGGGCAGGAGGTGCTCAACTTCTGCTCAAACAACTACCTCGGCCTCGCCAACGATCCACGTATGGTCGCAGCCGCAACCGATGCGCTCCAGCGATACGGAGTCGGACCGGGGGCGGTTCGGACGATCGCCGGAACGATGACGATCCACACGGAACTGGAAGAAGCGCTTGCCCGGTTCAAAGGCGTTGACGCCACCATCTCGCTCCAGTCCGGCTTCGCGGCCAACCTGGCGGTGATTCCTGCGCTCGTCGGAAGCGGCGACGTGATCATCTCCGACGAGTTGAACCACGCCTCCATCGTCGATGGCGTGCGCCTCTGCAAGGCCGGCCGGAAGATCTACGCCCACAACGACGTCGGCGCACTGCGTGAGCGACTCGCCGAGGCGCGCGCAGAAGGCGCAAACCGGATCCTCGTGATCACCGACGGTGTGTTCTCCATGGACGGGGACCTCGCACCGCTCGACCTCATCGTCGACGCCGCCGATGACTTCGACGCAATGGTGATGGTTGACGACGCCCACGGCGAAGGTGTGGTTGGCCGCGGTGGCCGCGGCATCGTGGACCACTTCGGACTCCACGGCCGGGTCGACGTCGAAGTGGGGACGATGTCCAAAGCGTTCGGCGCCGTTGGCGGATACGTTGCTGGCTCCACCGAGTTGATCGAGTGGTTGCGACAGCGGGGAAGGCCGTTCCTCTTCTCGTCAGCGGTTCCGCCGCCGGATGTGGCCGCGTGCCTCGCGGCCGTCGAGATCCTCGATGCGTCAACCGAACTCGTCGATCGCCTCTGGGCGAATGCGGCAGCATTCAAGGCGATGATGACCGCCGCCGGGTTCGATATCGGGTCGAGCGAGACGCCGATCACGCCGGTCATGCTCGGCGACGAGCACCTGGCCCGGGACTTCTCCCGGATGCTGCTCGAAGACGAGGCCGTCTTCGCCCAGGCGATCTCATTTCCGACCGTCGCCCGTGGCAAGGCGCGCATCCGGGTCATGATCTCGGCATCACACAGCGAGCGCGACCTGGAAGACGGAGCGGCGGCGTTCACGGCGGTCGGGAGGCGGTTGGGCGTTGTTCCCTGATCTCGCCCACCGCGGGACTCATCGGCTCCAAACCATTTGGGGCCTGTTCGCTGTGCCGGTGCTTGTCGTGATCGCTCTCGTCGCTATCGGAGGACCGCACCCAGCGAGCACCAATGCGTCCCTGTTCGCTGCAATAGCCGGCGTCGTGGCCCTGATCGACTTCGGGTCGCTGTTCTGGATCCGGGGCGTCGGCGCTGGCGCGGTCCTTGCGGCGGACTCGAACGGTGAGATCCGTGATGCATACAGTCGCCGAATGGTGATGGCATGCTCATTCGCCGCGATCCCGTCTCTGCTCGCGTTTACGTTCGTGATCGTCGCTGGAATCACCACGGCCTTCTATCTCATCTCTGCCGCATCCCTCGGGCTGTTGGTGTTCGCCGGGCCGCGTCGTGCCGATATCGACTCGCTGGACGACCGCATGGTCGAAGCGGGCAGGCCCTTCCGGGTGGCCGCTGCGCTCGACTCGTAGCCGAGGCGGTTGGCCCGATCGGCGGATTCGGCCTTTCGGTCGCTAGATTCGTAGGGCTTGGGGGATGAACCACCATGGCCGAGACAACCGAAGAAACCACTGACAAGCCAGCGCCGTGGGGCAAGCTCGCGCTTCGGGCCCTGTTCCTGCTCGTCGGCGGCGTCTCGCTGTACTTCTTCCTGCCGACCATCCTCGACTTGTTTGCCACCGCTCCACAACTCGAAGATGTGAAGTGGCGCTGGTTCTTTCTGATGGGGGCTCTGATGTCCGGGGCGTTCGTTTCCCAGTGGGCGCTGACCCGCATCGCCGCACCCGGAATCTCATGGTTCGTGGCCGCAACGGCACAACTCACTTCGAATGCCGCCGTCAAGGTGATCCCGGGCGGTGTGGTCGCGGGCGGTGCGTTCTACTTCCAGATGCTTGCGGTGTCCGGCGTACCGATGGGTACGGCGCTCGCCGCCCTCGCCGCCGTCGGGATACTCTCGAACCTCGTCTTGCTCGCTCTGCCGGCGGTTGCGTTGGTGATCGCTCTGGTCACCGTTCCGATCCCCGACGGCATGCTCCCCGTTGCCATCGCCGGCACGATTCTGTTCATCGCCATGTTCACGGTGACGGTGATCGTCGTCCGATTCGACAAGCCGCTCTACATGGTCGGGTGGGTGGCGCAGCGTGTCGTTGCGTGGACCGCCCGGATCTTCAAGAAGGGTTGGTCGCTTACCGCCGAGGACATCATCCAGCGGCGTGACGAAGTGGTCGCGTCGCTCGGCAAACGGTGGCACAAAGCGCTCGGTGTTGCGGTCGCGAACTGGCTCCTCGACTACGCGACCCTGGTGGTCGCCCTGATCGCCGTCGGGGCAGAACCAAATCCGAGCCTCGTGCTGTTGGCGTTCGCCGGTGCCGCCGTACTCGGCATGATCCCGATCACCCCGGGCGGCCTCGGGTTCGTCGAAGCCGGTCTGGTCGGCATGCTGACCATCGCGGGCATTCCGGCTGGTGACGCCCTCCTCGCCACGCTCGCCTACCGCCTGTTCCAGTTCTGGCTTCCGATCCCGGTCGGCTTCGTCGCCTACTTCCTGTTCAGGCGCAAGTACGGGAAGCCGTCGGAGTTGCCGCCGGTCGCCTCCTAGCACTACCCCTGGCGCGGTGCGGCGCATGCCCGTACGGCGACGCCCTCACGGCCGATCCCGACGGCCCCGAGGATCCGAGGCTCGAACCGATCCGTGACCACGACACAGACCTCGATGCCGTCGGTTGCAGCGGCAGCGGACCGGCCGGGTCGGGGCCGCGACCGGAGCGAGGCCGTCTCAGCGGCTGTGACGGCAGCGGTCTCATGCAGGCGCAACTCTCCGTCGTAGGCCGCGGTGGCCTCCACGTGAGCTGCGCCGGCTTCGGCGCCCATATCGGCGGCTACCGCCGCTTCCCGATAGGTTGCGGCGAGCAACGCAACATCCAAAGCCAGGCCGAGCAGCACGAACCCGACGAAGAACAGTGCTCCGAGGTAGGGGAGCATCGAGCCCGCGTTCGTTCATGGTCGGCTCCGGTAGGGGCTGTACGGTGCGCTGGCACGACCTGTCACGGTGTGTCGAAGCGGGCTGCCCTCGGGTCCGACCAGGGAGACGTCGATGCGGACCTCGACGAAGAGGCTGTCGCCATCGTTGACGGCTACGACAGCAGCCCCCGGGGACAATCTGTTGGCCATGCGCCGAGCATCAGCAGGATCGCCATGCCGCGCCCCGTGCTGCGCTGCGTACGTTGCGACTTCGGCTGCTTCGGCCGCGGAAGCACCGAGACGACCGACGGTGATGAGCGTCTGAGCCACGACGAGCACGAAGACGAACGCGATGGCGAGCGTTCCGATCAGCGCGGTGCCGCGATCGTCACTCACGGTGGCACCACCACGAGCGAGGTCGCCTCCGCGTGAAGCGTGATCGGGATGAGGTCGGGGCCCGGAGGAGACCACTCAATGGACGCTCGGGCGGTGATAGCACCACCCCCGGATTCGAGAACTGCCACGACCTCAGTCGCTCCCGGCACGACGCTACCGAGTTCGTCTGTGAGACGCGAACGCTCCACGGCGAGATCGGCACCGGGTCGTCCTGCACGACGGGCCGCTGCTGCGACCGCTGTCTGCGCAGTGTCGCGGGCGACCACGACGAACGCCACCTGCGTGACGATGGCGATCAGCAGGAAGATCACGCCGGTCGCCACGAGCGACTCCACGATCGTCGAACCCCGGGCTAGGTGAAGAAGCCCGTCATCTGCGACACGATGCTCGTCCACACATCGGCCGTTGCGCTCCGGACCGCGGGCAATAGCATTGCGATCACCAGTACCGCAATCGTTGCCAGACCCAACCACTCCACGGTGGTTGAACCTCGTTCCTTGTTCCACATGTTCACCCCCTCTCTCATGGGCCACCGGCCAGACTTCGAAGGCCGGCGAGCGTTGGATACAGCAGGAAGATCAGCGTCACGGGCACCATCAGCGCCAAGACCGGCCCGTAGGTGGCAAGGGCCCGGCGCCCGCCTTCAGCCGTGACGTCCCTGGCGAGAGCCGCTCGATAGTCCGTTCCGAGATCGCCGAGGGCCTCGGCGAGGCGTCCTCCGGTGTCGTGTGCGTGTGCAAGGAGGGTGTAGAGGCGCCCTGCCTCAGGGTCCGCCGTGCGATGCACGTTGCGTTGGAGTGCCTCTGCCATGCCCCGGCCTGCGGCAACCTCGTCGAGGGCACACCCGATCTCGTCTGATGCAACGCCGGATGATTGCTCGGAGAGCTGTTGAAGGGCGGTTGCGACCGACTCACCGGCGATGATGTGGAGCGAGATGGCGTCGGTCACAACCGGGAGCTCAAACCGAAGGCGGCGGGCCCGGCGCTCGCGCTTGGTCGAGAGCCACATGCCGAACACGAGCCAGCCGGTTGCTGCACCGAGGGCGGCGAGCGGCAACACCGAACGACCGGGGCCCTGCACGAAGAGATCGCCCTGGGCGATGAGGATCCCGACGATCGCACCAGTCGCAGCGGCCGCCGATCGCCGCAGCAGGAGTTCGGTCCCGGACCAGTTCAATCCGGCGTCGGCAACGGGGGAGCCTTCGGGTGTTTCGCCGTCTTCGTGAACCGCCAGCGGTGCTGGACGGAGGTAGCTCCCGACCCTCTTGCTGAGGCCGGTAGCTCGCCGAGCGGTCGCGATCAGGAGGATTCCTGCGGCCAATGTGAGAGCGACCGCAACGTTCATTGCATCACCCGCGGTGCCTGCGAGAGCCGGGCCGAACGCCGCGCCGCGGCGAAACCCAATGTGGTGAGGACAAACCCGGCGATGATGACGGCTGTTCCGGTGGCAGACCGGTAGGCAGACGCCGCCTGTGGGTTCGTCGAGATCGTCAGTGTCAACAGGATCCACGGAGCCGCCAGGGCGACCGCAGCCGTTAGTCGTTGCTCCGTCAGGGCGGCGGTGTGCGCTCGCCGGAGGCGAAGCTCGTCGGAGATCGAGGCGCCGAGTGAGGCGACGACGGCACCAACTCGATGACCGCCCGACCGATGGGCGAACTCGAGGGTCGTGAGGATCCGGTCGGACGTTGGATCGTCGAGTTGGGTCTTCAGCCGCTCAAGGGCCGGAGCAAACCCGTCGCCGAACATCACCGATTCCTCGACGCCCTGGATCCCACTGGCGAGTCGGTCCGGTGCCCGGCGCGCCGCTGCGATGAACGCATCCGGGAGTGTCGCACCGGCGGAGATGCGGCCGCTCATCAGCGCGAGGAAGTCCGGCCACGACTCGGCAACCGCTTCGCGGTTCCGCCTGCGTCGTGCTGTGTCGATCGCGAGAGGGATGGCCGCCGCGAGGAGACCGAGTGCGACGGCTGCGGCCGGCACCGCGAGAAGCCCGAGGGCGAACAGGCCGGTGGCGGCTCCGGCGGCGACCGACACCGGGATCACCCAGGGAGAGGGGATGGAGGGCCTGGGCATTCGGACGGATGGCGCCCATCTCGAGATCACGATCCAGGCGGCGGCCCCTGCCATGACAGCGGCGATTCCCCTCACAATGCCCACCCTCCAGGATCGAGCCGTGGATCGTCCGGTGTGCTGCCCGTCCAGCGGAGACCGGTTGCAGCCATCTCGAACAGTTGTTGGAGGGTGAAGACCTCGCCGGAGAGTTGCCCGGGAACGAACGCGATCTCGTCGACCGTTCGGAACCTGCCGTTGCGACGGAGGAACACCACCAGGTCGACAACGGCGGCGACCGTCCGTCGTACGAACGGGATCGCAACGTTCTGCCCTGCCAGCACGCTGTAGGACACCAGCTTCTCAAGTGCATCGCGAGCCGAGTTGGCGTGCAGCGTCGCAACTCCAGAGCAGCCGGCGTTCAGCGCCATGAGCATGTCGAGGGCTTCAGGTCCGCGGACCTCGCCGACCACGATCCGGTCGGGACGCTGCCGCAGTGCCTCCCGCACGAGATCCCGGAGCGTGATCTCGGCGCCGCCATCAAGGCCGGCCTCCCTCGTCTGCATCTGCGTCATGTCCGGCAAGTCGGCGTCGATCTCGAAGACTTCCTCGCAAGTGACCACGCGCCGGTCGGGAGGCACTTCTCGCAGGAGACAGTTGACCAGCGTGGTCTTGCCTGCCCCGGGTGCTCCGGCGACCAGCAGGGAGAGGTCCTGTCGCATTGCTTGGCGAAGCAGGGATGCCGATGCGGGGGTCAGGGTCTCACGTTCGATCAGTTCGTCGAGGCCGGTCGCCGAGACGACGAACTTCCGGATCTGAATGTTGAGACGGTCCGTGTGAGTGACCGGCGGCCCGGTGATGTGGACTCGGGACCCGTCGGCGAGTTGGGCCGACACGATGGGTGACGACAGGTCCAGTCGACGGCCAGTCCCTGCGAGGAGTTGATCGGCGAAGCGTCGGAGCGTGGCCGTGTCGGCGACCACGGGTACCAGTTCCTTGATGCCGTTCCTCACGACGAACGTGCGGTGACCACCGATCACGATGATCTCTTCAACGGTTGGGTCAGCGAGGAGCTCGCCGAGGAAGCCCAGCCGTTGGGGTGTGCCGGTGAGCGTCATAGGACTGCCCCGATGGGTGCAAGCGTCCTCCGGAGCCGACGGTCGGGCCGTTTCGCCGCCAGCGATGCTGCCCGGATAGATGGGCGATCAGGGATGATCGCCGCCGGTGCGATTCCGGTCCACTCCTTCGCTGCGGCAGCGACGTCAGCGTCTCCACGGGTGGCAGCTTTGTTGAGGATCAGCGTGGGCGGCGGACCCGACCACATGGCGGCGAGGTGTGCGGCGCGCACCACGCCGACGGCGCTGGCGTCGGCTACAAGGATCGCCGCATCGGACCGCTTCAGTACCGGGTGGTCGGGTACGCCGGTTCCCAGATCGACCACCACTCGGTCGAACGTCACGGTGGCCGCGTCAACCAGGTCGTCGATCATCGCGGGCCTGAGCGGCGCCTCGCCGATGCGGTGGGAACCCGTGATCACCGAGATGCGCCCGAACCTCTGCACCGCCCCGGTGGCGATCGCTCCGGTGGAGCGGACCCCGTCGGCGGCATCGGTGATGTCGGGTCGCGGTGGAAGGCCGAGGCGGATCGCGATCGATGGGGCGTCGAGGTCAAGATCGAGCAGCAGCGTCGTCGATCGGCGGCCGGCCTCCCATGCGAGCCCGACCGCGATCTCGGTCGTGCCGGGAGCACCTCTCGGGCCGATGACGGCGGTGACGGTTCCGGTACCGGCCCGGTCGACGGGCCCCGACTCCGGGGAGATGAATCGGA
This sequence comes from uncultured Actinomycetota bacterium, assembly GCA_963785245.1. GTDB lineage: Bacteria > Actinomycetota > Acidimicrobiia > Spongiisociales > UBA5794 > JAHEEL01. The sequence continues at coordinate 11,989 of CAWAUO010000011.1, read as the reverse complement.
TCGCAGTGACGATCGTGCGCACGTCGGCGGTGTCGGGGAGAATCTCGTCGACTCCGGCCGCTCGCAGTATCGACGCTGCGGGTCCGTCTTCCTCAGGATGGATGCCGAGCACGCCGAGTCCGGCGCGCTGCCACGCAGCGATCTGCACCGGAGTGACCCACGACACCTCGCCGCCGGCGACCACCACGTCAATGTCGTCGGCGTGCTGCTCGATCTCGTGCGGCTGGAATGCGCGCAACACGATCAGCACCTCTGCGGTCTCCCTGGCGTACGACACGAGGCCCGGTTCCCAGTCACGGGCAGAGAGGACGGTGGCGACGCGGACGCTCATCCACCCACCCGGACCAGATCGAGGTCGCCTCCGTTCATGGCTGCGGTGAGAATCGCGGCGAGTTCGTCGTCCACGGCGAGGAGGAGTTGGACCCGGTCGTCGTTCACTGAGGATTCGGCAACCGTTGCATCGACCACGTAGACATCGGAGGCGATCAGGCTCGTCTCGGTCGGTTGCCCGACCTCGGAGGTCGAGGCGTAGATGTCGACGCGATCGCCCGGGTCGATCTGCCCGAGGACGGCGTGGGCCTGAGCGATCTCGAGTGCGAGAAGGTCGGGCGTCGTTCGCACCTCCGGGGGTCGGAGCAGGCTCGGGACGAGCGGTTCGCCTGCCGCCAACGGAGCGATGAGTACCCACTCGGCGAGTTCGCCTGGCGAGTCCCCGGTGACCATTCCGGTCGGGTCCTGGGTGTACCGGACCGACACGTCGAGTTCCGCGATGGGTGTCCCAGCCGGGAGGTCGCCCCCGGCAACGAGGATGGGCGTCGTCGGGACCGGGCGTGTCATCCACAGCACGAGCAGCGCTGCTGCGGCGGCTAGGCCGATCCCGACGAGGGTCCGCGTGTCCGGTTTCGGGATCGAGATGCTGCGGGTGCGAACCCCGATGGCCATCAGCGTGCCTCCACCGTGATGATGTGGTTGATAGCGATGAACCGCTCGGTCGGACCGTCGATCACCACGACATGATCGATCCCGACCGCTTCGACGACGCCTCGGTGGATCTGGCCGTCGGAGGTTGTGAGGACGACATGCTCGGTGCGATCCTCGGAGTCAAGGAGTCGGTCTCGCAAGGTGCGGCGTCTGCGGGCGGCAGCGCGGGCCGCTGCCTGTTCTGCGTCGAGGGTGTCGTCGAGGCGGTTGCGGAGCGTGCGCCCGAGTCGGACCAGATCAGGATGCCCCATCGGATCCATATCCGACCCCCCGTCTTCCGCCCAATCGAACTCAGCCTGACCACTAGATATCACGAACCGAAGGGCGCGATCAAGACCCACCGCGCGGGATTGTTTCGCGCGCGTCACTGCGCGATTTCGCGAAACACGACCGGCTGGTTCGCTCGATCGGGCGGATCAGTTCGACTGGTGGCTCCCTCTCGCCACTCATGCATTGTGTCGGGTCCTGCCGTCCGTAGACTCATGGGCATGCCCACCGACCCGATCCTGATCCCCGATCCGTCGCCCGAGCGACGGGTGTTCACCAACCGCACGCTGAACATGCGCTCGATCAAGGCGATCGGGTACGACATGGACTACACCCTGACGCAATACCACGCCGAGGCGTGGGAGGAACGCGCCTTCGCTCACGCCCGCGACCGCCTCGCCGCCATCGGCTGGCCGGTCGAATTCCTGGAGTTCGACGCAGGGATCGTGAGCCGCGGTCTTGTCATGGACCTCGACCTGGGAAACCTCCTCAAAGCGACCCGGTTCGGATGGGTGATCCGGGCCATGCACGGGACCCGCTTCCTCGACTACCAGGAACTCAGGCGCTCCTACGCCGGCACCCTCATTGACCTCGGCGAAGACCGGTACGTCTTTCTCAACACCCTGTTCTCCCTGTCCGAGGCGAGCCTGTTCGCCCAGTGCGTCGAACTCCTCGACGCCGGGAAGCTGCCGAGCGGTATCGGCTACCGCGAACTCTTCAACGCGGTGCGGGCGGCCGTCGACGGTGCGCATCGCGACGGAGTGCTCAAGGCCGATGTGCTTGCCGACCCCGAGCGCTTCATCTCACTCGATGGCGACATCGTCGCCAGCCTCCTCGATCAGCAGGCCGCCGGGAAGCGCCTGATGCTCATCACGAACTCCGAATGGTCGTTTGCGAATGCCATGATGACCTACACGTTCGACCCGTTCCTCCCCGAAGGCGGGACCTGGCGGGACCTTTTCGGAACCGTGATCGTTTCGGCGTCGAAGCCGGATTTCTTCACCTCGTCGAACGCCCTCTACAAGGTGGTGGATGAAGACAATGGGCTGCTCGAACCCCACTTTGCCTCCATCGAGAAGGACGGGATCTTCTACGGCGGAAACGCCCGTCTAGTCGAGGAGTACCTGGGCCTCTCCGGTGATCAGATCCTCTACGTCGGCGACCATCTCTACGGCGACGTGCACTTCTCGAAGGGGCTGCTGCGGTGGCGGACCGCTCTGATCCTGCAGGAGCTCGAGTCGGAGATCCGGGCGCTCGAAGGGTTCCTCCCGCATCAGTACCTCCTCGGCGAGCTGATGGAGCAGAAGGAGGCACTCGAGGCCAGGCTCAGCGCTCTCCGTCTGGCTTCCCTGCGAATGCGTGGAGGCCACGCGACGCCGATGATTGACGTGCCCGATGTTTCAGTGGCGATCACCGAGACGAGGGACGAACTCCTCGAACTCGACGACGTGATTGCTCCACTGGCGATCGAAGCCGGCCACCTCCGCAACGAAGCGTGGGGCCTCATGATGCGGGCCGGCGCCGACAAGAGCTTGCTCGCCCGTCAGGTCGAACGCTACGCAGACATCTACACGTCGCGGGTCTCGAATCTGCTCTACCCGGGACCGTACGCGATGTTCAGGATTGGCCGCCTCGACCTGCCGCACGACCCGCAGCAGCCGTACGAGGCGTCCTGAGGTTCAGTCGTCTTCCAGGTCGGCGTCGTCGACGACGACATCGAACCGATCGATGCAGTCGGAACACCGGTAGGCGACGATGTCTCCCACCACCGGCGGATCCTCCGGTGTGAATCGCTGGAGGAGGTGGGCCGTGCCACCGCACTCGACGCAAACGATCGACTCGGCGAGCGGACTCATGTGTGCTCCCTATTTGACGGTTACAACCGTGCAGTCTGCCGAATGTGCGACCTTGTGCGAGATGCTCCCGAGGAAGAACCCCGTGAAGTCGCTGAGACCCCGGCGCCCCATGACGATCACATCGACCCCGTTGGTGTTCGCCGCGTCGCAGATCGACTGAGCCGGCGAACCAAGCTCAACGACCGTCTTCACGTCCTCGACGCCAAGACGGCGGGCCTGCTCCGCGGCACTCTCTACGATCTTCGCCCCGGCCTCCTGGAGGACGGAACGTGACTCTGCGTAGAGGCCCTCGAGTTCCGCATAGGCACCCAGCGCCAAGGGGACGGTCGACGCATACGATACGACGTTCAGGACGGTCAGGTTGGCCTCGTACTTGACGGCGAGATCCGCGGCGAAGGCCAGCGCCCGATCCGCATGGGTGGACCCATCAACTGCGACCAGGATGTGGGTGACCATGCAACACCTCCTCTCCGTCCAGTGTCGCGCACGATGCGCGAGGAGGCCAGGGGCATCTTGAAAGCCGGTCCCGGCTGGTACGATCGGTGGGCCATCGACCCCCGCGGGAGAGCGACACAGGTCGCGCCGACGGAGCAACCCCCCGGGAAACTTACAGGCACACGGACCGTGGGGCGAGGCACCTCTGGAGAGCAGGGTCACGGCCCTCACCGAAGGGGAAAGCCGCTGCGGCGGTGAATCTCTCAGGTCATGCGACAGACGGGGCGCAGGCAGACCGCGCGCCGACCGAGGAGCAGCCGATGACCGAAATACCGTTCCGGGATCTTGAGTCCACCGATGACTTCTGGTCGCGCCACATCGGCCCGTCGAACACCGACCTGCCGGAGATGCTCGCGGTCGTCGGAGCGGATTCCATTGAGGACCTCATCGATCGTGCGGTCCCGCCGGCGATCCGGATCGAACACGAGCACGATGTTCCCGGACCGATGTCCGAACGCGAGGTCATGGCGAGATTGCGCGTGCTCGCCAATCTCAACGACCGATACACCTCGCTCATCGGGATGGGATACGCGGACACCATCGTGCCGCAGGTGATCCAGCGCAACATCCTCGAGAACCCCGGTTGGTACACGGCCTACACGCCGTATCAACCGGAGATCTCGCAGGGTCGCCTCGAGGCGCTGCTCAACTTCCAGACCATGGTGTCGGATCTCACCGGCATGGAGCTCTCCAATTCGTCTCTGCTTGACGAAGGGACGGCGGCGGCCGAGGCGATGGCGATGTTCAAGCGGGTGAACCGCGGCTCCGGATCGGTATTCCTCGTGGATGAGCAGGCACACCCGCAGACCGTCGAGGTCATCAAGACGCGGGCTTTCCCGTTGGGACTCGATGTGGTCGTCGGCGATCCGCACGGCGAGCTGCCCGATGGCGTTTTTGGGGTTCTCATTCAGTACCCCGGCACCTCGGGTGTCGTTCGAGACCATGCCTCAGCGGTCGATCACATCCACGACGCGGGGGCGCTCGCTGTCTTCGCCGTTGATCTCCTGGCCATGACGTTGCTGGTGCCCCCTGGCGAGATCGGGGCGGATGCCGTCGTCGGAACCTCGCAGCGCTTCGGCGTGCCGATGATGTTCGGAGGTCCTCATGCCGCTTTCCTCGCCACCCGGGAAGCGCACAAGCGGCAACTGCCCGGGCGAATGGTCGGTGTCTCCCAGGACGCCGATGGCCGAACGGCGCTCCGTCTCGCACTGCAGACCCGCGAGCAGCACATCAGGCGAGAGAAGGCGACATCGAACATCTGCACCGCTCAGGTGCTGCTGGCGGTGATGGCTGGCATGTACGGCGTCTATCACGGGCCAGGCGGACTCACACGAATCGCAACACGCATCCACCGACTCACGAACGCGTTTGCACAGGGATTGGCCGAGGGTGGAGTGACGGTTCTCAACGACTCGTGGTTCGATACGCTGACCGTCGACGTCGCCAACGCCGAGGAGACACTCGCGAAGGCCACCGACCGGCGGATCAACCTCCGTCCGGTCGACGCCACGACCGTCGGGGTCACACTCGACGAGACGATCACTCCCGCGTACGTCGACGCACTCTTTGAGATCTTCGAGGTCGATGCCGGTGCCGAAGAACTCGTCGACAAGGCGCCGAGCGGGATTCCCGACCGGCTTGGGCGAACAACTCCGTTCATGACCCACGAGGTCTTCAGCAGCTACCGATCCGAGACCGAGATGATGCGTTACCTCAAGCTTCTCCAGGACCGGGATATCGCCCTCGACCGATCGATGATCCCCCTCGGTTCCTGCACCATGAAGCTCAACGCCGCGGCGGAGCTCGCGGCGATCACGTGGCCCGAGTTCGCCGACATCCATCCGTTCGTGCCCCTCGACCAGGTCAGCGGATACCTCCGGCTGATCTCCGACATGGAGCGTTGGCTGGCAGACATCACCGGCTATGACGCCGTGTCGGTGCAACCCAACTCGGGCGCTCAAGGGGAGTTCACCGGTCTGCTCGCCATCAGGGCCTATCACGAGTCGCGCGGGGAGGGCCATCGCGATGTGTGCCTCATCCCGGCTTCGGCGCACGGGACCAACCCGGCGTCGGCAACGATGGCAGGTCTGCGGGTGGTCGTGCTCGACACCGACGCCAACGGCAGCATTGACATGGCCGACCTGCGCTCTAAGGCCGAGGAGTATGCCGACGATCTTGCAGCGATCATGGTGACCTATCCGTCCACACACGGCGTGTTCGAGGACTCGATCGTGGAGGTGTGCGAGGTCGTCCACCGGTACGGCGGTCAGGTCTACCTCGACGGGGCGAACCTCAACGCGATGGTTGGCATCGCCGAGCCCGGCTTGTTCGGGAGCGACGTCTCCCACCTGAACCTGCACAAGACGTTTGCGATCCCGCACGGCGGCGGAGGTCCTGGCGTCGGGCCGGTTGCTGTTCGTGGCCACCTGGCTCCCTTTCTCCCCGGACATCCGCTCGTGCCGAACATGCCTGGTCACGAGGACGGAATCGGTGCGGTCTCCTCTGCGCCGTGGGGATCGGCTGGTGTGCTCGCAATCTCGTGGGCCTACATCGCCCTCATGGGCCTCGCCGGTCTGCGCCTGGCCACGGAGTACGCCATCTTGAACGCCAACTACATTGCCGCTCGTCTCGCCCGGTTCTACCCCGTGCTCTACACCGGCAACGACGGCCTGGTCGCCCACGAGTGCATCATCGACATCCGGGGCATCCAGCACGAGACCGGGGTGACGAACGAAGACATCGCCAAGCGCCTCATCGACTACGGCTTCCATGCTCCGACGATGTCGTTCCCGGTGGCCGGGACGCTGATGATCGAACCGACCGAGTCGGAATCGAAGCAGGAACTCGACCGCTTCTGCGACGCGATGATCGCGATCAGGGCCGAGATCGATGCCGTTGCGTCAGGAGCCGACATCGAGACGTGTGCGTTGCGACGTGCACCCCACCCGGCGGAGGATCTCGTCACGCGGGAGTGGGAACGTCCCTACTCCCGGGAATCCGCTGCATATCCGGTCGAGCGTCTGCGGATCGGCAAGTACTGGCCGCCGGTGAGCCGGATCGACAATGCCTTCGGTGATCGGCACCTCGTCTGCTCCTGCCCGCCGATGGACGCCTACCGTGCCGACAACGACGACGGCACGGAGGCCTAAACGATGACGAACGCCAACGAGCCGAGCGGAGTCGGCAAGAAGCCGTCTGGGGTGGCCAAGTGGTTCTACCAGGCGCCGAAGTGGCTGTATCGGGCCCGACTCGGGTTCGTGTTCGGCTCGCGGTTCTTGCTGCTCGAGCACAAGGGCCGGAAGTCCGGGAAGGTCTATCAGACACCCCTCGAAGTTGCGTACTACGACATTGAGCGAGACGAGTTTGTCGTGACGTCCGGAACTGGGGCCAAGGCCGACTGGTATCGCAACATCCAGGCAGATCCATCGGTGGTGATCTGGGTCGGGAGCAACCGGTACCCGGCGGCGACGCGGTTTCTTCCGACCAAGCAAGCGGTTGAGGTCATGAAAGGCTACGAAGAGAAGCACCCGAAGACCGCAGAGAGGCTTGAGTCAATAATGGGCGTCTCACACGACGAGACCCAGGAGTCGTGGATGGCGATGATGCAGCAGATCCCGATGGTCGGGTTCACGCCCGACCGGGGATAGCCGCCTCCGGTTCGGTCTCTTCGTCGGTGGCCCGCCGATCCCACCGGGCGAAGATCACGGTCGCAACCGCGAGGAACACTCCCGAGAAGACGTACATCGAACTCCACCCAGCCGTATCGATGAGGGCGCCGAGGATCGGGCCTCCGATGAGGATCCCGATGTCGAGCAGGGCGGTGAAGAACGACATGGCGGAACCTCGATCGGAGTCTGGGGCGCGGTCGACGAGCATCGCTGTGAGGATCGGGAACACGAAACCGTGGCCGGCGCCGCACAGGGCGCCTGCCACAGCCACCCCCACCCACGACCCGGCGAACGCGAGGGCGAAGAATCCGAGGATCAGCGCTCCCATCGACGGATACAACACTCGCTTTCTGCCGACACGGTCGGGGAGCCAGCCGAGGAAGAGTCGCTCGAGGATGGCGACGATCACATACGCCGAGAAGAACAGGCCGACGCTCCCGTATCCGGTGTCGTCGACGTAGCGGCGGATGAAGACGAAGTAGCCGGTCAGGACGAGCGAGAACGAGCCGAGCATCCACCAGATCGGCATCAGGTTCGGTGTCACGACTATTCGCCAGAAGCCCTTGGGCTTCTCACCCGGAGCGAGAATGGGACGCCGCTCGGGCAGCGGCAGAGAGAAGATCAGCGTTGCGACGGCGAAGCCGGCTGCGGTGAGGAACAGTTCCCGGAAGCCGGCGATGGACAGCACGAAGTCGCCGAGGATTCCAGCAACGCCAAGCGGCAGCAGCCCCGACACACCGAACAGGGCGATGCCCTCGGTCCGCCGAGCTCTCGGAACGACATCGGTGCCGTACGTGAACAGCGCACTGAACAGCATGGCCTCAGCCACACCGTGACCGATCCGAACGGCGTAGACCCATGGCCCCAGCGTCGTCACCGTGAGGTACAGCAGGACGAAGGCGATATTGAGGACGTTCCCGACCAGGATCACGGGCCGGCGGCCGTAGCGATCCATGATCGTTCCGAGAAGAGGGCGCATCGCGACCGAAGCCACTGCGGTCGCCGCGTAGATCAAGCCGATCTGGGTGTCGCTTGCTCCGAGGTCGGACAGGTACCCGGAGAAGTGCAGGAACAGCGAATAGGCCATCCCGCTGCCGAAGTTGGCGAGCCAGACGAAGACAAACGGTCGAGTGAAGAGGCGGTCGGTCACCGAAGAAGCCTATCGACGCCGTCGTTCCCGAAGGTCGGCCCGGGCTCTTCGGTCACTCGTCCCAGGTCTCGTACTTCGCTCGCATGGTGGCGACACCTTCGGCGATGATGTCTTCGAGAACGCCGAGATCGACGTCGGCGAGTTTGTTGATGTAGAGGCAACTCTTCCCGAGCTTGTGCTTGCCCAGGGCGGCGAGTTGCTCGCCCGAGTCTTCGTAGCCCGGCATCGTGTAGATGACGAGGTTGGCTTTGCGCGGCGAAAAACCAGTCAGCATGAAGTCGCCCTCGCGGCCGCTGTCGTAGTGGTAGTGATACCGCCCGAACCCGACGATCGACGGGCCCCACATCTTCGGTGCGCAACCGGTCACCCGCTGCATCATCTCGACCAGTGCCTCGGCGTCGGCTCGCCTTGTCGGATGCGCGACCGACGCCACGAATTCGTCGGGATCGACATTCGTGATCTGTGTCTTGTTCTCCGCCACGTCAACCCCTCCGCTCAGCCGGGCTCCGCAGCGATCCTACGCGCCGCCGGTGCGGTGCGTCACAGATTTCACACGGCACCGGGAGCGTGGCTCGCGTAGGGTTGCGGCGGAAGGCGGTCCCGCGGGAAGGGACGGCGAGGGCGGGAGACCCCGCACCAGCGCGAGGAGTACTCATGGGTCAGTATCTGTTGTCGACGTACGCGGTGGAGGGCGCAGTCTCCGGTGCGCCCAGCACTCCGGGAGAGATGCAGGATTTCATGGGACGGATCGTTGCCCTTGAAGCCGAGATGGATGCCACCGACACGTTTGTCTTCGGCGGGGCACTTCAGGGCCCGGATGCAGCGACCGTTGTCACCCCCGACGCCGGCGGCGTCGCGACCGATGGCCCGTTTGCCGAATCGAACGCTCACGTGGCCGGGTTCTACATCATCAACGCGGACGACGATGACGCAGCGTCGGCCTGGGGTAGGAAGGTCGCCGAAACGACCAACCACTCGATCGAGGTCCGTCCGTTCTTCGCCACGGGCCGCGTGGCAGATCAAATGAAGAACATGCCCGGCGCCTGACACGCCGGGCGCCTACCGGAAGGTCTTCCCGGACTCTGCATGCGTGCGGAGGATCTCGGCTGGTTCGAACCGCAGGCCGTGGCGTTCCGCCAGAGCGTCGAGCTTCGCAACGGTCCCGGCAGCGCCAACCTGGTCGACCCACCAGAACGGGCCGCCGCGGAACGGCGGGAAGCCGAGTCCCATGACCGCTCCCATGTCGCCGTCGAGCGCCGACTGGAGCACACCTTCTTCGAGGCAGCGGGCAGCCTCGTTGACCATTGCCAGAGCGATCCGTTCCTGGATCTCCGACTCCGAGACCACCCGACGCGGACCGATCTTGAGTGCCTGGTAGACGCTCTCGTCGACGCTGCCCCGTTTCCCCTTGTCGTCGTAGCGGTAGAACCCGCGGCCGTTCTTCCGGCCCATGCGGTCATCGTCGACGAGATTGCTCGCCATCGCGGGGCCGGCCATCCGTTCGCCGAAAGCCTCCAGCATGATGGTCGAGATGTGTGCTCCGACATCGATGCCGACCTCGTCGCTCAGCAGCACCGGGCCGACCGGGAATCCCCAGGCCGTCATCGCATCGTCGATCGCCTGGATGGACGCGCCGTCCTCGAGGAGGTGGAATGCCTCGTTCATGTATGGGACGAGGATGCGGGTGGTGTAGAAGCCCGGGCCGTCCTTGACGACGATCACCGTCTTCCCCTGACGCTTGCCGAATTCGACGGCAGTGACCGTCGCCCAATCGGCGGTGTCCTCGGTGACGATCACTTCGAGCAGCGGCATCTTCTCCACCGGGGAGAAGTAGTGCATGCCGAGGACGGCCTCTGGCCTCGCGGCGTTCACCCCGATATCGGAAATCGGCAGGGACGAGGTGTTCGAGGCGAAGACCGTTCCCTCCGGCGTCACCGACTCGACCTGGGCAAGGAGGGCCTGCTTCAACTCCAGGCTCTCGAACACGGCTTCGATCACGAGGTCGGCGTTGCCGAAGCCACTCCAGTCGGTGGTTCCGGTGACCCTGTTCATGGTCTGCCCACCCTCGAACGGGCGGATGCGGCGGCGCTTCACCTGCCGCGCCACGTTCTTGGCGACGTGTGCCAGCGCTCGCTGGACGCCGGCCTCGTCGACCTCCTTGACGCGGACCGTCGCTCCGGCCCGGAGAGCCGAGACCGATGCGATGCCGGCGCCCATCAACCCGCCGCCGAGGACGCCCACTTTTGTGACCTTCGTCGGATCGGCATGGCCTGAGATCCCTGTGGCGTACTTCATCATCTGCGAAGCGAAGAAGATGCCGCGGAGCGCCTTCGACTCAGGCGACGTGACGAGTTCTCCGAAGAACGTCGCCTCGGCCTCGTAGCCGGCCTCGTTGCCATCGTCGATGCCGATCTTGACCGCCTCCAGCGCGCGCTTCGGCGCCGGGTAGAGGCCCTTGGTCTTGGCGAGCATTGCCTCTTCAGCCTTGCGGAAGAGCATGCGGCGGCCGACCGGGTTCTGTTCGAGCGCCAATTCCTGCAGGTGAGATGGAGCGAGGAATCCCTTGACCGATGACCCGCCGGACTCCCCGATGTGTCCGACGGCCTCGGCTGCTCGTTGCTTGGCGATGTCGTAGAGGACTTCCTGTGGCACGATCTCGTCAACAAGACCGATCTTGTGTGCTTTGTACGGGCGCAGGGGGCGTCCGGTGAGGATCATGTCGAGCGCGGCTGCGATCCCAACGATCTTCGGGAGCCGCTGGGTTCCTCCGCCGGCAGGGAGCACACCGAGTTGCACCTCGGGTTGGCCGAGTTGGGTCTTCTTGTGGTCGGTTGCGATCCGCATCGATCCCGTGAGAGCGAACTCGAGCCCGCCGCCCAGGCAGGCCCCATCGACCGCCATGACCACCGGCTTGGCGTGCACGGTGTGGAGCGCCTCGATCCGGGCGAAGAGGGCGTGGAGTTCCCGGATCGCGTCTGCCGCCTCGTCCGGATCGGTCAGGGTCTCGAAGAACCGAAGGTCGGCGCCGGCGAGGAAGTTCCCCTTCTTCGCCGAACCAAACACCGCCGCCTTGATGCCCGGGTCGCCCTCGATGCGATCGATGACCGCAACGAAGTCTTCGAAGACTGCGGGACCGAGCGTATTGAGCGTTTCACCGGCACGATCGAAGAGGGCGATTGCAACATTGTCGTCGACGCTGAATGTGAAGTGTGTGAGTTCCATGACTCCCCCTACCGCTCGAGAACGACGGCTGCGCCGAGTCCGCCGGCCGCACATTGTGTGACGAGGGCGGTACCCCCGTCCCGTCTTGCCAGTTCGTTCGCCATCGTCGTTATCTGCCGGGCGCCGGTCGCTCCGAACGGATGTCCGAGACTGATCGATCCGCCGTACAGGTTGAACTGGCCATCAGGTATCTCGCCGATTGCGTCGTTGCGCCCGAGGCGCTGGTTGGCGAAGTCCGCCGACGCGAACGCCTGGGTATTCGAGAGGACTTGGGCGGCGAAGGCCTCGTGCATGTCGATCACGTCGATGTCGTCGAGGGTGAGCCCGGCCTTGTCGAGTGCGATCGGGGT
>CAWAUO010000010.1:0-5045 GCA_963785245.1 uncultured Actinomycetota bacterium | reverse complement strand
GAGAGGCGCTTGAGGAAGTACTGCACGAGCGGGCCCATGCCGAACGCGAAGATGACGGTCCCGACCCCGACGGTTCCGCCAAGCGCCCATCCGACGACGAGCGCGGCGATCTCGATGCCTGCCCGGGCCCATGCGATCGAGATCCCGCGCTTGGCCAGACCGGTCATGAGACCGTCTCGGGGTCCCGGGCCAAGGCCGGCGCCGATGTAGAAACCCGAACCGATCGCGACGATGACCACGCCGACGAGCAATGCGACCCACCGGAGGAGGAGGCGGTCGAGCGTCTCGGGGAGGAACAGCAACGCTCCGTCCAGCACGAGTCCGATCACGATCGCGTTCGCAATCGTGCCGATCCCGATCCGCTCCTTCAGCGGAATCCACAGCACGAGCACCGCGAACCCGGTGATGATCACCACGGTTCCGATCGGGATCCCCGTTCGCCGGGAGATGCCCTGGTGCAACACATCCCATGGCGAGAGTCCGAGATCCGCGATCACCATGAGTGCCAGGCCGAGGCCGAACAAGGTGAGACCGAACAGCAGCCGCGCAAGCCGCGGCCAGAGATCGGAGAGTGGGGGAATCGGGAGCACCGCACAAGCGTAGGTAGGGAAGAGTCGCCAGTCGCCAGTCCGACCGGCTACTCGGTTACTCCGACACGACCGCCGGTACCATCCCTCGCATGCCAGTTGAGATTGACATTGCACGGGTCGCGAGCCTTGCGCGGATCGCATTGACCGACGAAGAGCTTGCGGCGTATGCGAAGCAGCTCGAGAACATCCTCGAGCACGCCGAGCGTGTGCAGGCACTGCCGACCGACGGGGTGGAGCCGACATCGCATCCGCTCCCGATGGTCAACCCGTTCCGCCCGGACGAGGCGAAGGGTTCGCTCGACCACGATGCGGCGCTCGCCGGCGCCCCGGACACCGAGGACGGCTATTTCCGCGGCGCCCCGACACCAGACCTACGCGTCCCGAAGATCCTGGACGAATCATGACCGACCTCGCCGATCTGACGATTGCCGAGGCGACGGCCGGTCTCCGCTCCGGTGACTTCACCGCCGTTGACCTGCTCGATGCCGTTGAGCTCCGAGCCGCCGTCTCCGAATCCCAACTGCACGCCTACCTCACCCTCGACCGCGAAGGTGCCCGGACCGCTGCTCAGGCGGCAGACCAGGCGCTCGCCGACGGCGATACCCGGCCGCTTCTCGGGATCCCGGTTGCCGTGAAGGACAACATGGTCACGAAAGGTGTCGAGACCACTGCCGGTTCGCAGATCCTGGCGGGCTGGACGCCTCCCTACAGCGGCACCGCCGTGAAGCGCATAGAGGACGCCGGCGCCGTGATCGTGGGCAAGACCAACCTCGACGAGTTCGCGATGGGTTCGTCGACCGAGAACTCTGCGTACGGACCTACCCGCAATCCCTGGAACACCGACACCGTCCCTGGTGGGTCGTCCGGCGGGTCTGCCGCCGCAGTAGCCGCCGGGTCGGCGCTCGGGGCATACGGCTCGGACACCGGCGGATCAATCCGCCAACCCGCCGCACTCACCGGAACCGTTGGAGCCAAGCCGACGTACGGTCTCGTCAGCCGGTATGGCCTGATCGCGTTTGCATCCTCGCTCGATCAGATTGGTCCGATCGCCCAGACCGTCCCCGACGCGGCGACGCTGCTCGAAGCCGTCGTTGGGTGGGATCCGCTCGACGCCACGAGCTACCACGGCGATGTGCCCGCCATCTCTCGATCGCTCGACGCGGGCGTCGGCGGTGTTCGCGTTGGCGTGATCACCGAACTCATGGGCGACGGCATTGATCCCGACGTCCTAGCGGCCACCCGGACGACGATCGATCAACTGGCCGATGCCGGCGCCGAGATCGTGGAGTTGTCCCTCCCCGCCATCGAGTACGCCCTTTCTGCCTACTACCTGGTTGCGCCGGCAGAGTGTTCGGCCAACCTCGCCCGGTTCGACGGCGTCCGATACGGCCTGCGCGTCGATGGTGCGACCACCGAGGAGATGATGGCCAAGACGAGGGCCGAGGGATTCGGTCCCGAGGTCACCCGGCGGATTCTGCTCGGCACCTACGCCCTGTCGGCCGGGTACTACGACGCCTTCTACGGCCAGGCCCAACGGGTCCGGACCCTCTTGCGTCGGGAATTCGCCGCGGCCTACGAGCAGGCCGATGTGCTGGTCTCGCCGACGGCGCCGACCACGGCGTTCGAGGTCGGATCGAAGACAACCGATCCGCTCACGATGTACCTGTCGGACATCTGCACGATTGCCACCAACCTCGCCGGCGACCCGGCGATGTCGGTGCCGGTCGGCTTGGGCGAGGACGGCTTGCCGATCGGGTTCCAGGTGTTGGCCCCCTCCCTCGGGGAGGAGGTCATGTTCCAGGTGGCTGCGGAGGTCGAACGACTCGCCGGATTCAGCCACCGGGCGAAGCTCGCGACGTCGAAGGTGGTGGCGCCATGACCGAGTGGGAAGCCGTCATCGGCCTCGAAACGCACGTTGAACTCCAGACGAACTCGAAGATGTTCTGTGGCTGCCCGGTCGACTTCGGCGACGAGCCGAATACGGCGGTATGCCCTGTTTGCCTCGCTCTTCCCGGTGCTCTCCCGGTGCCGAACGAGCAGGCGATCGAAGGGATCTTGTCGATCGGCGAGGCGCTCGATTGCACCCTCACGGAGAACTCGCTGTTCTACCGCAAGAACTACTTCTACCCGGACCTGCCGAAGAACTATCAGATCTCCCAGTACACGTTCCCGCTGTGCGTCGACGGGCGTGTCGATGTCGACGTTGATGGCGAATCGACCACGGTCGGGATCACCAGGGTCCACATGGAGGAAGACACGGGGAAGAGCACCCATGTCGGACAGAGCGGTCGGATCCACGGAGCAGAGCACACGTTGCTCGACTTCAACCGTGCCGGCGTTCCCCTCGTCGAGATCGTAACCGAACCCGACATTCGCTCTCCGGAGCAGGCCCGCGCCTACGGGACGGAACTCCAGCGGATCGTGCGAGCGATCGGTGTGTCCGACGCCCGTCTCGAAGAAGGCTCCATGCGCTTCGACGCCAACATCTCCGTGCGACCCGTGGGGGAGGAGAAGCTCGGAACGCGCACCGAGGTCAAGAACGTCAACTCCCTCCGGTCGATGCAGCGGGCGATCGCCTTCGAAATCACCCGCCAGGTCGAGATTCTCGAAGGCGGCGGGTCGATCCATCAGGAGACCCGCCACTGGGACGAGGCCAAGGGGATGACCCGGTCGGGACGCACGAAGGAGGAATCGGAGGACTACCGCTACTTCCAGGATCCCGACCTCCTGCCACTGCACATCGACGGGGCGTGGCGGGACCGGGTCGCAGCTCGCAGACCGGAACTCCCCACCGCGAAGCGGGAGCGCTACATGAGCCTTGGCACCGATCGCCGCACCGCAGACCTTCTTGTGGACGCCGGAGATCTCGCGGGACTGTTCGAAGAGGCGATCGCCCTCGGTGCCGATGCCCGCAACGTCGGCATCTGGCTCACGGGCGAAGTTGTCCGCTACTTGCGCAGCGAAGGTGTCGACGTCGCAGACACCGGTTTGACGGCAGCGTCGCTCGCGGAGCTCGCGACGATGATCAGCGACGGCGACCTTTCGGCCACCGCCGCCAAGGACGTGCTTGCCGCGGTCCTTGCCGGGGAAGGAACACCGCGCGAGTTCGCGGTAGCCCGAGATCTGCTGCAGATGTCCGACTCGACGGCGATCGAGGCTGAGGTGTTGGCAGTGCTCGACGAGCACCCGGACGCACTGGCGAAGATCCAATCCGGCGACACGAAACCGATCGGATTCCTCGTCGGGCAGGTGATGCGGGCCACCGGCGGCAAGGCCGACCCCCGGATGGTGCAGGACCTGATCCGCCGCAGGGCAGACGGTTGAGTCATGGCCCACATCGTCGTGCGCGACGAACGGAGGATCGAGCGGCGGGACGCTGCCGAGGTGTGGACGCTGGTCGCAGACCTGTCACGGTTCGGTGAGTGGTTTCCGGTGCACCAGGCGACGTCGATGACCGGTGAGGTGCCGCAGGTCGGCAACATCATCTTCCTCTCGCTTGGCCGCCGAAGCGACCCGAAGTCCGCGATCCGACTCGAAGTACGCGAGTGGGAGGCCGGACGACGTTTCGAGTGTGACGTTCGGGAGATTCCTGGTATCGACGAAGGGCGCTTCTCAGTGTCCGTGACCGGTCCCGCCGGCGGGGCTGCGCTGGTGAGCCTGGGTTTCGTTGGCGAGGGCGACGGAATCGCAGCCCATATCTCGGGATTCGAGATCGGCCGACGGTTCCGGGGTGCACTCGATCGGCTTGCGTCATGATCCAAGCCGTCGTCTTTGACTGCGACGGGGTGCTCGTCGACTCCGAACCGCTCGCCGATGAGATCTGGGCACGGGTGTTGTCGAGCTTCGGGTACGAGATGACGGTTGCCGACGGTGAGGTCTGCCGCGGTACGTCGGAGGCGACGACCTACGAGTACTTCGCCGGGCGCGCCGCGTTGCCGCCATTCAACGAGTACATGGCGCTGATCGACGCGATCAGGGTCCCGGTCTATGAGGAGCGTCTCGTCGCCTTCGACGATGCCGTTGCGACGGTTCGCGAATTGGCAGCCCACGGGGTGACGATGGCCGTCGCCTCATCGTCCCGACGCCACGCGCTCGAGGGCAAGTTGGCGCTCACCGGTCTCGATCGCTACTTCGACACCATTGTCGGAGGCGACGAGGTCGCTCGCGGGAAACCCGCGCCCGACGTCTACATCGAGGCTGCGAGGCGGCTGGGGGTCCGACCGTCGGACTGCCTGGCGATCGAGGACGCCGACCTCGGTGCCGAGTCTGCGGATGCTGCCGGCATGCGCACGATCATGATCCTGCGGGACGGCGAGTTCTCCGCGACCCATGCATCGGTGAACGAACTGACCGCGGAGCTCATCAACGTGTGGATGTGGCGGTTCTGACGCTGGATCGATGTGGAGCGATGAAGCGCACCGTCACATGATCCAGTAGACCAACCACCCAGCGGCG
>CAWAUO010000009.1:0-17399 GCA_963785245.1 uncultured Actinomycetota bacterium | reverse complement strand
TTCACAAAGCCGGGGCGTCGGCAGTGTCATATCCGATCTCGAGACCCTCCCCGCGCTCGTCAGCGTGGCCGAGCACTCCGTGTTCTTCGGCCGTATCGTCGAAGCTCGCCACCATGGGATCAACGACGGCTCGGGCTCGATCCGGCGTCGCCGATCGCCCAGGGGACATCTTCATGTCCCCGTCGATGTGCCGGTGCCATTCGGCTCTAACGGGGCGGTGCAATCGCACGTAGCCTGCTGAACGGAAGGGGAGTGACGCCGTATGCGGTGGTGGCTTCTGGTCACGGTCGCGGTCGTTGCTCTGACGGCATGTACCGATGCCGCCATCATCGGCCCCGACTCGACAGCAGAGGGCGAGACGGCGGGAAATACCGCACTCTTCTGCCGCGCGTGGCCTGAAGCCCAGCGAACCGTCTTCACCCTGATCGACGGAGAGGATCAGCGTTTCCAGGACGCACGGAACGCTGGCAGCGTCGATGAGGCCATGGCGGGGTACGACCGTGCGGCGCCGGCAGAGGTCCGAGCCGACTGGGACCGTCTCTACGACGTCTACACCCGCGCGAGTGACCTCATGTTCACCGTCGGGTACGCCGGACACGCTATCCGTGCCGAACACGTCACGATGATGTTCGGTCCCGGGGGGATGGACTCGGCGGTCAGTGAAGCCGAGATAGCGATCGAGGCGATCGATGACTGGGCGATCGAAGCGTGCGGCGATTTCTGCTCCCGGTGGCCAGAGCTGAGTGACGCCGTGTTGTTTGGTCAATCTGACTGGAATGAGTATGAGCTCAACCAGCGCATCGATCGCTACGAGTCTGCGATCCGTGCCGGATCGATGCTCGTTCCCGACGATCTCACGTCTGAGTGGGAGACTGCCGAGGCAATCAAATCAGGGTTCCTTGCCATGTTCCGTGACCGGGGATTGAACCTGCCCGGAGGAATGGAGGGTGAGGAGATTCTGGCTGATTGGATCGGACTGCCGTCAGATGAGGCTTTTGATGCATCAATCGAGGCCGTCGAGTCGATGGAGGCGTGGGTCGAGGCGAACTGTGACCCGACTGCGATCACCGGCGGAGCACCCGGAGCGCTCTCGGTGCGGATCAGGCCCCACGACGACCTCGTGGGGCGAATCATCCTCCTCGCGCTCCTTCCGGTCGGCACCGATTTCGGATCGGTGACAGACCCCGGCGACTATCTCGGCGGTCTGTGCCCGGAAAGCAACCACCCGCCTGGGCCTTTCAATCGCGAGATTGCCAAGGCGGCCAATGAATCCGGACGGAGCGAGGAGGAGATCCTCGACGAGTGGCTGGGGGCCGAACCGCTGCGGCCGATGCTCGACGTGGGTGAATACCACGAAGCGAGCGTCTGCGGCTTGCTGCAACATGAAGAGGGAGCCCAAGGTGCGCTCGTTGTTCCCGGTGGCGCCTATGAACTATTCGCCGGCACATTCATTGGAAATCCGGGATCCTACGACCTCTACTTCGCAGCCCCAGAGCGGTGCACACAGATCTCGGTGAATGTCGACGGGGACACGGTGATCGACCTCCCCGAACTCGACGCGTGTGATCTGGAACCGATCGGATCCCCGGAGGAGATCGCCAGAAGGCCGTTGACGCCCCCCACCGGCTCCAGCCATCTCTGGATAGAGGTCCCGAACGGAATCCAACAGGAAGGGTCCCCTTCCTACATCACGGCCACACTGCTCCCCGCCGGGACGACCCTCGGCGAGATCGGACGCGGCGACGCCTGGCCGGCCGGAGGGGTCAACTTCGGGTATGCCTGGCTCCACGACGATGAAGACCCGAGGACGGTTCGCAGTGCCGAGGAGAGCGGTCTCGTACCGATACAGACCTATGGGTTGGGCGGAGGGCTCGTGAGTCTGCGCCCACAAATAGGATGGCAGGAACCGTGGGACGCATTCTTCCCGGAACCGGCCAATCTCGATCCGGGGACGTACATCCTTCGGATCAGCGGTGAGGAGGCGTCCGAGCCCTGCTACGACGACAGCTGCAGACGCCAGTACTGCGGATCCGCGGTCGTCGAGGTCAACGGGGACACTGTTGTGCCGTTGCCCGAATGGGAGGAATGCCCGTGACCGCGGCGATCGAGACCCGAAGCCTGCGGAAGCGCTATCGGCGGGTAGAGGCACTGCGTGGCGTCGACTTCGAAGTTCCGGAGGGATCCGTCTGTGGCTTCCTCGGCCCGAACGGCGCGGGCAAGAGCACGACCATGGAGATCCTGATGGGGCTCATCGCGCCGTCAGCCGGCTGGGCCTCCATCCTGGGGGACGATCTCGATGGAGACGGCCTCCTCACCCGTTCCCGGGTCGGCTATCTCCCCCAGGATCCGTCGTTTTTCCCGAGGGCGAAGGTACGTTCCATCCTCCGTTTCGTGGCGCGCCGGTATCTCGACGGATCCAGCGCGGCGCTCAATGTGAGGGTCGACGAGACGCTCGATCTGGTCGGTCTCACGGACCTTGCCAGCCGGAAAGTGAAGGCACTCTCCGGCGGTGAACTGCGACGCCTCGGCATCGGCCAGGCCATCATCGGGGATCCCGAGCTCCTCATCCTCGACGAGCCGTCGGTGGGTCTCGACCCGGAAGGTCGGCACCAGGTGCTCACGCTCCTCGATCGGCTCAAGGAGCACATGACGATCTTCTACTCGAGCCACATCCTCGACGACGTAGAGCGCATAGCCGATCACATCGTCGTTATCGATCGCGGTGAGATCGTAGAGCAGGGTGCGATGGACCGGTACCTCGGTGGCCGCGGCGTCTACCAGGTCACGCTCGCAGGTGGGAATGGTGATGGAGTCCTTCGGAGTCTCGGGCGTGAACCATGGGTCGACACTGTCGCCCCACTCGGGGGGCAGGAGTGGAGGATCGAGACGCCTGATCGAGCCGTCGCCGAAAGCCGGCTCATGCGTTTCCTCGTGGAGAGCGATGGGGCCCGAGTCGTTGCGTTGCGGCCGGCATATCGGAGCCTCGAGGATCTCTACATGGAACTGGTCGGAGGTGTCGATGGTGACTGATCCCCATGTGACGACCCCCATTGAACGGATCCATCCCCTGCAGGGGATCGGGGGGTTGCTCGGGGTTGAGTTTCGGATCTGGTTCCCGCTGCGGGCAGTCTTTCTGGTCGCTGCCGGCCTGATCGTCTTTGGGGTCATGTACGCACCGTGGAGCGCCGCTTCCAGTCCGAGCGTTGATCCCGGGTTCGGATTCTTGTTCTTCGGCTTCCTCAGTGTGTGGTCGGCAGTTCTACTCATCTCGGCCGTGTCCCTCAGCGAGGGAGCCGTACTGGGTGAGATCAATCGGGGTACCGCAGGCTGGCTTGTGGCGATGCCGATCCGACGTGCATCCGTGATCATGGCGAAGTTCACTGCGGCTGCCGTCGGCTATGCGTTGATCATCTTCGCGACCGGGGGTCTCGTGTATCCGATTCTCGCCGGTGCTGTGGATAGTGGGGGCACTGGATTCCTTGCATGGGAAGTCACAGAGGTGACCCAGTCTCCGATCGGCATGTGGGGTCGCTTCGCGAACCTCCCAGACTTCGGCCCCTACCTCGGAATGCTCGCGGCGATCTGGGCGACGGTTGTGTTCGTTATTGCGGCGATGATGCTGCTGGGGGCATTTCTCCGGTCACGGACCGCGGTCTTTGGACTCGGCATGATGCTGGTTGGAGCGATCGTCGGGTCTGCGATCGTCGGGGGAACGAGTGTGTCAGCCACCCCGGCAGGGGCCGTCCGGGCGGTCCTCCAGATCGCGTGGGGAAACGATGCCGCCCTCCTCGTGCCGATCGTGTCCTCGCTGTTGCTCTCACTCGTGGTGCTGGGCGCTGCGGTGTGGTTCTTCGATCGAAGGGAGCTCGCATGACGGTCCCCGCGATCGAGATTCGGCAACTGAAGAAGCGGTACCGGAAGGTCGAAGCCCTGCGCGGCCTCGACCTCACCGTCGAAGCCGGATCCGTGTGCGGCTTCCTCGGCCCGAACGGTGCCGGCAAGACGACCACGATGAAGATCCTCATGGGACTCATCATGCCCACCTCGGGATGGGCGGCCGTGAACGGCATCGACGTGCGAGGAAGCGGTCTCCTGGCTCGCTCGCACATCGGCTATCTGCCGCAGGATCCGGTCTTCCCGTCCCATCAGACGGTGAGAGATGTGGTCGCCACCGCTGGGCGGCTCTATCCCGGGCACCCTCACGGTTCTGCGCTCCGGCGCCGCGTCGACGAACTCGTCGATCGGGTCGGTATGACCGACAAGGCGAAGCGTCGTATGGCGGGATTGTCGGGTGGTGAGCGGCAGCGCGTGGGCGTGGCTCAGGCGCTCATCGGCGATCCCGATCTCGTCATCCTCGACGAACCGTCCGCCGGGCTCGACCCGACCGGCCGTCGCGACATGCTGGACCTCATCGAAGAAACTCGCACCGAAGCGACCGTGTTCTACTCGACGCACATCCTCAACGACGTCGAACAGGTGAGTGACACGGTGGCCATGATCAGCCGGGGGGCCATCGTGGCCCAGGGAGACATCGACGAGATCCTGACGGTATCCGATACGGACTACGCGGTTCGACTACGGGGAGACACCAACGCGTTGCATGCCCGACTCGCGGATGAACCGTGGGTAAAGAGCATCAACGCACGTCGTCACGGAGAGATCGAGGATTGGGTTGTCCGATTGAGCGATGAATCGGCCATCCAACGGCTCGCCCCGGCGTTGGTCGACGGTGACGGGCACGACATCATCGAGTTTCATCTCAGCGAAGGACGACTTGAGGACGCGTACCTTGCGCTTGTGGGGTCCGACCATGGCGATTGACGTGACCACGGTTCGCCTTGGGCTTGGGGGGTTCTTTGGGGTCCTCGATACGGAATTGCGGAGGTGGCTCGGCCGGCGCGGCCTGTTCCATCTGGTCTTGTGGGTGGCGGGCATCAACGGTTTCGTGTACTTCGTTGTGGCGACCGGCAACAAGCCGTTTGGTTCGTTGGGCTATGAGAACTTACTCAACGCACTCATGGTGTTCCCCGTGTTCGCCGGGATCATCCTGGCCGAGGCGACGGTTGTCGGTGAGTACCGCAGCGGCATCGCGGCCTGGCTTGTCTCGAAGCCGGTGGCGAGAGGGGGCTACGTCGCCGCGAAACTCACGGGCCTCTGGATCGGCCTCTCGGTTGCTGCCGTCCTGATCCCCGGACTCGTTGCCAACTGGTGGCTGCCGCAGGTCACGCCGTACCGCTTCGTGATACCGGATGCACCGGTGTTCGGGCGCTTCCTGATCGCGCTCGGCGCGACGATGGTGGTGCTGGGGTTCTTCATTTCCCTGACCGGCCTCCTCGGAGTGCTGATCCGACGTCGCGGACCGGTTGCACTCATCGCAATGGTCCTGTGGCTCGTGCTGCGATTCGCTCCATCCCAGATTCGGCCGTCGTGGTATCGCTACCTGCCGACCGGACTCATGAAGGCCGACCTCGATCTCAATGGGTGGATCCCAGGGATGGAGTACATCCACGGGAACCCGTTCGATCCCGCCAGCGCGGTATGGGCGACCGCCGCGACTGCCGTCGTCTTCGTGGCCGGTGCGATGCTCCTCTACCGGCGTCTCGAGCTCTGAGTGGGAATGACCCTGCCGGCACGAACGACGACACGAGGTTCGAGCAGCGTTTCGAGGCGCACTCTCGGGTCGTCGGAGAAGAACACGGCGTCCGCCGGCATGCCTGGGGAGAAGCCGCGTGGCGCCCCGAGGTAGTCAAAGGCGGCTGTGGTGACGGCGCGGAGTGTCGCGTGTTCCGACAATCCCAGTTCGTGGAGGCGGATCGCTTCACGCGCGACCTGCCCATGGGGGACCGCGAGGTCGGTGCCGGTCAGGATCGTCACGCCAAGCCGCTCGGCTTCGGGGAGGAGCTCTCGAACATTGTCGACTCCTCCGGTCAAGAGACGGCCTCCGGTGCTGTCGGCTCCGAGCATCTCAATGATCGCTTCGGCTCCAAGAACCGTGGGCACCCACGCTCCGTGCCGCGCTGCCAATCGGCGTAGTCCTTCGGCAGACAGGAACAGGCCGTGCTCAATCGAATCGATCCCAGCTTCGACTGCGGGCCCGATGCCCTCAGGCGCCATCGTGTGGACCGCCACCCGGCAGCCAGCGGCGTGGGCAACCTCGACCGCGGTGCGCAGCGCCTCCTCGGTGAAGTTGGCCTGGGTCCCGAGCCCGCGACGCGGCCAGTCCCCGATGATCTTGACCCACGAGGCAGGCGTGGCACAGGCCGCTCGCACGGCATCGGCCAGGCCGGCGTCGTCGACCTCTCTGCCGTATCCCGGGTAGTAGCCGCCGGGGGACGAGATGATGCGGCCGGCCATCTGCATCCTCGGCCGGGTCGACGGCGGCGCGTCGAGAATCTCGAGCGACACATCGCTCGATGAGCCCTTGTCGGCGATGAGGAGCACGCCGCCTTCCACCTGCATCCAGGCGTTGGCGATACCGTTGGAGCGGATCTCCTCATCGGTGAGGGTGCCCATCTGTCCGATGGTCCCGACACCGAGGTGCGCATGGCAGTCGGCGAGGCCGGGCACGGCGTAGAGATGGCCGGTCGCAATCTCATTGTCGATTGGCCCGTCATCCGGGTCGGTGAAGCGATCGCCTTCGATGACGAGCGCGATCGATTCGGCCCCTGGTTCGCGGACGGTGATCGACGTGCGCATCGGTGCCAGCGTATCGGCTGCGGCACGCCACAGGTTGGCTCAACATCACCCGAGTGATCGAGACGCGATCACGTTGCCATACCAGGCGAGGCTGTCCTTCGGGATGCGCTCGCCGGTTGCATGGTCGACCCAGATCAGTCCGAAGCGCTGGCTGTAGCCGAGCGTCCACTCGAAGTTGTCCATGATCGACCATACGAAGTAGCCCGTCACCGGCACACCGAGTTCGATCGCGTCGGCAACGGCTTCGAGGTGCGACCAGAGGTAGTCGATGCGGCGGCGGTCGTGGATGTGGCCGTCCGGCCCAGGTCCATCCGAATAGGAGGCGCCGTTCTCCGTGATGCGGATGTCCTTCGCTCCATAGTCGTCGTGGATGCGCTTGAGGAACGTCGTAAGCGCAGCCGGGACGATCTCCCACCCCATCTCGGTGTAGCCCTCCGGCGGGTTCGGGCCCGGCATCAGCCAGGTGGTCTCGTCTTCCTCGCTCCCGGCGCCCACTGCAAGTGCGGTGTAGTAGTTGACGCCGATGAAGTCGAGTGGCACGGCGATCTCCTCGAGGTCCCGGGGGCGAATGAACGAAGGGATCTCGTCTTCGAAGGCCCCGCGCTGCAGGTAGATGTCGAGCATGTCCTGTGGGTAGCCCTTCCCGAACACCGGATCGAAGAACCACCGGTTCCGGAATCCGTCGAAGTGACGTTCGGCTGCCACGTCGGCCGGGTCTGCGCTCGCAGGCGTCGAAGGCCGGCAGTCGAGGATGATGCCGACGTCGCTGTCGACCACGTTCGATCGGATCACCGGCACGGAACGACCATGGGCGAGGAGCAGGTGATGTCCTGCGGCGAGTGTCTCGGCAAGGTCGGTGTGGCCAGGGGCAAACTCGCCGAAGTAGTGGCCGAGGAACGACGCCACCCATGGTTCGTTGTGGGTCTCCCAGTGCTGCACCCGATCTCCGAGCGCGCTGCTCACGACATCTGCGTAGCGAACGAACGCATCGACGGTGTCACGGTTGGCCCACCCGCCGTTGTCCTGGAGCGCCTGTGGCAGTTCCCAGTGGTAGAGCGTGACGTGGGGCGTGATCCCATGCTCGAGGAGTTCGTCGACCAGGCGGTCGTAGAAGGCGATGCCGCGTGGTTCGACGGGTCCGGTACCGTCCGGGATGATCCTGGTCCAGGCGGTGGTCAGGCTGTAGGCGGGGATCCCCGCAGTTGCCATGAGCGCGACATCTTCGGCGTATCGGTGATAGTGGTCGCACGCGACGTCGCCGGTGTCACCGTTGATGATGCGCCCGGGCTCGCGTACGAAGCGGTCCCAGATCGACTCGCCCTTGCCGTCTTCATCCCATGCGCCCTCGATCTGATAGGCCGAGGCGGAGACGCCGAAGACGAAGTCGTCGGGGAACGCCGTCACGGTGACAGATCGCCGAGAGCGGCCACGACCCGGTCGACTTCCTCAAGGGTGTTGTAGTGCACGAACCCGATACGGACGAGGCCGCCCTGATCGGCCAATCCGAGGCGGCTCATGACCTCGACTGCGTAGTAGTCGCCGGACCACACGAAGATGCCGAGATCCCCGAGTTCCGCGGCCACCGTGTCGGGGCGGACCCCGTCGACCGAGACGGCGAACGTCGGCGTCCGGCCGTCGGGTGTGCTCCGACCGTAGAGCGTCACCGCCGGCAGCGCCGCGATCCCCTCGAGGAAGCGGGCAGACACGGCGCGTTCGTACGCGCCGATGGTCTCCATGGCCGACAGGATGCGATCTCGTCTGGACGAACCGTCACCGAGCGAGGCGATGTATTCGACGGCGGCAGCGACGCCGGCCAGGCTCTCGAAACTCTGTGTCCCGGTCTCCCACTTGCCGGGCGGGTCATCTGGGGCAGGGCGGATCTTGTAGGCGGCCTCTTCGGTGAGCGCTTCGGAGCTGCCATAGAGGCATCCGGTGTGCGGTCCGAAGAACTTGTACGAAGAGGCTGCGAGGAAGTCGGTTCCGAGGTCCGCTACATCGAGGGGTCCGTGGGGCGAGTAGTGCACCGCGTCCACATAGGTCCTCGCCCCGACTGCATGCGCCGCCTCGATGATGGGGCCCAGGTCGGTGATGGTCCCGACCGCGTTCGATGCATGGGTCACGGCGACGAGGCGGGTTCGGGCATCGATGAGGCTGCCGAGACCTTCGGTGTCCAGACGGCATCCGTTGTCAGGGTCGAAGTCGATCCAGCGGACGTCGGCCCCTGCGTCACGGGCTGCGATCACCCATGGCCAGACGTTGGCGTCGTGGTCGAGGCGGGTCACCACGATGTTGTCGCCTGCCTCCCACGTTGCACCGAGCGCCCGGCTGACGGAGAGCGTCAGGGAGGTCATGTTCTGACCGAACGCAATCTCGTCGGGCGATGCCCCGAACAGGTCGGCGACGGCCCGGCGTGCCTCTTCGGCGACGGCATCGGTCTCGCGTGACGTCACGAACGGCCCGCCGTGATTGCTGCCCCCGGCACGCATGAAGTCCGCCATCGCATCGATGACGGACTTCGGTACCTGCGTTCCACCCGGCCCATCGAGATAGGCCGCCGGTCTCCCCCCAACCACCCGAGACAAAGCAGGGAACTGATTGCGAATGGCTTCAACGTCGAGCGTCACGGCTACCT
Source organism: uncultured Actinomycetota bacterium (assembly GCA_963785245.1). GTDB lineage: Bacteria > Actinomycetota > Acidimicrobiia > Spongiisociales > UBA5794 > JAHEEL01. The sequence continues at coordinate 8,071 of CAWAUO010000009.1, read as the reverse complement.
CCAAAAGAGAGCCCGACGCTACTCAGCTACTCAGCTACTCCGCTACTCGGCGACTGCGAAGCCGCTCCTCGGCTGCTATTCGCCCGACGGCCGTTTGCGCCGAATCGCGGGGAGGTTCCTCCGTTGGACGACGCCCATCCGAATCACCGTTCTCCGCTCCGGGTCGCCAACGAATCGCGCGTCGGACTCCTCCAGCAGCCGACGGAGCCGATCTACCTGGTTTCTGAGCCGATCATTCTCGCTCTCGAGGCTCATGATCCGGCGGACGCCTTCGAGGTTCACGCCCGCACTCGTCAGCTCTTGGATGACGTCGAGGCGTTCGATGTCGGCTTCGGAGTAGCGCCGGGTTCCTCCCGGCGTTCGATACGGCTCGATGAGCCCTCGCCGCTCGTAGATACGCAGCGTCTGCGGATGCATCCCCGACATCTCCGCGGCGACCGAGATGACGTATCGGGCTTCTTCGCTGTTCATCACGTCACCCCCAGGTGCTCGCGCGGGTTGTCCGGCAGTCGCTCGTCGCGGAAGGCTTCGAGGAGTTCCTGTTCCGCTTCCGACAGTTCGGTCGGAACCGTGACCCGGACCGTCACGAGGAGATCTCCGGTCTTGTTGACCGTCTCGACTCCCTTGCCTGACACCTTCATCACCGTACCGCCCTGCGTGCCTCCCGGCACACGGATCTTCGTCGTCCCGTCGAGGGTCGGGACCTCGACCACGGCGCCGAGCGCAGCCTCCGCGAACGTGACCGGCACATCCAACTTGAGGTCGCACTTGCCGGCCCGCTCGAAGATCGGGTGTTCTGCAACGTGCACGCGGACGAACAAGTCGCCTGCGGGGCCGCCTGCAGAACCCGGCTCTCCCTTGCCTGCCAGGCGAACCTTGGTGCCGTCGGCGATCCCCATCGGGACCTTGACCTTCACTTTCCGGCCGTCGACCGAAATGGACTTCGTGGCACCCGAGAGCGCCTCATGGAATGTCAGCGAGAGATCTGCCTGCAAGTTGCGGCCGGCCGCCGGACGCGGTTGGTACTGGCGTCCGCCGCCCTGTCCGAACAGATCGCCGAGCCCCCCTAGGAGGTCCTGGAACCCACCGCGACCTCCGGCTGCCGCTTGGCCACCGAAGATGTCCTCGACCCGCACGTACTGCTGGTGGCCGCCGGGGTCGCCAACGAAGTACCCCATCTCACGGGCGTGGTCGTATTCCTTGCGTTCGTCGTCGTCCGCGAGCGTGTCGTAGGCCTCGTTGATCTCCTTGAAGCGTGCCTCGGAGACGGCGTCGTCAGGATTGTTGTCCGGATGGAACTCGCGCGCGAGCTTCCGGAACGCCTTCTTGATTTCCTTGCCCGAAGCGGTCTTCGAGACACCAAGTGTGGCGTAGTAATCCTTCTCGAGCCATTCCTTACGCATGTTTCACCGTCACGAGGGACGGCCGGATTACCCGACCGCGCATGGCATAGCCGCGCCGCAGTTCGGCATCGACGACCAGGTCGCCCTCGCCGTCTCCCGGTCCCGACACGGCCTCGTGCACCTTCGGATCGAACAGTTCACCGGCTGCCGGGATCGGCTCGAAACCCTCGCGGGCAAGCGTCTCGAGCATCTGCGCCCGCGTCGAGACCATGCCGTCGAGCGTGTTCTGCTCTGTCGGGGTCTGCGGTTCGAACGCGGTAGCTGCGTCAAAGGCGTCAAGCGTCGGGAGGAGGCTCTCGATGACGCGCTGGGACGCGCGCTCGACGTTCTCCGCCTGGTCTCGTTCGATCCGACGCCGATAGTTGTCGAAGTCGGCCGCGACGCGTTGCAGCATCTCCAGTTGTTCGCCGGCTTCCTGCCGGGCTTCGCTCAACTCGCGCAGCAACAGCGCCTGCGCCTCGTCCGGATCCTCAGGCAGTTCGAGCCCAAGCTCATGCGCCGTCGGTCCCGGCTCGAGGATCACGATCTCGTCGAGGTCACTGGTCGAATCAGGGTCCGGCACGATTCCTCCCCCACTGGGGGAAGAATCATCGGGCTCGTTGATCGAAGCTCGTTGCTCGAAGCCGTCGTCAGGACTCGTCATCGTCCTCCACCACCTCGGCCTCGACGACATCGTCGTCACTCGATGGTGCATCCTCGGCTGCTGCCGCGGCACTCTCTGCGGCCGACGCCTCGTAGATCTTCTGACCAAGGATCTGTGACGAGGTGAGGAGCTCGTTGGTGGCGTTCTTCAACGCCTCTGGGTCCGCGGCCTCGTCGGCGAGCATGGTGCGGATCTCGGCGATCTTGTCGTCGAGTGACTTGCGCTCGTCGTCGGTCAGCTTGTCGCCGTGCTCGACGAGTTGCTTCTCGATCTGATACGTCGTGTGATCGGCCTGGTTGCGAGCCTCCACCGCTTCCTTGCGCCGTGCGTCGTCGTTGGCATGTGACTCGGCATCCTTGACCATCTGCTCGATGTCGTCATCGGACAGCGCGGTGCCGCCGGTGATCGTCACCTGCTGGGTCTGGCCGGTGCCCAGATCCTTCGCCGAGACCGAGACGATGCCGTTGGCATCGATGTCGAACGTGACCTCGATCTGCGGGACGCCGCGCTGTGCGGGAGCGATGCCGGGGAGCTTGAAGCGGCCGAGGCTCTTGTTGTCGTTCGCCATGGCGCGTTCACCCTGGAGGACGTGGATCTCGACCTCGGGTTGGTTGTCGGCAGCCGTCGTGAAGATCTCCGACCGGCGCGTCGGGATCGTGGTGTTGCGCTCGATCATCTTGGTCGAGACGCCACCCTCGGTCTCAACGCCGAGCGTCAGGGGAGTCACATCGAGGAGGAGGATCCCCTTGACGTCACCCGTGAGCACACCGGCCTGCAGAGCCGCTCCGTCCGCAACGACCTCATCCGGGTTGACGCCCTTGTTCGGCTCCTTGCCGGCCATCTCGTTCACGAGGTTCTGGACGGATGGGATGCGGGTAGATCCACCGACGAGGATGACCTGATCGATGTCGGTCATGGTCACGCCAGCGTCTTTGAGGGCTTCCTCGAACGGCATCTTGGTGCGGGCGACCAAGTCCTCGGTCATCTGATCGAATTCCGAGCGGGTGAGCGTGCGGAGCAGGTGGATCGGGCCTTCGTTCGTCGCGGTGATGAACGGCAGGTTGATTTCGGTCTCCATGACCGACGACAGATCGATCTTCGCCTTCTCGGAAGCTTCCTTGAGGCGCGTCATCGCCATCGGGTCCTTCGAAAGATCGACGCCGTTGTCGTTCTTGAAGCCCTCGACGAGCCAGTTGATGATCTTGTCGTCCCAATCGTCACCGCCAAGCGTGGTGTCACCGTGGGTCGACTTGACCTCGAAGACGCCTTCACCGATCTCGAGCACCGACACGTCGAATGTACCGCCGCCGAGGTCGTAGACGAGGATGAGGTGGTCGTCCTCGGTCTTGTCGAGTCCGTAGGCCAGTGCGGCGGCGGTCGGCTCGTTGATGATGCGCAGCACCTCGAGTCCGGCGATCTGGCCGGCTTCCTTGGTGGCCTGGCGCTGTGCGTCTCCGAAGTAGGCGGGGACCGTGATCACCGCTTCGGTGACGGGTTCGCCGAGGAACGCTTCGGCGTCGCGCTTGAGCTTCATGAGGATGCGGGCGGCGATCTCCTGCGCGTTGTACGACTTGCCGTCGACCTCGACATCCCAGTCGGTGCCCATGTGGCGCTTGACCGAGCGGACGGTCCGTTCCGGGTTTGTGATGGCTTGTCGCTTGGCCTGGTCGCCGACCAGGACCTCGCCGTTCTTGGCGAACGCAACGACCGAGGGAGTCGTGCGGTGCCCCTCAGCGTTGCTGATGATCTTTGGTTCCCCGCCCTCGAGCGTTGAGATGACGGAGTTGGTGGTTCCGAGGTCGATGCCTACGGCGCGTCCCATATGGGTGTGCTCCTTCGTTGTTGGTGCCCACCGGCTCGGTGGGGGATGTCTCTGAGTGGTTGCAGACAGTATAACTTGAGTCGGGTCGTATCAATTCCCGGTTTGCTGCACATTGCGGGAGATTCCTCGGAGGCGTATACCCCATGGGGGTATAACCTTCCCGTATGAAGCCGGACGACGCCGAAATCGCCGACATCCTGACGAGGCTCCGCCGCGTCGAGGGTCAGATCCGGGGCATCCAGGGCATGCTCGAGGACGGGCGCGAGTGCGCCGACGTCATCACCCAGTTCTCGGCTTCGATGCATGCCCTCGAGCAGGCCGGATACCGCTACTTCGCAATGACCTTGTCCACATGCGCCCTCGATCCCGAGAGCGCAGCGCTTGCCGGCTACGATCCCGAGCGCCTCGAGAAGCTGTTCATGCAGCTGACGTGATCGGTGAGCGAATGAGCGACGTGGTCCTCGTCCAAGCGCGCGACTGGCAGGCCTGGAGCCAGGAGCACGATGCCGTGATCATCGACGTCCGGGAGCCGTTTGAGTGGGCCATGGGCACGCTCCCGGGCGCCGAACTCATCGGCCTCGGTTCGTTGTTCGGGAAGCTCAACGATCTCGATCGGGATCGTGCGATCCTGTTCGTGTGCCGCACCGGGAATCGTTCCGGCGTAGCCGCCGAACTGTTTGTGCGCCACGGCTACAGCGAAGTCGCCAACCTCACCGGGGGTCTTGTGGCTCTCGGGTTGGCCTGAACCATCAACACTGTGTCCGGAAGAAGAGGAGTGACCCCACAATGAAGAGCGGAATGATTCGCACGCTGTCTGGCCTGGTTCTGGTTCTCGCGGTGTTGGTCTCCGCCTGTTCCTCAGGCAGCGACACCGCGACCATCGAGTTGGTCTCGCCGGAGCAGGCAGCTCAGGTGATCGAGGACGCCCCGTCCGGTCTCGTCGTTCTCGACATTCGGACTCCGGAGGAGTTCAACGAGGCCCGCCTCAGTGGAGCGATCAACGTCGACTATTACGAAACGAACTTCGCCGACCAACTCGACACTCTCGACAAGAACGACCCGTACGTCATGTACTGCCGCTCCGGGAACCGCTCGTCTGACGCCGTCAAGACGATGAAGGACCTCGGGTTCACCGAGGTCTACGAGATCGACGGTGGCATCGTCAACTGGTATGAGTCCGGGTACCCGGTCGTCGAGTAGTCCGCAGCCCACGTCCGGCCCGTAGCTCGCAACTCCTCAACCAGCGCCGTTTCGCGGGGATGATGGCGTTTGGCGTACGGAGGGAGAGTCGCAGTCCCACGTCTCCGTCGGCACGCCCTCCAAGCGCCCGTTGCTGTTGCTGGTGCCGTCATCGCGAGGCTTCGAAGTCCAGACCAACGACGAGCACGCTCTACCGCTCTCGTGGAGAGCGGTAGATGTCCGGGAAGTCGAAGCTCACGACACCGTCTCGAGCCAGCCGAGCGTGATCACGGAGAACTCATCTGCGGCTTCGAGCATCGGGACGTGACCGACGCCTTCCATCTCGACATAGGTCCAGTCCGGCCGCTGCTGCGCGGCCCACCGGGCCGAATCGACGGAGACCAGACGATCCTCGGACCCGTGAATGAGCAGCGTCAGGGCGCCGATTCGGTGGATGAGACGAGCGAATCGGCGAGGTCGGAGCACGTACCGTGCGATCGACCGATCCGCCTCGAGGAACGCGGGGATCGCCCAGTCCCGGTCGCGCCGTGCGCGGTTTGCTTCGGTGAGACGTTCCCTGGCCCAATCGGGCACGGTCTCGGCGTCCGCAGCGATCATGCGGAGCGTCTCCGTTGTCTCCTCCTCGGGAGAATGGGCCGCGCGGTAGATGCGGAACGCGGGCACACCGATCCCGGGTACGAGCGGCCCGATCAGCTTCGTCAGCACCTCGAGGTCGGGTGGCCGGCGCCGGCTGACCGGAAGTGCTGGGTTGACCAGGACCAATCGATCGACGCGGTTCGCGTGTTCGACAGCGGTGATCATCGAAATGAGCCCCCCCATCGAATTCCCGACCAGCGTCGCAGATTCGAAGCCGAGGAGTTGGATGACCTCGGGCACGAGACTGGCGTTGTCCTCCACACTGGGGCGACGGTCTCCCGGTTCGGAGTCGCCGAAGCCGATGAGGTCGATCGCAACGACGCGACCGCTCCCGGTCAGCAGAGGGCCGGTGACATCCCAATTCTCGATCGAGCCACCGAGGCCATGGACCAGGAGGATCAGCGGCCCGTCTCCGCCGTATTCGGCAATGCGTACCGGGCCCCCTATGTCAACCATTTCGGTGTTCACAGACACAACGCTACTGGCTTGGCCCGCCGACGGCTTCGAGGAACTCAGGCGTCGTGGTCGGGTCGTATCCGCCCTGGAGGTAGAAGCGGCTGATGCCGAGTTCCTCGATCTCGGAGAACATCTCCCGGAGTCGGTCGTAGGTCGCCACGGGCGTGTGGCGCCTCTCGAAGTGCGCGGCGAGTTCGTCTCTCGTCATCTCGCGCTCGGCGGCGAGCGAATCGAGACGGCGTTCCAGATCGGCCTCGCTCTCCGCTCCAATGACCTGCCCTGCGCTGGACAAGAACAGGGCCTCAGGGTCTCTGCCCGCCGACACGGCTGCCTCCCGAGCCCGATCGACTCTGATAGCCAGGTCAGGTCCCGGGTAGACGTTGAACTCGTCTGCATAGGTGCCCGCAAGGCGCGGCGTCTTCGCAGCACCGACGCCGCCGACGAGGAGCTTCACCCGGCCGAACGGCTGTGGAGCAATCGGGAAGGCCTCAAGCGAGTAATGGGTGCCGGTGAAACCCTCCGGTTCATCAGCGAGCATTGCGCGAGCGTAAGCGAGGGCCTCCTCGAGCATGTCGAAGCGCTCCGCCATCGGCGGATACGGGAATCCGAACACCTCATGTTCGCGATCCATCCATCCCGTGCCGATGCCGAGCGTGAAGCGACCTCCAGACATCCGGTCGATCGTGATTGCCGTCTTCACGAGAACCGCCGGGTGTCGGAACGTGATCGGGGAGACGAGGACGACCAGTTCGATGCGCTCGGTGTCGCGCGCAAGTCCGGCGAGTTGGATGAGCGCATCCGGTGCAGGCGTGGTCTGCGCCTTCTCCTCGTCGAGGGCCATCAGATAGTGGTCGGGAAGAGCGATGGCGGGGAGGCTGCGCTCCTCGGAGAACCGGGCTGCTGCAAGCACGTCCTCGTAGACGCCGCTGACCTGGATCGCGAACTCCATGACAATCTCCGCTCGATGATTCCGGACCGTCGATGGTACGGCGTTGCGGTCGAAGCGGCTCGCGAGGAGCGGAATCACACGCGAGCGAGCCACCGAGGGGACCCCGGTGGCTCGGCTGCAGTGCGTCCTACGCCTCGGTGATGGTGACGTCGGACATTGATTTGAGGAGGAACCCGCTCTGCCCGGCGTTGTTGTCGGTGTCCGTGAAGGACATCAACCGGCCAACGATGCGACCGAGCTCTCCACTCTGCTGCTCTTCGGCAAGGCGATCCAGTGCTGCGTACGAGTCGAGGCGGTAGATCGTGAAGAACGAACCGGCCTCCTTCTCGGACGAGTAGATGGAGGCGTATGTGCCGACGTACTCCGTACCATCGGGCATGGCCGCCTTCCAAGCATCTTCGCTGTCGTTGACCAGTTGCTGGTACTCGCCGGCCTTGCCGTCCTTGATCTCATACCCGTAGACCTGAAGGAAATCCATCCCTCTCCCTTCGCCATGGAATCGGCCCTCCGCAGAGCCGGAGCGCCGGCGGCGCCCCCACTCAACCTACCCAATCGATTCGGTTTGGGAAGGGCGTTCTTGCTCTGGGAGGTGACACTCCGCCGCGCGGCGTCGCTCCGGCCTCAGCCGCACTGGCGCACTGCTGCCCTCGCATGGGTCGGGAAGTCGAACGATTGGTCGAGGACCCACCGGAATGCCAGCCCATCGAGTGCCCCGAGCAGTACCTCGGCCGTCATGGTCGCCTCGTCGATGGTGGTGGCCGGGTTCCGGCGTCTGATGGTCTCGGCGAAGCGTTCGACGCGTCGAACGTGGTGCCTGAGGAACCGTCGGGCGGCTGAGTCGTCGTTGCTGCCAGATACGCCGATCTGGAGGTAGATGCGGGCCAGTTCCGGTTCATCGGTGATGAACGTGATGTAGGCATCGACGAGATCATCGAGGGTGTCTGTGCCGGCGCGGTCGGGGT
>CAWAUO010000008.1:0-7444 GCA_963785245.1 uncultured Actinomycetota bacterium | reverse complement strand
GCCGAAGGCGAAGCTGCGGCGCGAACTCGCGGAGGCCGAGGACGGGGGCCTGATGGACCTGCCGGTGGAGTCCTTCTAGGCTTCATGTGCGGTCGAGGGCGACGGTAGGATTCCTCTTGCGGCGCGCACTGTGGGCGCATTCGTCCCTACGCTCCCCGCAGGAAACGCGCCGACGACCAAAACTGTCGGCCGACACGAAAGAGGTAACACGTGCCACTGTTGGACATTTTCTTCGCGATGATCTGGTTCTTCCTGTTCGTCATGTGGATCTGGCTGCTCATCACGATCTTCGTTGACATCTTCCGGAGCCCGATGTCCGGCTGGGCAAAGGCTGGATGGGTTATCTTCGTGCTGCTGCTCCCGTTCCTCGGCGTTCTGGTCTACCTGATCGCCAATGGCAGCAAGATGCACGAGCGTCAGTATGAGTATGCGAAGGCTGCTCAGGACGCCCAGGACAGCTACATCAAGAACGTCGCCGGAACCGAGAACACGGCCGACCAGTTGAAGACCCTCTCGGATCTTCACGACGCCGGCAAGCTCACGGACGACGAGTACAACGCTCAGAAGGCAAAGCTCCTCGGCTGAGCCGAACGAATCGAACGAGTTGAGGGACCGGGCTCTGCCCGGTCCCTTTCTCTTTGCACGATCGCTGACGGTGCCCGTCTACGCTTGAACCATGAGCACCAACGACGTCTACGGCCGAATCCTCGCACTGCGGGCCCACCGCACCTACCTCGACAAACCCCTGACCGAAGCCGATCTCACGAAGCTGCTCGAGGCCGCCCGCTGGACGGGGAGCAGCAAGAACCTACAGAACTGGTCGTTCATCGTCGTGGACGGAGATCAGAAGGAGCGCCTCGCCGCCTGCGGAAGCTTCACCGGCCCGGTCAAGAATGCACCGGTCGCCATTGCGCTCGTTGAGGAGCCGGGAGGGACTGAGTTCGACACCGGCCGGCTCGCGCAGAACCTGATGCTGGCCGCCGACGCTCTCGGGATCGCGTCCTGTCCAATCACACTGCACCGCACGGACGAGGCGGCGATCGTCCTCGGACTGCCCGAGGGGGTACGATGCCGGTATGCCGTCGCGCTCGGCTACCCGGCCGAGGACACCGTCCCGCGTCCTCCTGGTGGACGGAAGCCGATGCAGGACGTGGCATTCCACAATCGCCACGGTGAAGTCGGGTGAGCACCGGGTCGATCGGTGTCTTCGACTCGGGAGTCGGTGGACTCGGCGTCCTGCGCGAGATCCGATCGCTGCTCCCCGGCGCGGACTTGGTCTACGTCGCCGACCAGGCTTTCGCCCCGTACGGTGAACGCGGACTTGGCGCTGTCAGAGCGCGCGCGTTCGCGATCAGCGACTATCTGATCGATGCTGGTTCCAGCACCGTGGTTGTCGCGTGCAACAGCGCATCCGCGGCCGCCCTCCATGAACTGCGGGAGCGGTTCCCGTCGACGTCCTTCGTCGGAATGGAACCGGCGGTAAAGCCCGCTGCCGGCGTCACCAGGCGCGGAACCATCGGCGTTCTCGCCACCGAGGCGACGTTCCAGGGCGAACTCTTCGCGTCGGTCGTCGATCGGCACGGTCGTGGTGTCTCCGTTGTTGCTCGGGCATGTCCGGGTCTCGCAGCCGCCATCGAGGATGGGGGAGATTTCGATGGCCTGGTCAACCGATACACCGAAGACGTCATCGGGCGGGGAGCCGACACGATCGTTCTGGGATGCACGCATTACTCGTTCGCAGCCGACCTGATCCGGGCCGCCGCTGGTCCCGGCGTGGAGGTCATCGACCCGGCCCCGGCTGTTGCTCGCCAAACGGTCCGTATGCGCGGTGACCGTGCCGAGACGGCTTCCGGCGCAACCAGGTATCTCACCACGGGCAATGCCGGTCGCTTCGCCGCACAGATCGAGCGCCTCATGGGGGAGCGGGTCGAGGTGAGGTCGGTCGCCATTGCGGCTGGCGCAGATCCACGAATCACCGTCGTGCAAGGGGATATCACGCGCCAGGATGTGGATGTGATCGTGAACGCGGCGAACGCCCGCCTCGCCCACGGCGGCGGCGTCGCCGCCGCCATCGCGCAGGCCGGAGGTCCGGCCGTCGATGCGGAGTCGCGGGCATGGGTCGCCGAGCACGGGCCGGTGTCGCGCGGCGGCGCTGCCGTCACAACGGCAGGGAACATGGCGGCTGGCCACGTGGTACATGTTGTCGGTCCCGTGTATCGAGGGGATCCGGATGACGGACCCCATCTGACAGAGGCCGTCGCAGCGGCGCTCGATGCGTCGGCCCGACTCGGCGCCACTTCGGTCGCGATCCCCGCTATCTCCGCCGGCATCTACGGCTACCCGCTTGCCGACGCGTGCCGGATCATCGTCGGCGCGGTTCGCGACTGGCTGGATGACCGGGGAACGCTCGACGATGTTCGGCTCGTCGCATTCGATCCTGGTACCGCCGAGCAATTCAGGCTCTCACTGTATTCCACGAGCGGATGATGCCCCTAATATCAGGGTCATGAAACCTTCGGTTGGCATTCTCGGAGTCGGTTCTATGGGTGAGATCTTCGCCCTCGGCCTCCTGCGCGTGGGTTGGGATCCCGATGACCTGTCGCTCGCGGTGCGGCGCCCCGAACGTGCGAGGGAGACCGAGTTCCATACCGGTGTCCCGACCACCCTTGACGCCGCCGAGGCCGCCGCCGGCAAGCGAGTTGTGATCGTTGCGGTCAAGCCGAAGGACGTGATGGGCCTCCTCGAGCAGATCCGGGAGACGATCACCGCCGACCAGGTGGTGGTCTCGCTCGCCGCCGGGGTGCCGACGACTGCATTCGAGCGGGAACTTCCCGGTATTCCGATCATCCGATCCATGCCCAATACCCCTGCCGCCGTCGACGAGGGGATGACCGCATACTGCGGGGGCGCCGAAGCGGACGAGGACGCGCTCGCCGATGCTGCGGTCGTTCTTGGTGCCGTTGGGGAGACCATCCGGTTGTCGGAGGACCTGCTCGATGCCGTCACCGCCGTCTCCGGAACCGGACCCGCATACGTGTTCCTGCTGGCTGAGTCCATGACCGAGGCCGCGATCCGAGAAGGTTTGCCGCACCATGCAGCTGAGAAGCTGGTCCACCAGACGCTCCGGGGAGCCGGGATGCTGCTCTCTGGATCGGAGAAGAGCGCCTTCCGACTCCGCGGCGAGGTGACCTCGCCCGGAGGTACCACCGCGGCGGCGATGCATGTCCTCGAAGAGGGTGGCTTCCGGGCGCTCATGGAAGACGCGATCCAGTCTGCAACGCGGCGCTCCCGCGAACTCGGCGCTGCCGGATCCAACGAACCGGCCCGATGAACCTCGTCGGCCGCAGTCTGCTCGCCGTCACCAACCGTTCAACCGTTCGCACGATCTTCGCCGAGTCGTCGGCGGGTCGCCGCCTCTCACTTCGCTTCGTCGCCGGCGAGACGCTCGACGATGTCGCTGCCGTCGCTGTGGCCTTGAATCGGGCGGGCGCCAGTGTGTCGCTGGACCACCTCGGAGAGCACGTGACGGACGCCACCGCCGCAGCGGAAGCGAGGGACGACTACCTCCAATGTCTCGATCGCATCCGGGACGACGGTCTCGATGCCAACATCTCCGTGAAGCTGACGCAACTCGGCCTCGGCGTGGACGATGAACTCGCACTCGCGTCCCTTGACGCGCTTGCGGCGCGAGCGATGGTCGGAGGCACAACCGTGACGGTCGATATGGAGGAGTCCGAACTCGTTGAGAAGACGGTCACCGCATTTGAGACGATCCAGGCCCGGCACGGGAACCTGGGCATCGCAGTACAGGGCTATCTCTACCGCACGCCGTTCGACCTTGATCGGATCGTTGCTCGCGGTGGGCATGTCCGTTTGTGCAAGGGCGCCTACGCCGAACCCGCCGAGGTTGCCCATCAGGACGGTGATCGGGTCGACGCTGCGTTCGATGCCCTCACGAGGAGACTCATGGCGACGCCCGGCATCATGCCGGCCATCGCCACGCACGACACCGATCGGATCGAACTCACGAAACGACTGAGCGAGCAGCGGAGCGAACCGTGGGAGTTCCAGATGCTTTACGGCGTCCGCACCAACCTGCAGGCTTCGCTGATCGAGGACGGCTACCCGTTGCGGGTGTATGTCCCATACGGCACCGCCTGGTACCCCTATCTCACCCGCCGGATGGCCGAGCGCCCCGCCAATCTCGCGTTCTTCCTTCGCGCAGCGCTTGGATCCTGACCAGCAGCCTCACAGCGAGTAGGTACGATCAGCCTATGAAACACCTGCTCCTCGCCATCGTCGCTCTCGTTGTCTTCGTCGCTGCTGCGTCGCCTGCCGAGGTTGCATCCGTGCTCGATGCGCAGGGGTTCTTTGTCGAGGCCGGATCGGATGCGGATCCAGAGGCCGTGGAAGCTGCGGTCCAAGAGGCCCAATTCGAGGGCGGGAATCTCTCGGTCGCCGTTCTCGCCACCGAACCGGCAGGTGGCGCCACGGTATTCTCCGAGAACACCCTTGACGAGATGGACGGCATCGGTACGGTGTTCACCGTCGGGCCGGAGACCGTCGGGTGGGCGTCAGAAGGCGACATCTACACCCGCGAACAACTCGATGAAGCTACCGACGCGTCACTCGATGGTGGCTCCGACACCGAGGCGGTCGAACTCTTTGTGGCCACGCTCATCGACGAACCGGTGGGCGCGGCCGAACCGGGTGGCGGTAGTGGGTTCCCATGGGGATGGATCCTGCTCTTCGTTGTGGTCGCTGGCGGTGTCTTTCTCTTCTGGCGGATGAGGCAATCCTCGAAGCGCAGTGAGGCGTCAGCGATCGAGTCCGCCCGAGCCGAGGTGAAGAAGCGCCTCGACGACGTCGCCAACGACATCATCGACCTCGAGGACGACGTCGCCGGTTCTTCGATCGCGGCGGTCCCCGTGCTGTACAAGTCGGCGACCGAGGCGTATTCGAAGGCGCTCAAGGACTACGAACGCGCCGAGTCGCCGGCCCAGCTCATGACCACGGCCGAAGAACTCGACCAGGCGATCTGGCAACTCGACAGTGTCGAGGCGTTGCTCGACGGCAAGCCGGCTCCTCCCAAGCCGGTAAAGCCGAAGCCGCAGACGCCATCGCGGCCGCCGTTGTCAGGTAGTCCATCGGTCACGACTCCGCCGCGGGTACCGGGTAGCACCTACCGTCGGCCGAATCGCCGCACATCGTCGAACACGACGGCGATCCTCACCGGGATCCTCCTGGGATCGATGGGCTCGTCACGACGAGCTCCTGGAGGATCGTCTGGCCGCTCGTCGAGCTCGTCGAGCCGGTCTCGTTCATCCGGCAGTTCCCGCATGCGAGGAGGCGGCCGACGGAGGCGATGACGCTGGACCTAGAATCGAAGGAACCGCTGTAAACAAACAAGAGGGGAGCCAACCGTGTTCAAGAAGTGGTGGGCGTACATCAAGTCCTGGTTCGGCGTGCAGTCCGACAAGATGATGGATCCCGAGATCGAGATCCAGATGGCGATCGATCAGGCGAACAAGAAGAACCAGGATCTCCGGAACCAGGCAGCGAACATTGTCGCGCACCGCACCCAACTCGAGAGCAAGATCGAGCGCGCGGCCGACGAGGTCGGCGAGACCCGGGAGATGGCGAAGCAGGCAATCCTCAAGGCGGAAGAAGCCAAGGCAGCCGGTGATGCCGCGGGCGTGACCAAGTGGACCAACATCGCTCAGGGGCAGGCCACGAAGCTGCAGGGCGCCGAGAACAACCTCATATCGCTGAAGAGCCAGTACGAAGTGGCGATCACCCAGGCCGACAATGCGAAGGCCGCGGTGCAGGCAAACGCCGCCAGATTGCAGGAGCTCACGGCGAAGCAGATGCAGCTGCTCGGAGCACTCGAGCAAGCGAAGATGCAGGAGTCGGTGAATGCCGCGGTTCAGTCGATGTCCGCGACCATGGACGACTCGATGCCCTCGCTCGAAGATGTGCAAAACAAGATCGAGAAACGCCAGGCCCAGGCCATGGGTCAGGCCGAGGTCTTCGACGTCACGCCTGAGGGCGGAGAGGTCGAGTTGCGCCAGGCAATGAACGAAGCGCAGGCCGATGCCAAGCTCCAGGAACTGAAGGCGGAGCTCGGACTGACCGACGACGGTGCCGCCACGCCGGCGCCGGAAGCCGAGGGTGAGGCCACCGAAACGACCGCATGACGCCATAACGGAATGGGTCCTCCGCGCGTCTCCTAGCATGTGGGCTTCGCGATGCCGGAGGATCTCTTCTTATGACCATGCTCGAGGCGCCGACGCGGACCGTCGTCACCGTCGACGGCAACGAAGCCGCGGCTTCTGTTGCCTATCGAACCAATGAAGTCCTGGCGATCTATCCGATCACTCCATCGTCACCGATGGGTGAATTGTCGGACGCCTGGGCGAATCAGCTGCGCCCGAACATCTGGGGGAACATCCCGGAAGTGATCGAGATGCAGAGCGAGGCCGGCGCCGCCGGAACGGCTCACGGCGCGATCCAGGGAGGGGCTCTCACGTCGACGTTCACGGCGTCGCAGGGCCTTCTCTTGATGATCCCGAATATGTTCAAGATCGCAGGCGAACTCACGCCTGCGGTGTTCCACGTTGCCGCGAGAACGGTTGCCACCCACGCGCTCTCGATCTTCGGCGATCACAGCGACGTCATGTCGACTCGCTCGACCGGATGGGCGATGCTCGCATCGAACTCCGTCCAAGAGGCACACGACATGGCGGCCATCGCTCAGATGGCGACGCTGGAGAGCCGGATCCCGTTCCTCCATTTCTTCGACGGTTTCCGCACCTCGCACGAAGTCAACATGATCGAGGAGTTGTCTGACGACGACTTGCGGGCGCTGATCCCCATCGACGGGGTGCTCGCACACCGCAAGCGCCGGATGGACCCGGATCACCCGGTGCTGAGAGGAACCGCTCAGAACCCGGATGTGTTCTTCCAGGCTCGCGAGGCCTGCAACCCGTTCTACGACGCCATCCCCGACATCGTGCAGGGCGCCATGGATCGATTCGCTGAACGTACCGGGCGCAACTATCACCTGTTCGACTACGTCGGTGCTGCCGACGCCACCGACGTCATCGTCATGATGGGGTCCGGGGTTGGAGCCGCAGAGGAGACCGTCAAGGCGCTCGTCGACCGCGGTGAGAAGGTCGGTCTCGTAAAGGTTCGATTGTTCCGTGCGTTCTCCCCGGAGGCGCTGATTGCGGCGCTGCCGGCGACCGTTCAGAACATCGCCGTTCTCGACCGGACGAAGGAACCGGGCGCCGTCGGCGAACCGCTGATGCAGGATGTGATGATGTCGGTTGTCGAAGAGACGCAGGTAGGACGCACCTCGTGGTCCGTGATGCCTCGGATCATCGGCGGACGCTACGGACTCTCGTCCAAGGAGTTCACCCCGGCGATGGTTGCCGGCATTTTC
>CAWAUO010000007.1:0-164489 GCA_963785245.1 uncultured Actinomycetota bacterium | reverse complement strand
TGCTGGCGTCCGGCCTCCAGTTCGCTGCAGGTCTGACCATGGTCGCGTTGTGGGTGATCTGGGCGTGGGTGGGGTAGGTCCCAGCCCCTTCCTAGCCCTTCACGGAACCTTGCGTCAGGCCGGAAACGATGGCCTTCTGCGCGACGAGGAACGTCAGCACGATCGGGAGCGCGCCGACAACCGCGCCCGCAGCGAGCTCCCCCCATCTCGAGGAGTATTCAACAATCGTATAGTTCTGCAAGCCGAGGATGTAGGTGAGCTGCGGCGTAGATCGAAGCAGCGTTCGGGCCAAGAGGTACTCAGAGAAGGTGTTGACCACGGTGATGATGAAGATGACCGCCAGAATCGGCCGCGTCAGCGGCAGGATGATTCGCCAGAAGATGAGCGACGGTCCCGCTCCATCTACCCGTGCCGCCTCGTCGAGCGACATCGGCACCGAGTCCATGAAACCCTTGATCAGGAATGTGTTGAACCCGATCGCCCCGCCCAGGTAGACGAGGATGAGCCCGGCGTGCGTGTTGAGCCCGAGCGCAGGGAACACCACACCGACGCGCTGCAGGATCAGGAAGATCGCAATGAACATCACATACTGAGGGAAGACTTGGACCAGCAGCAGGCTCAGGAGTCCGAGGCGCCGGCCCTTGAACCGGAAACGACTGAACGCATAGGCCGCCATGGCCGCCAGCAGCAAGTTGAAGCTTGCGGCAATGATCGAGATCTTCCACGAGTTCCACAACCACGTCATGAACGGATTGAGGTCGGGATTTGAGAAGATCGTCCGGTAGCTGTCGAGTGTCGCCCCGTCAGGTATGAGCTTGGCGTTGGACAGGCTGTCGACCGGATTGACCGAGGCCGAGACGATCCAGACCACCGGGTAGAGGGCGAAGAAGACGACGATCAGAGCGACGAGGTGCCGCCACCCAACCTCTCGGACCCAGCGCTTGAACGGCAGGGGCGGCAGCTTCTCCTTCGGCTTCTTCGCTCGCCTGCGGGCGGTCCCCACCGAGGCGATGGCCGCGGCGGAGCGAATGCTCGCTGCCGTCCCGCCTGCGAGCGGACTGATCGGCTCGGCACCGTTGCTGCGGCCGTTGTCAGAGTCCGCCATAGATGTCCTCCAGGCGCCGGGTGAATCGGAAGCTGATGCTTGAGATGATGACAAGGATCACGAAGATGAGAACGGTGATGGCGGTGCCGATTCCGTAGTTGTTGCCACGGCCGGCGGAGACGGCGATGCCGAACGTGAAGGTGATCAGGATGTCGGTTGCGCCCACGGGCACCGATGCGTCGAGGATCGGCGGACCACCCTGCGTGAGGAATTCGACGACGACGAAGTTGTTGAAGTTGTAGGCGAACGATCCGATGAGGAGTGGAGCCAGCGAGACCATGAGCATCGGGAACGTAATCCGTCGGAACACCTGGTATGCGCTCGCACCGTCGACACGAGCCGCTTCCTGAAGCTCGGCGGGAATCGACGTGAGGGCGCCGGTCGAGATGAGATACATGTAGGTGAAGCCGAGCCACGTGTTGACTAGGAGCAGAGCGATCTTCGCCCATGTCGGGTCGGTGAGCCAAGGCACCGGATCGATGCCAAACGTACCGAGCAGTCGGTTGACCTGACCGAATTGCTCGTTGAGGAGGCCGCGCCAGATGAGGACGCTGAGGAATGCCGGGATGGCATACGGGAGGATGTAGATCGACCGGTAGATCCCCGTTCCCCGCATCCGTTTGCTGTTGAACGTCAGGGCCAGTGCGAGACCGGCGGCGAAGGTGAGCAGGACCGACCCGAGGGCGAAGATGATGTTCCAGACGAGGACTCCCAGGATCGGCTCCCGGATCCTCGAATCGGTGATGATGTCCCAGTAGTTATCGAAGCCGACGACGACACGCCAGCCGGGTTCGAGAACTGCGCCATCCGCGCAGACGAAGCTGCCTTCGTCGTCCGGCGTACACGCCTGATCCGTCGCCCGGTCGAACACCGTGTCGGTCTCCGGTTCGTACACGAACCGTTGGGCTCCCTGCACAACGCGAATCCTGCTGGTGCCGATGGGGATCGCTTCGCCGTTCGGTAGGTCGAGGGTCCAGCTCTTCAGTTCGTTCGCCACCGCGAAGAGATCGGCGCCGGAAATCCGCACAAAGGGGCCGATGCTCGCAGGGATGCGATCGTCGCCTTCGACGATGTCGTATTCGGAGAGATCCACCGTGCCGTCTTCGGCTGGCTCGTCCTCGGCAGGTCGCGGGATGCCCAGCGATCAGCTCACCGGTGTCATCGTCGATGAGGAGGAACAGGAAGTCTTCCGTTTCCGGATCTTGATAGACCGCGAGTTCGAAGACCACCTCGGCTGCGTCGGGATCCAGATACGGCTTCGATTCCAGGACCTCGATCGATTGGTCCTTCGTCAGCGTGTGGCCCGTCGACCAGTTTGTGACCGACACGAAGGCGGTGAAGATGATCGGAATGATCATGAAGACGAGCAGGAACGTCAGTCCCGGTGTCAGCCACCGCAAGGCACCCGTTCCCGGCCAGACGTAGACCCAGTTGACGAGGACGACGAGGACGGCGAGGAACCCGGCGATTACCCAGTCGCCTTCACCGATGAACACGATGAAGGCGTAGATGGCGAGGGCGTCGAGGAGCGCGAGGCCGGCCATCTTGAGCCAGAAGCCAAGACCGAGCGATGAGGACCACCGGTCCGATGGTTCGGTGCCCTCCGATGGTCGCGGGTCGAGTTCGGTCATGCGGCGGGCATCCTACTCGGTCGGCCTGTAGCAAGCCCGGGCGCGAAGCGGGAGGGGCCGAAACCCCTCCCGCCGGTGTTCACGTGAGCGAGACGAATCCCGCAGTCACTGGTTTCTGATCAGCCCTCGACGGCTACGCGAACCTGCTCGGCTGCGTTGGCCATCGCGGTGGCGGCATCGATCTGGAGATTGCGAACCCCGAGGATCTGGTCACCGAGCGGACCCCAGACGTTGTTCATCTCAGGGATGTTGGGCATCGGGAACCGTCCATCGTCCGCCGGACAACACGAACGTCTCGGCGATCGGGTTGTCGGCCGCAACGGCTTCGAACGTGGTCTTGAATACCGGGTTGCGCGGGTCTGCCTCATAGAGGGCAAGCATCACGTCGTCGGTGGCGATGTAGTCGAGAAGGAACGCTTCGGCGATGCCCACGTTCTCGCTGAACTGGTTGATGAACCAACCTCCGGCACCGAGGAACGGGCGCATGGCCTGTCCTTCCATGGTCGGAAGCTTGGCTACGCCATAGGGAATGCCGAGCTCGTCGAACCCAGCAAGCTGCCACGGACCGCTGAGGAAGAACGGAGCCTTGCCGTCCTGGAACTGGGCCTGTGCATCGCCGCCGTTGACGTTCCCGACATAGCCGTCCGTGGCGAGCTGTTCGAGCACCGTCACGCCAGCGATTGCGCCCTCGTTGTCGAGACCGACGTCAGTGACGTCATAGCCGGTCGCGGGGTCGAAGGCGAAGATGTAGCCGCCCTGGGCCGAAACCAATGAGTAGTTGTGATACGGGTCGGCGCCGTCACCGCCGCCGGGGATGGCCCAGCAGTTCTCGATGTCGGAGAGTCCGTCACAGATCGCCGTGAGCTCTTCGATGGTTGTCGGTGACTCAGGCACGAGATCGGTGTTGTAGTACAAAGCGACCGCTTCGCTCTGGTAGGGCAGAGCGTAGAGCGAGCCGTTGTAGTTGAAGGACTGGAGCGCTACCGGGAACCACTCGTCGTCGCGTCCGCCGAGGTCGATCGGTGCCGAGATGCCGCTTGCGGCCATCTCGCCGGTCCAGTCGTGGGCGCCAATGAAGATGTCCGGTCCTTCTCCGGCCGGGGCGGCCGTTGTGACCTGCTCGCGAAGATCGTCGAAGACGATGACGTCGATGACGAGATTGACATTGGTCTCTTCGAGAACCTTGGGAGCGAGGGTCTCGAGGATCGGAGCGCGTTTCTCGTCGGCCCAGATCACGAGATCAATTGCCTCTGCCGCGGCCGTGGTCGTGGTCTCGGCGGCCGTGGTCGTGGTCTCGGCTGCTTCGGTGGTGGTGGTTGTTGCCTCGGTGGTCGTTGTGCTCTCGTCGCCGGTGTCGTCACTGCTGCAAGCAGCGGCGACGAGGGCGAGTGCGAGTACGAGACCAACGAGGATTGTGAATCGACTCCTCATTCGGGAGTTCCTCCTTGTGGACGGAATTCGGGCCGCGGAGTGCGACCGTTGGGGAGTGTATGTCCCCCCTGCCAGTAGTCCTGCAAAGCGCCGCAATCTTGCAGCAAACTTGCAGGCATCTTACAAGAATAGACGGTGATGCCGTACGCTTGCAGCCGATGAGACCGAAACTCGCCGAAGTCGCCCAGCGTGCTGAAGTCAGCGAAGCCACGGTGAGCCGCGTGCTCAACGGTCGTCCCGGCGTGGCCGAGGCGACCCGTCGGCGGGTACTCGGCGTGATGGGTGATCTCGGCTACCGGGATGTCCCCTCGCTGGTCGGCCGATCCGAGGTCGTCGGGATCATCACTCCCGAACTCGAGAACCCGGTGTTCGCTTTGTTTGCGCAATCGCTCCAGTCTCACCTCGCGAACCGAGGCATGCTGCCGGTCGTGTGTTCCGCAACATCGGAGACCGTCAACGAGCAGGACTACCTCGACCATTTCGTATCGACCCGTGCCGCCGGTGCCATCGTTGTCAACGGTCGGTATGCGCAACCCGAAGTCGGCTACGACTCTTATGTCGCCATGCGCGACGGTGGCCTGCCGTTGGTGCTTGTCAACGGCATTCACGATACGAGTCCGCTGCCGGCCATTGCTATCGACCTCAGGACCGCTACGGCCGCTGCCGTCCGTCACCTCGTGACCCTCGGTCACCGGAGGATCGGTATGGTCGTCGGCCCGATCCGGTACTCGACCTCCATCGAGATGATCGAGGGGTGCCGCCAAGCGGCCGATCGGCTCGGCGTCGCTTGTGACGAGACAATGATCTCTGAGACGGTGTTCACCTACGAGGGCGGACAGGCCGGGAGCGCCCAACTCCTCGAGGCGGGAGCGACGGGGATCATCGCCGCGAATGACCTGATGGCGGCCGGCGTAATCACCGCGGTCCGTGCCTGGGGCGGTTCCGTTCCAGATGATGTATCCGTGATCGGATTCGACGGCACTCCGCCGATGTCCTACACGGCGCCCCGTCTCACGACCATGCGCCAGCCGATTGATCGCATGTCGGTGGCGGCCACCGAAATGCTCGTCGACTCGATCGCCGGGAATGGCGTCAATCAGACCCAGGTGTTCGCTCCCGAGTTGGTGGTCGGCCGTTCGACCGGACGAGCGAAGTCGGTGGCGGCCGTCCGGTAGTCGACCTCGCGGCTCGACAGTACGATGCGGCCGATGAGGATCCTGTTTGTCTCCGCCGAGTACGCCCCTTTCGTCAGCACCGGTGGTCTTGGGAACGCCGTCGCCGGTCTCGCCCATGCGGTTGCGACCGACCACGAAGTGACCATCGCAGTGCCGGGCTACCGCGACGCAGACACGCCGGGCCGGAAGCTGGCCGGTCGCCCATGGCGTCGGCATCGCGACGGTGATGTCGAGGTGATGTTCTGGCTCAACGAGTCGTTCGATCGGCCGGGAATCTACGGCCCAGACAGCACGTCGTCGTATGGCGACAACTGGGAACGTTTTGCTCGCTTCTCGGTCGCCGTCTCCGAACTCGCGGAGGACTTCGACCTTGTCCACCTCCACGACAGCCATGTGGGCGCTGTGGCGTTGAAGCTCTCGATCCCCTCGGTGTTCACCGCTCACAACGCTTCCTACCCGATGATCGGGCCCCTGGGCCCTGCGATCGAGGTCCTGGGCCTCGGACCGAAGGCCTCCGTGATGGGCGGCGACATGGAGTGGTTCGGCGAGGCGAACTTCCTGAAAGCGGGGATGGTGGGATCCACGCAGGCGACGACGGTGAGCCCCGGCCACGCCAGGGAGTTGGCCGTCGACGAGACGTCATTTGGACTCGGTGGGTTGGTGCGCGGACTCTTCCGGCCGCTCCTCGGCGTCGTCAACGGCATCGATACCGACGATTGGGATCCGGCCAACGACCCGATGCTGCCGAAGCCATTTGACGCTCGGGATCTGAGTGGTCGCTCCGCATCTCGGTGGAAGCTGCTGCGGACCTATGGCCTCGACGATGGCTTTGTCCTCGGCAACGTTGGGAGGATGTCGGGTCAGAAGGGCCTCGGCCTCGTCGAGTACGACCTCGACGCCCTTGTCGAGGACGGCGTGCGGTTCGTCTTCATGGGGAACGGGGATATGGATCCGCTGGTCGATTCCTGGGTCGACCGTCATCCGACGGCCGTTGCTCATGTGCCGTTCGGGCCTTCCGCATCGCGGCTGGTGTTCGCCGGGTGTGATGCCTACCTGATGCCGTCGCAGTACGAACCGTGTGGTCTCGGCCAGATCTACGCCATGCAGTACGGAGCACCCCCGATCGCCCACTTCACCGGGGGTCTTGAGGATACGGTCTTCGACATCGACGAGGACACGCGCAACGGAACGGGCTTCGTGTTCCGCTCGTTCGATCACCCGTCGCTGACGAAGACGATTCGGCGAGCGATGCGCTACCGATCCGCGATGCCCGACCTGTGGCGGGATCTTCAGTCCAACGGGATGACGCGGGACTGGTCGTGGAGCGCCCGGGCCGTCGAGTATGAGGAGATTTACGACTCGGTCGTGACCTGAAGGGGTCGCCGTCGACCGGGGGTACACCCGGAGTCAGATGCGGTAGCGGATCCGCCAGGCCTCGTAGAGGCGCTCCACTTCTTGGCGAGGCGAGGCGTAGAACTCTTCTTGCGTCACGTCGACGTCAACGGGCCGTGTCGGTGCCTGCACCGTCGGCGTGCGAGCGGCGAACCGACGGATCACCTCGGCATGCGGCTTCAACGACCCGTCCGATCTGACCATCCCGAAGAACCTCTCGTGGATGGCTTCGTCGCACGGCGGCGATACCCACTGATCCTCGGTGTAGTCGGCGAAGCACCAGAGCATGGCACCCGTCGAACCCACGGCCAGTAGATTCTCGAGCACCTCCTCGAGGTAGTCGGCGAACGCCTCCTCGGACGCCATGAACTGAGCCCGCGGCGAACCGAACGCCGTCCATTCCCATGTCTGCGAGGGGTTGCCTGCCGCTTCGGTGCACGCGCCGAACTCTTCCGCCATCGTCGGGCCGTCGCTGAACGCAGACGTGAGCGCGCACATGAACGGCACGAACTGGGTGTCGAGGTTGCCATGGGACCAGTCGGAGTACATCGGGTACCCGTGCATCACGGCCAGGTCGACAGCGCCGAACACATCCCCGACCCACAGGCCGTTGTCCCCCTGGAGGCTCTCGACGTGGAGGCCGCACGTGACCGGGTGATCCGGATCGATCGACCGGATGACCGATGCCATCTCCTCGACCCACGCCTTCCCCACGAGGTGGTCGGTCGGACGTGCGAAGTTGTCCGGTTCGTTCCCGAGATTCCAGATGCCGATTGCCGGGTGATCCCGGTAGCGCTCGACCACGGTTCGCAGCAACAAGCGCTCGGCGTCGAGCACCAGGGGATCCTCGAAGGGATTCCGGACGGCGCAGTCGACGACCGCTCCGTCGCTGATCACCTGGTTGACGTACTCCGGCATCGGCTCATCCCTCAGCAGCATCCACTGCGGCGCCCAGTTCGGTCCGCTCATGTGGCCGGTGAAGAAGGTGACGTCGAGTTGGAGACCGAGTTTCTCTGCGATGTCGCACACTATCCCGAGATGCTCGAGTGATGCTTCGTCGACCGTGTCCGGCGTCGGTTGCCAGTGTTCCCAGAAGAGGAAGATGCGGACCATCGTCATGCCGGCATCCGCGATGATCCCGAACTCCTCGCGGACCTCGGCCTCGTCGAAGTCCGCCCACCAGGTCATCGCCTTGCGCCGTGGCCAGTAGTTGACACCGAGAACGAACGGTTCGCCGATCATGCGCCGATCGTACGGAGTGCTCGCCAGCATCCGGTGCATTCGCCACCCGGCCTCAGCTACTCAGCTACTGAGAATCCAGATTGCTGCGGAACGGGGTGGCATCGAGATGGTGGATTGGCTCTCGCCGGGGGTGAGTTCTCCGGATCCCCAGGCGAGGTCGGCCGAAGCGAACCGCAGCTGATCTCGATTGATCGCTTGTGTCTCCCGCTCCCGTCCGGCGTTCACGACAACGAGAAAGCGGTCGTCACCATCAGTCCGTTCGACCGCATACGACATGGTGCCATCACCATCTTCCGGCGGCCATACGATCCGGTAGCCGGCGCCACGGAGGGCCGGGTGGGCATGACGCAGAGCGATGAGTTCGCGAGTGGCGCCGAGGATGCGCTGGTTCCAGTGGTCCTCGTAGTCCCACGGGAACGACCGCCGGCAGTCGGGGTCGACGCCGCCTTCGAGTCCGATCTCGGAGCCGTAGTAGATACTCGGAGCGCCGGGGAAGGTGAGGAGCAGGGCCAGGGCGAGCACGACGGAGTCCTCGTCACCGGAGGCGATCGAGAGGATGCGCGCCGTGTCGTGTGAGTCGAGGAGGTTGAGGTTGGCGAGCGATGCCGCCTCGGGATAGCAGTTGAGGAGCCACTCGATGCGGTGGCGGTAGCCGGATCCGTCCAGCGCAGGCGCCACGTTGTAGTGCGGGTTGTCCATCATCGTCGAAGAGTCCAGACGGTCCCCCACGGCGAATGCGATCGTGGCCGTGGTGAAGGGGTAGTTCATCGTGCCGTCGAAGCGGTTCCCGTCGTTGATGAAGGCGCTCGCCTCCGACCAGATCTCACCGACGATGTAGAGATCGGGGTTCACCGCGCGCGTACGCTCCCTGAACTCCTCCCAGAACCCGGGCGTCTGGATCTCTTCCGGTACGTCGAGGCGCCACCCATCGATTCCCCGCTCTGCCCAATACTCGCCGACACGCATGAGATAGTCGCGGGCCTCGGCATTGTCGGTGTTGAAACTCGGCAGCGCTCGCATGCCCCACCAGGCGTCGTAGTTCGCCGGTTCATCCATGTGGTAGGGATTCAGGGGGAAGCCGCTGATGTGGAACCAGCCGACGTAGGGGGACTGCTCCCCGTTCTCCAATACGTCGTGGAAACGGAAGAACCCGCGGCTGGAATGGTTGAAGACGCCGTCGAGGATCACGCGGATGCCGCGGTCGTGGCACGCCGCGAGGAGTTCGTCGAAGGCCTTGTCGGTGCCGAGGATCGGATCGACGCGGTAGTAGTCGTGTGTGTGATAGCGATGGTTCGAGGCCGATCGGAAGATCGGGTTGAAGTAGATCGCCGTGATGCCGAGGTCGGTGAGCCAATCGAGATGCTCGGCGACGCCGAGGAGGTCTCCGCCCTTGTATCCGTGGAAGGTCGGGGGAGAGTCCCACGGTTCGAGGTTGACCGGTTTGCGCACGCGGTCGGATTTCGCGAAGCGGTCCGGGAAGATCTGATAGAAGACGGCGTCTTGGACCCATGAGGGTCGGCTGCCGAGATCGGTCGATGCCGAGCGGTTGCTGACGCAGTGTGCGCAGGTGCTCGGATCGTGCTTGCGGTTCGTCGTCACGTGACTGGCCCTTCGAGATGATTCCGACTGGATCGGAATACTACGCGGGTCGGTGGCCACACTGTGGATCCGTCGACAGACAGCGGAGGGCAGCCGTGATCACCGGATGTCGAGGGGGATCTCCAGGCCCTCGGCGTAGCCGGGGGTCGCGTAGTAGACGAAGCGTCCGGTCTCGAGGTTCCAGTCGGCGACGACCGGTACGTCAACGGTGCGGTCGTTCTCGCATGGCCTGCCCCCGAGGTGCATTGCGATGTCGTCCGGATACTCCTCGATGAAGCCGCCGACGAGCATCTGCTGGCCGGCGCCCAATCCACAGCGATTCCAGTCGGTGACCTTCGCGACCCAGCCGGAGATCTCGTCTATCTGCTGTGCGCCGCCCCGGCCTTCCGAGAGAGCGATCAACCGACGGGCGAGTTCGGTGGTCCCGACCTTGCACGGCACGCACTGGCCGCACGAGCCGCGGGCGTTGAATGCGGCGTATGCCCCGATGGCCTGGACCGGGCAGATTGTGTCGTCGTACAGCGTGAATCCGGCCGATCCGAGGCCGCTCCCGATCGACTGCAGGCCTTCGTAGGACAGCGGGACGTCCAGGTGTTCCGCCCGGATCGGACGGTTCGAGACGCCGTTGGTGATCATCTTGATCGACCGACCGGCGGGCATGCCGCCGCCGTAGACCTCGACCAGATCACGCATTGGTGTGCCGAGTGGAAGCTCCACGACGGTGTTGGTCGTGGTGTCGCCGCCGAGGGCGAAGATCATCGTGCCGGGAGACTGTTCGGTTCCGACCGACCGGAACCACTCGGCGCCGTTGGCGAGAATCTTTGGGAGATGCGAAAGCGTCTCCGCGTTGTTGACCGACGTGGGATTCAGCGGCGATCCTTGCGTCTCGAAGAGGCCCCGCATGTACGGCGGGTAGAGGCGAGGCTTGGGATCGTTGCCTTCGATGACTTCGAGCATCGCTTTCTCTTCACCGAAGAGATAGGCGTCCGGTCCGCGCACGATGGTGATCGGTACCTGCCCGATCATGCCGGCATCCACCATCTCGACGGCGGCCTGCTCCAGGCGGTCGATCGCGGTGTGGTGTTTGTGCTTGATGGCGATGAAGGCCTGCTCCGCACCGGTCATCAGCCCGGCAATCGTGATGCCCTCGAGCAACTGGTACGGATTGTTCTGGAGCATCCAGCGGTCCTTGAACGTTCCTGGCTCACCCTCGGAGACGTTCGCGACGACGAACTTTCGATCGGCATCCGACGCCGCGACCCCTCCGAGTTTGAAGGCTGTCGGGAATCCGGCGCCGCCTCGCCCGCGCAGTCCGGACGCACGGATCTCAGCGATCGCGTCGGATGGTCCCATCCGGTCGAGCGCTTCGAGACCTTGACTTCCGCCGGCAGCGACGTAGTCAGCGAGACTCTGGAACGGCGTCTCCGGGAGCAGACGGTGCTCGACCGTCATCGGGTTGGATGTGTGATGGGGGAAGGGCCTGCCATGGGCGGCATCTTACGCATCGGCGGCGACGCGTACCCGGCGATTCGCCGTTCGTTCGATCTCGATCCCGACCTGATGGACAAAGTGTCCATAGATTCTGATAGGGTGTCCACTTCACGACCGAATCGAGGGAACCCATGACGGACGGGACTCCAACCCAGGCAACCGATGATCCACGCCCGATCGCCGTCGCGGCGAGCGGACTCTGCAAGAGCTTCGGAGACACTGAGGCAGTGATCGATCTCAGCTTCAAGGCCAGGGCGGGCGAGGTGACCGGACTCCTCGGTCCGAACGGTGCGGGCAAGACGACGACGATCAAGATGCTGACGACGCTGTTGTCCATCGACGCGGGCACCGCGTCGATCGCTGGCATTGACGTGGCATCCAGACCGGACGCCGTTCGGCGCGTGATCGGCCTTGCCGGTCAGTCGGCCGCGGTCGATGAGAAGCTGACGGCGAGGGAGAACCTCCAGCTCTTCGGACGGCTCTACAAGATCCCGTCGGCGGAACGGGCCAAACGCATTGACTACCTCATTGATCGGTTCGAACTCACCGACTTCGCCGACCGCGTCGCCGAGACCTACTCCGGTGGGCAGCGGCGTCGGCTCGATGTCGTTGCGAGCCTGATTGCGTCTCCACCAGTGCTGTTCCTCGATGAACCGACGACCGGTCTCGATCCGCATACCCGCACGGAGTTGTGGGGGGAGATCCGGGAACTTGCCGACAACGGGACGGCGGTGGTGCTGACGACGCAGTACCTCGAAGAGGCAGATCGCCTCTCCGACTCGATCGTGATCATCGACGAAGGCGTGATGAAGGCATCGGGCACGAGTGCCGACCTGAAGCACGATCTCGAACGGGATGTGCTCGAGGTACACGTCGCTTCCCGAGGCGACCTTCCCCGGGCGGCGGCGTCGGTGGCAGGGACCGGAGCCTCCGCTGCGTCGGATCCCGAAGGCACGCGGCTTCAGATCCCACTCACCGGCGGTGCCCATCAGAGCCTCTCGATCCTCAGGGCACTCGACGCCGACGGCATTGACGTAGCGGACTTCCAGTTGCGCAAGCCAACGCTCGACGATGTGTTCCTTGCGATGACCAGCGGCGGAGGTGACCGATGACGAACGGGCGCACGATATTCGTGTCGGTTCCCGAGCCGGGGCTCAGACAGCGATTCCTCTGGGCGCTGCAGGACACCGTGACCATGACGTGGCGAGATCTCCTCCGGACACGACGCCAGCCCGAGATGCTGTCGTTCGCCGTGGTCATGGGCGTCTTCTTCCTGTTGCTGTTCTACTGGGTGTTCGGCGGGGCGATCGCCGCAGGGGCCGGTGTCGACTACATCCAGTATCTCGTGCCCGGCATCTTCGTCATCACGACACTCACGGGCGCCCAGCAGACAGGCACTGGTCTCGCCGCGGACCTGGGCGAGGGAGTGACCGACCGACTTCGGTCGATGCCGATGAGCCAATTCGCCGTCCTCGGCGGCCGGACGATCGCGGACGCGATGCGCAATATCGTCGGTGTGCTGCTCGTGGCTGTGGTTGGGTACCTGCTCGGATTCCGGTTCGCGTCGCTCGGAGGAGCGATCGGTGCCATAGCCCTCGCCGTGGGTGTTGGGTACGCCTTCTCCTGGATGAATGCGGCGATCGCCGCTCAGGTGAAGAGCGCCGAGATGGTCGGCATGCTCAGCATGTTCTGGCTCTTCCCCCTGATGCTCGCGAGCACCGCATTCACGCCGGCCGAGCAGATGCCGGGTTGGCTCCAGGGATTCGCGAAGTGGCAGCCGATCTCGGTCGTCAGCGACGCGGCGAGGAACCTCTCCAACGGCGTACCGGCCGGCGACACCGTGCTGTGGTCGATCATCTGGATCGTCGTGCTGCTGGCGGCGTTCGTACCGATGTCCGTTGCGATCTACAGAAGGTCGGCATGACAACGACGAATACTGATCGGGGCGAGCCGCGAGAACGGATCGTGCACGCAACCTTCGGATTAGTGGCCGAGGAGGGGCTCGGTGCCGTGACGATGACCGCGATCGCCGATCGCGCCGATGTCGCTCGCCAGACGCTCTACAACCACTTTACCGACATCGAGCAGATCGTCGTCGCCGGAATCGAGGAGTACACCCTGACCGGGTTCGCTCACCTGACGAACCTGCTTGACGCCACCGCCTCCGCCGGTGACAAGCTCGATCTGCTGACCCGGCACACCGTCGCGGGCACCCGACACGGTCACCCTGTATCGGACATGAGGAGTGCGCTGTCGGCCGAAGCGCGTTCCCGCCTCGACGAGCACGTGTTGTCTATCCGGGTCCTGATCGAGTCGATCATCGCCGAAGGTGTCACCGACGGATCGTTCGACCATTCGATCGACCCCCACGTCTACGCCGTTCTGGTCGAGGGCCTCCTCCTCGCCGCCGGAGGCCTCGCAGCTTCCTCCGACGATCCGGCGGAGGCCGCGTCGGTGACGAGCGCCGCGATCCACCGAGTCCTGCGGACGAGTAGCTGAACCCCGGCCGCGTTCTCGGGCTGGTAGCTCCTCCTGGCGACTGGCGACCGGCAACCATACGCTCCGCCCCCGCCCCGCCCCACGTGAACAAGGAGCCCCAACCATGCACTATCGACCGCTCGGAAGTACCGGCTACACCGTTTCCGACATCGGCTTCGGAGCCTGGGCGATCGGTGCCGACTGGGGAGATGTCGACGACGACAGCGCGATGGCGGCGCTGCACGCCGCGGTCGACGCTGGAGTCACGTTCATCGACACGGCCGACGTATACGGAGACGGGCGAAGCGAGCGGTTCGTCGCCCGACTCGTGAAGGAGCGTCCAGACGCCGACCTCGTCGTGGCCACCAAGGCCGGGCGCCGGCTCGATCCACACACGGCCGAGGGCTACACCGGCGAGAACATCGAACGGTTCATCGACCGCAGCCTCGTCAACCTCGACACCGACTCGCTCGATCTCGTCCAATTGCACTGTCCGCCGACCGACGTCTACTACCAGCCGGAGCTCTTTGGTGAACTCGACGGGCTGAAGGATCAGGGAAAGATCCAGCACTACGGCGTAAGCGTCGAACGGGTCGAAGAGGCCATGAAGGCCATCGAGTACGACGGTGTCGAAACGGTCCAGATCATCTACAACATGTTCCGCCAGCGGCCGGCCGACCGGTTCTTCGATCTCGCCAGGGCAGCCAACGTCGGCGTTATCGTCCGGGTACCGCTCGCGAGTGGGCTCCTCACTGGGAAGATGACCGCAGCCACGACGTTCACCGCCGATGACCACCGGAGCTACAACCGCAACGGCGAGGCCTTTGATGTCGGAGAGACCTTCGCCGGGGTGCCGTACGAGACCGGTGTGGCTGCGGCTGCCGAGATTGGGGGTCTCCTGCCAGCCGGCCCTACGATGGCGCAGACTGCCCTTCGTTGGATTCTCGTGCAGGATGCGGTCTCGACCGCGATCCCCGGAGCGAAGAACGTTGACCAGGCGGTCGCCAACGCGGCCGCGTCCGATCTCCCCGGACTCGACGCCGCGACGATGGCGGCCGTGGATGACGTGTACGGGCGTTTGATCGCTGAACACGTCCACGCACGTTGGTAGGACCCGGAAGGCCTATCGTCACGCCATGCGCATTGGATATCAGGGTGAACCCGGTTCGTACAGCTATCGGGCCGTTGGCGAACTATTCGCCGAGGGAGAGCCGATCGGACTGATCGGTTTCGCCGCAGCCTTCACCGCACTTGAAGACGGTGAGATCGATCGGCTGGTCGTCCCGGTTGAGAACTCGACGACGGGATCGGTCCTTCCGGTCCTTGACCGCCTCCCGGGCGGAGGGGGCCACCAACCCTTTGCGATCGTCGCGGAGCATCTCGTCGAGGTCCGTCATGCGATCCTCGGACTGCCCGGGGCTTCGATCGACGATCTAACTGAGGTGCGGTCGCATCCTCAGGCACTCGCACAAGCAGAGCGCCACCTGCTCGACATGGGCGTCGAGGTGGTGGCCCGGCCCGACACGGCCGGCGCCGTGCGCGAGGTCGTCGAAATTGGTGATCCGACGGTTGCGGCGCTCGCCCCGCCGGGATCGGCCGAGATCTACGGACTCGAGATCCTGAAGGGCGATGTCATGGATCGGGCACACAACACCACTCGATTCGTCGTACTCGCCCCGGGTGAACCCCAGGTCGACCCGTCCGACGACAAGACCACGGTGCTGTTCACCACGTCCCACACTCCCGGTGCACTGGCCCTCGTCCTCGCAGAACTCGGCCTCCGAGGTGCGAACCTCACACGGATCGAATCGCGCCCATCGAACGAAGCCTGGTCGTACCGGTTCTTCGTTGACCTGATCCACGATCCTGGTCCAGGAGGCCTCGCCCGAGTCATCGACCCACCGCCGGCGACCTGCGCCGACCTGTGGATTCTCGGAAGCTACGTTCGCGCGGCCGGATAGCTGCAGATCCGAGTCGTCGGGATGCTCATCGTGCGAAGGTCCGCGTCGCCGGACTCGTCCACAACTACCGTTGCGGCCAGGAGGCAAGGCCAATGGCGACCAGCACGACCAGCTTCGGCGCGAGCAAGCGGGAGAGTCACGACTCATCCGCCTACTACGCCCGCCGTATGCTGCGTACGCCGGTTCCTGGCGATGTCGGTGAAGTCCGCGATGCTCCGGCCAACGTACTCGACAAGGTCTTCGTGCAGTCCTCCGAGTCGATGGATCAACTCCCGAACGACTGTGTCGCCCTCATGGTCACCTCTCCGCCCTACAACGTGGGCAAGGACTACGACGAGGACCTCGATCTCGATGAGTACCTGAACCTGCTCCGGAAGGTCTTCACGGACACCTACCGGGTGATCGAACCCGGTGGTCGGGTGGCGGTCAACGTCGCCAACCTCGGTCGGAAGCCCTACCTGCCGCTCAACCACCTCGTCGGGGTTCTTCTGACGGAGGTTGGGTTCCTCCTGCGCGGCGAGATTATCTGGCAGAAGGCCAAGGCCGCAGGCGGATCCACGGCATGGGGGTCCTGGCAGTCTGCGAAGAATCCGACCCTGCGCGACGTCCACGAATACGTGCTCGTTGCGTCGAAGGCTTCGTTCCGGCGGGAGCGCGCAGGCACCGACACGATCTCGAAGGAGACCTTCCTCGAATCCACGATGTCCGTGTGGGACATCCTTCCCGAATCTGCTCGCCGGGTCGGCCATCCCGCACCCTTCCCAACGGAGCTACCCCGCCGCCTCATCGAGCTGTACACCTTCGAGGGTGATCTCGTGCTCGATCCGTTCCTCGGCTCGGGATCGACGGCGATTGCTGCCGTGCAGACGGGACGTCACTACGTCGGATATGAGACCGACGCTGACTACGCCGCGCTGGCCGAGAAGCGAATTGCCTCGGAGCGAGCCGGACACCGGCAGACCTCCCGGTGACCACTGCGGCGCCCAGAGCCGACGCACCGATGGAGCGAGCGGTCCTCGCGACGGCGCCGTTCCTCGCTGTTGGTCTTGTTGCCTCACTGCCTCTGCTCCTTGTTCGGTGGTCGGCACCGCCGCTCGTTCTCGTCCTTGTCCACCTGACCGTCGTGGTGCTCCTCGGCTTCGCCGCCTCGCTCCGGTTGGCGCCGCTCGCCGGAGCAGACTGGTTCCAGGGACAGACATGGGGGCCGTACCGGCGGTTGCTGGCGTCCGGCGTCTCGATCGTGTTCCTGGTGACAGGACTGGTTGGCCTCGTGGCGATCGCGTCGTCTGCTGCATTGCGGTATCCGCCTTCGCTCCAGTTCCTCCAGTTGCTGTCCGCACTCGACATTGCCTGGGCGGGCGCCGCGCTGATCGTCGGCGTCTATCGGGCGTGGCGCCTGCCGGCCGCGATCGCCGCCGGATTGATGCTCACCGTGGTCTGCGTCTGGTCGATCTGGTGGTATCTCGATGCTGTCGGCTTCGGACCCAACGGCGAGTGGATCGTCGACGCCTCGTACCTGATGCAGCGCGTCCTGCCGTTTGACGTCGCGGCGGCCGTGATGGCCATCGGGGCGCTTCTCTATGGGACGCACCGTCAGGCGATCGAGCAGGCCAGACCCCAGTCGTAGGTCGCGAAGTCGACATCGGGTGTCGATACAAGCACCCAGTCGGCATCATCGGGCGGGAGCCATTGGGCAATCGAGCGGCCGAGATCGCGGCGCCGGGCCGGGAACCACGTCGGCATTCGCCCCGGACGGACGAAGTCTCCGCTGTACCAGCGGAAGACCCGTGACAACCGCAGGGTTCCTGCATCTCGATCGACACTGGCACCGCCCGCGACGAGGAACGACCGCATCTGGTCGTCGAGTTGGGATGCGACGGCGTCGTCGAAGGGTTCGTGTCGCAACGTCGGACACGACGCCGAGCCACACACGAGTGAGGCATGGATTCTCGGATCCCCGAAACGCCGAATCTTTCCGTGCTCGATGTCGTTGAGGGACAATGACTCTCCGCCGACCATGGCCCATGGAGTGTCGAACGCCCCCGGGACGCGGAGGACCGTTAATTCACCGGCGTCAAGCGCGTCGCCTGCGAGGGTGAGCGCTCCGGCGTTGTAGAGGTTGAGCCAGAACGCGAGCGCGCCGTCGATGGAGAGGGTGTCGGGATCAACCTCTTCCATCTGGTTCCTGAAGCCGGAGAGCGCGGACCGTTCGGCCGGGAGAACCCCGACGCCGCCGGCGCGCAACGCAGCGAGAACCGTGGCGTAGTCGTCGGAGCGAACCCACCGATCGCCGGATGGCCTCGGGCGCCGCACGCGGCGGGCACGGGCGATCGACCATGCAACAGCGAGGGGATTCGGCTGGTCGGTAATTGCGGACTCTCCGGGAAGTGCTCTCTCCGATCAACGATCGGTCGGCAGGGTCTGTTCCCAACGACGGCCGCGCGCTATCTCGGCTGGTAGATGTCCGAGACGACCGATTGATACGGATCGGTCACGTTCGCTCGGCGCACCTTGAACGTCGGCGTGAGGCCTCCATCTTCGACGATGAGGTCCTCGGGGAGGATCCTGAACGTCTTGATGGCCTCGGCTCGCGAGACGGTGCTGTTGGCGTCGTCGATGGCGGAGTGGACTTCCGCCTCGAGTTCGGCATCGCCCAGGAGGTCCTTCAGGTCCGCGCTCGCCTTGCCGTTCGAAGATGCCCAGTCGGGCAGGCCTTGCTCGTCGATCGAGATGAGGGCGGCGATGAACGGCTGCGCTTCGCCGATGACCACGACCTGGCTCATGAGCGGATGGGCGCGAATTCGATCCTCGAGGACGCTTGGGGCAGTGTTCCTGCCTGCGGCGGTGACGATGATCTCCTTCTTGCGGCCGGTGATCCAGAGGAACCCGTCGTCGTCGATCTCACCGATATCTCCGGAGTGGAACCATCCGTCCGGTTCGAGCACTTCTTCGGCTGCGTGCGCGTCGTTCCAGTACCCGGAGAAGATCTACCCACCATTGATCATCACTTCGCCGTCATCGGCGATCGCGATCGACGTGCCGAAGAACGGCTGCCCGAGTACAGGCCGAGTGAGACGATGCCGGCGGCCACTTCCATCACCTGAGCGACGAACGCGGTGGTGTCGATCGTCTCGAAGCGCTCACCGTCCCGATAGGCGAGTGCAGCATGATCGGATGCGTCAGCGGAGCGGGAGAGCAGCGCCGCTACGACTAGTCGGCAGACCGAACGGGGATCGTGCGGGGAGCACTGAACGATTTGATGGTGCCTACCTCGGTTGTCTCGCCGGCGTGGCAAGGGTATCGACCGTCGAGACAACCCATCTCCGAGCGACCCTGTCCGCGTCAGCTCAGATGAGTCCGTTCGCGCATCTGCCGGAGGGTCGCTTCGCGTGTGCTCACGCCTATCGAGAGGGCGTCTTGCTCTTGTAGAGACGAAGGAATGTGAACCCGGCGACACCGGCGATGATCGATCCGATGAAGATGCCGATCTTGGCTTCGTCCGTGAACAGATGGGCCTCGGTACTGCTGCGGAACGCAAGTTCCGAGATGAACAGCGACACGGTGAACCCGATGCCGGCGAGGAAACCCAGACCGACGATGTGGCCGAAGGTCGTGTGGCGCGGGAGTTGTCCGAGCTTGAGCTTGATCCCGATCCACGCCGCGAGTGCGACACCGACGGGCTTGCCGATAGCGAGTCCGACGGAGACACCGAGGGCGATCGGGCTCAGCACGGCTTCCACGACGTCGACTCCGACGAAGCGGACGCCGGCATTCGCAAGAGCGAAGAGCGGGATGATCAGGAATGACGACCATGGGTGGAGGGCGTGTTCCCACCGCTCCAGCGGCGAGACCGACTCCCGGGAGATCGCTGCGAGCGCCAACGCATCCTGATCGAGCCTGGCGTGGGCCTGGGGGGACGCCTGGTCTCGATCGAAGCGTTCGAGGATCCACCCGGCCCTTCGCCTGAAGTCCTTGTCGCTGTAGTAGGCCCTCGCCGGGACGAGCAATCCGAGGATGACACCGGCGATCGTGGCGTGCACTCCGGATTCGAGGAACGCGAACCAGGCGAGGATGGCGAGTGGGAGGTAGATGATGCCGGCCCGGATACCGGCCTGGCGGGCCAGGAGGATGACCAGGAGGGTCGCTACGGCAACCGCCATCCAGACGAACGAGAGGTCTTCGGTGTAGAAGATCGCGATCACGACGATCGCTCCGATGTCGTCCACAATCGCGAGCGCCAGCAAGAAAAGCTTCGCTCCGATCGGAACGCGGCTTCCGAGAAGGGCGATCACACCGACGGAGAAGGCGATGTCGGTCGCCATCGGGATACCCCAGCCGGAGAGGGCATCGGCCGGGCCGCTCGACCAGACGAATGCCACGTAGATGAGAGCGGGAACGACCATGCCACCAAGGGCGGCCATGGCCGGAAGCGCTGCCTTCTTCACCGAGTTGAGTTCTCCGACCACCAACTCACGCTTGATTTCGAGGCCGACGACGAAGAAGAAGACGGCCATCAGTCCGTCGTTGACGAAGTGCTTCAGCGACTCGTCGAAGTGGAACGCACCGATCTCGATGGTGATGTGGGTTTCCCAGAACTCGAAGTACGAGTCACCCCACGCCGAGTTTGCCCAGATGAGAGCGGCGACGGTTGCCGCGAGCAGTACGAAGGCTCCCGATGCTTCGGTTGCCATGAATCTGAGTGCCGGTCGGACGAACCGGCGCTGGAGGGGCCCGTCGGCGTGGATCCAGGTGCGGTGGAGAGGTTCGGTGTCGTTGTCCATGCGACAAGGGAGGCTAGTGGTGTCGGGACGGTTCACCTTCGCCGCAGCCGGGTACCATCCCACCACTTCTCGGGAAGGGTCCGGTGCTCCTCGACGCCATCAGAATCATCATCGGTCTCGTCGCTTTGATCTACGCGGCAGATCGCCTCGTCAAGTCCGCCGTGCGCATCTCTCGCGCCTTCGGTGTCTCGGTCGTGCTCATCGGTGCTGTCATCGTCGGCTTCGGCACGTCGGTCCCTGAATTCGTGGTCTCCGCGATTGCTGCGCTCGAAGGCGAACTCGACCTGGCCGTCGCCAATGTGCTCAGTTCGAACACGTCGAATCTCACATTGGTGCTCGGGTCTGCAGCGCTGCTGACGCCGATCATCGCGAGGCGCAGGATCATCAAGCGCGAGGGCGCCCTGATGCTCGCCGCTGTTGGGGTTCTCACCGCGTCTCTCGGAAATTCCTGGCTCAGCGCGTGGGAGGGGTTCGTGCTGCTGGGACTCCTCTGCGTTGCAATCTGGCTGATGATTCGCTGGTCGAGCGAAGATCCGGATGCGGTCATGGCTCAGGTCAGGGATGCCGGCGACGTCGATGACGACGCTCCGAAGGGCCGGCATGAGTGGCGCCGAGAAGTCGGCAAGGAGATTCTCATCGGCGTGGCGGCACTCATCGTGACCGTGATCGCTGCGGACTCCCTGCTTGACGGTGTCGTCGGATTCGGGGAGTACTTCGGGCTCTCCGCTGTATTCCTCGGCCTCATCACGGGCGTCGGCACCAGCCTTCCTGAACTGGCGGCCGGTATCTCCGCCGCTCGGCACAAGGAACCGGAACTCGTCCTCGGCAACGTATTGGGTTCCAATATCTTCAACTCGCTCGGTGTCATCGGTCTCGCCGCGGTCCTTGGACCCGGCGCCCTCACCGAGATCACGGTCGTGCCTCTCGCACTCATGGTCGCCTCCGCTCTGATCGCCGGCATCTTCTCATTCACCGGCCAGAAGATCAGCCGAAACGAAGGAGCCATCCTCCTCGCGGCGTTCGTTGCATACGCGGTCTACGCGTTCATCTGAGTGGAGACGGTTCTTCGTCTCCACCGCAGTCAGGTGGGGGAGACTCGATCGGGCGGCTGCTCGATCGCAGAGGGGGCGGGGTGGGGGCTGGGATCGGGTCGATGAGGTCCAGCGCACGCTGATGGAAAGGTCGGGCTTGAGGTGGTCTCTCCGAGGGCGGCCCTCTTCGCTGCGTTCGGGCCTGGCGGCCGGTGTTCGCTCCTCTCCCGCTGCGTGAGAGAGGCCACGACACGACCCCGCACTGCTCCGCCACTCCGCTACTCGGCTACTCGGTCACGCGACTCGCCAGGTGGTGCGGCGGGGTGGTGCGTGGCTTCTCGGTCGGGTGAGGCGTCGTCTCTGGGGTGGCGAGGTGGGGTCGATGGTGAAGCCGTGGCCGTGGATCACGACGTGGTGGTGGAACCAACACACCGTCGACAGATTCCCCGGATCCGTCCGTCCGCCCTGGGACCACGGCGTGGCGTGGTGCACCTGCAGGCGATACCGGCTGACGCAGCCTGAGATGGTGCAGACCCCGCCGTCACGATGCAGAATGAACCGTCTGAGACGGGGCGGAATCACCCGTGACCGGCGTCCGACGGCGAGCGGTGTCCCGTCCGGGGTACGGGCCGTGACTTCCACGATCCCGTCACACAGGATCGCTGCGAGCGTGTTCGGTCCGACCTGCGGCCCCGCCGCAACCGTGACACCGGCCTCACCGTTCGTGGCTGCGGCTTCGGATGCGTCGACAAACACCGACACCACCGGGCACATGGTTCTCAACCGTGGCTCCGTCGGTTCCTCTGATCGCGTCTTGGCTGATCGCCCACAACGCATCCGCATTCCTCGTCGTCCGCGACGGATTCGCTGCGGGTCCGTACGGGAAACGGTCGGCTCTGGCTTCGAAGGCTTGGACGACGACCCGGCCGGCATAGCCGGGGAGGCGACCCGACAGGGTCCAGGATGATTCGTCGAGGTTCGCCTGCACCGACACAGAGCGCTGGTCGAACGCGATCTCTTCATCGATCGGCGCCATACGCCGCCGGCGGGCGGCACGGATCCGGATCCCCGCAATATCAAACCCCGCCGTCTCACCCAGAATGTCCAACGAGTCGTTGCGGCCCGCGAACCGACAGACGGCAACGGCCCGATCAAACCCGATCACACCCCAAGTGACGGCTTCATCGACGTCGGGCAGATCCTGCAGACGCCACGCCGTCGCAACCAGCATCCCAGCCGTCTCAGGAGCCAGATCCATCCGACCCGCCGCCCACTCCTTCAACGACCGAAGCCCATCACGCAACGCAACCTGGCGCCGGTCGAGTTCCCGCAGCAGGGACATCTGTCGGCCGCGGATTCGGGCGATGTCGGCCTCGCCCTGGAGCAATTCCTGCTCGATCGTTGCGGTGGCGAGATCATGGTGTCCCATCCCCGCAACCTATCTCCCGGGTGTGACACAAACCGGTGCTGACGCGGAGAATCTGGCAACTGGCGACTGGCGACTGGCGGCTTCCCTACTCACCCGGGATCAGGGTCTGTGTGGCCTCTGCGGCGGCTTCGATCTGGGGGCGGGTCCAGTTCATGGGGGAGTACTCGCCTGCCAGCCAGAGGGGGATCATGTCGTCGTAGTGGGGGTGGTCGGCGTGGCCTGATTGGCCGGTCGTGTGGGTCGTCAACGATCTGGAGAGATCACCGAGGTCGACCAGCATCCGCATCGAAGGCAGCCAGGTGGTCTCGAACCCTTCGAACGCGGTCCAACCGGTCGCGTTGACGAGGTCCGCGCCGCCCGACGTCTTATAGGGGCCCCGATTGAAGCGGTCCTCGATGAGGCCGATCCCGGAATCTCCGAGCGTCTGGTTCCGGAAGACCGACAGGTGCAGGTCACCCCAGCGCCAGTCCGCGGGGTTGTCGCCGAACCATTCGTCCAGATCGCTGAAGCCGGCGGCAAGGGCTTTCGACAGCATCATGTCACGGTCCTCGACATCGGATGTCGTCTTGTCATCCCAGAACGGATCGGACGGATCATCGAGCATCGCTCCAACGACCGTGTACCAGCGTCCCGCCCCGTTGGGCCAGTAGTCCTCGGGCAGGTCGTCGTGGAACGTGTATTCGAGCAGGCGAGTCCAGACAGCGTTGAACGCCGCCGCGGCGCTGGAGTCGGCTTG
This sequence comes from uncultured Actinomycetota bacterium, assembly GCA_963785245.1. GTDB lineage: Bacteria > Actinomycetota > Acidimicrobiia > Spongiisociales > UBA5794 > JAHEEL01. Next base: position 141,007 of record CAWAUO010000007.1, on the reverse strand, counting down.
GTTCCCGAGATCCCACGCGGAAAGCACACCCTTGAGCGAGGAATCAAGCGCCGTCAGATACGGCACGACCGTTTGCGCGTTGAGGCTGTACGAGTCGAACTGAATCGAACCATGCTCCGAGAGGCCGATGCCGCTATTGGACCCGACGAGATCGACGATCCTCCTGGCTCGATAACCGTGATTCCAGTCGTAGGTGATGTGGTAGGGATAGGTGTCGTCGACAACGGCGTTGTTTGCCGTGACGATGTAGCCGCTCTCCGGGTTGTACGACCGTGGCAGTTCGTCGAACGGGATGTATCCGCTCCACTCGTAGTCGTCGGTCCACCCGGGGACGGGAAGTGTCCCGTCGCTGCCCGCGGGATCGGGACGAACCCCGGTGCCTGGTAGCCGATGTTCCCCGAGGTGTCGGCGTAGATGAAGTTCTGGGCCGGAACGGTGAACGTCGAGAGCGCGGCGCGAAAGTCGTCCCAGTCTTGCGCCATGTCGAGGCCGATGAACGCCTGAACGATTCCCGGGTTCGACTCGAGCGCCGTCCACCGCAACGCGATCGCATAGGGCTCCGGAGGAGCGCTACCTGAGTCGGCGAAATCGTCCAAGGCCTCATACGAGCCGGAAATGACCGGCCCGTGGCGTGTCGCCTTGACTTCGACTGTGACGGGGTCGCCGCCGGCGACGGCGATGGTCTCCTCGTGGACGTCCATGTCGACCCACACGCCGTTGACTTCGTATTGGTTTGGGTTGCCGGGGTTCACCTTCTCGACGTAGAGGTCCTGGACGTCGGGCCCGAGATTCGTGACGCCCCACGCGATGTTGGCATTGTGACCGATGATCACGCCTGGTACGCCTGCAAATGAGAAGCCGGCGACATCGAACGGGCAGGCGGCGGATACGTCGGTGCAGTGGAGGCCGTTCTGGAACCAGATCGACGGCATCTGGATCGCGAGGTGGGGATCGTTGGCGAGAATCGGCGATCCGGTCGGTGACCGGGCACCGGAGACGACCCAGGAGTTCGACCCGATCCCGGTCTCGGGCGCGGATGCGCCGAGCGTGGCGAGGAGATCGATGTTCTCGTGAGCGGATGACAGCGCTGAGCGAATCGCGGGGGTCGAGTGGAGCGAGGCAGCCATGGTGGTCACCAGGTTGGCCGCGTTCTCTTCCGCCGAGACGATGTATGGGTTGATGTCACCCGGGTACGGAGGGAAGAGTTGGGCAACCTGCGAATCGGTGAGCGTACCGAGCAGCATCGCCCGTTCGATCTCGGAGTCCATGTTGCCGCGCAACTCCCAGGCCATGGCGATGCCCCAACTGAGGGTGTCGACCGGAGTCCATACCTCGGGCGTGTAGGAGTGGTTCGTGAACTCGAGCACGGTGTACTCGAAGCTGAGGTCAGCAGGGGACTGGGTTGCGAGGTAGGCGTTCACGCCGTCGGCATAGGCGTCCATGATCGCCCGCATGTCCGGCGGGGCCGCCGCATACTGGGCCTCGGCGATCTCGTGCCAACCGAGGGTGCGGAGGAACGTGTCCGTCTCGACTTGCGACTCGCCGAACATCTCGGAGAGACGCCCGGCACCGATGTGGCGCCAGAAGTCCATTTGCCAGAACCGTTCCTGGGCGTGGACGTAGCCCTGTGCCATGAACACGTCGTGTGTGCTGGACGCGTAGATGTGGGGGACACCCATGTCGTCGCGGATGACCTCAACGCTCGCGTCGAGTCCGGCGATCGCGACTTCGCCGTCGACGTCGGGGAATGCCCGCCGCACCGACACCTGCATGAAGAGCGCAACTCCGACAATCACGACGATGAGGAACGCGGCGGCCGCAACGAGGAGAACCTTCCACCATGCGCGCGACCGCTTCTGCCCGTCGCTCGGCGCTGCTGCATCCGTCATGGATTCGAGGGTACCGTCTCGGCTCGGGCCGCGCCGCCGTACCATGGGGTCATGGAAAACGAGACCGATGCGACATCAACGCCCAAGGCCGAAGAGCCGATTACTGCGCAGGTAGTCGATCCCGTGGCCGCCGACGAACCGGAGGACGAGGGCACGTTCGTGAGCGAACCCTCGAAGCTGATCCGGATCGCTTCGATGACTCGGGCGATGCTCGAGGAAGTGCGGGCGTCCGGTATGGATGATCTAGGTCGCCAGCGACTGCTCGCCGTGTACCACCGTTCGATCGAGGAACTGCGCGATGTGCTCTCCGACGACCTCAAGGAAGAACTCGATGCGATCTTCGTCCCGCTTGAGGGCGAGACACCGACCGAGCCGGAGATCAGGGTGGCGCAAGCCCAGTTGATTGGGTGGCTCGAAGGTCTTTTCCAGGGGATACAGGCGTCGCTATGGACCCAGCAGATGTCGGCTCAGGCCCAACTCGAGCAGATGCAGCGTCGGCACGCCCTGGCGCCACCGGCCGCCGAGGAGCAGACGGGGTTGTACCTCTAGCGCTCGTTCGATCGGCGCACCGGAGCCAATCGCTACGATGCGACGATCGACTGAAGGGATGAGGGATCGTGCAGGAGCGGGTGCTGTTGCCGGTTACATCGGTGATGATTCACCGATACCACGTGGACCTCCGGGACCAAACGGTCCGCTTCGAGTCGGTCCCTGCTGAAGATCTCGAGGACGCTCTCGGTGGAATCGCTCGTGCCACGAAGCTACTCACCGCTGTCGAGGTTGACGACCCGTACGACCCGTCCGCACCGCTTGTGATGAATCTCGGCCTGTTGAGCGGTACCCGCGTGATGACCGGTCTGCGAACGTTCTTCCACGGCTACTCGCCCCTCAAGGTGTCCGACAGCGGCGCTCCCGGCCTCATGTGGAGCGCGGGGAGTGGGCACTTCGGGACCAAGCTCCGCGGCCTCGGCGTCGACGAGGTGATCTTCACGGGCCGGGCCGAGCAACCAACGCTGATTCACCTCACGCCGGGATCCGATGACGGACCCGTCCGGTTCGACTTCCTTGACGCGTCGAACCTGGCAGGGCACACCATCAACGAACGTATCCAGGAGCTTCATGGGCGCTATCCCCAGGCGCACTTCGCATCCATCGGACCTGCCTCGGAGCACTACGAGACCGTGCGCTATGCCGCCATCGGATTGTCGACGGACAACCAGTTGGAAAGCGGCGATGCCAAGCAGCGGTTCTGCGGGCGGGGTGGATACGGCGGTGTGATGGCCTCGAAGAATCTGTGGGCGATCGCAGCCGACGGTCCAGATCCTGTCCGCGAACGCGGCCTGCGCGACATCAATCGCGAGATCAACCTGGGGCCGGGGAGTGCCAGGTATCGGGATCTCGAACACGACCGCGGCGGGACATGGCGAACGCTCAAGTGGATGCATGAAGAGCAGGCGCTTCCGGAACTCAACTTTGCTCCGACCGGCACCGACGCCGGCACGACGCTCTACCGGGAATCGGTCGAGGATGGGCCGTACGAGGTCAGGGCGGAGGGGTGCTACCTGTGTGGCATTCGCTGCCACAAGAACGTCTATGACGAGGAACCAGACGGTGGGACGGGGCGCTTCCGTGCGAAGGTGGACTACGAACCGATCGCTCTGCTGTCGTCGAATCTCGGTATCTACGACGCCGATGCAGCCTTCTCTCTCATTCACCTCTCCGACGAGCTGGGGCTGGACTCGATCTCGCTCGGAGTCACCCTCGGGTACGTCATGGAGTACAACCGGCGCCACGACGCCGACCTGCTTGGCGGTCTGGCCTACGGCGACGCGGGCGGGGTGATGGCGGCGATTCAGGCCGTGTCCGACGGACTCCTGCCCGACCTCGGCGGTGGTGTGAAACGCCTTGCCGACCAGTTGGAGGAGACGGGGTATGCGATGCACTCGAAGGGGCTTGAGTATCCCGCATACGAGCCGCACATCAATCCGGGGTTCCCGTGGGCCCTGGCCGGTGGGCACATGTCGATGCGCACGTTCATGCTCTATGCCATGGAACGGCAGACGGATCTCGACTACTGGGTGGATGCCATCACGGAGACTGGGCCGCTCTATCTGATCGACGACTTCACCGGCCTGTGCAAGTTCGCGAACGCAAGCCCCGAGTTCGAAGCCGATGCGCTCCGCATCGCGACGGGACTCGACATCACCGGCGACGATCTCAGGGCCGCGGCGATGCGAACCCAACTGCGGGGTTATGCGAACGAGCGGAGACGCGGTTTTGAGGTCGACGACTACCGGCTTCCCTCCGAGGCGCACGACCCAATGGGTGCCTCCGGTCTCGAGCCGTTCAATACCCGTGAGTTCTTCCAGCAGCTTCGGGGGCGAGTAACCGAGCGAATGGACCGGGAGGCGGCCGCTGCCGGGTTCCCGTCGGCGTGACAACGCGGAGCTGAGTAACGTCGGCAGTGATGACACTGATTTCCTTCGCAACCGATCTCGACCTCAATGATCCGATCATGCTGCTGGCGATGTCGGGCTGGGTCGATGCTGCATCCGTCGGCACAGATGCCGCAGATCGAATGTCCGACGGTGGGGATGTGATCGCTGCCTTCGAGGCCGACGCCCTGTTCGACTACCGCTCGTCGCGCCCAACGCTGCACTTCTCCGCCGGCAAACTCATCGAGACGGTCTGGCCCCGCCTCGAGATCATTCACCGAACGGTCGACGACGTTGACCTGCTCTTCGTCGTTGGGAACGAACCCGATTTCCGGTGGAAGGAGCTGATCGGGGAGTTCGTGGGGTTGACCGAACGCTACGGCGTCAAGAAGTTCGTGACCCTCGGTGCGGTACCGGCACCAGTGCCGCACACGCGTCCGGTACGGGTCGTGTGCACGACGTCGGACGAGGCTCTGCTGCGCGAGGGCGATGAGGTGCTGCCCGACGATCTCGTGGTGCCGGGGGCCGCCGTCAGTGTTCTGCGGCAAGGTGTTGCGGATGCCGGCATCCCGGCGATCGGGTACTGGGCGCAGGTGCCGCACTATTTGCAGGCTCCCTTCCACCCCGGTGCGCTGAGCCTCATTGAACGGGTCGGCGGCCAGGTGGACGTGCGATTCCCCATCGGCGACCTGGCGTTGGAGGCATCGACCCAACTCGAACAGATCGAGGTAGATCTCGGTGGACGCGACGATGCACGCCAATACGTTGAGCGGCTCGAGCAGATGCAGGAAGACCGTCCGGAACTCGTAACTCCGCTTCAGGTTCTGCCGGCCGACGAGATCGGCGCTGAGGTGGAGAAGTACCTCCGGACAGCCTCAGACGACGACTAGCGATTCGGGCTCGGACCTCACCGCTCGTGGCTCCGAGCTAGTTCCCGATGATCCCGACGAAGAGGGTCAGGATTGCCAGAACAGCGGTTACGGCGATCATCGCCCAGACAGACCAGGTGAGACCCTTGATCGATTTCATCGTGTCGTTGAGGGCCGACACGAGGTCATCGAGGCGAGGATCCGAATTTCCCGGTGCAGCCTGCGTTGTCGGAGCAACGCGGGTGCGCTGCGCCGGTGGGGGTGTTGCTGCCGGGGCAGGCGGTGTGGCGCCGGGAGCCGGCCTTGTCGCGGCACCAGGCGAACCGGCCGTCGGGGCCCTCGAGCCGGGAGTGGCGATCGGCGTGAGTTGGACCTCCGTGCCTTCGGTGGGATGGCCAAGGAGGACGGTCGTCGGACCCTTGATGTCCAGGAACTGGATGCGGGCGCCGTTGTAGAACGTTCCGTTGCGGCTGGAGGCATCCTGCAGCACCCACTGAGAGCCGTCGTACTTCACGACGGCGTGGCGCCGTGAGATACCGGGTCGAGCGACACGGATTGTTGCCGACGGATCCGCGCCGATGACGGCCGTGGTCCCGGCAGGAACGGTGACTACTTCACCGGTGGCAGCGACCCTCAGGTCCATGATTCCCCATTTGCGCGCGCTTGCTGAAGACAGAAATGTAGTGGTGCCACGGGCGTTGTTTCAAAAGACCCGCTGCCCGGCTCAGGAGAGCGGCAACGCGGCGCGGACGGTCGTTCCCGTCTCCGGCTCCGAGTCGATCGAGATCTGTCCCCCAGCCCGCGTGGATCGCTCCCTCAGATTGGTGAGTCCGAGTCCCCAGGCAACGGTGGCTGGATCGAACCCGACGCCGTTGTCAGAGATGAGGAGGGCCAGTCGGTCATCACCGCCGTGGAGTTCGATCGTGACGCGACTGGCCTCCGAGTGGCGGAGTGAGTTGCTCAACGACTCGCGGATGAGCTGCATCGCATCCTCGATGACACGGCGGGGAAGGGTGTCGAGCGTTCCGGTGTAGGTCACTTGGACTTCGGTGTCGTGGGGTCCGGCGAGGCGGGTAACGAGTTCTCGTATCTCGGATCGCAGGGTCCGCTCATCGCCGCCTGGCGTTCCGAGGTCGAAGATGAAACCGCGGAGCGAAGTGATCGTTTGGTCGAGGCTCTCCACATCTTGTTCGAGCGCCCGGCGGACCTCGGGGTCGACGACTTTGAGAGCCTGCCCCTGGAGTGAGAGGCCCACAGCGAAGAGGTTCTGGATGATGGCGTCGTGCAGGTCGCGGGCGATCCGCTCGCGGTCCTCGGCGACGGCGAGGCTCTGAAGCCTCCGCTGGAGACGAACGGTTCGGATGGCGGTCCCCGCAATCATGGCGAGTGCTTCGACCAGGGCTTCGTCCTCTTCGGTGAAGCCACCCTCTTTGTCGGTGAGGTAGAGGTTGCCGAAGAGGTTTGGCCCGGCACGCACCGGGACTCCGAGAAACGGGCCCATTGCCGGATGGTGAGACGGCATGCCTACCGAATCCGGGTGGTCGCTGATGTGGTTCAATCGAACGGTCTTGCCTTCGCGGGAGATGAGGCCGAGGATGCCTCGCCCCTGAGGGGGTCCGCCGATCGCTTCGGCCTCGTTGGGATCGAGGCCGGCGTGCACGAAGTCGACGAGGCCGCCGTGCTGGCCCACCACGCCGAGGGCACCATGAGGTGCGCCGGTGAGATCCATGGCGATCTCAACCGTCGTTGCGAGGATCGCCTGAAGATCGGTTTGGCCGGCTACCGCTGCAGCCCCCTCAACGAGGTCGCGGAGCCGTGCTGGAGTGAACTGTCTCAACACCACGGAAGCAGGCTACTCGGTCCCGAGCCAACCCATTCGGTGCCCCGTCAAGTCCATGAATGCGGTACCTTGCGGGGGTGCCACGAAAGAAGAAACCGGCCGGATCGCTCCGCGTCGTACTCGTAGACGACCACGAGGTCGTTCGACGCGGTCTCCGGTCGCTCATCGACTCGTACGATGACCTCTCCGTTGTCGGCGAAGCGGGGACCGCCAAAGAGGGAGTTCGGCGCGTTGGCTATGACGTTCCAGACGTCGTGGTCATGGACGTTCGTCTCCCCGATGGGTCCGGTGTCGAGGCGTGTCGCGAGATTATCGACCGGTGGCCAGATGTCGGGGTGCTGATCCTGACCTCCTTTGCCGACGAGGAAGCGTTGATGTCGGCGATCATGGCCGGTGCCGCCGGCTACGTTCTCAAGCGAATCGACGCTGAGGCGCTGATCGACAGCATCCGGCGCGTTGGCGCAGGAGAAACGCTGCTCGACCCCGCCATGGCGGAACCGTTGTTCGATCGGTTGCGCGGGCACACGGTGGACGACCCGCTCATCCGGAGGCTGTCTCCGCAGGAGCGGCGGATTCTCGATCTGATTGCCGACGGTATGACGAATCGACAGATCGCGGAGGAGATGTTCCTCGCGGAGAAGACCGTGAAGAACTACGTGTCGAACCTCCTTGCCAAGATGGAGATGTCACGCCGGAGCGAGGCCGCTGCCTATGCGGCGCGCGTTGCGACGAAGCACGAACACCAATACCCGCCGGAGGAGTGGACGCAATGACCGTCCGCCCTCTGGAGACCGATTCCTCGGGGGCGTGAGATGAGAGTTGTTGACGTCATGACGGCCGATGTGTTTGTCGCTCAGCCTCAGTGGTCGTTGAAACAGGCGGCGCGGTTGATGATCGAGGCTGGCGTGTCTGGGCTTCCCGTGGAGGGGCCAGACGGGTCGGTGATCGGTATCATCACCGAAGCCGACTTCATTGAGACCGAAGCGGGACGAACTGCCGGGAGGCAGCGGTTGTTCGACACCGTATTTGGCGAGAAGCGCACCCGTGTTCCTTCAACGGTCGAGGCAGCCATGACCAAGTATCCGATCGTGGTCGACCGGAACACCACCATCGCAGAAGCGGCTCGCCTGATGGCCGACCGGAAGGTGAAGCGGCTGCCGGTGGTAGATCCCGATGGCCGTCTCGAAGGCATCGTGAGTCGTGCCGACATCCTGGTTGCGTTCGCCAGGGACGATGAGGCGATCGCCGACGACGTCGAGCGGGGGGTGATTCGCAGAATCCTCATGCTCGAGTCGCGCGATGTGTCCGTGCACGTGACCGAAGGCGTGGTTGAGCTTTCCGGTCAGGTCCCGAATCGCTCTGACGCACGCCTGCTCGAGGAACTCGTCGGGCGGATCGAAGGGGTTGTCCGTTGCGAGAGCGACCTCGTGTGGTCGTTCGACGACGTCGCGGCCGGCCCGACGCCGTAGCGCTCGGGGCGCACCGCAGGCCCGGTCGGGAACAATCTCGCCACCACCGACGTTGGTATCGCGCAAGCCGAGAGGTGGAGCGACGACATGGTTTCCGTAGTTGACGAACTGTATTTCGACGCCGAAGAGGCATGGCATGAACACGCCGCTTGTGCGACCCAGCCGGCGGAGGTGTTCTTCCCCCCGAGTGATGTTCCCGGGGCTGCCACGAAAGCGAAGACCATCTGCGCCGGGTGCCCGGTGCAGGAAGAGTGCCTGAGCTTCGCTTTGGAGACGGCGCAGTCCGAGGGCGTCTGGGGAGGGATGGACGCCGGTGAGCGTCGTCGTCTCCGCCGCCGCACACGAGACCGCAAACGACGAAGAGCCTCGTAGCGGCAGGCTGCGGATCTCCGCCGGTCGGTTGAAGTCAGTGACTCACGATTCGGGCAACGATTCCAGGACCACGACGGCAGTCTCACCGGATCGGAGCGCGGCGTAGCCGTCGAGGTCCGCATCGATCTCGCGCCACCGATCCCAGAGTCGCGATCGCTCCTCACCCGTTGCGACTCGCCCGATGACGGCGCGTTGTCCATCGGGGAGAGCGACGCTGGCCTCGGGATGCGCCTGAAGGTTGAGCCACCACGCAGGTTCATCGTCGGCCCAACCGTTCATCGCCATGGTGACCAGGTTCGGCCCATCCTCGAAGTAGGCGAGGATGACGCTCCGTTCCTGGCCGCTGCGCCGCCCGATGGTGGTGAGCCGCATCATGCCGTAGCGAGTGGGTTTGGGGCGCCGCAGTCCGAAGCGGCCACCCGTGACGCGATACAAGCCGCGGTGGATGGACCACGCGCTGCGAATGAACCACCGAGGCGGCACCTTCGCCTTCTGTGAGCGATCGTCCGACATCGAGCGTCCCCTGACTGCGCTTCCGCTCTTCCTGAAGTGGTCCTCTGACGACCATTGTGACGAGCACGGCACTCCTGACGCAAATGCCACCGTTGACGTGCACTCCGCCAGTCTGTGGGCGGCCCAATGCTCTATTCATCCCTCCCAGCCGGATATGGTCGGGAGGGTGTGCCTTGTCGGGCCATGAGCCACATCTGAGTATCTACCCCATTCGGCGTGAACTCCTCAATCACATCGAATCCAATCTGTCGGTAGAAGCTGACGTTTCTCTCGGTTTCTGTCTCTAGGTAGATCGGAGCCTCGTCACGATCCGCTCTTGCAATGCCATGCGCCATGAGTGCCGACCCAAATCCCATGCCCTGGGATTCGGGATCGACTCCGATCGCCGGGACGTACCAGTGAGGCTCAGGCATCAACGCCTTCCTGCGCTCCCCGACCTGACGGAGCACTGCCATCATGAGCTTCCGATCCGACTTGGGCAGGTTCATGACGAACCGTGGCATGGCGAAGCCTGCCCTCACCATGGCCCACAGTCCCATGTCTCTCCCCGGTGGAAACCAGAGAGAGACGCCTTCTAGGTCAGGGGTCTTTTCCGCTACTCCTTGCGCTACGACCGTTGTTCTGATCAAGGCTGTGAACATTCTGGTGAGCAGTTCCGGACGCCGAGCCGAGTCAGGGATCACCGCTATCCACAGCGGATCGGCGTGGAGGGCACTACCGAGCAGTCTGCCTGCCAGGGCAAACTCACCTGCATTTAGTCGCACCACCTCGTCGGGAGGATGCCCACTTCTCATCGTGCCACCATGCGGCGGACGCAAGCCACCCTGCAGAGGCAAAGGTCACACCCGCCATATGTGCTGCGCACATGGGTTGGCCGCGTCGGTCGGCTATCGCTGTGGGGCCTACGATGGTCGCATGACCCGGAGATCGATGGTGGGTGTGGTCATCGTGCTGCTGTTCGTCGCCTGCACGAGTGATGGGTCGACGGACGAGGCCACCAACTCCTCGACATCGTTGCCCACGACTTCCACAACGACGACGGTCCCACCGTCGACGACCGAGCCTCCCGATACCACCTCGACCACGAAGGCTCCTTCCGGGCCCGGCTACGGAGGCGTGGCGATCATTGCCGATGACCAATGGCCTCCGACCCTGAACCCGTGGACCGAGGGCGGGGACAACTTCATCGTCTCGATCATCGCCCAAGCCTGGATGACAGGGGCATGGGACGTCGACGCCACGACCTTGGAGATTGTCCCCGAGGTCGTGACCGAGATTCCACTCACATCGAACGGCGGAGTCGTCGTGAAAGAAGACGGCACGATGACCGTGGCGTACTCGATTCGGGACGAGGCCGTGTGGGATGACGGCGCCCCAATATCGGGCGCAGACTTCGCCTTCACCCTCGAGCAGTCACTCGCATACGAGGCGAACCAGGAGTACTACTCCGACTACACCGACGCGGACATCGTCTCGACCGAGGTCGGAGCGAAGACGTTCTCGATGACCCTCCGCCGCCCGACCATCGGCTACGAGTCGCTGTTCCGGTGGCTCCTGCCGCAGCATGCCATCGAGGAGACAGCCTTCCCCGACGACTGGCTCAACGAACGGTGGCCATCGGGCGGACCGTTCATCATCGAGACCGTCGAACCCAGCGAACGGATCACGCTGGTACGCAACGACAACTATTGGAAGACCGACGCGACGACCGGATTGCAGCTCCCCTATCTCGACGGAGTTGAGTTCGTCTTTATGCCGGAGACGGAGACAATTGTCAGGGCCTTCTCGAAGCGGGATGTCGATGTGATTCAGCCGCCGCCGTGGATCAAAGGAACCATCGTGCCGCTCATGGCACTCGAAGCCGATGGCGCTGACGTCCAGGTCAAACCAGGACCCGTGTGGGAGCACATCAACTTCCAGTTTGGGCCCGGCCGATTCGGACTCTCCGAGAACTCCTGCAACGACAACCTGGCACTGAGGCGGGCGGTCATGCACACGATCGACCGTGATCTCGCCGTCGGCACGTACTACCAGGGATACAACCGGCCGCTCACGTCGTACGTTGACGCCTACTCACCGACACTGTCACACCACTCGTGGGACCGCTACCCCCACGACCCGGATACCGGACAAGACCTCTACCAGCAGGCAGTCGCCGAGACGGGCGTCGAATGCTCCGTGGTGTTCTCCACGACCTCCAACGGCGATTTGCGAGTCGCCCTCGCCGACATGTATGCCGACATGTTCTCAGCGGCTGGAATCCCGTTCGAGTTGGAGTTGATGGACTCGGCACTCTTCTTCGGTGAGGTCCTTGAGAACGGGACCTGGGACCTCGGCCAGTGGGCATGGGTCGGGTCGCCGGGGCGGTCCGGCCTCGTCTCCGCACACGATCTCTTCGACCCGAACAACCCACCACCTGACGGGTTGAACTACTACCGATGGGGCACAGACGACTCCTCGGTCCAGGACGAGCACACCACGCGATTTGCAGAGGTTGTAGACGAGATGAACGCAACAGTGGACGACGCCGAACTCACAGCGCTCATCGCTGAGGCAGAGGAGATCCTGGCGGACCAGGCAGTGATCCTTCCCCTCCATGCCCGGCTGACGGTCGGGGCCGTCTGGGCCGATGAGATCGGTGGATACGAATACAACCCGTCGCAGGCCGGCCACACCTGGAACATCGAACGGTGGTACCGGATCGACCGATAGGCGGGGCGGCCCATCCTGACCGCTCGGACCGTCGGATGTCGACGATCGCTGCGCTGCAGAGGGTGTGGCGGTTCACGGGGACGACTCGCCGAGGGTTGGCCGCAGTGCGGTAGCTACGATCCCTGGCATGAAAACCAAGAAATACGAGGAGCAACTCGGCGATCTCGAAGTCGAGCTCGCGAAGCTGCAGGCATGGATCAAGGAGAAGGGCCTCCGCGTCGTCGTGGTCTTCGAAGGTCGCGATGCCGCCGGCAAGGGCGGGACGATCAAGACGATCACGCGACGTCTCAATCCCCGCGTCGTTCGCACGGTCGCCCTCCCCGTGCCGACCGATCGGCAGAAGTCGGAGTGGTTCCTGCAGCGGTATGTGCCGCACCTTCCCGCGGCCGGCGAGATGGTCCTCTTCGACCGCTCGTGGTACAACCGCCTGAACGTCGAGAAGGTCATGGGGTTCTGCACCGACGAGCAGTACGAACGCTTTCTGGCGCTGTGTCCGTCGTTCGAGGAGACGCTCGTCGACGACGGCATCATCCTGATCAAGTACTGGTTGCACACGAGCGACGAGGAGCAGGAGCGCCGCTTCCAGGCGAGAAACACCGATCCGAAGAAGCGCTGGAAGCTCAGCCCCATGGATCTCACGGCCCGGTCGCGCTGGGTGGACTACTCGCAACAGCGGGACGTGACGTTCGAGCAGACGAGCACTGAGTGGGCGCCGTGGCACCTGGCCAATCTCGAAGACAAGAAGGTTGGGCGCCTCAACGTCATCAGTCATCTCCTCAGCCAGATCCCGTACGAGGATCTCACGCCGCCGCCGCTCGAACTGCCGGAGCGGCAGCCAGCGGGCGACTACGTGGATCCCGATTGGAGCGCTCTGGAGATCCCCAGGACGTTCGAGTAGCGCCCACCGCTGGTCGCCTCATCCTGAAGATCGTTGCACAACGGGTGTTCTGCCATACACTCATGGCCACTTGGACTGACGGGGACTCTCTTGCGCCGCATACTCATAGCCGTTGCGATCGCCATACCGGTGGTCATCGTGCTGGTCGTCGCCGGCGCATACGTGTACGACGAAGTTCTGCATCCGGAGCGGGTTTCGCGCAACGTTTCGATCGCGGGTATCGACGTCTCCGGCTACTCCACGGAAGACGCGACCGCAGCGGTCCAGGCCTACGAGCAGCTTCTCGTCGCGACTCCAGCACCGTTCGTGGTTGATAGTGTCGACGTCGTCCTCGATCCTGCCGATGCTGGACTTGCTGTCGATGAGCAGGCCGTCGTCGATGAAGCCCTCGCCCAACGGCGAGAAGGCGGGTTCTTCTCGGACTTCATCGGATGGGTTGGTGCCCGGTGGGATCCAATCGCGATCGAAGTGCCGACGACCGTCGACAACGAGATGATCGAAGTCGTGTTCCACGACTGGGACCGCTCGGTCGTCGACCACCCCGCCTACGAAGGTGCCGTCCTCGTGGAGAACAACGTCGCGGTGCCGGAGTATCCGCGGCCCGGCGCCCTGATCGATCGGCCGCCGTCGTTCACCATCGTCGCAGCTTCGCTCGATACGCTCGATCGGATCCCCGCAGCACTCCCGCTCACCGAACTCGCGCCGGTCGTGACGAATGCGCAGGTCGACGAGGCCGTAGCGCGAGCCAACGACCTCATTGGTGAGCCCGTCATGCTGTGGCGCGAAGGATTCAATAGCCGGCTGATGTACACGTCAGCGGGTCTCGCGTCAGCGCTGCGCACCGAAGTCATCATCAACTCGCCCGCCACCATCGTCGTCGAACTCGATGAGCCGACTCTGCAGCAGCTTGCCGTCGACGACGTGGAGCGGTTTGCGACCCCGCCGGTCGACGCCACCTTCCTGTTCGACAAGGAGACGGCCAAGGTCACCATCGTGCCGTCGGAGCCCGGCACCGTCGTGGACCTTGCCGCACTACCCGGTGTGGTTATCGATGCCGCGCTCGACACCGGGGCTGCACGAATGCCGGTCATTCTCGGCGACACTCCGGCGCTCACCACGGAGATGGCCGAGGCGATGGGGCCTTTTGAGGAGGAGTCGACGTTCACGACGTACCACCCGTGCTGTGCGAGCCGCGTCACCAACATCCAGTTGCTTGCCGACGAGATCGATGGATCGATCGTGATGCCGGGAGAAACATTCTCGATCAACGACACCGCGGGGAAGCGCACGACGGCCGAGGGCTACGTCCGGGCCGGGGCGATCATCGGTGGCGAGGTCTACTGCTGCGACAACCCGGTGAACGTCGGCGGCGGAACCAGCCAGTTCGCTACGACCTTCTACAACGCCGTGTTCTTCGGATGCTACGAAGATGTCGAGCACCAACCGCACAGCCTCTACTTCTCTCGCTACCCGTACGTGCGCGAGGCGACGCTCGGCTTCCCGGCGCCGGATGTGAAGTTCCGCAATGATTCGGATGCTCCGGTGTTCATCGACACGTCGCATACGGGTGGTTCGATCACGGTCACGTTCTACGGGAACAACGGTGGGCGGACGTGTACCTCGGAACGCTCCGGGAACACGATCACCCGCGTGATGACGCATCCGGATGGCAGCACCACCACCCAGTCGTGGACGTGGAACTACAAGCAGCCGAAGCCGAAGGAAACCACCACCACGACGAAGCCACCGAGCACGACGACCACGACCGAGGGCGAGACGACGACAACCACGGAAGCGCCGACGACAACGACCACCGAGGCGCCCACGACGACGACTGAGCCACCACCGACGACGACTGAGCCACCACCGACGACGACTGAGCCACCACCCGACGAGGGCGGCTAGGCCCAGTCGCCAGTCCTCCCCTCTTCCTTCCCCTCAGGGGAAGGTGGCAGCGCCCCCAGGCGCTGACGGAAGGGGTCTCTCGCGTGTGTGGCTCGGTCGAGACCCCCTCCGTCCCTCGCTGCGCTCGGGCCACCTCCCCCTGAGGGGGAGGAATGTGTCTCGGCTACTCAGAAACCGGATAGAACTTCCGCCGCGCCCACAGCGCCACGTAGACCAGGCCTACGAGGGCGGGGACCTCTATGAGGGGGCCGACGACGCCGGCGAGGGCTTGGCCCGAGGCGATGCCGAAGACGCCAATGGAGACTGCGATGGCAAGTTCGAAATTGTTGCCGGCGGCCGTGAATGCAACGGCGGTGTTGCGCGGATAGGTGAAGTTCAGGCGCAGGCCGAGAGCGAACGACGTCGTCCACATGATTCCGAAGTAGGCGAGCAACGGGAGAGCGATCCGGACGACGTCCCATGGGTTCGAGGTGATGGCCTCACCCTGATAGGCGAAGAGCAGGACGACCGTGAAGAGCAGACCCCAGAGGGCGACCGGGCTCAGCTTCGGGAGGAACGTGTTCTCATACCAGTCGACGCCGTGTGTCCGCTCGCCCCAGAGGCGGGTCAAGTATCCGGCCACTAACGGAATACCGAGGAAGATCAGCACCGCCTGGGCGATCTCCCACATCGAGATCGCCACCTCCTCCTGACCCAATCCGAGCCAACCAGGCAGGACCTGAAGGTAGAAGTAGCCCAACAACGCATAGGCGACGATCTGGAACACAGAGTTGAGTGCAACGAGCACCGCAGCAACCTCCCGGTCGCCGCATGCGAGGTCGTTCCAGATGAGCACCATGGCGATGCACCTGGCCAACCCGACGATGATCAGGCCCGTGCGATAGGCAGGGAGGTCCGGCAGGAGAATCCATGCCAAGGCGAACATCAGCAGCGGCCCCACGACCCAATTCAGGAACAGCGACGTTGCCAGCAGCGTCCGGTCGGTTGCGACCTCGTCGAGACGCGAGTACCGGACTTTTGCCAGCACTGGGTACATCATCAGCAGCAGCCCGATCGCGATCGGCAACGAGACGGTGCCGATCTTGAGCGCTTCGAGTGCATCGTTGAGTTGCGGGACGAGGCGTCCGAGCGCCAGGCCCAGCAGCATCGCGAGACCGATCCACAGCGGCAGGAATCGGTCGAGCCGCGACAGCCCTCCGAGAACGGCGGTCTCGTCCTTCACGGTGCCCCCGTATCCGGGACGATGCCGGCTACGACTCGGTGATCTCTACCGAATTGATCGTGACCGGCTCGAGCGGGCGGTCCTGCGATCCGGTGGGGTTCTGCGCGATCGTGTCGACGACGTCCAGACCATCGGTGACTTCACCGAAGATGGTGTAGGCGTTCGGGAGACCGACGTTGTCGTGGCAGATGAAGAACTGTGAGCCGTTCGTGTTCGGGCCGGCGTTCGCCATTGCCAGGGTTCCGCGGCTGTAGTTCGTCTTGTCGTGGAACTCGTCGCGGAAACGGTATCCGGGTCCACCGGTGCCTGTGCCGGTCGGATCACCACCCTGGATCATGAAGCCGGGGATCGTCCGGTGGAAGATGACGCCGTCGTAGAAGCCGCCGCGAGCGAGGAACACGAAGTTGTTGACGGTCTGCGGGGCATCGGCGGCGTAGAACTCGACGGATATCTCACCCGCGCTGGTGTCGAGCTTCGCGGTGTACGTCTTCGAGAGATCGATCGTCAACTCGGGCGGTGCGTCGTATTGGGCGGCCATCGCGGCTCCTCCGGTCGGGTGGTGAGGGGTCAACCCTAGGGAGATCTGGTTCTTGACGGCGGACCAGACACCAGGTGGTTTCGCTGCCCGGGGGCGGCTAGAAGCGGCGGCGGCGACGCTTGCGTTCGGATCCCGCCTTGAAGGGAGCCAACTCCTCGGGAGGCTGCCAGGCGAACAGGTTGGAGACCCGCTCGTCGTTGGAGAACATCTTGATGATCGGAACGTTCAGACCGGCACGGCGCTGAATCCCGAGCACCTCGTTGACCTGGTCCCATTCGACGAGCGTGACGACGAGGCCGTCTTCGCCGGCCCGGGCCGTCCGGCCAGAGCGATGCAAATAGGTCTTTGGATCATCCGGCGGGTCGTAGTGCAAGACGATGTCCACGCCGTCGATGTGCAGTCCGCGAGCTGCGACGTTGGTGGCGACGAGCGCTGTGGCCTTGCCCTCGCGAAAGCGAGTGAGCGACTGCTCGCGCTTCTGCTGGGGGAGGTCGCCGTGAATGGCCGCGGCCGGTACGCCGAGATCCCGCAGCTTCTTCGTGAGGTCGTCGGCCTGCCACTTGGTGCGGGTGAACATGAGCGTCCGATCGGCCGAACGGCTGAGGGCAGCTGCCATCTCGGGCTTGTCGAGGTGGTGCACTTTGAGAAAGCGGTGCTTCATCGTGTCGACCATCTCGGTGTCGGACTCGACCTCGTGGCTCACTGGCTCGTTCATGTAGCGGTTGACCAGCTCTTGAACCTGGGAGTCGAGTGTCGCCGAGTACAGGTAGGTCTGGTGGACGTCCGGTACCGCCGCCATGATCTTGCGGACCTGCGGCATGAACCCCATGTCGGCCATCTGGTCGGCCTCGTCGAGACAGACGACCGCGATGTCGTCGAGGCGTGCCTTGCGGCGCTCCATGAGGTCGATCAAGCGTCCTGGTGTTGCGATCAACAACTCGACGCCAGCGTCGAGCGCATCGATCTGGTCCGTCATCGAGCCACCGCCGTAGACGGTGATAAGGCTGAAACCGCGGGCTTCTACGAGCGGCTTGAGGTCACGGGTCAGCTGCATAGCGAGTTCCCGCGTCGGTACAAGTACGAGCGCCTTGGGGTGGAAGGGCTCTGCCCGTTCGAGGCCTTCAACGATGGGGAGGCCGAAGGCGAGCGTCTTCCCTGAGCCGGTCTTTGCCTTGCCGAGGACGTCGACGCCGGCGAGACCGTCGGGGATCGTCATGACTTGAATCGGGAACGGTTCGTGGATACCCGCGTCCGCCAGCACGGCGACAAGCTCGGGAGCTATCCCGAGGTCGGAGAAGGTCGTGTCAGTCGCGAGTTCGTTGGTCATGGAGAGGTTGGCCGGAACCGGCCGCCCCCAACGGTAGCGGCCGAACGGCAGTACCCCCTGTATCCATTGGGTAGCCTGGCGGGTACGAGAGAACGGGAGGGTCGTCGACATGCCATGCGGTTGCTGCCTCGTCGCCACGGTGGGTTCGATCGTTCCTCGTCTGACGCTGCTCTTTGTGTGGCTCTTCACCGACCTCGTCGACCGGGCATTCGACGGGTGGATCGCCCCGCTGGTTGGTCTCCTCCTGCTCCCTTTCACCACGCTCGCCTTCGTGTTCATGTGGGCGCCGGGGCGCGGCGTCACCGGATTCGGGTGGGTGGTGATGGTGGTCGCGTTCTGTTTCGACGTGTCGTCATACGCCGGAGGCGCATACGGGCCCAGGCGAAAGGCGCAGGTCGTCGCCTGATCTGCGATCAGGTTCGCCTGATCTGTGATCAGGCCCCCTGAGTTCTGTTCGGCTCCGAGGGTCCGATCCTCAGCCGAGGACGCGGCGCATGAGACCCTGACGGGCCGCCGCTCGCTTGCCCGCGCCGACCCCGACGGCGAACGCGATGCCTGCCATGCCGGCTGCTCCGACCGCAGCGGTCGTGCGTTTGATGACGGTCTTGCGGGTGCGGCTGAACTCCACGATCGGCCAGCCTCGGTGATAGGCGATGGCCTCGAGGGCCCGGTCCGGGTTGACGGCGACGGGATGGCCGACGATCTCGAGCATGGGCAGGTCGCCTGCCGAATCCGTATAGGCGTACGAGAGCCTGAGGTCGTACCCTCGCGCTTCGGCAACCTTGGTGATGGCGATCGCCTTGCCCTCGCCGTAGCAGAAGGGTTCCGCGAGTTCTCCGGTGTAGACGCCGTTCTCGATGGCCGCGACGGTGCCGATGCCCCCGGTGAGTCCGATGGCGGCGGCAAAATCGCCGACGATTTCGATCGGTGAAGCTGACACGATGAACGTGTCGCGACCGGCAGCATGGTGCAGATCGAGCAGGCCGCGCGCTTCACGGCGGACGTCGCTCTCGAGTCTTGGGATGATCTGGTCGCCGAGTTCCGCCATCCGATCGACCGGTACCCCCTTGATCGCCTGGAGGACGCGGTTCTTCACGGCCTCGGTCTTCTCATCAGACGCGCCGGCAAGGAGGAACGTCGTGGCGTTCGTGGCGTCGGCGAGGAGGTCGCGTTTCGAGACCATCCCGGCCCGATAGGCCGCCATGCCGAGGGCGAAGACGGAGGAACCGCCGATGATCGTCCGATCGAGATCGAAGAAGGCAGCGCCGCGAGGCGGGACCGGCGTGCTCATCGAGTCGCCTCCAGACCATCGACCGGGATGGCGAACAACTCCGCGGATCCCGCCTTGACCGAGGGGAGCCAGCCTGCCGCACGCGGCAGGATCTGGTGCGCGTAGAACACGGCCGTGTCGATCTTCGCCTCGACCCAATCGTCGCGACCCTCGCCGGCGGCGGCAATGGCCAGGCGGGCGAGATAGGCCCCGCCGGCGACGGTGCCGAACATGTCGAGGTACGGCGTGGCGCCGGCCAGGCGGTCGTTCGGATTCTCGCACGCATTGAGCCAGTCGGTGGCCTCCCGCAGCGCATCGACCGCAGCCGTCAGCGGTTCGCGGATCGAATCGAGTCGGGGTTCATCTGCCGTCCGGAGAGGTCCATCGAGCGCAGCTATCTCGTCGAGATACGACCGAACCACAGCGCCGTCGTCCATCGGGAGTTTCCTCATCACGAGGTCGATTGCCTGGATCCCGTTCGTTCCTTCGTAGATGGGTGTAATCCGGGCGTCGCGATAGTGCTGGGGCGCTCCGGACTCCTCGACGTATCCCATGCCGCCGTGAACCTGGAGAGCGATCGACGTCATCGCGACCCCAACATCGGTGCACCACGCCTTGGCGACGGGTGTGAGGAGAGCGACGCGGGCGGAAGAAGTCTTCCTTCCGTCCTCGTCGGCGTCGCGATGAGCGTGTTCTCCGGCAGCGGCCGTGTCATAGAGGAGGCCGCGGCAGGCCTCGTTGTAGGCCTTCATGGTCATGAGCATCCTGCGAACGTCCGGATGCTCGATGATCGGCGAGACGTCTGTCTTCGGTGTGCCGATCGCCCGGCCCTGCGTCCGCTCCTGCGCGTACGACACGGCCTGCTGATACGCCCGCTCCGAGATTCCGAGTCCTTCGAGGCCGACCTCCCGCCGGGCCTGGTTCATCATCGCGAACATGGAGCGCATGCCCTGGTTCGGTTCACCGACGAGGTAGCCGACGGACCGGTCGAACGACAGTACGCACGTCGGGCTGCCGTGGATCCCGAGCTTGTGCTCGATCGAGACGGTCTCCACATTGTTCGACGAACCCACTGTGCCGTCGGCGTTGACGAGCATCTTCGGAACGACGAAGAGAGAGATGCCCCTGGTGCCGGGCGGTGCATCCGGGAGTCGCGCAAGCACAAGGTGAACGATGTTGTCGGTGAGGTCGTGGTCTCCCCACGTGATGAAGATCTTCGAACCGCTCACCAGATAGGTTCCGTCGTCAGTCCGGATTGCCTTCGCTCGGAGCGCGCCAACGTCGGAACCGGCTTCGGATTCCGTCAGAACCATGGTTCCGGTCCATTCGGCGGTCACGAGGTTCTCGAGGTAGGTTGCCCGCACGGCTTCGTCCGCGTGATCGCGGATCACGGTGATGGCCGAACCGGTGAGCATGGGATTCAGGGAGAAGGCGAGATTGGCGGCAACGAACATCTCGCTAATGGCGAAGCCCACCGTCTCGGGGAAGCCGTGTCCTCCGTACTCGGGGGGTCCGGCGACCGCACTCCAGCCGGCGTCGACGTATGTGCGCCATGCATCCTTGAAGGCATCCGGTGTGATCACCTGGCCTTCGACCAGGGTGCATCCGATCTCGTCGCCAGCCCGGTTGGTGGGAGCGACGACCTCGGCCATGAAGCGGCCTGCCTCGTCGAGCGCACCGTCGACCGTGTCGGGATCGACGTGCTCGAACCCGGGGAGTTGGATCAGGGAGTCGAGATCTGCGATGTGCCGGAGGTTGAACTTGATATCGCGCAGCGGTGGTGTGAAATCAACCATGCCGCGAGGATAGGCGACGCGACCAGGCCCGGAAAGGGAGGCGGCTAGGCGTCTACGCTGATCGGACGGAGGTCTTCGTTCTCGGACAGTTCATCCGAGGAGAGAAGCGTGCGGACGTCGAGAGCGAAGTCCATGACTCGCGTGTCGACCCACATGGCGTTCTCGCTCAGCCATGAGTCGATGAACTCCACGGTCTGGAGGGTGGGCGTCGCTTCGTCAGTTCGTTCGGCGTTCATCGCTTCCCGTTCACTCGCTTATCAAAGGGTACGCCGTAGGCTCTCGTACTCCTCATACATCGACCAGGGGAGCCACATGCTCAAGCGTCATCTTCTCCTCGTGCTTGCGGTGGCAGCACTGCTGCTCGCCGCGTGCTCATCGGGAGACGATTCAGCGTCCGAGGGCGATACAACGACCGACTCTGTTGGAGGATTCATGGTTCAGGACGGCGATCTCCTCGAAGTGCACTACGTCGGCACGCTCGACGACGGTTCGACCTTCGATTCGTCACGTGAACGCGACACTCCGTTCACCTTCACCGTTGGCACCGAACAGGTCATCGGAGGGTTTGACGAAGCCGTACGCGGCCTCAAGATCGGCGAGTCGCGCGTTGTGCGAATCCTCCCGGCCGATGCCTACGGCGAGCGGGATGAGGAACTCGTCGTCGAATTGCCGTACGGCGCTGATCAGGCCGACGTCGCGGTTGGCGATGAGGTCTTTCTCAACACCGGTCAACCGGCCGTTGTACTCGAGGTCAGAGAGGGAACGGTCGTACTCGATGCGAACCACAAGTTCGCCGGTCAGGCCTTGACCTTCGACATCGAAGTCCTGTCGATCACCCGCCCATAGGGTAGAGGCCCGGGCCGAACGTCATACGCTCGCTCGGTGGAGCGGCCGGGTGAGGCACGTGGGGCCACCCTCGCACGGCAGACAGAGTTCGTCGGCCTGAAACACCGAGACTTCGCATCCCGCGTCCTCCATGAGCTCGACCGTGTTCGGGAATCCGTCGATCGCGAGACATCGCCTTGGCCCAGCGGCCAGGACGTTGAGGTTGAGTCCGGCGCTTGCCTCGAACTCGTCGTCCGGGACGTGGAGGAGCCGATACCCCATCTCTTCCATGCGCTGGTAGAGCGCTGTCGGCACAAGGGGTGCTCGCACGAGCGCGAGGTCGACATCGAGTGGATTCACGACGGAGAGCAGGTGGAGGCAGGCGTCCGGGCCGTTCCCGTATGGCAGGTCATAAACCTCGAGGCTGACGCCATGCGCATCTACAATCGCGCCGAGTTGGTCGATCCCGGCCTGGTTCGTGCGAAACCCCCGCCCGACGCCCAGCGTCCGTGCATCGAGCCAGCAACAGTCGCCACCTTCGATGACGCCCGGCGCTTCGATCCTCCCGAGGACCGGCATCAGGTCCTCGTAGAACGCGCGGTGGAGTTCAGCCTCTGCCCTCCGGGCCGGCTTGCCGGGGCGCAGGATGATCGCCCCGGCAGGGATGACGAACGACGGATCGTACGTGAACACCGAGTCCGCAAGACCGTCGGTCTCGTCGTCGGCGAGCCAGCGGATCTGGACACCGGCGGCCTCGAGCAGTTCGACGAACGCCTCATACTGGGAGCGCAATCCGCCTGCGTTGATCGGTTTCGCGTAGTGCCACTCGTCGGCGCTGGCCGTCAGGATCGCGCCCGGCCGTCTCATGGCCACCTGCTTGAGATCGCCGACCATCGAGTCGACGCCGAAGCCGGCCTGCTCGTCGCTCCTAGAACCCATCGATGTCACGTTCCTCTCGCTGGTGATCTGCTGTTCCGGTCCACAGGTGACGGAACTCGTCGTTCGATTCAAGCAACTCGTCCGCGGTGCCCTGCGCCGCGACGCTCCCATCCTGCATGACAACGACCAGGTCTGCTCGCTGGAGTGCCGGCCTCCGGTGAGAGACAACGAGGGCGGTGGCTCCCGATCCGCCGACGAACAGGCGGTCCCAGAGGAGTTGCTCAGTCTCGACGTCGAGTGCGCTCGACAGGTCGTCGAAGACGAGCAGTTCCGGCCGCCGCACCAGCATGCGTGTGGCCGCTGAGCGTTGAACCTGGCCACCGGACAGACGGACGCCGCGAGGGCCGACCATGGTATCGAGGCCTTCCGGCATGCCCTCGACGTCGGACTCCATCGTGGCCGTGTGGATCGCCTCAGCGACTTCAGCATCGCTTGCGTCGATACCGAGCTTGAGATTCTCGTCCAGGGTGAGTGAGAACAAACGCGGCACCTGCGGTGTGTACGCGGTGCGGGGCGGCTTCATGAAGTCGGCCGGGTTCGCGACCGGCTCGCCGTTCCACGACACGGAACCGCCGTCGACCGGGAGCAGGCCGAGAACCGACCGCAGGAGTGTCGTCTTGCCGGAGCCGATACGTCCGGTGACGACCACGAACTGTCCCGGGTATACGTCGAGGTCGATCGAGTCGATGCCGGCACCCGAAGACGGATACCGGTAGCTGAGCGCGCGTGCGGACACGAGCGCGGCACCGTTCGGCTCCCGCACGGACGCCCGGAACCCGCCCGGTCGGACCGCCGGTGGCGGGGCGGCGAAGAGGTCGCGCGGGGCCACGACGTCTCGCCACGTTGAGCCGCGCATCAACGAGATCATCCGATCGGCCGAGACACCCGCCTGTTTGACGCGCGCGAGGAACAACCCAACGAAGTAGGCCGAGTCGGTCACCATCGCCAGGAGGTAGACGAAGAGGCTGAACTCTCCGACCGTGAGCCCTGCCGAGCCGTCGGTGGAGATCGAACCAGCCGTCAGGATCAGAATCAATCCGGTACCGATGCTGACCGTGTTGTGGAACACCGCTTCGAGCCCCGCGCTGAACGTGCGGTCCCGCACCATCATCTTGCGGCGCACGGCGTTCAGTTCGTCGAAGTGCTCGAGCATGGTGGACTCGGCACCGGCGACCTTCACCGACTGCACCGATCCGAATGTCTCGCCGAGGAAGCCCGTGATGGCTTCCGTTGATTCTCGCGCGGCCGTTCGGTATCGACGGATCGTCGAGCCGGTGCGGCTCACAACCAGGATGATGATGGCCACCGGAGCGAACACGACCATGGTGATGACCGGATCGATCGCGAAGAGAAGGATCACCGCGACGAGGGCGGACAGCATCGAGCCGATGAAGTCGACGGTGAAGTCCATGGCCTCGATCGTGTGGTCAACGTCGTCACGGAAGCGCGAGACGACCTCGCCGGGCGTCTCCTCGATGGGGCGTGCCCCGGGCAGCGAGAAGATCCAGGAGAGCATCGATCCGCGCATCGATGCGCCGGCACGGAACAGAATCTCGGAGTGCTGTCGCATCGCGCCGAAGACGATCACGATGCGTGCGACGACGTACGCCCAAAGGGCGAGGAGAATCGTGGGCAGATTCCACCCCGCGGCCTCGCCGGTCAGATCGTCGAAGAACGCCGCGACCACCAACCCGACGAAGATCGGCATCGTCCAGATCGTGATCCACAACAGGACACTGATCGCATACCGAATCGGTTGGTTGCGGATGAGCGCCAGGATCATGCGCATGATCGGAGCTTGTGATCGGGTAGTCATGCGAGCACCTCCTCCATACCGGTGGCGAGGAGTTGCGAGAACCGGGACTCCGGGTCGGCAGCAAGTGTTGAACGCTCACCAAATTCGGCCACGTGTCCGTCGTCGAGGATCAGGATGTCGTCGGCGCGGGTGACCGTTCCGAGCCGGTGGGCGATGACGATGCCGGTCCGGCCTGCGAGCAGGTGGTCCACGGCGCGCTCGATCAACGCCTCGGTCGCGGGATCGAGCCGCGACGATGCCTCGTCGAGCACGACGACGCCCGGATCCTCGAGGAAGATCCGCGTGAAGGCCAGTAGCTGCGCCTGACCGGCCGAGAGCCCGCCGCTCCCCGAATCGAGCAGCGTGTCCAGGCCGTTCGGCATTGATGCCAGCCACGGATCGAGTTCGAGCCGGTGGATGGCGTCGAGGACCTGCTCTTCCGGAATGTCGTCGTTGAAGAACGTCAGGTTGTCGCGGATCGAGGCGCGGAACAACTGCACGTCCTGGGTGACCATGCCGACGCGCTTGCGGAAGTCGGCGACGTGGGCGTCCCACGTGGCGACACCGTCGAGCCGCACGGTCCCGGCCTGGGGCTCGTAGAGGCGGGTCACGAGGCGCGCAATCGTCGACTTACCGCTCCCGGTACGGCCGAGGAGGCCGACAACCCGTCCGGCTCCGACTTCGAAGCTCACGTCGTTGAGGACGATCTCGCTGGTCTCGTCATCGGTTGCTTCGTCGTACGAGAAGCTCACGTCGTCGAACGCGACGCTGAGCGCTCCCGAACCGATCGACTGGCTGCCTTCGGTCTTCAGCTTGGTCTCGGTTGTCATCAGTTCGTCCACGCGGGCGATTGCCGCTCCGGCCTTCTGGAGGTCTTCCATCTGGGCGCGGATCTGCTCCATCGGGTGGCGGGTCATCTCGACGTAGTGGAATACGAGGTAGACCGAGCCGATCGTCAACGTGCCGACACCGAACAACCACGAGCCGAGGACGAAGACAATGGATGTCGAGAGCCCGTAGAGGACGATGGTCGTGCTCCACATCGTCGCCCATCCCATCCAACTGCGGATCGTCTGGGGGAGCCACTTCTGCTGGATCTCGGTGAAGCGTCCCTCCATATAGGGGCCTGCGCCGTTGGCGGCGATGTCCTCGGTCCCTTCCACAACCTCCCCGACGAACCCGAAGGCTTCGGCTGCGGTTGCGCGGACGGCCTTCCACCACGGAACGGCGATGCGATGGAACGCGCTCATCGCACCGACGGCGAGGAGCGTGAATGCTGTGACCGTCAGGCCGACGATCCAGCTTTCCAGCCAGAGCATCACGAGGATGCCGATCACAAGACCGCCGTTCCCGACGACTTTGATCATCATCGCTGAGAAGAAATTGGACAGCGACGTGACGTCACCGTCGATGCGTTCGATGAGTTCGCCCGAGGAGTGGCCCTTGTGGAAGCCCATGTCGAGACGGATCACGTGACTCGTCAAGTCACCCCGGAGATGGTTCGTGGCCGACCAGCCGACATCCTCGGCGAGGTACGTCGCCCAGATCGCGAAAGCCTGCTGAGCCACTGCGACCAGCATGAAGGTGATCGCGATCGGGATGAGCGCGCTCGCGTTGCGGCCATCGATCGCTCCATCGATGAACTGCTTGATCAGTTGCGGGTTCAGAAGCTGGAGTCCGATGGTTGCGAACAGCACGAAGCTGAGGAGCACGACGCGGGGTCGCAACGGCTTCAGGTAGTTGGTGAGGAGGCTGAAATACGCTCTTACGGGGATCATCTCGTGTCCTAGGTCGTCCGGCGGGGCCACAGCGGCCATCAAAAAAGCCGCCCGGTGGGCGGCTCACTCGCTTTGACGCTGCTCCCGGGTCAGAACCGGAAACGGGCGCGCGCGAAGGCCGCCTGGGGGCTGTTCGGCAGTGTCTTCCGGTACATCCGCACCCGCTCCTCGCTCGACGCCACGGTCATATGACCGCCTGACACACCGAACTCTCGCGCGATGCTCCCGATGTGTCAAGCCTCGAATACTGCAGCGTCCGGCTGCCACGACGGTCAAGGTGCGGATGCGATCGGCCGACATCAATGAGATGGCATCGAAGAACTGCGCCGCCTGCGGGGACAGTCTCGCCGACGCGGGGGCCCGCTTCTGCAGTTCCTGCGGTGTTCCGATCGCCACGGATCCGGTCGCTGAGGAGACCGCGGCTGCACCCGAGATCGCTCCCACCCCCAACGTGGAAGCCGCCCCTGCTCCCGTACCGGGTACCCCCGCGGGGCCGAATCCGCGAGTCGAAGCCGCCGTACCCCTCGCCGATCGGCCGCTCCGGCGCACGATGACTGAGGAGCAGTGGACGTACACCACATGGGGCGCCGTCGCAGCCGGCGCGGTGGCCGTTGTCGCTCTCATCGCTGTCGTGTTTGGGCTCCTGTCGCGAGCCGAGGATGCCGCGGCGGGGTCGAGCGAACGCAGCGTCGTCACCACAAGTACAACGATTCCGATCGCGAACGGACCGACGGCCGCAGCCCCCATTACCGGAGCGGTGACGATCGAATCTCCGCGCGTCGGGTACCCCGTCTGGTACCGCCTGGGCCCGACAGCGGTGATTCTGACCCTCACCATGAACGAGTGCGATCGGACCGACGGGATGCTGCGTGCGAGCGGTGAGATTCGGAACAACTCGCCGATCGGGCAGACGCTCGACTACCGCTTCGGTGTCGAGATGACGCGGACGGCGGCGGGGACAGCGCTCGCGTCGCTCGAAGCAACCGTCGATGGGATCGAAGCGGGGGAGACGGTCGTGTGGCTCGTGGAAGCGCCCTCCACGAAGGTCGTGAGCCTACGGTGCGACATTCCGGTGTTGACGGTCGCTCCGTTCGCAGGCAACTAGCGAATCGCCCTGTTCTCAGCCGAGGACGCGCACGACGAGGAGTGCTGCGATCAGCGCGAACGAGTTGGTGGCGACGTGTGCCATCCAGGGAGCGACCGTGCTGTTCGCGCGCAACCGCAACCACAGGAACGCGAATCCCGCGAGCGCGGTCCCCGCCACGCTTCCGATGGCGGCGACCACGATCCCCGGGGTTCCCTCGAGCATCCCTCCGGCCGGATTGGTCTCGAGCGTGTTGATGGTCGGCAGGATGTGCCACAGACCGAACAGCAGGTTGGTCGCCAGGGCAGCCCACAGCGGCGCCCAACGACGGGCGAACATGCCGAACAACACGCCCCGAAACAACGTCTCCTCGTAGAACGCCGTTGCGATGGGGATCCGAACCAGCGCGTCGAACAGGATGACCGTCGTCGATCGCTCGATGACCCGGTCGTCATAGAAGAACTCCCTCGTTGCCGGGATGGCAACTCCGATCACAACACCGAGGCCGATGACACCCATCACGATGCCGCCGACGGCCAGTCCTCTGGGTATGCGGTCCTTGCAGTAGCCGAGGTCGGGCACCGTGACTCCCGCATGGCGAGCGATGGCGACTGCGACGAAGAGGATTCCGAGATTGAATGGGATGTGCCACCAGGGATTCAGGACGGCGTTGGCGATGATGTTCGCGTATCCCGTCAGGGCAACGATGGCCACAATGTGCCAGATGTGCATGCCCTGCTGATGTGCCGGCTGCTGGAGCCACATCGACGGCCGCCACATGCGGTCCCACTCGGTCCGGGTCCACGCCGCGGTCGCGTCTCGGCCGTCCTCCGGCGCTGCTCCCCCGGCGGAGTCGGGTTGATCGTGTTCGAGGTCGGCCATGGACCAGAACCCTACCGGCGGGTTCACGTGGCGACGCTACCCTGACGCCGATGGCACTCCTCGACGCATTCAAGCAACAGGTGTTGAGCCTCGGCAGGAGCGAGGCCCGCTCGAAGGCGCGGCCTCTGCTCGTCGATGACGAGTCCTTCGAACGATCCGCCGCCGGACTGGACCGTCGCACTTCCGAGGGCTTCGTGATGTTCTGGCTGCTGTCGGACCGGGCGCTCTACCTCGTCGCCGGCGGAGCGGACGGGGACTGGGCCTTCAGGGTCCCCTACGACTGCATCGCAGAGGTGGCACTTGACTTCGATGAGAACGCGGAGACCCTTCCCTGGTACATCCGCCTTGCGTTCGATCCGGACGCCGAAGGCGTGATCACTACCCTCGGTGAGTCGATTGATCCTGGCAATCCGCTCGCTGCCCCGTTCCCGCGAGTCCTCGAGGGCGACGAGTATGACCGCCTTTCGAGGGGCGAGATCGTCCCCCTCACCGGCTTCGCTGCTGTGCCACAGAAGTTCCGTTCCTCCCTCTCGCTCCAACTCGCCGCCGCCGGCGCGACACTCCACCTCCACGGCGAAGACCGGGCAGAGGCGCAGCGGAAGCTGAGAGCGCGAATGCAAAAGGTCAAGCGCGGTGGGGGAAGCAGCGGAGTAGCCGAGTAGCGGAGCCGCTCGTTCGTCGTGGCGAGCCGCGACGTGGAGGCATCTAGGGTGGAGCAACCGACCCGTCGAGAGGAACCAAGATGGAGATGCAGTACCGCCGCCTGGGGAGTGCCGGAGTCAAGAGCAGCGTGTTTTCGTACGGATCGTGGCTCACGTTCGGGAGTCAGCAGGAGAAGGACGACAGTCTTGAGTGCATGAACGCCGCATACGACGCGGGTGTCAACTTTTTCGACAACGCCGAGGTCTATGCCGGGGGGAAGGCGGAGACCGTGATGGGTGAGGCGCTGCGAGAATTCGGGTGGCCCCGTCACACGTACCTCGTATCGACGAAGTACTTCTGGGGTATCCACCGGGACGTCCCGAACGCTTTCTTCACGCTCAACCGCAAGTATCTGATGGAGGCGATCGACAAGTCACTCGAGCGTCTCCAACTCGACTACGTCGATCTTGTCTACTGTCACCGCCCCGACCCTGAGACTCCGATCGAGGAGACGGTGTGGGCCATGTCCGACATCGTGGCTTCCGGCAAGGCGTTGTACTGGGGTACCTCGGAGTGGTCTGCGCAGGAGATCAGGGCGGCGTGGGAGATCGCCGAGCGACATCATCTGCGCAAGCCGGTGGTCGAGCAACCGGAGTACAACCTGTTCAACCGCACCAAGGTGGAGACCGAGTACGCCCGTCTCTACGATGACATCGGGCTCGGACTGACCACATGGAGCCCGCTCGCCTCAGGCCTGCTGACCGGGAAGTATCAGGACGGAATCCCGGAAGGGAGCCGCGGCGAGAACGTCGAGTTCCTCCACGACTTCCTCACCGATCCTTCCAAGCTTGCCAAGGTCGACGAGTTCCTCGCTGTTGCCCAAGAGGTCGGTTGCACGCCCGGTCAGTTGGCGCTGGCGTGGACGGCCTCAAATCCGAACGTGAGCTCGGTCATCCTTGGCGCTCGTCATGTCGGCCAACTCAAGGAGAACCTCGACGCGCTCGAGGTCATGAATGCCTTGACCGACGAGCAGAAGAACACGATCAGCGAGATTTTCGCGTAGCCGGCCGGGAGCCGGCCACGGCCTGGGGTGCACTCTCCTTGGCCCGATCGGCCCTTTCGATGTCGGGCGAGCGGCGCAGGTGCGGGATGGCGGCCCTCGTTGACGTCAGTGCAATCGACCGCTCCGCCGACGTCGGCAGGTGTCGGAGGTAGATCGGTCGTCTTCGATCGGGCACAGAATGTTCAATCGGTCTCGTCAGACTCCGTCAATGGTGAGTGTGTACAGCCGCTCTTCGAGTTTCCCGATCATCCGGTAGATCGTCCACAGGTTATTCGCTTCCATGACCCGGAACGGGGCGATCCCCACGCTGGCCACGATCTCGTCCCTGGCGCGCCGCATCCGTGCTGCGCGGAGGAGCCGCTTCTCGCCGTCCTCCCGTTCGAGGAACGACTCCAGCCACTCAGATCCGATTGGGTCTAGCGCCTCGATCGCAAAGCCGGTCCGACGAACCGAGTCCTCGAAGATCTCAACGGAGAGCCGTTCGGGAATCGTTGCAAGGTCGGCACAGATGCGGGCCTTCTCGGCAGGTTCGAGCAGTGGCGTCCCGAATACCTGGTGGATGAGCATCGAGCCCACAGGGACCAGCACCCGGCGGCACTCGATGAGCGCCCCATCGAGATCCTCGACGTGGGTCATCATGTCCCTCGAGAACACCACATCGACCGTGTCACCGCCGAGGGGGATCTCATTGATCGTTCCCCGATGGATCTCGACGAAGGAGCCGTGAGAGTGTCCCGCAATCGCACGTCGGCCGTCGTCGAGATTCTCCTGGGCGGGATCGACGACGATGACGCGGCAACCGAACCGTTCGGCTATGGCGAGCCCGTCGGTGGCGTCCCTCCCGCCGATGTCCAACACCACGGTCTTGTCCCCGACTCCGAGGGTGGAGAGGGTGTCAAACATCGACGTCTTCGGCCGTGGGTGCAGACTCCGGTCGGTCAAGGCCATGGCTTCGTCCCATTCCACGTCCCAGTAGTCGTACATCTGCTCCACGGTCAGTGGTGCGGTCCATTCATCGTTCATGCCGGTCAGCCTTTCATGTGCCGTAGCCACGAGTCGGGTTCGTAGCGTATTCCCCGAGACCGTCGGGACGGGACATCACCGCTGTAGGTCGAACCGTCAGACGCCCCACCCGCGCAACCCGACCACACCGCTAGGCATGGGCGGGTGCCACCGCGCGCGGCTATTCGGCGACCGGTTCGAATCTCGCAGTGAAGTGCCTCAACCACGGGGCCTGTTCCACGATCCGGTAGCCGCGGATGCTCTCCGCTCCTGCCGCGACGTCGATGACGACTTCTGCCACGTAGTCGATATGGCTCTGGGTGTAGGTGCGGCGAGGGATCGCGAGACGGACGAGTTCCATCGGCGCGGCCTGGTCGGGTGCACCGTCCGGTCCGGGGCGGCCGAACATGACCGTGCCGATCTCAACGCCTCGCACGCCGCCGTTGCGATACAACTCGACGGCGAGGGCCTGGGCCGGATACTGGTGAGCCGGGATGTGGGGGAGGAGCGCCTTCGCATCGAGGTAGACGGCGTGGCCGCCGGCCGGTTGCACGATCGGGACTCCGGCGTCGACGACCCGGTCGGCGAGGTACTCCGTCGATCGGATCCGATAGCGGAGATAGTCCTCGTCGACGACCTCCTCCAGGCCTTGAGCCAGCGCTTCGAGATCGTATCCGGCGAGTCCACCGTACGTCGGGAACCCTTCGGTCAGGATCAAGAGATTCCTGGCTTGGAGAGAGAGGTCGTGGTTGTTCAGCGCCAGGAACCCGCCGATGTTGACCAGACCGTCCTTCTTCGCCGACATCGTGCATCCGTCGGCGAGGGAGAACATCTCCTGGGCGATCTCCTTCGGTGTCCGATCGGCGTAGCCCACCTCGCGGAGCTTGATGAACCAGGCGTTCTCGGCGAACCGGCAGGCATCGAGGAACAGGGGGATGCCGTACTCGTCGCATACGGCTCGAACCTCACGCAGGTTCTGCATCGAGACCGGCTGACCGCCGCCCGAGTTGTTCGTGACCGTCATCACGACGAGCGGGATGCGTTCGGCGCCCACCTCCTTGATGGTGGCGCGGAGCGTGTCGACGTCCATGTTGCCTTTGAACGGCAAGATCTCCGACGGGCTGGACGGCTCGACGAGGTCGAGTGCCTCGCCACCCTGGTACTCGACGTTGGCCCGCGTCGTGTCGAAGTGCGTGTTGTTCGGAACGACGTCGCCCTCGGACACCATCACCGTGAAGAGGATCTTCTCAGCGGCGCGACCCTGGTGGGTCGGGATAACCTCGGTGTAGCCCGTGAGGTCCTTCACCGCGCGTTCAAACCGGTAGAAGCTTCGGCTACCGGCATACGATTCATCACCGCGCATCATCCCGGCCCACTGTTCGGAGGACATGGCGCCCGTTCCTGAATCGGTGAGCAGGTCGATGATCACCTGGTCGGCATGGAGGCCAAAGAGGTTGTAGCCAGCGCCCTGCAGGGCTTCCTCACGTTCCTCGACCGTCGGCAGGTCGATGGCCTGGATCGTGTGGATGCGGAATGGCTCGATGATGGTGCGGTACGGCATGTGGTCCTTTCGGTCGCCGCACTGATTGTCGCAGCCGCGGGCGGCGCTTGAGTCGGTAGGCTGCTGGGTCATGGAACTCCTTGGCGATCTCGATGTCCATCTCTTCAACGAAGGCACGCAGACCCGCGTGTACGACCACCTCGGCGCACAGGTACTCCCAGACGGCAGTGCCCACTTCGCCGTGTGGGCGCCGAGCGCGCGCGAGGTCTCCGTCGTCGGCGACTTCAACGGCTGGGACGCGTCGACGAACCCGATGTTCCCAACGGGGTCCGGCATCTGGAAGGCCCATGTCCCGACGGTCCACCAGGGGAACACGTACAAGTACGCGATCACCACGGCATCCGGAGACCTGATTGAGAAGGCCGATCCGATCGCGTTCCTCGCCGAGGTTCCCCCCAAGACCGCATCGGTCGTGTGGAGTCTCGACTACGAGTGGCACGACGAAGGGTGGATGTCAACGCGTGCGGCGCACCAGGCCCCTGACGCTCCCATCTCCATCTACGAACTGCACTCGGGGTCGTGGCAACGGGCGGAGAACGGGGACTCCTACTCCTACCGGGAGTTGGCGGAACCACTTGCGGACTACATGGTCGAGATGGGATACACCCACGTCGAGTTCATGCCGCTCGCCGAGCATCCGTACTACCCGTCGTGGGGATACCAGGTGACCGGCTACTTCTCGCCGACGAGTCGGTTCGGCACCCCGCAGGATCTCATGTACCTGATCGACTACCTCCATCAGGCTGGGATCGGGGTGATCATCGACTGGGTCCCCTCGCACTTCGCCACCGATGCCCACGGCCTCTCCCAGTTCGACGGCACGGCGCTGTACGAGCATGCCGACCCACGGCAGGGATTCCATCCCGACTGGGGGAGCTTCATCTTCAACTACGGCCGGAACGAGGTCCGCTCGTTCCTCGTCTCGTCCGCGAACTTCTGGCTCGATCGGTATCACGCAGATGGCCTGCGGGTCGATGGGGTCGCTTCGATGCTGTACCGCGACTACTCACGCGAGGATGGCGAGTGGGAGCCGAATGTGCTGGGTGGTAACGAGAACCTCGAAGCGATCTCGCTGCTCAAGCAAGTCAACGCCGCCGCGTACGGTGAGCACCCCGGCATCGCCATGATCGCCGAGGAATCGACGGCTTTCCCCGGCGTGTCCCGTCCGGTCGACGCTGGCGGACTCGGATTCGGATACAAGTGGGACATGGGGTGGATGCACGACACGCTCGAGTACTTCGCGCACGAGCCGGTCCACCGGTCGTTCCACCAGAACGACCTGACGTTCCGGATGCTCTACGCATATGACGAGAACTTCGTGCTCACCCTGTCACACGACGAGGTCGTCCACGGCAAGGGGTCCCTCATCAGCAAGATGCCGGGGGACGAGTGGCAGCAGTTCGCGAACCTGCGCGCCCTCTACGGATACCAGTACGGCCTCCCCGCCAAGAAGTGTCTGTTCATGGGCGGAGAGTTCGCCCAGCGGTCGGAGTGGTCGGTCGACCGGCAACTCGAATGGTTCGTCCTCGACCACGACAACCATGCCGGGATGCAGCAATGGGTGAAGGATCTCAACACCGTCTATCGGGGGGAGCCGGCCCTTTCGGTTGACGACTACAGCCCCGGCGGATTTGAGTGGATCGACGCCGGCGACGCCGGGGCGAGTGTCTTCAGCCTCCTCCGCAAGGGTGGCGGCCGACCCGTCCTGGTGGCGATGAACTTGACCCCCGTCTTGCGGCCCGGCTATCGGATTGGTGTGCCCGTCGATGGGACATGGGACGTGCTGCTGAACAGCGATGATGAGGCCTACTGGGGATCCGGCGCCGGATCGGCCGGAACCCTCGAAGCCACCGATGCGCCGATGCACGGGCGTTCGCACTCCGTGGCGATCGATCTGCCCCCGCTCGGAGTGGTGTTTGTGGCTCCTGCCCACGTACGTTGAGTTCGTGTCCGCGAGGTGAACCCAGCGGCCTTTGGGAAAGGCCTAGTGGCGTTCGGCGTGCCGCGGAGCGGCCGTGGGGATGACGGCTTCCACGTTCTGCGATCCGCAATCGACGCAGCGGTAGACGACATCGTCCGCGGGTCCACCGGCGGCGGCCCCCGGGAGGTGGCTGCCGCACACCCGGCACGCATCGAGCGACCGGTGCTGGTTCGTGCCGCATCCCGGGCAGTCGATCCACTCGTCGTCTGGGAATTCGGTGCGGCCCCAGTTCGCCTTCGTGATCACGAAGTCGTCTTCCCTGTGCTCGACCGGGAACGGAGGCGGGGGGCCATCGAGCGGCGCGAGATCGATTGCCCGTCCGTTCTCGGGCATTGCGGAACCATCGACGGCGAGGGTGAACAGGGCAATGCCCTGTGCCTCGGCAATGCTGACGGCTCCCGGTGTGAACCCGGCCGTTGAGAAGATCAGCCGGGTCCGGTTGTTGGGTTCCGAGGCGAGCACGGCCAGAACGGTCCGTTGGTTGAGTTCGTGGTCGGGCACGCGGACGAAGGCAGTCATACCGTCGGAACGCAACTCCACGCTCTGGGATCCCCGTTCGGCGATCTCGACCGGTGGTTCACCCACGTGGAACATCCACAGGTATGCCGCCTGGTAGGCCTGATCGAGTGTGAGCGCAGGAACCGGGTTTTGGCGCATCGCTCGGCCTTTCCAGAGTACGTACCGAATTGGTATCGGCAGATCAGCCCAATTCCTCAAGGACCGTACGCGGAATTGAGTGCTCCCAATCGGCGAGCAGCGTCCGGAGTGCCGCGACGAAGGCGAGTGGTTGGTCGAGGATGAGGTGGTGGTGGGCTTCGGGAATCGAGACGAAGGGCAGGTTTCGGCCCGTCAACTCGTACATGTAGGCGGCCGTGTCGTCAGGGACGATCGTGCTGTACTCGCCCCGGAACAAAGCAATCCGGCACCGAACCGACGTGAATTGGTCCTTGAACGAGACGAGTGTCTGCTCGAACAGGTGCGGATCGAACTTCCACGTCCATCCGAGATCGGTCTCGTGGACGGACCGGGCGCCGACGTGGTCGACGACGAAGCGATTCTCGCATGACTGCGGAGGGACGAGGCGGAAGTGCCGCAGGGCTGCCGCCTTGTCCGGGTAGGTGCCGGGCGACCGGAACGCCCGGCCGCGCGCCCCTTCCTTGGACTCCGGATCGGGCCGGCGGACCGGCGTATCCACGATCACGGCTCCTGCGAGTTGGTCCCCGTGCGCTGAGGCGAGTTCGAGTGTGATGCCGCCGCCGAGCGAGTGGCCGACGACCACGGGTAGGCCCGGGAAGCCGGCGGCTTCGGCGACGGCGAGGATCTCAGCGGCCCACAGCTTGTGGTCGTAGTGGGGCCGGCGCCCGCTGTCGCCGTGACCGGACAGGTCGATGGCCACGGCATGCCGGTCCTCAGTGAACATCGGAGCGATGAACGACCACCAGTGGGCGTGGGCTGCGCCACCATGGACGAATACGAGACCGGGCTTGCCGCGCGTCCCCCAGTCGAGGTAGTGAATGTCCGTGCCGGCGACCCGGATCTGGCGATCGTGATAGGGCGTTTCGACGGCGCGCACGAACCACGAAGGGGCGGCGGGCTCAGCGGACTCAGCCATCAATGACCTCGTGCGGGAGTGTGAACCACCGCAGGTGTTCGAAGTCGTCGTTGAACAGTTCCACTTCGGTCTCGGTGCCGAGCGGCAAGGCATCGTCGAGGATCGATCGCGCCTCGGCGAGGTAGTCGGAGAGCACATGATCGGCGTCCTGGCTCGGGCGGTGATCGAAGTGCATGAGGCCGCTCGAGTAGTCGATTTCGCTCAGGCTGAGCGGGGCCTCTCCCCGGCCGTCGCGGTGCTCCCAGAGACCCGAGGCGGCTTCGAAGCGGTAGTACGGGAGCAGGCGCCAGCCTTCGTTGGCGATCAAATGCACCGCCTCGACAATGAAGTCGAAGACGAGTTCCGAGATGAAGTAGTTGAAGTTGACGCGCACCCATCCGGGCTTGATCCCCTCGCACCCGCGCGTGATCTCACGCTCGAACTCGGTCGACGTCTCGAGGTCGATGTCGAGCAGTCGGTGCCCGTATGGGCCGGCGCAGGAGCATCCGCCCCTTGACTGGATCCCGAAGAGATCGTTGAGGAGCGCGACGACGTAGTTGTGGTGGAGGTACCGGTCGTCGTGGCGGATGACGAACGAGACGATTGAGAGGCGCTCCGCTTCGGGATTGCCGAGCAGTTTGATGTTCGGGTTCGTGCTCCACGAGGCGATGGCCCTCGTGATGAACGATTCCTCGAGATCCCTGATCCGGTCCGAACCGACGGCGTGCTTGAGTTGGAAGACGAGACCGGCACGGATCGATTCGACGATTGCCGGAGTACCGCCTTCCTCCCTTGTTTCGATGTCGTCGACGTAGCGGTGTTCGTTCGGATTGACGAAGGCGACGGTCCCGCCGCCGGGTACGGCCGGGACCTGGTTCGTGAACAGTTCCTTGCGTGCGATGAGCACCCCTGGTGTTCCCGGACCCCCGATCATCTTGTGGGGCGAGAAGAACACGGCGTCCTTGTACGCGGCGAGGTCGTCCTCGGGGCTCATGTCGATGGACACGTACGGCGCGGCGGCGGCGAAGTCCCAGAACGAGAGGGCGTCGTGTTCGTGGAGGAGCCGGGCGACGGCTCGGGTGTCGGTGATGATTCCAGTGACGTTCGACGCCGCGGAGAAGCTGCCGATCTTCAGCGGCCGATCGCGGTACTCCTCGAGGGCCTGTTCGAGTTGCGCGAGATCGATGTGCCCATCGGCGTCCTCCTCGATGCGCACGACGTCGGCGATCGACTCCCGCCACGGCAGTTCGTTCGAGTGGTGTTCGAACGGTCCGATGAATACGACCGGGCGTTCCGAGGGCGGGATGTGATCGGTGAGGTGGTACTGCGCGTCGAGCTTGCAGGGGATCCGGAGACCCAGAACAGAGACAAGGCGGTCGATAGCACCGGTGGCACCTGATCCGGCGAATACCACCGCGTGGTCGTCGGTTGCGTTCACGCAGGATCGAATCATGTCCCGGGCTTCTTCCCGGAACCGCGTCGTCTGGAGTCCGGTCCCCGACGACTCGGTGTGTGTATTGGCGTAGAGCGGCAGGACGACCTCGCGCAGGTAGTCCTCGATGAACGACAGCGACCGGCCGGAAGCGGTGTAGTCCGCATAGGTCACCCGGCGAGGACCGAACGGGCCGGGCACGGTGAAGTCCGAACCGATCACCGACGTGCGAATGGTCTCCACCAAATCCATGATCTGAACAGTAGAGCGCCACGCCAAGAAGCGAGACCCAAGCGAGCTGATTCGACATCTGCCGGTAGCGCTCGAACCGGCGACCGGCGACCGCCGACCGGCGACGGTTCAATCCGAATACGTCCGAACCTGTCACGATAAGTAAGAATAAGAGAAGCCAAGTACCCCGATTCACAAGCATGGTGTGCAATACCGGATGGAGTGACCGAAATCCTTTGGGACCTTCGACCCTGACCGGGTGACTTCGGTCCCTAGAGGTAGATCAGAGACCGGGTTAACAATCCATCATCAGCGATCCGCGGGCACGTGGACGTCACCGGACCGGGGACCGGAATAGGCGACGAAGTGGCCACCTGACGAGGATCTTCCATTGATGGGAGTTTCCGCGTGGCCAGAGTCGAGCTTGATATCACCAGAAGGCAGTTCTTCGGTGCCGGACTTGCCGGTGCCGCCGCCATTGGGGCGGGCACCTCACCGCTCGCGATGCGCTATCCGGATCCGCCCTGGTTCGCCACGGGCGAGGTGACGACCACCTATAACTACTGCGACATGTGTCCGTGGAAGTGCGGTATCGCCGTTCAGAGTGTCGACGGCAAGGTCCTCAAGGTTGACGGCAACATCAACGATCCGAAGAGCCGCGGCATGTTGTGCGGACGAGGTCAGGGCGGCGTGTCGTTCATGTACGACCCGGATCGCCTCCAGTCTCCGATGATCCGAACCGGTGAGCGTGGCGAGGGCAAGTTCCGCGAGGTGACCTGGGAAGAGGCACTCGACTACACCGCCGAGAAGATCCTTGCGATCAAGGAGCAGTACGGGCCGGAATCGCTGGCAATCTTCGGACACACCACCGGCGACTTCTGGTTCACGGACTACTTCGCCCAGGCGTGGGGAACCCCGAACGCCGGGAAGCCGTCGTCGGCGCTGTGCCTGAGCCCACGCGACGAGGCGTGCAACCTCACCCTCGGCTACCCGGTTGGCGGTCACGAACCGATGGACTGGGACGAGATCGAGTGCGTTACCTTCATCGGCAGCCATGTCGGTGAGGACAGCCGCAACACGGTCATGCAGGACTTCATCGATGCCGCGCGATCGCGGTGCACAGATCATCGTCGTCGACCCGCGGTTCTCGACGGCTGCCTCAAAGGCCGACTACTGGCTGCCGATCAAGCCGGGCACCGATACTGCTCTGCTGCTGGCTTGGGTGAACGTGCTGATCGAGGAGAATCTCTTCGATCGCGAGTACATCGACCAGTACGCCGTCGGCTACGACGAACTCGAGGCCCACGTCAAGGACCTCACTCCGGAGTGGGCGTCAACCATCACGGAACTGCCCGCCGATCAGATCCGCGAGACGGCACGGGTCATGGGTCAGCGGCACCCGAAGGCAGCGATCATGCCGGGGCGCCACACCACCTGGTACGGCAACGACTCGCAGCGCATGCGGACGGTCTTCATCATCAACTCGCTGCTCGGTGCCTACGGCCGGCACGGAGGGATGTACTTCGACAAGTCGCCGTTCATCGACAGCTACCCCCATCCACCGTTCGCGGTGACCGGGAGCGCCGGCGGTTGCTCAGCCGAGCCTGGAGAAGAGGTGAGCGACGAGCTGCCCCTCGGGCCGTCAGGCAAGGCCCGTGCAGACGGTGCGCGTGAGACCTTCTTGCGTGGGGCAACGGCGATGCAGGAGTTGATCGACCCGATGATCAACGACGATCCGTACCG
The DNA here is from genome assembly GCA_963785245.1 of uncultured Actinomycetota bacterium. Lineage (GTDB taxonomy): Bacteria > Actinomycetota > Acidimicrobiia > Spongiisociales > UBA5794 > JAHEEL01. The sequence goes on along the minus strand of CAWAUO010000007.1, from coordinate 101,403 downwards.
GATCGCCGGCTTGATCGTGTACGGCGTCAACCTCCTCAACTCCGTTCCGATGCCGTCCCGCACGATCGAGGCACTCAAGAAGCTCGACTTCATCCTGGCAGTGGACGTTCTGCCGCAAGAGCACATCGCCTGGGCCGACGTGGTGTTCCCCGAGGCGACGTTCCTCGAGCGGTACGACGAGCTCTCGACGGTTCCGTACAAGACGCCGTTCATCCAGATGCGCGAACCCGCCGTCGCTCCGATGTACGACACGATGCCGGGATGGCAGATGGCGAGGGAACTCGGCCTCCGGGTCGGTCTCGACGCCTACTTCAAGTGGGAGACCGTTGAGGAGTATCTCGACACCCGCCTGCGGTCGGTCGGCTCGAGCCTCGAGAAGATGCACGACGCCGGTGGCGTCCTCATCCAGGAGGGCAAGCCCTACCTCGAGGACTTCGGCGATGAGTCGCCGTTCCGCACGCCATCCGGGAAGATCGAATTGTTCTCGGAGGAGCTTGCCGAGGCCGGCTTCGACCCGATCCCGGTGTTCGAACCGACCGAGGAACCGCCGGACGGATACTTCCGGCTCCTCTACGGGCGAGTACCGGTCCACACGTTCGCGAAGACCCAGAACACGCCGGTGCTGAGCGACGTCTACCCCGAGAACGAACTCTGGATCAACGAGGACGAAGCCGCCGCCCTGGGCTACTCGAACGGCGATCGGGTCTGGCTCGAGAACGAGGCCGGTGATCGAACCGGCCCGATCCCGGTGAAGGCCACCCAGCGAATCCGGAAGGACGCCGTGTTCATGGCGCACGGTTTCGGACAGCAGTCGGAAGGCCTCACCAATGCCAACGGGCGTGGGGCAAGCGACACCAAGATGATGAGCCGCTACAAGCTCGATCCGATCAGCGGTGGGGCGGGGATGCGCATCAACTTCGTCCGACTGGTGGAGGGAGGCTGACATGACTTCTGCATTCCTCCTCGACATGAGCCGATGCATCGGGTGCGAGGCCTGTGTGGTCGCCTGCAAGACCGGCAACGAACTGCCGATCGGCCGCCAGTACATCGAACTGATCGAGCACACCTCGGGTACCTTCCCGAACCTCACGGGCGGCTTCCAGAACCAGCGCTGCTACCACTGCTCCGATGCGACGTGTGTCGCGGTGTGTCCGACCGGCGCCCTGTTCAAGGACGACGGCCTGACCCGCCTCAACCGCGACGCTTGTTCGGGCTGCGGATACTGCGTCCAGTCCTGCCCGTACGACGTGCCGAAGATGTCCGACGGGCGTGCCAGCAAGTGCGACGCCTGCGCTTCCAACGTCGGTGGCGGCGGATCGCCGTGGTGCGTGACCACGTGCCCCGGCAAGGCGCTCAAGTACGGCGACCGCGAAGAGATCCTCGCCGAAGCGCATCAACGGGTCGACACCATCAAGGGCCGCTACCCCAATGCACAGGTCTACGGCGAGACGCAGGCCGGTGGGCTCGGGCTCATCCTGGTCCTGCCGGATGATCCGGAGACACTCAGCATCCCGGCCGACCCGCCTCCGACTCCCGCTTCCGCCAACTTGTGGAAGAACTGGGTGCAGCCGATCTCGATGGGATCGACAGCGGTCGCCGTCGCGGGACTCGGGGTACTCGGTGTGATCGCCAGAAGAAATCACATCGCGGAGATGAACGAAGTCGAAGGATCCGAGGAAGCAGCCGTCGCTGCCGGCGATGGGAGCGAAGGGATCAACGATGCCTGACACCAACGGTGACCAACTTCTTCGCTACCGGCGCGGGCAGCGCATCATCCACGCGGTGATGGCGGGCTCGTTCCTGATCCTCCTCTTCACGGGCCTGGCGCTCGTGTGGAGTCCGCTGGCCTTCATCGCCGCCGGTGGATGGTCTCGATACCTGCACCGGATCGCCGCGATCGGCTTCATGTCCGTTCCGATCCTGTACATCGTCTTCGACCGGGCCGGCGCCAAAGAGATCGTTACCGAGTCGTTCAAGTACGACAGCGATGACGTGGCGTGGTTCAAGAAGATGTATCGCTACGTCCTCGGCCGCACGGCCGAGATGCCACCACAGGGACGGCTCAACGCCGGGCAGAAGCTGCACCACTCTGCAGTGATGGTCTTCTCGGCCTCGATCGTGGTCACCGGGATCATCATGTGGGGCTTCAAGAGCAGCCTCAGCGCCTCGATGCTCTCGTGGACGGCGATGATCCACGACCTCTCGATGCTTGCCCTGGCGCTGTTGCTCGTCGGGCACATCTTCTTCACCTACGTCTACAAAGCCTGGTCATCAATGGCCACGGGATACGTGCCCAAGGAGGACATGGAGCTCGAACACAGCAAATGGGTCGAGGAACTCGAGCACGAAGGTGCCGAGAACACCCCGGCATGACAAGCGGAGATAGCAAAGAGTCCGGCGTGAGCCGGCTGGGAGCCACACGGCTCTCGAACAATGAGAGGAAAACCATGAAGAACATGCGTTTCGTATCGCTGATCGGGCTTCTGCTCGCTCTCGCGATGATTGCTGCGGCATGCAGCAGTGATGATGCAGCCGATGACACGACGACGACCACGGCAGCGCCGGAGACGACCACCACGACCACCGTGGCGGCCTTCGACGTCGTGGCAGCCACCGACGAGTACCTGTCGGCGATCCCCGAGGGCTTCCTGGCCATCGGTGATGTCCAGGTGTTCAAGGACGGCGTCGAGGCCAGTGACGCCCTCGTCATCGACGTCCGTGAGACGAGTGAGTACGCAGAGGGGCACATCCCCGGAGCCGTGAACATCCCGATCCGCACCGTCACCCAGAACCTCGACAAGATCCCGATGGATCGTCAGGTCTACATCTACTGCAAGTCCGGCTTCCGTGCCGCCACGACGCTGGCGGCGCTCGGCTTGGTCGGCTACGACAACGTCCTGTCCTACAAGCCCGGCTGGAACGGCTGGACCGAGGCGGGCGAAGAAGTCAGCACCGAAGAAGTGATGGCCGAGGTCGTCGGCGCACCGGACGTTGCTCCGGAGATGCTTGCCGCGGTGGATGCCTACATGTCGACGATCCCCGAGGGCTTCAACTCGGCCGGCGATGCCGCCAAGTTCCTCGAGGCAGCGGGCGCTGGTGCATTCGTCGTCGACGTCCGGACCGCCGATGAGTACGCGGCCGGCCACGTCGAGGGTGCGACCAACGTCGACATCCGCAACCTGGCCAAGGAGATCGACATGATCCCGACCGACGCCAGTACGCTCGCGTACTGCGGTTCCGGTCACCGGGCAGCCATGTCCCTCCCGGCGCTGAACGTCCTCGAGCGGGCGAGCAGCAAGGCCTACGGCAGCACCTACGACTCGCTGGTTGAGGCCGGCGCCATGGTCGCAGTTCCGTAAGCAACCCAGCGGGCGCAAGTCCGTACTAGCCAAGAGGAGGGGAGCGGCGTGAACCGCTCCCCTCCTTCGTGTCTCGCTCCTCGGCTCCTCGCCTACCAGCCTGATGGAAGAGAGGGACCCGTCGGCCACCCCAACCTCGGCGCCCTACGCGGCGGGGCGGCAGACTTTGCACGCCCGGTAGCCGTCGGCCCGGGCGGCCGCTTCCGAGCGGAACTCGACCCGGTGGGCTTCGGCGATCCGCTTTGCGTGGCGGCAGGTCGGGAAGCAGTAGATGCCCGTGGTGTCGCTGCCAACGAGGCGCACGCCGCGCTGTGCCGAGGTCTCGATGGCATCCGGATCAAGTCCTTCGTGTTCGAGCAGGGCCCGCTTCATCGGGGATCCGTAGGCGTAGTTCCCAATCCGGCCGTCGGTGCGAACCACCCGGTGACACGGGATCAACACCGGCACGGGGTTGCGGCCAAGCGCCGTGCCGACGGCCCGAACCGCCCCTGGACTCCCGATCTCCCGTGCGATCCAACCGTAGGGACGAATCTCGCCGGGAGGGATCTCCGAGCACTTCTCCAAGACCTTGCGCTGGAACGCTCCGATCGACGAGAGGTCGACGGGGAGTCGCCCGAGGCGGCCGGTCTCGATCGCCCGGTCGAGGTGTTTCGCCAGCGACGGGGGCGGCGCCTCGACGTGGAAGGCCTCACGGGGGTGCCGTTCCTTGAACGCGTCGGGTGTGCCGACTGCGTCCACCGGCACGAACGCCGTGATCCCCCGTCCGTTCCACGCCACGTACGCCGGTCCGGTCGGGCCTTCGATCTCGGTGAACTCATCAGCGAGGTCGACGCCACGCATCACCCGACCGAGCACGTCACTCGGGGCGCAGCGCTTCAGGGTTGCGAGTTCATCGGCGATCGTCTCTTCGCTGGTCATTGGGCCTCCTCTTCGATCAGGGTTCGGAGTCGGGCGAGTCCGCGTCGCACGTCGGAGCGGACGGTGCTCTCCGTCCTGTCCGTCGAAGCGGCGATCTCCGCGTATGGCAGACCAACCACGTGATGCAGGACGACGGCGGTGCGCTGCGGCGCTGGGAGCGCAGCAAGGCGATCTCTCCACGCTTCGAGACTCACCTCATTCACGGCTTCAATCGCGGCGTCTCCATGCGTGTCGACGTAGTCAACGGTCAGTTGCGCCTCCGGGTGACGTGCGACGGTGCGCGCCCGGTTCCGGCAGAGATTGAGCGCAATCGTCCAGACCCACGGCCTCAACCGAAGGCTGCGGATCCGATCTGCGTCATACGTACCAAGCGCCCGATACACCCGGACGAACGTCTCCTGGGTCACGTCCTCCGCATCGTGCCGGTTGCGGGTGAACTGGAGCACCCCGGAGAACACGCCGTCCTGCATCGCCCGCACGAGATCGGGGAACGCCCCATCTCGGTCGGATGCGAGTCGCTGCGGCAAGTGGTCGAGGGTTCTGGTCATCTCGAGTTCAAGAACCCCGAGAGCCGACGAAGCGTTGCACTCACGATTCGGCGAGGAGTTCGGCGAGGAGGAGCAGGACCCGCCGGTCGATCTCGTCGCGGATTGGACGAACCTGCTGTGGCGGGAGACCGGCCGGGTCGGGGACGTCCCAGTCGAGGTAGCGCTTCCCCGGGTAGATCGGGCATGCGTCCCCGCACCCCATGGTGATGACTACATCCGACTCCTGAACCGCTGCGTCGCTGAGGCGTTGCGGTTGTTCGCCACTGATGTCGATGCCGAGTTCCCGCATCACCTCGACGGCCGAAGGATTGACTCGGTCACCGGGCGCCGACCCTGCACTGTGCACCGCAACTCGCCCGGCGCCGTGATAGGAGAGCAATCCGGCCGCCATCTGGGACCGCCCGGCGTTGTGCACACACACGAAGAGGACCGTTGGTTGCGCCATGACTTCTCCCGAATGACTTCGACGTGCATCGAGAGTAGACCCGGAGCAATGAGTGAGTGAAGGGTCTTTGCCCTGAGTCTTCATCTCTTCCGCTGTGTGGGAGAGGCCAAGACCGACGCCTGCGCAGCAGGCGCAACCTCTCCGACGCCATCGGAGAGGCGGCGGCTGGCGACTACCTTCTGACGCATGGATCGATCTACACGGAACGGGGTTGCGTTCGCTCTGCTCGCTGCGGTCTTCTGGGGCTTCAGCGGGGCGATCGCCGCCGACGCGTTCGCGACGGTCTCTCCGGCCCGTGTCGCCGAAGCGCGGGCCCTGGTTACCTCCCTGTTCTTCATCCCGTTCGCGCTCCATCGGGGGGCGCTCGCGCCCAAGGGTGGGCTTGCATGGTTTGCTCTGCTCGGGGTGAACCTCGCCGTCGTCAACGTGACGTTCTACTGGGCGATCGATCGGCTCGGTGTGGGGCCTGGGGCGACGATCCAGTTCCTCGCTCCGATCTTCGTGCTGATCTGGATGGTGGTGGTCCAGAAGCGGAGCGTCTCACCAACCGTGTGGATCGCGGCCGTGATCGCGGTGACCGGCGTGTTCTTCATCACCGAGGCGTGGAATCTCGAAGGCGGCGATTGGGTCGGTGTGGGGTGGGGTCTCGTCTCGGCGGTCGCCTTCGCGTCGTATCTCATCTACGGCGAGTTCCTCGGGAGGCGCTACTCATCGATCACGATCGTCACGTGGGGGTTCATCTTCGCCTCGGTCATCTGGCTGATCGTCCAGCCGCTCTGGACGTTCCCCTCCGACCTGTCGGCCAAGGTGTGGGCCGAACTGATCTGGGTCGGGATCGTCGGCACCGCACTCCCGTTCCTGTTCGGGTTCTCGGCCCTCCGGCGTGCGGCATCGGGAATCGTCGGCGTTATCTCGACCACCGAACCGGTCTTCGCTGCGGCCGCCGCCTGGATTCTGCTCGGCCAGTACCTCAGCATGATCCAGATCGTCGGTGGTGCAATGGTGATCGGGGCGGCGGCCGCGATCCAGCGATGGGGGACGGCCGACGTGGAGGGGCCGCTCGAGTCTGCGCGGTAGGTCGTGTCCTGGTGGTAGCGTCACTGGCATGAGAGTCTTCAGGCGCATCTTTCTCGGCCTCGTTCTGCTGAACGTCCTTCTCGTCGCTGCCGCACTGGTGGCGAAGCGAATGCTTCCGGCGTACGGCGATGACGACTCCGACGTCTTCGCCGCAGTGGCGGCGATGGACGGTGCCGAGATCGTCAATCGATCTGACTCGTTCCGGGCCGGATCGGGCACCGCCGTTATGGGCGGCATGACGATCGATCTGACCGACGCCGATGTCGGAACGTCGGCAACGCTCGAACTGACGGCGGTTGCCGGCGGGATCGACGTAACGGTGCCCGAAGGATGGCGTGTGGAGATGACGTCTTCACTCTTCGCCGGCGGCGCCGAGAACCTCACCGACCCGGACGCGGCAGCCGATGATGCACCGCTCCTGCTGGTCGACGCACGCGCCTACTTCGGTGGCATCGCGATCCGCACCGCATCCTGACCGGTCAGTCGGCCGGCAGATCCGGTCCGCCACCCGACGGTTCCATCGAGGCGTCTACAACACCGACGAACGTCGAGATAGCAGTGGATCGACCCCCTTCGGCGATGAGTCGATCGAGGATCGACCGTGCTTCGGCGGTTCGCCCAATCTCCCGGAGGGCGATGGCTCGGTAGGCCAGGATCATCGCCGTGACGTCGTCGGCGTTGACGGTGGCCTCGCTGATCTCGACCGTGTCGTTGAATCTCCCGACGGCGTTGAGGAGTTCGACGAGCGAGAGCGTGACATGAGTCGTGCGGTCGACCATCAACAGCACCTCGATGGCGGCATCGTGATCGTTCGCAGCTTGCTCGAGTTCCGCGACGGTGAGCGCGATCGAAACGCGCATGATGGGGAGTGACACCGCTACCCCGGGGGCGATCGGGACGACGATGCCCGCGTTCGGAAGGTACTTCTTGATGAACGGATCATCTCGCGGCTCGAAGTCGGCAGCTACTGAGCGGCGCAGGAGTTCCGCTGCGTAGGTCCGTCGCACCGAGAGTGAGAGGAGGCCGGCGACAACATCAGCCGTGTTGCGGTACTGGGGGTGTTGTCCTGCGGCCATGTCCACGGCGTGAGGGTCACCCGTCACCAGCGCCGCGCGCATCGCCTTCTCGCCCGATTTCGCAAACCAGCCAGCTTCGACGCCGGACGCAAGTTCGGCGTACTCCTCTGGTCCCGGGAAGTCCCAGGTGACGTCAACCCATTCCAGAGGATCTTGTCCCCCGGTGCGAAAGCCGAATGCGTTCGTCGCGGGGTCGTACCACCACTTGCCGTCGCTGTAGACCATGGCGTGGCGTCGTCTTCGGGCGCTTGCGCCGAACGACCAGGTCATGGCCCCTCGCTTTCTGGAATGCGTCGCCGCACCCTATCGCGCGGCGGTCCGGTAGCCTCCGACCATGGCCGTGGATCTCGCTGGCACCGTCACCTACCTCAAAGACCATGCTGTTGAGCATGGATTCCACGTTCACGACGAACGGCACTTCGTCGAGACCTACACGCTCCGGCAGGCCTGGGAGGTCGACCTCCATCCGGCCGAAGCCTGTGAGGGTCCGCTCGACCTCCACATGGCGATCGACCTCGACCCACGGGTCGTCCTGGACCTCGAAGACCTGTTGATGGAGTCCCCGGATACCCCGGAGGACCCGGACGGGCGTTTCTCCGCACCGTTCATCTTCAACTGGGGATTGCCGTCGCTGACGAACTCGCCCGACCTCATCGTGCTCTCGGCGGAACTGGCAGGGATCGGCGGGATCGACCTACCCATCGAAGTATCGGCTGTGGACAGCTTCGGGGCCCTCTCCGACGGTCAGGAGCGCCGTCTCTCGGTAGTAGCGGCGGTCGAACTGTCGATCGTCGATCTCATGTTCCGCCAGGACAGCCTATGTGAGACCCTCGACCGCGTGCATGCGGTGAGCATGTACGTCGTGGATCAGGCGCCCGACTGGATCGGCTAGTCGGCCGATGAAGTCGGGCCGGGGGCATCGGAAGCGTCGGCAGATGCGGCGGCCGTGGTGGGGTCTTCCGGATCAGTGTGCTGGTTTACCCACTTGGTGATCGGTGCGCTCATCTCGGCCGGCCGGTCGCCCCAGTCGTAGACCACAACGGTGCCTGCCGCTGCATCGTGAAGGGCTCGTCGCGTCGGACTCGTGAAGATGCCAAGGAAACCGAGGCCGAATACGAGGAACGATGCGGGGAGGACCAGCGTCCGGATGAACGCGTTCTTGCCGGGGATCGTTCTGCCCTGTCGGTTCACCACGCTGATACCCACGACCCCCATGCCGATGGTTCGACCGGCGAGACCAAATCCGATCCAGAAGTAGATGAACGCCCATGAGGCGAATAGCAGGACGCCGATCACTGTCTGTTCCCACGACCGATTCACGTCAACTTGGAAGATGAAGTCGAAGACGAAGGCCACACCGAACCCGAAGAGGATGAAGACCAGCCAGACGATGATCGAATCGAGGATGAAGGCACCGAGACGCGAGACCGGTCCGGCGTAGTGGCCGGTGACCTCTCCGCGCCCGTCCTTGTCGGCGTCTTCGGTCTCGCGGCGACAGGGCCGGTGGGGCGACGGGTCGATCGGAGGGGTCGCGCCCGATGAGGTGATAGGTGAAGCGGCCGACGATCTGGTCCAGGGAGACGATCTGTCGTCGCACGACGTCCATAGCCGAGCCGGCGAGCGCTCCCGTGCTCTCTTGAACGATCTCTGGGATGCCAGCCCGGTCGGTGAGGGCCTTCACATCCACTCGGTCCATCAAGTGGTTCACGTCGATGCGGTCCATCAGATGGTTGACGTCTACCCGATCCAGGAGCGCGTTCACGTCTACTCGGTCCATCAGGTGGTCCACGTCCACGCGGTCGAGCAAGGCATCGACGTCGACGCGCTCCATCAATTCGTTGACATCGACTCGGTCGAGGAGTTCGTTGATGTCCACGCGCTCCATGAGCGAGTTGACGTCGATCTGCTCGACGATCCTCTCGGGGTCGACGATGTCGACGACCGCGCCGGTGACGCCCGAGGAGAGCCGACTCAGGAAGCCGTCCTTCTTCGTATCGTCACCGTCCGGTACGGCCGCAGCGGCGATGAGCAGAACGAGGAGCGGAACCTGGCGATCAAGCATGCAGCGACGATATCACGCCGGGTCTCCTCGGGCCGCGAGGAGGGTCGGTGGCAACTGCCATCGACCCTCCTCATCTGCCCGCAATCAAGGATGTGCTACTCGTACGAGATCGCTTCGAGGATGTTCAGGTTGGCGGCACGGCGCGCCGGCACGATGGCTGCCAGCAAACCCGCAACCACTCCGAAGATCACCAGTCCGAAGATCTGGACGGCCGGGATCGACAGCACGTTGATGCCCTGGGACTTCAGTGCGGCGGTGACCACTACTCCGAAGAACAGCCCGACGACGATTCCGAGGATGGCCCCGATGACGGCGACCATGATCGATTCCCATCGAATCATGCGACGGGTCTGAGACCGTGTCATACCGACGGCTCGCAACAATCCGATCTCTCGAGTCCGCTCATAGATCGACAAGCTCAACGTGTTCATGATCCCGAACAATGCGATGATCACAGCCAGGATCAAGAGTGCGTTGAACATCACGAGCAACGTGTCGACTTGAGCTTCCTGAGACTCCCGATACTCGACTTGATCCCGCACGGTCACGTTGCCGTACTCCGCTGCTGCTTCATCGACAACGGCTCTGGTCTCTTCAGGGGAGACTCCGTCGGCGCCTGCGACGGCCACCACGAAGTCGGTGTCCGTGCCGAAGCCGGAGAAGTTCGCCTCGTAGAACTCGAGGCCGACCAGGAAGTTGGTTTGGACAACGTTCTGCTCGCCGTAGATGCCGACGATCTCGACTTCCTGAAGGCCCGTGGCCGCGAATCCCATCAGGATGGTGTCACCCACGACCCAGCCCTCTTCGGACGCAACGTCCTCGTGTACGAAGACCCCACCGGCGGCAAGGGCAGCGACGCTGCCACTCTGCACGTCGAGGAAGATGGTCTGATCGACCGTCTCAGCCTCGATTCCCATGACGAAGTCTTCCGTGCCGTTGTTGTCCCAGAAGCCCATTCTCAGCGAGGTTGTAGCTTCGACTTCCTCCTGGCCCTTCAGGTCCTCGGCCAGCGCAGGGCTGAATCCCCCGGCGAATCCGTCGACGCTGACGACGTAGTCGGCACGGAGCCCCGCCTCGATCGACTCGCTGACCGATGCCTTGATCGAGTCGCCGAGGATGAAGAAGAACGCTACGAGCGCAAGGCCGATCATGAGCGCCGACGCTGTGGTCGCCGTGCGCCGCGGCTTCCGCACGGCGTTGGCAATGGCGAGTGTGCCGGTCAGATTGTCGATCTTGGGCAGCGGCCAGCCAATGATCCTTGCCAAGGATGGCACGACCAGTGAACTCAGCAGACTGACCGCGAGGAACACGATCAATGCTCCGATGCCCACGGCAGTCAATTCGTTGAGCGGTCCGAGGTCAATGACGTCGCCAAACAGTCCGGCCATGATGAGGCCGACGCCGATGACGAGGAGGATCGAACCGAATATCGTCCGCCTTCGGTCCGACATGCGCAAGCGCACGTCGACATCCTGGAGTGCTGCCACGGGCGGGATTCGTGCCGCCCGAATCGCAGGAAGGATGGCGGCAACCAGCGTCACGCCGACTCCCACGATGAGGCCGACAACGATCGTGCGTGGTGCAAGCGACGCCGACGTCGACGGTATGTCGAAGCCGACTGCAGCCATGCCCGCGGTGAGCAGGCCGGCAATGACGAATCCAAGGGCAATGCCGACCACCGACGCGAAGATGCCGACGATGAGTGCCTCGATCGCCACCATCCAGACCACTTGGCCTCCGGTCGCCCCGACGGCGCGCATCAGGGCGAGTTCACGCTGGCGCTGCCGGACGATGATCCGGAACGTGTTCTGAATGATGAATGCGGCTACGAAGACCGCAACCGCGGCGAAGACGAGGAGCGCGGTGTTGAGGAAGCCGAGGCTCTCCTGAAGGGCTTCGGCCTGCGCTTCGGCCTCGTCGGCCGAGGCAACTGCCTCAACACCTTCGGGGAGTGCAAGGGCGATGTTGTTGCGCAGGAGTTCTGGGCTCACCCCTTCATCAGCGACCACCGTGATGGCGCTGTACATCCCCTCGAGCCCGAAGAGCGCTTGCGCGGTCTCGAGGTCGAAGACGGCCACCGTCGCTCCCGCGATGTTGTCGGCGTCTCCGAATCCGACGATGCCGACGAGTTCGTATTCGGCGACGCCATCGACGGTCTGCACCTTGACGGCCGTTCCTATCGCGAGTCCGTTGTCACCGGCCGTCTTGGCGTCGATGACAACTTCGGTTGGCCCAGTCGGGGCCCGACCGTCTCGAAGGGCGATGTTGCCGATCAGGCGTTCGTCCTCAGTCCAGGACGCGCCGATTGTCGGCGGCCCTGTCGGAACGATTGCCTCCCCGTTGCTGTCGTAGATCAAGGCGAAGCCGCCGGCGGATCCTTCAGCCGCTGCGACTCCTTGGACTCCCAGCACGGTGTCGAGCACGGATTCCTCGACCGGAGGTGGGCCGCCGAAGCCCACGTCGAACTCCGCCTCGGCTTGGACGATGACGTCCTGGCCGGCGAACTGATCGTCGAAGAGATCGGTGAAGGTCTGGTTGATGGTGTCGGTGAAGATGAACGTGCCTGCGATGAATGCGACACCGATCATCACCGACAGCGCGGTGAGGAAGAGGCGCAACTTGTGCGCGAATATGGTCTTGAGTGCGGTCCGGATCATGACGTCACCCGCCGAACTGCTTCATCCGGTCGATGACCATCTCGGACGTAGGGTCGTGCATCTCGCCTGCGATCCGCCCGTCCTCGAGGAAGACGATGCGATCGGCGTAGCTTGCTGCGACCGGGTCGTGGGTAACCATCACAATCGTCTGCCCGAACTCGCGCACGGCCCGCCGCATGAAATCGAGCAACTCGGCCGCGGACTTCGAGTCGAGATTCCCGCTCGGCTCATCCGCGAAGATGATGTCGGGCCGTGACACGAGCGCTCGCGCCGCGGCAACCCGCTGCTGCTGTCCACCGGAGAGCTCCGATGGACGATGGCTGAGGCGGTCACCGAGGCCGAGGATGCCGACCACTTGGTCGAACCAGGCGTTGTCCTCCTTGTCTCCGGCGATGAGGAGCGGGAGCAGGATGTTCTCCTTCGCGGACAGGGTCGGCACCAGGTTGAAGGACTGGAAGACAAATCCGACCTTCTTTCGACGCAGCAGCGTCAGGTTCTTGTCATTGAGGGAGCCGAGGTCGGTGTCGCCGATGTAGACCTGCCCGGAGGTGAGCTCATCGAGGCCGGCGATGCAGTGCAGGAGTGTCGACTTCCCGCTCCCCGACGGACCCATGATGGCGGTGTAGCGGCCCTTCTCGAACGCCTCCGAAACGCCGTCGAGGGCGCGCACTTCTGTGTCGCCTTCGCCGTAGATCTTGGTGCCGTCACTGATTCGGGCGGCGAGGTCGGTTGCTGGTTTGGCCTCGAGCATTGGATTCCCTCTTCTTCCATTGGTGAACACGTCAACCGTACGCGCCGATCCGCCGTTGTGCATCGGTCGTTTGAGGGGTTGTCGATCATCCGTTCGGATGAGAGAACCCTGACGCTGTCCCAGGGCTCGGCGCGTCAGACGTCGGGGTTCCCGCCCGGCCGGACAAGGCCCGACTCGTACGCCACGACGACCGCTTGGACCCGGTCACGCAGGTCGAGTTTGGTGAGGATGTGGGAGACATGGGTCTTCACCGTCGCCTCTGAAACGAACAGGGCGTCGGCAATCTCGGCGTTCGAGTGGCCGGCCGCAAGGCTTCTGAGGACCTCGGTCTCGCGTTCGGTCAGTTCGTCCATGCCCGCCGGTTGTGTCTCCGGAGCCTGCTGTGCTGCGAACTCCTCGATGAGCCGACGGGTCACCGACGGGGCGAGGAGTGCGTCGCCGCCCGCGACGACGCGGATGGCGTGGATCAGGTCGTCCGGTGGCGCATCTTTGAGGAGGAACCCGCTCGCGCCCGCCCGAATCGCCGCGTACACGTACTCGTCGAGGTCGAACGTGGTCAGGATGAGGACGCTCGGGTCGGGTTCCAGCCCGGTGCCGACCAGCTTCCGCGTCGCGTCGATGCCGTCCATGACCGGCATGCGGACATCCATGAGGATCACGTCCGGCCGGAGCCGTCGCGCTGCCTCGACGGCTTCCGTGCCGTCGGCCGCTTCCCCGATGACCGTCAGATCCGCTTCGGATTCGAGGATCATCCGGAGCCCTGATCGAATGAGTGCCTGATCGTCGACGATGAGAATGCGGATGGACGTCATGCGCTGTCACACGGGATTGTGGCGGAGACTCGGAATCCGCCACCTGGGACGGGTCCGGCGGCGAACGTTCCATTGAGCATCGCGGTTCGCTCTTGCATGCCGATCAGGCCGTGACCCGTGACGGATCCGCCAAACGAACTCGAGGCTCCTCGGCCATCGTCGGTGACGACGATTTCGACTCCATCGGGCCGGTAGGAGACTCCAACGACGGCGGTCACGCCGGGACCCGCGTGTTTCAGGGCGTTGGTGAGCGCCTCTTGGACGATGCGATAGGCGTTCAAGTCCATCCCGGGAGGGATATCCCTCCGATCGCCATCGATATCGACCACGACATCGAGGCCGGCCTCGCGCATCTGATCGGCAAGGGTATCGACTTGCTCCAGGCCGGGCTGTGGCGATCGACTCGCCGGCTCATCGGTGCGGAGGATCCCGAGGAGGCGCCTCAACTCGACGAGGCCTTCATGCCCGGCACGTTCAGCCTCCTCCGCCGCTCGTGCCGCTTCCTCGTCGTCGGTGCCGATGAGCCTGCGGGCGGCGGATGCTTGGATCGTTGCGACCGTCATCTCGTGAGCGACGACATCGTGGAGTTCTCGTGCGATCCTGGCCCGCTCCTGTTGGACGGCCTCCGTCTTGTCGAACTCGAGCTGGGTGGCGCGCACGGCGAGTTCCGCTTCGGACTCGCGGCGTTCCCTCGACTCGAGACCGAGGAGGAACGGGAAGCTCGTGAAGATGAACACCACGATCGGCGTGCCGAACGAGACCTGACCGGCGAAGACACCGGAGACCGTGAATGCCGTCATCAGACCGATCGTCGTCCACCCCGTGATCAGGGCGCGCCGCCGCGAAAGCTCGGACCCGACCGCATGGAAGACAAAGAGCAACCCGAAGATCGCGATCGTGGATGGGTAGTCCAGGTTTCGGTCGATGAAGAACCCGAGCGATGCGATCACGAGGGCCGTCGTGGGGAACCGGCGGCGGAAAGCTACCGGGATGGTCTGGACGAGGATCAAGACCGCCGCGAGCGGGTCCGGCTCACGCCAGCCCATCGCCCGGGTTGTGTCGAGGTCGATCTCGGCGAAGTCGACGAACGACCCGATCGTCAGCGTCAGCGAGAGAAGGACGTCAACGGCCCAGGGCGGAATCCTTCTGGAGGTGGTGGTCACACGGCGATGGTATCCGGTGGTTGAGGCGCGTCACATCATCCCCAGGGGGGATTCCGCCTCATCCGCGAGATGTACGTCGTGATCGGTGCGGCAATCGACGCGCCGGGGCCCCGGGGGGCGGGAACCCCGGGGCCCGTTCGATTGCGGCTCTGCCGCAGGTCCTACGCCGCGACGGGGAGGTCGTCGTCCCGTGGTATCTCGAGGAGGACGATGCGGTCGCCGATGACGGCTGGCGCCGATCCGTGGATTCGTGCGCCAGTGAGCACGAAACCGCGGGCAAGGAGTGAGCGAACCCAACCGGGTTCCCGCGGTGAGGATCGATTGGCGCCATGGTGCAGGCGAGCGGCCCGAATCTCTTCGACGAATGCTTCCATCCGTGGCTCGACGAGCGCGTGCTGGTGATACATCAGCTTCCTCCTGAGTCTTCGATGTAGGACTGAAGAACGGCGGTTGTCTCCGGGACGATGTCCTCCCGGAGTGCGTACTCCTTGTCATGCCCGATCTGAACCTTCACGAGGCCAGCGGATCGCAGGAGCATCATGTGGTGGTGCAGGGTCGACTTCGATACGTCGAGTTCTGTCGCCAGTTCATGGAGCGCCGCGGGACCGCGTGAGAGTCGCCTCAGGATCCGCAGACGCCGCTCATCGCCAAGTGCCTTGTAGGTCTTGACGAGCCACTGCGGCGGCGCATCGGGGTCGGCCCCCATGTACTCGTCGGCGACCGGGTAGGCCATGACGAGGTGTTCGTCTGTCTCGGTGAAGAAGATCCACGGGCGTCCGACAATTGACGGGATGAGCAGGATGGGCCGCTGATAGCCCTGGCTCTCGATCGAAATGCCGTTGGTGGCCAGTTCGACGAATCGCTCCGTTGAGAGGCGCTGCGCCATAGCTTGTTTCGCTGCGAGATCGCGTTCGAGGATCGGACGGAACTCCCGCTCACGCTCGGCGAAGGCCTCGCTCTGGGCGGCTCGGAGCGTCGTGGCGATGAGATCCTGCGTTGTCGCCGGGGAGACTTCGAACAGCAGCCGGATGCTGTCGGACCACCGCTTCTGGTCTGCAAACATGGGCTCCGCAAGCAGGGTCTCGAGCGCCTCGGCATTGCCCTCGGCAGCGCTCCTGCCGAGTTCGATGAGGCGTTCGTCGTTCTCGCCTTTCTGGATGACGAGGTGGCGGCGGAGTGCGACCGGATCCATGGTCGCGACGCGTTCGATGTAGTCGTCGACCGTGCTTCCGTTGGGAAGATCGTCGAGGGCCGCCATCGCTCCGATCCACACGTTCCCCGAACCGATGCGCTCGATCCGTTCGCGGGTGGCAGGGGAGAGGGAGGCTGCGTAGTCGAAGAACCAGGCCTCGCCGAGGCCGTACTCGTCGAGCGGTCGACCGATTTCCTCGTTGTCGTCGAGGAGCCAGAGCGAGATCAGGAGGTCGGTGGCTCCATGGAGTTCAACATCGACGACGGGGCCGGTCGCGCGGGGGGTCGTGAAGTCGTGGACTCTGGGATTGGGGGGCATCGGGGCTCTCCGGAAAAGTCGCTGGTTTGTGAGGTTCTCGTACCGTTCGAAGTCTATCGAACAGTACGAGAACCGTCAAGGACCTTTCCGCGCGGGCTTATCGCGATGCCAGCGTCGGCATGACCGTGCGGCCGTCGCTGAGCGATATCTCGACGATATCGCCGGCGCCAACACGTCGGAGTGCCGTGATCAGTTCGTCCATGGTGAGTACGTCGGTCCCGCCCACGGCCGTGATCACATCACCGACGACGATGCCTGCTACGTCTGCCGCCGAACCGGAGGAGACTTCCCGAACATCCACGCCGACCGGTGCCGAACCGCCGTCGGTGGTCGCGTCGTATGCCGTGTCGCCGCCGATTCCCAGGAGCGCATGCGATACCGAACCCGTGGCGATGATCTCGGACGTGACCCGCTCGACGATCTCGACCGGAGTCGCGAACCCGATGCCTTCGACGCCGATGGCGGAGACACCGACGGCCGTCGTAATACCGATCAACGCTCCGTCGGCGTCGACGAGCGAGCCGCCGCTGGATCCGCTGGTGATCGGGGCGTCGGTCTGCAGCATCCCGTACAGGATCGTCTCCGGTCCCGTCTGTACCTCGCGTCCGAGGGCCGAGAGCACGCCCACCGACAGCGACGGACCGCCTTCGAGACCGAGCGGACTCCCGACCGCGATAGCCGGCGTGCCGATCGTCAAGTCGTCTGTCGATCCGAGCGCGATCGGTGTCAGGTCATCGGCCGAGATCCTCAGAACGGCGAGATCCGTGAGCGGATCGGTGCCGATGAGATCTGCGTCATAGATCCGACCATCGGACAGGATCACGCGAGCGGCTGTGCCTCCTGCCACGACGTGGTCGTTCGTGGCGATGTTTCCCTCGGTGTCGAGTACGACACCGGAACCCGACCCAGCGACGGTGAACGTCCCGCTCGCCTCGGTACCGACTTCGACCGTGACGATGCTTGGAATCACGGTTGCGCCGACAGCGGCGGTGTCGGGGGCAGTCGTCGCAGAAGCTGGCTGCGCAGCGATCACTCGTTCGGGGCGCGCCTGCTGCACGACAACCGGTGCAGGTTCGCCCTGCAGAGACTCGGCGATGAGCCCGCCTCCAAATCCTGCAGCGACGACGGCCGCGGCTACTGGCAGGACGAGCCAGCGCCGACGCTTGCCGCGGCTGTGGAGCCGGTGCGGTCGGGCGTATGCCGGAACTCGTGGTCACGATCGAGTACGTCGGTCGGTTGGGAGGTGGCTGGTGGTAGGTCATGTTGATCCGTTCATCGCGTGCTCGTACATCTCACTATCAGGAACGAAACAGGTGATCAGATGTTCCTGAGAATCGGATGAGAACGACCAAGCGGCCCCGGATGACGGTCAGGCGGTGAGACGAGAACGGATCGCATTCGTCGCTTCTCCGACGAGGATTCCGAGAGCGGAACCCCCGACGACGTCCAGCGGGAGGTGTGCTCCCACGTAGATGCGGGTGATGCCGACGGTGACCGCAAACGCCTGGAGCGCGAGCTTTGTTGCGGGTGATCGCCCGTCACCCATGATGGTGGCGATGGTGCTCGCGACCGCGGCGTGACCAGATACGTAGCCGAGGCTGCCATCGGTCTGCGTGGCGAGTCGCAAGTTCGTCTCCCGGTCGTGGTCATAGGGGCGGCCGCGCCCCACCGCCTTCTTGACTCCTTTTGCCACGAGCCATGTCGCGAAGCCGGATGCGGCGTACGCCACCGACGGGTCGAACGTGCGAGTGCGCAGGAAGGACCAACCCGCCAGCGCAAATGGGGCGGTGAGGCTCCCGGCCTGCATCGGGAGCCACACGGTTGGCGCCACTTCATCCGGGGCGTTGTTGATGGACTGATAGATCCGGCGCTCCCAATCCGGCAGACCCCGCTCGGCGACGACCCCGGACGCGATCAGTGCGGCGGCCGCACCGCCGACACGCGACACCTTGCCAGCGTTCATGCGGGAGCTCCTTCTTCCGGGTCCACAGAATCGCGATTCAACTGCGGACGCAGACGTCTCACTCGATCGAGGGGAGGTGTTGTTTGGCCCGTGGTCCGTGCGATCTCTGCCCGGATCTCGGCGGCCAGGTCATCATCACTCCCGGCAAGCGCTGCCTTCGTGGCTCCGCTGAGAGCCGGACCCTGCACGCGTCGTGTTGCGGAGGCCACGGCGTCCGGGCCGAGCACCGAGACTGCGCACGCGACCGATCGTTGTGGACCGACGAGGAGAGCACTCGACGTGATGAGTTCCGCCACATCGTTGTCCAGGAGGAGTTTCGATGCAGCGAGTTCGCTGAATCCGAAGTCGATGATCCACGGTTGGTTGGTGTTGTCGAGGAATACGTTGGCGAGGCGGAGGTCTCGATGGGCAATGCCGGACGTGCGGAGGGTGGCGATCTGTTCCCATACCCCCGTGAGGACATCGTCGGTGAGTTCCTCGGCGTCGACGGAGTCGAGTGAGCGTCCGTCGATAGCCCGTTGGGCCAACAGCATCGAGTAGTCCTCGTCTCCGATTCGGCCGACGGCGACGAGTTCCGGCGTGCGAACCCCCGATGCGGTCGCGCTGAGGGAAAGCAGCGCCTCGTGCTCGACGGCTCGGCGGAGGCTGGAGAATCCGGGCTCGTCGCCGATGTTCGTGAACCGGAACCTGCGATACACCCGGAACAGGATGTCTGCGCTGCGTTCGTCGGTGCTGAGGGTTTTCACGAAGATTCGGTCCCCGTCGACAGTCGTGACGAAATAGGGGGTGGACCCGCGAGCGTCGACGTTGGCGGCGCTGATCCTCTTCGGAGCGATTCCGGAGCGGCGCAGGGTCTCGACGATTTCCAGTCCCGTCGGCTGGCGGCTCGGCGATCCGAAGGCGAAGAGGACGCCAGCTCCGGCGGCTGCGCCAAGCGAGAGTGCGAGCACGAGTTCAGCGGGAAGGTTCGATCCGAGAACGAGTCGGACAATGACCATCAGGCCGAGCGATGCCCAGGCCACGCGCTCCCATCGGCGGGTCATCCACGGCGCGGCAGCGCTGATCGCTGCCGCTATGGCGGCGACGTAGGGGTAGTACGCAGTCTCGGCGACGACCACGAGATCGTCCGTTGAGGGGGTGAATGCGTCACCGAGGATCGCGATGAGCCACTGGATGACCAGCCGGGTGGCGACCGCGCCAACGACCGCTGCGAGCACGACGGTGGCGAGGCGACGGAACTCGCGGCGCCACATGAACGTGGTGACGAGAATCACCGGGACCAGGAGAACAATCGCGGTCAGGACCAATCCGGCAATCTCGGCCTCGGCGTTGGATGTGTTCTCGAAGATCTCGCTGAGGTCGAGTCCGAGACCACCGAATACGTCCGGGAAGACGATCACCACGAAGAACGTCCCGATTGCCACGAGCATGGCGGTAGCGAACCTGAGCGCGTCCGTGGGCGAGCGCACTGTCTCGTGCACTTCGGGAACGTTGATGTCGACGGTCAGACTCATTGGCCTCGACTCGCTGTGACGGACTCACGATCCTACCGGTGGATCATTCCTCCGTCTGTTGGCTCGTCCGGTCGCCGTCACGGGTGATCCAACGATCAACCAGCACTGCGGTGGCCAGAGCGACCGTTGCTCCGAGGGTGACACCGGCTACGACGTCGGTGAACCAGTGGGCTCGCAGGTAGACCCGGCTCACTGCCATGAGTGTGGCCCACGAGGCCGCCGCGACGTACCAGCGCCATCGGCTCTTCGCTATCGGGGCGAACAGGAGGACGAGGCCGATCGCCACGACCGCCGCGGTCGCCGAGTGCCCGGACGGGAACGACGCTCCGGTCGTTGCGACCAGAGAGTCGGGTGGCCGGGGCCGGTCGTAGAGAGCCTTGGCGATCCAGATGAGCGCATACACGAGCCCGACCGACGCAGCCCAGTAAACAAGCGCATGCCACCGCCGATGAAAGAGCAGCAGCGCACCGATGGCGATCTCGAACGGGACCATCACCCAGGCGCTTCCGACGACGCGCAGCGCATCGGCTACCTCGACGGCCGGTTGCCATTCGAGTTGGATCGCGAGTTCTCGGAACCAGTCGTCGAGCGGTTGCACGCGGTCGTGAAGGGCAGGGATGCCGATCATGATGAAGACGGCAGCGGCGATCGACCCCAACGCGACCGCCCATCGAATCGCCGCCGATGGGTTGCCTGCAAGTTCATTGCCCGATGCCACACCGGGACTGTAGATCCCGCGTCGCTCGAGTAGCGGATCGATTCCTCCCCTTCACGGGGAGGTGGCGCCTGCCCTGCGGGCAGGTTACGGAGGGGGTCTCTCGCTTGCGTTGAGCGGCGGCCAGAGATCTTCAAGAGACCCGGAGATTCTTCTTTCCCAGCAACGGTTTGTGTCACATCCGGGAGGTAGGTTGTGGGGATGGGACACCGTGGTCTCGCCACCGCAACGATCGAGCAGGAATTGCTCCAGGGCGAGGCCGACATCGCCCGAATCCGGGGCCGGCAGATGTCGCTGCTCCGGGAACTCGACCGGCGCCAGGTCGCGTTGCGTGATGGGCTTCGGTCGTTGAAGGAGTGGGCGGCGGGTCGGATGGATCTGGCTCCTGAGACGGCTGGGATGCTGGTTGCGACGGCGTGGCGTCTGCAGGATCTGCCCGACGTCGACGAAGCCGTCACTTGTGGTGTGATCGGGTTTGATCGGGCGGTTGCCGTCTCCCGGTTTGCGGGCCGCGACGACTCGTTGGACATTCTGGGTGAGACGGCCGGGTTTGATATTGCGGGGATCCGGATCCGTGCCGCCCGCCGGCGGCGTATGGCGCCGATCGATGAAGAGATCGCGTTCGACCAGCGTTCTGTGTCGGTGCAGGCGAACCTCGACGAATCATCCTGGACTCTGTCGGGTCGCCTCCCCGGCTATGCGGGCCGCGTCGTCGTCGCCGCCTTCGAAGCCAGAGCCGACCGTTTCCCGTACGGACCCGCAGCGAATCCGTCGCGGACGACGAGGAATGCGGATGCGTTGTGGGCGATCAGCGAAGACTCGATCAGAGGAACCGACGGAGCCTCGGTTGGGAACCATGGCCCGGTGGTGTCGGTGTTTGTCGACGCATCCGAAGCCGCAGCCACGAACGGTGAGGCGGGTGTCACGGTTGAGGCGGGGCCGCAGGTCGGACCGAACACGCTCGCAGCGATCCTGTGTGACGGGATTGTCGAAGTCACGGCCCGTACCCCGGACGGGACACCGCTCGCCGTCGGTCGCCGGTCACGGGTGATTCCGCCCCGTCTCAGACGGTTCATTCTGCATCGTGACGGCGGGGTCTGCACCATCTCAGGCTGCGTCAGCCGGTATCGCCTGCAGGTGCACCACGTCACGCCGTGGTCCCAGGGCGGCCGGACGGATCCGGGGAATCTGTCGACGGTGTGTTGGTTCCACCACCACGTCGCGATCCACGGTCACGGCTTCACCATCGACCCCACCTCCCCACCCCAACGCCGACGACTCACCCGACCGAGAAGCCACGCACCACCCCGACGCACCACCTGGCGAGTCGCGTGACCGGTCTTCGCCTCTCTCACGCAGTGGGAGAGGCGGCCCGAACTTCGTTCGGGTTGGAGAGGGCTGCCTGCTTGGAGACCACCAAGAGCCGAAACGCTCCTCCAGCGAACGCCAGACCTCATCTCCACGATCCCAGCCCCCGGGCCGCCCCCTCTGCGATCGAGCAGCCGCCCGATCGCGTCTCCCCCCACCTGACGGCGGTGGAGACGAAGACCAGCCTCTGGATCCAACCGGGGCTTCGTGGGCGATGATTGTCGTCCGAACGCGAAGAGGGGACACCAGATACGGTCCCCCCGCTTCGACGGTCAGTGGTCCTTCACATCAGCTGCAGCCGGTGGTGTCTCCGCACGTGAGACAGACATAGCACGAGCCGCTGCGCACGGTCATGTGACCGCACGTCGAGCAGGCGGGTGCGTCACCCATGAGGTCACCGAGCGACGCCTCAGCAGCCGTTGTAGCGGCCGCAGCAGCCGTACCTGGTCCGTCCGAGATGACGGCCGCGGCACGGGCGGGGGCAGGAGCGGACATTGGCTCCGGCATCCTGCTGGTGTCGTCATCGACGAACTTCGCTGCGGCGACCTGGGCGTCGATGTCGGTCTCCATCGCGGCGTCGGTAAGGTCGAGCTGGGTGCCGGCGTCGACCGCAATGCCCTTTGGCGGCTCGGGCAGCTCACCGGATCGGTCCGGTGGCACCTGGACGAGTTCGTCGCGAGCGAGATACTCAACGCCAAGCGCACGGAAGACGTAGTCGATGATCGAGTTCGACATCTTGATGTTCGGATGTCCCTCGACAAAGCCCCGCGGTTCGAACGTCTGGAACGTGAAGGTGTCGACGAACTCCTCGAGCGGAACACCGTACTGCAGGCCCTTGGAGACGGCGATGGCAAAACAGCTCAGCACGCCGCGCAGGGTCGCGCCTTCCTTGGCGAGGTCGATGAAGAGCTCGCCAAGTGTGCCGTCCTCGTACTCGCCGGTGCGGAGGAACACCTTGTGACCACCGACCCGGGCTTCCTGTGTGAACCCGGTCCTCCGAGAGGGGAGCAGGAACCGCGGTCGGGAGATGTCGTCGTAGGCCGCCGTCGGGGACAGGCCCGGGCTGAACATGCCGGCGTGGATCATCACCTCGCGAACAATGGTCTCGGTGACCGCTTCGGGTTCATCCTCGCCTGCAAGGTCGTCGGTGGTCGACTGCAACGGCTGGGACGCTTTTGAACCGTCTCGGTAGAGCGCCATCGCCTTCAGGCCGAGTTCCCACGAGAGGCGGTACGAGTCCTCGATGTCCTCGATCGAGACCTCGGCGGGCATGTTGATGGTCTTCGAGATGGCGCCAGAGATGAACGGTTGAGCGGCGGCCATCATTTTGATGTGACCGCTGTAGTCGATGAACCGCTCGCCGTAGCGACCGTTGCGGTTCGCGGTGTCGAAGACGGGGAGGTGCTCATCGAGCAGGCCCGGTGCACCTTCGATCGTCTGACGACCGCAGACGTAGTCGTTCGCATCGCGGATCTGCTCATCCGTGAAGCCGAGTTCGTGGAGCATCGAGAACCCGCGACCGTTGTACTGCTCGGCCGTGAAGCCAAGATTCTGCATCGTCTCCTCGCCAAGCGTCCACTGATTGAACGCAAAGCCGATCTCAAAGACCGATGGCAGGACGGCCTCGATCCGGTCGATGTCCTGTGCGGTGAAGCCCTTCGTCATCAACGTGGCTGCATTGATGTGGGGCGCCCGCTGGATGCTCATCGTCCCGATGACGTAGTCGATGATCTGCTGGGCACGCTCCTCGGTGTATCCGAGGCCGCGCGAGCGCAGGAGCGATCGAGCGATTGGCGATCTTGAAATAGCCGCCGCCCGCCAGCTTCTTGAACTTCACGAGCGCGAAATCCGGCTCGACGCCGGTCGTGTCGCAGTCCATCAACAGTCCAATCGTGCCGGTCGGTGCAAGGACGGTGGCCTGGGCGTTGCGATAGCCGTACTTCTCGCCGAGTTCGACAGCTGTGTCCCAGGCTTCGCGAGCCTCGGCCACCATCTCCGGCGGTCCGAACGCCGGATCTATTCCGGTGACGAAGTGGCTTACGCCGTCGTAGTCGCCCTGATCGGTGTTGTAGGCGGCGCGGCGATGGTTGCGCATGACGCGCAGCATCGACTCCCGGTTCTGCTCGAATTTCGGGAACGGTCCAAGAACACTCGCCATCTCAGCCGAGGTGGAATAGGCGTCTCCCGTGAGGATGGCCGTCAGCGATCCGGCGATCGCACGACCCTCGTCCGAGTCATACGGGATGCCGATCCTCATCAGAAGCGATCCGAGGTTGGCGTAGCCGAGGCCGAGGGTTCGGTAGTCGTAGGAACCCTGAGCGATTTCCTTGGCGGGGAACTGAGCCATCGTCACCGAGATCTCGAGCACGATCGTCCAGAGACGGATGGCGTGCCGGTAGGCGTCGAGGTCGAACACGCCTCTCGCGTCGTCATAGAACTGCCCGAGGTTCAGCGACGCCAGATTGCACGCCGTGTTGTCGAGGAACATGTACTCCGAGCAGGGGTTCGAGGCGCGGATGTCACCCTCGGCCGGTGACGTATGCCACTCGTTGACCGTGGTGTGGAACTGCACACCGGGATCGGCACTCGCCCAAGCGGCTTCGGCGATCTGGCGCCAGAGGTCGCGGGCACGAACGGTCTTCATCGAACTGCCATCGGTGCGGCTGGTCAGATCCCAGTCGGCATCGTCGATGACGGCGTCGACGAACTCGTTGGTGAGCCGAACCGAGTTGTTCGAGTTCTGGCCGGACACGGTGGCGTAGGCATCACCGTTGAAGTCGGAAGAGTAGCCGGCGGCGACCAGCGCCCTGACCTTGTCCTCCTCTTTCGCCTTCCATGCGATGAACGTCTCGACATCTGGGTGGTCGATGTCGACGATGACCATCTTGGCGGCGCGTCGTGTCGTCCCACCGGACTTGATGGCACCTGCGGCACGGTCGCCGACCTTGAGGAAGCTCATGAGGCCGGAGGACTTGCCTCCGCCGGAGAGCGGCTCGCCTTCGCCGCGGATATGGGAGAAGTTCGCCCCGGCGCCGGCGCCCATCTTGAAAAGGCGTGCTTCGCGGACCCATAGGTCCATGATGCCGCCCGGGTTCACGAGGTCGTCGTCGACACTCATGATGAAGCAAGCGTGAGGAGCGGGGCGACTGTACGAGTCGGGGGCTTCGACGTTCTCGCCGGTCTCGGGGTCGACGTACCAGAAGCCCTGGGCCACGCCCTCGATGCCGTAGCGGTGGTTGAGGCCCGTGTTGAACCACTGCGGAGAATTCGGTGCTGCCATCTGGTGAAGGAGCATGAAGGCGACCTCGTCTTCGAACGCCTGTGCATCGTCGGCTGATGCGAAGTAGCCGTTCTCCTCGCCCCACCAACGCCACGTGGATGCGAGACGATCAATCACCTGCCGGGCGGACGTCTCCGGACCGAGGACTGCTTTGCCGTCGTCGTCGAGGAGGGGGCTTCCGTCGCGATCTCGCTGGGGAACGCCGGCCTTTCTGAGGTATTTCGACACCAGGATGTCGGCGGCGACCTGTGACCAGGTGGCAGGGACTTCGGCGTTCTCCATCTCGAAAACGATCGAACCGTCGGGATTGGTGATGCGGGAGTCTCTCCGAACCCACTCCACCGTTTCATAGGGATCGACCCCAGCGGTTGTGAACCGCCGTTCGACATGGAGCCCTTCCGTCATTCTTCCTCCTCAAGCGGCGCCACCACTGACGCACGATATCCACAGATCTATACACACCCGCTAGATGTTGGGGTGGGATAGCGGCCTACCCCCTACATCTAGCACGGTTTCACGAGTGTAATTACACGCGTGCCATCCGTCAAACACTCCGCGTTTGAGCCGGATGTGCGCTGAAAACGGGTCATCGCACCCCCCAATCAGACGGCGTCTCCTAGTTCTAGGTGGCCGAATGGCCAACGGCAAGTCCTATCGGCATGAGGTTTTCGCGGAGCCTCGATTGTTTTCGCGAGGCACCCCTAGGAGCCGTCGACCGACCGTTCAGAGCGAGCGGTCAGCGTGGCGGCGACCTCCGCGATGTCGCCCGGCGCTGTCTTCGAGGCCTTCCAGTAGCACCAGCCGGTGGGGAGGAAGAAGAGCTGGAACACCGAGAGGCCGACCGCCCAATTGAACGGCGGGGGCACAGCGCGTTCGATCGCGGAGGCGGCCGACGCGGTGAGCGCCGCGCCGGCCGATCGGCCGACACCGTTGACGAAGTTGCCAAGGCCGAAGACGGTGCCGCGATGCTCCGGCAGGTTGACGTCGGAGATGAGGGCAAACCAGTTGGGGGAGTCGGCCGACGTCAGGGCGATCGCTGAAATCGCCGACAGGAACGCCAGAGCAGCCCACGGATTGGTGGCGATGCTCAACAGGACCTCGCCGAGCAGCGTCAGCGTCCCGGCGCCCTCCGTGACATCAAGGCCGCGCAGCGGCACCCAGAAGAAGATGAGGAACATGGGGACGGCCCCGAGGATGCCGACGGCGCTGAGCAGCGCTCGGCCTCGAGGCGTCCTGCCTTGGAGCCGGTCGCCAAGATGGCCGAACAGGATTGAGAACAGGGCTCCGATGGTGAACATTGCCGCGAAGAGTCCGCCGACCTTGGTTCCGGTCGCTTCGCCGTAGCCCTCCGCAATCACCTTCTCCTGGTACAGGAGCGGGATCCAGAGGAGCGATCCGTACGCGAACTCCGCGGTGAGTCCTTGGAGGATCAGCCATAGATTTGTCTTGCGATGGAGCAGCACCGGAACCTGCGCCCGGTCGATCCGGTACTCGTAGTCGCCGCCCGACGCGTACAGCTCCGCGAGTTCGGGTTCCCGGAAGCCGCGAGGTGCCTCGTATGTGGTCAGGTACAACAGGGCGAAGACCAATCCTGCGATCGAGACGACGACGAGCGGTACCCGGAAGCTCTCCGCCCCCAACTGAGAGGCGAGCAGACCCCCCAGGAGGCTGCCGATGCCCTGCGAGAGGCCCCAGAAGCTCATGGCGAGGCCACGTCGTTTCGGTCCCACGAAGTCGGAGATCACGGAGAAGCCGACCGAGGCAATGGCTCCCAAACCGACCGCCGCGATCACCTGCCAGAACAACAGCACCCAGAAGGTGGTGGCCGTCGCCGACATGAGCGTGGCCCCCGCCCAGATGATCGTCCCCCAGAACAGCAACGGCTTGCGGTTGGTGGCGTCGCCGGCGTAGCCCCACCCCACCGCAGTGATCGCCGTGATGAGGATCGTTGCTCCGGTGAGGAAGCCGATGGCACCAGACGACGTGTCGAGAGCATCGGAGATCGGGAGGACCATCGACGGAATCATGAAGATCGCCGCGTTGTCGAGCGAGGCGAGCACCACGAACACGATGATCGTGTACGTGATGTGGAGAGGGTTCCCCCACCACGGGGGGCGGGCACGCTGCATGGATGCCATTGTGCCCGCTCCCTGGTGGACGAAGTCAGTCGGTGGTCGTGTTGTCCCCATCGGCCGCTGCGGAATCCGCCGGCGGGACCGGTGCGTCGGTCGCCGGAGGGATCGTCGCAGGCGGTGCGTTCGCCGGGGGCGCCGGCACCGGAGATGATTCCGCTCCCTTCCCGAACGGTGCCCACGCAGCCATGATCAGACCGAGCAGAATCCCGAGGAGTGGCAGGATCCACAGCCAGTCGCTGCTCAGCGGAATGACACCGAACAGGAACAGCGTGATGCCGAGAAAGAGGCCGAAGAGGAATCCAGTTGTGACTCCGAGGATCGGATGACCTTTCATCCCTTCGCTCCCTTCTTCGACCCGGCTGCGAGCACTCCGGCTCCCATCACGACGGTGCCCGCCGCGGCGACGAGAGCAGCCGGACCAGGATCGCCATCGAGTTGCACGGTCACGACGACCTCGCAGTCGTACTCGCCCTGCTGATGCCAGGCCGTGACTTCGAGTTCACCGGCGCCTGCCGGGACCCAGCTTGGAACGGAGTAGGTGTAGGTGCCTTCAGCCGACACCTTCTCCGACTCGCCGCCCCAGCCCACGACCTGCCACGAGTTGAACGGCGTCATCACGGAAACGCCGCCCTTGAACTCGACCGGGTTGTCGAAGTCGCTGGCGCCTTCCTTCAGCGTGCCGAAGTAGCCCACGGTCTCTTCTCTGGGAACCAGGAAGACATCTGACCGGGATCGTTCGGCCACGAGCCTGCTGTCGGTCGATTTGGCCGGGAACTCGGCGAACCCGGTGCAATCACCTTTCACCTTCTCAGCGTTCGCCGGTGCTGCGAGCAGCAGCGCGAGCATCATCCCGAGCATCAACACGGTCAAGCTGAGCGCCGTGTTCCTCCGGAAGCGGGTGGTCATGCTTCCCCTCTCGATCGGCAGTGGTACACGGCAACTCTACGGAACGCGGGCGCCGACGGGCGGTAATCTCGCGACGATGGCTGACATCCTGCAAGCCGCATGGCGGCCGGACGACGAGACGATCCGCAACGCCAACCTGACCGCGGTGATGCGAGAGTTGGGCGTCGACGACTATGCGGATCTGCATCGCTGGTCGGTCGACGACCGTTCCGCGTTCTGGAAAATGGTGCTCGACCGCCTCGGGATCGTCTTCGATGTACTTCCAGATCAGATCCTGGTCGGGACGCCGCGTGAGCCAACGTGGCTTCCCGGTGCCCGGATGAACATCGTCGACTCGTGCTTCACCGCGCCAGAGGACAAGATCGCCGTCGTGTACCGACGGGAGGGGTCGAACCAACGGACGTCCTATGGGGAATTGCGGAACCTCGTCGATCGTTTCGCCGCAGGGCTGACCAACCACGGAGTTGCTGCCGGGGATCGTGTGGCGATCGCGATGCCGATGACGATCGAGTCCGTTGTCGCCTATCTGGGGATCGCTGCCGCCGGGGCCACCGTGGTCTCAGTCGCCGACTCGTTCGCGCCTCACGAGATTGCGACCCGGCTCGCCATCGCGGCGCCGGTGCTGGTTGTTACTCAGGATCGATCCACACGTTCCGGTCGCGAGCATCCGATGTACCAGAAAGTTGCCGAGGTGGGTGCCCCGCCGTGCATTGTCGTTGACACGGGAAGCGGCATCCCGATGCGGGACGGCGACACATCGTGGGATGCGTTCCTCGGCGAGGCAGGGACGTTCGCTCCGGTTCCGTGCGCCCCTGGCGGCCACGTGAATATCCTGTTCTCCTCGGGAACGACCGGGGAACCGAAGGCGATTCCATGGACACACCTCACCGCCATCAAGGCGGCGATGGACGGCCACTTCCATCACGACATCCATCGGGATGATCTCGTCGCCTGGCCGACCAACCTCGGCTGGATGCTCGGTCCGTGGCTGATCTTCGCGGCACTCGTCAACGATGCCGCCATGGCGCTCTACGACGATGCACCGACCGATCGCGGCTTCGTCGACTTCGTGAGTGACACCGGCGTAACCGTGCTCGGCTTCGTGCCATCCATCGTCGCCGCGTGGCGCGCTCGTGGTCTCCTCGATGGGGCCGATTGGTCGAGCGTCCGAGTGATGTCGTCGTCGGGGGAGGCATCGGTGCCCGAGGACGACGCGTGGCTGATGGAGACCGCCGGCGGGGTTCCGATCATCGAGTACTGCGGGGGGACTGAGATCGGCGGTGGCTATCTCTCCGGGACCGTGATCCAGGATGCGGTCCCTGCAACGTTCACGACACCGACCCTCGGCCTTGATGTCCGGATTCTCGACGAAGACGGCCAGCCATCCGAGAGCGGCGAGATGTACATCGTCCCTCCTTCGCTCGGCCTCTCGCAGGAACTGTTGGGCCGTGCCCACGACGAGGTCTACCACGCCGGAGTCCCGGACGCCGACGTGGTGCTTCGGCGCCATGGCGATCACATGGAGCGCCTGCCCAACGGCCTCTACCGGGCGCTCGGTCGGGTCGATGACACGATGAATCTCGGAGGTGTGAAGGTCTCGTCGACGGAACTCGAGCGGGTCGTTGGGACCATCGGCGGGGTGGTCGAGGTCGCCGCCGTCGCCGTCTCTCCTGCGGGAGGCGGGCCAAGTCGCCTCGTGGTCTACGCGGTTCCCACGCCGGGTCTCGTCGTCGATCCCGAGATTTGGAAAGAAGAGATGCAGCACGAGATCCGTACCGAACTCAACCCGCTCTTCAGGATCCACGAGGTGGTGCTCGTCGACGTCCTACCGCGCACGGCGTCGGCAAAGGTGATGCGTCGCGAGCTCAGGGCGAGGCACGAATGAAGCCGGTGTTCGTGGTCCAGAACGAATCCGACTGCCCGCCGGCGTATCTTGGCGATGCCCTCGATCGCCGCGGTATCGAGTGGAGGGTCGTTCGCCTCCACGAAGGCGATGCGTTGCCCGATCCGGCAGAAGCAGCGGGGGTGGCGGCCATGGGTGGCGCGATGGGGTCATACGACGAGGATGCGCACCCGTTCCTCGTCGCAGAGAAGCGCTTCCTGGCCGCGTGCACGGCAGCCGGTGTGCCGGTGCTCGGGATCTGCCTCGGATGCCAGTTGCTCGCCGACGCCCTCGGTGGCCGGGCCTACCTCGCGGATTCCGCCGAGGTGACGTTCGCTCCAATTGCGCCGACGAGAGCTGGGGAGCGAGACCCGATCGTGGCAGCCTTTGCTGGGCGTCCGGTGATCCGCTTCCATCGCGATTCGTTCGATCTCCCGCCGGACGCCACGCTGCTGGCTTCGGCCGGCGGCTTCGCCCAGGCGTTTCGGGTCGGCTCTGCGATCGGTATCCAGCCGCACCCGGAGGTGACGGCCGTCATCCTCGCCGACTGGCTCACAGACGGCGACGCCCGCCAGATGGCGATCGACGCAGGAACGGATCCCGACGACCTCGTTGAGACCTTCAGCGCGGCCGTGATCGAAGTCGAAGCGACGGCTGCCGTCATCTTCGACGCCTGGATCGACGAGGTCCTCGCTGCTTCGTGAGGAGTGGGGCGGCGAATGAGCGAGATTCTCCTGCCCAGAACCCCTCGGAGCGCTTCTAGGATCGAAGAGCGATCGCGAACACGAGAGGACCGGACCAATGAGCGACAAACGCCGTCCATCGTCACCCGAAGACATCCAGAAGGCACTCACCGGTGGGGTTCCGCTCGGGCGTTGGCAAGAGGGCCTGATGTTCGAGGGGATCAATCCGACTCCCGGGCTGAAGAGCGCATCGAACTGGTTCCCGCGCACCGAGAAGCTCGCTCCCGACGAGATCAGGATCATCTTCATGGGGACCGCACCGTTCATTCGCCCCGGCCAGATGAACACCTCGGTCTTCGTCCAGCTTGGCAACGGCGAGAACTTCATCTTCGATCTCGGTGAGGGTTCCATCGCGAACTACATCGCCGCTGGCTTCGCGCTGAACGAACTCGACAAGGTCTTCATTACGCACCTGCACATCGACCACTTCGGCTCGTTGCCGTACCTCTACATGTTCGGCGGGTGGGCGGGTCGCTGGCACAAGCCGCTGCGCGTGTTCGGCCCGTCGGGTCGCACCGAAGAGTATGGGACCGCGGCGATGGTCGACGGGATGAAGAAGATGCTCGGATGGCACAGAGATGCCTTCAGTGTCTTCCCGGTCGGACAGGGGCACGACGTCGAAGTCAACGAGTTCGACTTCCGCGACAACGGTGGCGTGATCTACGGCGAAGGCGGCGTCGAAGTCATTCACTGGCAGCGGTCCCACGCCAAGGACGGAGCCTCCGGCTACCGGCTCAACTGGAACGGAATGAGCGTGGTGTGGACCGGCGATGGCCGTCCGAGCGAACTCGACATCGAGTACGCAGCAGGAGCCGACGTCTACATCACGGAAGTGCAGACAGAGCTGATTGCGATCAGCTCCGGGGTGCAAGGTGTGCCGCCATTCCTCGGCCGCTATACCGTCGACACCCACCACACCCCTGGCTATGCCGCCGGCTATCTCGCCAACGAGATCCAGCCGAGGCTGTTCATGACGACCCACATGCCCTTCGATCCGTACATCAACGAAGAGACGGTCGCTGAGGTGCGTGAGCACTGGAAGGGACCGTTCCACTTCGGCGCACCGGACGGGATCGTCGTCAACATCACCAAGGACGACATCTGGGTACGCGAAGGCATCCTGCCGGACTATCCCAACAGCCGGGCGCCGCAGTTCGATTTCGATGACGGCCAACTCGTGGTCCCGCATCCCCCAACGAGCAGGGAGGAGATCCAGGAGCCGTTCGTACGCGACAAGCAGATCGACCCGTCCAAGTACTACCCGGCCGACTACCACCCAGAACTGCTCGAGGAGTGGCCGGTCGACGACGATCTCGTCGTGCCGATGGACCAAATGCCCCCGGGCATGCTTCAGGGCATGGGCGAGTCCTGGAGGAACCGCCAGGCCTACAAGAAGCACATCTCAGAACTCACCGACGAGGCGTCACAGGAGTAGTCGGGCAGGCGCGCCGAATGGCCGGTTCGGTGCGCCTTGACCTCCTCCGAGGGCTCCCAGCTACTCAGGGTGGCGTTCCTACAATGTGACCGGCGACACAAGGGAGGTGCGTGGTGCCGGGTCGGGTCTATGAGGCGCTGCGTGATCGCATGGTCGGTGTTACCGGCGTCGTCATGCTCATCGGGGCGGCCGAGACCGGCAAGACCACGCTCTCCAAACTCCTGATCCTCGACGCACTCGATGCCGGCCTCTCGGTCGCCTTCGTCGATGGAGATGTTGCCTCAACCATCGCTGGACCCCCCGCCTGCGTCGGCGTCAAGTACATTGAGACCCCGGCGGACCTCGACCCGCACGTCCCGCCCGCGGAGATGCGTTTCGTAGGATCGATCTCGCCGCAAGGTGTCGTGCTCCCGCACGTTGTGGCCGTGGCCAGGCTTGTCGAGGCTGCTCGCAGCCAAGCCGACCTCGTCATCGTCGATACGACCAGTGTGGTCGGCGGTGTGGTTGGCCAGACCCTCAAGTACCACCTGTGGGAACTGACCCAACCGGACCTCGGCATTGCCCTCCAGCGCGGCGAGGAACTCGAACCGATCATTGGCATGCTCCGGAGGTTTCTGTCGGCGAAGATCACAACGGCCGAACCCCCGAATGACGCAACACCGCCATCGCCGATGGAGCGTCAGATGCGTCAGTCCGATGCGTTCCGCCACGCCCTTGCCGCTCCGCTTCCGCGTTGGCGTGTGCAGACCACGGTGTTCGCGCCGACGCTTCCGGAGGAGTTCGACCTTGATCGCCTTGATGGGATGCTCGTCGGTGTGCAGGATGACGAGGGCCGCTGCCTCGGTCTCGGAGTCGTGGAGTCCACTGGCGGCGTGCTGCGCGTGGCGACACACCTTGGTGAGGTGATGCGCGGGCTCAGGCTCGGATCTCTGCGGGTCGATCTCGAGACCTTTGCGACCCAGCGCGTGCGGCTTCGCCAATTGATCTTCGGAATCTAGAGCGTTGAGCGGCGCCGGCCCGCTGCATCGGCTCGTTCCGGCGGAACCCCATCAGTGGATGGCCCGAGGAACCCGTGCAGGCGTTCCCCGCACTTCCCCGAACGAGGGCTCACTGCTCCGGTCCCTTGGGCCATCCATAGTTCGACCCTACGGATTGTGCAAACCCGCTTCAATCCCCCCGGAATGCGCTCTCAACGGATCTTTCCGCGCTCTGACGGCGCGTTCCTGGCCACTCCTTGGTGTACCTCGCTACCGGGCGGCGAGTTCTCCACAAATCCACAGCTATCCACAGGTGCTTGTGCACAACGCGGTATGGACAAGTTTCCGATCGGCTTCTTTCGCGCTCTCACGAGGCCGCGACGATGCCGTCGTACAGGTCGAGGAGTCGGTCGGCCGTTGCCGACCACGAGAAGCGCTTCGCGTACTCGATGGCGCCCTCCGACAACTGAGCCCGAAAGCCGGGATGGTCGAGGACGGCAGCCGCTGCGGCAGCGAACGAGAGCGGGTCGTGTTCGTTGATGAGCAGTCCGGAGATCGACGATCCGACCACATACGGGAGTCCGCCGACACGGCTCGCGATGACGGGGAGACCCGAAGCTTGCGCCTCGGCGGCAACCAGACCGAACGACTCGGACCGTGATGGCATCACCAGCAGATCGGCAGCGCGGTAGTAGTCCACGAGCATGTGATGCGGCTGCGGGGCGACGAACGAGACTCGAGCGTCAACCCCGATGGCGTGTGCCCGTCCGCGCAGCCGATCGATCTCCCGGGTGCCGTCGGCCCCGCTCGGACCGCCGACAATCATGAGGCGAACCGGGCCTTCACCGGCGGCGACCGTGTCGGGGAGGTGCGGCAGCATCTCGATCGCGATGTCGAGACCCTTGTGGGCTTGGATCCGTCCGACGAACAACATGAGCGGCTCGCCGCCAACACCGATCTTCCGCCTGGCTTCATTCCGGTCGCCCGGCGTGAACACCGTACGGTCGATGCCGGGTTCCGACACGCAGAGACGCTCTGGGCTGGCCCGATAGTGATCGATGAGGTCGTCGAACTCATACGGCGTCGACGCCAGCACGCAATCCGAGAGCGCGATCACTCCATCCTCGGTCCGGAGCCGGGCGGAACTCGACGGTGATTCATCGTCCCGGCGAGCAGCGTCCTTCACCCGTCCCAGGGTGTGGAACGAGTTCGCGAGCGGGAGCCCGTGAGCCTCTTTTACCAGCACCCCTGCCCAGCCAGAGAGCCAGTAGTGGGAGTGCACGACATCGAAGCTCCCAGCACCGGTCGCTGAGACAACACCTTCTCCGAACTCGGCGACGTGGGAGACCAACGCTTCGATCGGCAGCGGTTCGGGAGGGCCCGCGTCGATGTGGACAACCCGGTAGCCGTTGCGGACTTCGACCGTGCCCGGTTGGTTCGGGTCGGTCCGCCTGGTGAACACATGCGCGTCGACACCGCGAGCCGCCATCGTGCACGCAAGCTCGTTGACGTACACGTTCATTCCGCCGGCACTCCCCACCCCGGGTTGCAGGAGCGGCGAAGTGTGCATGGCGAGGTAGGCGACGCGCCTGATCATGCAAACGATCCTTCGATCACCGACAGAGGACGCTCGACGCCGCCGAGGTGGTACTTGTAGCGCTCATCGCCCTTGAGGAAGTCGAATCTCGACAGGCCGTCTGCGATCGAGTGTTTGATCATCGATGCCAGGAGCACGATGCCGGGAGCGGCACCGATGAGCTCCGGTTCGTATGCCGAGTTGTAGAGGTAGTAGGCGTCGTCGGCTGCGAAGCCAAAGGCCGCCGCGGCCGGACGTCCGTCGACGCTCAAGAGGTCGATGGTTGCCGCAGCGCCGGTGAGCAGTGTCTGGAAGAACCCCTCCGCCCGTTCGGTCATGAACGTACCCTTCTCGCCATCGGCTCTGCGGTGCATGCCGACGAAGGCGGCGAACGCTTCCGGATCGTCCCTGCGCTCGTAGTCTGCCTCCCCAATGAGGTTCATGAACCGTCGCTGCTTCCGGCGCACTTCGTGACGGTGCTTCCTCGCGAGCGAGGAGAGCCATGATTCGTAGTCGTCCGGCAGGTCGACCGCGAGTGCAGGGCCCTGCCTGTTGGTCGTGAACATCGCCGACTGGCGTTCGAGCGATCGTTCGAGCGGTGCGATGGCCTCGGTCGGCAGGCTGTCGAACGAGAAGCGGTGCCCGGCGTATCGTCGAGCAGTCAGAGCGATGCAGGCGTCGATCGAGTCCCCAAGTGGCGAGTGATAGTCCGTGAGGTCCGCTTCGCCCTGGAGCCGGATCGTGGCTCCGTCGACCCAGATCGGCAACGCCCCATCAGAGGAGTAGGCGACAAGCGTCTCGGCACCCGCCGGCGCCGCCTCCGAGGCCCAGGCACCGAGGAAGGAGGGGAGCGGGAACGGCCCCGTGAACGGAGCCATCGGTCGGAGCGCGGGGGCAGGGAAATCCCAGGTAGGTGCGAAGTCAGCGTCCACCGGCTACTCCCTGGTGAGGTGGCCGACGGGGACGCCACCGCCGAGGACCGGGGGTGACGCCTCGGCGGCAAGACCCGACCGCATCGCGCCCGGCAGCAGGCCCAGGTCGTCGGCGGCGGCGATCACGGCGGCCACGGCGACGTCGCTTCCACCAGCCCTGGCCTTGGCGGCGATGCCGATACCGTGACGACCGATCCCGACCTGTCCCTCAGCTCCGACCTTGACCGGCCCTCCCCACCAACGGGCAAGGTGGCCGTCCGCTCGTGCGTTGTCTGCGACGAGTGCAGGGAAGCGGGAGACGGCGTCGGCTGCACGTCCGAATCGATCATCGGTGCTCAGGTGGGCGAAGGCGTGTGCGAGGCCACGGACGGATCCGCGCAGTGTGGGGGCGCCACACCCGTCGATGCCCACCGGTTCCGGACTCATGCCCGTCGCCTCCGCGATGAGTTTGACGATGCGTCGCTGCAACGGGTGCGTTGGTTCGAGATAGGTCTCGATTGGCCACGCCTGAGCGACACACGCCGCAAGCATTGCGGCGTGCTTGCCAGAGCAGTTGTGGAAGATGCGCTTGGGGGTGTCGACACCTCTTCGAACCTGGAGATCCCTCGCCCCCTGCGAGAGCGGCCAGACGGCGGGGCACCGGAGTGCGCTCTCGTCGAGCCCGGCGCTGTCGAGTATCGACCGCACGATCGCCAGATGCGCCGGCCAGCCGCTGTGGCTCGAACTGGCGACAGCGATGTACTCCGGCGGAAGGTCGATCCCGGCTTCCAGGGCGACCGTCGCCTGGATCGGCTTGACGGCTGAGCGGTAGAACAGCGGTCGGTCGGGGTCTCCGGAACGGTAGAGCTCGTGGCCGGCGGAATCGACAGCGCACACCGCGACATCGTGGATTGACTCGGGGAGTCCGGTACGGACCGTCAGGAACCGCAAAGCGGCTACTGCTCGTCGAAGAGGTCGGTCGCGTCTACGAGACCTTCGCGGTAGCGCCGCGTGATCTCCGCGCTGATCTGGTCGTGGACGTCGTACACCGAGCGGCGCTTGCTCGAAATCTCGCGCTCGGCTTCGGTGAGCGCGGATTGGATGTCCTCGAGTTCGTCGTCCTCGAGGCTCGGGAGGTGTGCGAGGAAATCATCGCCCAGCACCCGGTCGATGGACCGGTTGCCGTTGCCGCCGAGATCCGGCAGCGTCAACGGGAGATCTCTGGGGATCGTGTTGCGGCTCGGCCCGTCGATTCCGGAGGCGAGAATCTGTGGGAGTGCCTCGA
The DNA here is from genome assembly GCA_963785245.1 of uncultured Actinomycetota bacterium. Taxonomy (GTDB): domain Bacteria; phylum Actinomycetota; class Acidimicrobiia; order Spongiisociales; family UBA5794; genus JAHEEL01. Next base: position 64,335 of record CAWAUO010000007.1, on the reverse strand, counting down.
TCAGGGAACGGGTCTCCTCACCGGAGCGTCTCCGAATCTCGAACGAGAGAAGGTCCATGCGCCCGTGGAGCATTCTCCGGTAGAACGAGAATTCGGTGTCGAGATCATCGAGAACGATCCGGCGTCTTCTCAGTTCGTCCATAGAGATCGATCCAAGATCCTGGACGTACGCCGGATCGGAAATCAGGTCGATGCGTCTCCTGCGACGTTCCACGTGTGCGGCTCCCCGTATGTGTTTCGCGTCAGGGACAGTAGTGGCGCACGGTTGGGTACGGATTGATCGCGACGTTGTTCGGCCGAATCTCGAAGTGCAGATGCGGCGACGTGTAGCGGGCGTTTCCGCTATTCCCGAGGTAGCCGATGACGGTCCCTGCCTTGACGTTCTGACCTGAAGAGATGTTCGTCGGATGCTTCTCGAGGTGGGTGTAGTAGTAGGTGGTGCCGCCTGCATAGAGATGTGTGGAGAGCCCGCCGAGGCTGTTCGACGAGAACTTCACCTTGCCGTCGACCACGGCGACGAGTGGAGTGTTTCGGGAGTTGAACATGTCGACTCCCTTGTGCCTGCGGCCGCCGGATCGCGGGAATCCCCACGAGTCGATGAACGATGCGCCGCCCTGGACCGGGCAGTAGAAGCCGGGCGTCGCGGCCGGCGGGAGACCGGCGGCCGTTCCGGACTTCGCGTTCGCTGCCGCCACGTCGCGAGCCTTCTTGAGGGCGATGGCCGCCTGGAGCTCGTGCCGTTCCCTTGCGAGGTTGTCGATGGCCCGTTGCTCGGCTGCCGAAGCGTTGTTGTAGGTGTCTTTCGCCTCGTCGGAGAGCGCCGCCTGGCGGTCGACGAGTTCGGCGGCCTTCGCCTCGAGCACCTCGACCTCGGCCCTGCTGTCGATCAGTTCGAGCTTGAGGCGACCCATCTCGCGGGACACGGCCTGGAGTCGGTCGAGGTCGGCAATGTCGCGCGACGCGGCACGATCCATCAACTGCTGAGAGGTGAGCAGATCCTGGATCGAACCCGCCTCGAACGCAGCCGTGACCAGCCCGCGGCCTCCCGACGTGTAGGCCTCCAGGACGAGTTCCTGCGCCGTCTCCCTGAGGCCCTCGACGTCCCCCTCGTACGTGGAGATCTTGCTCTCGAGGAGGCCGATGGTGTAGATCAGGTTGTCGAGCTGGCTGGTCACCCTGTCGAGTTCGAGCAGCGCCTCTTCGAGTTCGTCCTGTGCTGCTTTCCACTTCGTGTAGGCGGCCGACGTGGCGCTCTCGGCCCGTTCGACCTGATCCTCGGCGCGGTCGACGTCACGTTCGGTCTGCGCGGACGCGCCGATCGGGACGACCGCCAACAAGGCGACGATGAGGAGGAGAATCAAGCCGCGATAGCCGCGATGCATTGACATAGAGATGCCAGGCTAGTGCGCGGTTCCGGGAACGGACAGTCCCTTGATCAGCCGAGAGCGATGAGGGCGAGCCAGAAGAGGGGAGCGGCAAGCCACAATCCGTCAAGGGGGCTGAGCTGTCCAGGCAGACGAATAGTGTGCACGATCGTCCCGGTGCGGATCATCGATCCCAGAACGCGACCGGCGATCAGTCCGGAAGCGACAGCGACTGCAGCCACGAGGCCGGCTGCGATATCGATGTCGTCGGTGAGCAATCCTGCGAGCAATCCTGCGATGAGGGCTCCGACGAGCGTGCCAACGTTGGGGTCAATCGTCTGGCCGCCGTAGATCGAGGTCACGAGTGCGGCGATGATGGCGAGGGCGACGATCAGCAGATAGGAGAGGGCGATCGAGGTCGACATCATGCGGAGCATGACGAGTGCGCCCGCCCCGGCGGCAGCGATCATCGACACCGACGCCGTCATGGCAATCGACTCGACGCCTCTCCACCGGGATTCGAAGATCGGCCAGAAGATCGCGATGGCAATGGCGGCGGCGAAACCACCGGCAAATCCCTCGTATCCCCACGCGTAGGTCGCCGCTGCCGCGATCGGCGGGGCGAACAGGGTCGCGTAGAGGTTGATCGAGCCGGCGCGTGTCGCGTCAGTATCGGCGAGGTCCCAGAGCCACGCGAGGGCGGCGCCGACGGTGATCACGACGAACCACTCGAGCGGGACCCATGCCGAGACAAGCAGTGCCGCGAGGACGATCACGGCGAGAATGCTCTCGGCGGGATCGGCCGCTACAGCCCGCTGGGGGCTTGGAGCGGCGTACGTTCCGCCAGAGACCGGTGGGATGATCGCCATCTCATCATTGGCGCCGACGGCGGCGTCGCGATCGACGGGGTCACCGTTCACCCAGACGCCGGCGGTCTTGAGTCCGTTGGCGAACGCGGGTCCGTAGGACGCGGAGGCACGGTCGAGTATCTCCCCAACCGTTCCTTCGTCGACGGCAATCTCGTCGGTGCCGGCGATCTCTCTGAAGCGTGCGAACAATCGAAGCGTGGGCATCGACGGACAGGCTAGTCGTGTGTGCGACACGGCCGAGGACCGCCCGGTCCGACGCGGCCTACGCCGAGAGGTCGAGGCTGCCCATGGCCTCAATGGTGGCGGCCGGTTCGAGTGCCGAGAGGGACAGGAGGGGATTCCGATCGGTGCCGATCGACCGACCGGCGCGGAGGGACTCCCCGCGCCTCGCGATGCCGGCGAAACTGATCGTATGAACGCCGGGATCGTCATCGGACAGGATTGAGACTGTTTCGGCAGGTGTGGCGCCGGTGTCGAGCACCGCCGCCAGCAGGTTCATCACTCCGACGGTGATGCATCCGGTCGACGGATCGATCAGGGTGGATCCGGCGAACCGCTCCGCCTGGATCGTGAACGGAACTGGGGCGGCTACGCACGCGCGGATCGAGGAGGCGAGATGGGCGGCGTCGGTGGATTCGGGGGGGAGTCCCAGGACCGCACCCACAGAGTGCAGGGCCGCGGCTTTCGCCGCGCCGGCGGCGGCAATGATTGGGGCGGCGTCTGCTGCCGGCGACACGGGGATCATCGGTACCACGCCGTGGTGGATCCCGCGGGTCGCACGTGCCGCCTGCACGACGGCAGGAGCGGTGTCGCCGTCTCCGGGAGCCAGGCGCACGATCTCGATCCGGGCTGCCGGGTCCATCGTTGCGTGGAACGTCGATGCCCTCGACGCATCCGAAGCGATGCTCCCGTCGAAGACGGCCACGACCGGTATCGGAGCATCGCCGGCCTTCATGGTTCGAACCAGCACCCCGGCAAGGTCTTCGAGCAGCGACGCGGGAACGACCAGGCGGCCGGCCATCCAACCGAGCCCGCCGGTCCGCAGCGACCGGTACGCCTCGACGAGCGCGTTCGACCCCTGGAGCCGACTCGCAGAGCAGCGTCGCATCGTCGATCAGACCGCCGAGCAGACCGCGCCGCGCATCCGGGATCAGCATGGTCATCGGCCGCGGCCTCCACGGGGTACGACAATGAGTGATCGGTGATCGGGCATCGGGTGGCATCGTACGGGCGTGGCCGCCATTGCACCACGGCGGTGGGATCTGGGCCATACTCCGAGTGGAATCCTCTGTCGCGATGGGAAAGGCCGATGACGAACGCAGCACCAACCTTCCCTGGCGCCGGTGCAGCGAGTTGGGTAGACCTCGTCGAGGTCGGTGCCCGGGACGGATTGCAGAACGAAGACGCGCTGCTGGAGAGCGCCGTCAAGGTCGACCTCATCGAGCGTGTGGCCAGCGCCGGGTCGCGCCGGATCGAGGTCGCCTCATTCGTCCACCCGACGCGGGTACCCCAGATGGCCGATGCCGAATCGGTGGTCTCCGCACTCGGGCCGAGTCCAGCCGGCGTCTCGTACATCGGTCTCGTTCTCAACCGCCGAGGCCTCGATCGGGCGGTCCTGACCTCGATTGATGAGGTCAACTTCGTCGTCGGAGCGTCGAAGAGCTTCAACGAAGTGAATGCTGGTACCTCACCGGACGTCACGATGAGTGAGATCGCGTCGATGATCCCGGACGCAGGGGACCGGAGAACGACGGTGACGATCGCGGTCGCGTTTGGATGTCCCTTCGAAGGCGAGGTGCCGGTGGCCGATGTGGTGCGGTTCGCCGAGTTGGCAGCGAACGCCGGCGCAGACGAGATCGCGCTCGGAGACACCATCGGCGTGGCGGTCCCCGCTCAGGTCGTCGAGTTGATCAGTGCCCTCAGCGAAGCCACTGCCGTCCCGTTGCGCTGCCACTTCCACGACACGCGCAACACCGCCGTTGCCAACGTCGTTGCCGCGCACGCTGCCGGCATCGGCACCTTCGACGCGTCGGTCGGCGGTGCGGGTGGGTGCCCGTTCGCTCCAGACGCCGCCGGGAACGTTGCGACCGAAGACCTCCTCTACCTGTTCGACCGGATGGGCGTCGAGACCGGCATCGATCCGGCCCAGGCGATCGATACCGCGCGGTGGCTCGCGGACCAACTCGGGCGGGAGTTGCCGGGAGCCGTGACGCGTGCAGGGTGGTGGCCGCGTCCTATTCCTTCCCCCTAGGCGTGACGACCGGGGAAGGTGGCAGCGGCCCCCAGGGCGCTGACGAAAGGGTCTCTCGCGAGCCTGGAGATGGCAGGGAGAACCGCAAGGCGCCAAGCGGGAACGGCACTCGAGGTCGCGGAGGCCGAGAGACCCCCTCCGTGCCTCGCTGCGCTCGGGCCACCTCCCCCTGAAGGGGAGGAATCCCTCAGCTCCTGAACTCCGCGCTCCGTCACTACGCTCCGGGCATGACGCTTCCTATCTCCTTTCTCTCCGATTTCGGGCGTACTGACGAATTTGTCGGCGTCGTTCATGGTGTGATCGCTCGGATCGCTCCCGGTGCACAGGTGATCGACGTCGGTCATGACTTTGCCGCCGGTGATGTACACGGTGCGGCGTTGGCGCTCATGCGGTCGATTCAGTATCTGCCGGAGGGCGTCGCGCTCGCCGTCGTGGACCCGGGCGTTGGCACGAATCGACGAGCGATCGCCGCCCGCACACCGTGGGGTTTCTTCGTTGGTCCGGACAACGGATTGCTCGCCCCGGCCGTCGCCATCGTGGGCGGCGCCGATCTGATTGTGTCGATCGAGGATCCGCGGTTCCGTCTGCCTGCGGAAGGCGAAACGTTCCACGGGCGCGACGTGTTCGGACCGGCCGCGGCCGTGCTCGCTGCCGGCGACGCTGAGATCGAGGATCTCGGTCCTGTCGTCGATCCGGCAACCGTCTCTCCGATGATGATTCCGCTCGTCGAACCCGACGGGGCCGGTGGGATGCTGGGCGAGGTGCTGTGGGTCGACCACTTCGGCAATGCGCAGACCAACGCAAGCCCCGCAGATCTGAGGTCGCTCGGTCTGGAGCCGGGAGACCAGGTGACCATGACGATCGCCGGCGTGGACCGGTCACTGTTGTGGTGTACCACATACGGCGACGTCGCTGCCGGCGAAGGGCTCCTCCACGTCGATTCGTATGGTCAGATTGCGATTGCCGTCCGGAGCGGCCGGGCGGACGAGCAGTATCCATTGACCGTGCGCACCGCCGTCGCCTTCCGTGGATCGGACCCGACCCGGCTATCGATCACGCCGGCCGGTGACGACGAGTCCTGAGCCTCAGGGCGTTAGCCCCGTCGCGATCAGCTTCACCACGAACGCTCCGACGATGAGGACGAGCAGGCCGATGACAACGATTGCGGTGAACGGGCGCATGCGTTGACGATACTGCTACGGATCGCCGCGGCATGCCGGGAAGCCGTCCTCGGCTGGGATAGCTCCCGCAGGAGCCGGTAGTCTGCGATCGATGGAGAAGCACATCCCAGACGCGACCGTCGCCCGCCTGCCGGTGTACCTCCGCTGCTTGGCGATGCGGGCCGGCACGGGTACCTGCTCGTCGGAGGATCTCGCGAGGACGGCCGGCGTCAACGCCGCCCAGGTGCGCAAGGACCTCTCGTTTCTCGGCGCACACGGAACGCGTGGCGTCGGATACGACGTGGATGCGCTCCGGGAGGAGATCCGCGGTGCGTTGGGGCTCACCCATGACTTTCCGGTCGTCATCGTCGGGGCCGGGAACCTCGGGCGTGCGCTCGCGAATTACCGGGGCTTCGGCGAGTGGGGCTTCTCGATCGCTGCGATTCTCGACGTCGATGCACGCCGAATCGGCAGCACGATCAGCGGAACCAAGGTTGAGCCGATGTCTGATCTCGAAGTCCTGGTCGATCAGCGCGACATCGAGATCGGGATCATCGCAACGCCGCACGATCAGGCACAGCCGGTTGCGGAACGCCTCACCGCAGCCGGCATCCGCTCGATCCTGAACTTTGCCCCGACCGTCATCAACGTCGATCTGGCAGAGGTGCGTGTCGTCGATCTCTCGAGCGAACTTCAGATCCTCGCCTATCACCTGCAAGAACGAACAGCCGAAGCAGCCGAGTAGGCGCTACGAGTCAGCCTGTCCCGCCAGCGTGCGCGTCGACGTCAGCAACGCGGGGAGGCGGTCGTCGACCTCGTCGAACGGGATCCATGTGCCGATACCCGAGTCGGTGACCGTTGCTCCCGGCTGGGTCTCCAGGAGCGACCGAATCGCTGGCAGAAGCAGGGCGAGCGGAGTGCGTTCGGGCCGGCGGAACACTTCCACGCCCAGGACGCTCCAGCGAATTGAGCAGCCATCGGCTAGCTGGAGGGGGTGTCGCGCTCGTATCGGTCGAGGGCCATGACGAACATCACGAATAGGATGAATGCCGCCAATGCAAGCGCGATGGCCGGAACCCGGATCTGGAGTGCGTTCAGTCCCTCAAGGTTGGCAGGGCGGATTCCCCGCGGCGCGTACACCACGAAGAGGATTCCGCTGAGTGTGAGCCATCCGAACACTGCGCTCGCGGTGACCAGGAAGGCGAGGTGCTTCCCGAGGTTGGTCGCGAGGATCAGCCAACCCGCTCCGATGAAGACCGCGACCGCTCCGATGGTGAAGAACACGCCGAGCATCATCTGCGAGAAGTCGGTGATCTCTCCGGTGTCTGGGTCGCGTCGATTGAAGATGGCGCCAACAACGTCCTGAACACCCTCCCGCACGAACGGGATCATCGCCAGGAGCAGGGCGATCATGGCGATGAGGCCGAGGATCTCGAGCGTTCCGAGGCCGTTCTCAGACCGAACGAACCGGCGGACGGCGGCGCGTGAATTCGTCATCACATCGTCCTCTCGTAGAGGGCGATGAGTTCGATGTCGGCTCGGCTGAGGGACGCTCCGAATCCTGGCATCCGACCGCTGCCGAGGCCGTTCACACCATAGGGCACGGACGCGTCGCTGCCCTCGATGATGAAGTCGACCTGGTCTCCGATATCCGGGAACTGCGTGACCGAGCGACCATCGGTGATAGCCGGTCCCCACGCGCCGCTCCCAGCGCCCACTTCGAAGGTTGCGCCCGCGCTGTAGCCGCCGGTGTGGCAGCGAGCGCAGTAGCCATTGAAGAGTCCGACGGCCCGTTCGGCCTCGTCGGCACCGACTGCGCGACCGGAGAGATCGCTCATGGCCGCGGCAGCTTCGTCTACGTCGACAAGCCACGGTTGAGCTTCGGCCGACGTCTGGAGGTAGGCCATGCCGGAGTCCAGGTCGGCGAGGAATTGGTCCTGCCGCTCGGCCGTCACGCCAATGAGGAGGAGGTCCGATTCGATGGCGCCGAGCATGGTCATCGCTTCGTCAAGGTCGGGCACGGCCTGACCGTCCTCGCCGGTGTTGGTGAATGCGGTCGTCGGATCGAAGGCAATCTCATACACCGACTGCTCCACCTGGACCATGCCGCGCAGTTCCGTCAACGTCTCAAGGGCGATTGATGCAATCTCCGTGAGTCGCGGCTCGGCCGAGTCCGAGAGGCCGTCGCGATCGGCATCGGGTGCCGGGCTCTCGCACGTTGTCAATAGTGCAGCGGCCGAGGCTTCCGTGCAGGAACCTGCGCCCCCGAGCAGAGCCCGGATCTCGTTGCCGAGGTCTCCAGCGACCGCCAGTTGCTCCGGAGCGAGTAGCACGTCGTCGATCTCCGCCTGCTGGAGATCGATCCGTCCCTGGGTTGCTTCATCTCCGCCGGCGACCCGATTCACCGCGCTCGACACGGTTGGGTCGGTCTTCGCAACCACCTCAACCTGCGGCAACTGGATCGATTCGAGGAAGTCGATCACCTGATCGACCTCCTGGATCGTCATGGCGCCGCCGCCTTCGAGGCCGCTGCCCGGCATCGGGGTCCCAGGCCGGCCATACACGATGAGGTCGGTGACTTCCTCACGATCGAATCGGTACAGCACGTCGTTCAGCGATGGAACCTGCCAAGAGGTATCGACGCCGCTTCTCGGCTCGGTGAACGCGGCGGCACCACCGCCTCCATCGGGACCGTGACAGGCGGTGCATTCGAACACGGTGTACCAGTGCTCGCCTTCTTCGATGGCGAGTTCCTCGAGGGTCTCGGCCGCGTCGGCCTGACGGTTCGACTCGTTGAATGCGTAGGCAGGGATGAGGATCGCCAACGTTGCCGCCGCAAAGACGGCCGCCCTCAGAACCTTGGTGGTTCGGACGCTCTCGAGTTCGGCGTCCGACATGTACGGCGTGCGGTTGGGTGCCGGCGTTTCCTGGACGGTGGAGCGGGAGCGGCGGCTATTGAGAATAAGGTACGCCATCCACGCCAGCAGCGAGACGACGACGACCACGAGGACGATCGCTCCGATGCCGAAGCTGTCGGCAGCCGCGGCCGGTTCGGCTTCTTCGGCTGCAGCGAGGAAGATCGGGAGCGCGGTGTTCATGGCGTCCCCCTCATACGCAGAACGGTCCCTGCGGGTACTCAGCGGTCAGTTCCTTCGACCGCGGTGTCTGCACGACCGTACCGGTCTCGATGATGAGATCGCCGGCACCGTCTACCGAGAGCCCGAAGCGATCCATATTGCGCGGTGCAGGTCCCGTGTTGTACTCGCCGTGGATGTTGTAGCGGGAACCGTGGCACGGGCACTCGAATCCTTGTGACGGGATGCATTCGGGAACCCGGCAGCCGAGGTGCACGCAGCGCTGCCAGAGCGCCATGACGCCGACGCCATCGCTCTCCCCACCCGCGACGACGAACGGCACACCTTCGTACGACGATCCCGGAAGCTTCGACACCTCGAACGGCACCACCCATGCTTGCGCGGCAGGCACGAAGATGGGGACGATGGTTCCACCGTCGTCCAGCGCCGCCTTCAGGTCGTTGACGTTGCCGGCGTTGATCGGTGTCCCGAAGCCACCCTTCAGCTTCGGCCAGACGTAGGCAAGTGCACCGAGGGCGAACTGCGCGAGGAACAGACCGAACACGAGGTAGAGGGCACGATTTAGGAACTTGCGACGGGTCACGCCGTACTCGGCCGGCGTGAGTTCCTTCTTGTCGGTGAGTGGATCGACCGGCGGTTCGCCTGACTCCTCGGTCATTATGGCGACCGTGGATGGTGCCTCGGCGTCGTCGCCGGTCGCATCGGAACCGACGATGACGACCGGTGCTTTCGGAGGGTCCGCCGGAGCTGAACCCGAGAGTTCCTCGTGCGTGATCGGTCCCGCGGCCGGGCCGCGTCGGATCGCGATCGCGAAGATCCCGAGGGCGGTGAGCATCCCGATCCCGATGATCCCGATGATGAAGATGGTGGTTGCACTCATGGTCCGGTTCTCACTCCAGCAGCGACTTGAGGTCGTCGAAGAAGATGCCGTCTTCCCACGGGAAGGTGAAGTTGAAGCCCGGGCCCCGGAAGAACGATCCGAAGATCGTAAGGGCGGCGGCCGCCATGATGAAGAACGTGAACAGCATGATGGCGAACTTGCGATGCGACGGGCGGACCGACGGGTTCTTGTCGATGTAGGGGATGATCGCGATCGCGATCGCTCCGAACGTCGGAATGATGATGCCGGCGACCTGCGGATCGAAGTAGGCGAGCAGTTCCTGCAGCCCGAGGAAGTACCACGGAGCTTTCGACGGGTTCGGCTGCTCGTTGAAGTTGGCGAACTCGAGGAGCGGGGCGTCGAGGAAGATCGACAACGTAATCAGGAACGCGAGGACCACCAGCAGGGCTACGAACTCGATCGCCAGCAGGTGTGGCCACACGTTCACCCGGTCCGTCGGCGCCGATCGGATGCGCTGGACATCGCCGGCCCGGATCACCGTGAGGAGGCGTTCTGACGTGGCTCCGTCGAGATCAGCGTCCCCGTCGACCACGACATTGTCTTCGACAACCGCTACGGCGGTAGCGGTGGCGGTGGGAGCGGCCGCAGGTGCAGCCGCGGGGGTCGGGGTTGGCTTCGCCGGGGTCTCCGCCGGTTTTGCAGGTGCCGGTTCTGGCTCCGGGGTCGACTCGGACGCGGGCGTGTCGCCCTTCATCTCGGCGAGGATCTCGTCAACCGGGCGGCCTTCCTTCTTCGCTCTCGCTTCAGCCGAGCGGCGCAGGATGTTGTCGGGGATTTGTGCCACAGCGACTCCCTAGAGCGGCCCGGAGATTCCGCCGTCCTTGCGGACGCGCCAGAAATGGACGGCCATGAACAGCGTGATGATGAACGGAAGGAACAGAACGTGGAGGACGTACCAACGGAGCAACGTGTCGGGGGTGATCTGCACGCCACCGATCAAGGCGAAGCTCACCTGCTCACCGAAGACCGGGGCATATCTCCCCATCGTGGTCCCAACCGTGACGGCCCAGAGTGCCAGCTGGTCCCAGGGGAGCAGGTAACCGGTGAACGACATCAGCAGCGTGAGGAGCAGGAGGATCACACCGACGATCCAGTTGAACTCGCGTGGCGGCTTGTAGGCGCCGTGGTAGAACACCCGCGCCATATGCAGGAACACGGTCAGCACCATGAGGTGAGCCCCCCACCGGTGCATGTTGCGCACCAACTGGCCGAAGGCAACATCGGTGTTCAGCGCTTCGAGATCGAAGTAGGCCTGCGGCGAAGTTGGCGAGTAGTAGAACATGAGGAAGATGCCGGTGATCGTGAGCACGATGAACAGGAAGAAGCTCAGGCCGCCGAGGCACAGGGTGTAGGAGAGACGAACGCCGTGGCGTTTCACCTTCACCGGGTGGAGGTGATAGAGCACGTTGTTCATCACCACGTACGATCGGTTGCGCGGGGTGTCCTGGTTGTCGACGCGCATCGGCGAGCCGGGCCGGAAGATCGAAGTCCAGACCTGACTCTCGCGAATGTGATCGAGCACGCCCGTGACGGCGCCCCCGATGCTCTTCCCGTTGCCCTTGTCGTCCGTCACGTGTTCCCTCTCCTGTGGCCGGGCCGAGTGCCCTGGCCGCCCGAAGTGTCGTGCATGGTCGGAGCCGCCATCATCCGGGTCCCTCCCTCATCGGACGGCCGAATGACGAGATCGGAGTCGGCTTGTCCTTCTTGACCTTCCGTGACTGCTTCTGCCATACAACCATCGTCCCGGCGATGAGGATGAGCATCGCGACGGGGTATCCACCGATGATCATCTGCTGGAAGGTGGAATACGAGATCGACATCTCGTTCCCGAGGACGAGAGTCGGCGGAATCGTTACGAGCGTCTTCTGCGGGGTCCACTCGAGTGACCCTTGGGTGAGGGCCACGAACTGGTTTGGAATGATGGCGAATACGAAGAGCGCCATTCCCGTGAACAGGAAGGCGCCGATGGCCGCCCGGGCCCACGTGAGCTGGCGACCGTACACGAAGCCAAGTGTGGCACCGCCGAGAACCAGGAACACCCCACCGGCTGCGACGAGTTGTCCGATGGTGGCAGGAACCCAACCACGTGGAACGAGCGGCCAGAGTTCGTTTCCGACGACATCGGTCGTCGGAGACTCGGCTGCATGCACGAACAAAGAAGCGGCAATCACGGTGATGCTGCCGATCGCAATCGCCGTCAGACCGGCGGCGAGCTTCTGTCGATCCGTCACTTCGTCCTCCTCCACACGGCGGCGATTCTATGCCGAACAAGTTCGCCGCGCATGCAAAAGCACTTCTCGGGTCGATTGTGGACCACGCGATCACCGAAATCCAGGGTCCGGAGACACCCTGACCAGCGGTTCCGGCCTGTGAACCGAGGCGTCTCCGGCTAGGCTTTCGGCCGCCCACGGGAGAGACGGGCCTGCAATGGCGACGGAGGAAAGCGGAATCGTGAACGCGGACGAGGCAGCACCGAGCGACGCGCGGTCGGGCGTCGAAGGAATCGTGCGATGGCACCTCGTGTCGGCGACCGTGTTCCTCGTTCTGGCGGTTGCTATCGGCTCGGTCGCCGCCCTCCAACTGGTCTTCCCTGACATCGGCGCCCGAGTCTCCTTCCTCTCCTATGGTCGACTCGCCCCGGCCGCGACCCACCTCTTCCTCTACGGATGGCTCGGCCTCGGATTCCTCGCAGCGGTGTACTTCGTGCTTCCGCGCATTTCCGGGCGCTCGGTCAGGGGAGCAAGCCTCGCTCCGATCTCGTTGCTCCTGATCATCATGTCTGTTGCCACGGGCGCCGTGGAAATCGGCGCCGGACTCGGTGACGGACAGCCCTACTTCGCAGCGCCGCTGATCGCTGAACTGCTCCTCCTGGTCGGACTGATTCTGTCGGCAATCACCGTGACCCGGACCATTGCCCAGGACGTGGGCCAACTCGTGCCGGCGCAGTGGTATCTCCTCGGATCCTCCTGGTGGGCTGCGCTCCTGATAGCGTTCTCGCTCATCCCCGGCCTCCCTGGCGCCGCGGGCGCAATGCAGATCGGTCTGCTCCGGGCGGGCCTCGCAGGTTTCTGGTTCGTCGCCGCCGGCGTCGGCTTCCTCTACTACCTCGTCCCCAAACTCACCGGACAGAGCTCGTTCGAAGGGACGCCTCTCTCGGCCCTCGGTTTCTGGTCGCTCGCGTTCGTCTGGGCGGCGACGGCTCCCGTCCTCTACATCTACGGTCCGATTCCCGGATGGCTTCAGAGTGTCGGTGTTGCGTTCTCGATCGCGCTCTTCGTCCCCGTCGCGTTGATCACCCGGGACCTTTCGATCCTCATGCGCGGGCGGGCCAAGTTGATCGAAGACCGGATCACGTTCTCATTCGCCGCCGTCGGGATGCTGCTGTTCGTCTTGGTGCCGATCCACAACCTTGTGCAGGCGCTGCGGACCTCGAGTTCCGTTGTCGGTCTCACCGAATGGACCGCTGCAGGCGATCTGCTGCTCTTCGGTGGCGCACTCACGTTCTGGATCTTCGCCTTCACGTCGTACGCGACCGGCGCCGGATCGAACCGTCGCGGTCTGGCCGCGTGGCACCTTGTCCTCTCGGTCACGGGTCTCGCGGTCGCAATCGGCGCGATGTGGACCGCAGCCGCAGCAACCGGCCTCACCTGGGCGGCCGGCGCCAACGCTGCCGAGCCCACCTCGTTTGGCGATGGCTGGTCGGTGACCGCGCGGATGTTGGAACCGTTCTTCGCGTTCCGTGCAGCAGGGATCGTCATCTTCGGAGCCGCCCAACTGTTCTTCGCCGCCGTGGTCGCCACGGCATCCTGGCGCATCATGACCGCGACGCCGGAGGTCGAAGACGAAGCGTTCGATCTCCAACTGACCGGCACGGGAGCAACGATCTCGTGCCCGGCGCTACGCGGTGGCATCGTCGGCGCCTTCGCCGTGGTGGCAGTGGTGATGGTGCTCGTGCCGGCCCTCGACTCGACGGTCACGTCGGAGACGATCCTTGCCGAGACCGTTCGCTCCTATCCGGATAGGTCGGCAGTCGCCAACGGCCGAGCGGTGTACGTTCGGGAGGGTTGTGTCGCCTGTCATACCCAGTCGGTGCGTCCCAATGTCCCGGACGTCGGACTTGGGGCGGTGAGCGTTGCCGGTGACTACGTGAACGAAGCCCCGGCGCTGATCGGGACGCAACGACTTGGCCCCGACCTCATGCATTTCGGCAGCCGGACCGAGAACCCGGCCGGTCTCGGGGACTACCTCGACGATCCCCGCGCCGAGCGCGCGTGGTCGATCATGCCGTCATACCGATATCTGACCCAGGGCGATCTCGATGCCCTCTCCGAGTACCTGCTCTCACTGAGGTAGCGATGGAAGAGAACCTCCAACAACTCGAAGCAATCTACGGAGCGCCAGCCTCGCTCTTCGAGCGCTCGGCCGCGGCTCGCGCCAAAGCCTCAGGATCGACCACGGATGCAGTCGTTGCGATGTGGGTTGGCGAGAACGAGTCGCCGGTTGACGAGTCGCCAGTCGCCAGTCGCCGGTCGCCAGTCGAAGACAAAGCCGAGAGCACGCCCGCCGCCGCGGGTTCGCTCAGTGGGGCAGCGTTGTTGGCTGCTGTTGCTGAGGCTCGGGGGATGCCGGAATCGCTCATCGAACGCTCCGCCAAGGCCCGCGCCGAGCGCGACCGGCGGGTCGGTAGAAGACGTCCTCCAGGAGTGGGCCACCGAGGAAGGACTCGGTGAAACCGAGTCGCCGGTCGCCGGTCGCCGGTCGCCGGTCGCAGACGAGGAGGCTCCAGCAAAGGCCGCCTCCGCCTCTGAAGCCGCTGCCCTGTCGGGTCCAGCCCTCCTTTCTGCTGTTGCTGAGGCTCGGGGGATGCCGGAATCGCTCATCGAACGCTCCGCCTCTGCCCGGGCAAAGACCGCAGGCGTCGACATCGATGCCGTCCTGCGCGACTGGGCAGAAGAAGAAGGACTCGACGTCGGCGGAGCCGAGGTCTCCGCTCCGATTCCTCTCCCTCAGGGGGAGGTGGCAGCGCCTCCAGGCGCTGACGGAGGGGGTGTCTCGCTTTCTGGTGCGGCGTTGTTGTCGGCGGTGGCTGCGGCGCGGAAGATGCCGGAGTCGTTGGTTGAGCGTTCGGCGAAGGCTCGTGCGAAGCAGACCGGTGGCACCTCCGAAGCGGTGCTGCTGGAGTGGGCGGCTGAAGAAGGTGTTGATGTCGGCGGAACCGAGCCGCCGGTGGTCGAGTCGCCGGTCGCAGAAGCTCCTGCGGCGGCGCCGTCGGATGTGCTTTCTGGTGCGGCGTTGTTGTCGGCGGTGGCTGCGGCGCGGAAGATGCCGGAGTCGTTGGTTGAGCGTTCGGCGAAGGCTCGTGCGAAGCAGACCGGTGGCACCTCCGAAGCGGTGCTGCTGGAGTGGGCGGCCGAAGAGGGGTTGGATACGGGCGGCGGCGACGCCGGCCTCGTGGCCGCCACCGATGAGCCCGAAGACCTCGAAGAGATCTCCGATGCTGCTGCGGCCGACGCCGCCCCGGCACCGAAGGCCGTGATCCCGTCACCACCCGAACCCGAACCGGTCGAAGAGCCGGAGCCCGAGGAACCGGCATCACCCCGCACTCGCTACCCGGCATGGCTCGCTGCGGTGCTCGTCGTGATTCCGTTGCTGGCGGTGCTCTACCTGGTCGTGGTCCCCAACCAGCCGACTTGCGGGAGCGCCGGTCAACTCGCGATCGACCCGGCGACGGGCGTTGCGGTTGGCTGCGACGGGGGCGAGTACGGCGTCGACGAGGTGAGCAACTTCTCGATCGGTGCGACCGTCTACGAAGAGTCGTGCGCGGTCTGTCACGGAGCAGATGGCGGCGGCGGCGCAGGACCCGCAATGGCGGGTGGCGCCGTGCTCGAGGCCTTCCCCACCCCGTCGTGCTCGACCCAGATCGAGTGGATCGCCCTCGGGTCGTCGGATTGGCCGGATGCGACCTACGGAGCGAACGACACGCCGGTTGCCGGCGGCATGCCAGGGTTCGAGGGACAACTCACCGAGCTCGAGATCGCACAGGTCACCCTCTACGAACGAGTGGAGTTCGGAGGCCTCGAGATCGAAGCCACTGAGACCGAGTGCGGCTTCGGGACCGAAGAGGGCTGACCCGTTCCGGTCAGTGTTCGGAAGCGAACAGCGAGACCTAGCCTCTTCCGCATGTCATCTTCACCCCAGGTGCTCGTCGTCGGCGGCGGTCCCGGAGGCGCCTCGGCGGCCTTCTGGCTCGCGCAGCGTGGCGTGGATGTGCTCCTGGCTGAGAAGAAGCGCTACCCGAGGGAGAAGGCCTGCGGCGATGGCCTCACGCCGAGGGCCGTGCGCCAACTCATCGACATGGGTTTCGACTTCGATCGGCCGGACATTCACCGGGTGGTCGGCCTGCGCTCGTATGCCGGAGACGTCATGCTCGAGATGCCATGGCCGGAGCACTCCGTCTACCCGAACTGGGGGGCGACCCTGCGCCGGTCCGACCTCGATGGCCGCGTCGCTGCTCTGGCCGAGTCAGCAGGTGCCACGGTCCTTCAGGGAGTCGAGGCGGTCGCCGTCGCTGATGATGGAGACCTCACCGCCGTCGAGTTGAGGCGGAAGGGTGAGGATGCCGAAGTGATCCACCCCGACTACGTGGTCGTCGCCGACGGGTCTCTTTCGCGATTCGGACGGCACCTCGGCGCAGAACGGCGACGCGACTATCCGTTCGGCCTCGCGGTTCGTGGGTACTGGGAGAGTCCCCAGTCGAAGGACGGATTCATCGAGAGCCAACTCGACATTCGCGACCGCGAAGGGCGAGCCATGCCCGGATACGGGTGGGTGTTCCCGATGGGAGATGGCACCGTCAACATCGGTGCGGGTCTGGTCTCCACCTTCAAGGGATGGAAGGACATCAACACCAGCCGCATCCTCGAGGCGTACCTCTCTGAACTCCCCGAACACTGGCAGGTCGGCAGTGACCCGATCGCCCGCCCAATCGGAGGGAAGCTTCCGATGGCGCTCTCGGTCGGGCCGAAGTCCGGCAGAAACTGGCTCCTGGTCGGAGATGCAGCCGGGGCCGTCAACCCGTTCAACGGGGAAGGCATCGACTACGCATACGAGACCGGGCGCCTCGCCGCCGGGTTCATTGCCGATGCGCTCGCCACCGGCGACGAGGACGCGCTGGCGGGATACGCCGAAGCGCTCGACGCCGAGTACGCGAGCTATCACCGCGTCGCTCGCATCTTCACGTCGGTCATCGGGAACCCGACGGTGATGAAGACGCTCACGACCGTCGGCATGAGGTCGCGTCCGCTCATGGAGTGGGCGTTGAAGGTCATGGCGAACCTCCTCGAACCTGAAGAGCAGGGGATGACGGAGAAGGTATACGTCGCCATCGAGCGCGCCATCGAGATCCCGGGCGTGCGTCGGATCAAGTCCTGATCAAGAACGCCGCTGATGCACCGCGGCGAACACAAGCCGCCACGCCACGAGGGCGGCGCCGTTGACGGCGATCGTGACCAGGATGAAAGTCGGCGAAACCACGAGGTCGAGGATCAGTCCCCTGAGGAAGCCGGCGACCGGCGCCGCGATCGCCCACGCCAACGCAACCCGCCACACGGAGGACCATCGTGTGATCGTCGGCGCGCTGAACGCGCCGAACCAGGGTGCGACAACCGCCCACGCCACCAACACTCCTGCCGTAGTGACGACCAGGCGCAGCGTCTCGTCGAGCGTCGAGTGGGACGCGAACCCGATGATGGTCAGCACCACGAGGACCACAACGTCCCCCGGGACGATCCACCGGAGCAGAGCCCGATCAGCGAAATGCGGCATGGGCGGGAGGGTAGGAGAGAGTCGCCGGTCTTCGTCTCCCCCGCCGTTCAGGTGGGGGAGACGCGGTCAAGCTGATGCTTGGCCGCAGAGGGGCCTTCGGGCGCCCGGCGGGCCTCATCCTCGCGATCCATGCTCCCAGAGCTCCCTCCGCTGCGCTCCGACCTGGCGGCCGGTACTCGCGCCTCCCCGACTTCGTGGGAGAGGCGGGGACTGGCGACCGGGGACTGGCTTCCGGTTTGGCAAGTGGCGCGAGACCCGTAGACTCTCCGACCACACATGGATCTCCTCGCGTATCTCCCGATCGCCCTGATGTTCCTCCTCGGACTTGGTTTCGCGGTGGTGTCCCTCATGCTCTCCTGGAAGCTCGCTCCGAACAATCCGACGCCGGAGAAACTCGCCCCGTACGAGTGCGGCATCGTCCCACTCCAGGATCCGGTGGAGCGCTTCCCCGTCAAGTTCTATCTCGTTGCCATGTTGTTCGTGATCTTCGACGTGGAGATCATCTTTCTGTTCGCCTGGGCGGTGCGGATGGACGAGTTCGGCTGGGCCGGGATCGCCGCCGTTGGACTGTTCATGATTCTTCTGATCGAGACGCTCGGCTACGTATGGAAGCGTGGGGCACTCGACTGGAATGTGGCCTCCCGGGCCCGCTACCGCCGGGTCGTGGCACCGGACATTTCGGTCGAGGAGGCTGCCTAGTGGCAGGCGAGACCAGCAACCCGAACTTCCTCCTCACGACGATGGAGAAGGGCGTCAACTGGACACGCACCCGATCGATGTGGCCCGCCACTTTTGGGCTTGCCTGCTGCGCCATCGAGATGATGGCGACCGGAGCCGCCCACAACGACCTCTCCCGTTTTGGCATGGAAGTCTTCCGAGCCTCGCCCCGTCAGGCGGATCTGATGATTGTCGCGGGAAGGGTGTCGCAGAAGATGGCGCCGGTGCTCCGGCAGGTCTACGACCAGATGGCCGAGCCGAAGTGGGTGATCTCGATGGGAGCCTGCGCATCGACCGGTGGCATGTTCAACAACTACGCCCTCGTGCAGGGTGTTGACGAAATCGTCCCGGTTGACGTCTACGTGCCCGGCTGTCCTCCTGGTCCTCAGTCGCTGATCCATGGGATTCTGACTCTCCAGGCCAAAGTCATGTCCGGCGAAATCAAGCGTTCGACGGGGATCGTGTGATGAGCGAAGACACGACACCTCAGGACGAGTCGCAAGCGGCACAGGCGGACGACGTGGTCGAAGACGCTCTCGTTCGCGATCTGCCGAATGATCCGATCCTCGCGCCGCTCGCCGAGGCATTCCCCACGGCGACGTTCACGTCGTTCCATCCGCGAACCGGCCCTCGGCAGGACACGGTGGCGATCCCGCGCGACGATCTGGTCGCGTTTGTGGAAGCGGTGAGGGGTGCCGGTTTCGAGACCTTCGTCGACGTCTGCGGCGTCGACCACCTCAACCGAGACCCGCGCTACGACGTCGTCATCAACCTGCTCTCCATGGAGCACACTCAGCGGCTGATCATCAAGGTCGGCCTGACGGGAGATGACCCGACAATCCCGTCGATCACGTCGGTCTACGCAGGAGCCAACTTCTACGAGCGCGAGACCTGGGATCTGTTTGGCATCGTGTTCGAAGGACACACCGACCTCACCAGGATTCTGCTCCCCGATGAGTGGAGCGGGCATCCACTGCGCAAGAACTACAACGTCGGGTCGGTGCCGGTGCAGTTCAAGGGATCGCACAAAACGTCATGACCGATACGTCGCACACCGAAGAGGACACCGCGGCTTCGAAGCCAGACGCTCCGGCTGCCGCGGCCGCCGACGAGTCGGCCGCGGCCGAACGCCTTCGGGAGCACGACATCTGGGTCGCCGGCACCGAGGAACCCGAGTGGATCGCGAACGCGACGGACGAGGGGGCGCAGGAGATGCTGCCCCGAGATCTCGATCCTGCGCTCGCGGTTCAGCGGGGGGTTGTCGTCGACGACGACTACGTCGAGGTCGAGACGATCATCGACGACGAGCGACAGATCATCAACATGGGCCCGCAGCATCCCGCCACGCACGGCGTTCTCCGACTCCACATGGAACTCGAGGGCGAGACGATCCGAAGAGTGAAGCCCATCATCGGCTATCTCCACACCGGCATGGAGAAGACGGCAGAGACCCTGCCGTACATGTCCGGTGGCACGAACGTCACCCGCATGGACTACCTGTCGCCACTCAACAACGAGCTGTGCTACTCCCTGGTCGTTGAGCAACTCCTTGATGTCGATATCCCGTCGTGGGCTCAGGCGATCCGGGTTCTGATGACCGAACTCAACCGCATCTCGAGCCACCTCATCTGGCTCGCGACGTTCGGGATGGATATCGGGGCACTCTCGATGATGATCTACGGCTTCCGTGAGCGCGAGTCCGTGCTCGACTTCTTCGAGAAGGTCACCGGATTGCGGATGAACCACAACTACATCCGCCCCGGTGGTGTCGCTGCCGACCTCCCGCCGGGATGGGAAGACGATGTCGAGGGGATCTTCGATGTCGTCCGCGCCGGTCTCGACGACTACCAGGACCTCCTCAACGGCAACCCGATCTTCCTCGACCGGACACAGGGCGTCGGCGTCATCACCCCGGCCGAGGCCCAGCAGTACGGAGCCACCGGGCCGATCGCCAGGGCCGCCGGCGTGAACTTCGACCTCCGGAAGGCGTTCCCCTACAGCGGGATCGAGCAGTACGAGTTCGATGTCCCGCTCGGCAAGCACGGCGACGTCTTCGACCGATACCTCGTGCGGACTGAGGAGATTCGACAGTCCATCCGCATCGTCGAGCAGGTCCTCGAGACGATGCCGCCCGGCGACTACCGAACGGACGATCGCAAGGTCACCCCGCCACCCCGCAAGCGCATCGACGAGTCCATGGAAGCGCTCATCCACCACTTCAAGCTCTTCACCGAGGGTTTCAAGGTTCCGGTCGGCGAGGCGTACCAGGCCGTCGAGTCGCCGCGCGGTGAACTCGGCATGTATCTCGTCTCGAACGGCAGCGCCAAGCCGTGGCGCCTCCATGTGCGCACGCCGTCCTTCGCGACCGTGCAGGCCCTGCCGGTCATGCTGACCGACCTCATCGTCGCCGACGTGATCGCGACCCTCGCGTCGCTCGATCCGGTACTCGGAGATGTGGACCGATGATCAGCCACTGGAGTCATGAGAACCAAAGGCGAGCACAACAGGTCCTCAATCGCTATCCGGAGAAGCGGTCGGCGGCCATGCCGCTCCTCTACATCGCGGCCCACGAGCACGGGTACGTCACCGACGACGCCATGCGCGAAGTGGCCGCACTGACGGGACTCACCGCAGCGCAGATTCAGGCCGTCGCGTCCTTCTACACGATGTACAAACGTGATCCGGTCGGGCAGTACCTCGTCTCGGTGTGCACCTCGATCTCGTGCTACCTCCGAGGCGCGGATGCGGTCCTCGCTGCGATTGAGGACGAGACCGGGGTGCTCGACGGTGAGACGACGCCCGACGGACTGGTCTCGGTTGAGCACGTCGAGTGTTCAGGGGCCTGTGGTGGCGCACCCGCCGTGTCGGTCAACTGGGAACTCGTCGAAGGTCTCGAACCGGACAAGGCGCGGGAGCTGATCACGTGGCTGCGCGAAGCGAAGCCCGAGGTGGTCCTCGGCGACGAGATGCAGATGCTGTTTGGCGGCCAGGAATCGTTCGACTGGGGTCCCAAGGAGATCGAGGGCGCCATCGCCCCGCTGCCGGCATTCGACCCCTACGGAACCGCAAAGGCGGACGAGCAATGACCTCCAAGATCTTGCTCGCTCGCATGGAAGCTCATCCGGCGGATTCGAACACGTTGGCGCGCTACCTCGACACGGGCGGGTACGAGGCGCTTCGCACAGCCCTCAAGAAGATGAAGCCCGAAGATGTCGCGGCCGAGGTCAAGGCGTCGAACATCCGCGGACGCGGGGGAGCGTCGTTCCCGACGGGTGTCAAGTGGGGATTCCTGCCGCCAGACACGCGGCCGCGCTACCTCGTCATCAACGGCGATGAGTCTGAGCCGGGTACGTTCAAAGATCGGATGCTCCTCGAGCGCGATCCCCACCAACTCGTCGAGGGGATCGCGATCTCCGCATATGCCCTCGACGTCCAGCAGGCCTTCGTCTACATCCGCGGCGAGTACCCGAAACCGGCCCGCAGGCTCCAACGGGCGATCAACGAGGCCTACGAAGCGGGATACCTGGGAGCGGACATCCTCGGATCCGGATTCGACCTGGACATCACCATCCACCTCGGTGGAGGCGCCTACATCTGCGGAGAGGAGACGGCGCTGCTGTCGAGCCTCGAAGGCCGTCGCGGCGAGCCAAGGCTCAAGCCGCCGTTCCCCGCCATCGAGGGCCTGTACGCGAAGCCGACGATCGTCAACAACGTCGAGACGATCTCGAACGTCCCGTGGATCGTTGCGAACGGCGGTGCGAAATACGCCGCGATCGGTCCTGAGACCTCATCCGGCACACGCGTCATGTCGCTGTCTGGTCACCTCAAGAAGCCGGGCGACTACGAAGTCGTCGCGGGGCTCACCTGGCGCGATCTGATCTACGACGTCGGTGGAGGCATTCGGGACGACCGGGAGCTCAAGGCATGGGTGCCAGGGGGCGCGTCTGCACCGTGGTTCGTGCCTGCAGAACACCTCGACACACCGGTGACGATCGACGACATTGCGAAGCAGGGTTCGATGATCGGATCCGGAGCGGTGATCGTCATGGACGACTCGACCAACGTGGTTGGTGCCGCCCACCGACTCGTCCGATTCTTCTCCCACGAATCCTGCGGCCAGTGCACCCCGTGCCGGGAAGGCACGACGTGGCTCGAGCGCATCCTCGACCGGATCCTCCACGGCTACGGCCGGCCCGAGGACATCGGACTACTCCTTGATGTCTCCGACAACATCAGCCCCGGGCTCTCGTGGCCGCCGGCAATGACCACCATTTGTCCGCTCGGCCCGTCGGCAACGGCCCCGGTCGTGTCGATCATGCGGTACTTCCGTGACGAGGTTGAGGCCATGATTCCGGCGCCGGTCGGTGCAACCGAGGCACCCGCTGATGGAACGCGTGGGGAGGCCGCCGGTGACTGACGACCGCAACACAGTGACCATCAATCTCGATGGCGTCGACGTTGAAGTCGAGGCGGGACAGCCGCTCATCGATGCGGCGCAGAAGGCAGGGACCTACATCCCTCGCTTCTGCTACCACCCGCGTATGAACGCAGCAGGTCTCTGCCGTGCCTGCCTCGTCGAGGTGGAGGGCCCCCGTGGCACGGCACTCGTTCCCTCATGCACGCTGCCGGTCGGCGAAGGCATGGTCGTCCACACGAAATCGGACACCGCCAAGAAAGCCCAAGAAGGCGTCCTCGAATTCCTGCTCATCAACCATCCGCTCGACTGCCCCGTCTGCGACAAGGGCGGCGAGTGTCCCCTGCAGGATCAGGCGTTCGCCTACGGCCCGGGAGAGTCGCGGTTTGTCGAGGAGAAGCGCCACTATGAGAAGCCGATCGAGATCTCGGACCTCATCCTCCTCGACCGCGAGCGATGCATCCTGTGCGCTCGATGCACCCGGTTCTCGGACGAGATATCAGGCGACCCCCTGATCGAATTCAAGGACCGCGGCAACTACGTCCAGGTGATCACTTTCCCGGACGAGCCGTTCGCCTCGTACTTCTCCGGGAACACGGTCCAGATCTGCCCCGTCGGTGCGCTCACCGCAAAGCCCTACCGCTTCAAAGCTCGCCCATGGGACATCGACGGCGTTGAATCGGTCTCGCTGGTCGATGCGGTCCACTCCAGAATCTCGATCCAGACCAGCCACAACGAGATCATCCGGATCTACGGCGTCGACAACGATGCGACCAACCACGGCTGGCTGTCGGACAAGGACCGGTTCGTGCACAACCACGTGCAGTCCGGGGACCGCGTCACGACACCGTTGATCAGGGAGAATGGCGAGCTGGTCGCCGCCTCATGGGCGGAGGCCATCACCCTGGTCGGTGAGCGCCTCGCCTCGTATGACGCCACCGCGGTCGGCGGCCTCGGAGGAGCGCGGTCGACGAACGAAGACGCATACGCCTTCTCGAAGTTCATGCGTACGGTCGTCGGGACGCCGCACCTGGACGCGCAACTCGCCGATGGACTCGACCCGGCGTTCGCCACGTCGGTTGTCTCTCGCGCCGCCATCAACGATCTCGAGTCGGCGAAGACGATTCTGCTGTGGGGTCCGGACCTCAAGGAGGAACTGCCGGTCCTCTACCTCCGGGTCCGGCGTGCCGCCACGGAACTCGGAGCGAACCTCGTCATTGTGCATCCGCGACGCACCGGCCTCGACGACGTTGCAGCAGAGATCATCCGCTACAAGCCGGGCACCGGACCCGAAGTGCTCCGCAAGCTCATTGCAGGCGAAAGCGAATTCGAGAACGCTCGCGCCATCCTCTCCGAGGGACCCGTTGTCGCACTCGTTGGACGCACCGGCCTCACCGAGGACCCCGACGCCGCCGAAGCCGTCGCGGCGTTCGCTCTGGAACTGCCGGACGCCAAGGTCCTTCCGCTGATACGCAGAGGCAACGTGTTCGGAGCCCTCGACATGGGAGTCGCTCCGTCCCTGCTCCCCGGGCGGGTCGCCATCGACGACGCCGATGGTCGAGCAGCCCTTGAGGCCGCGTGGGGACCGATCCCCGACGAGCCGGGCCTGAACTCAACCGGCATCCTGCACGGCCTCGCCGAGGGGCAGCTCCGTGCGCTCGTGCTCAACGGATCCGACCCCGTTCGCGACCACCCGATTCCTTCCGTGGCCACCGCTGCGCTCGAGAACGCCGAATTCGTGGTGGCATTCGAGATGTTCATCTCGGATTCGTCAGCCCACGCCGACGTGGTGTTCCCTGTTGCCGGACTCGGTGAGGTCGAAGGGACCGCGACGAACCTCGAAGGCCGCATCCAGAAGATGAATCGGATCATCACACCTTCCGGGGAATCCCGTCCGGTGTGGTCGGTCATGAACGATCTCGCGCTCGCCATGGGTTCCGACCTGGGACTGACGTCGGCGGAGGCGGTCTCGGTGCAGATCGCTGACGTGGCACCCGCCTATGCCGGCGTGACGTGGGACGCGCTCTCGTGGGGCCCCGGCAGAGAAGGCATCGTCCTGCCTGGACCGGACGGGACCCAGCCGATCCAGTACGTTCCAATCGACCGCGGTGTTCCGGTGATCGCCGGCCATCGCATCTTGCACACCGCCAGGGTGCTCTACGACGACGGCGTGATGGTCCGGCACAGCGATGGGATCGCCGGTCTTGTGCAGCGCGGTGCCGCCTATCTCCATCCGCGTGACGCTTCCATGCTGGCGGTGGTCGATGGGGACGAAGTCGTGGTCCAACTCGATGGCGCCGTGCAACTCCCCGTCGTCATCGATCCGGACCTCACCGAAGGGACCATCTACGTTCCCTTCAACCTCGCAGCGACCGCCGGACTCGGAGCGGTCGGAACGCTGCGCATCGACGCCGTGCGAGGGGGTGACGCCTGATGGAGGACTTCATCGTCGCTGGTGTCAAGGTGCTCATCGCCTTCGCCTTCCTGTTCGGGGTTGTCCTGCTCTTGGTCTGGGTTGAGCGCCGGATCGTGGCGTTCATGCAGAACCGCATCGGACCGAACCGCGCTGGACCGATGGGCATTCTGCAAACGCTCGCCGACGGCGTGAAGCTGATGTTCAAGGAGTCGATAACGCCGGACCGTGCCGAAGTCGTGCTCTATCTCGCCGCCCCGGTCATGGCGCTGCTCCCGGCGCTGCTGATCTTCCTCGTCATCCCCGTTGGAGCGCCGATCACCATTGGCGACAACACCTACACGCTGCAGGTCACCGACCTCAACGTTGGTGTGCTCTACATCCTCGCCCTGTCGTCGATGGCGGTCTACGCGATCACGTTCGCCGGTTGGTCCTCTGGGTCGAAGTACCCGCTGCTCGGTTCGGTCCGTGCCTCGGCACAGATGATCTCCTACGAAGCGGCGATGGGGCTTGCCATCGTCCCGGTCATCATGTTCAACGGGACGACTTCGCTCGCGGGGATCGTCGAAGCACAAGGCGGCACGTACTTCGGATTCATTCCCGCATGGAACATCGTGCTGCTGCCGTCGTTCGTCGTGTTCCTGATTGCAGCATTCGCCGAGACAAACCGTGCCCCGTTCGATCTCGTCGAGGCCGAACAGGAGATCGTCGGTGGATTCCACACCGAGTACTCGGGACTCCGGTTCGCGTTGTTCTTCCTCGCCGAGTACATCAACATGTTCACGATGTCCGCCCTCACCGTGACGCTGTTCCTCGGCGGATGGCAAGGGCCGGTCTTCGGACCGACGGTCCTCGTTTGGCTCCTGCCGGTGTTCTGGTTCCTGCTCAAGACCGCGGTGGTCCTCTTCTTCTTCATTTGGGTGAGGGGCACGCTGCCGCGGATGCGGTACGACCAGTTGATGGCGTTTGGATGGAAGCGCCTCATCCCCGTCTCGCTGGCCTGGATCATCCTGGCCATGGTGGCGGTTGGTGTTCGTCGATTCGGATTGCCATGGGCATGAGGGAGGTGTTGCGATGAGCTGGTTTGCCGATCTCCTCGGTCCGTGGCGCGGGTTCACCGTGACGTTCCGCCAGATGTTCAAACCGAAGCTGACGGTCCAGTACCCGAAGGTGAAACGCGTGAAACCGCAGCGGTTCCACGGCCGCCATGTGTTGAACCGGTATCCGGATGGGATGGAGAAGTGCATCGGATGCGAACTGTGCGCCGGGGTCTGCCCGGCCCGCTGCATCTACGTGCGCGGCGCCGACAATCCGCCCGACGATCCGGTGAGCCCGGGAGAGCGGTTCGGGTTCGTCTACGAGATCAACATGCTGCGCTGCATCTTCTGCGCGATGTGTGTCGAGGCGTGCCCGACCGAAGCCATCACGATGACGCATCTGTTCGAGATGTCGGTCACGGATCGGGAGGAAGGGATCTTCACCAAGGATGGCCTCCTCGTGGAGCCGGACGGTACCCCGAATCACCCGCTGCCGGACACGCCGCTCATCGACATCAACGAACTGAAACTCGGCGACGGGTGGATGCGAGCAACTTCGCCGTCCGGCCGCGCCGCGTTCGAAGGCATCGAAGCCTGGAGCCCGAGTGCACGGATGGGCGGGCAAGCCCCGGCAGAGCCGGCTCAGGAGAGCTCCCAGCTACCAGCTGCCAGTCTCCAGCCCGAAACTGCTAGAGATACCTCGCCAGAACCTGAAGACGCCTCGCCAGAAGCCGAGGACGCCTCGCCAGAAGCCGAAGGGGAGTCATCATGACGACTCTGCTGGTAGCTGGGAGCTGGAAGCTGGTAGCTCCGCCACCGGCGGTGGCGCATGACTGAGGTCATTCTCTTCGGGTTGTTCGCGGCCGTGGCGCTGGCCGGTGCCGTGGTGATGCTGACGGCCAGGAACCCGGTTTACTCCGCGATGGGCCTGCTCGTCGTGATGCTCTCGATCTCGGTCTTCTACGTCATGCTCAATGCCCACTTCGTGGCCGCCGTCCAGTTGCTGGTCTACGCCGGTGCCGTCATGACCCTGTTCCTGTTCGTGATCATGATGATCGGGGTCGACACAAAGGAAGACAACGCCGAGACGATCCCGTTCCAGCGGTGGATCACGTTCGTTGTTGCCGGCGGTCTCGCAGCCGTCATCATCCTCGCCGGGCGTCAGGCGTGGATCACCGGAAATGAAGCCTTCGGAACACCCGATCTCAATGGGACGATCGAGACCGTTGCCGACGCCCTGTTCGGCAACTGGACGATCGCCTTCCTCTCCACCGTGTTCCTCCTCACGATTGCTGCCCTCGGCACAATCGCCCTCGCCCTGTTCGGACCGACTGCGGTCGGGTCCGGCGAGACGGAGGAGGGAGCATGACCGTCACCGTCGCCTGGTACATGGTCTTCGCCGCTGTGCTGTTCTCGATGGGTGCCGCCGGCGTGTTGCTGCGACGCAACGCGCTCGTGATGTTCATGTCGATCGAATTGATGCTGAACTCCGTCAACCTCACGTTCGTCGCAGCGGGGAGCGAGATGGGTCTGATCGAAGGCCAGGTCGCCGCCCTCTTCGTCATGGTGGTTGCCGCGGCAGAGGTCACGGTCGGCCTCGCCATTCTCGTCGCCGTGTTCCGTCGCAGGAGCACCGCGAACGTGGACACCCTTTCGGAGCTGAAGGGATGACCGCGTGATCGACTACCTCTGGCTTCTGATTGCGCTCCCGTTCCTCGGGGCAGCAACGCTGATCCTGTTCGGGAAGCGCATCGGCGAGCCCGCCTCGGGTTGGTTGGCTTCAGCCCTTGTCGCCATTCCGTTCGTGATCGCCGCCATCCTCACGGTGCCGTTCCTCGACGCAGCTGAACCGGAGACGGTATTCCTCTTCGAGTGGATCCCCATGGTCGGGGCGAATGCTTCTCTTCTCTGGGATCCACTGTCGGCGTTGATGACGCTCATCGTCACCGGTGTGGGGTCGCTGATCCACCTCTACTCGGTCGGCTACATGCACGGGGACGAGCGCTACCCCCGATTCTTCGGGTACATGAACCTGTTCATCGGTTCGATGCTGACGCTCGTGCTCGCCGACAACTTCGGACTGATGTTCGTTGGCTGGGAACTCGTCGGACTCTCGTCGTACCTGCTGATCAGCTTCTGGTTCACGAAGCCTTCGGCTGCCGCAGCGGGCAAGAAGGCGTTCATCGTCAACCGCATCGGTGACTGGGGTTTCCTCGTCGGTCTGATGCTCATCTTCGCCGCGTTCGGGACGCTCGACTTCGGCGTCGTGTTCGGCGAAGCACACGGGTTGCTGAGCGTCGGGATGGCGACGGCGATCACGCTGCTGCTCTTCGTCGGTGCGACCGGCAAATCGGCGCAGATCCCGCTCTACATCTGGCTCCCGGACGCGATGGAAGGCCCGACCCCGGTGTCCGCCCTCATCCATGCCGCGACGATGGTCACCGCCGGCGTCTACATGATCGCCCGGTCTGCCGCCCTCTTTGAACTCGCTCCGGTCACGCTCGCCATCGTGGCAAGCGTCGGTGCAGCGACGGCGCTGCTCGCGGCGACGATCGCCATCGGTCAGCGCGACATCAAGCGGGTGCTCGCCTATTCAACGATCAGCCAACTCGGGTACATGGTCATGGCGGTCGGCATCACCGCCTTCACGGCTGGGATCTTCCACCTCATGACCCACGCCTTCTTCAAGGCGCTGCTCTTCCTCGGGGCCGGTTCGGTGATCCACGCCATGTCCAACGAGCAGGACATGTGGAAGATGGGCGGCCTCCGCAAGTACATGCGGGTCACGTTCGTGACGATGGCATTCGGTTGGCTCGCGATCAGCGGCCTGTTCCCGCTCGCCGGGTTCTGGTCCAAGGATGAGATCCTCGGTGCGGCATTCGCAAAGGGTGGCTTCTTCCTGATCCTGTGGCTCGTCGGAATCGTGACGGCACTCATCACGGCGTTCTACATGACCCGCCTGATGATCCTCACGTTCTTCGGTGAGAAGCGCTGGGACGAGGACGCGCATCCGCACGAGTCGCCATGGACGATGACGGTTCCCCTGATTGTCCTTGCGGCGCTCTCCGCTGGGGCAGGCCTGCTCAACACGCCGGTTCGTCTCGCCCTCGAACACTTCCTCGAACCGTCGTTCGAGGGGATCCACCAGGTTCACCCGCCCGGTGGCTTCACCCTCTGGGGCCTGGCACTTGCGTCGCTTGTCGTGGTCGTCATCGGCATCGCTATCGCCTACCACCGCTACGGCCGCGGCACGTTGCCGACCGAAGAGGGCGGCTACTGGGCCGCCGCGCTCGATGGCTATGGCGTCGACGCCTTCTATGGAGCGGTGATTGTCGCTCCCGGCAGGGCCATCGCGACCTGGCTCGCCATGTTCTTCGACCTGACGGTCGTTGACGGCGCGGTCAACGGCCTCGGTTCCGCTGTACGCTCGTTTGGGTCGACGCTGCGAGTCCTGCAGACCGGATGGGTCCGGTCCTATGCCGCCGGCATCGTGGCAGGGAGCCTCGGCGTTGTGCTCTGGCTTCTCTGGCAGGGAGGTGCGTTCTAGTGACGCTGACCCTCCTCATCCTGTTGCCACTGTTCGGCGCCCTCGCTGTTGCCGTCATCCCCAAGCGACGTACCGAACTGGTCTTCCCGGTTGCGATCGGGGTGAGCATGCTCCCGCTCGCTGCATCCCTGTGGATCCTGGTCAACTTCGTCACCGGTGACCCGCTCTTCCAGTTCACCGAGGACTACGTCCTGTCTGAGACGTTTGGCTTCGGGTGGCGCCTTGGCATCGACGGTATCTCGCTGTTCATGGTCGTGCTGACCGGCATTCTCATGCCGATGGCGCTCGCCGCATCGAAGTCGGTGACCGAGCGTCCCAAGCAGTTCATGGTCGCGATGCTGGTGCTCGAGACTGGGTTGATGGGCGTGTTCTTGGCGCTCGACCTTCTGCTGTTCTTCGCCTTCTTCGAGATCGTGCTCGTCCCGATGTACCTCCTCATCGGGATCTGGGGATCGGACAACCGCCTCTACGCCGCGATCAAATTCGTTCTGTTCACGGCATTCGGCTCGATCTTCCTGCTTGCCGGGATCATCGTGCTGGCGCTCCTCGCCGGGGACTCGGTCGGGACGGCGACCTCGTTCGACTTCCGCACGATGCTCTCGCTCGACATCACCTTGACGACCCAGATGTGGCTCTTCTTGGCGTTCGGCATTGCGTTTGCGATCAAGGTTCCGATCTTCCCGTTCCACACCTGGCTGCCGGACGCCCACACGGAGGCGCCGACCGCGGGTTCCGTTATCCTTGCCGGCGTTCTCTTGAAGATGGGCGCCTACGGCTTCCTCCGTTTCAACCTGACGCTGTTCCCGGAGGCGTCGGTGGACCTCGCGGTCTACGTCGGAATCCTCGGGGTGATCGGCATCATCTACGGCGCTGCCGTTGCGATCGTCCAACCCGACATCAAGCGCCTCGTGGCGTATTCGTCGGTCAGCCACATGGGTTTCGTGATGCTCGGCATCTTCGCCCTCACAAGCCAGGGCCTCTCCGGTGCCGTCTTCGTCATGATCAGTCACGGTCTGACGACCGGTGCGCTGTTCCTCCTCATCGGAATGATCTACGACCGACGCCACACCCGGTTGATCTCCGAGTACGGAGGCCTCGCCAAAGTGATGCCGGTCTACGCGGGCATCTTCCTCTTCATGGCGTTCGCCTCGGTCGGTCTGCCTGGCCTGTCGGGCTTCGTCGGTGAATTCGGCGTCCTGCTCGGCAGCTACCTGACCCTCCCCGCGCTCACGATCATCGCCGGTTCGGGCGTCATCCTCGCCGCCGTCTACATGCTGTGGGCGTATGAGCGGGTGTTCACCGGACCGATCACCAACCCCAAGAACGAGGCCCTTGCGGATCTCGGGTTCCGGGAACTCGCGATCCTCGTTCCGCTGATCGTGTTGATCATCGGCATCGGGGTCTATCCCAAGCCGGTGTTCGACCGCATCGAGCCTTCGGTCGAGATCATCCTCGATCGGATCGAGGCGACCACCGACTACGAAGTCCCCGAGTATGGCCGTGTCGATGAGGTGGTTGATCCGGCCGACGTCCACAGCGAGTCCGCAGGACACGACACCGACGAAGCCGAACACAGTGAAGAGGGCGATCACGGCGAAGAGGAGGGTTCGGAATGAACAATGCCTCATTCCTCGCCGTCGCTCCCGAAGCAGTGATGCTCCTCGGAGCGTTGATCGTCATCATCCTCGGTGTGATGCTCGACCGGCCACGCCGGGAGTGGGGATTCGTAGCGGCCCTCTCCTTCGTGGTTGCGATGGTCCTGTCCGTTCTCCAGTGGCGGGCCGTCGATGAGTTGATCGCAGAAGGAAGCAGCCTGCTGTTCTTCAGCGCCCGCAACGTGCCGGTGCTCCGGGTCCCGATGGTGGTCATGGATCACTACTCGGCGTTTGCCGGGATCGTGATCTTCACGGTTGGCCTGCTCGGTCTCGGGGCCGTATGGGCGCTCGTCCAGCGGGTGAAGACCCGCGGCGTCGAACTTGTGTCCCTCATCCTGCTCGCCTTCGCCGGCCTGCACATGATGGCCATGTCGGCGAACATCGTCCTGCTGTTCCTCGGTCTCGAGACCGCGTCGATCGCGTTCTATGTCGTCGCCGGATTCACGCGCCAGCGCGAGGAGGCCGACGAAGCCGCGGTGAAGTACTTCCTGCTCGGATCCTTGGCGTCGGCGATCTTCGTCTATGGCGCCGCGATGCTCTTCGCCGCAACCGGGTCGACGTCGTTCTACGGCGCGGGTGGCATGAAGAGCTTCCTCGCCGGCACCATCATCGGCGAACCGGGAGTTCTGCTCCTCGGCATTGGGCTCGTGATCGTGGGCCTCGCGTTCAAGGTCTCGGCGGCGCCGTTCCACCAGTGGTCGCCGGACGTGTATCAGGGCGCACCGACCGGAGCCGTCGGCCTGATGGCTGCCGGGGTCAAGATCGCTGGATTCGCTGCGCTCGGCCGCATCCTCATCGGTGCGCTTCCGACCCAGGCCGACGAGTGGGCACCGATCCTGGCGATCATCGCCGGGCTCTCGATGATCATCGGTACGGCGGTGGCAGCCGTCCAGGACGATGTCAAGCGGATGCTCGCCTACTCGGGCGTGGCACAGGCGGGATACATCATGATGGCGTTCGTCGCCGGCTCCGCGGGAGTCGGTTCGATGTGGTTCTACGTCTCGATGTACGCCCTCACACTCGTCGGCGCGTTCGCGATCGCGGCGATCGTGTCGAGAACGACGCCGGGCCGGTCCGATCTGGACGATTGGGCCGGGTTGGCGCGGCGATCTCCGGAGTTGGCCTGGTCGATGCTGGTGCTGTTGCTCTCGATGGGCGGTATCCCGTTCATGGCCGGCTTTGCAGCGAAAGTCTCGGTGTTCACCGTCGCCGCAGACTCCGGATACCTCTGGCTCACGATCCTCGCCCTGCTGACCACCGTCGTCGGCCTGTACGTCTACTTCCGGATCGCCGCCAAGATGTTCTTCGCACAGTCGGGCGACGATGCGCCACCGCTCGACGTTTCCGTCGTGGCACGGCTCGTGATCGCCGTGGTCGTGGTGAGCCAGATCGTCATCGGCGTGAACCCGTGGCCGCTGCTCGATCTCGCTCGTGAAGCACTTCCGTTCTGACCTGAGGCCCGGAAGGGTCCGCTACCGCACCCTCACGGGCTTCGCTCTCCTCATCGCGCTGGCGCCGATCCTCGCGTCGGTCGCACCCTCGGTCGTCACGACTGATCTCTTCATCGTCTCTGAGGACGAACCCATCGCGGAAGACGTCTACGTCGCTGCGACATCCGGTCGCGTCGAGGGGGACATCGATGGCGACCTTGTGATCACCGCCGGGAGTCTCTCGATCTCCGGGACCGTCGCGGGCGACGTACTCGCTCTCACGTCCGGGACGGTTCGCGTCGAGCCTGGAGGCCGCATTGAGGGGTCGCTGCGAACGGTCTCTCCGCAGGTCGTCGTCGATGGTTCAGTTGTCAACGATGTCTTCGTGACCGGTCTTGGCGTGGAGGTCGGGTCAAACGGTGTCGTCGGACGGGACCTCATCATGTTCGGCGGCACGCTGACCATCGACGGAACGGTGGAGCGCGACGTACGCGGACGTCTCCTCAACACCTCGGTCTCGGGAGCAGTCGGACGGGACATCGATCTGAGTGTGCAGCGCCTCACGGTGGCTTCCGGTGCCGCAGTGTCGGGCGATGTCCTCTATCGCTCGCCGTCCGAGGCGTCGATTGCCCCCGGGACGGTCGACGGGCAGATCGTGCAACTACCGGCACAGTCGAACTTCATCTTCGGGGTCATCCTTGCGATCGCCAACGTCCTTGGACTCCTGGCGTTCATCGTGTGCGGCATCCTTCTGCTGTGGCTGTTCCGCGGCACCGGAGCCGCCGCGGTCGAGGCCATCGAACGCCACCCGGTCAAGACGCTGCTCATCGGGCTGCTGGCTCTCGTTGTCGGTCCGGTCCTTGTACTGCTTCTCGGCGTCACGCTGGTCGGACTGCCGCTTGCTGCGTTGCTGCTGGCCGCGATGCTGCTCGGCCTCGTCTTTGGACCCGTGCCTGCGGTCGCCGCGGGCGGAGATCTGTTGCTGCGTCGGAAGGGCGGACTCTTTGGCGGGTTCGTCATTGGCGCTGTGTTGTGGAGGCTCGGCATCTGGCTGATCCCGATCGTCGGCGTGCTGCTCTATCTCGTCGGCCTCGTATGGGGCGTCGGCGGCTGGGTTCTTGGCGCCTGGCGCATCCGTGCGGCGCGCCCCGTCGAGCGCGAGGCACTTCCACCCGCCTTGACCGTGAAGGATGATGACGTCCCAGACGGGTGGGAGTATCCGCTGCCGCCGGAGGAGGGCGACGAGCTACGAGCTCCGAGCTCCGAGCCCGAACCGCACGAGAGCCCGCCGTCCGATTCCTCCCCCTCAGGGGGAGGTGGCGCCGACGCAGGAGGCGACGGAGGGGGTCTCTCGTCTGCCGTCCTCGATCATGAACCGGTCGACGCGATTGATTCCAGTGAGACCCCGGAATCTCCCGACTCTTCTGAGCCGGCCGAACCCGACGACGACCCGTCTACGGACGATTGGGGTCTCCCGGCGCGCTAGGTCGCCGGATACACCACGGCCTCGTCGATCGAGAGCGTGACCCGGTCGCCCCGACTCAGGTCCGGCCGGGCGCCCACCCGACTCGTCACGGTGGTCCCGTCCGGCCGTTCGATCAGGAGCATCTGATCGTGGCCGAAATACTCCCGGTCGACGACCGTTGCGTTGCCGTCCGGATCGGGGTGCGGGATGATCCACTCCGGGCGGACCATCACCGTGACCGGTCCGCGTTCGGCGGTCTCCGATTGGATTTCTCCCAGTGCGGTCGCGACCTTCCCACCTATCTCGGCCATACCGTCGAGGAAGACGCTGTCGCCGAGGAACGATGCCGTCCACGGGTCGCCCGGCCGTGAGTACACGTCCGTCGGCGTCCCGGCTTGCACGATTGCCCCGTCACGCATCACAGTGACCACATCGGCGATCGAGAGCGCCTCTTCCTGGTCATGGGTCACGAACACGGCCGTGGCGCCGGCATCGATCAGGATCTGGCGGACCTCGCGACGCATCCGGTCGCGTTGCGGCGCGTCGAGATTCGAGAACGGCTCGTCGAGAAGCACGACTTCGGGCTTTGGCGCGAGGGCCCGGGCCAGGGCAACGCGTTGCTGCTCACCGCCCGAGAGTTCGTGTGGCATTCGGCCGCCGAATCCGTCGAGACCGACGAGGTCGAGCACCTCCCCAACGCGCGAAGAAGCGTCTTCGCCCTGCAGCCCGTATGCGATGTTGCGGTCCACGGTCATGTGTGGGAACAGGGCATACTCTTGGAATACCATTCCCACCCGCCGCTTCTCTGGTGCGACATCCACGCCGCTGCCGAACACTGTCCGGCCCCCAATGCGAATGGTGCCGGCATCCGACGACTCGAACCCGGCGATAGAGCGCAGCGCCGTCGTCTTGCCGCAACCCGATGGGCCGAGCAGGCTCACGATCGTTCCCTGATGCACCGTGAGATCGAATCCATTCAGTGCAGGGGTGCCGTCGTAGGACTTCGTGAGCCCGTGACAAATGATGGCCGGGGGATTCGTCATGCCGTTGCGTCCTTCTGGCGAACCACGAGGAGGAACATCGGAACAGCGGAGATGGCCAGGAGCACGAGCGCCGAGGCTGCAGCCTGAGCGAACAGCAACTCGTTGCCCGCCGACCAGATGTCGACGGCAAGCGTGTCGAAACCGGTCGGACGGAGCAGCAGCGTCGCCGGGAGTTCCTTCATCGTCGTGAGGAACACCAGGGCACCGCCGGCGAGCAGGCCTGGACGGATCAGGGGGATGGTCACCGAGCGCAGGGTTGCCCACGGGCCGTGTCCGAGCCCCCGGGACGCCTCCTCGACTGCCGGGTCGACCTGGAGGAGTGACGCCTTCGCCGAACCCGTCGCCTGGGCCAGGAACACGGTGGCGTACACCACAATCAGCACGGTCAACGACTGGTAGAAGGGGCCGAGGTAGCGGACCGAAAAGAACACGACGGCAATGGCGACCGTGATGTGCGGGAGTGAGAATGCGACGAAGACCGACCGCTCGAGCCACGCCGACGCCCGGTTGCGGTAGCGAACGGCGAGCACGACGACAGGGATGGCCGCGGCCATGGCAACCCCCGCAGCGAGCGACGATCCGAGGAGCGATCCGCCCACCGCTCCCCAGTCGATCATTGAGGCAATAACGAGGCCGTCGCCGTCGGCCATCCATGCAACGAGGACGAGGACCGGGAGCACGAGACCCGCAGTGACGACCGATCCGAGAGCGATGATCGCCGCGGCTCGTTCCGTCCGGCTCAGGTGCCGAACCGTCGCTGTCCGCTTCGGACGGTGGGAGAAGTACGTCGCCGATCCGCGCGTGCGTCCCTCAGCCCAGATGATCACGAGTGCGATGCCGATCAGGGCAAGAGACAGAACCGCTGCCGGAGTTCGGTCGAGGCGCCCGGCGTACTGGGCGTAGATGACGCGGGTGAACGCGTCGAACCGCATGAGCGAGACGGCCCCGAAGTCGGAAAGGGTGTAGAGCGCGACCAGGAGGGCCCCCGCCCCGATCGACGGCCGCAGTTGGGGGAGCGTGATCGTCCGGAAGACGCGCCGCCGCGATGCCCCGAGCCCGCGGGCTGCGTCCTCGAGCGCCGGGTCGATCCGGCGGAGGGCCGCGGCCACGATGAGGAACACGTAGGGGAACGTCGAGAGCGTCAGCGCCAGCCAGGCGCCCGGGGAGTCCATCGAGGACCGGCTGCGACACGCCGGTGATTCGGGCGAAGAGCCCGCGTGGGCCGGAGGCGGACAGGAACGACAGGGCGATGACGTATGACGGAATCACGAGCGGCATCGCCACCAGGACGCCCCACACCGTCCGCCCGCGGAGGTCGGTGCGAACGGTGAGCCAGGCGGCGCCGACTCCGATGACGATCGCCGCGAGCGTGACGAGGGC
Source organism: uncultured Actinomycetota bacterium (assembly GCA_963785245.1). GTDB lineage: Bacteria > Actinomycetota > Acidimicrobiia > Spongiisociales > UBA5794 > JAHEEL01. Next base: position 27,770 of record CAWAUO010000007.1, on the reverse strand, counting down.
CGTGAGCAGTGCCGACCGCGGAGGAGTTCAAGGGTCCTCTGCGAGAAGAGGACCGAGGCGGCATCGCCCGACGCGCCCAGCACCCGCACGACGAGTGCACCGATCGGGAGAGCAATGGGGATGAGTACCAGCACGGCGGCCACCCACAGCCACGGCGAGGGGCGGCGCCCGATCGAACGAGACCGTGTCCGGCCCGGTCCGGCCGAGGGAACTCCCTCGACGCGTCCCGACGGTGAGGCTGGAACAGCGGGCGATGTCACAAGAGCCCGGCCTGCGAGACGAGGTCGGTGGCCAGGTCGAGCATCGGAGCGAGATCCGAGAGGTTGATCTCCGGCGTGGGGATCGAGTCGATCGGCGGCAGGTCACCCGATGGCGCGACGCCAGGCACGAGCGGGTACTCGAACGTCTCCTGGGCGAAGTACTCCTGTGCCTCGATCGACAGCAGGAAGGCGATGAACGCCTCCGCCGAAGCCGGAGCGTCGGCGGAAGCCAGGATCCCTGCCCCGGCCGGCATGACGAGGGACCCGGCGCACGCTACCGGGAAGAAGGCGTTGGCGACCGACGCCGTCGGGTCCTCGGCCAGGAGGCGAAGCGCGTAGTAGTGGTTGACGAGGCCGGCATCGATCTGCCCGTCGGCGACGGCAGAGACGATGGTTGAGTTCTTGGGGAAGGTCGGCGACTCATTGGCCTTCATCCCGTCGAGCCAGGCGCGTGTTGCCACTTCGCCGTCGAGCAGAATCTTTGCGGCGACGAACGCGAGGAACGACCCATTGGTTGGTGCGATGCCGACGCGGGAAGCCCAGCGCTCGTCGATCAGTCCGTCCTCCGTCGGTGGCAGGTCGCCGGGTGAGACCACCGCGGGGTCATAGACGACGCTGCGAGCGCGGCCCGACACCCCGATCCAGAGCCCATCCCGATCGGAGTACTTGGCCGGTACTTGGTCGAGCAGATCTTCGGGGAGCGGGGCGAACAAGCCGGCCAGCGCGACCGACCCCAGCGAGGCGGGGTCCTGGGCGAGGAAGACCGAGGCGGGTGAACGCTCGCCTTCCTCGAGAATCGTTGCCGCGAGTTCGGCCGAATCACCGTATCGCACGGAGACGTCGATCCCAGACTGCTCCTCGAATTGGGCGATCAGCGGCCCGATGAGCTCCTCCGAACGCCCGGAGTAGATCGTGATCGGGTCCGACGATGCGGACGATCCAGTGCATGCCGCCGCGCCGAGGGCAAACGCAACAATGAGAATTGTGGGCCGACGCACTGGGTTCCCCGCGACGAGTGGACACTGTCATCCGAGACCCTATTTACACTACCGCTGTAGAGCCGAGTCCCCGTACCTGACCGAGATGTCGATCCCGGACTGTTCCGCGGACCGGCGCGAATCAGCGGACCGACCAGCTCTTCAATGGGCCGGAGTAGACGGTGAGCGTGTCCGATGCCTCGGACGATCCGGTGCACGCAGTTGTGCCCAAGGCGAAAGCGATGACGAGAATCATGAGTCGATGCATCGGGCTACCCGCAGCGAGTGGTCACTTGCACCGCGAACCCTATTTGCACTACTGCCATAGTGCCAATAAGGTTTGGCCCTCGGTCAAGACCTGCCAATCGGGATGTCGGCGGTTGACCAAATGCCGATCCGAGTGTGGTGCTGAACTCCAGTGCCATCGGGCCAAAATTGACCTGGACGTCGGCCGGTTCAGTCTCCCGGCGTTCGTCCGACGATATGGACGGTGCCCGCGGTCAGCTCGAGCGGTACATCTGAATCGAAGAGGGGCACGTCCGAAGTCGCTCCCCCTGCGAAGGCTTCTCGTGGCACCCATGCTGGCTTGAGCAGGATCGACCGTCACACCGTCTAGGGCGACGAGGCCATTGTTCTCTGCATTTCTCGTTGCCGAGCGGGCCTTGAAGGAGACATGACGGGCTATTGCCCTCACCCGGAGCGAACCACATGCGGTCATTGGTGAGGATGTTGTCCTCTCCCTCTTCGGCCACATCCTCGAACGTCCGGAAACGAAGTTCGCAGGTTCCATCGCTCAACTCGGGATTGCCGTCACCGTCAAGGATGGGTTCACCGTCTTCGTCGTAGAGCGGCGAGCCGTTGGCACTGCAGTTCCAGTATGTGCTCTGGATGTAGACGGGTACGAAGTCCTTGATGTTCGTGAAGTTGTTGGACGGCATCGCATCGAGGGCTGATTTCCTTATCCAGAGTCCGGTACGAGAGCGAATCGAGGTGAAGTCAGAATCGAGTCGCTGAACACGCCCGTCGCAGTATCACTCACGCTTGCCAGGCAGGCCTCGAGTGCATCGGTCGCCGTGGCTCCGCCCTCCTTATAGGCCGCATAACCCGTACCCGTGCAGCTGCTGGATGTGGTGTCGGCGAAGTATTCCCAAAGCCCAACGTTGTCCAGCCACATATTGGTTGGGTTGGAGGCTGCTCCTTCCACCAGGCGGGCAGAGCTACCACTATTGAGCGGCGTACCTGAGACCTCACCCAGGTCATTTGGCATGGGGCCACCGTTGAGACCGCCGCCTTGACGCAGGCGACCAGGCAATTGGACAGCACCGAATTGCGGATCTCCAGCGAAGCCCTCGATGAGGCTTTCGCCGCCCTGGCCTAGTTTGAGGGCGTACGGCTCCTCGCCTCCGGTTTCCTGCGCGTCGCAGTCGTCCTGCCCAGCTGTCGTCGGCCAGGCGGCGTCAGAGTCTGGACCGCCCGCTTCACGAACCGTGTGATCGAGGCCCAGTGCGATGTTGGCTTGCAGTGGGTTGATGTATAGGCCGCCGCTGCATTCGGGTGTTCCCGGATAGTCATTCGTGCCCTTCCACGGACTGATGATGTCGTTTCGCTTGCCGGTATTGCTCCCGTCGCACGGATCCTGCGCCAGCCCAGGCGGCATGTCACCCAGGCAGAACTGGCTCTCCGCATCCGCAGGCAAGACGAACGGCAGCGACCCAGTTCCCCACGTGGCGTACTGGAGCGATGCTTCGGCGAATGCACCGGTTTCGATCTGGTCGATTCCGATTACCCGAGCGAAGGAGGTCTCTGTTTGTTGGGGAGGGAGAACCACGCGAAAGATCCTTTCTCCGTTCGGGGTAGCATCGGCGCTGAGACTGACGCAGGGGTTGATGACGTTGCCATCGACGTCAACCAATAGGGTAGAACTCACCTGCAGTCACTTTCGAGTCGACGCAAGTCGCCCAAGACCGCCTCCCAGCACTCCCGGGCCTCCAGAGATCTGATAACCCAGATTGATGTCGACGTACTTTTCGACCTCCGCGACGATCTCCTCATTGGTTTGTGGCGTATCACCAACGAATCCGATACCACCTCCCATGACCCCGGCATCAGCCGCGGATTGATTGAGTGTGCGCTGTCCCCATGCTGCACCGAGATCGACCGTGAACGCGGCGAAGACCAGCAGGACGACGATCATCAAGGCGACGATCGGCAGGATGGCGCCGTCTTCGGAGGCGCAAGCGCGAATGTCCACGGAGCTGGCTCTACGTAGCTTCGTCATCATCCTGGGCACGCCTGGGCCGTGACTTCGACCATGTCACTTCCTCTCGCTCCATCCGCATCTCAACCACCGAGGTGATTGTCAGTGAGTTGAAATCGGCAGGGCACCGGTGAGGCTTGCGTAGGCTTGGCTGACAGTTACCGCTACGCTGTCGTTGCCGGTGTCGACGATGGTGACGGACGCTCGATCGGCCGAGAGCGAGGCTCGGGAACAGACCTCTGCCACGATCGCCCCGGAACTGCCCGAACCAGGCATCGGGTAGTCGACGACGGCCATGCGAGCACCTTCGCGGCCGCGTTTCGGACCTCGACCTGCTGGGAGAAAGCCAGCCAGCCTCCATGATGCCAAATACCAAGAGCACGAGGAGCGGGAGCACGATTGCGAATTCGACCGCGGACCGCGCCTCTCTCACGGTCTCTACGGAACGCCGAACACCAGCAACAACAACAGCGGGAGCACGATCGCGAACTCGACCGCCGAGGCACCCTTCTCGCGGTCTCTACGCATCAATCGGAACATCAGATCCCCTCTTCCTGGTACGCCTGCTCGAGCCTCTTGCGGGCTCGATGGCAGGCGACGCGTACAGTTCCGGTTGCGGCGCTGAGGCGTCCACCGATCTCTTCATACGACAATCCTTCAACCTCGCGAAGCCAGAGCAATTCGCGATCCTTCATACTCAACATCGTCAAGGCCCCCCTGATTCTTGAATGTTCATCGGCATCGATGGCCCGCTCCTCGGGTCCTGCTGCCGCCGGTGTGGCCGGTTCGTGTCGATCCGGTCGTCGGTTGACTCGGATCCAGCCCTTGAGCCGATTCCGTCCGATCGACCACATCCATGCGTCGAACGCCTTCGGATTCCTCAGCGTCGACAGGCGAGTGATGACATCTTCAATCACATCTCCCGCGAGGTCCTCTGCAGCGTCTGAGGATAGGCCCGAATAGCGATAGAACGCGACGACACGGGGATGAACGAGCGTGCACAGGCGCCCCATTGACTCCCGAGACCCGTCGCGCGCCGATACGACCACCTCAAGCGGCACGAGACGCCGCTCGTCGGTGGCATCGAAAGACCGGCCGACCGGTTCCGAATGCGCGCGAGCACCCACGAGAGCATTATCGGTCGCAAACACGCCGCTCGTGAACGAAATCATTGGAGCGACGGCTGTGGCGGAGCCGGTCATGATGAATCCTCTTCGCCCGAAGCGGCTGCCTGGGCAACCTTGAGTGCCGCTTCGCCGACGGCCCGCGCATCGCCGGCCTCGATCACCCCGGCGTCTCGGGTGGTCTCGAGAAGAGCACCAAAGCTCGCACGAACGTTCGTATCGACCTCTGGACTGGTGTTGGACGCGAGAGACGTCTCAGCTTGTATCAGGTGCATGAATGCCATTCCGACAACTGCCTGGTCCATCTCACGATACCCGACCCGAGCCGTCCGAATTGCCTCATTCAGTTCGTTCCTCGCGAGCAGAACCTCGGCTTCGGCGAATCGCTCCGACGCAGTATCAACCGGGACGCCGACCGATGTGAGCGCGTCCTCGACAAGGAGATCGATCCCATAGATCTGATCGCCAGGAACGGCGCTGTTCGCGACGACGGCGACGCCAACTTCGGCGACGAGAAGCATGGCCGCAACGCTCATGGCCGCGATCGCCGGCACGGTGAACCGGTGCGGACGCTTCGGTATGGGTGAACCTTCGATGAGGTGGAGCGAGGAGGTTTCCAGGGGCGGCACCGCGTCAACAAGACCGCTCGCGTAGGAGCGGAGTTCGTCAATCGGGTTGCTGTCGCGTTTCGCTGCCATGTAGAAGAACAGTCGCGGCAGGCACCGAAGTGTTACACATGATCCTGAGACTCACTCCGCCACAAGGAGCGGAATCAGGCGCTCCTCATCGGTCAGGGCGCCGTGGTTGCCGACCATCCGATCGTCCGAATGCTTGTGGAGGAGCAGGACGTCATCGTCGGCGATGAGGGCGCCATCGGGCGAGCGTCCGTCGAACGATGGGTGCCGTGGTCCCGGACCCCACCATTCGATCATGTCCTCGATGCGAACCCACGTGGCCGGCAGATCGATCTCGAGCGATGCTCCATCACCGCGCACGAACATGGCCCGGCCATCACCGTAGAAGACGCGGTTCTCGTGGAGGTCCTTCGGAATCCTGATCTGGCGGTCCTGCGGGAAGTCGACGTGTCCGTGGTCGGCGGTACCGACCATGGCGGCTCCCTCGGGCAGGCGAGCAGCGACCTGCTCCCAGACCCAGGTCACCGTGGCGAGCGCCTCCCCGTACTCCTCGGAATTCTGTCCGTAGACGTGCGCCGCGAAGTCGACGTACGGCAGGTAGCTGAAGACGAGGCGTCCCGGTTCCGCCGCGACCTGGAGGGTCGCCTCGACCGTCTCATCCAGCGTGAATACCGGCTCGATGCGACATCCCCGGTAGAGGGCCATCGAGAGCGGTGACCCGATGAAGTTGCCCGGTTGAACCGTGATTGGCTCGACCCCGTCGGCGCTCAACCGTTCCCACAGGTTCGGGGATGGGAGGAGCGACGTGGTGTCGTAGTCCACCGGTTCACCCCACAGCGTCGTCCACTTGATCGTGTTGACGACCCGATCGAGTTCCGGCATCCACGACTGGTAGCCGAGCAGTCCGTGCTGCGATGGCGGGAGTGCGGTGGCGACGGTTGCGAGGCTCACCGTCGTGGTGGCCGGGAACGGAGCATCGATGCTGCCGCGCAGATCGTCCCTCAGTGCCGACGCAGACGGATGGTCGAGTTGGAGGCTTCCGAGTCCGTCGAAGAGGAACAGCACATAGGTCGCGGCGTCGGGGATCTCGACTGCCAGCGCCGGGTGGAGGCGCGCGAATCTGGACGAACCGGTCAGGCGAAACTCGAGTTCCGACACGAGATTGGGGAGCGATCCACCGGTGTAGTCGGGCACTGTGATCGAGGCCACGGACCAATACAGTAGTGGGCACAGCGATCGAGCCACCTGCCAGCGCCGCCCCGGCAACCGTCGCGAAACGTGTCGCGTATCGAGGTGCACCGCTGCATTCGAAGGACGCGTTGACCGAACGAGTCCGATTCAGATTGGGCGTCGCATCAGATCGATCGCGACTGCAATGATCCGTGGCGCCGATGGCGCGTGGCGATTCCCCCATGCTATTGAGGTCCGACATGCGTCGAACATGCTGCGACGTAGGCCAGACGGTAGTCCGCCATCGCCGTGATCCCGCCCGCCGTTCATCCTGGTGAAACGAGATACCTGAGCGGGATGCCGATTGCTTCGGTCCGAGACCCCTCCTCCTTCTCGGGCGCCTATCGACCGCTGTCGGGGACTAGTCCCTTGGGTGCTCGGCGGATTGGGCCTACCGGTCACTCGCGAGGCCATCGATACTGGCACCCAAGCGACGTGGGTGTTGGATCGGAGGCGTTCGTTGGAGATGGCTGGGGCGACGGTGCCATCCGAGCCCGCTGTAGAGGCGGGGCAGCGACCAGTGGGGTGCGACGCACTCCGCTGTCGCCCATCTTGTCGCACGGTCAATCGGAACCACCATGTTGGGGCGTGATTGCACACCCGAACGTCCGGCTCCGATCGATCTGCCGTTGGACTATCCGAGAGTTCCCGGCCGCGTTCCGGTTGGCAGAGTCGAACGGCTCCGCCTAGGCGATGAGTTGGTGCTCCGTTTGAGAGCGTTCTCCGACGCCGTGGGTGTGGATGAGGAGATGTTCGCTCTTGCCACATTCGCGGCGTTGGCCTATCGGTACGGCGACCATACGAGCCACCTCGTTGGCGTGGTCGAAGGTGGGGGGCAATCTGCTGATGCTCCGCTGCTACCCGTGGTTGTGTCCGGGGTGAACGAGAGTCGCCCGACCGAGTGGGTCCAACGATTCGAACGATTGACCACCGCCCGTCGACGCTCCTCGGCAGACCTCGAGATGGGAAGTGACGAGACTCTCGAGAGCCTGGGCCGATGTGTCGTAGCAATCGGGGGGCCAGTCTCGGTAGTTCACGGATCTTCAGAGTTCGTGTTCTCGGCGAACCTTGATGACGGAGCCGAGCTGATAGCGCAGTACGACTCGAATCTGTTCTCGTCACGAACGATCTCACGGCTTCTCGGCAGCGTGGGGGCGCTCTTGAGCGCAATGCTCCGAGACGCGGCCCGATTGATGGGCTCCCTCGAGGCACTGACAGATGGCGATATCGCTCTTCTCGACTCCTGGAACGACACCGCTGTTGAGTATCCCGGACCGTTCGTTCTCCACAGCCTGTTCGAGAAGCAGGTCGTCGAGCGCCCGGATGCCATCGCTGTGGTGTTTCGCGACGAGACCGTCACCTATGCCGAGTTGAACCGACGTGCGAATCAACTCGCCCATCTGTTGCGGTCGCGAGCGGTGGGGGCGGGAGTTCTCGTAGGCGTGCTCATCGAGCGATCCGTTGAGATGGTGGTGTCACTCCTCGCCATACTCAAGACGGGTGCTGGGTATGTACCCCTCGATCCCGAGTATCCGGCGGAAAGGCTCCAGCTCATGGTTGCGGAGACACAGGCTCCGATTGTGTTGACTGGCCAGAATCAGCTGGTTCCCAGATTCCCGCAGTCCGTGGAGGTCCTGAGCGTGGGCCCCTCATGGGAGCTCGCCTCCGGCCGATCAGAAGCGAACCTGGATTTGCCGATTTCGTCACAGGATGTTGCCTATGTGATCTACACATCCGGCTCGACAGGGCGGCCGAAAGGCGTCGCCAACACCCACGCAGGCGCCGGCAACCTGGTGTGGTGGATGCGGGACCTGTATGGGATGAACCCAGATGACGCACTCCTACAGAGGACGCCGTACAGCTTTGATCCGTCCGTGAGAGAGATCTTCTGGCCGCTGGCGTTCGGCGCGAAGCTGGTGCTTCCCGAGCCGGGCGGCCATCGGGATCCAGAACACCTTCTGCGTCTCATACGGGAGCACGAAGTGACGAAGGTCGAGTTCGTGCCGTCCAATCTCAAGCCGTTCCTCAGCCGACCCGGCATCGGTGAGTGCACCAGTCTTCGAACGGTCTTGTGTGGTGGCGAACCGATGTCGGGTGACCTGCAAGAGATGTTCTTCGAGCGTCTTGATGCCGAACTCCACAACGTATATGGGCCGACGGAGGCCGCCGTCGACGTAACCTACTGGCATTGCAGACAGGAACTCCGCTATCCCGTCATCCCTATCGGACGCGCCGCTCCGAATTGCCGAGTCCACCTCCTCGATGATCAGATGTCGCGGGTTCCGATTGGAGCCGTCGGCGAACTCTATGTGGGAGGGGTTCAGGTGGCCACCGGGTACGTGGGAAGGCCAGAACTTACGGCAGAGCGTTTCGTTCCGGATCCGTTCTCAGACGATGAGCATGCCCGCCTGTACAGGTCTGGCGATCGTGCCCGGTTCATGGCTGACGGCGACATCCTGTTCTTGGGGCGCCGCGATCATCAAGTGAAGATTCGCGGATACCGCGTTGAGTTGGGAGAAATAGAGGCGGCGCTCCTCGAGCATCAAGCTGTCGTGGAGGCTGCCGTCGTTGTCGATACCGGTTCCTCGGGCTACGACCGTCTCGTCGGCCACTTCGTCGCTCGGGGTCGTGCTCCGTCGGTATCCCAACTGAGGGAGTTCCTCGGGTCGATCCTTCCCGACTACATGGTGCCGCATGTCCTCGTCGCTCACGGCGAGTTCCCAACTACCACCGGTGGCAAGGTCGATCGGGGCAGACTGGCCGTACCTGAGATGCGGCGTCCCCACCTCGACACTCACTACGTGGCCCCTCGCGACGATGTCGAGAGTTTGTTGGCAGGGCTGTGGCAGGAGATACTGGGTCTTGAGCGCGTCGGAGTTGAGGATCGCGTCTTCGACCTCGGAGCAGATTCCATCCAATCCGCAGAGTTCGTCGATCGTGTTCAAGCCGAGATTGGCGAGTTCGTCTACGTCACCACGGTCTTCTCATTCCCCACGGTGGCCCAGTACGCCCGGCTGCTGAGGAGCGACTACGCCGAGCCACTTCGTCGTCGATTCCCGACGACAGTCTCCACGACCACTCCAGTGGCGAGGCGCTCTCCGATTGACAGGGATGCGATTGCGAGGATGCGCTCGATCGTGCCGACCTTCGACAGTGGTTCGACCTGGGCGTCGGGCGCCCCCAATCCACCGGCTGTCTTCATTCTGTCACCACCACGGTCGGGGACTTCACTTCTCCGTTTGATGCTCGCTGGTCACCCCGATCTCTTCGCAGCCTCCGAGCTCCAGCTGCTCCCATTCGCATCCCTCGCCCAGCGTAGGGAAGCCTTCCAGGGACGTTTTGGAGCTTGGCTCGAGGGCACGATCCGCGCCTTGATGGAGATCAAGGGGCTGGAGGCCGACGAGGCGAAAGCGGCAATGGAGGCCTATGAATCGGCCGGCACTTCCGCCAAGGAGCTATTCGGGGCGCTTCAGGATTGGATTGGGCAGCGAACGCTCGTCGACAAATCACCACAGTACGCTCTCCAGCCCGAGGCACTCCGCAACGCCGAGGCGGGATTCGACGATGCCCGCTATGTCCACCTCGTCCGGGACCCTCACGCAATGGTGCATTCGTTCTCGGATCACCATATGGATCAGGTGTTGTTCGTTGACGATCACGACTTCACCGCGCTCGAGCTCGGCGAATTGACCTGGTCCGTGAGCCACCAGAACATCATGTCCTTCCTAGGTGCAGTTCCCGCCGACCGTCAGCACCGCATGACGTTCGAGGACCTCGTTGCCGATCCTCGGTCGGAGATGGTCGCCCTCTGCCGGTTCCTCGAGCTTGAGTTCCATGAGAGCACCGTCCGCCCATATGAGAATCTCGACCAGAAGATGGTCACCGGTATCTACCCCAACTCAACGCCGATGGACGATGTGCTCCTTCTCGAACGATCGGCGATTGATCCGTCCGTCGCCACTCGGTGGCGGACCGCCGATGCGGCGGACACGCTTGGGGAGAGCACCTGGCACCTTGCCGAGTCGCTTGGCTACCGCCGTCGTCTTCTGGACGAGCCGAATCCCCGGCCAAACGAGGAAGAAGGCGGTTGGCTGAACGGCAAGCCCATCGCCGGGGAGAACGATTGCGATGAGTACCGACCACCCGGCCGTGTGGGCGGACGACCGAGAGGAGATTGCCATCGTGGGGATGGCGGGTCGATTCCCCGGCGGCGAGACGGTCTACGAACTCTGGGAGAACCTTCGAAACGGTGTCGAGTCGATCCACATCTTGACACCGGCGGAGCTGCGCGCGAGTCGGGGTGTCCGAGGACGACATCTCCAGTCCCGACTACGTTCCCGCTACATCGGCGCTAGCGAACGGTGATTGCTTCGACGCCCGCTTCTTCGGCTACACCAAGCGTGAGGCCGAGATCATGGACCCGCAGCACAGGATCTTCCTCGAGTGTGCGTGGGCGGCCCTCGAGGATGCGGGCTACGACGGAGGTGTACGGAGGTCAATTGGCGTGTTTGGTGGAGTAGCCCCCAACACTTACCTGCCGAACGTCCTCATGACACGTCCTGACATCATGGACATCATGGGCGACTATGCGATGCTCATCGGGAGTGAACGCGAATACGCGATTACCCGAGTCGAGTACAAACTCAACCTGAAAGGACCCGCCGTCAGCATTGCCACCGCTTGTTCGACATCGGGATCGCGATGCATGTCGCCTATCAGAGCGTGCTCAGCGGAGAAACCGAAATGGCACTCGTCGGTGGTGGACGCGTCCGTGTGCCATTCGGCGCCGGCTATCGGTACGAACCCGACGGTATCCTGTCACCTGATGGTCGTTGCCGCGCGTTTGATGCGGATGCCGCTGGAACGATCCGCGGTAGTGGGATGGCCGTCCTTGTGATCAAACGATTGTCCGATGCCATTCGCGATGGCGATACGGTACGAGCGTTGGTCAAGGGCACAGCGATCAACAATGACGGATCCGCCAAGGTCGGCTACACCGCTCCGAGCGTGGCCGGGCAGGAAGCCGTGATCGTCGAAGCGCTCGAAATGGCCGAAGTGGACCCCGGTTCGATCACATACGTCGAAGCGCACGGTACCGGGACGTTCCTTGGCGATCCGATCGAGATTGAGGCTCTGACGCGAGCCTATCGCCGGTATACCGACCGTACCCAGTACTGCGCCGTTGGATCGGTGAAGTCGAACATCGGTCACTTGGACACTGGTGCCGGCACGGTTGGCATCGTCAAGACGGCGCTTGCGATGCAACACCGTGAGATACCGCCCACTGTCAGCTACTCACGACCGAATCCGCAGATCGACTTCGAACATAGCCCATTCTTCGTCAACGACTCGCTCCAGGAGTGGTCAAATGCCGACGGCCCGCTCAGGGCAGGTGTGAGCGCGTTTGGTCTCGGCGGGACGAACGCTCATGTGATCATGGAGGAGGCGCCCCATCTCGACCGACCGCCTTCGACCCGAGCATGGCACGTGATCCCGATGTCGGCCAAGACGCCCGAGGCACTTGAGCGTGCCACGGCGAATCTGGCACAGCACTTGGCCCGTGAGACCGGTGAAGATCTAGGCGATGTGGCCTACACGCTCCACGTAGGTCGCCGCCCGTTCGAGCACCGTCGCGTCCCTCGTGGCTGCGGATCGAGCAGACGCAGCTCAGGCACTGGCTGAGATCGATGCCCGACGCGTCTCCAGCGGCACGATTCAGACCCCACAGGGATCCGTCGTGTTCATGTTCCCAGGCGGTGGCGTTCAACACATTGGGATGGGCTCAAGGCTCTACGAGTCGGAACCGGTGTTCCGAGACACGTCGACGAGTGTGCCACGTACGTGAAGGGTCGCCTCGGAATCGAACTGAGCCGACTCCTCTATGCAGACGACATTGATGACGCGTCGCTTGAACAACCCACTGAGGCGCTCGTAGCTCTGTTTGCGGTCGAGTACGCTCTCGCCAAGCTGTGGATGTCCCTCGGTGTGATCCCCGACATACTGATCGGCCACAGCATGGGTGAGTACACAGCTGCGTGCCTCAGCGGCGTTCTCACGCTGCGCGACGCTCTCGAATTCGTCATCGTGCGCGGAGAGCTCTTCGGAAGACTTCCCTCGGGGTCGATGCTCAGCGTGCCAATGGCGGAGAGCGAAGCGCGTGCGCTCATCGATGACACGCTCTCGATAGCGGTGGTGAACAAGCCGGATCAGTGCATCGTGGCTGGAGAATCCTCAGCGATCGAGCGGTTCGCCGCCAAGCTCACGGACCGAGGCATCGACTCGCGTCGACTCCATATTGCCGCTGCCGCCCATTCGCACCTGATCGATCCAGTTCTCGACGAGTTTCACTCCTTCGCGGAGACCATGGATCTTCGTCCTCCGGAGATCCCGATCATCTCCAACGTTCACGGACGTGTGGCCACGGACGACGAGATCACCAGTCCGGGCTACTGGGCTGAGCATCTTCGCCAGACCGTGCGATTCGTAGACGGTCTCGCAACGGCATTTGAAGCCGGGGGCGAAGTGCTCGTTGAGATTGGGCCGGGCCAGACGCTGAGCGGATTCGCACGCCAGCATCCTGGTCGCTCGTCCAGCACAATTGTTGCAGCATCGCTGCCGCATGCTCGAGAAGCCGTGGCTGACGACAGATTCTTCCTCAATGCGGTTGGGCGCTTGTGGGCGAACGGGGTCCCCGTCGACCTGGCCCGACTGTATGCCGGAGAGCGTCGTAGCCGGATTCCTCTTCCCACGTATCCGTTCGAGAGGACCCGTCACTGGATTGAACCCGCAACGATGGTAGAAGGAGGAACCTCAATGGATCGACTTCGGGAGAACGACCCAGCCGACATCGATACGACCTCAATTCGGGACGAAGGTCGCGGCGAGGCCCATCTTGAGGAGAGGCGCACCTTGCAGGTTCTGTCGAGAATCCAGGCTGTCCTCCACGAGCTGAGCGGGCTCCATCATGACGAGCTCGATCCGCAAGCCACATTTCTCGAGCTCGGTTTCGACTCGCTCTTTCTCACTCAGGCGAACTCACGCTTCCGCAAGGAGTTCGGGGTGCCGGTCACGTTCCGGCAACTATTCGAGGAGGCTCCAACGATGGAATCCCTCGCCGAGTACATCAGTTCGGAACTCCCCGCCGGCGACGCCGTCGGTGCCGGGGATGGTGAGAGCCAACCGGAGCTGGGGGACCCATCAGATCGCGAATCGAACGCGTGGCCGTCCTCGCCCCCAACCGCCGCATCGAACGCGTCTGCGAAACCCGAAGCGCACCGCTTCGCCGAACAGGTCATCGCAGAGCAGCTGCGGATCATGGAGAGGCAACTGGAACTCCTTGGTGAGGGTGAGACACGACAGAAGCCGACGGAGACCGCACGGGTAGAGAGGGATTCCAGGTCGACTCATGCAGCAGCCGCGCACTATCTCGCGCCCAGACGGGACAACACCCACCCCTCACGGGGATCCGGACGCGGACTCACTGAACGCCAGCAGACCGCGATTGACGACCTTGTTCGCCGCTACACAGTTCAGACCTCAGAGTCGAAGCGTCTTGCTCAACTGTGGCGACCTCGACTGGCCGACAATCGAACCATTGTTGGCTTCGACAGGCGGTGGAAGGAGCTCGTGTACCAGATCGTCTCCGACCGTTCCGCTGGGTCGCGAATCTGGGACGTCGATCAGAACGAATACATCGATGTAGCAATGGGTTTTGGCACCAACCTGCTTGGGCACTCCCCAAGCTTCGTCGTGGCAGCGGTGCACGAACAACTCGACCGAGGATTCGAGGTCGCAGTGCAGAATCGCCTCCTTGGCGAGGTCTCCGACATGATCTGTGCCGCTACCCACAACGAGCGGCTCGCGTACACGTACTCCGGCAGTGAGGCGGTCGAGACCGCAATTCGGCTTGCTCGAACGGTGACCGGACGGGACAAGGTCGCGTACTTCACGGACGACATTCACGGACGAAGCGATGTCGTTCTCGGTAGCGGGATTGATGCCGATGGGGAGTGCCGAACGGTCCCCCTGGTGGCCGGCGTGCCACAGCACGTAGTCGATGACGCTGTCGTGCTGGAATACGGTAGCGAGCGAGCATTGGAGATCATCAGGTCCCAAGCCTCGGAACTCGCTCTCGTACTTGTCGAGCCGGTCCGGACTCGGAACCCTGATCTTCAGCCAGTCGGCTTCCTCCGCGAGTTGCGCTCGATTGCAGATGAGCGCGGCTTCCTGCTGGTATTCGACGAAATCGTGACCGGTTTTCGCTCACACCCCGGGGGAGTCCAGGCGCTCTTCGACGTCCAGGCCGATATCACCACGTACGGGAAGGTCCTCGGCGGCGGCCTACCGATCGGCGTGGTGGCTGGGGCGGCGCAGTTCATTGACATCGTTGATGGTGGGCCGTGGACGTTTGGGGACGACAGCTTCCCCGAAGCAGATATCACTGCCTCAGGCGGCACGATGATCAAACACCCCCTGGCGCTGGCTGCTGCCGCGCTCGGTACTCAGTCATCTCGAAGAGCGAGGCCCATCGCTGCAGGCCGATCTCAATGACCGGACGGACGCTGCTGTCGAAGCCATCAACGGGGCCTACCTCAACCACGGTGTTCCCATCCATGTCGAGAGATTCAGTTCGTTCTTCCGTCCAACGTTCATGGAAGGCACGAGCTTCGCTGGGCTTCTCCAGTACTACCTTCGCGAGCGCGGAGTACACACCAATCCGCCCATCATCTTCGTTCCTTTCGACGGCCCACACGGACGAAGACATCGAGGCTGTAGTCGCAGCGTATTCGGCGGCCGGCGTCGACATGATGCAGAACGGGTTCCTCGGTCGGGGCACGACGAACCGATCTGCAGCGACCGGGCGCTCCGATCGGGCACCGACTCCACCTGCACAGCCAGTGGCGAGACCGAGCGAGTGTGGCTACCAGGCGCCGCTCACGGCGGGGCGGCAAGAGATCTGTCTGGCGACCCGGCTCGGCGACGAGGCCAATGCCGCCTACAACCTTGCCAGCACGCTGGAGCTCGTCGGTTCGCTCGACGCTGAGGCGCTTGTTGAGGCGATTCAGGCGCTGGTGCGCCGCCACGAGGCGCTTCGGACGACGATCAGCCTTGACGATGGTCAGCAGCGCATTGCTCCCTCGCTCGAACTCGACGTTCCGTTCGTCGATCTGTCCGACATGGATTCTGCTGCGCAAGACCACAAACTCGCAGCGATCCGGGCGGCAGCCGTGGAGAATCCGTTCGACCTTGGACGGGGACCCCTCATTCGGGCCACAGTCATGCAAATGGCGGCCGAGCGGCACGTCCTGATTCTTGCGGTTCACCACATCATCTGTGACGGCTGGTCAATTGGCATTCTGTTCGAGGACCTCGCCGAGATCTACTCGGCTTCGGCGCAGGGGCGTTCACCAGATCTGGAGCAACCGATGCAGCTGGGACAGTACGCCGAGTGGGAATCCGATTACCAGGTCGGCGATGCATGGAAGGCCGACGAGGCATTCTGGACTGCCTTGCTGGAGAAGCCCTACCCCGTGTCCGACTTCCCGCTCGACCGGCAACGGCTCCCGAAGAGAGCCTTCCGGGCCGACCATGAGCAGCTTGCGATCGAGCCGGATCTCGCCTCCCGGATTCGCAAGATGGCGGTTCGCCACGAGGCCACGCTCTTCACGGTTCTCCTGGCGGCATTCGAGTGCTACCTGGGTCGCTTGACAGGGGAGCCGGAGGTTGCGGTCGGAGTCTTCGTTGCGGGCCAAACGCAATTCGCTGGACAAGACCTCGTCGGTCATTGCACCAATATGCTCGCTCTCCGGCGACTGGTTGACCGGAACGGCACGTTTGCTGAGCATGTCCGCTCTACCCACAGCGCGTTCCTTGATGCCTTTGACCATCAACGCTTCTCCTATGGCTCGCTCGTCGAGCGTCTCGAGAGTCGTCGTGATCCAGGCAGAACACCGCTCGTGTCCGTCACATTCAACATGGACGTGCCCCCTCGCGTGCTCGACTTCAACGGTGCAACGGGACAACCGGCTTCGGTGCCGCGTCGCTACGAGAACTTCGACGTCTACCTCAATGTGACACCGACCGACGACGGGCTACTTCTCGACTGCACCTTCGACGTCAGCCTCTACGACGCCGATTCCATTCGGCGGCGACTCGAGGGATTCGTGACGTTCCTGAGCGCCATCGTCGGTGGTGACACCCAACCCGTCGCAGCTTTGCCGATCGTGTCGAGAGCCGAAAGCGAGACTCTGGCCCTCTGGAACGAGACCTCGGCCGAATACGACGCGACGGCGACGCTCCACGGATTGTTCGAACGGCAGGTCGAACTTGATCCCGACGCGATCGCGCTGGTCTTTCTTGACCGTCAGGTGACGTACGACGAACTCAATCAGAGGGCGAACCACCTGGCTCAAACCCAGCTTGCGGCCGTGCCGACCGGCGCACACGTTGGAGTGTTCATGGAACGGTCGATTGAGATGGTCGTAGCCCTCTATGCGATCCTCAAGGCTGGCTTCGCCTACGTGCCCCTCGACCCCGAGCACCCAGCGGACCGGCTCCAGTTCATGATCGACGAGACGGCAATGCCGATGATCCTGACTCAAGAGCACCTGGAGGACAGTCTGCCCGAGTCGGCTGCGCAGGCTTGTGTCGTTGGCCTCGGCGAGGAGATCCCTCGGACTGGCAACCCGAACGTTGCCGTCGCTCCATCGGACGTCGCCTACGTCATGTATACCTCAGGATCGACCGGCCGACCGAAAGGAGTCGTCGTATCACAGCAGGCGATTGTCAACCAAATGCTCTGGGCCCAGGAATACCTCGCCCTCGACAAATCTGACCGGGTGTTGCAGAAGACCCCGCTGAGCTTCGATGTGTCGACGCTGGAGTTCTTCTGGCCGCTCTTGGTCGGCGCCCGGCTCATTATCGCGGAGCCGGAGGGCATCGCGACACGGCATACCTGATACGTACCATTGTTGAACATGGGATCACCATGGCCCACTTCGTACCCTCGATGCTTCGATTCTTCCTCGAACACCCGGACGTGTCGTCGTGCGCGACGCTTCGATCCGTGATCTGTATCGGAGAAGCTCTTACGACGGACCTGCAGAGCCGCTTCTTCGAGATGTTGGACTCACGGTTGTTCAACCTCTACGGGCCGACCGAAGCGGCAGTCACGGTTACGTATTGGGAGTGTCAACAGGATGCTGAATCGGCCGCGGTGCCAATCGGCCGCCCCGTCGCCAATACTCAGATCTACATCCTGGATGACAGCCTGCGCCCTGTGCCCATCGGAGTCGCGGGTGAGATTCATATCGGTGGCGTGCAGGTGGCGATGGGCTATCTCAATCGGCCAGAGTTGACGAATGGCCGGTTCATTCGTGACCCGTTTGCCGAATCAGGGGTAGCACGGATGTACAAGACCGGCGACCTAGGCAGGTACCTGCCGGACGGCAACATCGAGTTCCTCGGCCGTGTTGACTACCAGGTCAAGATCCGCGGGAACGAATCGAGCTTGGGGAGATCGACGCGGTTCTCGAGATTCATCCCGACGTGGCTCATGCCGTGACGATTGTTGCCGGCAGCGCTACGAGAGATGAACGACTCGTCGCGTGACCTGGCTCCGCACAACGCGGCAATCGACGAAGCTGGCGTTCGCGAGCTTCTGAAGTCGCGGCTTCCTCGATACATGGTGCCCTCTCATCTTGTGACGCTGGATACGCTGCCGATGACGTCCAACGGTAAGATCAACCGCAATGCGCTGCCGGCACTCGATTTGTCGAGCGTTCCGCAAGCGTCCGAGCCGATGCCGCCGCGTACCCCACTGGAATCGGACATCACCACCGTGTGGGCCGATGTGCTCGACGTTTCCGCTATCGGCGTCGACGACGACTTCTTTGATCTGGGCGGTCACTCTCTGGATGCGATGCGCGTCAACGCCCGACTGAGCCAGATGCTGCACATCGAATTGAGACTGAGTTCCTTCTTTGATGATCCAACAGTGAGGGGCCAAGCACTTGCGATTACGGGCGCAATGGCGGCGCAAGTCGGCGAAGCGGAGGAAATCGCATCGCTCCTGAGTGATCTGGCGGGGGGGGATGTTGAGTCGGCCCCGCGGGTTGAGTGAAGCCGTGGAACACCTCCGCGAAAGCATCGCACGGCTGACCCCCGAGCAGCGTACCGAGCTCGAGGCGCGATTGCGCGCTCGGCAAGTCCCTGCAGATTCGCTTGAGATCGCGTCTCGGGAGGATCAGACCGCCTGGCCGATGTCTCTTGCCCAGCTGAGGATCTGGTCGCTCAGCCGGTTGCGTCCCGGCGACACCACCTACAACTTGCAGCTTGCCTGGCGCCTCGCTGGGAGGCTCGATGTGAGGGCGCTCGAGGAAAGCCTCGGCAGCGTCATCGAACGCCATGAGATGTTGCGGGCCCGGTTTGCGGACCACTCGGGTGTCCCCACGCAGGAGATTCGACCCTTCAAGGGCTTCGCCCTGACCGTCGAGCCGTCAGCCGATGGTCCGATCGCGGATCGCCTCGCTCGGGCCAACGAAACTGCAAGAGCAGAGGCAGAATGCCCCTTCGATCTCGCCAATGACCTGCTCATCAGAGTCCGACTCCTCCAACTCGACCAGGATGACCATGTGCTGCTGCTCACAACGCATCATCTGGTGTGCGATGGGTGGTCGATGGATATCATCGAGCGGGATCTCGCGACAGTGTATGCCAGCCTCAACCGGCGGCGACCAGCGTCGTTGGATCCGGTCTCCATCCGGTTCTCTGACTACGCCGTTTGGCTCGATCAACGGCGAACGGGACCTGATGGGGAACGCGAGATCGCGTACTGGGCGGATCGACTCCAACCTCCGATCTCGCCCCTGCGGCTTCCGGGCGTCCGGCATCCGCAAACGCAGGGGATTCCGACCGGCGCACACCTCCAAGTCGCGATGGATCGCGGGCTCACGTCGGCGATCAAGACCCTGGCTCGCGAGAACAGCGTGACCCCATTCATGGCGTTGCTGGCCGGGTTCCAAATGGCCCTCCGCCAGACAAGCGGCCAGGAGGATATCCTTCTCTGCACTCCTGCGGCAGGCCGAATCCACGTCCAGACCGAGCAGATTGTCGGCTACTTCAACAATCTGGTGGTCTTGCGAGGTGACCTGTCAGGCGACCCGTCAGGGCAACAGCTACTCGAGCGAAGCCGTGACATCGTCCTGGAGGCGTTCGACCACCAAGGCGCTGCCTTCCAGGACGTCGCATCGCTTCCCGATGTGGCAACCGTGCCCCTCGCACGAGGCCTGTTCGTGCTGCAGGAGAGCGCGCGGCGCCCGCTGCGATTGCCGGGCATCGTGGCGACGCCGCTCGTCGTGGGCGCAGAGAACGCCGACTTCGAGCTCGCGGTCTTCGTGCGTGAAGTGAATGGTCGGTACGAATCTGTCATCCGATTCCACCGCAATGTCCTTGCCTTCGAAGATGTCAGGACGCTGATGTCACGCTTCGAGGACGTGCTCCGGGCGATGGCAGCGTGTCCCGATGCCTCGCTCTCGACGATCGCGCCTCTCGTGCCGAGAGCAGAAGGGCCGATCCCGGGAGCCGAAGCCTCCGGAGCGGCACACTATGCGACGGACGGTCCCTCGCTCCCGCGCAATCTGCTCGAGACCCAGCTCTCAAGCATCTGGCGGCGACTCTTCAACAGGAGTTCGATCTCGATACACGACAACTTCTTCGACCTTGGCGGGCACTCGCTTCTAGCCGCCGAATTGATGGCAGCGATCGAGGCCCAGATCGTGGATGAACCCTTGCCGCTAGCCATCCTGTTCCAAGCACCAACGGTCGCCGAACTCGCCGAGGTGATAGCCACACGAGGCTGGTCAGACTCGTGGGCGTCGCTTGTGCCGATCCAACCCCAAGGGTCGCGCCCGCCACTCTTCTTCGTGCACGCCCACGGCGGCAATGTCGTCGGCTATGGCGATCTTGCTCGGCATCTCGGCGATGATCAGCCTTTCTACGGGTTGCAGGCATCGGAGATGAAGGCGAATACCGTCAGCACGACCCCGCGTCGGCTCGAGGACATAGCGGCTCAGTACGTCACCGAGATCCAGGGCGTACAGCCGCACGGCCCCTACCTGTTGGGCGGATGGTGTCTGGGAGGGGGACGTCGCGTTTGAGATGGCTCAGCAACTCAACGCTGCCGGCGAAGAGGTCGCCACCGTCGTGATGATCGACAACCCCCGACCTGAGGTCCTTTCGTTGGAGATGACGGACTCGAGGGCGCGCCGAGCGTGGGATCGGATGCGGAACGCGACTCCGCATGGAGTGGTGCAATCTGATTGAGGTACCGTTTCGGAACACTCCTCGATTCATCGTGGACCGCCTTGTACGTCTTGGGCGGCTCGCCTTGTTGAGAGTCGAGACGAACATCGGCGGGTTCGTCAGCATTCCGCACTCGCGCGGCTACCTCCGAGAGCAAATCTCGGCTGCCCACGAGAAGGCCTACGATGCCTATTCGCCCAAGCCGTACCCTGGGCGCGTCGCGTTGGTACGAGCCGAGCAGCAGCCGTACGGTTGGGCGCCAGACCCAACTCTCGGATGGGGCCAGTTTGTTGCAGGAGGGCTCGACGTAGTGGAAGCTGCGGGCCACCGGGTGGGTCTGCTCTCTGAGCCGCGAGTGAGCGGCGTGGCGGCCCAGATACGCAGTACCATCGACCGAGCTCTGGCGGATGCCGGTCGATCTCAGCGATGATCCTACTCGAATGCAGATGAGCCTCCGCCCAGCCATCCGTGCCCTGCCAGCGGACGAAGTCCACGTCTACGTCACCAACCTTGACGAACTGTCTGCCGAATCAACCGGGTTGGCCGCGCTGCTGTCCCAGGAGGAGCGAGTTCGTGCCGCCCGCTTCCACTTCACTCAGCATCGAGAGCGCTTCATAGCTCGCCGAGCGGTGCTCCGATGGCTCCTTGGCAGCTATCTCGGGTCGGTGCCAAGAGAAGTCCACCTTGTTTCCGGGCGGCACGGCAAGCCCGCGCTCGCCACTTCCACCAGCGGGCCACGGTTGGGCTTCAACCTCTCCCACTCGGACGAGATCGCGATGCACGCATTCGCGTGGAATCGCCAAGTCGGCGTTGATGTCGAGCGCGTTCGAGAGGATCTTGATCATCGCGACCTTGCTGCCTCCTTCTTCAGCACTGGGGAGCAAGAGGCTTTGAGCCACATCAGCAAGGGGGACCTCCCGAAATGCTTCTTCGCGTGTTGGACCAGGAAGGAGGCGGTGGTCAAGGCATGCGGAGCTGGGTTGTCCATGTCTCTGCGAACGTTCGACGTCTCAGTTCTCCCAGACGCCGAACCGTGCCTCGCATGGGCTACGTCTGACCTGACAGGGAACTGGGGATTGATGAGCATGACACCTCGGCCCGGTTTCATTGGCGCGCTCGCTGTTGAGGGGGCGCCATGGACTGTCCATATCACCCAGACTGGTCAGCCCCTCACGATGTGGCGCGATTGACGGCGTGCCGCGGGAATGCCAAGAGGTGGGATGTCGCCCTTGTGCGGGAGTCCTCTGTCGGGGGCCTCGAGTTCTATGGTGCTCAGCCGAACGGGAGGGAAGCGGGGGAGCTTGCGGTTGCCGGCTCAGGGGGATGCTGAGATTGGGTCACCAGAAATCGCTCCCGGCGTCGCCACCTGTCTGGCCCACGGGGATCCGCGATCATTCCGGCAACAGTTTGCGATCCGGTCTGCACACTGGATAGGCCCTCGGTCGGACGCGCCGGCCCCTGGATCGCGAACGACACGCGGGCAACACGATTGACGCAGTCGGCGGACCCACGACTCTGGAGGCGGAAGCTGGCTGTCGTCCCTTTCCCCGTCCGGGTGACCGGTGCCGCTGACACGATTGGCGTCCTCCTCGCGAAGTCGCCGTGATCGCCAACGTCGACACCTGAGCATCGGCCACAGATTCGCCTGCTGCGCCTTCCATCTCCGAAGGAATCGAAGCCTCGCTCGGCCTGGACCGCCGACGTGACTGCAAATGGGGATCGGAATCGTTCGCCCGAGTAGCGCTTCGTCGATTCCGGGTTCAGAGCGTGACCCTACCGTGCTTGTGCGACGGCCACACCCGCTTCCGCTGAGTACTCCGGCACCCAACTCGTGTGCTATCCGGACCCACCTGTTCCGAGATGAAGCGCGTCGACCTCCTCACCTGGGTCGATGCCGAGGCCGGAGAGGTCCAGTTCGAGGGCGACGGTGCCGGTTGTAGTCGGCCCAAAGCTTCCGACGAACCGGTTCAGATCCTCGTTGTTGCTGCCGGGCGTGGAGTTGGCCCCCAGCGTTGTGAAGATGAGGTCGCCATCGGAGCCAAAGCTGATCGCTCGTGAGATCGTCGTTGCGATCAGTCAAGCCCACATCGGAGCCGTCGAAGTGGATGCCGGTCCACGTACCAGTGGTGACGGCCCCGGTGGCTGTTGGAGTGAAGAGATGAATGTCCTCATCGCCGCCCTTCGCCAGCGAACCAACTCTGATCGACCCGGTCGTGGTGATACCCAACGTCCCGTCACTGAACTCGAAGATTCCGTCGATGTCCTCGCTGTTTGTAGTGAGGTCAATGTCGGAGCCGTCGAGGAAGAAGGTGAAGCTTCCTGACGTGTCGTCCCCCGTGCTGGTCGGCTCGAACAAGACGAGATCCGAATCGTCGATGCCGGTGCCATCCGGGCCACCGATCAGTCCGGGGATAGAAACTGGACTGGAGAATGACATCAATACTGATCCATCGCTGCGGACATGGAATGCATTCAGATCACTGATCGTGATCCCGACATCGGATGCGTCGAAGAACAACGCCCAGACTCCCGTGTCGCTGTCGTAGGTCACGATGTCCTCGTCGCGAACGGTTCCGGCGATCCCCGGTACGGATGTCCCACTGGTGAATGAGAGGTAGATCAACTGTGCTGGGGCGGTGGTGACGGTGATGGTGACAGTGTCGGTTGAGGTCAGTGCTCCGTCGTCGGCGGTCAGTGTCAGTTCATAGACGCCGTTGGTTGTGAACGACACGGCGGTGTCGGTTGCGTTCTCGTCGTTGAATGTTGCTGCTCCTACCGGGCCGCCGGTCTGGCTCCAGGTTGTGGTCAGTGACGGTGGCAGTGGCAGGCCATCGTCGGAAGCTGATCCTGCGAGCACGGCATCGGCGGGCAACTCGATGGATTGATCCGGGCCGGCGTCCACGACGGGAGCCGTATTCACTGGGGCGGTGGTGACGGTGATGGTGACAGTGTCGGTTGAGGTCAGTGCTCCGTCGTCGGCGGTCAGTGTCAGTTCATAGACGCCGTTGGTTGTGAACGACACGGCGGTGTCGGTTGCGTTCTCGTCGTTGAATGTTGCTGCTCCTACCGGGCCGCCGGTCTGGCTCCAGGTTGTGGTCAGTGACGGTGGCAGTGGCAGGCCATCGTCGGAAGCTGATCCTGCAAGCACGGCATCGGCGGGCAACTCGATGGATTGATCCGGGCCGGCGTCCACGACGGGAGCCGTATTCACTGGGGCGGTGGTGACGGTGATGGTGACAGTGTCGGTTGAGGTCAGTGCTCCGTCGTCGGCGGTCAGTGTCAGTTCATAGACGCCGTTGGTTGTGAACGACACGGCGGTGTCGGTTGCGTTCTCGTCGTTGAATGTTGCTGCTCCTACCGGGCCGCCGGTCTGGCTCCAGGTTGTGGTCAGTGACGGTGGCAGTGGCAGGCCATCGTCGGAAGCTGATCCTGCGAGCACGGCATCGGCGGGCAACTCGATGGATTGATCCGGGCCGGCGTCCACGACGGGAGCCGTATTCACTGGGGCGGTGGTGACGGTGATGGTGACAGTGTCGGTTGAGGTCAGTGCTCCGTCGTCGGCGGTCAGTGTCAGTTCATAGACGCCGTTGGTTGTGAACGACACGGCGGTGTCGGTTGCGTTCTCGTCGTTGAATGTTGCTGCTCCTACCGGGCCGCCGGTCTGGCTCCAGGTTGTGGTCAGTGACGGTGGCAGTGGCAGGCCATCGTCGGAAGCTGATCCTGCGAGCACGGCATCGGCGGGCAACTCGATGGATTGATCCGGGCCGGCGTCCACGACGGGAGCCGTATTCACTGGGGCGGTGGTGACGGTGATGGTGACAGTGTCGGTTGAGGTCAGTGCTCCGTCGTCGGCGGTCAGTGTCAGTTCATAGACGCCGTTGGTTGTGAACGACACGGCGGTGTCGGTTGCGTTCTCGTCGTTGAATGTTGCTGCTCCTACCGGGCCGCCGGTCTGGCTCCAGGTTGTGGTCAGTGACGGTGGCAGTGGCAGGCCATCGTCGGAAGCTGATCCTGCGAGCACGGCATCGGCGGGCAACTCGATGGATTGATCCGGGCCGGCGTCCACGACGGGAGCCGTATTCACTGGGGCGGTGGTGACGGTGATGGTGACAGTGTCGGTTGAGGTCAGTGCTCCGTCGTCGGCGGTCAGTGTCAGTTCATAGACGCCGTTGGTTGTGAACGACACGGCGGTGTCGGTTGCGTTCTCGTCGTTGAATGTTGCTGCTCCTACCGGGCCGCCGGTCTGGCTCCAGGTTGTGGTCAGTGACGGTGGCAGTGGCAGGCCATCGTCGGAAGCTGATCCTGCGAGCACGGCATCGGCGGGCAACTCGATGGATTGATCCGGGCCGGCGTCCACGACGGGAGCCGTATTCACTGGGGCGGTGGTGACGGTGATGGTGACAGTGTCGGTTGAGGTCAGTGCTCCGTCGTCGGCGGTCAGTGTCAGTTCATAGACGCCGTTGGTTGTGAACGACACGGCGGTGTCGGTTGCGTTCTCGTCGTTGAATGTTGCTGCTCCTACCGGGCCGCCGGTCTGGCTCCAGGTTGTGGTCAGTGACGGTGGCAGTGGCAGGCCATCGTCGGAAGCTGATCCTGCGAGCACGGCATCGGCGGGCAACTCGATGGATTGATCCGGGCCGGCGTCCACGACGGGAGCCGTATTCACTGGGGCGGTGGTGACGGTGATGGTGACAGTGTCGGTTGAGGTCAGTGCTCCGTCGTCGGCGGTCAGTGTCAGTTCATAGACGCCGTTGGTTGTGAACGACACGGCGGTGTCGGTTGCGTTCTCGTCGTTGAATGTTGCTGCTCCTACCGGGCCGCCGGTCTGGCTCCAGGTTGTGGTCAGTGACGGTGGCAGTGGCAGGCCATCGTCGGAAGCTGATCCTGCGAGCACGGCATCGGCGGGCAACTCGATGGATTGATCCGGGCCGGCGTCCACGACGGGAGCCGTATTCACTGGGGCGGTGGTGACGGTGATGGTGACAGTGTCGGTTGAGGTCAGTGCTCCGTCGTCGGCGGTCAGTGTCAGTTCATAGACGCCGTTGGTTGTGAACGACACGGCGGTGTCGGTTGCGTTCTCGTCGTTGAATGTTGCTGCTCCTACCGGGCCGCCGGTCTGGCTCCAGGTTGTGGTCAGTGACGGTGGCAGTGGCAGGCCATCGTCGGAAGCTGATCCTGCGAGCACGGCATCGGCGGGCAACTCGATGGATTGATCCGGGCCGGCGTCCACGACGGGAGCCGTATTCACTGGGGCGGTGGTGACGGTGATGGTGACAGTGTCGGTTGAGGTCAGTGCTCCGTCGTCGGCGGTCAGTGTCAGTTCATAGACGCCGTTGGTTGTGAACGACACGGCGGTGTCGGTTGCGTTCTCGTCGTTGAATGTTGCTGCTCCTACCGGGCCGCCGGTCTGGCTCCAGGTTGTGGTCAGTGACGGTGGCAGTGGCAGGCCATCGTCGGAAGCTGATCCTGCGAGCACGGCATCGGCGGGCAACTCGATGGATTGATCCGGGCCGGCGTCCACGACGGGAGCCGTATTCACTGGGGCGGTGGTGACGGTGATGGTGACAGTGTCGGTTGAGGTCAGTGCTCCGTCGTCGGCGGTCAGTGTCAGTTCATAGACGCCGTTGGTTGTGAACGACACGGCGGTGTCGGTTGCGTTCTCGTCGTTGAATGTTGCTGCTCCTACCGGGCCGCCGGTCTGGCTCCAGGTTGTGGTCAGTGACGGTGGCAGTGGCAGGCCATCGTCGGAAGCTGATCCTGCGAGCACGGCATCGGCGGGCAACTCGATGGATTGATCCGGGCCGGCGTCCACGACGGGAGCCGTATTCACTGGGGCGGTGGTGACGGTGATGGTGACAGTGTCGGTTGAGGTCAGTGCTCCGTCGTCGGCGGTCAGTGTCAGTTCATAGACGCCGTTGGTTGTGAACGACACGGCGGTGTCGGTTGCGTTCTCGTCGTTGAATGTTGCTGCTCCTACCGGGCCGCCGGTCTGGCTCCAGGTTGTGGTCAGTGACGGTGGCAGTGGCAGGCCATCGTCGGAAGCTGATCCTGCGAGCACGGCATCGGCGGGCAACTCGATGGATTGATCCGGGCCGGCGTCCACGACGGGAGCCGTATTCACTGGGGCGGTGGTGACGGTGATGGTGACAGTGTCGGTTGAGGTCAGTGCTCCGTCGTCGGCGGTCAGTGTCAGTTCATAGACGCCGTTGGTTGTGAACGACACGGCGGTGTCGGTTGCGGTTCCGTCGTTGAATGTTGCTGCTCCTACCGGGCCGCCGGTCTGGCTCCAGGTTGTGGTCAGTGACGGTGGCAGTGGCAGGCCATCGTCGGAAGCTGATCCTGCGAGCACGGCACCGGCGGGCAACTCGATGGATTTATCTGGGCGGCGTCGACGACGGGAGCCGTATTCACTGGGGCGGTGGTGACGGTGATGGTGACAGTGTCGGTTGAGGTCAGTGCTCCGTCGTCGGCGGTCAGTGTCAGTTCATAGACGCCGTTGGTTGTGAACGACACGGCGGTGTCGGTTGCGTTCTCGTCGTTGAATGTTGCTGCTCCTACCGGGCCGCCGGTCTGGCTCCAGGTTGTGGTCAGTGACGGTGGCAGTGGCAGGCCATCGTCGGAAGCTGATCCTGCGAGCACGGCATCGGCGGGCAACTCGATGGATTGATCCGGGCCGGCGTCCACGACGGGAGCCGTATTCACTGGGGCGGTGGTGACGGTGATGGTGACAGTGTCGGTTGAGGTCAGTGCTCCGTCGTCGGCGGTCAGTGTCAGTTCATAGACGCCGTTGGTTGTGAACGACACGGCGGTGTCGGTTGCGTTTCGTCGTTGAATGTTGCTGCTCCTACCGGGCCGCCGGTCTGGCTCCAGGTTGTGGTCAGTGACGGTGGCAGTGGCAGGCCATCGTCGGAAGCTGATCCTGCGAGCACGGCATCGGCGGGCAACTCGATGGATTGATCCGGGCCGGCGTCCACGACGGGAGCCGT